>NZ_BAAALH010000001.1:1116498-1238341 GCF_039528175.1 Citricoccus alkalitolerans
ATCCGGCCGCCGGTCACCTCCCGCTGGTAGCCCGCGAACACGAGCGACTCGACGATCCCCTCCACGTCCGTGTTGTAGGCCGTGGAGACACCGTCCCCGTCCCAGACCACGGTGTTGAGGAATCCGAGCCGTTCGGCCCGCGGTGAGTAGCGGTCCACGAGCGGCATCATCGCGGACTTCAGCGGCATGGTGACCGAGAACCCGAGCCAGTCGAAGCCCGTCCCCGGACTCCGATCCAGGCCGGCCATGAAGGCGGGCAGCGCCTCCGGTGTCACGTCGTGGGCGTCGTAGGTGACGTCCAGGCCCAGGGCGCGGTAGGCGGCCCGGTGCAGAGCCGGTGACTTCGAGTGCGAGATGGGGTGCCCGAGGACCCCCGCGGACGGCCTAACCACAGATGTCGGCGTGGTCGGCGCAGTAGTCGCGGTATTCCTGTTGGTAGATGCGGTGCTGGGCATAGTCCTCTGCGAACTTCGTCTCGCCGGTTTCGATGTTGGTGGTCACCCAGTAGTAGTAGCTGTTGTCCTCCGGATGGGCCGCCGCGTCCAGGGCCTGGGTGGACGGGGCACCGATGGGACCGGGTGGCAGTCCTCGGTGGGCATAGGTGTTGTACTCATTGGAGGCGTCCTGCTTGTCCTCCTCCGAGAACTGCAGCTGGCGCTGGCCGAGCCCGTAGATCACGGTGGCATCGATCTGCAGGTAGCCGCCGGTCTCCTCATTGGACGGATTCAGGCGGTTCTCGATGATGCCGGCGACGATCGGGTAGTCGTCCGTCAGTGCCTCGGCTTCGAGGATGGAGGCGATCGTCACCGTGCGGAACTGCTCGGCCTCGTCCGTGATCCCCTGCTCCTCTAGCTCGGCCATGGTCGGCTCGATCATCATGGCGAAGATCTCGGCCGGTTCGGCATCCACGGGGAATCGGTACTCCCCCGGAGCCAGGTAGCCCTCCAGGCTGGGTGCCTCGGCGGGTAGCCCGAAGTCGGTGGGGTCCGCCGCTGCCGCCTCCAGGTCCTGGACGGTGACGCCCGTGGATTCGCTGACCGCGCTCATGGCCTCACCCAAGCGCATGCCGCGGTTCACTGCGACGTAGTGGACCTGGCCCTGACCGTCGCGCTGGAGGATGGCCGCTGCGTCAGCGGCCCTCATCTGCCTCTTCAGCGGATACTCCCCCGGTTGGATGGTGTTCTCCGAGCGCGACTGGTTGACGGCCTCGATGAAGGCGGCGCTGCTGGCCACGATGTCCTCGTCCTCAAGCCGGTTCCCGATGGCGATGGCGCCCTCACCCTCATTGACGGAGAACACCACCTCGACTCCGCCGGGGCCCGGGTAGTCCTCGGCGACCGGGTTCGGCAGGATGCCCTTCAGCGCGAAGGACAGGCCCGCCACCAGCACCACGAATGCGGCGAAGGCCGCGGTCAGGGCGATATTTCGGCGACGACGACGCTTCCGTCGGGCAGCCTTCTTCGCCTGCTTCTCGGCGTCCAGGGAGCGGTCCCGGTTGACAGTGACGGTCTGGTATCCCTTGCGGCCTGCCGGTCGGACGATGACCGGCGTCCCCGAGCTGTCGGTACCCACCACGACGGCGTCCTCACCTGCCGCACCGCGGTCCTGACCCTGCCCCTCTCTGTCCTGGCCTTCGCTGGCCTCGTTGTGCTGGCCGGGGTATTCGCGGCGGTCTTCATCCAGGACGGGTTCACCGGGTGCAGGATCCACCGGTTCCCACGGGACTTCTGCGGCTGACGGCGCCGATGCGGCTGATCCAGCCGAGTCGGCCGATGCGGCCGAGTCGCTCCGGCGTGCCTCCTCGCGGCGGCGCATTTCGCGCCGGGTCAGCGGGGACTGCGGATCCCGGGAATCGTCAGGAGTCAGATCGGCCACGTGTCCCATCCTCTCCCTCTGGTCCTTCTGGCGCAGACAACAGCACGGGACGCCCGGCGTCCCGCTGGAGTGATTGTTGCATATTCAAGGCCTGCTCGAGGATCTGCACGGCCGCCACCTGGTCCACGACCTCGCGGTGGGTCCGGCTCCCCCGGCCGGCTTCATGCAGTTGCCGGTGCGCCGTGACGGTGCTGAGGCGTTCGTCCACGAGGTGCACCCGTGCCGGGCTTCCGGCGGCGAGCAGCTCCGCTGCCAGGTCCTGGGCATAGCGGTGGGCATCCTCGGTGGACTCCGTGGAGCGGCCCTGCATGTTCACCGGGTACCCGACGTAGACCACCACTGCCTGACGCTCCAGGGCCTCCCGGACGATCAGCCGCCGGTCGTACCCCTTCTTGGCGTCTCGCCGGAGGGTCTTCACCGGGGTGGCCAGGATGCCGTCCGGGTCAGAGGCGGCGAGGCCGACGCGGGCTCTGCCGACGTCGACCCCGAGCCGGACCCCGCGCTGCAGTGCACCGTTCACGCGCCCGCGGCCCCGACCGTCGACTCGATCGCCGTCCGTACGGCCAGCAGGGCTTCATCGACCCGGGCGGCATCCTGGCCGCCGCCCTGGGCCACGTCGTCCTTGCCACCGCCACCTCCGCCGAGCACTCCGCAAGCCGTCTTGACGAGTGCACCGGCTTTCAGCCCGGAATCGCGGGCTGCCTGGTTGGTGCCGACCACCACCAGTGGACGGCCCTTGGCGGTCCCCGCCATGGCCACCACCACGGGGGTTCCCGCGGCATTGCCGGACTGGTTCTCCAACCGGGAGCGCAGGTCCAGCACGAGGCGACGCAGCTCGTCGCCGGAGCCGACCTGACCGGCGTCGTGCGCCAGGACCGTGACAGTGGCGCCGGGGCCGGACACCGCCTCCGCGTTCTCGACGAGGCGTCCGGCCTCGGCCTGCAGCTGGGCCGAGCGCAGGACGGCGAGTTCCTTCTCGACCTCCTTGAGCCGGGCCAGGGTGCCGGCAACCCGGTCCTTGACCTGGTCCGCCGGGACCTTGAGGAGGCCGGTGAGCTCGTTGACGAGCGTGCGCTCGGTGGCCAGGTGGCGGAAGGCGTCCAGGCCGACGAGGGCCTCGACGCGGCGGTTGCCCGATCCCACGGACTGCTCCCCGAGCAGGGCCAGGGTGCCGATCTCCGCCGTGGCGCCCACATGGGTGCCTCCGCACAGCTCGCGGGACCAGGCCCCGTTGACCTCGACCACGCGCACGCGGTCTCCGTACTTCTCGCCGAACAGGCTCATCGCCCCGAGTGCGCGGGCCTCGTCCAGGCCCATCTCCCGCGTGAGCACGGGGTGGTTGTCCCGGATGGCCAGGTTGGAGACCTCCTCCACCTCGGACCGGGCCATCTCACTCATGGCCTCGCCCCAGCGGAAGTCGAACCGCAGGTAGCCCTCCTTGTTGAAGGAACCGGACTGCGTGGCCTCCGGCCCGAGGATCTGATGGAGGGCGGCATGCACGAGGTGCGTGCCCGTATGGGCCTTCTGGGCGTCCAGGCGCCGCTGCAGGTCGATGGCACCAACGGCGGAGGCCCCGGAGGGCACCTCGCCCTCGGTGACCTTGACCCGGTGCACGCTCAGTCCCCGGACCGGGGACTGGACGTCGAGGACCTCGAGGACGAAGCCGTCGCCGGTGATGTGACCGGTGTCAGCGGCCTGACCGCCGGCCTCGGCGTAGAAGGGCGTGGCATCCAGCACCAGTTCGAGTTCCTGGCCGGCGGTGGCCGAATCAACCCGCTGGCCGCCGCTCAGCAGGCCGCGGATGCGGGCCTCGGTGGT
Source organism: Citricoccus alkalitolerans (assembly GCF_039528175.1). Classification (NCBI taxonomy): domain Bacteria; kingdom Bacillati; phylum Actinomycetota; class Actinomycetes; order Micrococcales; family Micrococcaceae; genus Citricoccus; species Citricoccus alkalitolerans. The sequence continues at coordinate 1,120,192 of NZ_BAAALH010000001.1, forward strand.
GTGCTCGGTGTAGCCGGTGAAGACGGTGTCCCCCTCGGCCTGCAGCTGGCGGTAGGCCGAGGAGTCCACGTGACCGGACTTCTTGGACTTGGCGTCCTGGCGGGCACGGTTGCGCTGCTCGGTCATGAGCTCGCGGAAACCGGCCTCGTCCACGGCCACCCCGGCCTCTTCGGCCATCTCCAGGGTGAGGTCGATCGGGAACCCGTAGGTGTCATGCAGTTCGAAGGCGTCGGCACCGGAGATGCCGGCCGTCCTGGCGCCTTCCCCTCCTGCAGCGCGGGCGGCGGACTTCGCTGCCGTGACGGCCGAGTCCATCCGGGCCGTACCGGCGGCGATGGTCCGCAGGAAGGCCTTCTCCTCGTTGTAGGCGATCCGGGCGATGCGCTCGAAATCCCGCTCGATCTCCGGGTAGGTGCCCTTCATGGCGTCGCGGGAGACCGGCAGCAGCTCGGGCAGCACCGGATCGGTCACGCCCATCAGGCGCATGGCGCGCACAGCACGGCGGATTAGGCGGCGCAGCACGTAGCCGCCGGCCTCGTTGCCGGGCACCACGCCGTCAGTGATGAGCATCAACGCGGAGCGGATGTGGTCAGCGATCATCCGCAGACGCACGTCGTCCGTGTAGCGCGGATCCGTGGCGTCCTCGGTGGAGGAGTACTCCTTGCCGGCCAGTGCGGCGGCGCGGTCCAGGACGGGGCGGACCTGGTCCGTCTCGTACATGTTCTCCACACCCTGCAGGATCATGGCGAGACGTTCGAGGCCCAGGCCGGTGTCGATGTTCTTGTGGTCCAGCTCGCCCGCCACGGTGAAGTGGGTCTGAGAGTTCACCTCGGAGAGCTGGTACTGCATGAAGACCAGGTTCCAGATCTCCATGTAGCGGTTCTCGTCCGCGGACGGGCCGCCCTCGCTGCCGTACTCCGGTCCCCGGTCATAGAAGATCTCCGAGTCCGGGCCGCCGGGGCCGGGCTGGCCGGTGTGCCAGTAGTTGTCCTCCTTGCCCAGGCGCTGAATGCGTTCGGCCGGGAAGCCGACCTCCTCGCGCCAGATGCGCTCGGCCTCGTCATCCTCCTCGTACACCGTGACCCACAGTCGCTCGGGGTCCAGGCCGAAGCCACCCTGGTCCTGACCTGTGGTCAGCAGCTCCCAGGCATAGGGGATGGCCTTCTCCTTGAAGTAGTCACCGAAGGAGAAGTTGCCGCACATCTGGAAGAAGGTGCCGTGGCGGACCGTCTTGCCGACCTCTTCGATGTCCGCGGTGCGGATGCACTTCTGCACCGTGGTGGCCCGCTGGTAGGGCGGTGTCTCCTGGCCCAGGAAGTACGGGATGAAGGGGACCATGCCGGCGATCGTGAACAGCAACGACGGGTCCGGGGAGACCAACGAGGCCGAGGGAACGACGGTGTGGTCCTTCTTGGCGAAGAAATCCAGCCAACGACTGGCGATGTCCTGGGACTTCATGACTGCTCTACGACTGCTTTCGGGGGTCGGTGGGTCGGGGTGTGGACCTGTCCGCAGGGCCTTCCGTGGCGGTACCCGTAATGGTGGTGTGCGCCGCGTCCGGGACATCGGAGGCGGCCGCTGCAGCCGCGGTCCGGGTCGGCTCCTGCTGCGGCGCGGGGTCGGCCAGGGAGGACGACATCGTCTTCCAGGCCGGGACCTCCTCGCGCAGCTGATAGGCGAAGGAACGGGCGCTGGCGGCCAGGGCGGTGGCCGCGGCCTGCCCGGCATTGCGCCCGATGTTCTCCGGGTTCAGCGTGTGGCGGATCGTCTCCTCGGCCCGCAGGGCGGCGGCGTCACGTCCCTTGCTGAAGACGGTGTGCCCGAGCCAGCCGACGGCTGCCCCCACTCCCACCAGCATTACGCGCTTGATCACGGGATTTCCTTTCGCTTCAGTGCCTGGTCCACCCTACCGGGGCCGCAGCCCCAGCGTGGAACTTCAGCGCCCGACGCCGGCCCTGGCGTCCCCGGATTCAGGTCCAGGCCCGCTGTTCGTCCTTAAAGCCGAAACCCGGCGTCCCCTCGAGGGGACACCGGGTTCTCAGGCAGTTTCCGCCGCAGCAGATCCGGAAGGGATCAGCGTGCGTAGTACTCGACCACGAGCTGCTCTTCGCAGGTCACGGGGACCTCGGAGCGCTTCGGGCGGCGGGTCAGCTTGGCCTGCAGCTTGTCGATCTCGACGTCCAGGTAGCCCGGGACGGCCGGCAGGACGTCCTGGTGTGCGCCGGTGGCGGAGATCTGGAACGGGACCATCTTCTCCGAGCGCTCGTGCACGTGGATCAGCTGGCCCTCCTTCACGCGGAAGGACGGGCGGTCCACGCGGGCGCCATCCACCACGATGTGGCGGTGCACGACCATCTGGCGGGCCTGCTGGATGGTGCGGGCGAAGCCGGCGCGCAGCACGAGGGCGTCGAGGCGCATCTCGAGCAGCTCGACCAGGTTCTCACCGGTCAGGCCCGAGGTGCGCTTCGCCTCTTCGAAGTAGCGGCGCATCTGCGCCTCACGGATGTTGTACTGGGCGCGCAGACGCTGCTTTTCCTTCAGGCGCACCGAGTAGTCGGAGTCCGCCTTGCGACGGGCGCGGCCATGCTGGCCGGGACCGTACGGACGGCGCTCCATGTACTTCTCGGCCTTGGGAGTCAGGGCAATGCCGAGCGCGCGCGAGTGGCGCACGGTGCGGCGAGTACGGAGGTTGGAAGCCACGAGGGACCTTTCTTGTCAGGCGGCACGGTTCTGGTTTGTCTCCGGTCCTGACACATGGCGGGGGCTCCCGCGGTGTGACAAGGGTGGACCGGAACCTGGCCTCCCGTGCGTCCTTCGGGAGAGTTGAGGGGCATGCCGCTGCCCGTCGTTGCTACAGCGCCGCAGGACCCGGACGGGGCCTCCCCACATCACCGGCACAGGCCGGAACGAGGCGGGGAGAACTGGCGGCGCTTGCCAGACAGCAGAAGAGTCTACCAGTTCTGCACCGTGCCCCAGACCGCCGCATCCGGGACTCCGGGGGCCCGCGAGGCCGGGAAGGCGAGATCCCGGGACTCCAGGACTCCGGGACTCCGGGGCTAGGCCTCGGTCCCCTGTTCCGGCATGGGCTGCCCGTTGGCCACCCGCGCGGCCTGGTTGATGTGGGACGCCTCCACGAGCACATCGTAGGACTCGGCCTCCATGACCTGAACGGAGGAGAAGTCACGGCGGCCTCGGGTGGCCGCATGGCCGAGCGCTCCGAAGATCGCACCCCACACCGCGCCGAGGCCCAGGGTCATCAACAGGATCACGACCCAGCCGGCGGCCGGGGCCAGGATGAGGAAGAGCAGGCCGATCATCAGGCCGAACCACAGGCCGGTCAACGCGCCCTGGATGGCGGCCCGCCCCGTGGTCAGCCGGCCGGTGATCTGCTCGACGGAACGCAGGCCGGTCCCGACGATCCTGGTCTTCTCCACGGGGAAGCCACCATCGGAGAGGCGGTCCACCAGCTCCTGGGCCTGTTCGTAGGCGGCCACCGACTTGAGGATCCGGTAGTCGACCTCGGCGGTGTTCGGCACGAGCCGGCTGGCCGGGTTGTTCGCGGGAGTGGACATGGCGGATACTCCGATCTCCGCGGCCGGCCGGCCGGCCCCCGAAGGTGGCCTTGAGGCCGTTCCGCGGTCCTAGCAGGTACGGACACCCCCCAGTTTAGGGGCCTACGTGTTGGAATCGCTCTGGTCGGATGCCGATTGCGCCGGTGGTGGAGTGCCCCGGATGATCGACCGCAGGTGCTGCACCCGCTCCCCCACGTTCCGTTCCACGCCGTTCTGCTTGGGACGGTAGTAGTCCTTCCCGCGGAGCGAATCCGGCAGATACTGCTGCCGCGCCACCGAATGCGGCGCATCATGGGAGTAGATGTACCCCTTGCCGTGGCCCAGGCCGGCCGCCCCCGGGTAGTGGGCGTCCCGCAGGTGGGGCGGAACCTCCCCTGACAGGCCGGCACGGACGTCCGCCACGGCCTCGTTGATGGCGGCGTAGGAGGCATTGGACTTGGGTGCGGTGGCGAGGTGCACCGTGGCCTCGGCCAGGACCAGCCGTCCCTCCGGCATGCCGATGAGCTGCACCGCCTGGGCTGCCGCGACGGCCGTCTGCAGTGCGGTGGGATCGGCCATTCCGATGTCCTCGGAGGCCGAGATGATCAGGCGCCGGGAAATGAACCTCGGGTCCTCCCCCGCCTCCAGCATCCGCGCCAGGTAGTGCAGGGAGGCGTCCACGTCCGAACCGCGGATCGACTTGATGAACGCGCTGATCACGTCATAGTGCTGGTCCCCGGCCTTGTCATAGCGCAGCACCGCCCGGTCCATGGCCTGGGCCGCGTCCTGGAGGCTGATCGAGGGCAGTTCGGGCCGGTGAGACTTTACGGGCTCATCGGCCTCGTCTGGTTCGGCGGCCTCCCAGCGGTCCAGGGCCACGCCGGCGCTGGCCTCCAGGGTGGTCAGCCCCCGGCGGGCATCGCCCTGGGCCATGCGCACCAGGTACTCGCGGGCGTCGTCCTCCAGCACCACCGTGCCGTTGAGTCCCCGCTCGTCAGCGACCGCACGGTCCAGCACGCCGCCGATGTCCGCGTCCGTGAGCGGCTTGAGCGTGAGCATGATGGACCGGGAGAGCAACGGCGCCACCACGGAGAAGGACGGGTTCTCGGTGGTCGCGGCCACCAGGACCACCCACCGGTTCTCCACCCCGGGCAGCAGGGCGTCCTGCTGGGCCTTGTTGAACCGGTGGATCTCGTCCAGGAACAGCACCGTGGTCCGGCCGTAGAGGTCCCGGTCGTTCAGCGCCTGGTCCATGACCGCCCGCACGTCCTTGACGCCGGCGTTGATGGCGGACAGCTCCACGAACTTGCGGCCCGGGCCGCGGGCAATCACGGTCGCCAAAGTGGTCTTGCCGGTGCCGGGCGGGCCATAGAGGATTAGCGACGACGGCCCGGCACCACGGCCGCCCCGGCCTCCGGCCGCGCCCTCCGCCAGCTTGCGCAGCGGCGAGCCGACGTGGAGCAGGTGCTGCTGACCGACCACCTCGTCGACGGTGCGCGGACGCATGCGCACCGCCAAGGGGGCGCTGGGGCGGTCCCGACCGCCCGAGGAGGCGCCGTCGTCGTGCGGCGTGTCCGATGCGCCGTCACCATCATGGTCCTCGCCGCCGAGCACACTGAACAAATCACTCACCGGCCCAGCCTAGCCGCCGTCCCGGACGCACTGGGCGCCCGGGGGCGGGGAGAATGGAGCCATGAGAGCTGTGCTGCAGAGGGCAACGTCCGCGTCCGTGACCGTCGAGGGCCGAGTGACCGGCCGTCTGGACTCCCCAGGGCTCGTGGTCCTGCTGGGGGTCTCGGTCCAGGACACCGAGGCGGAGGCGGTCCAGCTGGCCGAGAAGGTGGCGCACCTGCGCATCCTCGACGGCGAGGAGTCCCTCGTCGGGACGGGTGCCGCCGCCCTCGTGGTCAGCCAGTTCACCCTGTACGGGGACGTCCGCAAGGGGCGCCGGCCCTCGTGGACGCGGTCCGCGAAAGGCGATCGGGCCAAGCCGCTGTACGAGCTGTTCATCACCGCGCTGGAGGGGCTGGGCGTGCCGGTGGAGCGCGGGGTCTTCGGGGCCCCTATGGACGTGACCCTGGTCAATTCGGGCCCCTTCACCGTCTGGGTGGACACCGAAGACCTGGCGGGACCGCGGCGGGGTTGACCCGCCGTCGGTCCCCAGGCAGCCGTCACCGAGCGGACGTCACCGCTGGCGCGAGGACCAGAGGCGCAGCACGACGAATTGCACCGCGACGCCGCCGGCCAGGGCGATGCCCCAGCGCAGCAGCATCGGCCATTCCGTGGACTGGTCGATCAGCACGTTCAGCGCGAAGGTGACGATCAGGACCGGCAGCAGCCGCACCGCCGTGGGCGGAATACTGTCCCGGCGCTGATCCTGACCGCCCTGGGGCGCCATGTCAGGCCTCCGTGGTGTCGGGCGAGCCCTGGGCGGCCTTCGTCCCCTGACCCGAAGTGGCGTCCTTCGGCTCCGGCGTGGCGTCCACGCCGGCCTCCTTGCGCTGCTGGTCCGTGATGGGGGCCGGGGCGGCGGTCAGGGGGTCATAGCCGTTGCCGGTCTTCGGAAACGCGATGACGTCCCGGATGGATTCGGTGCCGGCCAGCAGGGCGACGATGCGGTCCCAGCCGAAGGCGATGCCGCCATGCGGCGGGGCGCCGTACTTGAACCCCTCCAGGAGGAAGCCGAACTTGGACTGCGCGGACTCCTCGTCCAGGCCCATGAGCTTGAACACCCGCTCCTGGACCTCTCCCTGGTGGATACGGATGGAGCCGCCGCCCACCTCGTTGCCGTTGACCACGATGTCGTAGGCGTAGGACAGCGCGCTGGCCGGATCCGTGTCAAAGGTGTCCATGAACTCGGGCTTCGGCGAGGTGAAGGCGTGATGCACCGCGGTCCAGGCACCGGACCCCACGGCGACGTCCCCGGAGGCCACGGCATCAGAGGCGGGCTCGAACATGGGGGCGTCCACGACCCACACGAACGCCCAGTCGGCCTCGGCTGCGGACACGTCCGGGCCGGCGTCCTTGATGAGGCCGACGCGGTGGCCGATCTCCACGCGTGCGGCACCGAGAATGGCGCGGGAGGGGGTGGTCTCGCCGGCGGCGAAGAAGATGCAGTCACCCGGGTTGGCGCCGGTGGCGGCGGCCAGGCCGGCCTTCTCCTCCTCGGAGATGTTCTTGGAGACCGGGCCGGTCAGCGAGCCGTCCTCCTGGATGAGCACGTACGCCAGGCCGCGGGCGCCGCGCTGCTTGGCCCATTCCTGCCAGGCGTCCAGGGTGCGGCGCGGCTGGGAAGCGCCGCCGGGCATGACCACGGCACCCACATAGGGTGCCTTGAACACGCGGAACGGGGTGTCCGCGAAGTACTCGGTCAGGTCCGTCAGCTCGAGGCCGAAGCGCAGGTCCGGCTTGTCCGAGCCGTACTTCTCCATCGCCTCCCGGTAGGTCATGCGGCGGATCGGGGTCGGGACGTCCACGCCGACCAGCGACCAGACTGATTTCACGATCTTCTCACCGAGGGCGATCACGTCGTCCTGCTCCACGAAAGAGGCCTCGATGTCCAGCTGCGTGAACTCCGGCTGACGGTCGGCGCGGAAATCCTCGTCCCGGTAGCAGCGGGCGATCTGGAAGTACTTCTCGATGCCGCCGACCTGCAGCAGCTGCTTGAACAGCTGCGGGGACTGGGGCAGGGCGTACCAGGATCCGGGCGCGAGGCGGGCCGGGACCACGAAGTCGCGGGCGCCCTCGGGGGTGGAGCGGGTCAGGGTGGGGGTCTCGACCTCGATGAATCCCTCCTCGTGCAGCAGGTTGCGGGCCGCACGGTTGACCTCGGAGCGCAGGCGCATGATGCGGGCCGGCTCGGGGCGGCGCAGGTCCAGGTAGCGGTGGCGCAGGCGGGCCTCCTCACCGACCTCCACGTGCTCGTCGATCTGGAACGGCAGCGGGGCGGCGGCATTGAGCACAGTCACGGTGTCTGCGATGAGCTCGATCTCGCCGGAGGGCAGCGCCGGGTTCTCGTTTCCCTCGGGGCGGCGCTCCACCGTGCCGGTGACCTGCAGGACGAACTCGTTGCGCAGCGGATCGAAGTCCTTCTCGTCCCGCACCACAACCTGGGCGAAACCGGAGGCGTCGCGAAGATCCACGAAGGCCACCCCACCGTGGTCACGGCGGCGTGCCACCCATCCGGTCACGGTGACGGTCTGTCCGATGAGCGAGGCGTTGAGTTCGCCCAGCTGGTGGGTGCGCAGCACTTCAGGTCCTTCCGGTCCCGGTTCACCGGGATGTTCTGTGGGAGTGGTATCACTGGTTCAGCCCATCAGGGCAGACCGGTTCCCGGATGATTCTAGTGGGTGGAGCGCATGCCTCTTCGACCGTCACAACCAATGTCCACGGGTGTCTCCCTCGAACGACGCCTGGGGCTGTCCGGGGCCGTGGTCATCGGCGTCGGTTCCATGGTCGGAGCCGGGGTGTTCTCCGCGCTCGGGCTGGCCGCTGCGCAGGCCGGCGGCCTGTTGATGGCCGCCCTGCTGGTGGCCGGGGTGACGGCCTGCCTCAATGCCATCTCCACGGCCCAATTGGCAGCGGTGCACCCGACCTCCGGCGGCGCCTATACCTTCGGCCGCCGGCAGCTCGGTGAGTGGGCCGGATTCCTGGCCGGCTGGGGTTTCGTCACCGGAAAGTCCGCTTCCATCGCCGCCATGGCCTACACCGTCGGCCTCTACGTGGCGCCGGGCACCGACTGGACCGCACGCTGGGTGGCGATCGCCGCCGTCGTGCTCCTGACCGGCGTCAACCTGCTCGGCATCACCCGGACGGTGCAGGCCACCGTGGCCATCCTGGTTCCGGTGCTGCTGATCCTCGCCCTGGTCATCGTGGTGGGCCTGACCTTCGGGCCCGACGCCGGCTCCGCCGCTCCCCCGGCCGGCTCGGGCGCGCCGGTGGAGCCCTCAGCGCTGGGGGTGCTGCAGGCATCGGGGCTGCTGTTCTTCGCGTTCGCCGGATACGCCCGGATCGCGACGATGGGTGAGGAGGTCCGCGATCCCCGCCGGACGATCCCCCGCGCGGTGCTGGGTGCCCTGGGGTTCACGCTGGTGCTCTACGGACTGTTGGCCTGGAGCCTGACGCACGTTCTCGGCGAGGACGGGCTGGCGGGCTCGGAGGCACCCGTCCGGGACGCCGTGGGCCTGCTCTTCGGCCCGGACTGGCTCTGGCTCGCCGTGGGCGGGGCGGCGCTGGCCAGCCTGGGATCCCTCCTCAATCTCGTGGCCGGGATCTCCCGCACGGGGCTGGCCATGTCCCGCGAGGGCGACCTGCCGCGGCCCCTGGCCCGGGTCTCCACCCGCACGTCGGTCCCGTGGGCCGCCCAGCTGGCAGCCGCCACGGTGGTGATCGTGCTGCTGCTGACGGCGGATGTGCTGACCGTGGTGGGCTTCTCCTCCTTCGGCGTGCTGGTGTACTACGCCGTCTCCAATCTGGCGGCCTTCACCCTGACCGATCGCGTGGTGCGTTCTCCCCGCTGGCTGAACCTCACCGGTGCCGTGCTCTGTCTGGTGTTGGCCTTCACCCTTCCGGCGCTGTCCGTGGTCATCATGCTCGCGGTGTTCGCCGTGGGACTGCTCGGCCGCCTGGTGGTGCTCCGTATTCGGTCCCAGCGGGTTGGATGAGGTGGGTGAGCTGGACGAATCCATCCTGCCGGGGCGTTCTTGAGCGTGTCAGATAGCGCCCCCGTACCGGGTAGATCACCGGACGGGTCTTGCGGGACACCTGATGAGACATGATGCCGTCCGGCCACTTCAGCGGTCAGTGTGGGCGGTAGGGGTTCCCCCTGCGGGACGGACCAGCTGAGTTCATTAGGGGAACTCTTACGGACAGACTTAGCAGCTATGGACGGACGAGACTCCGTACATCTCAACGCGACCGTGCCAGCAAGGGGTCGTCGTGCACCACCAGAACACAGTTTCCGGTGTTCCGTTCCTAGTCGCCGACTCGCGCATGCCTGGGGCCTGCTTTGGGCAGTCCCGACGGCGTAGGAATGAGCTTTACCGACATGGCCCGGGGTTGGTGCAGTCCACGTCGGAATCGTTCCTAGACTCCGGCTCCGAACCAATCAGTTACTCGGACCTAGTCCGGCAGGTCCAAAAGTATGTCGCTACGAGCGCTGCGATGCCGAATCCAGATGCACTAGTCATGTTCCTTCGGAGGCAACGACCGCCGCCGAAGGCCAATGAAAACTCAGATGGCGCAAACAAACCACAATATAGATGCGCATAGACTTAACACACGAACTTCTTCTGAATTAGTGTTCAAGTGCAGAAACAGCGACATAGTGGCAGCCAGTACAAAACCTCCAATCCCGACATACTGCCTAGTGCTCGAGCGGTTCATCCTCAACTGCTTCTCCTGTCAGTCACCTACTGGCTGTGAAATGCCGGAGCGCGCGGGAATCCGGCCTCCACAACAGACTGGGACGGGTTGATTGCATCGCCTTGGCCACTGAAGCCGGCAGGGAGGGCGAGGGCTCAAAAAGATCGTTGTAGTCGGCGACGGTTGTGGTGTTGAGGTTCGTGAGCATTGACTCAGATTCACCGGTCCCGTCGTGGATGTATAGGGCTTGGGTCCCGCGAGACGACCACAGACACAGGCAAGGCACCGGCCTGCTGGACAATCCCGTGGGGGTTTCTATTGCGGGACGGTCGAGACTGTGTGGCTGGAGGGCGAGAGCCCAGAGGATGATCTTTGTAAGTTGAGCACTTTGGCGTTTCCAGAGAAGCGTGGGCGACCAGTCCAGTGCCCGTCCCGACTCGTTGGTTATAGCGGGCTGTCTCTTCTGAATGCGGCGCGACGCCGCAGCAGTAACACTATTGCGACAACAAGGATGAGCAATCCAAGCACATTCGGAATCAGCCGTGCCCACACGGGGGCAGACAGAAGAATGAGCACAACATTCACCGCTCCCAAGCTGAGGCACGCAATGATGCCCCATGGCCACCAGGGCCAAAACCTCGACTGATTCGCGGTTGTCATGCCAAGAGCTTAGAGGCATCCGGGGTGAATATGCCCCTTGTCAAATGCTGAACTGGTCGACTGTCTGAGTCCAGAAGTCGTACTCTCCCATTAGGAGAATTTCACAGTGGGATGGTTGACCGAGACGTGTGGAAGGCTGCTCTCGCCATGAGGGATCATGGCTGCATGGAACCCGGAACCCGGTCATGGAAGCAGGTGACTGCAGGAGTGCTGGCCTTGCTCAGTGAGGTGGACCCCTATCGACTCGATCCTGGCATGCCCGAAGGGGCACCGGAGGACGAGTACGCTCCGGAGGCCAACGCCATCACACGGCACCTCCTTTCCCACGGGACGGTCGACGTCGATCAAGTCGATGCTATTTGGCACGATTGTTTCGACGAATCACTCAGCAAAGTCACCGGTGCCGAGGCCGCAGAGAACCTCGTATCGCGCCTGAATCAACTGGTCCGGTAGTTCAGGTCAGAGGACTGTGGCATCACCGAGGTTGCGTCGGCTGAGGATCCGCACCCGGGCGTGGCCGTGTGGATGATGGGAGCCGCGTATCGCTTCGCGATCTTCCTTCCCCCCCCATCTCGGAAGCTCACCGGCTCCAGGGGCTGCTCATTCTCTTGCTGTGGTGCGGTGACCGGCTACGCGGGGATGAAAGGCCATATATCGCCACTGGCTGTGGTGAGTTCGTACATGGGGCGACGGCGGATGCGGGTCCGGGTTGGCGTCATGGTCGCTTGCCCGTCGCAGAGGCGCCGAACTTCCCGCAGTGCCTCTGTGGCGAATTCGGCGAGTTCCTCGTGAACGTCCATGATGAAGTCCATGTGGACGAAGTCATGCCGGTAGAACAGCTCAAAGACGTCTCCTCGGGAGCGCATCCGGAAGTGGTTACCGCCGGGGGAAGCCGTCTCCAGGATGACCTCCGGCGGGACGACGGTGATGTCGAAGGGCAGGTCGCCGAGCTCGGCCACGGCGGCGGTTCGGAACGTGTCGGCGACGAACTGGTGGTACTGCTCGGCGTCCTCTGTTCCCTGCCGGCGCTTTCGGGCGCGATGGACCCAACCGGGCATGGGGATCAGTCCGGCTGCACCCCACAAGGTGGTTGTATCGAGCACCGTGCCGTCGTCGAGTTCGACGTCCAGGCGCGTGCGTCCTAGGGCGTTGTACTGCGTCCATCTACCGGCACAGACCGCCTCGGCGATTCGTTCGATCATCGCGAGGGAGTCTTCGTCCCAGTCCAGTTCCCACTGGTTGGCGCCGTCCCCGAAGCTCAGCAGCAATTCGTCCCCAATGAGGCAGACCAGCGCAAGCCGGGGTTCGCTCCCGTCGGCAGGTCGGAAGTCGGCATCGGCAAACACTGGGTGGTCGGCTTCGGTGGAGCGATAGGTCTCCACGACTGTTGCCCTACCGTCCAGGTCGGAGCGTAGGCGCGTAAGGAGGGACTCCCAGCGGACGGCCAGCTCATCCACGGCATACCCCGGAGTCCCGCCTGGCCACCGTCCTGCTGTTCATGAGGCCACGCTACCTTTACGGATTCCCTACGCGTTTCCTCAAGGTGGCATCAGCTCTGTCCGTGAGGGGATCATCATGCGGGCCACGGACCGGTGTGCTGACCTCGGACCGTCGCGGCCGGCCCTGTCCCATTGAGCCGGATATGGAATGGCCGGATCAGGTCGCCGCGAGCTGCCCCTTCAGTGCCGGAGCCGAGCGCAGGGCCTGCCACACGAGGAAGCAGACAATGAGGACGTTGAGGGCGACCGCTGCGACCTCCGGGGCGTCGGGCACCAGCCACCATGTCGACAACTGACCCAGGCCGACCACCAGCACGAGAACACCGGATCGCACCACCGCAGCGCGCGATCTCCGCTCGGGCCAGGACAACAGGCCGGCCCCGAGCAGCCACAACCCGACCAAGGTGCTGGGCCCCACGACAAACCACGTCAACATCAGCAACGGCACGCTCACCCCGACGGCCCCAACCAAGAGCAGCAGGCCAGAAGCGAGTTGACCAGTCAACCCGGCCAGGATCACCGAACCCAGTAACGCCACCATTAGACAGATCGTCACAACCGGCCAGGGCCACCCCGTCCAGTTGACCCATAACGTCGGGGCGAGCACCCCGGCCAGGCTCCCCACCGCGGAACAGGCCAGCAGCAGGCAGGCATGCCAACGCCGCATCACTTCCACTGCGCGCGCCGTTGTCGGCGGGAGTCGGTGATGCGTTTCAGATACTCGAGCGTCCCCCATGGCTGGAGCCTACCGCCGCCCTTGTCCCGGCCCGTGAGGAGATCCCTAGCCGGGCAGTCTTCGCGAGTTGGTCGTGAAACCAGCCAGAGGACCTGGCGGCTTCGGCTGCTGATGGCGCCGCGACCGTCGCCCGAACGGCTCGGCAGCTAGTTCGATGGCCTCACCTCAGTGGTAGGTCCCAGGTGGTCGGGGTTCAGCGGTCGTGGAGTTGGATGTAGCGGAGGGCTGAAGGGACCGGGAAATGCGGTTCACCATGCTGAGGACCGGCGAGGTAGGCCTCTTCGTAGCCGGTGATCTGGCCGGTGTTTGCGTGCACGAGAAGGCTGGTGCGGTAGGTTCCGTCATCCTCGGTCTCAAGTCCGAGCGCGTAGGAATGGTTGCCGCGCCGGTCGGTGGTCTGTCCGAGGTATTCGATGCCAGGTTCGGTGGTTAGGGCTTCCAGCAGGGCGTCGTTGGCCTCCGGTGTCAGACTCCAGTGCATGAGCATCATCCCGGCAATCTGCAAGAGGCCCCGGTCACCGTCGGCGACGGCTGCCAGGTTGGTGTCCCGGAGGGCAGTCAGGTACGTGCGCATTGCGTCGCCGGTGACCGGCGGCGGTTCGGGGAACATCCCGGCGTAGTCCGCTTCCGAGTATTCGTGGGTCACGGTCTCACCGGGCTTGAGGTCCTCGCCCTTCAGGTTCCGTGCCTCGGGGTCCAGGGGCCGGCCGTCGGCGTCAATTGGGGTGCCGGCGGTGATGACCTGGCGGACAATGTCCCCGGGTTCGGCGCTGGTCCGGTAGGTCTTCGGCAGGGTGATGTCCGGGGTGATCTCCCGTTCAGAGCCATCCCACATCGTCCCCAGCTCCCAGTGCGTCACCTCCAGATCGCGCAGCGACCGAGGTGGCTCGGCGGAGTGTCCTGCCTGGCGGGCCAGGGCCACCACGTCGGCCTTGGTCTCGGGAACGTCAGCCGTCGAGGTGGCATCGGCTGATCCGGTCGGCTCGTCATCGGCTTGACCCGGGCGGTCCATGGTCAGGGGTCGGGCCAGGCTCTGGGTCGAGACCAGCACAGCCCTCTCGTAGGCCTGATGGGATGCGTAGACCCCTACGCCGAGGCTGATCGCCACGGCCACTGCCGCGGCGGCGGCCGGAAGCACCCACCGGGGCCGCCCCGACCCCGGACGGCCGATCGAGGGGCGGCGCAACCGGCGGGGTGCGCCACCGGGATGGGTTTCTACGGGTCGATCATTGGATTCGGTGGCGGTCTCGCCGGCCAGCAAGGCGGCCAGGTCTGCTTCTGCCCGGTCATCCAGGGGGCGATCCTCTGGTGCCATCGGGACGGGGTTGAGGGTCCGGAGGCGGTCGTCAAGAGTCATGACAGTCCTTGGGTCGTCGGCGTGGGCGCAGCAGCGGCGGACGTGGATTCACTTTGGTCGAGCAGGTCACGCAGTAGGGTCCGTGCCCGGGACAGTCGCTTCCAGACGGCCTCGACACTGATTTCCAGAACCTGGGCGATCTCCCCGGCGGATAGGTCTTCCCAATAGGTCAGGTACAGCACCTCGCGCTGGTCCGGTGGGAGCCGGCGCAGCTCGTGGATCAGGTCCATCTGCCCGTGGTCTCCGGATCGGGCTGAAGCCAGGGCAAGACGGTCCAGCAAGGCGGACTCCCGTGCATGACGTTGGTACTCGTTGCCCAGCAGATTCCTGCAGGTCGCATAAACAAACGCCAGGCCGGAAACAGTCCACGCACAATCTAAAAGATCCGGGGACCGACTCTCGCTGCCCAGGGGGCTATGAGAGCACTGCACAGCGTTTGGGCAGGGCAACCGGTAGCGGCCTCCCTGCCCAAACTAAATTGTGAGGCAATTAGCCCTGACACCCTACGGTTTGGATGAGAATCTCCGGAGCTAGCGCCTCGAGATCTCGGGTGCTGTCCTCGATCTCGGACGTCAGGGTCGTCACACGGGAGATACTGCCCTGGTGACTGCCGAAGGGGTTGCTCATAACGTCAGAGGCGATGCCGATGACTTCGCTCTGGGTGGAGATGACGTCACCGGTCACGCCGATCAATTCGGTGGAGGTGTCGATGTAATCCAGGCATGCCTGAGGAGCCTCCTCGTCGGTCCCGCCGCTGCTGGTGGATCCGATGCCGATTCCGATGATCAGGAATAGGACTCCCACAATCGAGTAGGCCAGCCAGTGGATCTGTCTGCGCCGCGTGGGCTGAGCTTCGGGAACGAGAGGTATGGCTTCGGACACGTCAGGCACGGACGCCGTAGTGGGCGGCTATGCGAGACCATTCAGCCCGGTTGAGTTCCTTTACCCGGTTGCCGATGAGGAACACGTCGATCACTGCCCAGATGCCCAGCCCACCGAGGGTGAACAACATGCCCAGCGCCATGCCGATGTCTCCGGTGTAGAAGCGGTGGCCTCCAAATATCCCTGTGAACCACCACAGCAAGTAGGCAATGGTCGGATTCTTCTTCTCGTTGTCGTATGCCACCTGCGCGGAGTGCACTGCACCCTGGTCATGCACGGCCGGCATGTTGTAGTGACCCGAGGGATGCACGATCGGCGGCCGAGCCGACGTGGTGGCGTCCGGGGTAGTGGCGTCCGGGTTAGTGGGAGTGGTATTCATGGCGGAGTGTCCTTTCGAGACGGTGCGAGGGAGTGAGGGGATGGAGTCCACCAAGGCCCCCTGCCCCTCCGGTTCCCTATGCCAGCCCCGTTGCTCCGGCGGCCGCTTTCACCAGCACGACTGCCGATACTTCAGGGCCGCCCGCCTGTGATTGAGAGCTGTTCGCAAGGTGCAGTGCCAGGAAGAGTCTTCTTGGTACCGTCTCGCTGAGCTAGGCCCACGACCGACTCAAACTTGCTCCATTGTCCGCATGTGAGGAAGCCCACGCTTAAGCGCTACCTCTCGCTTTTGCCACACCACACGATAGGCATCGGCCACCACATCCCGGGCGGCGTCGTCACCATCGACGCGACGCCGCGTAAAGGCATAGGCCCGCCAATACGTCTCCCGATAGAACCGGGTGAAGACGGCATGGTCGGATTCAGACGATGACGGCTGGGCGCTCGGTCCCTCACTCGCTCTCATGGATGCGTTTCCCGCGCCCGGATGCCCATCGCCACGTGATCCCCCTCGATGCGAGCGGACCCATTGTCCACCCTTCATCCATCTTGTTTGGGAAGATCCCCGATCCTGACACTCACGCGCCGACTCTCTTGAGAAACAACGCTCCTTGGAGGCGTCATCGCATCACCCAACGGAACGCCAGAACCCAACCCGCGAAACAACAGCCGGGCGCATCGAAGCCTGTGTCGATAAGGGATCCTTGTCCGGACGTTTCTAGCGCAAAGAGGCGGCACCTGGGCCGAGCGGAGTAGCGTCGGGGAATGCGCGAAATCCCAACAGTTCATGCTGAGCCGCGAGAATCCGTCGACTCGCCTCTCTATAGGGTGAACTTCTGGCAGAAGCCAGCGCGTGGCCGGGCGTGGAGCCTCGACGCCTACGCGCTGACGGACGCCAAGGATGTCGCCGAAGTGCTCCGGTGGGTGGATGAGCACGCCCACGGACGCCGGGTTGAAGTGTTTGCGGAGATGAATGACGAGCCGGAGGGCTCCTTCCAAACACCTCGAAAAACCGGATTGGTCCGCCTACTCGGAAGCAATCCCAACGCAGAAGGTTCCGTCACCGCTCAGCTTCGCGCCGTAAAAAAGTAACAGCAGGCCCAAGGGGCCCCACCGGTGCGACTCCAAGACATAGACAGGGACCTCCGGTGCGATTCCGTAGGGGGACACCTCTCCGGCGCAGGCATCCGGGGCATGATGGCGACGACGACCGGAATGGAGTGACCATGAATGATACCGCCCCGAGCATCTCGGCTCATACTACGTCCATGAACAGGCTTTCGGCCCCCGAGCAAATCGAGGCCACCGTCCGGCTAGAATTCGTCGGCCCCATCGGGAGCGGCCACGCGATCGTTGATCTGGAGAACCACGTCGCCGTGGACCTGCGGTACCAGGACTGGCTGTACACAGTGAGCGAACTGTCCACCACACTCCACGGTGACGTCGGCAGGACGACTTGGACCTGACCTCCCGGCCTGGGCAGCGCAGGGGGATCTGGGCTGCCCCACCCGACCAACTGGTGGTTCTGCGGGAATGACGGCCGCCGGTCCCCCGCCCTGGCTACTTGGCCGACCGTTGACCCACTCGGGCGTCCGATGCACGAAGGTTATGTGAAATCGGAAAACCCCGCCGATCCATCAGTGTACTTGTAGACAAGAGGGGTGCTTCGCGATGATCACATCCCGGGACCGTCGTCCTTGATCGCTTCGGCGAACTGCGTGGGCACGGGCAGGAACTACGTCCGAGCCCAAGCGGTCGTGGCTTCGATCAAGTCGGAGAGGAACTTCCGCGATGTACGGCTGGCGTGGGTGAGAACGAGGAAGTTATGGGTCATGCCTTCATAGACGGTCAGGTCTGCGGGAGTACCGTGGTCGGCGAGTTTCTTGGCGTAGGCGATCGAATCGTCTCTGAGGGCGTCGCATTCGGCTGCGGCAATGAAGGCCGGAGGCAGGCCTGAGAGGT
Source organism: Citricoccus alkalitolerans (assembly GCF_039528175.1). Lineage (NCBI taxonomy): Bacteria > Bacillati > Actinomycetota > Actinomycetes > Micrococcales > Micrococcaceae > Citricoccus > Citricoccus alkalitolerans. Next base: position 1,137,580 of record NZ_BAAALH010000001.1, read on the forward strand.
CATCACTCAGCAGCGGGCTGGCGCCGATCTTGGCTTTCTCGTCTTTGAAGTACAACTGGTTAAAGCCCTTCATGGCTTCCGTATTGAGCATGGGACTGTCCCCGTAGAGCCCATGTGACTCTGTGCCCGCTGCATCCACTGCTGGGAAGTCGAGCACGGGGTTGATCAACACTTGCCAGTCCAGCTGGGCGGCGTTGTTGTCCCGGGCCCAGTGTGCAAGCATGGCGGCGATGTTTCCCCCGGCGGAATCGCCCCCTACTGCCAGGTGCCTGGTTCCACCCAACTCCTTCCGGTTCTGCTCCACCCACAAAAGAGCATCCTGGCATTGTTCCAAGGCGATGGGGTACATGTTCTCGGGGGCGAGGGCGTAGTCAAGCGAGAGAACGGAGACGCCCGCATCGTGACTCAAGGCGTGGAGTGGAACCTCGAGACTGTCGAGGCCGCCCACCACGAATCCGCCCCCGTGCATGTACACGAGCAGGGCGGGACGGGGGTCCTTCGGAGTGTAGAGGCGTGCCCCTACGGACCCGTGTCGGGTCGGGATCTCCATGTCTTTGGTAGCGACAGGGGTTTCGGGATCTCCCTGTTGCGTGAGCAGTTCAGCGTAGCGTGCACGTGATTCATGGACCGACAGGCCTGGTTCGCTCATCTGCGCGGCGAACTCGCTGGCGAAGGGAAGGATTTCTGGGTCGATGGGTTGCGCAACAGTCATGATTTTGTCCCATTTCATGGTCAGTTAATGCATGGATGCTTGTTGTTGGAACGGATGTCGGTGGCAAGTGGCATGGGCCCGGAGTTCGAGGGTGTCCGTAATGGCTGACCCTGAATACCGATGCTCAGGAGAGACCTCCGGTTGGTCCGCGGTGGTTGGGCGGATTCGAAGTGAGTTGTCGAAGCTCGCCAGAGTCTTCTCGGGCGGCGTCGCGACCGGCGAAGTTGGCGGCGATCACAAGGACGTCTGACGGTTGCATAGGCGTGTCCTCAACTATTGATAAAGAACTCGATACTGGGATCTACGATGGTCCACCGCGTAACCGGCGGAGGACCTCATTTCCCATCATCCGCCAGGTGAAACGACGGGCCGATACCTCCAGTAAAAGGCTCGAACAGTGAGCCGTCGTGTTGGGCGGGAAAGCTCGAGCATGTGTTCCTCCTTGGCAAGCGCTTCGTGAAGAAGAGGGTGCCATACACTCCCCACGACAGGTCGGCCGCCGCCAACGAATTGAGAGATGGCCGTACTTTGACTACTTGATCCCACAACGCGATGCCGGACAAAAAACAGTCGGATCAACGGCCCAAACTGTGTCATAGTTCACGACCGTTCAACGCACACAACTATGCAAGTGCTTAGTAGCCGTCGTCAAGAGGGACAGGAAACCCAGCACCCCGAAGATGATGGCTCCGACCGCTCTGCTGAGGAGGCTGTCGGCGGCGATACTCCCGTCCCCGAGGTACGACCATCCAAGCTGGAGCAGGAAGAACAGGACGGTCACGGCCAGGGCTGCGACGAGAGCGACCCTGCCAGGACTGCGCCAACGCGAGCCTCCGTCCCGGCTACCTTGCCCGTCGGTTGGTCTACTCCGGTCGGCTTCATCGCTCGTCATCACGCCATCCTGCCTCATATCACCGGCTGGGGATGGCCATACGAATCGCTTGTGGGCATGGCAATACGAAGCGAGACACACCACCGTGAGTGACTGAGGCGGGAAAGATGAGTCACTCGGGGGCTTCGGTCACCGTTCTCGCGCTCCTGGATCGTTTCTTGGCACGTGCGTTGGAGATTCCTACCATGATGCCGCAGGCGGCCGAGCCAATAAACAGGACGGCGAGGACGCCGTCGATTACTCCCGTCACCCAGCCAATTGCCGCGAGCAGGGCGTAGATAACCCAGAAAACGATGAGGCCTTTGGCGAATCGGGACATGCCCGAAGAGTAACGCGTTGTTTCCGCACGTAGAGAGGTCCAGGAGGTGTTCATTTACCCTGAACCCATAGTGCGCAGTCGCGCTTAGAACGAGATCAGGGCACCACTTTGACGTCAAGGACCCGTTCGCCCTGTGTTGGATGGGGGCTAACGAGCTGACTCGGGGTGTACCGCTAGAGGAACCATGACCAGGGTGGGGCTTGGTGCTCATAACTGCCGCAGCGGCTGTGTCACAAGTGGATCCCAGGCCGGACAGTGTGGGCGCCGAGGGAAGTCGGCGCGGGCCAAGGTGGCCGACCGACGTGCCGGTAGTAGTAGCTGCTCAGGCGGCACTGGGTACCTGGACGAGGACTCGCTGGGCGGTGTCAACGCCCGTGCGGGCCAGCGCGTCGCAGCGTCGGCCTGCGATCTAGACGTCACTCACGAGGCGGTTCCTCAGCGCGGGCGGACACGGCGCTCTCGACGAAGTCCCACAACGTCGCCGACGCCGATATGAGATCGAATGTCTCGTCGTCCGCCCATCTGTCCAGGACGCCGTACGTCGCGGCACTGATCGCATGGGCGACCTCCTCGGTGTCGAACGCCCGGAACTGGCCCACCGCTTGACCCTGCGCCAGGAGGTCCTCGAGGGCCTCGATCTCCACGGCGGAGGCATCGGTGAAGGCTCGGACGAAGGTTGCGTCGCGGTGGTTGGCCATGACTTCCGTCATCGCGCGGAACTCGACACGGCGTGAGGAGAAGAAGTCCAACTCGCCGGTGATCCTCGCGCGCAGCCGGGCGGCCGGCGTCGCCGCTGCCGTGGTGCATGCGGCGACGTGCGCCGCGCATTCCTGGAACAGGCGGAGCGCGACCCGTCGCAGGATCTCGTCCTTGCTCGCGAAGTGGTAGGTGATGACTCCTTTGCTCACCCCGGCCCGTTGCGCGATCTGCGCGACGGTCGCGGCGGCGTAGCCGACGTCGGCGAGGACTTCGGCGGCTGCGTGCTCGATCTGTTCGCGCCTGGCGCGGCCTCCGAGGGTTTCTGGTCGTCTGCCATCGAGCTGGTGGTTTGTACGCATGTACTGATTCTAGTACGTTCGACTCAGTCGAAGAGAGCGCGCCGGAGCGGAGGATGCGGTGGAAGCCATGCAGGAGCAGGAGCCTGCCGGTCGGATCAAGCAAGTCGTGAAGCTGACCGTCTTCTCCATCGCCATGTTCGCCCCCATCGCCCTGCTGTCCGCCGTTGTGGACACGCCGCTGTTCGGGTTCAGCCTGTTCGAGAGCGCCTTTGTGAACGGGATGCTGAACTATCAGCTCAGCGCCCTCCTCGTGGCCGGCCTAGCCCTGTTGCTCACCTTCGTGTTCGCCCAGAATGTACGCCTCCGTTACCTCAATATGAATCGCACCGGTGCGATGCGCCCCTTCTTCGCGAACTCGGCGGGAGGAAGGTGGGAGTCCGACGGGTGGTTCCTCGGGCTCATCATGGTCGCGATCGTCGGGCTGGTGACCTTATTCCAGTTCCTCCCGGGCGGGTTCACCTTCACGTGGATTCACGTGCTGCTGGTCATCCCGTTCGCGGCGATGAACGCGTTCACGGAGGAGGCGATCTTCAGGCTTCCCTACGTCACGATGGGTGCCAACGAGACGAACTCCTGCGTCTACGGGCTGGTTATGGGGTCGTTGGTGTTCGGCGTAGTCCACTACTGGGGAGCTGCACCGAACGGGCTCTTGGGCGCCATCATGTCGACGATCCTGGGGTTCGTCCTCTCGAAGTCCATCCTGGAAACTAGAGGGTTCTTTTGGGCGTTCACGATTCACTTCATGCTGGACCTCCCGATTCTCCTTTTCATCCTCAACCAGGCACCCTGAGAGGCCTCCCGGAGACAGGGCGCAACGTCATCGTCGGACGGTGCCGGATCGCTTCTCGACGGCGTACGTCGAGGGGTATATTCACCCCTCCCGCAAGACGAGCGACATCCGGTGACGCCAGCGGTCCTTCGTTCTTCCATGGACTGGCGTGCCGCAGGGATCGTTCTGCGCGACGCGGATTGACGCTCACACCTCGGACTCGTGAACGGCTTTGACTCGGTGAGCTGGGTATGGATCGGCTAGATGCTGTGGTGAGCTGCCGTCCCAGCCCCCGGGGCCCAGCGCAGGGCCTGCCACACGAGGAAGCCGACAATCAGGACGTTGAGGACGACCGCTGCGGTTTCCGGGGCGGCGGGGACGAACCACCACGCCGCTATCTGGCCCAAGCCGGCGACCAGAACGAGAGCACCGGATCGCACCACCGCAGCGCGCGATCGCCGATCGGACCAGGGCAATAGGCTGGCCCCGAGCAGCCACAACCCCACCAGGGCGCTGGGCCCCACGGTGAACCAACTCAGCATCAGCAACGGCACGCTCACCCCAACGGCTCCGACCAGGAGTAGCAGGCCGGAACCAAGCTGACCGGTCAGGCTGGCCAGGATCACCGAACCCGCCAAGGTCACAACTGGAAAGGCCGCTACGACTGCCCAAGGCACGCCCGACCAGTTGACCCACAGCGTGGGGGACAGAACCCCGGCCAGGCACCCCACCGCCGAACAGGTCAGCAGCAGGCAAGCATGCCAACGCCGCATCTCTCCGACCACGCGCGGTGTTCCAGACGGGCGTCGGTGATGTGCTTCAGATACTCGAGCGTCCCCCATGACCGGAGTTTACCGCCGCCGCTCCAGTGCCTCACGCGGACCAACACAAGGTGCAGTCAACGGAACAGTGCCCCACGGCTCGTAGGGGGATCGTCTATTTATCGCCCATCCCGCGGGTGCGAGCTGGAATGTGGTCGGGAAAGTCCTCCTCCCCGATGCCACCAGGTACATAGAACCCTTCGATAAAACCACGTGCTGAATCCATCAGCTGCTCCGGTGTCCTTTGTGCCCTGGGGTCCGACCAAGCGACCGAGAAGCCCACGGTGAAGCAGTAATTGCCGTTGTCCGGTCCGTTCAGCCAAGCGAATTCATAGCTCATCATTCCGGTGGGTTGCCGCCTCTGACTCACGCGGAACAGCTCGTCATCGATCGAGAACTTCAGGTCGTCCATCCAACAAGATTAGATGCGGGATGTCGTTCCCATCGTGGGCACGATTCGACCGTTGCTGGATTCGAGGTGCCACCGATGGCAAGAGATGGGTTGACCTTTGCGTTGACGCGGGTATTCGCAAGGGCCGGCGGCTGGCTGACGCGTCCCGCTGCAGGACCCTCAACCGGAACGGCGGGGATGTCGCCTTCAGCGGTGGGTGGAGTAACGCTGCTGGCACAGCCGAGGCCCTGCGGCACGTAATTTCATGTCCGTGGCTGCTCGCAGATAACCTCTGCCAGGTGGGCAGAGACGAGGAGAACGACGAATCGGCGGACAGCCGTTTGGCGGCGAGCGTGGCTCTCGGGATACCCTTCGGGCTCTTGGCCGGTATCGTTGTGGGGCTTCTTCTGCTGGACAACATCGGGCTGGGTATCGGCATCGGGCTCCCATTCGGAGCCGCTGTTGGCGCAATCATCTTCCACTTCCGCAGCATTGAGGGTGGCGACGAGTGACGATGCATCCGCTCCATACCGCTTGAGGGTCGGCTATCGGCGCGCCGTAGCTGGTGTCCCAGTAGCCGATGAATCATCGATATACGCGTTGTCGTTGAGGTGAGGATCAACTCTGCGTAGCCAGGCAGGACCGGACGCGGCTCTCGCGCAGAAACCCGGTGCGCCTGCCGCGGTCGAGTTCACCAGCCGGCAGGTTCCTAACGGGCTGTCCCTTCCTTGCCCGGGCCATCTCCAGACGGCAGGCCGGCTTCACTGGGGGTCGGCTGATGTATCGGAAAGCCCGACCGCGATGCGCCGGAGTTCTTCCATGTGAGCGTCGAAGGCTTGCCTGCCGGTCCGTGTCTGTCTGATCCAGGTGAGTCGGCGCGCATCGGGGCGGGTCGGTGACGGGCTCTTGGTCATCGCTATGTAACCGGCGTCGAGGAGCACTCTCAGGTGCTTGGACAAAGTGGCGTCGGTGGCGCCGAGGGTGTCGCGCAGTACCGCGAAGTCGATCTCGTCGAGGTGGCGAAGAACCCCGCAGATGCGTAGCCGGAGGGGGGCATGAATGGTGTCGTCGAAGGCAGCCTCAGCGACCATGACCTAGGTCCTCTCGGTACAGGCGGTCGAACCATCGGCCGCCGATCAGCACCACCACGAAACACACTGCCGCTGGCGCCAGCACCCACCACGCACTAAGTGACGCCACCAGGCCGTAGGACGTGCTCAGCAACAAGAGAGTCATCACGAGCAGGCCTGCGAGGAGCGCGCCACCCCGGACACCTATTCGTCGAACGCGCACTCCGGACAGTCGATGATAGGCGAGCAGCAAGACGATGGTGCCGGCGATGAGGATTCCCACGACCGCATTGCGTGGCTCGCTGGATCGAAGGGCGGGTGTGGCCACGTAGCCGGCGACGATCAGTGCGAAGAGCGGGTAGAGCCACCCGGGAGCTGTGAGCCGCTCGGCCAAGGCCGCCCGGTCGGACTCCAGGTCACGTAGGAGCTGTTGCGCCTGCGTGCTGGAGGGTCGAACAGCTGGTCCGGAGTCAAAGTCATTTTCCATAGCAACAAGTGAATCAGTTACCATACTGGAAAGTCAATGACGGGGTGTGGGTACGGCGCGGCTCCTAGGCCCAGGCTGGGCCCGATCGGGCTACTGCCCTGGCTCGCGCGGATCGAGGCTCAGCCGAAATCTCCCGATAAGGGAACGGCTTACGGCGCCCGGCCGCTGGACTCGAATCAGGAGTGCCAGACGTATCGGGCGATGCTGTAGGCGGGGGCGCGGGCCGCACGTTGCCATGTGGGCATGGCCAGTCCGATCGGTGGGTGTGCGATGGGCCGGAATCTCAGCCCGGGGTCGTCGGCGCCGGCAGGGTGGCTCGAGCGTTGGGGTGGCTCGGGAGGTGACTCCAGCGATACTCGGCCCAGGCCCTGCCATGGTCCCGAGTTTCGGGAGTAGGACAGTCGGTAGCAGTCCCCCGCCTCGGGATCCAGTCGGAAGACGATGTTCCCTGCGGGTCCGGTCAGGGGGAACATGGTGGTCAACGGGCCGTCGGTCGCGGCGGTGTGGAACCGTAAGACGTACCGCGTATGCCGGCCAGTGCCGGTGGAGGAGAACAGCAGATCTGCCGGCCTCCCACTAGATCCGCCGCCGGGGATCCGCAGCGCGAGCCCGATGACGTCGGGCAGCGCCACGGGCCAGGACGCGGACCGGGACAGCCGGGCGATCAGGGGTGTGTGCGCCGCGGTGTCGAAGAGGTCGGAGCCGGTGGTGCCAGGGGTGTTGATGACGAGGGCGCCGGGGACGACCGCGCCCACCGAATGCACGGGACGGTTTCGACGTACGGCACCGATCGCCCCGAGACCGACGCCCAGGACCAGACCTGCCGCGCCGGCCAGTGCCGTACCAACATGACGTGCGACAAAGGGGGTGAGAGGAAACGCGCTCATACCCTCAAACATCCTCGGACTCCTTGATCGGGGGGCTCACCCCAAGACTGGCATAACTGCTTCTTGGTCAGGTCGGTTTGGGGCCGAGTTAGTCAACCACCGGGCGCCCTGCCCTGTGCTAGTGCGGATAACCAAACGGACACGCCCGGGCGCGAACGGCCATATTCCTCTGAAGCTAGGTGGCGGCCCACCCTGTCGAGCAAGGAGTCGCGCTGTGCCCAAGCAGCTCCGGCTCATTCACTGTCGAATTCGGCGCGAACACGGGCCGACTCCTCGTCGTTGAGCCATTCCAGCCGGTACCACGTCGGCTCGTCATCTCGGTAGGGGTGCCCGTGGAACTCCCCGCGCTGCCACGTGTCGATCTCCGACATCAGATCTTCCCCATCCAGCCAGGCATCATCGAACAGTCCGTCGGGGCAGTCCACGAAGAGCATCACGAACTCCTGGGGTGCCGACCAGCGTCGCCACCACAGGTGGCCGCCGAGCCGGGTGCAGATCACACTGACATTGATATAGATCAGCCCGGTGGATCCATCGGGGGCCGTAATGCGCCCCGCCCGACGGCGATACGGGCCTAGGTGCGGGTGCGGAACTTCTTCGGCCTCGGACATCGCAGGAGGGTTCCACGGCATGAGCCGATTCTGCCAGCACCGTACTGGGAAGCGTGTCCCACATCCCTCCTGATGCACAGATACACAAGAGAGGATGAGCACGCTGCGCTGGGGCCGTCTGCAAGTGGATCCCCTCGCGGACGGGCTCGGGCTCATGCTGCGATCTGCCCGGTCGCGTCCTGTGGGTGGGACTACTCGTATGGGACGATGTGCAGGATGAAGAAGATTTAGGACATGACGGTGCGGGAAAGATCCCGCCTGGTCTGCAGCCTTGGCGCTGCCGGGGTGTTGGGGATGTTGATCTTCGCCTTGGCCGTTCAGGATTGGTTACTCATCCTTCTGGCAGCCATCGCGGCAGTATGCCTGGGGGCCCTGTTGTTCACGAACGAACGGAATACTCGGGACGACCCGCCGCACGCTGACTACTGAGAATCAATCGGTTCCTGGGGACGGACCAGTCATGCGAGACGCGAGTGGGTGGCATGACGAGGAAGCGCCAGCCAGTTGCTGATGCCTGCCGCAAGGGGGCCCCTCACGGACAGGGCTGCTGTCACCATGTTCCCTGCAGGCCACTCCTGACATCGCGCCGTCGCCCGCTGGGCCTGAGAGCGGAGACAAGCGGTCGCGTCCTTGTGAAGCAAGCGCGCGGCATGGGTTGGCGCCTGAGTCGACACGGCGGACCCTCGACTGCAGGAAATGTGCAGGGAACCCGTAAAGGTAACGGGACCTCATGAACAGCAAGACGATGGCCAGAGGGCACTCTGGGGTGTGCCGTGGATAATCTGGTCGTCCCCTGGGAGTCCTTCCTTGAGCGCCTCCGCTCCGGCCTGGGCGGGGAGGCAACTGTCGTGGAGACCTATCGATCCACCGAGGCCGATGACCCGGTGTTTGCCGATGCCGACTTCCGGCCCGCCGACGGGAGCGAATCCCAGCTTGCCATGGTCTGCCTGGCTAGGGACGAATTGCTGTTGAGCTTCGGGGACGGCACCAACCGGGGCGCCCGGGCGGGACCGTCGGCGCGGGCGGTGACGATGACATCGCCGCCCGTCGCGTCGTCTCGGCACGTCGTGCGCAGGACCGGGTGGGCGTCGAGGCATGCATCCGTCGAGGTGTGGACGCCGGCGCCCTTCGCGCGGACCTCGACCCCGCGGTGTCGGCAGTTCTGGTGCACTCCTTCGTTCTCGGAGTCTCCACGCATCTGCTCGACGGCGTGCCGCCGGCCGCGCTGCACTCTGCTGCCGATCTGCTCCTCGGCGGCCTTCGCCGTCCATCCTGATCGTTCCGTCCCCGCTCAGATCGTTGCTGCCCGGACGACGCCTTGGTCAGGGGTTCTGAGATACGCCAGCGTCGCGCTCGACGCGGGCGTGATGACCGAGTTCAGGTCTACGCGCGGGCCGAGAACAAGCATCTGTCGACGCCAGGTATTGACGCGCGAGGTTGGGCGCCTGAGCAGGTCGCAAATCAATGTCCGTGGCCCGGCACCTCCAACTGGCCACCGGGAGCCTGTGGCGGATCATCAAGACGCTCCACCCTCTCCGGAAGGGGTTGGTCGAGATCAGCGGCCCCATCGCCATCATCTCCGCAGCCGAAGCCAAGGAAATCATCAGAACCTTGCCCGAAAATCCGGGCAGTAGGAATGAGTCAAGTCGGGCGTCCGCCAGGCACTGCGCACCGACCAGGGCGCTGCCCAGCGCTCCCCCGACGACCTGGCCCAACTGACGGACATCCTGCGCGGCAGTGCCCCGTTCACCGGCCGGCCTCGCAACCACGCCGCCACGCCGCTCTTCGTCCTGGCGGCCGGGCAGTGATTAGTCACGGCCGCGCGGGCCGGGCGGGCCGTCGTCGTGGGAGGACCCTCCCTGTTCGACCGGGAAGGGAACGATGCCCACCCGGGCCTAGCCGTTACCGGTCAGACTTCGTGTCCTTGGACTAGTACGACGAGCTCTACGTGGTCGCCTCGAACACTGTGGCCGCGGCGGACACGCGCCGAGGTCCGATGGCTACTGCCGCTCGAGGCTTGGGCCCTGCCCCGCCCCCAGGGCAAGTTCCAACACCTGCTGGCCGCAGACGCCGTCGAGACGCGCCTGAACAGAGCGGATGCGACCGGGCGCGACCGGCAGCGAGTGGATGAGAACCTGGCCCAGTCGGTCCACCGCGCGCCCGCGGAGGTCCGCGCCCCGCTTCACCGGCGCGGACGAGTTGCTGGCCACCGGCGGCATAAGAAATGTGGCCGGGCAGCGCCGTTCGGACGACCTTGTGGCGGACCTGATCGCCTGACCTGCTCGGCCGCCTGTGACTTCAGTCGAACTGGTGGTTCCCGGCCCCGGGCACCCAGGACGTGCCTGCCAGCGGGATCCGGGACATCGCCGAGGCCTCGATGGTCAGTGCCACCATGTCTTCCGGCTCTAGGTGCAGCAGGTGCGACTTGCCGCAGGCACGCGCGAGGGTCTGAGCCTCGAGCGTGAGCACGCGCAAGTAGTTCGCCAGCCGCTTGCCCGCCGCCACGGGATCCAGCCGCGCGGACAGCTTCGGGTCCTGCGTGCTGATGCCGGTGGGGTCACGTCCGTCCTGGAAATCATCGTAGTAGCCGGCGGCGGAGCCGATCTCCTCGTATTCGTCGGCATACTTCGGGTCGTTGTCCCCCAGGGCGATCAGGGCCGCAGTGCCGATCGACACGGCGTCCGCACCTAGGGCCAGCGCCTTGGCCACGTCCGCTCCGTTGCGGATGCCGCCCGAGGCCGTCAGTTGCACCTTCCGGTGCAGCCCGAGTTCTTGCAGCGCCTGCACCGCTTGGGGCAGGGCGGCGAGGATCGGGATGCCGACGTGCTCAATGAACACCTCCTGCGTGGCGGCGGTCCCGCCCTGCATGCCGTCCAGGACGATCACGTCCGCGCCGGCAGCCACCGCCAGCTTGGTGTCGTAGTACGGCCGCGAGGCGCCGATCTTGACGTAGACCGGTACCTTCCAGTCCGTGATCTCTCGCAGCTCGTGGATTTTGATGGTCAGGTCATCTGGGCCGGTCCAGTCCGGATGACGGCATGCACTGCGCTGGTCGATGCCCGCCGGAAGGGTACGCATGCCGGCCACCCGCTCGGAGATCTTCTGGCCCAGCAGCATGCCCCCGCCGCCCGGCTTGGCGCCCTGGCCCAGGACCACCTCGACTGCGTCCGCCGAACGCAGGTGGTCCGGGTTGACCCCATACCGGCTCGGCAGCAGCTGGTAGACGAGCTTGTCCGAGTGGCCGCGCTCCTCCTCCGTCATTCCGCCGTCACCGGTGGTGGTGGAGGTGCCGACCTCGCTGGCCCCACGGCCCAGGGCCTCCTTGGCCTGGCCGGACAGTGCGCCGAAGCTCATCCCTGCGATCGTGATGGGGGTGGACAGGTGCACAGGCTTCGCCCCGTGGTGCCCGCCCAGGGGCACGTCCGTGTCGCACCGCTCGCGGTAGCCCTCCAGCGGGTAGCGGGACATCGACGAACCGAGGAAGAGTAGGTCGTCGAAGTGCGGGACCTTCCGCTTTGCTCCCCAGCCGCGAATGTCGTAGACCCCGGTCTCAGCGGCGTGTTGGATCGCCGCGATGTGGAAACGGTCGTACGTGGCGGATTCACGGAGGCCACGGTCCTCTGGGCTGCGCATCAGTAACTCCCCGACTGGTCGCTATTGAAGTGGTACAGGGTCCGGCCCGAACCGTAGCGCCGGAAGCCGCTCAAGTACGCCTCGTCCCCCGCCTCGTCCGCCTTGCCCGACTGGCGCAGCAGTTCGGCCAGTTCGTCCCGGTGCTCCGAGCGCATCTCCTTCTCGATGCAGTCCGCGCCGAGTTCGCCCACGGTGCCGCGGATGTAGATCCGTGCCTCGTAGATCGAGTCGCCGAGCCCATCGGCGGCGTTGCCGCAGACCACGATCCGGCCGGCCTGAGCCATGAACGCGCTCATGGCTCCGATGTTCCCGTGCACCACGATGTCCGCTCCCTTGAGCGAAATCCCACACCGGGTGGAGGCGTTGCCCTCGATCACCAGCAGCCCACCGTGCGCGGTGGCACCGGCGGACTGAGAGGCGTCGTCGGTGACCCATACGGAGCCGGACATCATGTTCTCGGCCACGCCGGGCCCGGCCGAGCCCTCGACCCTGATATGGGCCCGCTGGTTCATACCTGCGCAGAAGTAGCCGACGTCGTCCTCGATCCGCACCTCGATGTCGTCGTGCACTCCGGCTGCCACGGCGTGGGCACCGCGGGGGTTGCGCACCACATAGCTGTTCGACGTGGGGGCGTGCAGCTCGCTGTTGAGCTCCCGCACATCACTGTCCGCCAGGTCGAAGATACGGGGCTCGGTGTCAGTCGTCGCTTCCGTTGTCTTGTCCGCCGTGCTGTTCATGAACTCTCCCGTTATGTCCGGCATTCAGACGCACCCGTCAACGCGCCCTCGCGTCTCCACGCGTAGACCCTGCCCGGCTCTGGCTCGAACACGCGAGCCTCGTCGATGCCGGGCAGGTAAGCTAGCGCCTGGAACTCCGAGGCCATGGCCACGTAGCGGGGGTGTTCGGCGATGATCGCAGGCTTGCAGGCGATCTCGTCCCGGACCACGGCGAAGCCCTTATTCGTGGCGACGAGCAAGGTGTAGAAACCATCGAACCGCTTGCCCAGTGCCACCAGCGCGTCCTCCAGGTCGTCCCCGGCGTCCAGTCGCGCGGAGACGAACCGGGCGGCCACCTCGGTGTCGTTCTGCGAGTCGAAGGTTGCGCCATCTAACTGCAGCTCCCGTCGGATGGAGGCGTGGTTGGAGAAGGATCCGTTGTGCACCAGGCTCAGCCCGGTGCCCACCGCATAGGGGTGTGAACCCTCGGCGTTGATGGCGGACTCGGTCGCCATGCGGGTGTGCGCTACGCCCTGCCACCCGGTGGCCTCCTCCAAGCGGAAGTCCTTGGCCAGCTCCAGCGGGTGGCCAACTCCCTTGTAGACCACGCTGTCATCCCCCTGCCCGATGACCATCGCCCCGGGTGCCGCCGCCTCGACGGCCTTGGCCAGCTGATCCGGGTCCGTGGCCGCGGCGACCACCGTGGTCTCGCCCGCCTGCTCGACCGTCAGGTCCGTCAGGTCCGGCGCCTGGCCGGCCACCGCCTCGGCCAGGCCCTCCGGGGCGTGGAGCATGGAAACGGCGGCGTACCCGTCCGGCACCCGCTGGGTGTCGCCGTAGAGGGCGACGCCGGCCGAGTCAGGTCCGCGGACGATGATCCCCTGCAACATCACCGTCATGAGTGACCCCAGCTGGTCCTGCAGTTCCGGGTCCCTTAGGTGGAGACCGATGATTCCGCACATGGGCCTTGCCCTTTCACTTCTGGAGGTGGACGATGTGGTGCCGTGTGTCTTGGACGGTCATGGCACCTCGGTCGCGCGCACGTCATCGAGCGGGAAGGACTCGGCATCGTCCAGCATCCTGTCTGGCTTCGGGAACAGACGCAAGATCAGTCCGGCCACCACTCCGGTGACGAGCCCGATGACCAGGGTGCCCAGGACGGCCCATAGCTGGTCCAGGGGCGCCCCGAAGAGCACGAGTGGGACCAACCCGCCGAGGATGCCAGGGACGCCGTGCAGGTTGTGCACGCCCATGGTGTCCAGGACGCCGGTCTTCCGGCAGAGCCAGTCGTGGACGTAGACGAAGCACAGCGTGGAGGCTGCCCCGCCCAACAGGCCGATTATCCAGGATTGTAGGGGCGAGGCCAGGTCCACGGACGCACCGATGGCCACGCCGCCTGCGAGGATCGCATAGGTGTACACGAGCGGGTCGATGGTCCGCTTCAGCGCCCACAGCAACACGTAGGTGATGAGCACCGAAGCCGTGAGCGCCAGGTAGGTGTTGATCATCCCCGGGATGATGGCCTCCGGCGGCAGCAGCGCGGTGACGAAGGACGGCCAGAGCACGAACAGCAGCATGCTGGCCAGCCACACGAAAGAGACGCTGTGCACGCTCGTGGCCTGTGGGACCTCGGATACCCGCCGGTTCCGCAGACCCAGGATGACCCCCCAGCCCCAGTACGCGGCGAACATATGCACCAGGATCGACCCGCCCGAGTCAAGCACCCCGTCCAGGAATCCGAAGAGGAACCACTCATTGGCCATGTACGCCGGGACAAACAGGACGGAGGCCAAAATGAAGTGGATTGTGGAGAGGTGGCCGAGGAACACGCCGATTGCGATCACCAGGGTGATCGAGGCAAAGACTCCCAAGATCACCGCGTCGATGTCCAGTTCGTTGCCCAGGATTTCGGTGTAACCGATGAGATAGAGCGGCCAGCTGACAGCCAGGACCAGCAGCGTGGTCAGGGCCACGCCCCACTCAAAGCGCCTGATGAACATCATCAGAAACGCGACAAGCATGAGCATGAAGAAAACATCTTGTCCACGGTGGAACTGGAACAACTGCGCGGTCTCCCCGCTGACCCCGGTGGGCTCTGCAGCCGCAGCGATCAACTCAGGGGAACTGGAGATAGTGCTGAACCTCATAGTCCGTCACCCTGTCCGTGGTCTCGTGGTATTCATCCAGCTTGAGCCGGGTGTAGTAGTCGACGAAGTCCTCGGTCTCGTCGGACGGCTCTCCATACTGACCCTCCTGAGGGACCTTGCCGAACGCCTTGCGGAGCACGTCGTCACGTCCCAGGTAGTGGATCGACTCGAGCAGGGAGTGCGGCAGGGTGTGAATTCCCCGCTGGTGCATCTCCCGGGTGGACATGTCATAGAGGTTGCTCTGGTTCGCCTCACCCGGATCCAACTTCCGCTCGATTCCGTCCAGTCCGGCGGCCAGGGCGGCCGCGAAACCCAGGTAGGGGCTGCCGGAAAAGTCCGGCGTGCGGTCCTCGATGGCGCCCACCCGGGCGACCCGAAGCATCTGAGTACGGTTGTTGCCACCGTAGGTGATGGCCGCCGGGACCCAGGTACGCACCGACTCCGTGCCGGCCTTCATCCGCTTGTACGAGTTGACGGTGGGCGCCACCAGGGCCATGTACCCGCGGGCGTGGTCCAAAATGCCGGCCGCAAACTGATAGCCGACCTCGGACAAGCCCAGGCCCCGCGGATCGTCGACGTCCTCGAACAGGTTCTCGTCCTTCTCGGCGTCCCAGAGGCTCATCGTGTAGTGGAAGCCGTTGCCGGTGTTGTCCGTGAACGGCTTGGGCATGAACGTGGCGATCGCCCCGTGCTGCTGGGCTACCGTCTCGGTCATGTACCGGAAGAAAACCGCCCGGTCTGCGGTCTCCATGGCGTCGGCGAACGTCACGTTGCACTCGAACTGACCGTTGGCGTCCTCGTGGTCCACGGCGTAGTTCTCCCAGCCGAGCTGGGAGATGGACTTGGACATCTCCGTGACGAAGTCATATTTCCTTGTCAGGCCCTTGACGTCGTAGCAGGGCTTCGGCCAATTATCCTGTCGATCCGAGACTACGAGCTGGCCGTCGTCGTCGAAGTCAACCAGCATGAACTCTGCCTCGAAGCCGATCTTGAAGACATAACCCATCTCCCGTGCTCGCTCGAGCTGACGCCTCAGGATGGTCCGCGGGCAGAACGGCCATACCTCACCCTCGACCCGGGCATCACCGATCAGGTGGGCCAGTCCGGGCTGGAAGGGCACAATCCTCAGAGTGGAGGGGTCCGGGATCACCCCGATGTCCGGGCTGTGCGGCCCCTGGCCGATCTCCCCGGCCGCAAAGCCGGCGAAGCCCGCACCGTTCTCGAACAGGGAGTCCAGCTCGGAGACCGGGATCAGCTTGGCGCTCGATTTCCCTCTGACTTCTGTGAAAGACGCGAAGATGAATTCAATATTGTTCTCTTCGGCGATCCTGCGGACATCGTCGGCTGTTTTCGGGATCTCTACCATTCGGGTGTCTCTCTTCTTCTCCGCGGGGGAACTCGGAAAATGGGTGATTTCCTTTTTGACCCTCCAGCAAATCCTTTGTCTGTTGAGATGTTAGGTGTGTCACAACCTCCTCTGTCAATCCTTCATGGCCGGGCCATCAAGCTGCCCATGACATCCGCTCCGCTATCTTCCACGGGTCCATTGACACCCCTATGTATCCGTGATTCGATCACACTATTCTGTGAGAACACTCACATTTGCAGTGTATATACGGTGGGTGTTTCCCCTTCTGAAGCAGTCGGCCAATTCCGTTCTGCGATGCAGCCGATGGAGGAATAATTGACTCGTCCAGACCCCTCGCCCTCCTCTTTCCGCCCTCCCCTACAACATCGTTTCTCGGCAGCGCACCTCGCTGTCCGGGGCTTCACCCAGCGTGGCTGGCCCCGTTCGTGGCGGGACCACGACCTGAAGCGTCACTATGACGTGGTCATCATCGGCGGGGGCCTGCACGGCCTGGCCACCGCCTACTACCTGGCAGCGAACCACGGGATCACCAACGTGGCCGTTCTGGACAAGGGCTACATGGGTGGTGGTGGCTCGGGCCGCAACACCGCCATCCTGCGCTCGAACTACCTGACCCCGGAGGGCGTGCGGTTCTACGACCGGTCCCTGAAGCTCTACGAGGGCCTCGCCAACGAGCTGAACTACAACGTGATGTTCTCCCGGCAGGGACACCTCACGCTGGCCCACAACGACTCCGCCCTCCGAACCATGCGGTGGCGCGCGGAGGTCAACAAGGTGCAGGGCGTGGACTCCGAGGTGATCGACCCGAGGCAAGTCAAGGAGCTTGTGCCCCACCTCGACACCTCCACCGATACCCGGTACCCGATCCTGGGCGCCCTCTACCACCCACCCGGGGGCACCATCCGCCACGACGCGGTGGTCTGGGGTTATGCCCGCGCCGCGGACCACCTCGGCGTTCAAATTCATCAGCACACGGAGGTGACCGGGATCGACGTGGACAACGGCCGGGTCACCGGGGTGCGCACCCACCGCGGCGACATCTCCGCCGGAACCGTCATCAACTGCACGGCCGGGTGGTCCACGACCATCTCCGAGATGGCCGGGGTATTCATGCCGGTGACTACCTCACCGCTGCAGGCCGCCGTGACCGAGCCGGTCAAGCCATTCCTGCACACCGTGGTGGTCTCGGGCACGCTACACGTCTACGTCAGTCAGACCGACCGCGGCGAGCTGGTGTTCGGCGCCAGCGTGGACCCGTTCACCTCCTACTCCACGCGCGGATCCCTCGCCTTCGCCGAGGGGCTGGCCGGCAACGTCCTGAGGTTGATGCCCGCCCTGTCCGGGATGCGCCTGCTGCGCCAGTGGGCCGGGCTCTGTGACATGACTCCGGACTACTCACCGATCATGGGCACCACACCCGTGGAGGGGTTCCTGGTCGACGTCGGCTGGGGCACCTATGGTTTCAAGGCCGGCCCGGTGGCCGGCGAGGCGATGGCCGAGTGCGTGGCGACCGGGAAGATGCCGGAGATCATCGCCGACTTCGGCCTGGATCGGTTTGCCTCGGGGCGGCTCGTGGGTGAGAAGGGCGCGGCGGCGGTCGGCCACTGATCCCGTGCCAGTGCCATCCATATCTTCACCCCGGCCGGCCGATGTCCGACCCGCCTCAATCGTCACGACACCCCATAAACCCACTCCAGGAGGATGGTTCACATGATGCAGCTGAGCTGCCCGTGGTGCGGCCCCCGCAATGTCAGCGAGTTCCACCACTTCGGTCCCCTGCACCGCCGCCCGGACCCGGTGGACACCACCGTGGAGGAGTGGCGGAACTACCTCTACGTCCGGGACAACCCCGACGGTGTGGTCCAGGAGCGCTGGTACCACTCCGCCGGGTGCCGGACGTTCCTCCTGGTACACCGAGATACCCGCACGAACACCATCATCGACGTCGGTGACGCCGCCGACGTCGGCACCACTGAGGGAGAACACCGATGAACCTGTCCAGGACCCGCACCACCTTGGATCGCCGCATCGCTCTCCAGCCCGGCGAGGTAATCGACCGCTCCGCACCGGTCAGTTTCACCTGGAACGGCAGGCCTCACGTGGGCTTCCGTGGAGACACGATCGTCTCCGCACTGTCCGCCGCCGGCATCCGCGTGTACTCGCGGAGCATGAAGTACCACCGGCCCCGCGGACTGCTCTCGGCCACCCTGCACGATCCCGGGTGCATGGTCCAGGTGGATGGGGATCCGAACGTCCGCGGGGCGCACCGCTTGATCGAGGATGGCATGACGGTCCGCTCCCAGAACACGTGGCCCTCGCTCGAGGTGGACGTGCGCGGGATCAACCAGTTGGCCGGCCGCGTCCTCGGACCGGGCTTTTACTACAAGACGTTCATGAAGCCCCAGCGCTTATGGCCGGTCTACGAGACCGTGCTGCGCCAATTCGCCCACGGCGGGAAGATCAACAGTGCCCCCGGTCCCGAGGTCTATGACAAGCGGTACGCCCACGCGGACGTGCTGGTGGCCGGCGGCGGGCCCTCCGGCGTCACCGCCGCGTTGGCCGCAGCGGAGCGCGGAGCCCGGGTCATGCTCGTCGAGGAGGGGCACCAGCTCGGTGGTCACCTGCGCTGGGCCGACCCGACGGCGGCGGCCATACTCGTGGACCGGGTACGGGCCAGCGAGCGCATCCAGGTGTTGACCAATGCCACCGTGGCCGCCCGGTACGACGACAACTGGTGCGCGGTGGTGGAACGACACCCCGAGCCCGGCGTCGCCGAGCGCCTGCACAAGACCCGCGCCCACAGCCTGGTGGTGGCCACGGGCTTGCTGGAGCGCCCCTATGTCTTCGACGGCAACGACACACCCGGCGTCCTGCTCTCCTCCGCCGCCCGCAGCCTGGTGAACCTCTACGGAGTGGCCCCGGGCGAGCGCGCCGTGGTCTTCTCCGCCAATCCCGAGGGCGATGCGGCCGCCGCGGACCTTCAGCGGGCCGGCGTGGAGGTCGCGCGGGTGGTCGATGCGCGGGCCGGTGAGGACGTGGTCCGGGTGCGCGGCCGCGCCTCGGTGGAATCCGTGGAGCTGGCAGACGGGACGCGCCTCGAGGCCGACCTGCTGGTCACCGCGACCGGCTGGACCGCGCCGACGTCATTGTTGAACATGGCCGGTGACGTGCCGGTCTACGAACCACGCGCCGCGCGCTTCCTGCCGGGAGGGCAGGCTAGCGACGGTGTCTACGCTACCGGCGGCCTCACCGGGGACGGGACGGCGAACCAGCTGATGGACCACGGGGAAGCCACCGGGGCCCGTGCCGCCGCCCACGCGCTGGGCACCCGCCGCGCGCATTCGCGGGCCGTGCCGACCACGGCGGGCGTCCCGGACGGCTCGGGTTCTGATGAGGAGGCCGGGACCCTGGCGGCCGTGCCCGAGCTGGGGATCCAAGATCATCCCGAGCTGTTCCGCTCCTCGACGCACGGGATGGTCGACTTCTCCGAGGATGTCTCCTCGAAGGACCTGTACTCGGCGGTGGCCGAGGGCTATGACTCCGTGGAGCTGGCTAAGCGCTTCACCACGGTCACGATGGGTCCTACCCAGGGCAAGCACGAGTTGATGAACGCGATCGCCGTGATCGCCGATGCCACGGGCAGGACGATCGCCGAGACCGGCACCACCACGTGGCGGCCGATGTATGCGCCGGTGACCCTGGGCGCACTCGCCGGCCCGGCCCATGATCCGGTGCGCTATTCGTCGATCCAGCCCTGGCATGAGGCCCACGGGGCGGTGCCGCTCGTCGCCGGCCAGTGGATCCGGCCCGAGCACTACGGTGACCCCGAGGCCGAGGTCCGCGGGGTGCGGGAGGGCGTGGGGATCATCGACGTCTCGCCGATCGGCAAGTTGGACCTGCGCGGCCCGGACGTGACCAGGTTGCTCGAGTTGGTGTACACCAACAAGTGGTCCAAGCTTGACGTCGGCCGGGTCCGGTACGGCGCAATGTGCCGCGAGGACGGGGTCGTCTTCGACGACGGTGTCACCGCCCGTCTGGGCGAGGACCACTACCTGATGAGCACCACTTCCTCGGGCGCGGCGGCGGTCTGGGAGTGGCTCGAGACCTGGCTGCAGACGGAACACCCCGAATGGCAGGTGCACGTCACCCCGATGACCACCGCGTACACGTCCATCAACGTGGCCGGCCCGCAGGCCCGCCGGCTGGTGTCCCGCCTGGCCGAGGGTGTCGATCTCTCGGCCGAGGCATTCGGGTACATGCATGTCCGGACCGGACGGGTGGCCGGCGTGGAGGACTGCATCCTCTGGCGGATTGGCTTCACCGGCGAGCTCTCCTACGAACTGCACGTTCCGGCCTCCTACGGCCTGCACGTGTGGGAGGCCCTACTCGAGGCCGGCCAGGACCTGAGCGTCGCCCCGTTCGGGGTCGAGGCCCAGCGCGTGCTGCGCCTGGAGAAGGGTCACCTGATCGTGGGACAGGACACCGACGGGCTGACCCAGGCCTACAGCGCGGGACTGGACTGGGCGATCAAGGATGACAAGCCCGACTTTGCCGGCAAGGCCGAATTGGCCTGGCAACGAGCGGGCCGAACCGGGACCCGGCTGGTGGCCCTCCAGCCCGTTGATCCGGAAATCGTGCCGGCGGAGGCCAGTCAGGTCCTGCGTCCCGGTGGCCGGATTGCCGGCCGCATCACCTCCAGTCGGCACTCCCCCACCCTGGGCCGGTCGATCTGCCTCGGCCAGCTCGAGCCGGCGCTGGCCCGGCCCGGGACGATCGTGGCAGTCCGCCTGCCGGATGGCCGCACCGTCGAGGCCACCGTCATGAGCCGATTGGCCCACCTCGATCCCGAGGGAACCCTCCTGGACAACGATTCCGTGCCAGAGGGCCCCGGCCAGTACTCCACGCCGTCCGCCCGCGGACCGGTGCCGATCACCTGCCCCGCGGTTGAGGTGGATGGCTGGCACGTCCCGGCCGAACGGCGGGCGGCCGCGCTGACGCTGACCGACTACTCGCCCCTCGCGAAGATTGGCGTGCGCGCGGGGCCGGCGGGCCCCGTCGCGCAGGCCCTGCAGGCCCGGTTCAGCCGGGTGCACCGGGGTGACGGCACCCTCGTGATCGGATCAGGACCGGGTGAGTGGCTAGTCCTGGGCGCGCCCGGCAGCCAGCCCGGCATGATCGGGGACCTGGATCGACTCACCGCCGAGGCCGACGAGCATGCCTCGGTGGTGGACCTCACCCACGGGCGGGCGATGCTCCGACTGACCGGACGGGGGGCGGCGAGCCTGTTGGTGAGCCTGTGCGCCCTGGACCTCTCCGGCGACCTGGTCCCGGACGGCGCCGCCCTGCGGACCACAGTGGCCGGACTGGTCACGGATCTGGTTCGCGTGGACCAGGACGACGAGCCCAGTTACCTGCTGCACTGTGAGCGGTCGAGCGGGGTCTACCTACACCAGACGCTGATGGACACCGGCCGTGGCGCCGGCCTGGTGGATGCCGGCGCACCGGCGGGCGGGTACACCGTGTGACGGACCGCCATGACGGCGCGTTTCGGACATGGACACCGGGAGCGGGGCGGATCTAGCGTCAATGCCGTTTGGCTAGGGTCTGCACTGAAATCTCAACCCCTCTCCCGGTGTTGCATCCAGGAGAATAGGCGCAGCCCTGACGAACGTGGTGGGGGATGCGTCGGTCTCGGATGTGTTGGCTACCGGCGCCGCGGCAGCCGCCATCCTGTCCATTGGTCAATGGGTTCGCTGTGCGTGGCGGGTGATCGCCCACGCCGTCGTGGGGAAGGTGATCTGGCAGGTCCCCGCTGGCCCGGGACCGGTTTGGGGGTTGCCCTCACCACGGGAAGGGCAGGTGGGGATGCTCGCATTCGAGGAAGCACGATCCACCCCCGGGTGCAGCTGCGTCGAGGACTGGCGCCGTACCGACCCCGACGCGGACAAGGAGTCCATGGAGGACTACGGCGTGCCGGTAGCCGAATACTGCCCCGTCCACGGGATCGACCAGATCAATGCTCTCTCCCCGGAGCACTTCCCAGCCCGAGCCGCAGAGCCGTGGTTATGGGATCCAGACTCCAGGGACCCGAGCCCTACCCGAGGAGAACCGGACGTTTTTGGTGGGCTTTACGGGGCACGGCCACCTAGGGTTTCCCTCACGCTTCAAGCATGACCACGTCGAACTCGATCCTGCCGGCGGCTTCCTCCTCGAGGAAGAAACTAGCGCCGACCAGGAGGCCGAGGACACGGATTGGGACGTTCCACGGTGGCCCACCAAGGGCGTGCTCGATCGCATCGACCTGCGCCCGGCTGGGCTGGCCGGCGAGGCCGTCCGTTACCGCCACGGTCGAGCCTGGTTCGACGGCGACTCCGCCGATTACTCCTCCAGTGGCGCCCAGGCCTGATCTGCATACTGCCGGCCGCGATGGGCCATGATGGGGCCATGAACTACTGGGCTGGGCCGGGCGATCTTGAGCGACCCACGGACTATCAGGATGAAGAGGCCATCCGTGTCGCTGCGACCCAGAATGACGACCTGACGGCCACACAGGCCCGCAAGCTCGTGGCCGAGTGGATGGAGTTCTTCGCCAGTGGACCGCAACCGTTCACGAGCCTGGAGTTCCTCACCCGGACGCCCCGTCGCCTCTTCGAAACCTTGGCCCATCAGACCCAGCTCGAGCAGCTCGAGGTTAAGTGGGGCGACTACAACGACCTGTCGCCCATCGCAGCCATGCCCCGTCTGCACACCCTCAAGTTCCAGTCCATACCATCGGTTACGAGCGTGGACCCCCTGGCGAGCCACCCCTCCCTTCACATCCTGCAGCTGCACGGGTTGCACGACGCACGCGACATGACCGCGTTGGGCACCCTGCCCGCCTTGCGGGACCTGTCATTGGGCGGGGACATGAACTCGATCCGCATCGCCCACATCGACTCCCTCGACTTCCTGACCGGGCTGCCACAGCTGGAGCGGCTGTTCCTGGGCTGCCTCATCGTGGACAGCAAGAACTACACCCCGATGATGTCCCTGCCGAACCTCACCGACGCCTGGGCCATGGAATGCCGCGGCATGCTCCCGCCGGTCCGCGAACTCGCCGCACAGGTCCTCGGCTGGAACGAGTTCTAACCTCAGAGGAAATCCGCTGTTGGGACGCGCGCATAATCGGACAGGATCGTTCGACCAGTGGCGTC
Organism: Citricoccus alkalitolerans; assembly: GCF_039528175.1. Taxonomy (NCBI): domain Bacteria; kingdom Bacillati; phylum Actinomycetota; class Actinomycetes; order Micrococcales; family Micrococcaceae; genus Citricoccus; species Citricoccus alkalitolerans. The sequence goes on from NZ_BAAALH010000001.1 coordinate 1,160,655, forward strand.
GCCCCGGCCAGACCCTCCACGCGTGATCGGTACTGGACAACTGAGATTCCGCAGGACGGGACTTTGAAGTCATGACGGTGTTGTACGCGCTGGTAGCCATAGCGGCCGTGGTCTTCATGGCCCGCCAAGTCACCCGTGCCGAACGCGGGCTGGGCGAGGAAGACCGAGTAGGGGTCGTTGAGCTGCTCGGGTTCTGCGTCGTTCTGCCCGGCTTCTTCGTGTCCCTGGCCCTGGCCGCGGACGGTGCAGTCAGTTTTTGGACAGCGGCATTCGCGTGGGTTCCCTGCGCGGTTGGCGTCATCGAGCTGGCGACCTGGGGGCGCCCGCACCTGCTGAGTCGTTGGCTCGAAGCGGTAGCGGCTCGCCGGACGTTATTCCGACGCGGTGAAGATCGCACCGAGTTCCTCCAGTTGGTGGCCCGGGGCCGCCCCTTCCGCCGGTACTTCGCTTGGTGGGTGGCCGCCCTGCCCGTAGCGTTCCTCGCCGTATTCTTTTCAGCTAGCTCCCTGCAAGCGTGATCGAGCAGTGAACTGCCACCGGAATGCCACTGAGGACAACGAATGCTGTCGCGACAGCCACTCCAATGGAGCAACGCCGAGTGTCCCACAGGTGGATCCGCAAGCGGACGGACCCCGCGGTGGGTGCCCACATCGTCTGCACTGGATTCCAGACGGAGGTCTCCGGTGGTTAGGTATCGCGCCGTTTAGCCTACGGGGTGGCTATTGCTCGTCCGATGATGCGTGCCGCGTCGGGGAATGCTCCGGGGTTGGGGCCGGAGTAGTTTAGGCGCAGATAGCGGCCGGGTGGTTCTGCTGGGAACCAGTCGTCGCCGGCGGCGATGGTGACGCCTTGTGCTTCGCAGTCGCGGGAGAGATGAGTCAGATCCGTTTCGTCTGCCAGGCGGAGCCAAAGGTTCAGTCCGCCGCGGGGCACCGCTTCGAGGTGTGCGCCCGGAGCGTGTTCGCGCATCGCCTCGATGAGGAGATCCCGGCGGGCAGCGAGTTCCCCGCGGAGCGCGCGGAGATGCGTGTGCCAAGCCGGTTGGGTGACTACATCGAGCGCAACCGTTTGCAGCGCCCCGCTGACGTACATCGTGTGCGCCTGGGTATCGGCGAGGATGCGGTCACGAACGGGGCCGCGTGCGATCAGTCCGGCCACCCGAACGGATGGGGAAACACTCTTGGTGATTGAGCGGAGGTAAACGACGTGGCCGCTGTCGTCACGGGCGGCGAGGGGTGCCGACTCGGTCGTGATGCCGAAGTCGTGCGCCCAATCGTCTTCGATCAGGAATGCGCCCCGCTCCCTCACGACGCTGAGTACCTGGTCAGCGAGATCGGCCGACCACTGCCCGCCGGTGGGATTGGCGAAGTTCGGTTGCGCGTAGAACGCGCGTGCGCCGGTCTGCGCGAACGCGCGGTCAAGGTCGTCAGGGTTGGGGCCGTGCGGCCCGCTCGGGATCGGGATGAGCTGCACGCCGACCTGCGCTGCCGCGAGGATCGCACCCCAGTAGGTCGGTGACTCGATCAGCAGCGGCCGCCCCGCGCCTACCAGCGTGCGAAAGAGGGTGCTCAGGCCGCTCTGACTACCGGGGAGGACCACCACGTCACTTGCGGCCGGGGGCGTGAGCCCTGCGGCGGTGACGGCACCGAGTTCGGCCGCGAACCACGACTGCAGCTCCGGCAGTCCCGTGGTCGGCGGGCGGCTGACAGTCGCCTCGCTGCGTGCAGTGCGTGTGAACGCCGCCCTCACGAGGCGTTCGGGCAACAGCTCCTTGTCCGGGTACCCCGAGTGCAGCGCGATCACGTCATTCGGCGTCGTACGCAGCGCGGCCGACACAGGCGGTATCCGATGCTGCGGCGAACCGAGCGCGGCGGTCTGCCACCCGTGATCTTTCGGCCGGACCGCGCGAATCGTCCGCACGAACGTGCCGACCCCTGGCCGCGATTCGATGACTCCCTGCCCGATCAACGTTCGCAGCGCCTTCTGCACAGTCACCGGACTTGCCTCGAACTGCGCGACGAGGGTGCGCGTGGACGGAAGCCGCGCACCGGCGGGAGCCGACGCCACCCATTCACGCAGCGCGCCAACAATTCGGTCACTGCTACTATTGGACATGAAGCCACATAATAGCGCTACTCTGATCCCTGCGAAACCGCTACCAAAGTCTCAGGCCGGTCTGTGGTGGGGACTGCTCGGTGTCACCGCGTTCTCGTTCACCGTGCCGTTCACCAGTGTCACGGTCGAGAACGGGCAAATGTCGCCGCTGTTCGTCGGTTCGGGCCGCGCAGTCATCGCGGCGCTGCTCGCGGCTGCTGCGCTGTGGCTGACCCGGCAGAACCTGCCGCGAGGCAAGCAATGGGTGCAGGTCGCTGTCGTTGCCGGTGGCGCGGTCATCGGCTTCCCGCTGCTCACCTCCTTCGCGCTCACCACCGCTCCCGCGAGCCACGGGGCTGTCGTGATCGGCCTGTTGCCTGCCGGGACCGCTATCATGGCCGTGATCCGTGGCCACGAGCGGCCCGGGCGTGCGTTCTGGGTCGCCGCGGTGATCGGCGCGATCGCTGCCGTGGTGTTTGCCGCGATCCAGGGCGGCGGCCTCGCCGGGCTGCACCGGTCGGACCTGCTGCTGTTCGCCGCCGTCGTCGTCTGCGCCATCGGCTACGCCGAGGGCGGCCTGCTCTCCCGCGAGCTGGGGTCGTGGCAGACCATCTCCTGGGCGCTCGTGTTGGCCTCTCCGCTGACGATCGTGCTCACCGGCATCACCGTGGCGCAGCAACCGCCGACAGGGGCCCTGATCGAGTGGGGCGCTTTCGCCTACCTCGCCGTGGTCAGCATGTTCCTGGGCTTCTTCGCTTGGTATCACGGCCTCGCAATCGGCCCGATGGCAAAGGTAAGCCAGGTGCAGCTCACCCAGCCGGTGATGAGCATCTGCTGGGCCGGTCTGTTCCTCCACGAGGACATCGCCTGGCCCACGGTCCTCGGCAGCGTCGCCGTCATCGGTTGCACACTCCTGGCCGTCAGGGCCCGCAACTCCTAGCGAGCTGTGCGTGACGTGGAATCTCGCGCAGCTTCTGAAGCCCGACGCTTGTCTGCAGCTCGAATCCCATCACGGACGCCCGCGCGAATGACTCCGTAGAGAAGGTAGAAGAAGATAGCGGTGAAGACTACATACAACACCAGCACATTGAGTTCCCACATGGTGCGACCCTACCCGGGTCCGTCTTCAGAGAATCCCGGGCCCCATGGGACCTCGTCAGATGGTTGAAGAACCTTCCGCCCTTTCGGAGGATGCGGCGGTCGCAGTGAGCGGTGCTGCTAAGAAATAGTTCAGCAGTCACAACAACCATCAGAGTGTCCGGAGAGGGAAGGGTTTGTGGCACCCGTTCGACAGGCTCGGGCGAGTTCTATAGGGAGGGTCGCGTCGCAGGAAAAGCGGCCGAGGGGCCGACTTGTTTCTTGCAGTCGGTCGTGGGGAGCGTCTTACTGTTGGAGTCGGGCGTTCCCCGATGCTCGAGTCGGCCGCATCCCGCAGTCGGGACGGGCCTAGCTTCTGGAGGTGCGCCATGAGCGCGCTGCTTGTCGGGTACGCCCGATGCTCCACCGATCAGCAAGACCTGACCGCCCAACGCGACGCCCTGCTCGGCATGGGCGTCGAGGCTGATCGGATCTATGTTGATCATGGCCTGACCGGGACCAATCGTGAGCGACCTGGTTTGCGAGAGGCACTCGCCGCCTGTCGGGCCGGGGACACCTTGGTGGTCACCAAGCTCGATCGCCTGGCCAGGTCACTTCCCGATGCCCGAGCAATCGCTGACGAACTCACAGCCCGTCAGATCAGCTTGAGTTTGGGCGGGTCTGTCTATGACCCCACCGACGCGGTTGGCCGACTACTATTCAACGTCTTGGCCATGGTTGCGGAGTTCGAATCCGACCTGATCCGGCTCCGTACCCGGGAGGGGATGAAGGTGGCCAAAGCCAAGGGCCGTCTGCGTGGCAAGCAGCCCAAGCTCAACCGTCGTCAGGAAGCTCACCTCGTGTCACTGGTGCACAGCGGTGAGTACAGCACTTCCGAGGTCGCCGAGCTCTTCGGTGTTGGTCGATCGACGGTCTACCGCGCTATCGAACGGCAACGAGTCGAAACCAGAGCCGGCCTCGTGGAAACTAAACACTGAACGACGTCAGGGCCCCGGCTACCCCGATTCGAACCTTCTGAAGGGCGCCGGCGCCCTGACACTATGCATCAGTGCGAACCCTCCTATGGATTCCCTTGATGGGATCCCCCGCAAGCATGGGCATCTGGGGGGCATGATGGAACGCCCCCAGAATGGAGTAACCATGAATGATGCCGCCACGAGCCTCTCGGCTCTGATCACGTCCAAGAGCAGGCTCTCCGCTCCTGAACAGATCGAGGCCACCGTCCAGGCCACAGACGGAAAATCCACCCGCATTCACCAGGTGATCGCCAGATCCCCCACCGGCGAGTACCGCAGCACCACCGACGACGAGTCCGTCAGCTACAACCCTCACACTCATGAGCTGGTCTTCGAGCCGGCGAACGACCCGCCGTTGCGAATAACTCGAGACGAGTTTCCTTTGGCCTTTCCGGTGCTAGCCATGTTCAGCCCCCTCGACCTTCCGATCTGGGATTACAACCACAATTACGAGGTCGTGGATGCCTGGTCCGACGGGGACAGCGTCCGGCTAGAGTTCGCCGGCTCCATCGGAAGCGGCCAGGCCATCATTGATCTGGAGAACCACGTCGCCGTCGAACTGCAGTACCTGGATTGGCTGTACACCGTGCGGGACCTGTTCATCACACTCCACGGTGATGTCGGACGGACGGTGTGGACCTGACTTCCCAGCATCGGCCAGAGCGCATGGCCTTCTGGGCTGACCACCCGATCAACTGATGGTTCTGCGGGAAGGCCGACCGCCCGTCCTGCGCCTTAGCTACTTGATCGACCGTCGACCCAATTGGGCGCCCGGTGCGCGATCCCCATCTGGAGTTGGCCACCGAAATCTTGATGTCGCTCATCGCAGCCAGCTGCTGGATATGCGCGACTTGGCCGCGGGAGGCCGGACTGCTCAGCCTTCGGTTATATCGGCGCCCAGCTCGGTAGCGAGCCTGTCCAAGTCCTTAGCCGTCGCCTGGTGTTCCGGCGCACCTGTACCGCCCTCACCGGCCTCGGCAACGTCGGCGACGAACCACCCCGCCGTGCCCACCACGGGTACGGGTGCGATGGCTGAATTCAGCAGCTCGCGGGCGCCCTGGATCAGTGATTCGTCCTCGGACCACGCCAGGACGATGGTCTCTCCGCACTTCCGCCCCACGAGTTGTTGACCGTCCTCGATCATGAAAAAGTGGTCCTCCCCGAAGAAGCCGTCCGAGGGTCCCGGGCAGTCGAAACGCTCGTCGACTGCCTCGAACAGCTCGTCCAGACTGCCCACGGAATCGGCCATCGCGGAGGGTTGCGTCGATTCGGGGTTGGGCGACGTCGTCTCACTCGGAGTGGTGGCCGGAGGCGGAGTCTCAGTCGTACTTTGTTCCGCCTCGCTGCCACATCCCGTCAGGACGATTCCAGCCGTCAAAACCACCACTGCGCCAACGGCCGGAAACGACTGCAACTTCACCAAGATTCGGAACCCCTTCGCTCGCCGTCAGGTTCCTTCACACTACTGGCGCACGCGTCTTGCCGGGACCGGCCGCAACAAGAACATTGATTCGCAAGGGCCTGCAGTTCGAGGGCTCGCAGCCAAACCGTCATCTGGTCAACGAAGCACCGAACCTGCGCCCACCCCGGAGAATCGGCAAACGTACACTCTGCCTAGTTCGGCACTACCGTTGCTGAGGCCATGGCCTAGATATTCGGCGATCTCTACCATGGTGTGCACCCCATTGAAGTCCTTCGCCCGAGTCACCGCACGAGCAAGTTCTCGTGGATCTGCGTCCACCCCTCGTCGGTGAGTTCGGTGGTGTCGGTCCCGTCGCGGACCACCCTGGCTTCAGTTCCGGCGGTGTCGAGCGACACCAGCTGGGTTGCGTTACTCGAGGGGCCACCGCAGGCAATCGATTCGGCCTCCATGGCCACAAGGCACACGCCATGGGCCAGGCCAGGTTCAGCTGGCTTCGCGAGAAAGTAAGATATGCCCTCATGCTTGGCGACCCACCGGGCACTGTCCGGCTCCACATCGCCCCCGTAAAGGTCCGCAGGCAAGGTCTGGTCTGCGGTCGCCGGTTCGTCCAGGAGACCGACACCGCCGCTGCCTTGGCTGCATCCTGAAAACAGAAGAAGCGAAAACGCTCCGGCTAGTACGAGACCCTTGCGCTGCATCGGAGCTCCTGACCATGGTCGTTGGGATCTTCAATCGCCCCAGGGGCTACAGAGCCACTTCACCTTCATGCCAACTCGACCGGTTCACAGCATCGGGAACCGAATGGCCAGTGGTGACCTGCTTCATATCGACCGTACCACTCGGATGAAACAAACGTGTAGTGTCGAAATGACACAACAACGAAGGGTGTGGGCATGGCGTGGTTGATGTTCCTAGTCTGGGGCCCTGTGCTTACAGGTCTTGTTCTCGCTCTGGTCTGGTGGCTGTTGCGTGGCCGCAGGGCGGGTCTGCCAGACGGTTCGGTTCGGTCGATCCCGGGGGTGGTTGGCCTGGTTCTGCTCCTCGCTGTGGCCTTCGAACGGTTGGCCGGGGTGCCTTTGGTCTTGTCCTTCGATGTCCCGATGGTGCTCACGGGCTGGCATGCCCACTACTGGTTCGCCTTCCCCCTGCTCGTCGGGATACTCGCTCTGGTCGTCTTGGCGTTCCCGGCACATCCTCGGGCCGGTCAAGGCGCGGCAGCACTCTCACCCAGGACGCCGATCAGCTTCGGGCGTCGGCGTTGGTTCGCCACCCCCACCGTGCTGGTCGCACTCATCCTCCTGGTGACGGTCCTCGCCGGATCTCCTTCGAGTCCCGATCCGACCACGGGCCGCTACATGATGTACAACGTCGACATCGGTGGGGAATACAGCATGGGCGCCAGCATCTACGGGTGGTTTTACTCCGTGCCCTGCCTGTTCCTGCTGGTTCTCATGCTCGCGGCTACCTACCTCGACCTTTTCCTCATCTCCCGGCCAGCCCTGGACCACGACTATGCTCGAGACGCGCTTATCAGGACTGCCCGCACTCGCAATATTCTCGCCGTGGCAACCGGTGCGCTCCTGGTGCATTTCGCCTTCATCCTCCAGCCCCTCGCCGGGACCGCGTCGATGCGGGGCCAGTTCACCGCAGCAGGCGGAACGGTGAACTCGTGGACCACCTTCGCTGCACTGGAACCGGTGCTCCACGGCGCAAGTTTCGCGCTGCTGGCCCTCGGAGTCGCTTATTGGGCCACCGTGCTCCTATCCGCGATCCCGATGCGGCAACCAGCAAAGTCCACGGTCACGTCGTGATGATCACCCTGTCAGGGGCCACCCCACCCACGGAGCAAATCCGAGACCAGATCCGCGGGCTGATTGTCTCGGGGCAGCTGGCAGCCGATCAACGACTCCCCTCCGTCCGCCAGCTCGCCAAAGACCTCGACGTTGCCGCCGGCACCGTGGCCAAGGCCTACAAAGCACTCGAGAGCGAAGGATTCCTCACCACCCGCACCAGCGAAGGCACCCGAGTCAGCCGCAGCGCCACCACAACACCGCGACCAGTCCTGGCCGCCGCCCGGCAGCTCGCCGACACCAGCACCCAAGCCGGCACCAGCCTGGACGACGCCGTCCGCATCCTCCGCGCCATCTGGCCCCCACCACGCACAAACTCAGAAGAGCCAAACACGCACGCCGACTCGGTGACTGACCACAGACCAGACAACCTCATCTGAAGCCCTGCAGAATTAGCGATGCTCGGCCCCACAAATAGCATCCCGATGAAGGATGGGTCATCAGGTGTGCATTTGCCGAGATGGACCACCTCGACCGTTTCTGTAGTTTGCCGAGCAGTTTGTCCATCGTTTAAGCCGTTGCCTTGAAGTGTCGTACATCACATTTAGACTTCGGGGAGGCCTCGGTCACCGACGATTGGGGTTTCCACCAGCACCTATGCCGCCGTGGCAACACGGGAGAACCTCCAGGAGAATCATGAAGTCCACCACATCGACCAACCGGCGTCGGCGCCTCGCAGCCGTCGTGACCGCCGCTTCACTGATGCTCGCCGTTCCGGCTGGGGTCGCACCCGCCATGGCGGACGCGAACTTCCCGTCCCCCAACGGCCAGACCAACATCTCCAGTATCCTGACCTATGCCGACGTGGAGAAGGAACTGAAGAAGCTGGAGAAGACCTCTCGCTTCAACGTCGACGTCTTCACCCTCGCCGAGGCCGGCACATCGGTGAGTACTTCAGAACAGGGCCGTGACCTCTACGTAGCCACCGTTGGGACAGGGCCGGAGGACGTCTGGCTTCAAGGACGAATCCACGGCAACGAACCCTATGGCACGGATTCTCTACTGACCCTGCTCAAGGACCTGGGGACGAACGGATCATCGGATTACGACCTGCTGCGTGAGAAGTACACCTTCCACATCATCCCGATGTACAACCCAGACGGTGCCGAGGAGAACATCCGCCACACGATCCTGTGGGACGACGTGACCGGAACCCCTCAGCTCGGTGGGAACGGAGGTGAACAGCGCATCGATCTCAACCGGGACTGGACAGAGAACGGCTTCGCAGCCAAGGAATCCTTGGCCTTTTACGAGTACTGGACCATGGTGGATCCGGACTTCGGGGTGGACATCCACCACCAGGGCCTGAAGAAGGAATGGGGAACAGGTGACGATGTGACGTTGTCTCTCGGCATTTCCTTGGCACCTGGTGGGCCCACCTTGCCCGGTCTTGAAGACGGCGCCTATGACGTGTTGACCCGTCAGATGCTCGTGCATGTCTACGACGAACTATCGAAGTACGGATCCATCAACATAGATCGGTATCAGGTAGGCGACGGACTGGAGATCGACATCAAGGGCGGCGTCGTCTCAGCCATGATGCTGGGCCTGAACTATCAAGGGCTGAACCCGGAAGGCCACAGCAACCCGGTCGTGTTCTTTGAGACGAGTGGAAACACCTCCGATGGCAGCCTGGGCCAGAAGGCCCGCGGAAAGTCAGTCCGACAGAACGAGTTGGCACTGAAGGAGCTCCTGCTCGGGATGGCCACGGGAGAGGTACAGCAAGAGGATCCGGAACGGTGGGAGGACATCCCGCACCAGCCAGTGACCGGATACCAGACGGACTACGCCGGGGTCATCCCGGCCCAGTAGGGGAAACACCGGGGGTCCTCCTGTCATGCGGCAGGAGGACCCCTGCCCTGGTGTTCCCTTCCCTGCCGCGAAGGCGCACATGTCCTCCGCTGCGCGGGCGGCGTTCAACCTAACTGGGCGAAAGCCTCGGCTTTGCGGGTCGGCCCGGCCACCAGGAGAGTGTCGTCGGCTTGGAGGATGTAGTCACGGTCCGGATAGATCCATTCGCCCTGGTCCTTCACGGCGACGACGGAGACGCCCCGTTCGGCTCGGAGCCGGAACTCTGCCAGTTCACGACCGACATAGCGCTGTGGGACGCCGGTGCGGACGATAGAGAAGCCCGGCTCGACCTCCACGTAGTCCTCCATGGATATCCGGACCAGGTGGGCCAGTCGGCGGCCCATGTCCCGTTCGGGATGGACGACGTGCTGGATACCGAGCTGACGCAGGATCGTCTCGTGAGCATCGTCGTTGGCCTTGGCCCAGATGTTCTCGATGCCGAAGCGATCGCGGCCAGAAACCCCAGGACTATCACCTGGGCCGGCTTCCAATGCGGCCGGCGAGGCACTAGCCGAAAGGCCGGCCGACGTGCCGCACGGAGAAGATTCCGCCGGGGCCGGGACTGGGGCAAGGTTACGAGGGAACAAGCTACTCCTGCTCGAACCGTGTTGACTAGCGAGAGATTCGAAACGTGCGTCACGTGTTCCAGGAATGCCGCTCGCAAGACTCCTTCGAGGCCAGCGGACTCGACCATGGAACCAGTCCCCCGATGATGGCGAACGGATTGGACCTCCCCTGCGGATGTCCGCTTCCAAGGCTCAATGGGGATGCGAGGACGGGCAGCAGAGCAGGATAGGAGTCTTCCCGGAGGGGCTCGGCTCCCTACCGTTAGACCTGACAGCGAGGACGGTGACCGGGCATGACGGATGCCAAGACGGCCGCGGAGCCGATGCCCCAGATCGTCGACCGCGCCACCTGGACAGACGCGAGAGCGGTGTTGCTCCATCAGGAAAAGGCGTTGACCCGGATGAAGGATGCGGTCAGCGCGGCACGTCGCAGGATGCCCATGGTGGAGGTGCACTCCGACTATGCCTTCGAAGGACTTCAGGGCCGCGTCGGTCTGCTCGATCTGTTCGAGGGCCGGCCACAGTTGATCGTGCAACACTTCATGTTCGGCCCCGACTGGGATGAGGGCTGTGACGGGTGCTCGATGATGGCTGAGCACATCGGCCCACTGTCGCACCTGCACGCCCGCCGGACATCCTTCGCGTTGACTTCGAGGGCTCCCCTGGCGAAACTTCAGTCGTTCCAGACGCGCATGGGGTGGCAGTTGCCTTGGTACTCCACGAGGGGGAGCTCCTTCAACGAGGACTTCGGTGCCACCTCCGACGGCGAAGAGCACCAAGCCGTCAGCGTCTTCTTCCGCACCGACGGCCGCATCTTCCATACCTGGTCAACCTACGACCGTGGTGAGGAACCCTTCATGGTGGTGTTCGATCTACTCGACCTCACCCCGTTCGGACGGCAGGAGACGTGGGAGAACTCCCCGCCCGGCTGGCCCCAGGAACCGACCTATTCATGGATGCGCCTGAGTGACCGCTACGAGAACTCGACCAGCACCGCTTGCCAGCACCACACCGCAGATCAAACCCCACCGATGCCCTCAGGGCGAGACATAACGACATCTCAATAGTCGCGCGTCTCGTCCCGGCGAATCGACTCTCCGGTGTGCGGGTCCTGTACGGTTCTGGACTCGCTGATTCGGCGGTTCGCCGAGCTGGCGACCCCCATCTGAATCAGGGACACGATGAACAACAGGGCACCGGCGGCCATGAGGATGTAACCGGCCACCGTCAGGTCGAACCCGGCGATGGCATCCTGGACCGCGAAGCTCAGGATGGCCCCCAAGGCCATGAGGACAATGGCAGAACCGAATTTCATGGGTCTCCTTCTCGCCGGTCTCGGCAGTTCTTCCGGCCGTCTCGGCAGGTCGTCACGGCCGTCGTCCGCGCCACCCTACGGGCAGAGTCGCACGCTCTCAAGGCTCTTTGGGCCCGCGGGATCCAGATGGCCTGACGCCGCGTCCCGGAACCTGCTCACGCCTGTACGTGGGCGACTGCGGGTGAGACCATGACGGTTCAGAACCGGCTCACCGTCCCTTCAACTCCAGGATTCAACGCATGTCCATCAGATTCGAGAACGTCGGCATCGCCGTGCGGGACCTGGAGGCGACGATCGCCTTCTTCGCCGACCTGGGACTGACCGTCCTGGGACGGGACACGGTCAGTGGTCAGTGGGCGGACACCGCGGTGGGCCTCGACGGCAACCATGCCAGCATCGCCATGCTCCAGACGCCGGACGGCAACGGCCGCCTCGAACTCTTCGAGTACCTCCACCCCGAAGCCATCGAGACCGAACCCACCCAGCCGCACGAGATCGGGATGCACCGCGTCGCCTTCTCCGTGGACGACCTCGACGAGGCCCTCGAGATCGCCGCGCGGCACGGTTGCCACCCGCTCCGCGGCGTGGCGACCTACGAGGACGTGTACAGGCTCACGTACGTCCGAGGCCCCAGCGGCATCCTCGTGATGCTCGCCCAGGACCTGACGAAAGCGTGACGCGGACCTCAGCCCTCCAGGACCTGGGGCCGCACGTCCTCGGCCGGGGGCATCCAGCTAGCGGGGTCGGCGTCAACCTGCTCACCGGACCGGATGTCCTTGACCTGGTGCTCGGCCGTACCGTCCTCCCCCACGGACGTGAACCAGACGTACGGGATGCCGCGCTTGTCCGCGTACTTGATCTGCTTGCCGAACTTCTCGGCGGACACGGCCACCTCGGCGGGGATCCCCCGGGCGCGCAGGGACTGCGCGGTGTCCTGCGCGGCCGACCAGTCGTCGTCGTGCGTCAGGGCGATGTAGACGGCCGTCGGCACGGAGCGGGTGGCACTGGCCATCTGTTGGGAGAAGATGCGCATCATGAGCCGGGTCACGCCGATGGAGAGTCCCACGCCCGGGAACGTACGGTTTCCCTTGGATGCCAGGGCGTCATAGCGGCCGCCGGAACAGATGGAACCGAGCTGCTCATGGCCCACCAACACGGTCTCGTAGACCGTTCCCGTGTAGTAGTCGAGTCCGCGGGCAATGGACAGGTCCGCCACGGCGCGCCCGGGGGCGCGCCGGTGCAATTCGCCGACGACGCCGGCCAGCTCCTCGAGCCCTTCCTCCAGCAGCTCGTGGGTCACCCCCAGGGCGCGGACCTGCTCCACGAAGGACGTGTCCTCGGTGCGGATCGCCGCCAGGGCGAGGGCCTGCGTGGCCTGGTCCTCGGTGGCACCGAGTTCGGACTGGAGCAGTCGGGACACCTCGGCCGCGCCGATCTTCTCCAGCTTGTCGATGTTGCGCAGCACCCCGGCGGTGTCCTCGAGGCCGAGCCCGCGGTAAAAGCCCTCGGCGAGCTTGCGATTGTTGATGCGGATGGTGAAGTCGCCGATCGGCAGGGCCCCGAGGGCCTCGGCCATCACGAGGGCGACGTCCACGTCGGATCGAAATGGCAGTGTGCCGTCCCCCACCACGTCGATGTCCGCCTGGGTGAACTCGCGGGCCCGGCCCTCCTGGGGACGCTCACCACGCCAGACCTTCTGGATCTGGTACCGGCGGAACGGGAAGGACAGGTGCCCGGCGTTCTCCACCACGTATCGGGCGAAGGGCACCGTCAGGTCGAAGTGCAGCGCCAGGCGATTCGGGTCCTGGGCGTCCTGGGCCCGCGCCGTTCCCTGATCCGCGTCTGCCTGCAGCCGCGAGACCGCATAGACCTCTTTGTCAATCTCGCCCTTGCGCAGCAGCTGACCGAGGGTCTCCACGGCGCGGGTCTCGATGGAGGAGAAGCCATGCAGCTCGAAGGTGTTCCGCAGGGTGTCCAGCACATGCTGTTCCACGATCCGCTCGGCGGGAAGCCACTCGTGGAAACCGGACAGGGATGCCTTGCGGGACATGGGCCACCTTCTGTAGGAACTGCTGGGGGGACATTCGGCTCCCCATTCTAGGTCCAGCCGGTACGCTGGACGTGACCGTATCCACTATTCCCTGCGGCCGCGCGCCGGTGCAGGGCACCAGCAGAGAGTTCTAGCGGTGACCACCAGTCAAGAATCCGACGACCAGCAGTCCACCCAGCGGACCTCTGACGAGGCCCCCGTGGCCGCGTCCGAGCAGTCCGCCCCACACACTCCGGAGCAGGTAGCAGGGCAGGCGACCGAACCCGCCGCCGACCCCGCTGAGTCTGCGGTGCCAACCGAGGCCCCGGCCCAGGCCGAGGAACAGGTGTCCGCCGCGGAAGAGGAGACCGAGGCCGTGTTGGCCTCCGTCGAGGCGACCGAGGCACCTTCGGTCGACCCCGCGCCCAGCGATGAGGTGACCTCGGCTCCCGCGCCCAGCGAGGAGGCCTCGACACCGGCGCCTAGCGAAGAGGCCTCGGCTCCCGCGGCCCCGAAGCCCGGCGTGCCGAAACCCGGCAAGGCCCCGAAGCCCTCCCATCTGCCGCGTCCCGCCACCCCGGCTGGCCAGGGGAAGGCACCCGCGGCCACCGCTCCCGTCTCACCGATGCCTGCACCCAGCTTCACCACTCCCCTGGAGGATGCCGCGAAGTTCGCGAAGGTCAGCGACGACGGCCACGTCATCCTGATCGACGGCGCTGAGGAGCACCCGGTCGGCCAGTTCCCGGACGGCACCAAGGACGAGGCCCTCGCGTACTTCAGCCGGAAGTACGACGAGGTCGTCTCCCAGGTCATGCTCCTCGAGCAGCGCGTGGCCACGGGCGCACCGGCGGGCGAGATCCAGAAGACCCTGGGCCACTTGCGCCAGACCATCGGCGAACGGGGCATGGTGGGTGACATGCCCGCCCTGCGCGCCCGCGTCGAGGCATTGCAGACCCGGTTGGACGATCTCAAGTTGGCCGAGAAGCTGGCCCTGGAGAAGGCGCAGGCCGAGCAGCTGGCCACCCGCGAGGCAATCGTGGCCGAAGCCGAGGAACTGGCCGCGAAGGACCCTCAGCAGGTGCAGTGGAAGCAGGCCAGCGCCCGCATGGCTGAGCTGTTCGAGAACTGGAAGTCCGCGCAGAAGGCCGGTCCCCGCCTTGGCAAGTCGGTCGAGGACGGCCTGTGGAAGCGATTCCGTACGGCCCGCACCACGCACGACAAGCACCGCCGAGCCTTCTTCTCCCAACTGGACGCCACCAACTCCAAGGCCAAAGCCGCCAAGGAGAAGCTGATCGCCCGCGCCGAGGCCCTTTCCACCTCGACCGACTGGGGACCCACGGCCGGCGCCTACCGGGACCTCATGGACGAGTGGAAGGCTGCCCCGCGCGCTTCCCGCAAGGAGGACGATGCCCTCTGGGCCCGCTTCCGCGCTGCGCAGGACGTCTTCTTCAACGCCCGCAAGGCGACCAACGAGGAGATCGACAAGGAATACGGCGAGAACCTCAAGGTCAAGGAGCAGATCCTGGCCGAGGGGCAGAAGCTGTTGCCAGTGAAGGACGTCAAGGCCGCTCGCAAGGTCCTGAACGATCTGCGGGGCCGCTGGGAGGACGCCGGGCGGGTGCCCCGCAAGGATGTCACCCGCATGGAGTCCGCGTTCCGGAAGCTGGAGGAAGGCCTGAAGTCGGCCGAGGACGAGCACTGGCGCAAGACCAACCCCGAGACCAAGGCCCGGACGAACTCCGCCCTGACCCAGCTCGAGGACAAGGTCGCCGAACTCGAGGATGATCTGGCCAAGGCCCAGTCCAAGGGTGACGCCAAGGCCATCGCCAAGGCGCAGGAAGCGCTCGATGCCCGCAAGATGTGGCTCGAGACCCTGCAGAAGTCGGCTCAGGGACTGCGCTGACCCGCTGACATCGGGTGGGCCCCGTGTGGATTCCTGTGAATCCCTCGTTGAGTCCTGCATTGTCCACAGCTGTGGCCCGGCTCCGTGCCGGGCCACAGCTGTTTCTGCGACGCTGGGACGGTGACCCTGACCGCTGCACCCGGCACTGCATCCCCTGCTGGACGCCCTGCTGAATCCGCCGTCCAGCCCACCCGCGGACCGACGGTGGCGAATCCCGGCGTCGAGCCGATGGAGTTCCTGGTGCCCGGACTCCCCTATGCCGGTCCGGAGCTCCGGGGCATGGAGCTCTCCGGTTTGATCGTCCACGTCATCGGGGACCTGTACGTGGAGGCCGACCAGCCCGGTTCGGGGGCGGCGGCACCGAGGATGCGGGCGGCGGCGGTGCTCCGGCTCGCCGCGCCCGTCGTCGCGGGCCGGTGGGCGGCCATGGGATTGACGGCGGCCTGGGTGCTCGCGGGCGGGCCGCCACCGGCGGCGCTGGAGGCCTCCGTGCAACGTTTCCACCGGATCCCGCTGCAGCCGCTGTCCGTCGGGCTGCGGTTGGAACAGTCTGACGCCGCGAGCCAACCGGCCGACGTCGTGGACGCCTTCGGATTGCCGTGCACGAGCGTGGAGCGGACCATCGAGGACTTGCTGCGCCGCGCCGGGGACCCTCACCGGGCTGCGGCGGCGATGACCGCGGCGGCGCGACTGCTGCCGCTGACCGATACAGTCGCGCTCCGGGACCGGTTCGAATCCCGCCGCAAACGGTGCGGCATGGCAACAGCCAGGCGAGCATTGGAGCGCCTGCTGCCGGGGTGAGACCCAGTCGGCCCTAGAACTCCGTCAGCCTGGACTATCTGTCCTTCTGAGGAATCGGCCGGTCTCAGTCCTCCGCTGCGGGGCGGCTCTGACCGGCGGTGCGGTACACGTCATAGACCCCGTCGATGCGCCGCACCGAGGACAGCACGTGGCTCAGGTACTTCGGATCCCCCATCTCGAAGACGAACTTGCTGATGGCCACGCGGCTCCGGGAGGTGTTCACCGATGCAGAGAGGATGTTCACGTGGTGTTCTGCGAGCATCCGTGTCACGTCCGAGAGCAGGGACTTGCGGTCCAGCGCCTCGACCTGGATCTCCACGAGGAACACCGAGGACTGCGTGGGTGCCCAGGAGACCTCCACGATCCGGTCCGGTTCCTCCCGAAGGTGGTCGATGTTCTTGCAGTCGGTGCGGTGCACGGACACGCCGGAGCCGCGGGTGACGAAACCGATGATCTCGTCCGGTGGCACGGGGGTGCAGCACCGGGCCAGCTTGGCCATCACATCGCCGGATCCCTGCACCATGACCCCGGAGTCGGACTGCCTGCTCGGAGCGGCGATGCGGGTGATCGGGATCGCCGAGGTGTCCAGGGACTCCTCGGTCTCCTCCTCCACCGCGTGCAGCTTCTGCAGATGCTCGATCACGTTCTGCACGGAGACGTTGGCGTCCCCGATCGAGGCGTAGAGGGTGGAGATGTCCGGCAGGTTCAGCTGCCCCGCCACCTCGGTGAGCGAATCCGACGCCATCATCTGGTGCAGGGGCAGGCTCATCTTGCGCAACTGGCGAGTGAGCTGCTCCTTACCCTTCTCGATGGACTCCTCGCGGCGTTCCTTCGAGAACCAGTGGCGGATCTTGTTCCGAGCCCGCGGACTGCGGACGAAACCGAGCCAGTCCTGGCTGGGCCCGGCGCCCTCGGTCTTCGAGGTGAAGATCTCCACCCAGTCACCGTGGTGCAGTTCGCTGTTCAGCGGGACGAGCTTGCCGTTGACGCGGGCGCCGATGGTGCGGTGGCCCACCTCGGTGTGCACGGCGTATGCGAAGTCAACGGGGGTCGAGCCCGCCGGCAGGGCCATCACCTCGCCCTTGGGCGTGAACACGAAGACCTCGGCGGCGTCGATCTCCGCGCGCAGTGACTCCAGGAACTCGTTCGGGTCCTTGGTGTCCTTCTGCCAGTCCATGACGGAACGCAGCCACCCCGGGGTCTGGTCTCCACTGGACGGGGCACCCTGGGCCGCCTGGTCCTTGTACTTCCAATGCGCCGCCACGCCGTACTCCGCGCGACGGTGCATCTCATGCGTGCGCAGCTGGATCTCCACGGGCTTGCCGCCCGGACCGATCACCGTGGTGTGCAGCGACTGGTACATGTTCAGTTTGGGCATCGCGATGTAGTCCTTGAAGCGGCCCGGCAGCGGGCTCCACTTCGCGTGCAGGACACCGAGCGCGCCGTAGCAGTCCCGGACCGAGTCGACCAGCACGCGGACGCCCGTGAGGTCGTGGATTTCGTCGAAGTCTTTCCCCCGGACGATCATCTTCTGGTAGATCGAGTAGAAGTGCTTCGGCCGTCCCGTGACGGTGGCCCGCACCCGGGCCTCCTTGAGGTCCTTCTCGATCTGTCCGCGCAGCACGGCCAGGTTCTTCTCACGCTCGGGGGTGCGCTCCCCCACCAGCCGCACGATCTCCGCGTACACCTTGGGGTACAGGGCCGCGAAGGACAGGTCCTCGAGCTCCCACTTGATCGTGTTCATGCCGAGCCGGTGGGCCAACGGCGCGTAGATCTCCAGGGTCTCCTTGGCCTTGCGTGCGCTCGAGGCCGGGGCCACATAGCGCCACGTACGGGCGTTGTGCAGGCGGTCGGCAAGCTTGATGACCAGGACCCGGACGTCGTCCGCCATGGCCAGCACCATCTTGCGGACGGTCTCGGCCTGCGCCGCATCCCCGAACTTGACCTTGTCCAGTTTGGTGACCCCGTCCACCAGGACGGCCACCTCGTCCCCAAAATCCCGGCGCAGCTGCACCAGCGAGTAGCTGGTGTCCTCCACCGTGTCATGCAACAGGGCCCCGGCCAGGGTGGTGCCGGTCATGCCCAGCTCGGCGAGGATCGTGGCCACGGCCACGGGGTGGGTGATGTACGGGTCGCCGCTCTTCCGCTTCTGGCCTGCGTGGGCCTTTTCGGCCACCTCGAAGGCCCGGATGATCAGGTCGAGATCTTCCTTCGGCTGGCGGACCTTGAGGGTCCGGACCAGGGGCTCCAGGATCGGCGAATAATCGTTGGCGACGCGGCCGGTCAGCCGCGCCAGCCGGCTACGGGGCCGCCGTGAGACGATCGCACCGCTCGCCGGGCTGCCAGCCGTGGCCGCGTCGGACGGTCCGCTGGGCCGGATGGTGGACGGGGTGCTCGGAGCCGGGCTCGTCACCGGTGCGGTGGGGGTGCGCTCCGGTGGCGCGGACACCTCAGTCCTGGTGGCCGACGTCGGCCCCTCGGTTTCCGCTTCCTCGCCCGGCCCGCTGGGCACGGCCGAGGAATACGTCTGGTTGGGTGTGGGGTGCGGGACGGCACCGGAGCTGGCCGGGCGTGGCCGTTCTGACTCTGTACCCATGGCTGCCGTCCTTCCCGCGGTCAGCTCGGGTCTCCCTCGCTGCCACTGTGCTCAACCCTCAACGGGGTAGTGATCCATTCTAGGGCCACCACGAGTAGTGGCCGGCACCCTGCAGTCAGGGTACCGGCCACCGGAGGTGATCAGCGCAGATCAGACCGCAGCTGACGCCTCCGCTTCACGCCGTTCCAGGACCTTGGCGTCATTGGCCTGGATCTTCGGTTCGCCCTTGCGCAGCAACGCGTACAGCGGGGCCTGGATGAAGATCGTGGCCAGGGTGCCCACGATGATGCCCACGAAGATGGCCAGCGAGATGTCTCGCAGCGTGCCGGCGCCGAGCAGGAACGCGCCGATGAACAGGATTGAGGCCACCGGGAGGATGGCCACCACGGACGTGTTGATCGACCGGACCAGCGTCTGGTTGATCGCCAGGTTGACGTTCTCCTGGAAGGTCCGGGTGGTCTCCTCGAGGTTGTGCTCCGTGTTCTCCCGGATCTTGTCGAAGACCACCACCGTGTCATAGAGCGCATAACTCAAGATGGTCAGGAAGCCGATGATGGCACTCGGGGTGACCTCGAAGCCGGTGGCACCGTAGATGCCCGCGGTCACCCCCACCACGTACAGCAGACCGATCACCGCAGCGAGTGACATCTTCCAGGTGCGGAAGTAGGCGGCCATCAGCAGCGCCACGAGGACGACGAAGATGACCAGGCCGAGCAAGGCCTGCTGCGTCACACCCTGGCCCCAGGTGGGGCCCACGAAGTTGGAGGTCACCTGGTCCTGCTCGACCCCGTAGGCCGCCTGCAGGTTCGCCGCGACCTCCAGGGTCTGATCATCGTCCAACAGGTCCGTCTGGATCCGCATGGTGCCCGGCGCGATGTTGGTGACGGTGGCTTCCGCCTGCGGCACGGCATCCTGCACCGCGTCCTCACCGGGCGCGATGTCCGTGTTGGACACGGCGGAGACGGTGAACTCGGAGCCGCCCCGGAAATCGATGCCGAGGTTGAATCCACCGCGGGCCAGGGTCAGGCCGACCACCGCCACGAGGATGATCAGGGCGACGGAGAACCAGGTCTTCCACCTCGTGGTGAAGGGGTAGGAACGCTTGCCGGTGTAGAGCTGGTTACCCCAGGTGGCCAGTGCACTCACTTTTGCTCCTCCGTCCGTTCGGTTGAGGTGGTACTGGCCTCAGCGAAGTCCCAGGCAGAATCGTCGGCGCTGCTGCCATCGCCGACCGCCGCGAGCTGTTCGGCCCGCCGGCGTTCCGCGATCGTCTGCCGCTTGGCCGCCTCCTTGGAGGACTTCTGGCTCTTCTTCGTCGCCTTGCCGGACGCGGCCGGGACCGGCCTGAAATCGCGGACCTTGCCAGCCCCCTGGTACAGGGGTTCACGTCCGAGCAGCGAGGGATCGAGCCCGGACAACTTGTGCCCGCCACCGAAGAACCGGGTGTTCGCCAGCAACTGGAGCACCGGGTGGGTGAACAGGAACACCACCACGAGGTCCGCCACCGCCGTCAGACCGAGCGTAAACGCGAATCCGCGCACATTGCCCACCGCCACGAAGTACAGCACGACGGCGGCCAGCAGGTTGACGGCCTTGGCGGCCACCACGGTGCGCTTGGCCCGGAGCCAGCCGTACTCGACAGCCTCCGCCAGGCTTCGCCCGTTGCGCAACTCGTCCTTGATGCGTTCGAAGTAGACGATGAACGAGTCCGCCGTCAGGCCGATGGCCACGATCAACCCCGCTATGCCGGCCAGGGACAACCGATAGTTGTCCGACCAGCCCAGCAGGACGATCGCCAGGTAGGTCAGCACCCCCGCCACCACGAGGGAGGCCATGGTGACCAGCCCCAGCAGGCGGTACTGGAAGAACGAGTACACGGCGACCAGGGCCAGGCCGATGAGCCCGGCGATGAGGCCAAGGCGCAGTTGGTCAGCACCGAGGGTGGCGGAGATCTGCTGCTCGGACTCGATGGTGAAGCTGATCGGCAGGGCGCCGTACTTCAGCTGCTCCGCCAGGGCCGCGGCCGACTCCTCGGTGAAGTTGCCGGAGATCTGCGCCCGGCCGTCGGTGATGACGGCCTGGGACTGCGGCGCGGAGACGACCATGCCGTCCAGGACGATGGCGAACTGCTTGCGCGGGTCTCCCTCCTGGAAGGGCGTCAGGCGCTGGGTGACCTCGCGGAAGGCATCCGCGCCGGCGTTGTTGAAGGTCAGGTTGACGGCCCACTGGTTGGTGGACACACCGGTGGCCGTGTTGACCAGGCCGTAGTCGGCGTCGGCGATGTCGGTGCCCGGGACCTCCACCGGACCGACGATGTACTTCACGCCCTGATTCGGATCGCAGACGATAGCTGCCTCGTCCGTGGGCAGTGACTCCCGGTTCGGGTCCTCGAGCACGGCGGGGCAATCATGGGCCTCGAATTCGGCGGCCAGCTCCGGGGTAATCCAGTTCGGGTCCGAGCCATTCTCCGGCTCGGCCGTGGGCTCTGGGAATTCCTCCGCCGGTGTCCGCTGGTCCTCCGGTGTGGCGGTGAAGGACCCCATCGTGATGACCGGACGGAACTCCATGTTGGCGGATGCCTGGATCAGCTCACGGGTCTCCTGGTCCGGGACTCCGGGCAGGGACACCACCACATTGCGACCGCTCTGGGTGGAGATCTCCGCCTCGGAGACACCGGAGCCGTCCACACGTTGGCGGATGATCTCCACTGCCTGGTCGAGTTGCTCCGCAGACACCTCCTGGCCACCGGTGACCTCCGGGGCGAGCACCATCTGGGTGCCGCCTTCCAGGTCGAGGGCGAGCTTGGGGGCCAACTGGGCCTGGCCGGTGGCCACGCCGACACCGAGGATCGCCGCCAGGGCGACCATCAGGCCGGCGAGCCACCAGAGGGTGCGCTTGGCGCGTCCCCGGGGGGTCTTATCAGACATGGAGGGCTACGGCTTTCGGTTCACGGGGCGAGGGAGGGCGTCTGCTGAGTCAGCCGACGTCAGGCAGACGGGCGATCCGTGCCAGGACGCTGGTCGTCCGGGCCGTTGCCATCGGTCTCGTTGTTGCGGTCGGTGCCACCGTTGGCCTCTTCCAGGCCTGCCGGGGAATCCGGAACGGTGGTCTCCGGCTCGCCACCCACGGATGTACCGGCGGCACCGGCGGCGGGATCCACGGCCTTGCCGATGGCCTGCAGGTGCACGGTGGCCGTGTTGCCCGGAGAGATCTCGATGACGGCCTTGTTCTCGTCCTTGTCCACGGACAGGATGGTGCCGAACAGGCCCATGGTGGTCATGACTTCAACGCCGGGACCGAGCGACTGGTGCAGCTGCTGCTGCTGCTGCTGGGCCTTCTTGCTGCGGCGGAACATGCTGAAGATCAGCAGCGCGAAGATCGCGAGCATGATCAGCAGGAAGGGGTCGAACGGCAGGCCGCCACCGCCTTCCGGGTTGGCGCCTTCGGCGACAAGCGAGGCAGTTGCGGGGGCGATCAGCTGGGTCACTTCGGGGACACCACATTCCAGAGTCGGGGCACAGGACAACCCGATTAGTCTACGGGTAGGTTCTCACTGTCCGTTCAGACGCGCCCTCCCGTGGCACATTGTTCACCGATTTCCCAGAACCACGTCGAACGCGGGGACAGAAGTCAGGATGCGGGTTCAGGGACCGATCCGGGCTCAGGGATCAAACAGCGTGTCGACTTCGTCGGCACTGTCCGGCCGGTTGGAGTCCGCACCGGCATCCGTCGGCGTCGGCACCATCCAGAAGGCCGCCCCCGGAGAGTCGGGGGGCGGGACCAGGCCCAGGTGCTCCCAGGCGGCCGGCATGGCGATCCGGCCCCGAGGGGTCCGCCCCAACAGGCCCTCGCGCACCAAGAAGGGCTCGGCCACGGTCTCCACCGTCTCGGTCTCCTCCCCCACGGCGATGGCCAGCGTGGACAGGCCCACCGGTCCCCCGGCGAATTTGCGGCACAGTGCCTCGAGCACAGAACGGTCGAGACGGTCCAGGCCCTTCTCATCCACCTCATACATCTCCAAGGCGGCGGAGGCGGCGCGCGAGTCCACCTGGTCCAGCCCGCCGACCAGGGCCCAGTCGCGCACCCGGCGCAGCAGCCGGTTGGCGATGCGCGGCGTCCCGCGGGAGCGGCTGGCGATCTGGGTGAACCCCGCGGAGTTGACCTTCATGTCCAGCAACAGGGCGGACCGGCGCAGCACCAGCTCCAGTTCCTCGGTGCTGTAGAACTCGAGGTGGCCGGTGAAGCCGAAGCGGTCACGGAGCGGCCCGGGCAGCAGCCCGGCGCGGGTGGTGGCTCCCACCAGCGTGAAGGGCGGGATCTCCAGGGGGATGGAGGTGGCACCGGCCCCCTTGCCGACCACGATGTCCACCCGGAAGTCCTCCATGGCCATGTAGAGCATCTCCTCGGCCGGACGGGACATCCGGTGGATCTCGTCCAGGAAGAGCACCTCTCCCTCCGTCAGGGAGGACAGGATGGCGGCCAGGTCACCGGCGTGCTGGATGGCCGGGCCGGATGAGATCCGCAGGGGCGCGTTCATCTCCCCGGCGATGATCATGGCCAGCGTGGTCTTGCCGAGGCCGGGCGGTCCGGACATCAACACGTGGTCAGCGGTGCGGCCGCGCAGCCGGGCGGCCTCCAAGACCAGTGAGAGCTGCCGGCGGACCCGCTGTTGACCGACGAAGTCGTCGAGGTTCTTGGGACGCAGGGCGGCCTCGAGTTCCCGCTCCTCACCTTCAGCTGCCCCGGCCACGAGCCGTCCGTCTGGCTGTTGCGTCATGCTCTACCTCCTACCGGCCCGACCGGGCGGACTGCCCCTGGCCGAGGTGGCGCAGCGTGGACTTGAGTACGCTGGCCACGGTGCCGGACTCCTCGAGTTCGGGCTCATGCCGGATGGTGTCCCGGACTGCCTTCTCGGCGTCCTTCTCCGTCCAGCCTAAGCCGGTCAGCGCCTCCAGGACGCGGTCCATCCACGGCATCGAGCCGGCCAGGGCTGGTTGATCCTCGGCCCCGGAGGCCGGCGCGCCGGTGGGCACGAGCTTGTCCGTCAGCTCCAGGACGATGCGACGCGCGCCCTTGGGGCCGATGCCCGGGACCTTGGTGAAGGCCTTGTCGTCCCCCGTGGACGCCGCCACGCGAACCGTCTCCGGATCATGGACCGCCAGCACGGCTAGGGCCAGCCGGGGGCCGACGCCGGAGACCCCGAGCAGCACCTCGAAGACGTCCCTCTCGTCCTCCGTGGCGAAGCCGAACAGGGTCATCGAGTCCTCACGCACCACCATGGAGGTCAGGACTCGCCCGGCCTCCCCCAGGTGGAGCCCGGCCAGCGTCTGCGGGGTGGCGGAGAACCGCATACCGAAGCCGGACACGGTGAGGACGGCGTGGTTCAACGCCACGGATTCCACGGTGCCGGTCAGGGACGAAATCATGCTCAACTCGCTCTTCTCGGATTGGCAATGGAACTACAGCCGGACGGGGGCCGGACCGCCGCCCGGTTCGAACGTATCTACGAAGACCCTAGCCCATAGCGGGATTCAGATCCGGGAACCGCCGTTCCAGCCCTTCGCGCCCCGGCTTCGCTGTTCGGCAGCGAGCCAGGCCTGCTGAGCCGGCGTCGATCCCCCGGTGCGGCGGCCGCCGGAACCGCCGGCCGGCGTCGGGAAGCGCGATGCGCGCTGGGGGCTGGTGAGGTTGCCCGTCTCCAGCCCGCGCCCCATCAACCCGCCGCGCCACGCGTGGGTAATGGCCAGGGCGAGCGCATCGGCGGCATCGGCGGGCTTGGGCGGGGCGTCGAGGCGCAGGATCCTGGTGACCATGGCAGTGACCTGGTCCTTACCCGCGGTGCCGCTGCCGGTGACCGCGGCCTTCACCTCGGAGGGAGTGTGGAGCGCCACTGGAATGCCGCGCCGGGCGGCCGCCGCGATGACCACGCCGGAGGCCTGGGCGGTACCCATCACGGTCGGCGTGTTGTTCTGCGCGAACATGCGCTCCACGGCCACGTGGTCCGGGCTGTGGCGGTCGAGCCACTCGTTGATGGCCTCGTCGATGGCGAGCAGCCGCAGGTCGAGGGACTGTTCGGCCGGGGAGCCGACGACCGTCACCGCCACCAGCGTTGCGGTGCGGTTGGGCGCGACGTCCACCACGGCAATGCCGCAGCGGGTCAGACCCGGGTCGACACCGAACACCCGCAGAGGTTTCGGTGCCCGGCGTGCTGCGCTCCCGGGGCTGAGGGTCAAGGGCGGATCAGTCCTCGTCCAGCTGGGCGAGGACCTCCGGGGAGATGTCCACGTTGGAGTAGACGCTTTGCACGTCGTCCAGGTCCTCCAGCGCGTCCTCCAGGTTGAAGTATGTCTTGGCGCCCTTGGCGTCCAGGTCCACCTTCATGGTGGCCACGAACTCCATCTCGTCCGTGTCGTATTCGATCCCGGCCTCTTCCAGGGCGGTGGCCACGGCCCGCAGGTCGGAGGGGTCGCACAGGATCTCGAAGGAGTCCCCCGACTGCATGACCTCCTCGGCGCCGGCGTCCAGCACCGCCATCAGGATGTCGTCCTCGGCGTGCCCCTCGGCCGGCAACCGGACCAGGCCGGTGCGGTTGAACAGGAAGGCCACAGAGCCCGAGTCGGCCATGGTGCCGCCACTGCGGGTCACCGCGGTGCGGACCTCGGCGGCGGCGCGGTTCTTGTTGTCCGTCAAGCACTCGACCATGAGGGCGGATCCCTGCGGCCCGCGAACCTCGTAGATGATCTCCGTGTACTCGATGACCTCACCGGTCAGGCCGGCGCCGCGCTTGATAGCACGCTCGATGTTGTCATTGGGCACAGACTGCTTCTTGGCCTTGGTGACCGCCAGCTCGAGGGCGGGATTGCCGTCCAGGTCGGGACCTCCGGCGCGGGCCGCCACCTCGATGCCCTTGACGTACTTGGCGAAGGCCTTGGCGCGCCGGGCGTCGATGATGGCCTTCTTGTGCTTGGTGGTCGCCCACTTGGAATGCCCTGACACGTGTTCTCCTCTCCGCGCCGACCGCGCCTGAGCACGGCCCGCATCGGCTGTTGGTGATGATCGGGTTCGTCCTGGTCCGGGCGCCACTGCGCCGGGCCCTGCCGCTGCCGGCAGAAGTCTGGCTTCGATTCTACGGGAGGAGCCGCCGGTGCCCCCGTCCGTGCGGGACACGGTGCGGACAACCCGTTCTCCCGGACCCTGTCCAGCGGACCCCAGATATGAAACAGTTGCTGACTATGACGACCGACACCTCCTCCGCCACCGGCACCAACCCCCTCCTGGCGCCGTCCCCGCTGCCCTATGGGCTCCCCGACTTCGCTACCCTCGACGACGAGCACTTCCTCCCCGCCTTCCGTGCAGGCATGGCCGAGCATCGCGCCCAACTCGAGGCGATCACCGCGGATCCCGCCGAGCCGACGTTCGAGAACACCTTTCTCGCCTTCGAGCGTTCCGGGCAGCTGCTGCGCCGGGTACATCAGGTCTTCTCCAACCTGGTAGCCGCCGACGGCACCGAGGTCCGGCAGGAGATCGACGAGGAGATCAGCCCCGAGTTATCCGCCCACTGGGACGCCATCCACCTCGACGCGGCCCTCTACAGCCGGCTGGCGAGAGTGGATCTGGATAGCAACGGCGGGCTGGAGGCAGAGGACCGCCGGCTGGCCGAGGAGACCCTCAAGACCTTCCGGCTACTCGGCGCCGACCTCGACCGAGAGGCGAAGGTGCGTCTGGCGGCCATCAATGAGCGACTCGCCGTGCTGTCCTCCCAGTACGGGCGTCGCATGGTCGCGGAGAACACCGCCTCGGCCGTCTGGTTCGGTTCCGCCGAGGAGGTGGCCGGGCTCTCGGAGCAGGACCTCGCCTCAGCTGCCGCCGCGGCCCGAAACGCCGGGCACGACGCCGGCTACCTCCTGACGCTGTCCATGTTCACCTCCCAGCCCTGGTTGGAGACCCTCGAGAACCCGGAGTCGCGCCGCCGCGTCCACGAGTCCGCCTGGCAGCGCGGCACCACCCCGGGTGAGAACTTCGCCCTCGACCTGGCCGTGGAGCAGGCCGGCCTGCGCGCCGAGAAGGCTGGCCTGCTGGGTTTCTCCAGCTGGGCCGACTATGCGCTGCAGGACCGGACCGCCCCGAGCCTGGACGCCGTCCGCGATCTGCTGGCCCGGATCATCCCGGCGGCCACCGCGAACGCCCGAAGGGAGAAGGCCGAGATCGAGGCCGAGGCCGGCCACCCGGTTCAGGCCTGGGACTGGCCCTTCTACGCGGCCCGTATCGAGCGGGAGAGGTACCGGGTGGACACTTCCGCCCTGCGCTCCTACTTCGAGCTGGACCGGGTGCTCACCGAGGGCGTGTTCGCCGCCGCGACGGCCCTGTACGGCATCACCTTCCGCGAGCGCCCCGACCTGCAGGGGTATCAGGCGGATGTCCGTGTCTGGGAGGTGCGGGAGGCCGATGGCACCGGGCTCGGGTTGTTCGTCGGCGATTTCTTCACCCGCCCCACGAAGTCCGGCGGAGCCTGGATGAACTCGTTCCGGGAGGCGTCCACGTTCTTCGGCGAGCGCCCGGTGGTGAGCAACAACCTGAACATCCCGAGACCGGCGGCCGGCGAACCGGCGTTGCTGACGGTGGACCAGGTGAACACCCTGTTCCACGAGTTCGGCCACGCCCTGCACGGCCTGCTGTCCTCCGGCCGGTACGCCACCCTGGCCGGAACCGCCGTTCCCCGCGACTTTGTGGAGTTCCCCTCGCAGGTCAACGAGATGTGGATGTACTGGCCGGAGATCGTCTCCGCCTACGCACGGCATGTGGGAACCGGTGAGACGATCGACCCGGACGTGCTGGCGGCGATCGAGGCCTCCTCCCTGTGGGGCGAGGGCTTCCGCACCACGGAGTACCTCGGGGCGACCATGCTGGACCTCGCGTGGCACTCCCTGGCACCGGGCACCACGGTGGAGGATCCGCTGGCCTTCGAGGTTGATCAGCTGCGGGCGGCCGGTTTGGACCCGGATCTTGTGGCTCCCCGGTACCGCTCGAGCTACTTCAAGCACATCTTCGGCGGCGGGTACGCCGCCGGTTACTACTCCTACCTCTGGTCCGAGGTCCTGGACGCGGACACCGTGGAGTGGTTCCGTGCCCACGGCGGGCTGAGCCGGGAGAACGGTGAGCGATTCCGCTCTGAGTTGCTCGCCCGCGGCAACACGCGTGACCCGATGGAGTCCTACCGCCGTTTCCGCGGCGGCGAGGCGGACCCGGAGCACCTGTTGCGGCGCCGGGGGCTGCTCAGCTGACCCTCTCATCTGAGGAGCCGGGCTAGGTGGTCAATTGGGCCAGTCCGGGACGCGGTGACGTCAGCACGGCGTGCAGCCACAGGCGGGCCGCGTGGTCCCACTTCTCGGGGTCCACGTTCCACTCACGGGTGTGGCGCGCCAGATGGAACCGGACGAAGGTGACCAGTTGCGGGACCTTGGCGGCGAGCTCCATGGACGGTCCCACCGGAACGAAGTCGTCGTCCTCCGAGTGGAGGATGAGGGTCGGCACCCGCAGGTGGTCCGCCCGGGACAGCCAGTCCATCGCCTTGAGATCCACGGGCGCGGCGAGTCCGGTGGCCCACCGTCCGGCCTTGTTGCTCATGAGCCACTGCCCCAGCCGGCCCACCGCGTCCGGCAGCCGGTTCAGCCGGGCCTGGTGCGCCAGCACGTCGATCCAGTTGATGACGGGCCCGTCCAGGACCATGGCGGCGACCATCGACGACAGCTCGGAGCGGTCCGCCATCTGCAGGCACACGGCCCCACCCATGGACCAGCCGAACAGGACCACCTCGCGGGCGCCCTGTTCGAGCGCATAGGCCACGGCCGCCTCGACGTCCTTCCACTCCGTGCTGCCCAGGCCGTAGCGACCGTCCCCGGCCGCCGGCGCCTCCCCGTCGTTGCGGTAGGAGATCAGCAGCGAGGTCATCCCCAGGGCCCGGGCCGTTCCGATGGCCCTGATGCCCTCAGCCCGCTTGGAGCCCCGGCCGTGGACCATGATGGCCCACACGCCCTCCCCGGCGAGCCGGGGTGCGAGGCGTGCGGCGTCATCGACTGCCGGGGACGGTTCCGGGCGGACGAGCCAGGCGGGGGCCGTGCCGTTCTCGACCGGGATCCTCACGTCCTCGGTCTCGTAGCCTCGGGTACGCGGCTCGGGGTAGACGAATCCGGTCCACCGGCCACGGACGGCCCGGTGCAGGTCACCGCTGTAGACCTCCTCGACCTCCCGCTGGACCGTGCCGTCGCGTGGGTCGAACGAGGTCACCGCACCGATGCGCGCGGTCCCGGCGCCGCCGTCGAACACCAGGGAGTAGGTCCCGGGGACGGTGGTCTCCGCCGTCACGGGCAGGATGATCTCCAGGCCGGAGGCCCCCTGCACCACGGCCAGGACCTCGAGGTCCTCGGCCGGGGTCTTGACGGGGGTGACCACGGTACGGGCGAAGAGGCCCGCCAGCCCGGACACGGTCCCGGCCGCCACCGAGCCGGCCACGACTCCGCCCACGGCGGCAAGGGAGGACCACCGCATGACCGGTTCGGCCTGGCCGATGGACTTCTGGATCTTGGTGCGGCGGCTCGCCGAACGGGATGAGCGGGAAGGGCGGGAAGTCATGCCCCATTCTGTCCATGTCCGGCTCACCTTTGCCAGCCGGGTACCCGGATGGCTGCAGAGGGACCGCCACGAGGACCGCCGCGGTGTTGCCGTGACTGCGTGCGGACGGTGCGGCGCGTGCCGGCCGATGCCCGGCGACTGACCTGAGACCGCCCTGAGACCGTCCTGAGACTCCCGGGGCGGAAACAATGGGGCAGTTCGTGGTGTTATGGCTGTCATGAGCGATACCCCCCTTTCCTCCTCCCCCGCCGACCAGCCAGACCGGGCCCCGAATGCCCCGGGCACCCCGGATCCCGCCGCCCGGAACCGTTCGGACGCCGAATGGCGCGAGCGGCTCAGTCCCGAGGAATTCCAGGTCCTCCGCCAGGCCGGCACCGAACGGCCCTTCACGGGCGAGTACTGGGATGCCACGACAGAGGGCATCTACGCGTGCCGGGCCTGCGGGACCGAGTTGTTCCGCTCGGAGGCGAAGTTCGACGCCAACTGCGGTTGGCCCTCCTTCTTCGCACCCCTGGCCGAGGACCGCGTCGAGTACATCCGGGATACCGCCCTGGGCATGGAACGCATCGAGGTCCGCTGTGCCAACTGCGGCTCCCACATGGGACACGTCTTCCAGGGCGAGGGCTTCGACACGCCCACGGACCTGCGCTACTGCATGAATTCCGTCTCCCTGACGCTCCAGCCGAAGACCGACGCGTGAGGGGCTTCGCCTCGGACAACTACGCGGGAGTCCACCCTGAGGTCCTGGCGGCCCTCGGTCAGGCCAACGTGGACCATGAGCCGGCATACGGTGACGATTCCTGGACCGCGCGCCTCCAGGGCCTGGTCCGCTCCGAGTTCGGCGAGCAGGCAGAGGCCTTCCCGGTCTTCAACGGCACGGGCGCCAACGTCCTGGCGCTGCAGGCCCTGCTCCCACCGTGGGGAGCCGTGATCTGCGCCGAATCCGCCCACATCCACCAGGATGAGGGCGGCGCCCCCGAGCGCATCGCCCACACCAAGCTCTACACGGTCCCCACGGAGGACGGGAAGCTGACCCCGGAGCTGATCGACCTCCAGGCCCACGGGGTCGGCTTCGTGCACCGGGCCCAGCCGGCCGTCGTCGAGATCGCCCAGGTCACCGAATTGGGCACGGTCTACACGGCGGAGGAGGTCCGTACCGTCACGGACCATGCCCACTCCCGGGGGATGTCCGTCTACATGGACGGGGCGCGGCTGGCGAACGCCGCTGCCGCCCTGGGGTCCTCCCTGCGCTCCTTCACCGTGGACGCCGGCGTGGACGTGGTGTCCTTCGGCGGTACCAAGAACGGTGCCCTGGGCGCCGAGATGGTGGTGGTCCTGAATCCCGACGCCGTCCTGTCCGGCCCCGGGGGCCGGCGCCACGAGGGTGCGGCCCAGGCAGTGGGCTACCTGCGCAAGGCCTCCATGCAGCTCGCCTCGAAGATGCGCTTCGTCTCCGCCCAGCTGGTCGCCCTGCTCACCGACGAGCTGTGGCTGCGCTCAGCCCGGCATGCGAACACCATGGCAGCCCGGCTCGCCGCCGGGGCCGGTGCACTGGACGGCGTCACCCTCACCCAGACGCCCCAGGCGAACCAGGTCCTGGCGGTCCTGGATCCCACGGTCGCGGCTGACGTGCGGACCGACTACCCCTTCTACGACTGGGACGTCCCCCGGAATGAGGTGCGTTGGATGACGTCCTGGGACACCACCGAGCAGGACGTCGACGGCTTCGTGTCCGCCCTGTCCGCAGCCCTCGCCGGGGCGCGCGTGTAGCCGGCCACGGCGCGCCGCCCCAGGATCCAGCGGGGGCGGCTTTAACCTTGGTTGCGTGACTGCCCTTGGCCACCGCTCCGCAGAGACGCGACGCCTTCCCGGAGAGTTCCGTGAGGCGTTGTCAGGGTTGCGCCGTGCTCAGCACCGGCAGGAGATCACCCTGGACGAGATCCCCGCTCCGGGGCGTCTCGCCCCGTTTGCCGTGGCCCTGGCGGCCGAGGTCCACGATCCGACGGTGGAGGGCCGGCCCGAGCTGGCCACCGGCAGGTTCGTCCTGTTGCACGATCCCGCCGGGTCCCCGGTGTGGAAGGGCACGTTCCGGGTGGTGACCTATATCCGGGCGTCGCTGGAGTCCGATCTCGGCAATGATCCCATGGTCGGCGCCGTGGCCTGGACCTGGTTGGTGGAGGCCCTCGAGACCCACCGGGCCCGCTACACGGAGGCCGGCGGGACCGCCACCCGGGTGCTGTCCGAGAGCTTCGGCGGCCTGGCCACCCGTCCGGACACCATCGACATCGAATTGCGGGCCTCCTGGACACCCGAGGGCCCGGACAGCACCGATCATCTGGAGGCCTGGGCGGACATGGTCTGTGCCTTCGCCGGGCTGCCGCCGGTCCCGGACGGTGTCACACCCTTGCCGCGTATCAGGAGGAACTGACATCACTGCGGACACCAGCGCCACCCCGGAAGAGGACCTGACGGAGGCCACCGCCTCCGAACCGCCCCGGCTCCTCACCGAGCCGGCCGGCGGCATTCCCTTCGTCACGGACTCCCGCCAGGAGCTGGAGCGGTGTGCTCGGCTCCTGAAGGCCGGCACCGGCCCCGTGGCCGTGGACGCCGAACGGGCCTCAGGTTTCCGCTACGGCCAGCGGGCCTTCCTGATCCAGATCAAGCGCGAGGGTGCCGGGATCTGGCTCATCGACCCCGAGGCCTTCGAGGACCTGGAGATCATCCAGGACTCCCTGAGAGGAGTCGAGTGGATCCTGCATGCGGCCAGTCAGGACCTGCCCTGTCTCGCCGAGCTGGGGATGTGGCCGGACCGGTTGTTCGACACCGAGCTGGCCGGGCGTCTACTCGGACTGCCCCGCGTGGGGCTCGCCTCCGTCCTGGAACAGCTCCTCGGGGTGACCCTGGCGAAGGAGCACTCCGCCGCGGACTGGTCCAAGCGGCCGCTGCCGGAGGACTGGATGCGGTACGCCGCTCTGGACGTGGAGCTGCTGGTCGAGCTGCGGGCCGCGATGATCACGATGCTGACCGAGGCCGGCAAGCTGGACTGGGCGAACCAGGAGTTCGAGGCCATCCGCAAGGCACCGCTGCCCGGCCCACGCAAAGACCCCTGGCGACGCACCTCGGGCATGCACCGATTGCGCAAACCGGAACAGCTCGCCGTGGTGCGGGAGCTCTGGGAGACCCGGGAGGCCCTGGCCCAGAACCGGGATGTGGCGCCCGGACGCCTGATCCCGGACGCCGCGATCGTGGCCGCCGCCGCCAGCCAGCCGACCACCGTGCCCGCCCTGCTGAAGACGCAGGGTTTCCACGGCCGGGCCGCCGCCAAGGAGGGCCCCCGCTGGATCCGGGCCATCCAGGCAGGGCAGGCCGCCGCGCGGACCAAGGCCGGCCTGCCCCCGCTGCACCTGCCGAATGACGGCCCGCCCCCGCCGCGCGCCTGGCGGGACCGCAACCCGCTGGCCGACCGCCGACTGAAGACGGCGAAGGCCTGGGTCGGCAACAGGGCCGAGGAGCTGGAACTGCCCACGGAGAACCTCCTGACGCCGGACACCCTGCGCCGGCTGTGCTGGACTCCTCCGGAGACCATCGATCTGGACTCGGTCTCAGCCGCCCTGGCCGGACTCGGCGCCCGGCCGTGGCAGGTCACGGCCGTGGCACCGATCGTGACGGTGGCGCTGCTGGACCCCGACCCAACCTGAAACTCAGTCCCCTATTCGCTGGTCACGAGTTCCGATACGATGGCGTAGACGCCCGTCCCTCCCACTCAGGAGCAGCATGTCCGAGCCAGTCGTCCCGACGTCCACCACCGACGCGAACGGAGACCGGTTCGCGCCGTACCGCGGCCTCGCCGCGAGATTCCCGGACGAGGTCCTCACACGGGCCACGGTGACGGACATCGATCTTTCCGACGGCGCCGGGACCCTGGCGCTGTTGGTCCTGGACAATGACGCCGGGCCCCGGCGTCCCACGACCCTGGGTCCGAATTCCCTGATCGGGATCGGCCAGGTGCTCGAGGCCCAGGCCGAACGGGCACACCGCGGCGAGATCACCGCCGTCGCCATCACCGGGAAGGCCGGCTTCCTGGTCGCCGGTGCGGACCTGGGGACCATCAACCGGCTCACCGACCCTCAGGACGGCGTCCTGCTGGGCCGGCTCGGGCACGAGGTCTACAACGGCCTGTCCGACTTCCCGGTACCCTCCTTCGCGTTCATCAACGGTGTGGCGCTCGGCGGCGGTCTGGAGATCGCCCTGGCGGCCAACTACCGCACCGTGTCCTCCGCCGCGAAGGGCCTGGGCCTGCCCGAGGCCTTCATCGGCCTGGTCCCCGGCTGGGGCGGCGTGTGGAAGACCCCGCGGCTCACCGGCCCGAAGGACGCCTTAACGGTGATGATCAAGAACCCGCTGGCGAACAACCGCAACATCGACGGCCGCACCGCCTACCGCATCGGCCTGGCGGACGCGGTCTTCGACCCCGCCGCCGATCCTGCCGATACGGCCGTGTTCATCGAGGCCTCGACGGCGTGGGCAGCTCGGATACTGACCGGGGACGCCGGCACCGTGGCCGCGTTGGAGCAGCACCGGGACCGCGACCACTCCGACCAGGCCTGGGACGAGGCCATCGCCGAGGGCCAGGCAATCGTGGCTGCCAAGACCGGCGGATACGTGCCGGCACCGGCGAAGGCCATGGAGCTCTTCGCCGCCGGCCGTCACTGGACCCGGGAGGAATCAGCCGCCGCCGAGGCCGCCGCCCTGGGTGAGCTGATGCTGACCCCCGAGTTCGCCCACACCGTCTACGCCTTCCTGGACGTGGTCCAGAAGCGCTCCAAGAAGCCGGCTGGCGCCCCCTCCCCGGAGCTGGCCCGTCCGGTTCAGAAGGTCGGCGTGGTGGGTGCCGGCCTCATGGCCGGCCAGCTGGCGCTGGTCTTCGCGCAGAGGCTGAACGTCCCCGTGGTCTTGACGGATGTGGACCAGGCCCGCGTGGACCGCGGCGTCGGCCACGTGCACGGTCAGGTGGAGACGCTGGTGGCCAAGGGCAAGCTGAGCGCCGAACAGGGCGGGCAGCTGAAGGCCCTCGTCACCGGATCCGTCTCCAAGGACGTCTACGCGGATGCCGACCTGGTGATCGAGGCCGTCTTCGAGGAGATGGGGGTCAAGAAGGCCGTGCTGGCCGAGGTCGAGGCCGTCGTCAGGCCCGGGTGCATCCTGGCCACCAACACCTCCTCCCTGTCCGTGACGGAGATGGCCTCCGGACTGGAACATCCCGAGCGGCTGGTCGGCTTCCACTTCTTCAACCCGGTGGCGGTGATGCCCCTGGTGGAGATCGTGCGCGGGCCGGCCACCACGGACGCGGTACTGGCCACCGCCTTCGCCACCGCCCGGGGTCTGGGCAAGACCGCCGTGCTGGTGCAAGATGCCGCCGCCTTCGTGGTCAACCGCATCCTGCTGCGGATGCTGGGCGAGGTCCAGCACTCCTTCGACCAGGGCACGGACGCCACCGTGGCGGACCACGCCCTGGATCCGATGGCGCTGCCGATGACGCCGTTCACGCTGCTGTCCATGGTGGGCATCCCCGTGGCCCAGCACGTCACCGAGTCTCTCAACACCGCCTTCGGGGACGAGCGGTTCCCGGTCTCGAAGAACCTGCAGTCACTGATCGACGCCGGCATCACGTCCCTGTGGGCGAAGGGCGAGGACGGCCAGGAGGCCATCCCCTCCGAGACCCTGGCGGTCCTGGAGTTCGGCGACTCCCCCGAGACGGACGAGGGGCTGCTGATCAGGGTGCAGGACGCCCTGGCCCAGGAGATCGGTCTCATGCTGGACGAGGGTGTCGTGGCGGATGCCGAGGACATCGACCTCTGCATGATCCTCGGGGCCGGCTGGCCGATGCATCTGGGCGGCATCACCCCGTACCTCGATCAGGTGGGCGCCTCCGAGCGGGTCAACGGCCGGCGGTTCCACGCCTGACGGTCGCCACGCGGGGCATCACGAGGGCGGCCGACACCGCCACGGGCTGCTCGCCGTTCGGCCACGGACGGCGGATAATGGAGGGATGACTTCCGCTCACCAGGCCTCCACCGGAGCCGCCGGACCGCAGGACCAGCACGACGCCGGCGCCCCCTGTGACGGTTGCGGACCCTCCCGCAGGTCTTTCCTGGAACGCGGCACGCTGCTCGGCGCGGTGGGGGTGGCCGGCACCCTCGGACTGACGGCGTGCACGGATGAGATCCGCGCCGAGGACAACGCCCCCTCACATCACGTGGGCGGCTCCCCGACTCCGGCTATCGACCTGGCAGACCTGCCCGTCGGTGGGATGACCAGCGTCATGGTCGAGGGTCGGACCCTTTTGATCAGCCGACCGGCGGAGGACGAGGTGCATGCCTTCTCGGCCGTCTGCACGCACCAGGGCTGCACCGTGGCTCCCGCCACCGAGAACGGCGAGGAGGTCTTCGCTTGCCCCTGCCACGGTTCGCACTTCGACGTGGCCACCGGGGCACCCTACGGCGGACCGGCGCAGAAGCCACTGACCGAGTACACCGCCACCGTGGACGGTGACCGCGTCCTCGTGACCCTGTAGGTGGCGCTGGGCTATCAAACGCCGGCGGACTAGTTGCCCGCGGTCGGGCGCCGCGGCGGATTCACGACGATCTCGCGGCTGTTGGGGTCCCAGGACGGCTGCTCGGTCTTGCGCCGCGGGTAGTAGTAGAACCGCCACCACAGCCACACCGCCGGCCCCAGGACGGGCAGCAGGAACATCAGGAAGGCCCACGGGATGCGCCGTCCCGGGTCCAGGGGTGAGTGGGACAGGGAGACCAGGGACCACACCAGCATCCCGACCACGGCGATGACCACGATCCAGAGCAGGATCTCCACGGCGTTGAGGCCGAACGTCGGCCCGGCGGCGCCGACGACAACTGCTCCCAGGAGAGTGGATCCCACTAGAACAGGGCGATCTTCGGGGCGGCCGGAAAGATGCCGTCCAGCTCGGCCCGCTCGTCGTCCGTGGGCACCCAGCGGATGGCCTCGGCGTTCTGACGGACCTGCTCCGGCCGGGTGGCCCCGGCGATCACGGAGGCGACCGGTTCCTGGGCGGCCAGCCAGGAGAAGGCGAGGTCCACCTCGGACAGCCCCCGGTCCCGGGCGAACTCACCGTACCGCGCGAGCTGGTCCAGGTCCGCGTCCGAGACCAGGTGCTGGCGGCTGTGCGTCAGCCTCGACCCCTCGGGCGCCCGGCCGGACGAGTACTTGCCCGTGAGCAGGCCGTTGGCCAGCGGGAAGTACGGCAGCACCCCGAGCCCGAAGGCCCTCGCTGCGGGCAGGACCTCGAGCTCGGCGCGGCGGTCCAGCAGGTTGTAGTGGTTCTGGGCGGAGATGAACTTCTCGGTCCCGAGCTCGCGGGCCACGAACTCGGCCTCGGCGATCTGCCACCCCGCCCGGTTGGAATGACCGAGGTACCGCACCTTGCCTGAGCGCACCAGGTCGTCCAGGGCCGAGAGTGTCTCCTCGATTGGCGTCGCATCGTCCGGAGTGTGGAACTGGTACAGGTCGATCCAGTCCGTGCCCAGCCGCCGCAGCGAGGCCTCCACGGCCTTGACGATGTACCGGCGCGAGCCGCGGGCCCCGAAGTCGTTCCCGTTGACGCCACCCATGTCCATGCCGAACTTGGTGGCCAGCACGATCTCCTCGCGCCGGGCCCCGAGGGCCCGGCCCAGCCGCTCCTCGCTCAGGCCGGGGCTCGCCCCGTAGGTGTCCGCCACGTCGAACAGGGTCACCCCGGCGTCCAGGGCCGCATGCACGACGGCGTCCGTCCCCTCCTGGCTCTTCGTCACGGTGCCGGGGCGGCCGAGGTTGTTGCACCCCAGCCCGACGACGGAGACGGACAGGCCTGAGCGCCCGAGACGGCGGTGTTCCATGGAATTCAATCCTTCGAGTGATGTGGTCGGCGTGCCACGGCGAGAGGGCCGCAGCAGCGTCGATTCAGCGGGAGGTGGTGACGCGGGAGGGCTGGACGCCCGCGAACTTGGTGGCGGCCGGGATCTCGGCGGCAGCCTTGCGTGGGTGCGGCGTGGCCACATCGAACACCACGCGGCCGGACTCCGCGCGCTCGTCCACGACCTCACCCAGGCCGCGCCAGGCCAGCTGATTGGTGATCTCTCCGCGCAGCTTGGCTACCAGGGTGGTCTCCACGGCCGTCGGCTCTGCGCCCTTCAGCCGGTAGTACACCTCGAAATGCTTCGATTCGTCCGCCGGGAGCACGGCGAAGCCGTCCTCCGCGCACTGCGCGGCGAAGCCGGCGAGCAGCTGCTCGCCGGTGGCGTCGTCCGGGACCTGCTCGGCCGACGTCGTTCCCGTGCTGCCGATCCGGCCGTGGTGGACCACGACCTCCCCGCTGCCGGGCTCGAACCATGCCTCGCGGTAGTCCAGACGCTGCTGGCCGTCCTGCTCGGTCCGCCGGTAGGTACGCACAATGCTCAAGACTTGCCCTTCGTTGACGGGATCTGCCCCGTGTTGTCATCCTTGCCGCCGATGTCCCCGGCCGCCCGGACCTGGCTCATCTGGCCCGTCAGGGGCCGCGCGAACGGCACCTTCGTGCCGAGTACCTGCGCCACCGTGTCCTGGGCGATCCGCCGCGCCGTCAGGCCGGTGCGCTCGAGCACCTGGTCCCGGGAGGCGTGGGCCAGGAACTCCACCGGCAGGCCGACCTCGTTGAGCGCCGTGTCCACGCCGCGGGCGCGCATCTCCTGTCGGATCCGCGAGCCGACGCCGCCGGCCTTCACACCGTCCTCGATGCAGACGACGATCCGGTGGCGGGCGGCCATCTCGATCACGGATTCCTGCACAGGCAGCACCCACCGCGGATCGATGACGGCGGCGGAGATCCCCTGGTCGGCCAGCCGGGCGGCCACGTCCAGGCCGAGCTCGGCCATGGTCCCGACGGCGACGATCAGCACGTCGCGTTCGGTCCCGGGCTCCTCTGAGGCCCCTCCCAGGCGGACCAGCACGTCCACGCCGTCCGCGAGCCGCTCCAGCGCGGCGATCTCCGGTCCCACGGATCCCTTCGAGAACCGCACGACCGTGGGCGCATCCTCCACGGACACGGCTTCGCGTAGTTCCTCCCGGAGCCGCTGGGCGTCCCGGGGTGCGGCGATGCGCAGGGTGGGAACAGACTGCAGCAGGGCCAAGTCCCACATGCCGTGGTGGCTGGGCCCGTCCGGTCCCGTGACGCCGGCCCGGTCCAGGACGAACGTGACCCCGGCCCGGTGCAAGCCGACGTCCATCAGGACCTGGTCGAAGGCGCGGTTGAGGAAGGTGGCATACACGGCGACCACGGGATGCAGCCCGCCGAAGGCCATGCCGGCGGCCGAGGTGACGGCATGCTGCTCGGCGATCCCGACGTCGTAGACGCGTCGCGGATGCCTCTCGGCCATGAGCCCCAGGCCGACGGGGATCTTCATGGCCGCGGTGATGGCCACGATGTCCTCGCGCTCGTCCGCGATCGCGCAGATCTCCTGACCGAACACGGACGTCCAGGAGGGGCCGGAGCTGGAGGCCACCGGTTCGCCCGTCTCCGGGTCGATCTTGCCGATGGCGTGGAACTGGTCGTCCTGGTGGGCCACCGCCGGGGCATAGCCATGGCCCTTCTCCGTCATGGCATGCACGATGACGGGGCCGGCGTAGTTCTTGGCGTCCGCCAGCGCCTCCTCGAGCTCTGCCTGGTCGTGTCCGTTGATCGGACCGATGTACTTCATCCCCAGGTCCTCGAACAGGCCCTGCGGAGCCCACCAGTCCTTGATGCCCTTCTTCGTGGCATGCAGGGACTTGTACACGAACCGCCCGGCCGTTCCGGAGGTCTGCAGCCGGGACTTCCAGAAGTCGAGGGTGTCCTCGTAGGTGCGGTGGGTCCGGAGCTTGTCCAGGAACGCCCGGCGCAGCCCCGAGAGCTGGTTGGCGAGCCCGCCGACGGTGGGCGCGTAGGAGCGTCCGTTGTCATTGACCACGATCACGACGCGCCGGTCGCGATCCGCGGCGATGTTGTTGATGGCCTCCCAGGCCATGCCACCGGTCAGGGCACCATCTCCGATCACGGCCACCACGGAACGGTCTCCGTCCCCACGCAGGGACCAGGCCCGCGAGATCCCGTCCGCCCAGGACAGGGACGAGGAGGCGTGGGAGGACTCCACCACGTCATGCACGGACTCGCCGCGGTCCCCGTAGCCGGAGAGCCCGCCCTCCTGGCGCAGCGTGGAGAAGTTCTGGCGACCGGTGACGAGCTTGTGCACGTAGGACTGGTGCCCGGTGTCGAAGATCACGGCGTCCCGGGGCGAGTCGAAGACCCGGTGGATCGCCAGGGTCAGCTCGACCACACCGAGGTTGGGCCCGAGGTGGCCGCCGGTGCGGGAGACGGTGGCGATGAGGAAGCTGCGGATCTCCTCGGCCAACTGCCGCAACTGACCACCGGTGAGTCGGGTGAGGTCCTGCGGGGTATGGATGGTTTCGAGAAGGCCCACGGGCAAGCGGTCCTTTCGGCCGGGGAAGAACTTGGTCCCACCAGAATACCGCGCGGCGGGGACCACCAGAGGACGAAGGGCCGGACCCCCACACGGGGTCCGGCCCTTCGTCCTCTTACAGCCGGTCCCCCGGTGCGGGGAGCCGGCGGACGATCACTTGGTCGCGATCTGCCTCAGCACGTACTGCAGGATGCCGCCGTTGCGGTAGTAGTCGGCCTCACCGGGGGTGTCGATGCGGACGACCGCGTCGAACTCGGTGACCTTGCCGTTCTGGTGCGTGGCCGTGACCTTGACGGTCTTCGGGGTGGTGCCCTCGTTCAGGGCGGTCACGCCGGAGATGGCGAAGGTCTCGGTACCGTCCAGGCCGAGGGTGTCCGCGGACTCGCCCTCAGGGAACTGCAGCGGCAGCACGCCCATGCCGATCAGGTTCGAGCGGTGGATGCGCTCGAAGGACTGGGTGATGACAGCCTTGACGCCCAGCAGCGCGGTGCCCTTGGCGGCCCAGTCGCGGGACGAGCCGGAACCGTACTCCTTGCCGGCCAGGATGACCAGCGGGGTGCCGGCGGCCTGGTAGTTCTGGGCGGCGTCGTAGACGTAGGCCTGCGGGGCGCCGTCCTGGGTGAAGTCACGGGTGAAGCCGCCCTCCACACCGTCCAGGAGCTGGTTCTTGATGCGGATGTTCGCGAACGTACCGCGGATCATCACCTCGTGGTTACCACGGCGGGAGCCGTAGGAGTTGAAGTCCTTGCGCTCCACGCCGTTCTCCAGCAGGTACCTTCCGGCCGGGGTGTCCGACTTGAAGGAACCTGCCGGGGAGATGTGGTCGGTGGTCACGGAGTCGCCGAGCTTGAGCAACACCCGGGCGCCTTCGATGTCCTGGACCGGCTCCGGCTGTGCCTGCATGCCCTCGAAGTACGGGGGCTTGCGGACGTAGGTCGATTCGGCGTCCCACGCGAAGGTGTCGCCCTCAGGAGTCGAGAGCGCCTGCCAACGGTGGTCACCATCGAAGATGGTGCCGTACTCGCGGGTGAACATCTCGGTGTCGATCGAGCGGTCGATGATCTGCTGCACTTCGGTCGGGTCCGGCCAGATGTCCTTCAGGAACACGTCCTGGCCTTCGGCATCCTGGCCCAGGGGCTGGTTGTCGAAGTCGAAGTCCATGGTGCCGGCCAGGGCGTAGGCGACCACCAGCGGCGGCGAGGCCAGGTAGTTCATCTTGACGTCCGGGTTGATGCGGCCCTCGAAGTTGCGGTTGCCCGATAGCACCGAGGTCACGGACAGGTCGTTGTCCTGGATGGCCTGCGAGACCTCAGACTCCAGCGGACCGGAGTTGCCGATGCAGGTGGTGCAGCCGTAGCCCACGATGTGGAAGCCCAGGGCCTCCAGGTGCGGGATGAGGCCGGACTTCTCGTAGTACTCGGTGACGACTCGGGAGCCGGGAGCCACGGAGGTCTTCACCCAGGGCTTCGACGCGAGGCCCTTCTCCACGGCGTTGCGGGCCAGCACGGCGGCGGCCATCATCACCGAGGGGTTGGAGGTGTTGGTGCAGGAGGTGATGGAGGCGATCGAGACGGCGCCGTGGTCCAGCTGGAACTCACGGCCGTCCTCCATGGCCACGTCCACCGACTTGGACGGACGGCCGGAACCGGCTTCATCCTCCGTGGCGTAGTTGTGGATGTCCTTGCGGAACTGGTCCTTGGCATCGGTCAGCTGGATGCGGTCCTGCGGGCGCTTCGGGCCGGAGATCGAGGGCACCACGGTGCCCAGGTCCAACTCGAGGTACTCGGAGTAGTGCACTTCCGCGGAGGCGTCGTGCCAGAGGCCCTGTTCCTTGGTGTATGCCTCGACGAGGGCGATGTTCTCCTCGGAGCGACCGGTCAGGCGCAGGTAGTCCAGGGTGATCTGGTCGATCGGGAACATGGCGGCGGTGGAGCCGAACTCCGGGGACATGTTGCCGATGGTGGCGCGGTTGGCCAGCGGCACGGAGCCGACGCCTTCACCGTAGAACTCGACGAATTTGCCGACCACGCCATGCTGGCGCAGCATCTCGGTGATGGTCAGGACCACATCGGTGGCGGTGGCGCCGGCCGGGATGGAACCGGTCAGCTTGAAGCCGACGACGCGCGGGATGAGCATGGAGACCGGCTGGCCGAGCATCGCTGCCTCGGCCTCGATGCCGCCCACTCCCCAGCCCAGCACACCCAGGCCGTTGACCATGGTGGTGTGGGAGTCGGTGCCGACACAGGAATCCGGGTAGGCACGGAGGACACCGTCCACATCTCGGGTCATGACGGTGCGCGCCAGGTTCTCGATGTTGACCTGGTGGACGATGCCCATGCCCGGGGGGACGACCTTGAAGTCGTCGAAGGCGGTCTGGCCCCACCGCAGGAACTGGTACCGCTCACCGTTGCGCTGGTACTCGATGTCCATGTTGCGCTCGATCGCCTGCTCATTGCCAAAGGAGTCGATCTGCACGGAGTGGTCGATCACGAGCTCAGCCGGGGCCAGCGGGTTCACCCGGTTGGCATCGCCGCCGAGATCCTTGATGGCCTCACGCATGGTCGCCAGGTCCACGACGCAGGGCACGCCGGTGAAGTCCTGCATGAGGACGCGTGCGGGGGTGAACTGGATCTCGGTGTCCGGCTGCGCGGTCGGGTCCCAGGACGCCAGCGCTCGCACGTGGTCGGCGGTGATATTGGCGCCGTCCTCGGTGCGGAGCAGGTTCTCCAACAGGACCTTCAAGGAATAGGGCAGCTTCTCGGCACCCTCCACCTTGTTGAGCCGGAAAATCTCGTATTCGGCGCCATTGACGTCCAGGACGCCCTTGGAGCCGAAGCTGTCAACAGTAGTCACGGAGGACTCCTCTTCCCGCCCTGGGTCAGGGCGATTGGCCGGTCTTGAGTGCCATTGCCGTGCCACCGGGCGTCCCGTACCGCGTGCGGGCGGTAAGGGACCGGTGGTGGCGGCCACATGCCGAACCTGGGCCGAAGTCTGACGACTCCGTCACAGGGGGCTCGGTCACCATCCTATCCCGAGGGACGGCAGGATCCCGCGCTTCACCCGCCCAGAAGTCGTGCGTGACGGGGAGATTTGTGGCGTTCTTGACGGAGCCGCATGTTCTCTTGACTCCGGCACCGCGGTCAGGACTTCGTGAGGAGCGCCACGGATTCCATGTGGTGGG
Source organism: Citricoccus alkalitolerans (assembly GCF_039528175.1). NCBI lineage: Bacteria > Bacillati > Actinomycetota > Actinomycetes > Micrococcales > Micrococcaceae > Citricoccus > Citricoccus alkalitolerans. The sequence continues at coordinate 1,203,512 of NZ_BAAALH010000001.1, forward strand.
TGTCCGGGTAGAGGTCGTAGACGTCGACCTTCGCCGCGGTCCAGCCGGCCTGGGACAACAGCCCCAGGTCGCGGGCGAAGGACGCGGGATCGCAGGACACGTAGACGATCCTCTCCGGGTCCAGTCGGTGGATCCGCTCCACGGCCGTCTTGCCGGCGCCCGCCCGGGGCGGGTCCAACACCACCGTGTCGACCGAACGTCCGCCCAGGCCGCAGTCGGCGACCGGCTCGTCCGGCTTGGACAGCCAGCCGCCCAGGACCCGGTCCGTCATGCCGTTGAGGACGGCTGCCTGGGTGACCCCGTGCAGGTTGCGCCGGGCGTCCCTGCTGGCTCCCGGTGCGGCCTCCACGGACAGCACCAGCCCCTCGGTCCCGACCGCGTCAGCCAGGAACGCGGAAAACAGTCCGGCACCGGCGTATAGGTCGGCGATGACCTGTCCTGGCTGCGGATCTGCCGCCGCGAGCACGGCGTCGACCAGCATGGAGGGAGCGGAACGATGGACCTGCCAGAAGCCGTCCCCGGTGATCCGGAAGGCATGTTCTGACCCGCCGGCGCCGGCCACCGACTCCTGGGTCCAGGTCCGGCCGCGCAGGCGGTGTAACTCCGGCCGGTCGTTCGGGTTCTCTCCCGGTACGATCAGCGACACGGAAGTGCCCTCCGGCAGCCGGCTGGTCTGCCGGTGCATTCGGCCGCCCAGCTGGGACAGATCGGCACCGTCGGCAGGGGTGAGCAGCACCAGGGCCGGCTCGCCGGAGGCGGGCGTGGCCACGTCCACCCGGGAGAGACCGGTGAAGTCCACTTCCCAGAGCTTGAGGGCATCCAGGCCCGGCACCCCGAGGGGCATGTTGCGGACCGGCACCAGCACGGTGGAGCGGTGCGCGTGCATGGCCAGCCGACCGGTGGGTGTCACGGCGAAGGCGTTGCGGGTGCGCCAGTGCAGCCCGGATGGATCATCCCCCGGCGCCCCGGTGACGTGCACCTCGAGTTGCAGCCCGGCGATCCGGGCCACGGTGTCCCGGAACACCTGAGCCTTGAGGCGCCGTTGGTGTGGCAGCACGATGTGCCCGTACTCGGCACCGCCCACGGGTAGCCGGCCGGCGGCGTGCGCACGCAGGGAGTCGGCCAGCTTCCACTGGTGGGTCCGGCGGAATTCGGAGCCGTGAAGCACCTCGACGGTGTCGGCACGCCAGAACCGGGCTCCCTCCCCCGCCTCGGTCACGACGGCGCGGACCACCTCGCCGGGGATGGTGTGGCGGACGAACACCACTCGACCTTCATGCCGGGCGACGCAGTGGCCTCCGTGGGCCATCGGCCCGGCCTCGAGTTCGAGGATCTGGGGTATCTCCGGCAACCCGGCCGCCCCGGATGCACCGTGCACCGGTTGGCGGGCTACGTCAACATTGCTGGTGTCGCGGATGGTGGTCATCCTCGCCGTCCTCCTGAGCAGTCATGGGCGGTCGGCCTGATCGGCCGAGGATCCGTTGCCCTGTACCCCAGACTCTACTGGGCCGGTCCAGGGTCCGGTGGGCGGGAGGGATGTGCCGGTCCGTGGAGAGTTGGCGGCTCCTCGCCGGGTCGTCTCCAGCTGCCACGGCACCGAGGCGACCATGACGCCCGGCTCGTGGTGCAGGCGCGCCTTGATCCGCTTGGTGGTCCGGTTGTGCAGGAGCGCCTGCCAACCACTTCCGACGACGTATTCGGGGATGTAGACGACCACCAGGTCCCGTGGTGAGGTGCGCCGCAGGGCCCGCAGGTGACGGATCAGGGGTTCCGACATCTCCCGGTAGGGCGAGGCCAACACCGTGATCGGCACCGGCAGGCCGAGCCGGTCCCACGCCGCCATCAGCTTGCTGGTGGCCGGCTTGTCCAGGTCCACCACGACGGCTTCCATGCTGGAGGGCCGCGAGGCGCGGGCATAGGCCAGGGCCCGCAGCGTGGGCCGCTGGACGGACATCACCAGGATGACGGCATGGACCCGGGACGGCAGCGCCCGGGCATCCTCGGTCGAGGTCAGGTCGAGCTCAGAGGCCACCGCCTCGTAATGACCCTGGATCCGGGACATCACCAGCACCATCGCCGCGATCGCCAGCAGCGCCACCCAGGCCCCCTGGCCGAACCGGGTCACGAGGACGACCATCGCGACCAGGGCGGTGACCACGAGCCCCACCAGGTTCACCAGCATCCGGGTTCGGACGGCCTGGCGGGCCCGGACTCCGGGCGTGTTCGCGAGGTGACGGCTCCAGTGCCGCACCATTCCCAGCTGACTGACCGTGAAGGACAGGAAGACGCCGATGACGTAGAGCTGGACGAGCAGTGCGGTCTGGGCCTGGAAGACGACCACGAGGGCCAGTGCGGCCAGGGCCAGCAGCACGACGCCGTTGGTGTACCCCAGGCGGTCGCCGCGGGTGAGCAGCTGCCGCGGCAGGTAACCGTCCGCCGCCAGCCGTGAGGCCAGCTCCGGGAAGGACTTGAACGCCGAGTGGCCGGCCAGCACCAACAGCACTGCGACCATCAGGATCAGGGCCCCGGCCAGGATCCCACCGTGGCCCAGGATCGCATTGGCCAACTGGGCCAGCACAGGATTCTGCACATAGTCCTCGGACACCGGGCCACCCCCGACGGCCTGCAGTCCGGCCGGGTCCAGGACGAACACCACCCCGGTGCGGTCCGCCAGGTACATCACCCCGATCGTGGACGCGCCGGCCGTCAGACCCATCGCCAGCATCACGGACCGGGCCAGGCGGACCCTCGGCTTGGCCATGGCTCCCACGTTCGAGGCCGGGACCTCCACCCCGGTGGCGAGCGCCGAGCCGGAGGAGAATGCCCGGAGAACCAGGACCGCCAGCGCCAGGCCGCTCAGCCCCTCAGAGAAGGCGGGATCGGGCACGGGTTCGACCCCGGCCGACGTCGCCGGACCGAGGGTGCCCGTCACGTCCTGGACGAGGCCCGCCACGATCATGCCGAACAGCAGGGCGAGGAAGACGTAGGCGAGTGCGGCGGGCGTCACCCGTCCGCGTCCGGCTCCGCGGATGCTCGCCATGGCCAGGACCACGACGCCGGCCACGGCCACCGCCGTCTCCCCACCTCCCAGCGCGGGGACGGCCGCAGTGAGGTAGTGCGCCATGGCAGCCATGGACACCGCCACCGTGAAGACGAAGTCGAGCATCATGGCGGCGCCCACCGTCAGGCCGGCCCACGGACCGAGGTTGGCCCTTGAGATCGCATAGTCCCCACCTTCGGGGTAGGCCCGGATGGACACCCGGTAGGACACGACGATCAGCAGCATCACCGCCACGACGGCCACACCGATCTCGGGACCCAGGGCCAGTGCAACCGTGCCGCCCAGGGCCAGGGTCAGCAGGATCTCGTCCGGGGCGTAGGCGATGGAGGACCAGGCGTTCGCGGAGAACACGGGCAGGGCGGTGAACCGGCCCAGGGGCCGGCGGTTCAGCCGCTCCGTGTCGTAGGGCCGGCCCACGAGGAGGCGGCGCATGCTGTCCAGGACCCTTGCCACGGGAACTACGGTACCGCGCCCGCCGATCCACGCTGCCCACCCGCCGTGCCTGCGCTCCACGCGGCCGAGGGTCCGGCCGCCACGGCATGCCACGGCCCGGGGTGCGGGCCGAGCGTGGCACACTGGACTCGCAGGCGGTGCCGGCCCTGCCGGGTGCTCGCCCGATACCTCAGGCCGGTGAGTTCAGGAGGGAATCCGATGGCCCACTTCGTGATCATGGGTTGCGGCCGCGTCGGTTCCTCCCTGGCCCTGACGTTGGAGCGGGGCGGCCACACGGTCGCCGTGGTGGACCAGGACGAGCGGGCCTTCCGGCGTCTGGGACGGCACTTCGGCGGACAGCGGGTCACCGGCGTCGGGTTCGACCGGGACGCCCTGACCAAGGCCCGGATCCACGATGCCTACGCCTTCGCCGCGGTCTCCTCCGGGGACAACTCGAATATCATCGCCGCCCGCGTGGCTCGGGAGACCTTCGGCGTGGAACACGTCGTCGCCCGGATCTACGACCCGGGCCGCGCAGAGGTCTACCAGCGGCTCGGCATCCCCACGGTGGCCGCTGTGCGCTGGTCCACGGACCAGGTCCTGCGCCGGATCCTGCCGGACGCGGACTTGACCGGAGACTTCCGGGACGCGTCGGGTCGGATCATCATGACCGAAGTCCGGGTGTCGCCCGCCTGGATCGGGCGTCCCCTGACTGAGCTGGAGGCCGAGGCCGGCCTCCGCGTCGCCTTCGTCACGCGCATGGGCGAGGGCATGGTCCCCACCGGTGGCACGCTCTACCAGCAGGGCGACATCGTGCACGCCGCCATGGCCGTGTCCGGTCAGTCCGAGGCCGAACGGGTTCTGGCGGCCGGTCCACAGACCGGTGCCGACCTGCTGGAGGACCGCCCGGAGGGCAGCGGAAAGGTGGACCGAGCATGAAGGTCGTCATTGCCGGAGCCGGAGCCGTCGGTTCCTCGATCGCCCGTGAACTGCTGACCAACGGCCATGAGGTCCTGCTGGTGGACATCAAACCCGAGGTCGTCGCCCGCTCTGGGCTGCGGGGAGTCAAATGGCTCATGGGGGACGCCTGCGAACTCACGGTCCTGCAGGAATCCCACCTGGAGACGGCAGAGGTCCTGGTGGCTGCCACGGGCGATGACAAGGCCAACCTCGTGGTCTCCCTCCTCGCCAAGTCCGAGTTCGGGGTGGGCCGGACCGTGGCCCGCGTGAACAACCCGAAGAACGACTGGCTCTTCGATGAGGCGTGGGGGGTGGACGTGGCCGTCTCCACGCCGCGCATCATGACCGCCTTGGTGGAGGAGGCCGTGGAGACCGGTGACCTCGTGCGACTGTTGACGCTGAAGTCGGGACAGACCACGCTCGTGGAGTTCACGGTTCCCGCCGGGCATTGGGCCGATGGACGCCGGCTCGGCTCGGTGTCCTGGCCGGAGGACATGTCCGTGGTGTCCATCATCAGGGACACCCGCCCCATCACCCCCAGTGACGACGACGTCATGGAAGCGGGTGACGAACTGTTCTTCCTGGCGACCGAGGAGGCGGAGTCACGGCTGCGGGACGTCCTCGTGCCGGAGGACGAGCGGCAGGCCCGTGGTCAGCGCGAATCGCTGTCCCAGCGCGAGACGCGCGGATAGTGGGCCGAACGAGGGTCGCGAGAGGGTCGAGCGTGGGCGAAGAGGTTCAGGTGCTGGGCTGGTCCGGACGGTCCTCGGACACCGCTTCCGTGTCCTGCCGGGCGGAGACCAGCCAACCGAACCACAGGGCCAGCGCATACAGCGGCAGGCCCATCACGAGCCGTGCGGTGCCCAGAGCCGTCAGCAGGTCGGCGACGTAGAGGGGAACCTGGACGGCCAGCCGGAGGGCGAGGGCGGCCACCAGGATCCAGGTGGCCAGGGCATACCGACGGCGTCGCTGCGGGTCCTGGCGCCAGGCGATCCCCTCGTTGCGGACCAGTCCGAACACCAGCCCCAACAACGGCCAGCCCACGATGACGGAGACGGCCATCGCGGCGATATAAGCCGCATTGGTGAAGAATCCCCAGAGGTAGTAGTCCTTCGCCTCGCCGGTGTTCAGCGCCACCACCACACACAGCACCACGGCGGCCAGACCTGCCAGGGCCTGGATCGGACTCTGCCGCTGAAGAAGGCGGACCACGCTGAAGGCGGCGGCCACCACCACGGCGGCGGTGCCAGCACCCCACAGGTTCTGGGTGGTGATGAAGGCGATCAGGAAGACGGCGGAGGGCAGGACCGATTCCAACAGGCCACGCCACCCACCGACCGTCGCCAGGACATCGATCTCCCCGTCCTCCGTCACGGCGGTGCCGGACCCGACCCTGCGCAGGGCCGCGTCGAGCTGGTCGCGCGGATCGTCCCGCTCCGGGTCGCCGTCGGCAGGGGGTTTGACCTTCGGAGTGTCCTGTGGTGCGAGTGAGCCCGGGGTCTCAGGATCGTGGGTCATGCGGCGCTCCTGCCAACAGTTCGTAACGGGGGTTGAAGACCGTCGGGAGGTCATCGTGCTCCGAGAGGAATCCCTCGATGCGCAGCCAGCGACCGGCATCGATGCCGGGAATCCGGCGCTGCCCGATCCAGACCAGACGCAGCCGCTCGCCGCCGGTGGACACCCTGCCGGGCCGGGGAGCCTCGGTCACCAGGTCGACGGCGAAACGCACCGGTCCGGCCGCAGCCGTCAACCGCACGGCGGCCACCAGGCCCACCCGCTGCACGAGCGCCCCATGCGCTGCACGGCGTGCGGCACCCCGCGCCCCTGCCTGCGGGAGGGTCGGGGGTGCGGGCTCGGCGGAGGCGGACATGGTCGGTGTCAGCGGACTTCCGTCACTTCCGGTCCGCGCTCCGGCGGTCGCTGGCGCGGATCCACGATGGTCGGTGCCTCGGACCGGCCGGTCGGTTTCGGGGAATCTGCCGGTCCGGAAGACCCGGTTCCGTCCGACTCACCGGACTGGCCACCCTGACCCTCCTCGCCCGCCCGGCCAGGCTGACGCACGGGACGCATGTTCTCCGGTGGGGTGAGCGGCAACAATTCCCGCGGCGGGTGGGGATCATCCCCGCGCCGGACCACGATGCGGGAGAACAGCTCGTTGATGGGCCCCACGGCTTCCGCTTTGAAGGCCGCCTCGCCGCCGATCACGCCGCGGAGGAACCATCGGGGGCCATCCACGCCGACGAAGCGGGCCACCCGCCAGCCGGCCGCTCCGTCGGGCATCTTGGCGGGGATCCGGGCGACGACCTCGGTGCCGAACTGACCCTCCTGCTCCCCCACCTGGGCGCCTTCGGTGACGGTGACGGATTCGAGGATCTCGGCACGGATCTCGTTCCAGATGCCACCGGCGCGCGGGGCCGCGAAGGCCTGCACCTGCAGGGAGGACTGGCCCAGTTGCAGGGTCACGCCGATCAGGCGCTTGGTGGTGTCCTCAAGGTCGAGGCGGACCTTCATATCCTTCACCACCGGGATGCGCAGGGACCCCAGGTCAAGGTAGCCGTCCGCGTCGGGGCGGTCGGCGATGTCGAAGGGGCCGGTGGCCTCGACTTCGGGCTCGGTCGTCAGCTGGTCCCGGGGATCCTGGAGTTCCTCTGGAAGGACGACCGTCTCGGTCTTGACGTTCCGGTTACGGCCGAAGATCATGTGCCTGCCTGCCAATCCGTGTCACGTGTAGAAGATGCTGTAGGAGATGCCTGGTTCTTACCTGGCCGGTGCCGCCGTCCGGCCGACCGGACTGGACCGGGCCGGCCGTCCGTGCTGGGAGGGCCAGTCCAGCTTAGGTCAGTGCGGCGGTGCGGCAGAACCGTCACGCCCCGGGTACCGGGGCCTCCGTACCGAATCCGCCGGTCGAGCCGAACCCTGCGGCACCGCGGTCCGAGGGCGGCAGTTGATCCACGAGCACGAACTGTCCCTGGGCCACCCTCTGGATGACCAACTGGGCGATCCGGTCCCCCCGCCGGAGCCGGATCGCCTCGGTCCGGTCCGTATTCAGCAGCGGCACCTTGATCTCACCCCGGTACCCGGCGTCGATGGTCCCGGGCGCGTTGACGAGGCTGAGCCCCTGGCGCACGGCCAGTCCGGACCGCGGGTGCACGAGGCCCACAAAGCCCACGGGCAGCGCCAGTGCGACGCCGGTCGGCACCAGGGCGCGTGCGCCCGGTTCCAGCACCACGTCCTCGGTGGTCCGCAGGTCCGCACCGGCGTCACCCGGAAGAGCGTACGCCGGGGGCTCGATGCCGTCGTCGAGCATGGTCAGGGCGATCGTGGGCCGCTCCACGGCACCGTCAACGGAAGGCATATCGAGGGACTCTGCTGGCTGATTCACGCGGCCACTGTACCGGAGAACCCCGGTCCACCCGGTTGCGGATCAACGACGCCGATTCACCTTGCCACGCGAAACGTGGGATTCTAGAAGGCATGCACGAATCCTCCTCGGTCCCTGCGGAACAGCCCGGTCTTCCACCCACCCCGGAGGCGCCCGACCGGGTCCTCTACCACGAGAGACTGAGTCCGTCCCTGTGGATCTGGTTGATGGCCCTGATGATCTCAGGCCTGTCCATTCTGGTCTTCGTACCGATCGGACTGGAGATCGGCCTGGGAGCCGCCGTGGTGGTCTTCGCGATCATCGCGATCCTGCTGACACTCTCCACACCCAGGATCCAGGTCACGGAACGGTCACTGCAGGTCGGCCGGGCCAGAATCGAGCGCCGCCACGTCGGCGCTGTGACCGGGTACCGCGGAGACGATGCGACCCACCAGCGAGGCCCGGCCCTGCACGGCCTGGCCTTCATGTGCATCCGCGGCTGGATTGACCCAGTGGTCCGCATCCAGATCGAGGACCAGCGGGACCGGACCCCGTACTGGCTGACCAGCACGAGGAACCCGGAGCAACTCGTCGAGGTCCTGGGCGGCGCCATGGCCCGCGAGGTCGAATCCGACTGAACCGATTGGAACCGAGAACACCACAGGCCGGCCAGGAGAACCTGGCCGGCCTGTGTGGTGTCCGGCTGGAACACAGCCCCTGGGAGAGCCTCTGACTCAGCCCTCGCAGTCCTTGCAGAACAGCAGGCCGTCCTTCTCTTTGGCGACCTGGGAGCGGTGGCGCACGAGGAAACAGGAGGCGCAGGTGAACTCGTCGGCCTGGGCGGGAAGCACCCGGACCATCAGTTCTTCGCCGGAGAGGTCGGCTCCGGGCAGCTCGAAGCCTTCCGCGGCCTCAGCCTCATCCTCGTCCACCACAGCGGACTGCGTATCCGTGCGGCGGTTCTTCAGTTCCTCGATGGAACTCTCGTTCAGCTCATCTTCGTTCTTGCGTGGCGCGTCGTAATCGGTGGCCATAAGGGGTGTATTCACGCTCCGCTGCTGTGGCCGGCGATGACCGACCGTGGGTGGGATGTTGCGACAAGGTCACCGGATCCCCCGGGGATGGCTGGGGAAACCGGCCGCGAGAAACCGGGGGCAAAAGGCCCTCAGGGCCTTGGCTTCAGTCTGCGCGTCGTGGAGATTGTTCCCCACGTCTGCGGAAAAACCAAATCGCTGAGAGCGGACACGCACCGGCTGCTTTCCACGGATCCGCGCCACACCGGACCGGCGTGGTGCATGCCCCGGCGAATCGTGGCAAAGTCGGTGGGAGAATGTGGGTAGACCGACCGTGGAGGACAAACATGCAGGAACTCCGTCTCGTTGGTGTCCAGGAGGATGGCGGACACCTGCTGTTGAGCAACGAGGCCGGCGAGGAGTTCTCCCTGCCGGTGACCGAGGCCCTGCGATCCGCAGCGACCCGCCCCATCGGCCGGCCCTCCGCCCGCGCCGCCGATGCTGCAGCCGGCGTGATGACGCCCCGTGACATCCAAGCCCGCATCCGCGCCGGTGCCACCGCCGAAGAGGTCTCCGCCGAGTCCGGCGTGGACCTTGAACGGGTCCGGAAGTACGAGGGCCCGGTCCTGGCCGAACGTGACTGGATCGCCCACCTGGCCCGCCAGGTCGAGGTCGCGGCACCGCAGACCGGACACGACCTGTACCGCAGCACCTTCGGAGAGGAGCCCGCCCTCCTGGGTGACATGGTCCGCCACCGTCTGACGTCCCTCGGCATGGATCCGGCCACTGCCCAGTGGGACGCCTGGCGTAACCCCGAGGGCTCCTGGACCATCAGTCTCCACTTCTCCACGGACGGACACGACGGGTCTGCTTCCGCGATCGGAGACCAGTCGCCCGCCCTGTGGACCTATCGCCAATCCAGCCAGCACCTCGACAACCAGAACCGCTGGGCCCAGGTCCTGTCCGAACTGGACCCTCTGGACGGGCTGTTCGGGGGCCGCCGGCTCTCCGCCGTGGGCGACCGGCCGTTCAACGTGGAAGAGGACGAGACCCCTGCGCCGCCCACCTCCACAACGTCCGCCGTGGCCCGTCCGGCGGTTGACCACGATTCGCAGGACGAGTTGCTGGACGTGCTGCGGGCGCGCCGCGGTCAACGCCTCGGCGTGGACGAGGACGGCGACGACGAGCTGGCCCTCATGCTCACCCGTGACGAGCAGTCCTCCGCAGGAGCCCCTCGGCCCCGACTGACCGTGGCTTCCGTCCCCTTTGGCCCGGAAGACGAGGCTGACGACGACGGCGGCACTGCTGAGGACGCGGGAGGGGACACCGCGCACGAGACAGAGACCAGCAACAGTCGCTGGGATCGTCGGTTCGGCCGCACGGCACCGGCTGGCAGCGCTGACCACGACGCCTGGGCGATCGCGGAGGACGATGCCGACGACACCATCGACGGTGGACTCGGCGGCAGCGACGATGACGCGGACGGCGGAGCCAGCGAGGACGGCAGGCCCGCCGATACGGCCATCGGCGGTCACCGGACAGGTGAAGAGCCCGACGTCCCCGAGGTACATCCGGACCAGACTGCCCTGGACTTCAGTGCCGACGGGTCGCCGCGGCCCCGGAACGATGAGGACGGACCCGCCACGGCCGCCGGGGACAAGGGCCGGGCGCCAGTGCGCAAGCACGGGACCCGGAATGCGGGGACCAAGTCGAAACGTCCCTCGGTGCCCAGCTGGGACGAGATCGTCTTCGGCCGCAAGGGCGACTGACCACTCCCCTGCCGTAGCCCCGTGGTCAGCGCCGGGGGCGGTGCATCATCAGGAGCGGCACCTCCCGTTCCGCCCGCGTCGGTGCACCGTGATGGCCGACCATCTCGAAGGCCGCCGGCGCCACCCTCCGGCCGTCATACAGGGCGACCGGCCCGTGGGCGGCCACCAGGAGGTCGCCGATGCGCGGTGCCACCCGCGTGTCCACCGCCCCGAACCACCCGGCCCGGACGGCTTCCTCTCGTGTCAGGATCCACGCCTGGTCGGCGAAGGCGTCCTGCCACGCTGTCACCGTCGACTCGCGCACGGTCTCCGAGGCGTCCGCCTCGAAATGCACCTGGACGAAGCGGGGCTCCCCCGCCGTGTGCCGGACACCGTCCACCAGGGCCGGCAGGTCGGCGTAGTCGATCCTGCCGGCCTCGGGCACGTCCACCATTCCATGGTCTCCCGTGAGCATGAGCAGCGTGTCCCGCGGCACGGCGGCGCTGAGGCGACGGGCGGCGGCGTCGATCTCCTCGAGGGCGTAGAGCCACTGCTCGGAACCCGTTCCGTGCTGGTGACCGGCCTTGTCCAGTTCGTTGAGGTAGAGGTACAGGAGCACCGGGCCGGTGGCCGCGTGCAGTTCCTCCTTGGCCTTCTGGAAGCGGGCCTGCAGGGTCTTCGCGCCGACGAACCGTGAGCCCCGCAGGGACGCCTCCGTCAGAGCCGAGCCCTCGAACGCCGGCAGGGAGACGGTCACGGCATCCACGCCGGGATCGTCGAAGGCCGAGGTCCTCCGGCCGATGTCACCGGTGCCGCCGGCTGACACCGGCCGCGTGGCGGCAAGGCGCTCGAACACCGTGGGATGCGGCTGCCAGGTGCGAGGATCGGTCAGCGGGTCCCAGCCGCCGAGCTGGTTGATGACCGTGTCCCGCTCCGGGTCGAGGACGTCGTAGCCGACCAGGCCGTGAAGGCCCGGCTCCAGACCTGTGCCGAGGCTCGAGAGGGAGGCGGCCGTCGTCGTGGGGAAGGCGACCTGCAGGGTGGCGGCATCCCGCTCCAGGACTGACCGGAGGAAGGGGGCGTGGCCGGCGTACCGCTTCAGCAGCGCCTTGCCGAGACCGTCCACCATGACGACGACGGCGCGCCGGGTCCGCGGCAGCTGCAGAGAGTTGGTGAAGCCGTCGGCGCCGAGGGCCGCCGCGGCGGAGGTGAGGACCCCGGAGAGGGATCTGCCGGCAAAGGGAGGACCTGCGGGCAGCGGTGGTGCTGACGTCACCAGCCGGCCCGGGCCCCGGAGTCGTCCGTGGTCGCCCGGCGCAGTTCTCCATAGAACGCCAGTGCCTGGTCGACGGCCTGCTGACCTTCGGCCTCCGCGGCGACCCGCAGCACGAGGTCCTCGCGCGTGGAGGTGCCGGTGTACCCGTGGTCGGCCTCGCACTCGGGGTCGCCGCAGGCGGCTGGTGCCAGGTCGATTCGCTGGCCGCCGGCCCAGGTCACGGACAGGGTGACCTCGGCGATGGGGTCGCCGCGGCGGAAGTTCTGCGGCTGGGGGTGCATGGTGGTGGCCACCACGGAGTCGATTTGGCGCACGGAGATCACCTCGGTGGAGACCTGGGCCATGATCTGCTGGCCCGCGTCGTCCATCGCGTGGTCGTCCAGGTGCAGGGCCGCCACGATGTCCCCTGCGAGCGCCAGCACGGTGATGTGGCGGTGGATCTCGTCATAGTCGAAGTGTGTGTCCACGTGGACCAGATGGCTCGAGACCTCCCGTCCGTCCAGGACGGAGTCCAGGACGGAGTCCAGGACGTCCGCCACGAGCTCCGGGTAGAATCCGGCGCGCTCGATGTCCGCCCCGAGGCTGGGCATCGAGGCCCCCGACCTCTCGGCCGGCGGTGCGGGCCGGTGCTGCGGAGCATTCGAGTCGGCTCCGGACCCGGTGTTGGAGTTCCCCGAGGAGTGATGCCCGGAGGGTTGCTGGCCCGGTCCCGGGTTCCTGCGCAGTGGAGTCATGGTGTCCATGCTATCGGCAGGGCCAGCGGGTCAATCCCGCATGGCTCGGCGTGCGGAGTCGGTCCGCTGGGCGGCGTTGGCCACGTCGATGTCCGCGGAGAGGACCGTGACGCCCCGGGCCGAGGCCAGTACCGGGTTGAACCGAATCCGGGCCACCTGTGGGTGATCGTCCTTCAGGGCGGCCACCCGGGCCAGCAGGTCCTGCAGGGCCTCCGTGTCCACGGCGGGCAGCCCCCCATAGCCGAAGAGCTTGGCGGCGGCCCGTGGCGCGCGGATCATCCGGTCCAGATCCTGGTTGGTGAGCGGTGGCACCCGGTGGACCCAGTCGTCCAGCAGGTCCACGGCGTCCCCGGCGATGCCGAAGGAGACCACCGGCCCCAGGAGCGGGTCCTCGAGGGCGGTGATGGTGCACGCCTGCCCGGAGGGGGCCATCGACTGCACCTCGAGGCCGGGGCTGCCGAAGGGCTCCAGGACCTGGCGCATCTGGGCCACGTTGCGCCGTAGTGATTCCGCGTCCACGATGTTGAGCCGCACCCCGCCGAGGTCCAGCCGGTGCCGCAGGTAGGAGTCCACGGCTTTGACCGCAACGGGCCAGCCCAGATCGTCGGCCGCCCGGACTGCCTCGTCCTCAGTGGTGAAGCGGGCCGCCGGCAGGACCGGGATGCCGTAGCACCCGAGCAGTTCTCCGGCCTCCTCCGCCGTGAGGCGGACCAGATCGGTGCCATGGGCACGCGAGGCCCAGCCTTCGATGAGTTCCTCCGCACGGTTGCGGTCGACTCCCTCGGGCTCCACAGGAACCCCGGCCTCTGCCTCCCGCCAGGCGCTGTACCAGACGAGGCGTGACAGGGCGTGGGCGGCCTGCTCGGGCGAGGAGAAGACCGGGACTCCGCGCTGCAGCCCGTCCTCGGTGGACGGGCCGGAGCCGCGCAGACTGGCTGATCGGTAGGTGAGGTCCAGGACACCGGTGAGCGAGGCCAGGACCGTGACAGACGTTCCGCGCGAGGCCTCCTCAACCGCGGCGGCCAGCCGGTCGGCGTCGCCCACCTCCTGCTGCATGCCCGCCTGGGTGACGACCAGGAGGGCATCCACCTCGCCGGTGGCAATGGCCTCTGACACGGCGCGGCCCACCGCTCGCACTGCCTCGTCCACCACATGTGCGGCATCCAGGTTGGGGACGTGGACCGTGCTCGCCACGGTCAGCCCGTGGTGTTCCACGTAGTCCATCGCCACCCGGTTCAGGGCCAGGGAATTGCCGACCACGCCCACGCGGGGACCCGTCGGCAGCGGCTGACTGGCCACAGTCTGCATCAGGTCCATCAGATCGTCATGGTTCTCGACCTGGATGACGCCGGTCTGCTCCAGCATGGAGTCAACGGCTCCGGTGGGCGCCTGCGTGGTGCGCGTCCCGTGACCGGGGGGCAGGCGCCGGCCCATGACATCGGAGCGCGCCACCACCACCGGCTTGGACCGGGACAGGCGCCGGGCGATGCGGGAGAACTTGCGGGGATTGCCGAAGGACTCGAGGTAGACGCCCACGGCACCGGTGGCCGGATCGTCCTCGAAATACTGCATGGCGTCGTTGCCGGAGACGTCAGCGCGGTTGCCCGCGGAGAGCATCGAGGAAAGCCCGATGCCCCGGCGGTGGGCCGCGGCGAAGAGGGTCACGCCGATGACCGCGGACTGGGAGAACAGCCCCACGGGTCCGCGCACGGGCAGGAACGGGGACACGGACGCGTTCAGGGAGACCTCGGGCGCGGTGTTGATCAGGCCTGCGGAGGCCGGACCGATCACGCGCATGCCGTTGGCCCGGGCCTGGCGGACGAGGGCGCGCTGGCGCACCAGGCCCTCCCGGCCGGCGTCGGCGTATCCGGTGGTGACCACGAGCAGGCCCTTGACACCGTGGCGGGCGCAGTCCTGCACCACGGCGGGGACCTCGGCCTCCGGGACGGCGATGACGGCGAGGTCCACGGGGCCGGGGACCTCCGCCAGGGAGGCGCGGGAGATCATCCCGGCCACCTCCAGCGCCTCGGGGTTGATGCCGTAGACCGGCCCCGTGTACCCGCCCTCGATGATGTTCTGCAGCAGGGCGAAGCCCACGGATCCCCACTGGCGGCTGGCGCCGATCACGGCCACGGCCTCGGGCGCGAGCAGCTCCGCCACGGACCGGGCCTCGGCGCGGTGTTCACGGGATTCCATGACGGCGCGCGACTTGGCGGTGGGGTCGATCGAGAAGGCGACGGCGACCACACCGTCGTCGAAGTGCCGGGAGACCTCGAACCCGGTGTCCTGGAAGACGGAGAGCATCTTGCGGTTCTCCGGCAGAACCTCCGCGGTGAACCGGCGGATACCGTTCTCGCGGGCAGCCACGGCCAGGTGCTCCATCAGGATCGAGCCGATGCCCTTGCCCTGGGAGGCATCCGAGATGTTGAAGGCGACCTCGGCCTCGAGGGGGTCATCCAGCCGGTCGTAGCGGCCGACGCCCAGGATCTCCTCGCCCCGCAACACCACGAACGCAACCCGGTCCCGGTAGTCCACGTGGGTGAAGCGCTCCAGTTCCTTGCGGGACAGGGAGGACTTGAAGGTGAAGAATCGCAGGTAGATGGAGCTCTGGGACTGCCCCTCGTGCATCCGGGCCAGCCCCGAGGCGTCCTCGGGCCGCACCGGGCGCAGATGTGCCGTGGTGCCGTCCCGCAAGACGACATCGGCTTCCCAGTAGGCCGGATATTCGGGGGTTTTCGGCTTCTCACCCATAGGATCACAGTAGACAATTCCCGCCCCTCGCGCTGGCGCGTTCCCGCGGCAGGGCCGCGACCGACCGGCGATCGACAAGGACTTCAGAGCACCCCATGGCCCGTACCCCCAAGAAGAATTCCGCCCCGGCCGCCCAGGCGATCCCGCTGGAGCAGGAGAACATCGTGGACATCGACGTCTCCTCGGAGATGGAGACCTCGTTCCTCGAGTACGCGTATTCGGTGATCTACTCCCGTGCCCTGCCGGACGCCCGTGACGGCATGAAGCCGGTGCAGCGGCGGATCCTGTACATGATGAGCCAGATGGGGCTGCGCCCGGACAAAGGCCATGTGAAGTCCGCCCGCGTGGTCGGCGAGGTCATGGGCAAACTGCACCCGCACGGTGACACGGCGATCTATGACGCCATGGTGCGCCTGGCCCAGCCGTTCTCCCAGCGCCTGCCGCTGGTAGACGGGCACGGCAACTTCGGCTCCCTCGACGACGGCCCCGCCGCCCCGCGCTACACCGAGGCCCGGCTCGCCCCGGCCGCCCTGGCCATGACGACCTCGCTGGACGAGGACGTGGTGGACTTCGTGCCGAACTATGACAACCAGTTCCTGCAGCCCGCCGTGCTGCCCGCCGCGTTCCCCAACCTGCTCGTCAATGGTGCATCCGGTATCGCGGTCGGCATGGCCACCAACATGGCCCCGCACAACCTGCGCGAGGTGATCGCCGCGGCCCGCCACCTGCTCGCCCACCCGGAGGCGACCCTGGCGGACCTCATGGAGCACGTCCCCGGGCCCGATCTGCCCTCGGGCGGCCGCATCGTCGGCCTGGACGGTGTCCGGGACGCCTACGCGTCCGGGCGCGGATCCTTCAAAATGCGCGCCAAGGTCGCCGTCGAGCAGGTGACCGCCCGCAAGACGGGACTGGTGGTCACCGAGCTGCCCTACGGCGTCGGCCCGGAGAAGGTGATCGAGAAGATCAAGGACGCCGTCAATGCGAAGAAGCTCACGGGCATCGCGGACGTCCTGGACCTGACAGACCGCAAGAACGGCCTCAAGCTCGTCATCGAGCTCAAGAGCGGTTTCAATCCGCAGGGCGTCCTGGCCCAGCTGTACAAGACGACTCCGCTGGAGGAGTCCTTCGGCATCAACAACGTGGCGCTCGTGGACGGCCAGCCGCGCACCCTCGGCCTGCAGGAGTTGCTGCGGGTGTACGTGGACCACCGGATCGACGTGGTCCGCCGGCGCAGCGCCTACCGCCTGGGACGCAAGCAGGATCGCCTTCACCTGGTGGAGGGTCTGCTGCTGGCCCTGGTGGACATCGACGAGGTCATCCAGATCATTCGCACCTCGGATGACACGGCGGCGGCCCGGTCCCGGCTGATGGGCGTCTTCGACCTGACCGAGATCCAGGCCAACCACATCCTCGAGCTGCGCCTGCGCCAGCTGACGAAGTACTCCCGGCTCGACCTCGAGGCCGAGCAGGACGAACTGCGGACGGCGATCGCCGAGCTCGAGGCCATCCTCGCCTCGGAGCAGAAACTGCGCGACCTCGTCTCCGATGAACTGGCAGACGTGGCCGAGGAGCACGGCGACGACCGCCGCACGGTGCTGCTGGAATCCGAGAACCTCGCTCCCGTCAGCGCCACTGCCGGGGCCAGCCCTGCGGCCGGTGCCGGCGCGTCCGCCCGGGCCGACTTAACCGGTGGCGGGCTCATGGTCCCGGACACCCCCTGCTGGGTGGTGCTCAGCACGGCCGGCCAGTTGGCCCGTACCGCCGACGACACCCCGTTGGCCACGGGCGGGCGCCGCCAGCGCCATGATGCGTACCGCTCAGTGGTCCCGGCGACGGCGCGCGGCGAGATCGGCGCCCTCACCTCCTCCGGGCGCATCCAGCGCGTGCAGGTCGTGGACATCCCGGCCCTGACGGAGCCCTCCCCCACGCCGAACCTCACCGCAGGGGTGAAGGTGAAGGACTTCCTCACCCTGCAGCGCGGCGAATCGCTCGTGGCCCTGGTTCCCCTGAACACCGTGCTGGCCCTGGGCACCCAGAACGGCATCGTCAAGCGCGTCAACCCCGAGTGGCCGCTGAACCGCGACGACTTCGACGCCATCGCACTCAAGGGAAACGACGTGGTCGTCGGTGCCGGCACCGCCCGCGATGAGGACCAGCTGGTCTTCATCACTCGCAAGGGCCAGCTGCTGCGCTATGCCGCATCGATGGTGCGGCCGCAGGGCCGTACCGCCGGGGGCATGGCCGGCATCAAGGTGGCTGCGGACGATGCCGTGATCGACTTCTCCGCCGTCCCGGCCGACACCGTCGGCGAGGATGCGCAGGAGGGCCACCGGGCCGTCGTCGTGACGGTGGCGACGGGTGAGGACACGTTGCCCGGCACCGTTCCGGGATCCGTGAAGAGAACCCCGCTGGACGAGTTCCCGGCGAAGGGCCGCGCCACCGGCGGCGTCCGCGCCCACCGGTTGCTCAAGGGCGAGACACTGCTGTCCCTGGCGTGGGCCGGGGCCGAGCCCGTACTCGGGGCCTCCGCCCAGGGTGTGGCCCGTGCGCTGCCAGCCGAGTTCGGCCCCCGAGACGGCTCCGGACTGGCCATGGACCAGCTCATCGAGGCTCTCGGTGCCGGAGCCTCTCCGGTCGCCTCCGCCCCGGCCTCCGTGCCTGGTGCCGCTGCCGGCGAAGCGACCGCCGCTGCTCAGCCCGGAAGCGGCTCTCCGGCGGACACCGCGGAACCATCCCTGTTCGAAGAGACCCTCTTCGGCGAGACCGAGGGCCGCGGCGGCCTGGCCGAGGCTCCGACGGACATCGATCCCTTCGCGGCCGGCTCCGATGCGGTGATCACCGGGGACTGACCACTCCGGCTCCGTCCAACTCCAGGTGCACCTGACCGGAGCCGGCAAACCGGCGGTCATGGGTCACCATCACCGCCGTGCGGTCCGCCAGGGCCGCGCGCACGTCCGCCACCAGGTCGGCCGCCTCGTCGGCCCCCAGATGGGCTGTCGGTTCGTCCAGGAGCACGACGTCGGCACGGGCCATCAAGGCCCGTGCGACGGCCACCCGCTGGCGCTGGCCACCGGAAAGGAAGTGTCCGGAGGGCCCGACCCTCGTGTCCAGGCCGCTCGGGGTGGCGCCCAGCCAGTCCCCCAGGCCCACGAGTTCCAGGACTGAGATGAGCTCACCGTCCGAGGGACGATCCTCCGGATTTCGGGCCAGATTCAGGTTGGAGCGCAGCGTGGAATCGAACAGGTACGCGTCCTGCGGACACCAGGCCACGGCACTCAGGACGGCGTCTGGCGAGCTCACCGGTCCACCGGCGGTCTCCAGGGCGTACCGGCCCCGCCGGGGCCGCAGGAAGCCGAGCAGGACCGCCAGCAGGGTCGACTTTCCGGACCCCGAGGGTCCGGTGACGACCGCGAGTTGACCACGGCGGACCGCCAGGTCCAGGTTCTGGAACACGTCCGCCCCCGCCCCGGGGTATCGCACGGCGGCTGCCGAGAGCACGATCCCGGTGACGGCAATGGGATCGGCCACTGGGTCGGCCCCGAGGTCGGTGACGGACCCGGCGTCGGGTGTGGTGACACTCCCCGGGGCGGTGCCCGAGTCGTTTCCCGCTGTGAGCAGAGGTGCGGTCTTGGCCAGCTGCCGGGACAGGATCGCCGCCTCCTGGCAGGCGGTGCTGTACAGGCCCAGGGGCTCGGCCAGGGCCAGCAGCAGGAACACGACCATGGCGGTGACGGGTGCGGTCACGCCGTTCTGGACGCACAGCACCAGGGTCTGCACCGCCGCCCAGCCGGAGAGCAGGGAAGCGAGGGCCTGCCCGAGTCCGGCGGCCGCCGCATTGCGCTTCAGGGGACGGTCCGCGGCGCGGTCGTCGGCCCCGAATCGGTCCGCTGCGAGTGCCGCCGCGCCGTTGCCAGCCAGGTCCGGAGCCGCCGCGAACAGGGTGGTGGTGCGCTGCAGCAGTCCGGTCCGGTGGTCCGTCAGGGCGCGGGTGGTCTGCCGATCGGCCAGCCCCACCACGAGCGGCACCAGTACCAGGCCGGCCAGCCCGGCGACCACCGCAGGCCACCAGGCCGCCGGTGCCATCAGGACCACAATGAGGACGGTGATCAGCCAACTGATGATGGCGGCCGGAACCGGGACGATCACGCGCGGCATCGCATCGCGCAGCTCGTCCACGTCCGCCACCAGCACGGACAGCGCCCCGCCGGAACGGGTCAGCCGGCCCCACTGGGCCGCCTGCGTGCCGAGCGCGTCCCACAGCCGCAGCCGGATCCGGTTCGCCCAGGCGAGCACCGCGTCATGGGTGTCCAGCCGTTCGAGGTAGCGGAACAGGGCTCGGCCGATGCCGAAGAACCGCACCAACACGATCACCGAGAGCAGGTGGAGCACGGGAGGCTGATAGGCCGCCTGCACGATCAGCCACCCGGAGAGGGCGGACAGCAGCGCCGCGGCCAGCGTGGCTGCCGTCGCCCAGGCCACGCCGGAGATGAACGTCCGCTCCGTGAGCGGCAGGAGCCGGAGCCAGCCGCTCCAGCGTCGCCAGCGTTGCCAGGTTCGGACGTCGCCCCGGGGGCCGGCGTTGGCCGCGACCGGCGTCTCAGGAACTACGGCGGTGATGGTGGAAGCGCCGCCGTCGTCTGCAGTCGGCGTCGCGCACGAGGCCACGACCCGTGGCGGCTGCTGCTGATGCGGCTGCAGCTGCGGCTCCGGCGAAGCCGGGGGCCTCTGTGGTCCCCCCGTCGGCGTCCCGATGACCTTGTCCGCGAGCGCCTGCAGGTCTCGGTCATGCGAAGCCACCAGCAGGATGGCCTCCACGGCACGGCCGTCCGGGAGGTGCCCGGATCGTAGTGCGGCCAGGACGGCGCGGATCCGCTGGGCGTTCCCGGTGTCGAGGTGGGCCGTCGGCTCATCCAGGACGATCAGCCAGGCGGCGGGGTCCGCTGCCGGATCCGCCATCAGGCGGACCAGCACGCGGGCCAGGCCGAGCCTCCGTCGTTCCCCGGGGCTGAGCTCGTCCGGGTGGCGGGGTGCGAAGCCGTCGAGGCCGCAGGCGGCCAGCGCCTCGGCCACCAGAAGGCCTGCGTCGCCGCCCCGGCCCGAGGCGCCGTCCGGACCAGCGGACGCCGCGGCGTACAACTCCAGCTCTGCGCCGGCCGTCGGTTCGCTGAACGCAGGGTGCTGGCCGAGCCAGGCCACGCGCCGGCCGCCCAGCCCCGCGGCCGTGCCGCTGAACTCGGCCCCACCGCCCCGCAGCACTCCGGCGAGGGCGGACAGGGCCGTCGTCTTGCCCGTCCCGCTGGGTCCGCCGAGGACGGTCAGTTCACCGGGGGCCAGGTCGAGGTCCAGATGCCCGACGACGGCCGGGAATGTCCCGCCGTCGGGGTCCCGGTAGGCGATGCGCAGGCTGCGGAGTACCAGCCGGTCGTCGCCCGCGTGGGCCGACGGCTCTGTGGCCGGGCCCGCGCCCTGACTGGTGGCCGGTTCTACGACCGGCTCTCCGGCCGGCACGACGTCCGTGCCGAGGACGCCCGAGAGCGAGGCCGGGACGGGACGATCGAGGTCGGCGCGGGCGCGGCGAAGGGCCTCCACCCCATCCTCGGAGGCGTGGTGGGCGGCGCCGATGTCCCGGAACGGCAGGTAGACCTCGGGGGCAAGGGTGAGCACGAGCAGCCCGGTGTAGAGGCCGAGCTCCCCGTAGACGAGCCGCACGCCGATGAAGACGGCGACCACGGCCACGGACAGGGTGCTGATCAGCTCGAGGGCGAAGCCGGACATGAAGGCCGTCTTCAGGGTGGTCATGGTGGTGTCCCGGTAGCGGTCCGAGACCCCCGCCAGCGCCTGACGCTGCGTGCCGGCCCGGCGCAGTCCGACCAGGACGGGCAGTCCCCGCGCCAGTTCCAGCACGTGGTGGGACAGCCGGTCAAGTCCCTCTGCGGCCTGCTGGACACGGTCCTCGGTGTGCCGCCCGATCAGGACCATGAACACGGGGATGAGCGGGATCGTCAACACCAGCACCAGGGCCGAGACCCAGTCGTGGGTGAGGATCCACACCCCGAGCACGAACGGCATGACCGCGGCGGTCAGCAGTGCGGGCAAGTACTGGGTGAAGTACTTGTCGAGCCCGTCCAGGCCGGAGGACGCGAGCACGGAGTCCCCCCCTGCCCGGTCCGCCCCGGCCCCGGCGGACACCAGGCGGTGGGCGACCGTCCGGTGGCGCAGCTCCTCCTTGGCGCCCAGGGCTGCGCGCCGGGAGAAGACCTGTTGTCCCCACGTGGCGGCGGCCCGGGCGAGGACACCGGCCAGGCCAAGGGTCATGACCTGGGCGAGGGTTGCGCCGGCTGCATCCGAGAGCAGCCCGTGGGCGAGCGGGTCGTAGGACGCCGGGTCCGGTGCGAAGAGCAGGCCGAGGAGGTCGCTGCTCTCCGGCGCGGGCAGGCGCTCGGCCAGCCAGGTGATGCCCCGGGCCAGGGCAGTGGCGAGCAGGATCCAGCCGGCGGCCTTGACGCCGGCGAGCAGGGCCAGCAGTGCCAGGGCCGCCCGGCCGGTCCGGGAGGTGGGCAGTTCGGGTCTCACACCGGTGTCACCACGTGCGACTCCGGGATGTGCGTCTCGTGCAACCGCTGCCGGAAGACCCAGTACACGAAGGCCGAGTAGGCCAGGATGATCGGCACCATGATCACGGCGACCCAGGCCATGAAGGTCAGCGTGTACTCCGAGGAGGAGGAGTTCATGGCTGTCAGACTGAAAGCCGGATCGATGGTGGAGGGCAGCACCACGGGGAACACCGCCAGGAAGATGCCCGCGGCGCCGGCCAGCAGGGAGGCGCCCAGGGCGATGAAGGTCCAGCCCTCGCGGCGGAGCCCCGCCGCCATCAGGGCTCCCAGGGCGCTGGCCAGGGCCAGGGCCAGCAGGACCCACGGGATGAGGCTGTTCTGGCGTGAGACCACCACGACGCCCCACGCCCCCATCGGCAGCAGGTAGAGGGGCAGCCAACGGGTGAGGTGACGGTGCGCCGCCTCCCGCGGGGCGCCGTCGGTCTTCAGGCCGAGATAGGCCCAGCCCATGGCCAGCGAGAACCCGACGACGGCCAGGCCACCGAGCACCCCCTCCCAGGACAGCCAGGCGAACGGCCCGCCCATGCGGTCCCCGTTGGCGTTCAGCGGCAGGCCCGTGGTGGACACGGCCAGCATCAGACCGATGCTGAAGGCCGCCACGGCCGAGCCGCCGGCCATGCACCGGTCCCACCGGTCACGGGTCCGGGCGGTCAGGGCCTTGCCGCGGTACTCGATGGAGACGGCCCGGAGGATCAGTGCCAGCAGGGTGATCGTCAGCGGGATGTAGAGGCCGGCGAACAGGGCGGCGTACCAGAGCGGGAAGGCGGCGAACATGGCACCCGCCGCGGTGACCAGCCAGACCTCATTGCCGTCCCAGACGGGGCCGATGGTGTTGAGGATGACGCGGCGCTGGCTCTCGTTGCGGGCCCAGCCCCTCATCAGCATGCCGACGCCGAGGTCGAAGCCGTCGAGGATGAGGTAGCCCACCCAGAGCACGGCGACCAGGATGAACCAGAAGGTGGGAAGGAACTCGATCGATTCCATGACGGTCTACCTCTCGGGAGTCTCGGGGATCTCGGGGATCTGAACGGTCGGAGCTTCCGCGGCTGCCGCAGCTGCCGGAACTGTCGCGGGGACCGCAGGGGCACGGTCAGTACGCGAAGGCGAGGACATCGGAGTCAACGGTGCCGCCCCCTCCCGCGCCGTCGGCGTCGTCATCGTGCTCGTCCTGGGTGAGTTCGGGCATGCCGGCCGGCACCCCGCCCTTGACGTAGCGGGTGAGCAGGACGACCTCCACCACCAGGAGCACCGCGTAGATGGTGGTGAGAAGGATGAGCGAGAACAACAGCTCCGCCGCGCTGACCCCTGGGGACACGGCCGCGGCCGTGTACATCCAGACCTGGTCGATACCGGTCGGATCGGGGTTCGGGGCCACCACGAACGGCTGACGTCCCATCTCGGTGAAGATCCACCCGGCCGCATTGGCGCCGAAGGGCGCCAGGATGCCGGCCACTGCCAGCCGCATCAGCGGCTTGGACGCCGGCACCGTGCCCTTCCGCGTCAGCCAGAGCGCGATCGCCGCCGCCAGGGCCGCGAGCCCACCGAAGGTGATCATGATGCGGAAGCCCCAGTAGGTGACCTCCATAACCGGCAGGTAGTCGATCTCCTGGCCGGCTCGTTCGCCGTACATCGGATCGTCCGGCAGGTGGGTGCCGTAGTCAGCCTGGTACTGCGGGATGAGGGTGTTCACCCCGGGAACGTCGGTGGTGAAGTCGTTGTGGGCCAGGAAGGACAGCAGCCCGGGGACCTCGAAGACGCCCACGACGTCGTCGCAGTCGGTGGCACCGTCACTGCGCAGATCGGCCACGGAGAGCACGGAGAACGCCGTCCCGTCATGGCAGGCCGCCTCCGCGGCCGCCATCTTCAGCGGCTGCTGCTGGATCATCAGCTGCGCTTGGGCGTGGCCGCTGAAGGCGGTGCCGAGGAAGGCCACAAGCGCGATCCAGGCACCCCACCGCAAGGAGGAGTACCAGACCCGGTAGTCGGTCTCGTCCCGGCCCTTGGAGCCGGTGGTGGCCACCAGTACGGTGCCGTCGGCGGCCACGGCGTCGATGCCGTCCCGGCGCCGCTTCCACAGGTGGAACCACGCGATGCCGAGCAGGAAGCCTCCGGCCACTGAGAGGGCCCCGGCCAGGGTGTGCGGGAAGTGCACGAGCAGGGTGTTGTTGGTCAGCACAGCCCAGATGTCGTTCATCACGGGGCGGCCGTCCACCATCTCGACTCCGACCGGATGCTGCATCCACGCATTGGCGGCCAGGATGAAGTAGGCCGAGAACACGGTGCCGATGACGGCGCACCAGATCGAGGCCAGGTGCACCCGCTTCGGCAACCGCTGCCAGCCGAAGATCCAGAGACCGAGGAACACAGACTCCAGGAAGAACGCCATGAGCGCCTCCAGCGCCAACGGAGCCCCGAACACATCCCCGACGAAGCGGGAGTACTCGGACCAGGCCATCCCGAACTGGAACTCCTGCACCAGTCCGGTGGCCACGCCCATGATGAAGTTGATGAGGAAGAGCTTCCCCCAGAACTTCGTCATCCGCAGGTAGTGCTCCTGGCCGGTGCGGTGCCACATGGTCTGCAGGGTGGCCACCACCAGGCCCAGTCCGATGGTCAGCGGGACCATCATGAAGTGATACACGGTGGTGATGCCGAACTGCCACCGGGCAATGTCCAGGGGATCCATGGGTACACCCTTCCCTCGATGCGGAATGGGTCCGCACCGGTCCGGACCGAACGCCGCCTCACCAGGGCGAAGGGGGCGTCCGGCACTCGACTTCTACAGCTTGTAGAAACCAGACTAGCCCTAAGTTCTACGTCCTGTAGAATAAAGGCGAGTCCGGATGGACACCTGTGGTGGAGATCATTGCTTTGAGGGAGGCACCCGTGGCACTGGGAGATTTGGAACGGTCCGTGATGGACCTGCTGTGGGACCGGCCGGGAGCCCATACGGCCAATGACGTGCGCGACGCCCTGGCCGGGGACCTCGCCGTCACGACCGTGCTCACCGTGCTGTCACGCCTGGAGAAGAAGGGCCTGGTCCACCGCGACGGCGGGCGCCGGCCCCATCGTTATGCCGCCGCCTCGTCCCGTGAGGACCACACCGTCGGACTGCTCAACGAGGTACTCGGCTCCGTGCCGGACCGCGAGGCCGTCCTCGCCCGCTTCATCGGCGGCATCGGTCCCGATGAGGCAGCTACCGTGCGTCGGCTCCTGGAATCCTGATCCGTCTCGCGATTTCGACTCGCGGTACCGACTTTGAGTCGACCTGGGGTGGCCCTGACGCCCTGACGCCCACCCCACGTCGACTGAAGGCCGGGGATCTCGCCCCTTAGACTTTCCCTCGTGTCCGTCATGCTGCTCGCCGCGCTGGCCCTGATCCTGGCCTGGCCGGTCCCGGTCCTGCTCGGCCGCGCACGCTGGGTGCGCCGGGCTCCCGCCGCCGCCATGGCGCTCTGGCAGTCCGTCGCCCTCGCCGGCGGCCTCTCCCTGATCGGCTTCCCGCTCCTGTGGGGGCTCACCCCCTTCGGGGACTCCGTGGTCGAGGCGGCCCCCGCCTTCATCCGGGCCCTCGTCGAGGGTTCCTGGATCCCGCTGCTGGCGCATGACCCGTGGTTGCCCACACGCATCGCCGCCGCCACCCTCGCCTTGATGCTCTTCGCCCACCTCGTGCTCACCCTGGCCGTCACCGCCGTGAGGACCGTGGCCAACCGCCGCCGCCACCGCCAGATGGTCGAACTCCTGGCTGCGCCGCCTTCGGAACGCAGCCGCCTGGCAGAGGGCGTCTCCGGGACCCCCACGCGGGTACTGCCCCACGATGTCCCCCTGGCCTACTGCCTGCCCGGCCTGACCGGTTCCCTGACCGTGCTCTCCCGCGGCCTGCTGGACCAATTGTCCGAACCGGAGGTGGCCGCTGTCGTGGCCCATGAGCGGGCCCACCTGCGCCAACGGCACGACCTGCTCCGGCTGGCCTTCGAGGCCTGGCACCGGGCCGTGGCCTGGCTGCCCACCACCGCGATAGCCCAACGGGCCGTGGCCGGCCTCACCGAGATGATGGCGGACGACGCCGCGCTGGCCGTCCACGACCGCCGAGACCTGGTGCGCGCCATCGTGCTCACCGGTGAGGCCGGGGCACCGACCTCGCCGGCACCGGCCCCGTCACGGGCGGAGAACGTCCAGGGCGACGGGTCCGTCCCCCTGACCCTGCGCCTGTACCGCCTGCTCTCCCCCGCCGACCCCCTGCCGGTGGCTGTGCGCCTCGCGGTCGTCCTGGCAGCGTTGTGCCTGGCCGTCTTCCCGCTCGTGCTGCTGCTGTAGACACGGCCGCCCCGGATCGCCGTCCGTGGAGGCCCGCCCCGAACTTCCGGGCCGTCATTCAGGAGCCTCCCAGCCGACTCCCGGCTTTCGACCGGCCGGGGTTCGCTAGGCTGGGGCGTTGGTGGCGTCCACACCGCCGCCTCCCTACTATCCAACCCCTTGACCCCCACGAACGGACCAGGCCCCATAGTGCAAGGCAACGCGACATTCCGTCACTCCAATGCTTCACTCCTCTCCGTGACGGAAGTACTGGCCCCTGTCACCGTGACCAGTGCGCAGCTCGACGAGGAGTTGGCTGATGTCCTGAAGGGGCTGCGGCTCCCCAAGGGCCTGCTGCCGCGCGTCGCGGGCGTCAACGCCCGCCGCAATTGGGAGCACCCCGGTCACTTCCAGAAGGGTGCCGCTGAAGCCGGCCGCCGGGCCATGGCCGGGGCCGGCGTCCGCCCGGACCAGATCGGGCTCATGGTCAACACCTCCGTCACGCGCGAGACCCTTGAACCCTCCGTGGCCGTGCGCATCCACCACGAGATGGGCCTGCCCACCTCCGCCACTAACTTCGACATCACCAACGCGTGCCTGGGCTTCGTGAACGGGATCACCCTGGCGGCCTCCATGATCGACTCCGGCCAGGTCGACTACGCCGTCGTCGTGGCCGGTGAAGACTCCGTCAAGGTCCAGCAGGCCACCCTGGAGAACTTGAAGCAGGACGGCGTGGACCGCAACAATTTCATGGAGCAGTTCGCCTCGCTGACCCTGGGTTCGGGGGCGGCCGCAGCGGTCATCGGGCGCACCGATCAGCACCCGGAGGGACACCGGATCGTCCGCGGCATCACCCGGGCCGGCACGGACCACCACGACCTGTGCGTAGGCGACCACAAGGGCATGTTCACGGATTCCACCGCCTTGCTGAAGGACGGGTTGGAGCTCGTCATGGACGCCTGGAACGATGTCCCCGCAGACTGGGGCTGGGCGGACATGGACCGCTATGTCACGCACCAGGTCTCCCGGCTCCACACTGACTCGATCACCGAGGCGACCGGCCTGGACCCGGCTCGATTCCCCGTCACCTTCCCCGAGCTCGGCAACGTCGGGCCCGCGTCCCTGCCCATCACCCTGGCCCGGGAGGTGGACCAGTTGTCGGCCGGCGACAAAGTGCTCTGCATGGGCGTCGGCTCCGGGCTCAACACCGCCATGCTGGAGATCGCCTGGTGAGGATCCCCGCCGCTCCAGCCACCCTCCCGGCCGACTCCGTCTCCGTCCCCCTGCCCGGCTGGGACCCCGCCTGGAGCGGCCTGGTGCCGATTGCCACCGTTGACGGCCGGCGGACCCTGCACGTGCTGGACACCGGGGACGTGTTGTCCCAGGCCGGAGTGGAGCCGGACGGCACCATCCTTGCGGTGCACGGCAACCCGACCTGGTCCTACCTGTGGCGCTCCCTGGCCGCAGCGACCGTCCGCGCCGCCCTGAAGGGCGAGGGCCCCGTGTGGCGCGTAGTGGCCCCGGACCAGCTGGACATGGGCTTCTCCGAGCGCCTGCCCCACGGGTCCCTCCCCCGGCCTGCGGCTGCCGCCGGCGCCCCGGATCCGGTGTCAGCGAACGACGCCGGCTACCGCACCCTCGGCGGCCGCCTCGCCGACCTCGATGCCCTCGTCACCGCCCTCGGACTCGACGCCCAGGCACGCGCCGGCCACCCGCTGCTGACCCTGGGCCACGACTGGGGCGGCGTCGTCTCCCTCGGCTGGGCCGGCCGCCACCAGGACCTGGTAGCCGCCGCGATGACCCTGAACACCGCCGTCCACCACGAAGCGTCCCAGCCGATCCCGGCCCCCCTGCAGGCGGCCCTCGCTGGCCCGCTGCTGCCCGGCTCCACCGTCCTGACCGATGCCTTCCTGAGGGTAACGACGGCACTCGGCCACCCCGGCCTGGGCCGCAACCTCAAGGCCGCCTATCACGCCCCTTACGCCGCCCCCGAGCGACGCGGCGGAATTGGCGGCTTCGTCGCCGACATCCCCGTGGGACCGCAGCACGCCTCCTACCCGGAACTGTGCCGAGTAGCCGACTCCCTGGCAGCGTTCACCCAGCCAGCACTGCTGCTGTGGGGCCCGAAGGACCCGGTGTTCCTGGACCGATACCAGGCGGATCTGCTGCAGCGGCTCCCCCAGGCCGACCTGCACCGGTTCGAGACGGCAGGACATCTGCTGGCCGAGGACGTGGACATCGCCACCCCGATCCTGCGATGGGCCGGGCGGGTGCTCGACGGCACCGCCCGCACCCGGAGCCCTGAAACCGATGCTGATATCTGTGCCGGGGGTACCCAGGATGACGCGGCGTCCGGCACCGGCCCCGCCACCGTGGAGAGCAGCTGGAGCGAGACCACCGGCCGGCCGCTATGGTCCTACCTGGAGGACTGGCGCGACAGTTCCGACCCGGCCCTCGTGGACATGGCCGGAGAGGACCAGACCCCGCTGAGCTGGAACCACCTTTCCAGCGTCGTGGACGCCATCGCCACCGGCCTGGTCGCGCGCGGGGTCCGCCCCGGCGACCGGATCTCCATGATGGTGACCCCCGGACGGGACCTCACCGCCGCCCTGTATGCGGCACTGAAGATCGGTGCCATCGTGGTGGTCGCCGATGCCGGCCTGGGCGTGGCCGGCATGACCCGCGCCGTTCGCGCGGCACGGCCGGACTGGGTCATCGGCAAGGTTCCCGGACTCGCCGTGGCCCGGTCCCAGCGCTGGCCGGGACGCCGCCTCTCCGTCTCCACGCTGCCCATGCCCCTAGCCCGGGCCCTCGGCGTGGAGGACAGCCTCTACCGGATGGCCCACGACCACGAGGGGAGGCGGTTCTCCGGCGCACGGCTCGCGGACGGCACCGTCCACGTGCCGGCCCCCGCCGATCCGGCGGCCATCCTCTACACCTCCGGCTCCACGGGGCCGGCCAAGGGCGTCCTCTACACCCACGGCCGGCTCTCGGCGCTGGCCGGGCTGCTGCGAGACGTCTTCCACGTCCGGCCCGGCTCCTCCTTGCTGGCCGGTTTCGCCCCCTTCGCACTCCTGGGGCCGGCCATCGGCGCCACCTCGGTCACCCCTGATATGTCCGTGACCAAACCCGCAACCTTGACGGCGCAGGCCGTCGCCGATGCCGCCCGTGCCGGTCACGCCACCATCCTCTTCGCCTCCCCCGCGGCGTTGCGCAACGTCGTGGCGACCGCTGGTCAGCTCGGACCGGAGGATCACGCCGTGCTCGGCAGCATCGACCTCGTGCTGTCCGCCGGTGCCCCGGTTCACCCCCAGCTGATGGCGCAGGTGGCCGCCCTCTTCCCCCGGGCCGAGTTCCACTCGCCCTACGGCATGACCGAGGCCCTCCTGTTGGCGGACATCGACCGGAACGCGATCATCGGGCTCTCGGCCCGGGACGGGGATCACACGGCGGACGCGAGCAGCCCGGATGACGGTGTGTGCGTGGGCCACCCCGTGGGCCCCGTGCGCATCGCCATCGACCCGCTGAAGGTTGATGGCAGCCCGAGGGGGACGCTCCTTGAGGGCCCCGACGCCGCCGGAATCCTGGGCGAGGTCGTCATCTCGGCCCCGCACCAGAAGGAGGGTTACGACCGGCTGTGGCTGACTGACTCCCTGAGCAGGCGGGATGCCAAGGACGGGCTGGACTGGCACCGAACCCAGGACGTGGGCCACCTGGACGCCGCCGGCCGGCTCTGGATCGAGGGCCGCCTGCAGCATGTGGCCGTCACGGCCGCCGGGCCCGTGGCTCCGGGCGGTCCCGAGGCGCGCATCGACGCCCTTGACGGCGTGTCCCGATCGGCCGTCGTCGCTGTGGGCCCCCGGGGCACCCAGGCTGTCGTCGCCGTCATCGAGGTTGCCGCGCCGGAACATGCCCGGACGCCCCGCGCCGGACTGGCCCCCAGCGAGCTGACGGCGGCCGTGCGGGCTGCCGCAGCGCCGGTTCCCCTGGCGGCGGTGCTCGTGACGGACCGCGTACCCGTGGACATCCGTCACAACTCGAAGATCGACCGCACCCGGATCGCCCAGTGGGCCGCGCAGGTCCTGTCCGGTGGCAAGGTCGGTAAGCCGTGAGTGCGGCACCGCCTCTCCGCGTCCTCGTCACCGGAGCCTCCGGGCTTCTGGGCTCCGGGGTGGCGCGCCGCCTCGTGGAATCCGGCGCCGACGTCGTGACCCTGCAGCGACGCCCCTCCGGGGTGACCGGCGCCCGTGACGTCCTCGGTACGGTCACTGATGCCGCGGCCGTCGGGCTGGCCATGTCCGGCCGGGACACGGTGGTCCATGTGGCGGCCAAGGTCTCCGTCTCCGGACCTGCGCAGGAGTTCGAGCAGGTCAACGTCGAGGGCACGGCGACCGTCCTGGAGGCCGCCCGCGCGGCCGGTGCTGGGCGCTTCGTCCACATCTCCTCGCCATCCGTGGCCCATGCCGGGACATCGATCGTCGGCGAGGGTGCGGGGCCGGCGGACCCGGACCGCGCGCGCGGCCACTACGCCCGCACCAAGGCCGTTGGGGAGCTCATGGCCCTGGCCGCCGACGGTCCGGACCTGCGCGTGCTCGTCCTTCGCCCGCATCTGATGTGGGGGCCCGGGGACACGCAGCTGACCGAGCGCATCATCGACCGCGCCCGGGCCGGCCGGATGCCGTTGCTCGGGCCTGCCGCCGCCCTGATCGACACCCTGTACTCGGACAACGCAGTGGACGCCGTGGTGGCCGCTGTCACCGCCGTGGACCGGGTCCACGGGGAGGCCCTTGTGGTCACCAACGGCGAACCCCGCCCGGTGGGCGAGCTCGTCCGGGGTCTGGCCACCGCCGGTGGTGCCCCCGAGCCCCGGCTGCGGATCCCCGCCGGCCTCGCCCGCGGTGCCGGTGCCGTCATCGAACGGATCTGGGAGGCGGCCGATCTCGGCCGGGACGGGGATGAACCCCCGCTGACCCGGTTCCTCGCCGAACAGCTCTCCACGGCGCACTGGTTCGACCAGCGCCGCACCCGGGCGAAGCTGGACTGGGTGCCGGCCGTGTCCATCGATCAGGGGCTGGAGCTGCTGGCCTCGCACTACCGTCGACGGTGACCGCTAGCTAGCGCCGCACAGCGCTGAGATGGCACTCGGGATACTCGTGGCCCTGGTCAGGGCAGACGATGGCCCGCCACGTCTCGGCGAAGCCGGCCTCGTCCAGGGCCTGGGCCAACGACGACGGGTTCCATCGCCAGGCCCGGGCCACCGCGTGCGGGAACTCCTCCACGTCCTGCCCGGACTCCAACAGTCCCTGGAACGCGAGGAGCACCTGGCAGCCGGGCTCCGTATGCGCCGCCCAGGACTGCAGGACCGCCGGAACCTGTTCGGGTGGAACGTGGATCAGGCTGAACCGGGCCAGGATCCCGCGGACGGGACCGGCGGCGCGTACCTCCGGATCCTCAGTGGGAAAGTAGGCGTCCCCTGCGATCCAGTTACGCTGCGGATAGCGCTTCCGCGCGATCTCCAGCATCCGGGCGGACGGGTCCACGCCGATCGTGTTGAAGCCGCGGAAGGCCAATTCCGCGGTGACGTGGCCGGTGCCGCAGCCCAGGTCCAGGATGGTACTGCCACGGGGCAGCGCGTCGGCGAACGCGTCCACGGAGTGCCGGTCCAGCGGTCGTTGCCAGGGGCCAGGGAAGGTCCGGTCGTACAGTTCTGCCAGGGCGTCGTAGCCCGGCTGGCCAGGCCAGGACTCGGACGTCACCTCAGGTGTCGATCCGGTCGAGGTCGAGTTCACTGGCGCCGGAGATGATGAAGTCCTTGCGCGGTGCCACGTTGGAGCCCATCAACAGGTCGAAGACGTGTTCTGCCCGCTGCAAGGCCTCCTCCGCCTCGGGGATGGTCACTCGGCGGAGCATCCTCACGCGGGGGTCCATGGTGGTGTCCGCCAGCTGGTCCGCATCCATCTCCCCCAGCCCCTTGTACCGCTGGATCGGTTCCTTGTAGTTCTTGCCGTCCCGGTGGAGGCGGTCCATCAACCGGTGCAGTTCGTTCTCCGAGTAGGTGTAGACCACCTCGTTGGCCTTGCTGCCGGAATGGATGACCTCCACCCGATGCAGGGGCGGTACTGCGGCGAACACGCGACCCTGCTCGACCATGGGACGCATATAGCGGAAGAACAAGGTCAGCAGCAGGGTTCGGATATGTGCGCCGTCCACGTCCGCATCGGTCATCAGGATGACCTTGCCGTACCGCGCAGAGGACAGGTCGAAGCTGCGGCCGGCGCCACCGCCGACCACCTGGATCAGGGCCGCACACTCGGCGTTCGAGAGCATGTCCCCCACGGAGGCCTTCTGCACGTTCAGGATCTTGCCGCGGATCGGGAACAGCGCCTGGAAGTCCGAGGACCTGGCCAGCTTGGCCGTGCCGAGGGCGGAGTCACCCTCCACGATGAACAGTTCCGAGGACGCCACGTCCGTGGTCCGGCAATCGGCCAGTTTGGCCGGCATGGTGGAGGTCTCCAGGGCGTTCTTGCGCCGCTGGTTCTCCTTGTGCGTCCTGGCGGAGATGCGGGACTTCATCTCCGAGACGACCTTCTCCAGCAGCACCGAGACCTGGTTCTTCTCGTGCTTCTTGGTCGACTTCAGGATCGCGCCGAGCTGCTGCTCGACCACCTTGGCCACGATCTGACGCACGGCCGGAGTGCCGAGAACGGACTTGGTCTGCCCCTCGAACTGTGGTTCGGCCAGGCGGACCGTCAGCACGGCCGTCAACCCGGCCAGTACGTCGTCCTTCTCCAGCTTGTCGTTGCCCGCCTTGAGCTTGCGGGCGTTGGCCTCCACGACCTTGCGGACTGTCTTCAGCAGCGCCTGTTCGAAGCCCGCCTGGTGGGTACCGCCCTTGGGAGTGGAGATGATGTTGACGAACGAGCGCAGGTGGGTGTCGTAGCCGACGTCCCAGCGCAGGGCGATGTCCACCTCGCACTCACGATCCACGTCCTGCATCGCCGAGCGGCCGTCCTCACCGAGGACCGGAACCCGTTCGGAGAACGTGCCGGAGCCCTGGAGCCGCCACACATCGGTGATGGGGCTGACGGACGAGAGATGGTCTACGAACTCAGAGATGCCGCCGTCGTAGTGAAAGACCTCCTCATGGGGTCCCATCTCGCCGGGAGTGCCCGGCAGCCGGCGCTCGTCCCGCAACGTGATCTTGAGTCCGGGAATGAGGTAGGCGGTCTGCCGGGCCCGCTGCTGCAGGTCCTCGTAGGAGAACTTAGCATCGGGCGTGAAGATCTGCTCGTCCGCCCAGTACCGAACCCGGGTGCCGGTCTGCCCGCGCTTGGCCTTGCCCACGATCTCCATCGGCGAGTGGTCGGCCGAGGGAGTGAAGGCGGCGTCCGGCCTGGCGGTGGATCCCGTGTCCGTGAACTGACCGGGCTCGCCCCGGTGGAAGGACAGCTGGTGGATCTTGCCGCCGCGGAACACCTGGACGTCCAGGCGGGAGGAGAGGGCGTTGACCACGGAGGCGCCCACCCCGTGCAGCCCGCCCGAGGCACCATAGGAGCCCCCGCCGAACTTGCCACCGGCGTGCAGCTTGGTGAAGACCACCTCGACACCGGACAGGCCGGTCCTCGGCTCGATGTCCACCGGGATGCCACGTCCGTTGTCCTCGACCTCGACAGCGCCGCCGGCGTGCAGGGTGACGGCGATGGACTGGCCATAGCCTCCCAGCGCCTCATCCACGGAATTGTCGATGATCTCCCAGAGGCAGTGCATCAGGCCGCGGGAGTCCGTGGAGCCGATGTACATGCCGGGCCTCTTGCGGACGGCCTCGAGGCCCTCCAGCACGGAGAGGTGCCGGGCGTTGTACTCACTGCTGCGGGACATGCGTTTCCCTTACTTCCCTGATGACTGCTGCGTCCCCTCGCCGGTTCACGAGGTGGTTGATGATCGTCTTTCAGGTTATCGGCACGTGGCGTCGTTCGCGGGGAACCCGGCGGGGACCGCGCCACACCAGCCGGCCTCGAGCCGTGACTGGTCATCGCGTGCGCAACGGATACCGGCCACGTCGGGCACCGGGGACAGAGGACAACTGGAGCACTACCAGGTACGCAATCAGCGAAAACCGGCCCTCCCCGCTCGCGCCTGCGAACAAAAGTGCGAGGATGATGGTTCCGTAGGTGTACGCAGTACCCTTCAAGTACCGATCCCCCCGGTCCCTGCGGACCGGCCCGAGGGGAACAGGGGCACCACATGAGGAGGCCAACATGACCACCACCGCCACGACGATCGAACCGCCGGTCCTGACCGGTGCCGACCGTTGCGACCGTTGCGGGGCCCAGGCCTACGTCCGCGCTGTCCTACACAGCGGCGGCGAATTGCTGTTCTGCGGCCACCACTCCCGCGCAGTGGAAGAGACCCTCCGCCCGCAGACCACCCTGTGGCAGGACGAGACGAACAAGCTGCACGAGAAGCAGCCCGTAGACGCCGACTGAGACTCTTCTCGCTCGGATCGCCACCCGTCCGGCTCCGGCACTGACGCGGCCGATCCAGGACGTCCGGATCAACGGCGCCCACAAGCAACCAAGGCCCG
>NZ_BAAALH010000001.1:1238382-1248165 GCF_039528175.1 Citricoccus alkalitolerans
GCCGGGCCTTGGTGCTGCGGTGGGTGTCCCGCCGTCCGGGGCGCCTCACCCTCTGGTTCGAGGCGGCCGGCACGGGACGGTCCGGCTCAGTCCAGGTAGTCCCGCAGCACCTGGGAGCGCGAGGGGTGGCGCAGCTTTGACATGGTCTTGGACTCTATCTGGCGGATGCGCTCGCGGGTGACCCCGTAGACCTTGCCGATCTCGTCCAGCGTCTTCGGCTGGCCGTCCGTCAGGCCGTAGCGCATGGCCACCACACCCGCTTCGCGCTCGGCGAGCGTGTCCAGGACCGAGTGCAGCTGCTCCTGCAGGAGTGTGAAGCTCACGGCGTCGGCGGGCACCACGGCCTCGGAGTCCTCGATCAGGTCGCCGAACTCCGAGTCGCCGTCCTCACCCAGGGGGGTGTGCAGGGAGATCGGCTCGCGTCCGTACTTCTGGACCTCGACGACCTTCTCCGGGGTCATGTCCAGTTCCTTGGCCAGCTCCTCCGGGGTGGGTTCCCGGCCCAGGTCTTGGAGCATCTGACGCTGCACGCGGGCGAGTTTGTTGATTACCTCGACCATGTGGACCGGGATGCGGATGGTGCGGGCCTGGTCCGCCATGGCGCGGGTGATGGCCTGGCGGATCCACCACGTGGCGTACGTGGAGAACTTGAAGCCCTTGGTGTAGTCGAACTTCTCCACGGCACGGATCAGGCCGAGGTTGCCCTCCTGGATGAGGTCCAGGAACAGCATGCCGCGTCCGGTGTAGCGCTTCGCCAGGGAGACGACCAGACGCAGGTTGGCCTCGAGCAGGTGGTTCTTCGCACGCCGGCCGTCGGCGATGACCAGCTCCATGTCCCGCCGCAGTCGGGCCTCCGTGGGGGGCTCGTCCTTCATCTTGTGCTCGGCATACAGGCCGGCCTCGATACGCAGGGCCAGGTCGACTTCCTGTTCCGCGTTGAGCAGGGCGACCTTGCCGATCTGCTTGAGGTAGTCCTTGACCGGGTCGGCCGTGGCACCGGCGGACACGACCTGCTGAACCGGGGCGTCGTCCTCCGCATCGGAGACGACGAATCCACCGCGGGTCCTGGTCTCGTCGGCCTCAGCCGAGGCTACCGGGGCGTCATTGGCCTCGTCGGTCTCAGCGTCAGAGTCGGAGGAGTCCACGGCCTCTTCGGAGGGCTTCGCGACCGCCGCCTTGGCCCGTCCGGCCTTCGCGGCTGACTTGGTCGCCGAGGTCTTCGTGGCACTCGACTTCGGGGCGGATGTCCGAGCGGTGGCCTTGGCCGCCCCCTGGTCCTCCGCAACGGCGTCCTCGACGGCCGTGCTGCCCTGCGTCTCGGTCTTCTTGGAAGAAGTAGTCACTCAATACCTTTCGTACGGGCATCCCGAAGGGCCCCTAACGGTCAACACCACTATGACCCTGTCAAATCCGCTGGAACTGCACCCGGAGGCCACGGGATGACGATCCCGTTTTTCCGGACCCGC
The DNA here is from genome assembly GCF_039528175.1 of Citricoccus alkalitolerans. Lineage (NCBI taxonomy): Bacteria > Bacillati > Actinomycetota > Actinomycetes > Micrococcales > Micrococcaceae > Citricoccus > Citricoccus alkalitolerans. The sequence continues at coordinate 1,239,849 of NZ_BAAALH010000001.1, forward strand.
GGACGCAGGGTCTTCATGTGGTCAACGACCCCCCTGGCACTTTTGTTCCCGCCCTCACCATTTTTCTGAACCCCGAGGTGTGGTCGGGGATTCGGCAGGTGGAGGGATGTCAACGTGCACCGGGGTCGGCCCCGCCGATTATGCCACGGCAGACACCGGACCGACGCATCAGGGACTTCCGCGCGCCGCCCCAGATCGCCCGGGCGGGCCACGGGTACCGGGTCTCAGTCCGTCCTGCGGGCAGTGGCCGACCAGGCGGTCTCACGCCGGGCGGCCCAGCCGGACAGCATCCCCCGGTCCACGATCTCCCCCAGCAGCTGTCCCAGCGGGTAGTCCGGATCCTCGTGCCGGCACTCGAGCAGTATCCTTCCGGCGGCAGAACCACGGCCCCTCGCCCATTCGACCCAGGCCGCCAGGCACCTGAGGGCCGACGCCACCGGACCGGCGGCCTCCGGCAGCAGCCCTGTGCAGGCGTTCTTGAGGTGGGCGACGCGCTCCCAATCCGGTGCGCGGCGGCTGGCGGCGAGGATGACGGAAGAATAGAGCACTCCGTTGACCTCGCGGGGTTCGGCGTCAAAGACCGATGACGCCTCTACGGGCAGGGTACCGATCCAGGCGGCACCGGACAGAGCGCGCTCCAGAGTGAAGCTCGCGGCGGCGAGGAGGCAGTCTCGCCATTCGACCAGGAGCAGACCGGCCATAAGGACGGCCCTCTCGGTCGGATTCTCCGGAAGCCCTTCACCCGCCAGGATCCGCTCCCAGGCCCCGATCCAGGACACCAGCTCCTCGAGGGCCTCGGCTTCATCTTCGTCGCTGACCTCGTGGCCGACCTTCCTGATGTTCTCCAGCGCACAGGCGAGCTCTACGGAGATTGCCTCGGCGGCGGATGGCAGCCCACTGCCCCGCGGTTCTTCTTCCACCACGGACCCCTCCACGATCAGGGAGGTATTGACAACGCTGGTCTCGGCCCAGGACGCCGGTGTTCCATGATCGGAGCAGGACCCCGGTGCGGGACAGTCCACGTGCCAGAGGCGGCCCCTGGCCACCAACCAGAACTCCATCAGGGGCAGGCCGGCCGCACTGAGTTCGCGTTCCAGTGCGGCTGCCAGCAGGCGATCCGACTTGCTGGTCGGATCCAGGGCATGGCCGGATCCGTTGCCAGGCTCACCGGCGCGCGCTCTCTCACGGTCGGCCCCTCTCCAGCCCGCACAGGCCGCGTCCACCTCGACCTGCCAGTCATCATCACGGAAGAGCACGGCCACGCAACCGTCCGCCAGCTGGTCCCGGGCCAGATGGCCGGCGAACTGCCGGGCATTGGCGGAGTGGTCCGCCCACGTCCTCACCGTGCCGGGGACCCAGTCGCAACGCAGGACGGCACCCAAGTTCCGGCCGGACATGCTGATGGCCGCCAGGCTGTTGCGAGGCGGAAAGCCCAGCGTGTGCTGGATGTAACTGATCAGGTCGGCCACTTCGGCGGCCTGGACCGGGGCGGGCATCGAGGCCGGCAAGCCGGGACGGACACGGTCGTCGGGGAAGTCTGTGTGCATGGCCTCCACGCTTCCGCCTCCCTGCCGGACACGGAAGCGCCCACACCCCCGATTGTGGGGTTGTGGGCGGTCTCTGCCGGGTGTGGAGTAGCGCTCTAGTCCTGGGGGCGGTGGTCCGGCCCCTCCGCCGGGCCGCTCTCGGTGTCCTCCGCGGCTGTGGGCTCCGCAGGGCCCTCGGAGTCCACCTCTGCGTCCCCGGCCGCGGCCGCCCACTGCTCCTCCGCCTGCAAGCCCCCGCCGGCGTCCAACGCATGGCGCGGCTGGCTCTGCAGGTATTCCTCGACGGCCGCACCCAACTCCTCGGCATCGGGGACCTGCTCGTCTGGACCCACCAACAGGGAGCGGCCGGCCCCCGGCGAGTTCTGGTCGAAGTTCTTCTCCAGGCCTTCCACCATGGCGGTGACCTCACGCGAGGAGCCGGTCTGGCGGTCGAGCTCGCGGTCCACTTCGCGGCCCTGTTCGCGCAACTTCTCCGTGGGGAGCATGAGGCCCAGGGCGGCCCCCACGTACTCCAGCGCGGCAACGGCGGCCTGCGGGTAGGCGGCATCGTTGAGGTAGTGCGGGACATGGAGGGTGTACCCAGTGGTTCCGCGGTGATGCTCATCCAGCCGCAACTCCAGCAGCTGACCGACGCCGGACACCATGCGTGCCTGGGGGCTCCAGGTGGACAGGCCCGCCACCAACTCGTCTCGATTCCCATGGGCCGTCACGCCGAGGGGCCGGGTATGCGGCACGGGCATAGGCACGGCGTCCACCAGGGCGACGAGCTTGACGTCCAGCTTCTCCACCAGGAACAGCACCGAGGAGACGAAACGCTCCCACTGGTAGTCCGGTTCAGGTCCGGACAGCAGCAGGAAAGGCCGACCCAGGGCGTCTGAGACCAGATGCAGCTGCAGCCGAGGGGTCTGGTAGTCGCGGAAGCGCTCGCCGTCGAAGGTGATCTGCGGCCGGCGTGAGCGGTAGTCGATCAGCTGGTCCGCGTCGAAACTGGCCAGCAGCTTGTGGTCCAACGAGTCGAAGACGGTGTCCCGCACCTGTTCAGAGAGATGACCGGCATCCATGTGTCCGCCGAAGACGGCCAGCATGCCCAGGCCGCGCAGCGCTGTGGCACCGTCGAAGCCACCGGCCAACAGGTCGCGGCCGGCCGGCTCGAGCGAAAACAGCGTGGTGGGATCCTGCATGGTGCGTCCTTCCGGTGCCTCGGGTCAGGGAGGGTAGTACATCGGGGCCGGGCCGATCAGCGGTTCCAGCCCCTGTTGGTGATACCAACGTACTGTGGCCTGCGCGTATTCCGTGGCTAGGATCGAGACAGACCCGGAACCACCGCCCATGCTCATCGCCATCGAGGGGAACCACCCACGTGATCAACGATTTCAGCCCTGTCCTGACCGCCATCGGACCCAAGCTGTCCCAGAACAGCAAGAATGCCGCCTCTGCCCTGGTCGTCGGCGTCTGCTCCACCGATGACGGGCCGGTGCTGTTGCCGAACCCGCTTCCCGACGCCGGCGCACGCGCCCTGGCGGATTCGCTCGAGGCACTCGGCGTCACTGGCGCCGCCGATGAGGTCGTGCGGATCCCGGGGCTGGACCCCCTGCCATTCCCCCTACTGGTACTGACCGGCGTCGGCCGGATCACCGGCGAGCCGGGTGCGGGGGTGTCCACTGAGGCCGTGCGCCGTGCCTCCGGTGCGGCCGTCCGCCAGCTCTCGGGAACCCCCTCCGTCGCCCTGGGCCTGCCGGCCGAGACCCCGGAACTGCTGGGCGCGGTTGCCGAGGGAGCCGCACTGGCCGCGTACTCCTTCACCGCCTTCCGCTCGTCCGAGGCCCGGGCGAAGGGGAAGAACCCGGTGGAGCGCGCCGCCGTCGTGACCTCGCTGAAGCCCAAGGTGACCGGGCCGGTGCTGCAGCGCGCCGCCGTCGTGGCCCGCGCGGTTCGTGCGACCCGCGACCTGGTCAACACGCCGCCGTCCCACCTGTTCCCTGCGTCCTTCGCCGAGGAGGTGACCGAGGCTGTGCGGCCGCTGCCCATCAAGGTCACGGTGTGGGATGAGAAGAAGCTGGAGCAGGACGGATTCGGCGGCATCCTCAACGTCGGCAAGGGGTCCTCACGGCCACCGAGGTTGGTCAAGCTCGAGTACACGCCGGCAGCGGCTGGCCGGACCGCCCCGCACATCGCCTTCGTCGGCAAGGGCATCACCTTCGATTCCGGGGGCCTGTCCCTGAAGCCGCCGACGTCCATGACCACGATGAAATCAGACATGGCCGGCGCGGCGACCGTGGCGACCGTGGTCGCCGCGGCGGCCGAACTCGAGCTACCCGTCAAGGTCACCGGTTGGCTGTGCATGGCAGAGAACATGCCCTCCGCCACCGCCCAGCGCCCCTCCGACGTCATCACGATGTACGGCGGCAAGACCGTGGAGGTCATGAACACCGACGCCGAGGGACGCCTGGTGATGGCCGACGGACTGGTGGCCGCGACCGACGAGACGCCGGACGCGGTGATCGACATCGCGACCCTCACGGGGGCGCAGATGATTGCCCTCGGCAACCGGACCACCGGCGTGATGGGCACGGAGGACCTGCGCACGGAACTCGTGGCCGCGGCAGACGCGAGCGGGGAGACCGCCTGGGCCATGCCGATCCCGGAGGACCAGCGGGCCTCACTGGACTCCACGGTGGCGGACCTGTCCAACGTGGGCGACCGTTTCGGCGGCATGATGACTGCCGCCGCCTTCCTGCGGGAGTTCGTCGACGCCGGCCGCGCCCCCGAGGCAGCACAGGCCGAGCCCACTCCCTGGGTCCACCTGGACATCGCCGGCCCGTCCTTCAACGATTCCGGAGCCTACGGCTACACACCCAAGGACGCCACCGGCGTCATGGTCCGGACCCTGGTGGCCTACCTCGAGCGACGTGCCGGTCTACCGCGCGGGAAGTAGAAGGCAGTGGTCCCGTGCGGCTAAGGTAAAACCCAGGCATCACAGCGACGATCCCGACGGGATCATCACCCAACCCCGAAGGGTGCCGGAGACCCTGGCACCTGATTGTGAGGAGCACCATCGTGGCCGAAGAGGCAACCGCCCAGGAATTCGACGTACTCATCCTCGGCGGTGGCTCCGCCGGCTATGCCGCCGCGCTGCGGTCCGTCCAGTATGGGATGACCGTGGGACTGATCGAGAAGGCAAAGCTGGGCGGCACCTGCCTGCACTGGGGCTGCATCCCCACGAAGGCGTACCTGCATGCCGCCGAACTGGCGGACGACGCCCGCAACTCCGCCAAGTACGGCGTCCACACGACCCTCGAGTCCATCGACATGGCCGGGGTGAAGTCCTACAAGGACGGGATCGTCGCGGGCAAGTACAAGGGTCTCACCGGGCTGCTCAAGATGCGCAAGGTCCAGGTCATCGAGGGTGAGGGCAAGCTCGTCTCCCAGAACCAGATCGAGGTCGGTGGGACCCGCTACACCGGGAAGAACATCATTCTGGCGTCTGGCTCCGAGGCCAAGACCTTCGGCCTGCCCATCGGTGGCAAGATCATGACCTCCACCGAGGCCCTCGAGCTCGACTACACGCCGAAGTCCGCCATCATCCTCGGGGGCGGCGTCATCGGGTCCGAGTTCGCATCCGCCTGGAACTCGTTCGGCGTGGACGTCACCATCATCGAGGGCCTCGACCACCTCGTCCCGAACGAGGATCCGGAGATCATCAAGATCCTGGAGCGCGAGTTCAAGAAGAAGGGCATCAAGTCCAACCTGGGCACCTTCTTCGAGAAGGTCGAGGAGACCGGCGATGGCGTCAAGGTCACCCTGGCCGACGGCAAGGAGTTCACCGCCGAGGTCTGCCTCGTCGCCGTGGGCCGCGGCCCGGTCACCCAGGGCCTGGGCTACGAGGAACAGGGCATCCCCCTGGACCGGGGCTTCGTCATCACCAATGAGCGCCTGCACACCGGGGTGGGCAATATCTACGCCATCGGTGACATCGTCCCCGGCGTCCAGTTGGCCCACCGCGGCTACCAGCAGGGTCACTTCGTCGCCGAGGAGATCGCCGGCAACAACCCGATCATCGTCGAGGACGTGAACATCCCCAAGGTGACCTTCACCGAACCGGAGATCATGTCCGTGGGCTACTCCGAGTCCAAGGCCAAGGAGAAGTTCGGCGAGTCCAACGTGGAGACCACCACCTACAACCTGGCCGGCAACGGCAAGTCCTCGATCCTCGGCACCGGGGGCATCATCAAGATGGTCCGTCAGAAGAACGGTCCGATCGTCGGCGTCCACGGCATCGGCAAGCGCATCAGCGAGCAGATCGGTGAATCCCAGCTGATCGTCAACTGGGAGGCTTACCCGGAGGACGTGGCCGCCTTCGTCCACGCGCACCCGACCCAGAACGAATCCCTCGGCGAAGCCGCGATGGCCCTGAACGGCCACCCGCTGCACGGCTGACAGCACCGAAGAACAGCAACCGGCCGGCCCCCCCAAGGGGTCGGCCACCAACCATCGTCACGCCGGCGGGCAGCCGGCACGCACTTGAGGAGAAACGGGACGACATGTCTGAAACCGTGAACCTGCCGGCCCTTGGTGAATCCGTCACCGAAGGCACCGTCACCCGCTGGCTGAAGGAGGTCGGCGACGAGGTCGCCGTCGACGAGCCCTTGGTGGAGGTCTCCACCGACAAGGTGGACACCGAGATCCCGTCCCCCGTGGCCGGCATCCTTGAGGAGATCCTGGTCCAGGAGGACGAGACCGTGGAGGTCGACGCCCCGCTGGCACGCATCGGGTCCGGCTCCGGCGGCGGCTCGTCCGACAGCGCCCCGGCTGCCGCTGAGACCGATGCAGAGGAACCCGCCGAGGAAGCCACAGAAGAACCCGCTGCGGCCCCGGCCAATGACGAGGCCGGGGACAGCAGCACCGACGGACAGGAGCTGTCCTCCGAGCAGGTCGCCGCCGAGGACGCTGAGGAACAGGACTCAGGAGAGTCGACAGAGGTCACCCTGCCCGCCCTGGGCGAGTCCGTCACCGAGGGCACCGTCACCCGCTGGCTGAAGGAGATCGGCGACGACGTCGAGGTCGACGAGCCCCTGCTGGAGGTCTCCACCGACAAGGTGGACACCGAGATCCCCTCCCCCGTGGCCGGCAAGCTGCAGGAGATCAAGGTCCAGGAAGACGAGACCGTCGAAGTCGGTGCCGTCCTGGCACTCGTCGGTTCCGGTTCCGGCGGCGGATCGGCCGCCGAGGACAAGCCGGCGGAGCCTGCCGAAGAGAAGTCCGACACGAAGTCCGAGGAGAAGCCCGAGGACACGGGTGCCGACAAGGCCGAGCAGTCCGAGTCCGCTCCGGCCCCGAGCTCTGAGCAGAAGCAGGAGCAGCAGGAGGAGCCGGCACCGTCCGCTCCCGCCCCCACGCCGACCCCCTCCACCCAGGCCTCGGCCCCGGGTGATGGTTACGTCACGCCGCTCGTGCGCCGACTGGCGCAGCAGAACGATGTGGACCTGTCCACCGTGGTGGGCACCGGTGTCGGTGGCCGCATCCGCAAGCAGGATGTCCTGGTGGCCGCAGAGGCAGCCAAGGCCAAGCAGTCCGGCTCCGCACCGGCCCCGGCAGCCGAGGCTGCCCCGTCCGCGGCAGCCTCGGCTCCGGCTCCCGCTGCCGCCAGCACCGTGGATCCGGCCAAGCGCGGCACCTCCGAGAAGGCGCCGCGTATCCGCCAGACCATCGCCAAGCGCATGCGGGAGTCCCTGGACGTCTCGGCCCAGCTGACACAGGTCCACGAGATCGACATGACCCGCATCGTCGCCCTGCGCGGCAAGGCCAAGGTCAGTTTCCAGCAGAAGAACGGCGTGAAGCTAACCTACCTGCCCTTCATCACCCAGGCCACGGCCGAGGCGCTGAAGCAGCACCCGAAGCTGAATGCCGAGTTCAACGTGGAGACCTCGGAGATCACCTACCACGACTCCGAGGACATCGCGATCGCCGTGGACACGGACAAGGGCCTGTTCGTCCCCGTGATCAAGGACACCGGCTCGCTGAACCTGTCCGGGATCGCCGGCAAGATCGCCGATCTGGCCGACCGTACCCGGAACAACAAGATCTCCCCGGACGAGCTCAGCGGCGGGACCTTCTCCATCACCAACTTCGGTTCGGTGGGTGCCCTGTTCGACACCCCGATCATCAACCAGCCCAACGTGGCGATCCTGGGCGTGGGCACCATCGTCAAGCGGCCCATGGTCATCACCGATCCGGATGGCAATGACACCATCTCCATCCGGCACATGATGTACCTGAGCCTGACGTACGACCACCGCCTCGTGGACGGTGCCGACGCCGGACGCTTCCTGCAAACCGTCAAGGCCCGCCTCGAGGCCGGCGAGTTCGCCCACGAGCTGGGGCTGTAGCCCGTGGAGGTCGTGACCGCTCTTTTCGTCGCCATCCACATCATCTCCGCCGCCGCGATCGTCGGCGGGTGGCTGGCCCACTTCAAGAACCCGACTGTCACCAAGTCACAATGGTGGGGCTCCTGGGGCATGATCGTCTCCGGTCTGTTGCTGGCCGGCCTGGCTGAGATGGGTGACGGCCCGGTGAACCACGCCAAGATCGGCGTCAAGCTGGTCGTCGGTCTGGGGGTCTTCATCACGGCTCTACTGGGCCGGCGCAAGGAGAACAAGGGCGAGCCGGTCTCGACCGGGCTGGCCCACGCCACGGGCGGCCTCGGGTTGATCAACATCCTGATCGCCGTGCTGTGGCAGGACTTCTCCTGACCCACACCACGCACGGCTGAC
>NZ_BAAALH010000001.1:1248213-1254799 GCF_039528175.1 Citricoccus alkalitolerans
GCCGTCTGCGTCTGGCGAAGGTTCAGCCCCTTCCGGTCCAGACGTTCGGCAGGTCAGGCTCGGCAGGTCAGGGAAGGATCTCTCTCACCCGCCAGCCTGCCGTGGTCCGCTGCAGGTGGACGGTGAATCGTTCCACGGTGGGCGCAGGGGATTCTGCCACGGTGTCCCCGCTGGCCGTCACCGTGCGATAGGGACTGATGGTCAGTTCGACCGGGACAGTGGCTGTCGAGGCATCGGCCAGTTCGATCGCGCCGGTGACGGTGGTCTTCAGGCCCAAGCCCTCGAATCTCAGGCCCTGCGCCTCCAACTGCGCCTGCAGGCCCACATCCTCAGCGAAGGCGGGTGAGTCCGGCAGGCTGTACACCGCTACGTGCCGGCGGTCCAGGGACGTGAGCGCCTCGGTGCGAGCCTCCCCCAGAGACTCCGCCGCATCGGAAACGTGTTCCATGCCGAGTCCGGTCGTCGCTTCCGGCTCCGGGGAAGCGGACTCGGTCTCCGCTATGGCCGCGGCACTAGCAGGCACGGGAGCGGTAGAGCCGGCCCGGGGCGAGGGGTCCGGCCCCGGGGCCGACTCGGGGGCAGCCAGGTACAGGCCGGCCGTCACCGCCACGGCGAGGGCGGCGGCCGCTCCCCCGCCCAGCATCCATCCGCGCCGGACCGACCGACCGCATCGTCCGCGCTGACCCTTCTGACCGTGCGGCCCGCGCCGGGTGCCCCGTCGACGAACTCTGAGTCCGCCGTCGGCTGCTCCAGGGTCCCGACGGCGGGTGGGCAGCTCCATCGCCACGTCCGGGCCGGCTGCGGGGTACAGGTCCACGGGGACCGGGGTGGTCCATCGGTAGCAGGCCATCGCGAACCGCTCGGCGGTGGGGCGACGCTCAGGGTCCTCTTCCAAGCCGGCTTCCAGAAGCTCGACCACGTCCAGGGGGATGTCCGGCACGATCAGGGGCAGTGGAGCCCGGGATGAGGTGGGGGCCGGCGCACGTCCCGTGAGTGCGAACCATCCCACGGCAGCCAGCGAGTACACGTCGGCGGCGGGGTTCAGCCCGGGGCTGTCTCCGCCCGGATGCCCGGCGACGCCCTCCCGGTCGAGTTCAGGGGCGGAGAATCCCGGCGTCCCCAGGCGGCGGCCGGGACCACCCAAGAGTCGCGAGGAGCCCAGGTCGGAGACGGCCGGCCGGCCCATGACCGTGAAGAGGATGTTGCCCGGGGATACGTCACCGTGGACCACACCGTGCTCGTGCAGGGCCTGCAGCGCTTGGGCGACCGGCACCAGCACCGTGACGACCTGGCCCAGAGGCAGCGGCCCGGCCGCGCGGACCAGAGTGCCCAGCGAGCCTCCGGGATGATATTCACTGAGCAGGCCCGGACCGCGGTCGGTGGACACCACACCGAGGGGACGCACCACGTGGTCATGCTCCAACTCGCCCACGGCCATCATCTCGATATCCAGCAGTTCGGCCGCCGCCTCGACCCGGTGGTCCGGGACCTTCAATGCCGCTTCAGACCCCTCCCCGTCGGCCACCAGCCAGACGGTCGAGCTGCCTCCACGCCCCAATTCACGCCGGACCTCCCAACCGGGCACCTGGGGCCACGGTGTCGACGAGTCCATCGGGTCTCCTTCCGGTCAGCACACGTCATCCTGCGTCATCCATCCTGCCGGTCACCCATCACCTCTGCAGGGGTTATCCACAGCCTGCGGGGCCGGGGCTAGAGTGGAGGCATGCCCGTGACGACCATGCCTCCGTTCCGCGTCCTGGGGCTCTCCCCGGACACCGTCGACTACCTCTCGGCGTGGGAGCTCCAGCAGCAGCTGCACGCCGAGGTGGTCGCAGGATCCTCGAGTGGCTCCGTCCTGTTCCTGGAGCACACTGCGGTCTACACCGCCGGCAAGCGCACCGAGCCCCAGGACCTCCCGGACGACGGCTCACCGGTGGTAAACGTGGACCGCGGCGGCAAGCTGACCTGGCACGGTCCGGGGCAGCTGGTCTGCTATCCGGTGGTGCGCCTGGTAGACCCGGCCGCCGTCAAGGACTATGTCTGGTTCCTCGAGGAGGCCATCATCCGCACCCTGACCGGATATGGCCTGTCGGGTGAGCGGGTGGACGGCCGCTCCGGCGTGTGGATTCTCGGCGGTACAGACGGGAACGGCCAGCTCCGGCCGGACCGCAAGATCGCCGCCGTCGGCCTCCGGGTCAACCATGGTGTCTCCATGCATGGGTTCGCACTGAACTGCAGCAACTCCCTGGAGCCCTACGAGCACATCGTCGCGTGCGGCATCTCCGATGCCGGCTCCACCACCATCTCGGTCGAGACCGGCCGGACCATCACCCCGACGGACGTTTTGGCAACGGTCCAGGAACACCTTGCCGAGCTGGCACCGGGCCATATCGCCCCCGTATCCCACGACCTGCCGTCCGAAACCGCGGACGGCAACGCAACGACGAAAACCCTTGTGGAAGGAACTCCTCAGTGAGCGCATCCCCCGACGGCCGCCGCCTCCTGCGCGTGGAAGCACGCAACGCCGAGGTCCCCGTGGAACGCAAACCGGATTGGATCAAGGCCAAGGTCGAGATCGGTCCCGAGTACATCGACCTCAAGAACAAGGTGAAGTCCTCCGGACTGCACACCGTGTGCGAGGAGGCCGGCTGCCCCAACATCTTCGAGTGCTGGGAGGACCGTGAGGCGACGTTCCTGATCGGCGGCGACACCTGCACCCGCCGCTGTGGTTTCTGCGACATCGCCACCGGCAAGCCCGAACCGCTGGACCTCGACGAACCGCGTCGTGTGGCCGAGAACATCCGCGAGATGAACCTGCGCTACACCACCGTCACGGGGGTGGCACGGGACGACCAGAAGGACGGTGCCGCCTGGCTGTACGCAGAGACGATCCGCAAGGTGCACGAGCTGAACCCCAACACCGGCATCGAGATCCTGCCCCCTGACTTCGGGGCCGACCCGGACCTCGTCCAGGTGGTCTTCGATGCGCGTCCGGAGGTTTTCGCCCACAACCTGGAGACCGTGCCGCGGATCTTCAAGGCCATCCGCCCAGCCTTCACCTACGAGAAGTCCCTGCGGGTGCTGTCCATGGCCAAGGCCGACGGCCTGCTGACCAAGTCCAACCTGATCCTGGGCATGGGCGAGGAGGACCACGAGATCGAGCAGGCCCTCGTGGATCTGCACGAGGCCGGCTGCGACATCATCACGGTGACCCAGTACGTCCGCCCCTCGAAGCTGCACCATCCGATCGACCGGTGGGTCAAACCGGATGAGTTCGTGCATTGGTCCGAACGTGCCGACGAGATCGGTTTCGCCGGTGTCATGGCCGGCCCCCTGGTCCGCTCGTCCTACCGCGCCGGCCGCCTGTACGCCACGGCCATGCGCAAGCTGGGCCGTGAGATGCCGTCGAACCTGTCCCACATCGAGGAGTCGGGTTCGACGCGCCAGGAGGCAGCGTCGCTGCTCGCGGGCCGGTAGACTGGGGCCACTATGGCCAAGAGCACTGATTCCGCAGCATCCTCCTCCCAGTCGACCCGCGAAAGCCTGAGGGCGGTCAAGGCCGCCCAGAAGGAACGTCGCCAACAGGAGAAGATCCGGGCCAAGGGGAACAAGGCCGAGACCAAGGCACGCAAGAAGGCCACGAAGAAGCCGGGGATCTTCAAGCAGCTCCGCGAGGTCTTCTCCATGACCCGGGCGCACGACCCCAAGGTCGTGCTGTGGATGGCACTCGCCTTCGTCGGCGCCCTGGTCGTCGGCCTGGTCGTCGGCCTGCTGCTGAACAACTGGATCACCTGGCTGCTCATCGCGATCCCATTCGGCCTGCTGGCCGCCGTGATCATCATGAATCGGATGGCTGAACGTGCAGCCTTCGCCCGGATCGACGGACGCCCCGGAGCGGCCGGTGCAGCGCTGTCGACACTGCGCCGCGGCTGGATCGTCCCGGAGCAGCCGGTGGCGGTCAGCCCGAAGACCCAGGATGCGGTCTTCCGTGCCGTGGGCCGGCCCGGCGTCGTCCTCATCACCGAGGGGCCGACCAACCGTGTCCGCCCGCTGGTGGAGAAGGAACGCAAGAACATGCAGCGCTTCCTGCCGAACGTCCCGATCCAGGTACTCGCCACCGGACACGGTGCCGACCAGGTGGAACTCCACGACCTGTCCAAGACGCTCAAGCGGATGAAGAAGACGTTGACCAAGCAGGAGGTCCAGGCGGTCGACAAGCGACTGAACTCCCTGGGTTCCACCAAGATGCCTATCCCTAAGGGGATCGATCCCTACCGCGCTCGCCCGGACCGCAAGGCCATGCGAGGCCGGTAGCCGGCAACCGCCCCGGAGGGGTCTGCTAGCGAGGTCCGCGGCGGCCGAACCTACATCCTGATCTCGACGGTGCCGGCCAGCCGGTCATGGAGTCCGCGTCCGTCAGGGTCAATCAGAGCCGGCGGCACCACCAGGCACAGGAGCACGGTGCGCAGGGTCACCCGAAACAGGTTGGCCATGGCGCCACCCAGGCGGACCACCTGGATCCGGGCCACTCGTTTGCCGACCGTGGTACCGAACAGGCTCAGCATCAGCACGTGCATCAGGGCGAAGATCCCGTGCGTCACCAGCGGATTCCCCTCAAACCACACGCTGGAGACGATCATGGCGATGAACCAGTCGATGAGAAGTGCCAGGATGCGCCGGCCCCATCCGGCCATCGACGTGGGGCCGTCCTGGGCCAGGCCCAGCCGTTCACCGGGCCAGCGTCCCTGGGTATTCGGGCGTGCTGTGCCGCCCACCCAGCCGGCCATGTCCCGCCGGGTTACCAGGGGTTCGTCTGGATGCCGGCCGGAGTCGCGTCGCCGGGATCCGGCCGCAGGATCGTCGCCGGAGGATGGGGGTATCTGGGGGGTTCGTGCCACCGCTCCACTCTACCGATGAGTGAGCCCATCGGCGTTCCGGCCGACCGGCGGGAGCCTCATCGAAGGACCTGCCGTCCCGGCGCTCCGGCGAGAGGTGGACAGCTTCCGCGTTACACGCCGGAAACACATCCGACACGATCGGGTTACGGCATCCCGATAAGGTGGAGGCACTAGCCGAACCCCGAGGAGCACACCAGATGTTCACCACCGCCCAGGAAGTCCTGCAGTTCATCCAGGACGAAGACGTCGTATTCGTGGACGTCCGTTTCACCGATCTGCCAGGCGTCCAACAGCACTTCAACCTCCCCGCGAAGGCGGTGGACGAGGACTTCTTCGTGAATGGCCAGCTGTTTGACGGTTCCTCGATCCGCGGCTTCCAGGGTATTGCCGAATCCGACATGCAGTTGATCCCGGATGTGGCCACCGCGTACCTCGATCCCTTCCGCGTGGAGAAGACTCTCGTGATGAGCTTCTCGATCGTCAACCCGCGGACCGGCGAGCCCTACCACCGCGATCCCCGCGGCGTCGCGCAGAAGGCGGAGGAGTACTTGGCGTCCACCGGCATCGCAGACACCGCCAACTTCGCCTCTGAGGCCGAGTTCTTCATCTTCGAGGACGTCCGCTACCAGTCCACGCCGAATCACAGCTTCTACTCTGTCGACTCAGACGAGGCTTGGTGGAACAGCGGCCGCCAGGAGGAGGGCGGCAACCTCGGCCACAAGACCCCGGTCAAGGGCGGCTATTTCCCCGTCTCCCCCGTGGACAAGCAGGCCGACCTACGGGACGCGATCTGTGTGGCCCTGGACGAGGTCGGCCTTGAGGTTGAACGCTCCCACCACGAGGTCGGCGCCGCCGGCCAGGCTGAGATCAACTACAAGTTCAACACGCTGACTCACGCCGCCGATGACCTGATGAAGTTCAAGTATGTGGTGAAGAACACCGCGGACGCCTTCGGTAAGACCGCCACATTCATGCCGAAGCCGGTCTTCGGTGACAACGGCTCCGGCATGCACTGCCACCAGTCGCTGTGGAACGCCGGTGAACCGCTGTTCTACGACGAGAAGGGCTACGCCAACCTTTCGGACACCGCCCGCTGGTACATCGGCGGACTGCTCAAGCACGCGTCCGCGATCCTGGCCTTCACCAATCCCACGGTGAACTCATACCGCCGCCTCGTGAAGGGCTTCGAGGCTCCGATCAACATGGTGTACTCGCAAGGCAACCGATCCGCCGCCATCCGCATCCCGATCACCGGATCCAACCCCAAGGCAAAGCGCCTGGAGTTCCGCGCCCCAGACCCCTCCGGCAACCCCTACCTGGCCTTCGCCGCGCAGCTGATGGCTGGCCTGGACGGGATCCGCAACCGGATCGAACCGGCCGATCCGATCGACAAGGATCTCTACGAGCTGCCCGCCGAGGAGGCCGCTACCATCCAGAAGGCGCCCGCGTCCTTGGAGGAGGCCCTGCGCGCGCTCGAGGAGGACCACGAGTTCCTGCTGGCCGGCGACGTCTTCACCGAGGACCTCATCCAGGCCTGGGTCGAGTACAAGCGTGAGAACGAGATCCTTCCGCTCTCCATTCGCCCGAACCCCTACGAGTTCGAGCTCTACTACGGCGTGTGACGGTCACCGGCCCCAAGGCCGCTGACCCCGTGCCTGACTGACGGCATTCCCGACGGCGGCGCCTTC
>NZ_BAAALH010000001.1:1254849-1263451 GCF_039528175.1 Citricoccus alkalitolerans
AAGGCGCCGTCGTCGTTGGTAGGCAACTATGCCGACCGGTGGCGGCCGACGGGAATAGAACCGCACACGGCACCGCTGTGTCTGGAGGAAGAACCCCCGTGAAAGGTGCCTTGTGAGCTATCCCCTGTCCATCCTTGACCTGTCCACCGTCCTGCCCGGACAACCCGTCGCAGAGGCCGTGGCCGCGAGCGTCGAGTTGGCACAGAAGGCAGAGGAGCAAGGGTTCCACCGGATCTGGTTCGCGGAGCACCACAATTTCCCCTCCATCGCATCCTCCGCGACCTCGGTGCTTCTGGCCCATGTGGCGGCCCACACCACCAGGATCCGGCTGGGCTCGGGCGGCATCATGCTCCCCAACCACTCACCGCTGGTGATCGCCGAGCAGTTCGGCACCCTCGCGGAGATCCATCCCGGCCGGATCGACCTCGGGCTGGGGCGTGCCCCGGGCACGGACCAGCGCACCATGATGGCCTTGCGCCGCGATCCCTCGGCGGCTGACACCTTCCCCCGGGACATCAAGGAACTGCAGGGCTATCTCCGCGGAGAGTCACTCATCCCCGGCGTGGACGCCTTTCCCGGGCACGGGACGAATGTACCGCTCTATATCCTGGGGTCCTCCCAGTACGGTGCACAGCTCGCGGCGGCGCTGGGACTGGGCTACTCCTTCGCCTCACACTTCGCCCCACAGATGCTGGAACACGCGGCCACGATCTACCGCGACCGATTCGAGCCCTCCGAGAGCATCCCCGAACCGCACTTCATCGCAGCCCTCAACGTCATCGCCGCGGACACCGAGGCCGAGGCGCACGCCCAGCTCGAGATCGCCCATCGTCACCGTATCCGCCAGATGCTCGGCCGCGGCCGTGACCTGAGTGAGGATGAGGTCACCATGCTCCTGCACTCCGCCGGCGGCGAACAGGTGCTCTCCATGATGAAGTACTCCGCGGTGGGCACGATCGAGACCGTCAAGGCCTACCTGGATGAGTTCCGTGAGCGGGTCCAGGCCGATGAGCTGATCATCACCAATGCCGCCCCTGATCTGGCCGCACGGCACCGCACCCTCGAGTTGCTGGGCGAGCACGTCATCGGGCGCTAGGCACCGTAGAAGTGCTTCTCGAAGACCTGCCTGGCCTGGCGGGTGGACCGGAGGTAGTCCTCCTCGAGTTCAGCGGCCTGGCCCAGTTCGCACCCGCACCACCGGGCGATCGCCTCAAGGTCCTGGCGCTTGGCCGAGAGCACGTCTGAGGACTTGCCAGACCACACGATGTTGCCCGCGCGCACCCGGGTGGCCAGGTGCCAGGCCCGGTCCAGCACCTCACCGTCCTCCGCCGGCAGGATTCCCTCCCTGACGAGGGCCTCCAACGCGGGAATGGTCCCGGTGGTGCGCAGGGAGGGGTGGTCCGCCGCATGTTGCAGCTGCAGCGTCTGCACCAGCCATTCCACATCAGACAGCCCCCCGCGGCCGAGCTTGAGATGCCGTGACGGGTCTGCACCCCGGGGCAGCCGCTCGGCCTCGACGCGGGCCTTGATCCGCCGGATCTCGCGGATGGCTGCCGGTCCGGGGTCTCCGGCGTAGCGCACGGAGTCCGCCCAGGTGGTGAACTCCTCGGCCAGCTCGGCGCTGCCGGCCACCGGCCGGGCCTTCAGCAGGGCCTGTACTTCCCAGATCTCGGACCAGCGGCGGTAGTACTCGCGGAAGGAGTCCAGGGACCGGGCCAACGGTCCCTTCTTGCCCTCCGGCCGCAGGGCCGCATCCATCACCAAGGGGCGCTCACCCAGCACAGGCGGCCGGCACTGCCGGGTCAGGAGGGACATGACGAGCTTGGACAGCTCCACGGCCTGGCGTTGGGCCGCCTCCGGGTCAGCACCGTGATGGGGCCGGTGGACGAACAGGACATCCAGGTCGGAGCCGTAAGCGATCTCGCGGCCCCCCTGACGTCCCATGGCCACCACCAGCAGGTCCGTTAGCTCGACGTTCCGACCCGGGGTCGGGCTGTTCGCCGTGTCGGACGTGTGCGGAGCCGTCCCGGTGTCCGCAGGGCCGCCGGGACGTCCCGTCCGGTGGTCGGGGTGGCCGAAGAGGGAGTTCTCCGCAACGTGCAGCGCACCCAGCACGGCCGCCCGGTCGGCATCGGAGAGGGCCCGGCCCACGGTGTCCTGGTCCAGCAGCCCGGAGGCATCGGCGATCGCCGTCCGTAGGATCTCGCGCTGGCGGATCAACCGGATCTGGCGGATCGCCTCTTCCGGATCGGGGTGCCGGGACATCTTGGCCCGGATCTCCTGCCACTGCGTCTCGAACGGCATGGGGACCAGTTCGCGGTCCCGTCCCAGCCAGGCGGCGGCCTCTGGCCGATGCTCCAGCATGTCCGAGATGTAGGAGGAGAGCGAGAGGATCTGGCACAGCCGCTCGGCGGCCGCCGAAGAGTCCCGCAGCATACCCAGGAACCACGGGGAGGAGCCCAGCGATTCCGAGAGCCGGCGGAATCCCAGCAGGCCGCCGTCGGGATTGGGGCCGTTGGCCAACCAGCCGAGCATCACCGGCAGTAATTGGCGCTGCAGCGCCGCGCGGCGGGAGACCCCGGTGCTGAGTGCCTCGATGTGCTTCACCGCGCCGGTGGGGTCTCGGTAGCCCAGGGCGGCGAGACGCTGGCGCACCGCCTCCGGAGTCAGCTTGGCCTCATCGGCGGACAGCGCCGCCGTGGTGGACAGCAGCGGCCGGTAGAAGATCTTCTCGTGTAGGGAGCGCACCCCTTTACGGGTCTGCTTCCACAGAGAGGTCAGGGATGCGGCATCGGAGGGGCCGGGTTCCCCAGGGCCCTTGGCGGCCCGGGCCAGGACCCACAGGGCGTGCGGCTTGTCCGGCATGAGGTGGGTCCGGCGCAGGTGGACCAGCTGGATCCGGTGCTCGAGCAGTCTCAGGTACCGGTAGGCGCCGGCGAAGGACTCGGCGTCCGAGCGTCCGATGTAGGAGCTGTTCTCCAGCGCGTCGATGGCGTCCAGGGTGTTCCGGACACGGACGGACTCCTCGGTCTTGCCGTGGACGAGCTGGAGCAGCTGGACGGTGAACTCCACGTCCCGCAGGCCGCCGGCTCCCAGCTTGATCTCGCGGTCCCGGTTCTGGTGGGCGATGTTGTCCAGGACACGGCGCCGCATCTTCTGGACGGAGGAGACGAAGCCGTCCCGCTCCGAGCTGGTCCAGACCAGCGGCCAGATCGCGTCGACGTACTCCCGGCCCAGGTCCGTGTCGCCGGCGATGGGCCGGGCCTTGAGCAGGGCCTGGAACTCCCAGGTGTGCGCCCAGCGGCGATAGTACTCCCCATGGGATTCCACCGTGCGGGACAGCACCCCGTCCTTGCCCTCGGGGCGCAGGTTCGCGTCGATCTCCCACAGGCCTTGTTCGGGGGCCGCCGCAGTGGTGTACTTCGAGATTCCGGAGGCCAGAGCTGTGGCGATGGTCGCCACTCGGTGATCGTCGTCCAGGGACGAGGCGTGGACGAAGATGACGTCCACGTCCGAGATGTAGTTCAGCTCCCGGGCGCCACATTTGCCCATCCCGATGACGGCCAGGTCCACCCGGTCGGCGTCCTGGCCGAATTGCTCGACGGCGTCCGCCCGGGAGGCGGCGAGGCCCGCCTCGATCGCGGCGCCGGCCAGGTCAGCCAGCCACGCGGAGACCGCCGGCTGCGCGGCCCGCGGATCCTGCCCGGTCAGGTCCTGGATGGCCAGGGCCGTGAGCTGCCGGCGATAGGCGATCCGCAGAGCCGCGGCCGCCTCCTTGCCGCGGAGCGTCGCCACCGGGCGTGCCGCGGTGGCGTCTGCGCCGACGGCCTTCAGGAGCAGAGTCCGCACGGGGGCCGGGTCCGACGCGAGGCCGTCCGGTCCCAGGACAGGGGCGGTGGCTGCTGCGCCGACCGGGTCCACGAGCAGGTCGATGTGGTCCGGCCGGCGGACGAGGAACTCCCCCAGCGCCTCGGAGGCGCCCAGCAGTCGTGCGACCGCGCGGGATCGCTCCGGGTCCACCATCACTGCTGCCAGATCTGGGGCCCGCTCCAGCAGGCGGATTAACAGGATCAAGGCCTGATCCGGGTTCGGGGCGTCCGCGAGTGTGCGCACGATCTCCTGCTGGTCCAGGGATCCCAATTCCGGGGAGGCCAACAGATCCCGGGCGCGGGCCCAATCGGAGAAGCCGGCACTGACCAGGGACTTACGTCCGGGCCCGCTATTCTCCGATGCCGGGGCGACCATGCTGGATCAGAGGATGCCGAGGTTGCGCTGCAGTTCGAAGGGCGTGACCTCGACCCGGTACTCGTCCCACTCCTGGCGCTTGTTCCGCAGGAAGTTCTCGAAGACCGTCTCGCCCAGCACCTCGGCCACGAACTCCGACTCCTCCATGATCCGCAGGGCGTCGTGCAGGGTACCGGGCAGGGAGTGGTGGCCCAGGGCCCGGCGTTCCGTGGAGGTCAGTGCGCTGATGTCCTCGGCGGCGGCCTCCGGCAGCTCGTATTCCTCCTCGATGCCCTTCAGGCCGGCGGCCAGCAGGACCGCGTAGGTCAGGTACGGGTTGGCCGAGGCGTCGATGCCGCGGTACTCGACACGGGCCGAGCCGGCCTTGTCCGGCTTGTAGAGGGGGACGCGGACCAGCGCGGAACGGTTGTTGTGGCCCCAGGACACATAGGACGGGGCCTCCCCGCCACCCCAGAGGCGCTTGTACGAGTTCACGAACTGGTTGGTGATGGCAGTGATCTCCATGCTGTGGTGCAACAGCCCGGCGATGAACCTGCGCCCCGTGGTGGAGAGGTGGAACTCCGCACTGGGCTCGAAGAAGGCATTCGAATCGCCCTCGAACAGGGAGAAGTGGGTGTGCATCCCGGAACCGGCGTGCTGGCCGAACGGCTTCGGCATGAAGGTCGCGTAGTTGCCCTGGAGCTGGGCGACCTCCTTGATCACAGTGCGGAACGTCATGATGTTGTCTGCCGTCTGCAGCGCATCCGCGTAGCGCAGGTCGATCTCGTTCTGGCCGGGGCCGGACTCGTGGTGGCTGAACTCCACCGAGATGCCGATCGCCTCGAGCATGTTGACCGCGTGGCGGCGGAAGTCCGTGGCGACGCCGCCGGGCTCGTGGTCGAAGTACCCTGCCTGGTCCACCGGGACGGGCTGGCCGTCCGGTCCGGGCTCCTTGGACTCGAGAAGGTAGAACTCGATCTCGGGGTGCGTGTAGAACGTGAAGCCCATGTCCGCGGCGCGGGACAGCTGACGGCGCAGCACCTGGCGGGGATCGGCGGCGGAGGGCTCCCCGTCCGGGGTCAGCACGTCACAGAACATCCGAGAGGTGGGCTCGTCCTCGCCGCGCCACGGCAGGATCTGGAAGGTCGAGGGGTCCGGCTGCAGCAGCATGTCCGACTCGAAGATCCGGGTGTATCCGTCGATCGAGGACCCATCGAAGCCCAGGCCCTCGGCGAAGGCCCCTTCGACCTCGGCCGGTGCCAGCGCAACGGACTTCAGCGTGCCCGTCACGTCGGTGAACCACAGTCGCACGAAGCGCACGTCCCGGTCCTCTATGGTCCTGAGGACAAACTCCTGTTGGCGATCCATGTCTCTGGCGGCCTCCTGTCGGATCGTGCGGATGGTCCCACTGTAGTGTGCCGGGCCCGGTCAGCGCCGAAAGACGGGCCGCTAGACTGCGGCCATGGCTGAGAATGAAACCGCGCCCTACGCCGCACCGGCTCCTGCCCGCTACCGCACCGTCCACCTGCAGAAGGCCAAGGATGAGGGCCGGCACTTCGCGATGCTCACGGCGTACGACTTCCAGATGGCCAAGGTCTTCGACGACGCCGGCATTGAGACGATCCTCGTGGGAGACTCGGCGGCCAACACCATGATGGGTCATGACACCACCCTGCCGATCACGCTCGACGAGATGATCGTCTACGCCGGGTCCGTGGTCCGCGGCACCCGGCACGCCATGGTGCTGTGCGACTTGCCCTTCGGCTCCTACGAGCTGTCCCCGCAGCAGGCGACCGAGAGCGCGATCCGGCTCGTCAAGGAGGCGGGCGTCCACGCCGTGAAGATGGAGGGCGGCGTCCGTTACGCCGAGCACGTGCGCATGATGACGGACGCAGGGGTCCCGGTCATGGCCCACATCGGCTTCACCCCGCAATCCGAGAACGTCCTGGGTGGATACCGGGTCCAGGGCCGCACCGAGGGCGCGGCAGAGGCGATGGCGCAGGAGGCGACGGTGCTGCAGGACGCCGGTGCCTTCGCCGTGCTGATGGAGATGGTCCCCGCGGACATCGCCCGCCAGGTGGACGAGGCGCTGCGCGTGCCCACCGTCGGCATCGGGGCCGGGCCCTCCACCACCGGCCAGGTCCTGGTGTGGCAGGACATGCTCGGCCTGCGGACCGGGAAGATGCCGCGTTTCGTGAAGCAGTACGCGGATCTGCACTCGGTGATCTCAGCGGCGGTCACCGACTACCGCCGTGAGGTCCTGGAGGGCACGTTCCCGACCGCCGAGCACGGCTTCGAGTCCTGACTGGGCCGTCCTAACCCTCCTCCTCCTCCGCGTCATCCCAGCGCTCGTTGTTCGCCTGCACCTGGGCGATGGCGCTCTCGGCCTCCGCGCGGGACTGGTAGGGCCCCAGCAGCTTCGACCAGTCTGACTGGGGGCCTTCCTCGACCTGCTTCGTGACGACGTTGTACCAGTATTCGCTCATGGGCCCACCCTATCGGCGATCTGTACGGTGCTCTCAGCGGAGATAGGATCGAGTCATGTCCCACAGCCCCCAGACGAACACCCGTCCCCCCTCGACCGCCCCGGCACCCTCGACCAGCCACAACGGTCCTGCTCCGGAGGGCCCGGTGCGGGGCGAGCCGGGCTCGAAGGCGCCGCTGGGCACGCTGACGCCGGGCGTGGTCGCCCCCCAGCTCTCCGTGCCCGCGCACATCGAGCGGCCGGAGTACGTGGGCCGGGCCACGGCGGACGAGGGCAACGGCTCCGACGTCTACGATGCCGAGGGGATCGCGAAGATCCGCGCGGCGGGCCGGATCGCCGCCCAGGCCATGGAGGAGGCCGCCCGGCACATCGCCCCCGGCGTCACCACGGCCGAACTGGACCGGATCGCGCACGAGTTCATCTGCGATCACGGCGCCTACCCGTCCTGCCTCGGCTACAAGGGCTTCCCGAAGGCCATCTGCACCTCACTGAACGAGGTGATCTGCCACGGCATCCCGGATGACACCGTCCTGGAGGACGGGGACATCGTCAACCTCGACATCACCGCCTATCTGGACGGGCACCACGGGGATCACAACAAGACCTACCTCGTCGGCACCGTGGACGAACAATCCCGGTTGCTGGTGGAGCGCACCCACGAGGTCATGATGCGCGGCATCAAGGCTGTCCGGCCCGGTCGCGAGATCAACGTCATCGGCCGCGCCATCGAGTCCTACGCCAAGCGATTCGGCTATGGGGTGGTCCGGGACTTCATCGGCCACGGCGTAGGCCGAGAATTCCACTCCGGGCTCGTCATCCCCCACTTCGATGCCGCCCCCGCGCACAACACCGTGATGGTCCCCGGCATGGTCTTCACCATTGAGCCGATGATCACCCTCGGCACCATCCGCTGGGACATGTGGGACGACGACTGGACCGTGGTCACCCGGGACCGTCAGCGCACCGCACAGTTCGAGCACACCCTGGTGGTCACGGACGACGGCGCGGACATCCTGACACGTCCCTGACTGCCCCAGACCCTGATCCCCGAAATCCCCGAGCCCACCCTCTTGGAGCGCAGCATGGCGAAGAAGTCCACCGGCCCCTCCCCCGTCCTGCACACCGCCCTCGGTATCGACATCGGTGGCACCGGCATGAAGGGCGGCATCGTCCAGCTGGGCAAGGGCAAGAAGTCCGGACGTCTGCTCGGGGACCGCTTCCGGATCCCGACGCCGCAGCCGGCCAGTCCGGAGGCCGTCGCCGACGTCCTGGCCCAGATCACGACGGAGCTGGACGCCCGGGACGGCGCACCGGCACCGGGGTTCCCCGTGGGAGTGGACTTCCCGGCGGTCATCCAGGATGGGATCTGCCGTACGGCCACGAACATCGATCCCTCCTGGATCGGCACGGATGTGGACGGCCTGTTCTCCGAGCGTCTGAGACGGCCCGTGAGAACCCTGAACGACGCCGACGCGGCCGGGCTCGCCGAGGTCCGGTTCGGCGCGGGCCGCGGCGTGCACGGCACGGTACTGGTGATCACGCTCGGCACCGGCATCGGGTCAGGCCTGTTCCGCGACGGGCAGCTCGTGCCCAACCTCGAGCTGGGCACGATCGAACTGGACGGCATCATGGCCGAGTCCCGGGCCTCCGCCGCGGCACGCGAACGGGACGGGATCGGCTGGCCCGAGTACGCCGAACGGCTCCAGCGCTACTTCTCCTATGTGGAGGGCATCTTCTACCCGGACCTCATCATCGTGGGCGGCGGCATCTCCAAGCGCCCCGATGACTACCTGCCCCACCTGACCCTGCGCACGCCGATCGTCCCCGCGACGCTCAAGAACAATGCCGGCATCGTGGGGACCGCGCTGTGGGCCCTCGAGAACCTGCCGCAGG
>NZ_BAAALH010000001.1:1263482-1272153 GCF_039528175.1 Citricoccus alkalitolerans
CCCTCCGGAGCCGCCATCGGCAGTCTCAACGCCCCGCGGGGCCTTCCGCGTCAGCGGGTGAACAGCCTCGGCTGCAGAGCCGGGGTGGCGGTGGCCGACGCCGTGCCGGCGGACCGCAGGTCCTCGATGGCACCGGCGAAGTCGTCCAGCGAGTCGAACGCCTGGTAGACCGAGGCGAAACGGAGGTAGGCCACCTGGTCCAGGCGGCGCAACGGCTCCAGGATCGCGAGCCCCACCTCGTGGGCGTCCACCTCGGCGTTCCCCGTGGCCCGGATGGTCTCCTCGACCTCCTGCGCCAGCATGGCCAGGTCGTCGCTGGTGACCGGACGGCCCTGACAGGCCTTGCGGACGCCGTTGATGATCTTGGAGCGGTCGAAAGGTTCGGCCACCCCGGACCGCTTGACCACCGTCAGGGCGGTGGTCTCCATGGTCGTGAAGCGCTTCCCGCAGGACTGGCATTGCCGGCGCCGGCGGATGGCCGAGCCGTCATCCAAGGAGCGGGAGTCCACCACACGGGAATCCTCATGACGACAGAAGGGACAGTGCATGACTTCCCCTTCCTCGGTCGGTGGACGAGTCCATCATAGTCGGACGCCCCACCGAATAACAACCATGTCATTACCAGATGTAGTGGTGTTCTCCGATGAGCGACACCACGGATGGGGCAGACTGCGCATTCCCTATTCGAGACAGGCTGGCCCCAGCAGCACCTTGAGGTCTCCGAAGAGGGCCGGATTCGGGCTGACCCGGAAGTCGGCACCGAGCTGCATGATCTCCATGGTGCGCGCCCCCGTCAGCTTGAGCCGGACCTCGGTGGTCCCCGGGTGGGTCCTGAGCACGTCTCCCAGGGCGGAGACCACGGTCTCATTGGCCTTGAAGCCGGGCATGGTCAGCGAGACCGGGCCGGAGTGGCCGTCCGAGAGGTCCGGGATCGTCAGCTCCTGGGCGCTCAGGGAGATCGACCCGTCATCACGCCGCTGGACACGGCCCTTCACGGCCACCACGAGGTCCTGGGCCAGCATCGTGGCGATCGGAGCATAGGCCTTGCCGAAGAACATGACGTCCATCGAGGCGCCCAGGTCCTCGATCTCCGTGCGCGCATAGGCGTTGCCCGAGCTCTTGGCGATACGCCGCTCGAGGCTCGTGATGAGCCCCGCGATGGTGACCATCGCGCCGTCGGACGGGCCGTCGTCGGACAGGATGTGGGTGATGGAGATGTCCGCATGCTGAGCGAGCACGCCGTCCAGCCCCTGCAAGGGGTGGTCGGACACGTAGAGGCCGAGCATCTCTCGCTCGAAGGTCAGCTTGTCGTTCTTGTCCCACTCCGGCATGTCCGGGACCTCGATCCCGAACCCGGCGTCGCCGACGTCACCCCCCTCGTCCTCCAGCAGGGAGAAGAAGTCGAACTGGTTGTTGGCTTCCTGGCGCTTCTGCGCCACGGCGCCGTCCGTGGCCTCCTCGTGTACGGCCAGCAGGGCTCTGCGGGCGCAGCCGAGCGAGTCGAAGCCACCGGCCTTGATGAGGGATTCGATGGTGCGCTTGTTGCAGACGACGGCCGGGACCTTCTTGAAGAAGTCCTGGAACGAGGTGAATTTCCCCTTCTCCTCGCGGGCGGCGACTATCCCAGCCACGGCGTTGGCCCCCACATTGCGCACGGCGCCCATGCCGAAGCGGATGTCCTTGCCGACCGAGGTGAAGTAGAGGCTGGACTCGTTGACGTCCGGTGGGAGCACCGAGATGCCCATGTGGCGGCACTCATTGAGGTACATCGCCATCTTGTCCTTGTCATCACCCACGGAGGTGAGCAGGGCGGCCATGTACTCGGCCGGGTAGTGGGCCTTCAGGTAGGCGGTCCAGTAGGACACCAGGCCGTAGGCGGCCGAGTGCGCCTTGTTGAAGGCGTAGTCGGAGAACGGCAGCAGGATGTCCCACAGTGCCTTGACCGCGGCCTCGGAGTAGCCGCGGCGGACCATCCCCTCGTGGAACCCGACGTACTGCTTGTCCAGCTCCGACTTCTTCTTCTTGCCCATGGCACGGCGGAGGATGTCCGCCTGGCCGAGCGAGTACCCGGCGACCTTCTGGGCGATGGCCATGACCTGCTCCTGGTACACGATCAGGCCGTAGGTCGTGTCGAGGATGTCCTTGAGGGGCTCCTCCAGCTCAGGATGGATCGGTGTGATCTCCTGCTGGCCGTTCTTCCGCAGTGCGTAGTTGGTGTGCGAGTTCGCGCCCATGGGCCCCGGGCGGTACAGCGCGATGGTGGCCGAGATGTCCTCGAAGTTGTCCGGCTTCATCATTTTCAGCAGCGAACGCATCGGTCCGCCGTCGAGCTGGAACACGCCCAGGGTGTCACCCCGGGCCAGCAGCTCATAGGACGCCTTGTCATCGAACGTCAGGGACTCCAGGTCCAGGGTGAAGTCCTGATTCATCTGGATGTTCTCGATCGCGTCCGAGATGATCGTCAGGTTCCTCAGGCCGAGGAAGTCCATCTTGATCAGCCCCAGGCCCTCCGCCGTGGGGTAGTCGAACTGGGTGATCACCTGGCCGTCCTGCAGGCGGCGCATGATGGGGATCACGTCGATGATCGGCTCCGAGGACATGATCACGCCCGCGGCGTGCACGCCCCACTGCCGCTTCAGCCCCTCGACGCCCTTGGCCGTCTCGAAGACCTTGGCCGCGTCAGGATCTGTCGCCACGAGCTCGCGGAACTCACCGGCCTCGCCGTACCGCTGCGACGACTTGTCCTCTATGTCCTTCAGCGGGATGTCCTTGGCCATGACGGCCGGCGGCAGGGCCTTGGTCAGGGATTCACCCATGGAGAACGGGAAGCCCATCACGCGGGCCGAGTCCTTGAGGGCCTGCTTCGTCTTGATGGTGCCGTAGGTGACGATCATGGAGACACGCTCGTCGCCGTACTTCTCGGTGACGTAGTCGATCACCTCGGAGCGGCGGCGATCATCGAAGTCGACGTCGAAGTCCGGCATGGACACGCGGTCAGGGTTGAGGAAGCGTTCGAAGATCAGCCCGTGCTCCAGCGGGTCCAGCTCCGTGATCTTCAGCGCATAGGCCACCATGGAGCCGGCGCCGGAGCCACGTCCCGGCCCCACCCGGATGCCGTTGTCCTTGGCCCAGTTGATGAAGTCGGCCACCACGAGGAAATACCCCGGGAAACCCATCGAGAGGATGACATCCAGCTCGTAGTCGGCCTGCTTGCGTACATGGGACGGGACACCGTTGGGATAGCGGAAATTCAACCCGGCGGCGACCTCCTTCGTCAGCCACGTGGTCTCGTCCTCCCCCGGCGGGCAGGGGAACTTCGGCATGTAGTTCGCCTCGGTGTCAAAGGAGACCTCGCACTGCTCGGCGATGAGCAGAGTGTTGTCACACGCCTCCGGGAACTCGGAGAACAGGTCCCGCATCTGCCGCGGGGACTTCACGTAGTACTCGGTGCCGGACAGGGCGAAGCGGGACCCGCCCTGATCGTAGGTGGGCTCGAGCAGGTTGGACCCGGACTGGATGGCCAGCAATGCCTCGTGGGGCTTGGCGTCATGCTCGTGCGTGTAGTGCAGGTCGTTGGACGCCACGAGCGGGATCTGCAGATCCTTGGACAGCTTGAGCAGGTCCTTGATGACCCGCTTCTCGATGTCCAGGCCGTGCATCATCAGCTCGCAGTAGAAATTCTCCCGGCCGAAGATGTCCTGGAACTCGGCGGCGGCCTCCCGGGCCTCGTTGTACTGGCCCAGCCGCAACCGAGTCTGGATCTCGCCCGAGGGGCAGCCTGTGGTGCCGATCAGGCCCTCGGAGTACGTGGAGAGCAGCTCCCGGTCGATGCGAGGCCATTTCGCGTACACCGAGTCCAGGGAGGCGATCGAACCGGCCCGGAACAGGTTGTGCATGCCCTTGTTGTTCTTGGACAGCAGGGTCATGTGCGTGATGGCGCCACCACCGGAGACGTCGTCCCCGCGCTGATGCTGCTCACCCCACCGGACCTTCGTCTTGTCCGAGCGGTGCAGCTGCCCGGGGGTCAGGTAGGCCTCCAGCCCGATGATCGGCTTGACGCCGGCATCGGTGGCCTTCTTCCAGAAGTCGAAGGCCCCGAACAGGTAGCCGTGGTCGGTGATGGCGATCGAGTCCATGCCCAGCCGCTTCGTCTCCTCGAAGAGCTCGCTGAGCTTCGCCGCGCCGTCCAGCATCGAGTACTCGGTGTGGACATGGAGGTGGGCGAACCCGCCGTCCTTCTTCGTCGCAGCCGCTTCCTGTGCCATATCCGTGGTGGCCGTCATGCTCCGCACTTCCCTACTGCCCTGCTTGCTACCTGCTGCCATACATGTTGATCGCGTCGATCATCCAGATTAGTTACTCCCCGCGCAACACGCCCAAGGCATAGACGAGGTCCTGCGGATAGGGACTCTCATAGTCCACCCATTCCCCGGTCACCGGGTGGGGGAATCCGAGCCGGTGGGCGTGCAGCCATTGCCGCGTCAGCCCCAGTTCCGCTGCCAGCCGTGGATCGGCACCATAGGTCAGGTCCCCCGCACAGGGGTGACGCAGCGCCGAGAAGTGCACGCGGATCTGGTGCGTCCGCCCGGTCTCGAGCTTGACCTCTACCAGGGTCGCCCGGCCGAAGGCCTCGAGGGTCTGGTACCGGGTGACGGAGTCCCGACCGCCTTCGAGCACGGCGAACTTCCAGTCATGACCGGGGTGACGGCCGATCGGTGCGTCGATGGTCCCGTTCAGGGGATCCGGCAGTCCCTGCACCACCGCGTGGTACGTCTTCTCCGGGGTGCGGTCGCGGAAGGCGTCCTTGAGTACGGTGTAGGCGCGCTCCGACTTGGCGACCACCATGATCCCGGAGGTCCCCACGTCCAGTCGGTGCACGATCCCCTGGCGCTCCGGGGCACCTGACGTCGAGATGCGGTAGCCGGCCCCGGCCAGCCCTCCGACGACGGTCGGACCCACCCAGCCCGGGGACGGGTGGGCGGCCACACCGACGGGCTTGTCCACCACCACGTAGTCCGGCTCGTCCGCCAGGATTCTCAGGTCCTCCACGATTTCCACCTTCACATCAAGCGGGTTCGGTTCCTCCGGGATGTCCACCAGGAGTTCGGTGCCGGCCGCGACCTTGGCGGATTTCTGCACGGCCCGTACCGGCCCCGGCATCCCGGAGGGTCGTTCGGCCACGAGGCCGGCAGCGCACCAGGCTGCCGCCTTCGTGCGCGAGATCCCGAGGGCCGCGGCCAGGACCGCATCCACCCTTAGGCCCACGTCGTCCTCCTGGGGAACGACGACGGCCTCGCCGGGTTCAGGAGTCTGCGTCACGGTCCTGCCCGGTGGCCCTTCCAGCCTCTGCTGTCCCCGGTCCACCGCTCTTCTCGGGCGTTTCGCGGGTGCCGTCGAGCTGCAATCCCCTGAACATCAGCAGGACGATGCCGATCATGGAGCAGACGATCAACGAGTCCGCGATGTTGAAGATGGCGAAGTTCGGCAAGGCGATGAAGTCGACCACGTGTCCCACACCGACGCCCGGCGGTCTGAACAGGCGGTCGGTCAGGTTGCCCAGGACCCCGCCCAGCAGTCCGCCCAGAGCCACGGCCCACAGGCTCGAGCGGACCCGGAACAGCAGCACCACCACGAAGACGGCCACCCCGGACTGGATGATGGTGAAGATCCAGGTGTGCTCCTCGCCGATGGAGAACGCAGCACCCGGGTTGCGGATGAAATGCCACCGGAGCAGCGGAGCCAGGACGTCGGTGACCTGCCCCTCGGTCATGGTGGTCTCGACCCATCGCTTGGTGAGCTGGTCGAAGACGTAGCCCACGGCGACCACCAGGATGGCGATCCACGCACGATGACGCTTCGGGGCCGTGGCAGTGGTGTCCTCTGGACCGGCGGGGCGGCTGGGCTCAATGTCGGTCACGCGTGGCGTCCTTCGGTGCGGTCCGGTACTGTCCTGGGCTGGACAGGGAGGGTGGTCGGGAACAGCAGCGGGCCGGCCATGGTAATCCACCATGGCCGGCCCGGATCTGTGTCAGTGGGGTCGACTCGCGTCCGGCCCGGTTGGCCGGGTCACGGGGTCAGTTCGAGGCGACGGCCTCGTCCTGGATCGGTCCCTGGTTCTGCAGGTCGCGGAGCTGGCCCTCGATGTAGGCCTTCAGGCGAGCACGGTAGTCCCGCTCGAAGCCCTTGAGCTGCTCCACCTTGCGCTCCAGCACCGACTTCTTCTCCTCGAGGTCGGCCAGCGTCTTCCGGGACTTCTCCTGGGCGTCATTGACCAGCCCGTTGGCCTCGGTCTGGGCCTCCTGGATGATCTCCTCGCGCTTGGCCTGACCCTCGGCCACGTAGTCATCATGGAGCTTCTGGGCCATGGCCAGCACGCCTGCGGCGGACGTGGCCGTGGACTCCTGCGCGCCGGCGACGGGCGTGGCCGCAGTAGCCGTGGCGGGCTCCGTGACGGTGGGCTCGGAGGCGGCGGCCGGGACGGTCGCACCAGCGGCAGGCGCCGCGGTGGCGGGGACAGCACTCGCCTTGACCTGCGTGTCCTCGGTCTCGGCGGGCTCGATGGTGTCCGTGGACTCCACTGCCTCGGGGGCAGCGCCGGTCTTGACCTGGGTGTCCTGATCTTCGGCGGCCTCAGCCGAGACCGGAGCCGGAACAGTGGACTCGCCACTCCCGCCGGACTGCAGATCCGACACCTTGCGGCGCAGCTCGTCGTTCTCCTGGTTCAGACGGCGAAGTTCGACCACGATCTCGTCCAGGAAGTCGTCAACCTCGTCCTGGTCGTAGCCTTCCCGAAATTTCGTCGGCTGGAACCGCTTGTTGACAACATCTTCCGGCGTCAGAGCCATGTGGTCACCCCAATACGTATTTGGTCTGCCCTCGAGGGGCAACGGTCTTCTTGTGGCCACCCGCATGCAGGTCCGCATGCCGAGGCCACACTGTTCTTCAGGCTACCATCAGCCCAACGTGCCCACGGCAAGGGCGGCGACGATGGACTTCAGCAGGACGACGACGACGAAGAGGATCAGGAACGCCACGTCGATGCCGATTCCGCCGAGATTCACCGGCGGGATCTTGGACCGGAGCCAGCGCAGGGGTGGGTCGGTCACGGTGTAGACGGTGGAGGCGACCATCAGCAGGATGCCCTTCGGCCGCCAGGAGCGCGCGAAGGACTGCACCACGTCGAAGACGATCCGGACCAGCAGCAGGAACTGGACGAGTGCCAGGACAAGGTAGAGAAGGGAGAAGATCAGGGTCACGGCAGCCTATTCCACACCGTCATGGTCCCGGCAGGAAAGCCCTGCCGGTACGGTGTCAGCTCTGGTTGAAGAAGTGGGCCTGGTCTTCGGTCTCCGAGGAGTCCTCGCCCAGGACCTGGACGGTGGCCGGCGTCAGCAGGAACACCTTGTTGGTGACGCGCTCGATGGAGCCGTGCAGGCCGAACACCAGTCCGGCGGAGAAGTCCACCAGACGCTTCGCGTCGGCCTCGCTCATGTCCGTCACGTTCATGATGACCGGGATACCCCCACGGAAAGACTCGCCGATGAGCTTGGCGTCGTTGTAGGAACGCGGATGCACGGTGGTGATCTGTCGCACGGCAGAGGCCTCTTCCCGGGACTGGGCGGCCCGCTTGATGGGGGTGACGGGTGCGCGGTATTCGCGCTCGGCCGACTGGGGGTGGGCCGCACGCATCGGCTGGGGGCGGTCCTCCCGAACCTCGTCTTCCCAGTCGTCGGCCGGCTCGGTGGTCTCGACGGACGCGTGACGCTCGGCCCGCTCCTGCCGGCGGGGCTGCTCGGCTGCCCGCTGCTCTTCCTCGTACTGCTCCTCGCCATC
The DNA here is from genome assembly GCF_039528175.1 of Citricoccus alkalitolerans. NCBI lineage: Bacteria > Bacillati > Actinomycetota > Actinomycetes > Micrococcales > Micrococcaceae > Citricoccus > Citricoccus alkalitolerans. Next base: position 1,271,316 of record NZ_BAAALH010000001.1, read on the forward strand.
GGCGAGACCGAGGTAGATCATGGTCTTCTTCAGTGCACCAGCCATCGAACATCCTCACCGTGTGGAATCCGCCCGGCCTGCTCCGGGCCCTGCGTCGTCCGCCGTCGAAGCAGACACCTTCGAGGTTAACCCACGTCGGCGCGCGGCCCGAGGACATCAGTGCCGATGCGCAGGTGTGTCGCTCCGGCCGCCACGGCCGGTTCCAGGTCCTGGCTCATGCCGGCCGAGATCCAGGTGGCCCCCGGATGGGCTGCCGACACCGCTGTGGAGATCTCCCGGAGCAGATGGAAGGCCGGTACGGGGTCCAACCCCACTGGTGCCACCGCCATGACACCCCGGAGTCTCAGCCCCTCCGCCTGGGAGATTGCGGCTGCCAACGCGGACACCTCGCCGGGATGGGCACCACCCCGAGACCCGATTCCCGCGGGGCGGTCCGCGGCGGCCCGGTCGTCCAGGTCCACTTGGATCAGGCAGTCCATCGGGGGACGCCTCCGCTCCCCGGCCTCGCGGCGTCGCCCCTGCTCCCGGTCCATCGCCGAGGAGAGGGCCTCCACGAGGGAGACCCGGTCCACCGAGTGCACTGCCGAGGCGTAGCGCACCACGTACTTGGCCTTGTTCGATTGCAGCTGGCCGATGAAGTGCCATTCGAGTCCGGTCTCGGCCAGGTCGGCGACCTCGGCGGCCTTGCCCCTGGCCTCCTGGTCGCGGTTCTCACCCACCTGGCGCACCCCGCAGGAGTACAACCTGCGCACGTCGGCCGCCGGATGGAACTTGGTGACGACCACCAGGTCGGGAGTCTCCAGCCGGCCGGCCGCGTCGACCGCCGCGGCAATGCGGC
>NZ_BAAALH010000001.1:1272166-1273147 GCF_039528175.1 Citricoccus alkalitolerans
CGCGGCCAGGCGTCGCCCCAGTTCCGCTGTGCGCTCGTCCTGCGGGTGGTCCGTATCCGTCATACCGGTGCCCTCATCCTTCACTACCTTCAATCTGCTGGGTGCCCCACCCTTCCTCGCGCCGCCACACGAACCCGATGAAGCGTCCTCGGCCGGGGTCACGTCGATGCGAGAAGACCCGCGGATCCTCCCGCGTGCAGACCGGACTGCGGTGCACCGTGACGCCGAGCGATTCCAGCACGGCCTGGGCTCCGGCCGGCAGGTCCAGTGCCGGAGTCCCCCACACCGTCCTGGAGTGGGTGGCGGGGATCTGCGCGGTACCGTCCCGGCGCATCTGCTCGGGAACCTCGTAGCACCGACCGCAGATGGCCGGCCCGATCCAGGCCTGGATGTCTCCCGGCTCGTGACCGGAGCCCTCGCGCCGCATCTTCTCCACGGTGTTCTGCAGGATTCCGTCGAGTAGGCCCCGTCGGCCCGCATGCGCGACCGCTGTCGGGCCGCTCAGGGGGTCCACGCCCCCGGCCCCTCGCCCAGAGGCGTCGGGACGGCCGTCCCTGCCTCCCGCTGCCGGATACTCCACGGAGCGGCGGGATGCGAACACCACCGGCACGCAGTCCGCCACCATGATGGCCAGCGGATCCCGGCCGGTCGGACTGACGAGTGCGTCGGCCTCCTCCGCAACGGGCGACTCACCCCAGCCTCGGCCGGCCGCCGACACCACTCGCGCCGAGTGCACCTGCGTCAGGTACTCCGTGCGTCCGGGAGGGACGCCCAAGGACACCTCGACTCCGCGGCGGGATGCCCGGACCCGCTCGCGGGAGTCCTCTGCGCCGCCGTCGCCACCTGCGGTGCTGGCGTCGCGCTGGCTGTCCTCGATGTCCGCTGCAGGCGTACCGCTGACATGAAAGGCGAGGTTGCCGGCGTCGACGCTGGTGAAGGCCACCTCCAGGCCGCGTCCGGGCCGGTCGCGGAACAGGAACG
>NZ_BAAALH010000001.1:1273170-1309636 GCF_039528175.1 Citricoccus alkalitolerans
CGGCCGGGGCCGTCATGGCCCCGGCCGGTCGCCGATGGTCGGTCACGATGCCTCCGGCACGGTCGTCGCCAGCTGCCTACTTCAGGAAATCAGGGACATCGAGATCGTCACGGCCGGGACCGGACAGGTCCGGCTCGACGACAGTCGGCAGGTCCTGCTGGGCGGGCTCTGCCTTGTAGCCGGAGGTCTCGGGCTTCGGCGCGGCTTCCTGGGCAGCCGGGACGGGTTGGTTCGGGACGGGCTGGTTCGGTGCCTGCGCCGCACCGTTCTGGGCCGGCAACCCTGACTGCTGGCCCTGCGGCTTGGTACCGGTGTTGAAGCCGCCGGAGGGTGCGGAGGTGGCGTCGACCTGGTCGAAGCCGGCGGCGATGACGGTGATGCGCGCCTCGTCGCCCAGCGCGTCGTCGATGACTGCACCGAAGATGATGTTCGCCTCCGGGTGGGCGACCTCCTGGACCAGTCGGGCTGCTTCGTTGATCTCGAACAGGCCCAGATCGGAACCGCCCTGGATGGACAGCAGCACGCCATGGGCGCCGTCGATCGAGGCCTCCAGCAGCGGGGAGGCGATGGCCAGCTCGGCTGCCTTGACGGCACGGTCCTCGCCCTGCGCCGAACCGATGCCCATGAGGGCAGAGCCGGCGCCCTGCATGACGGACTTCACGTCAGCGAAGTCGAGGTTGATCAGGCCGGGAGTGGTGATCAGGTCCGTGATGCCCTGGACACCGGACAGCAGGACCTGGTCGGCGGACTTGAAGGCGTCCAGCACGGAGACGTTGCGGTCCGAGATGGACAGCAGCCGGTCATTCGGGATGACGATGAGGGTGTCGACCTCGTCCCGCAGTGCGTCGATCCCGCTTTCGGCCGACGTGGCTCGGCGGCGGCCCTCGAAGGTGAAGGGGCGGGTGACGACACCGATCGTCAGGGCACCGAGCGAGCGGGCGATGCGGGCGACCACGGGAGCACCACCGGTGCCGGTGCCGCCACCCTCGCCTGCGGTCACGAACACCATGTCCGCGCCGCGCAGGACCTCTTCGATCTCCTCGGCGTGGTCCTCGGCGGCCTGGCGGCCGACCTCGGGGTTGGCGCCGGCGCCGAGGCCACGGGTGAGCTCGCGACCCACGTCCAGCTTCACGTCGGCATCACTCATGAGCAGCGCCTGGGCGTCCGTGTTGATGGCGATGAACTCCACGCCGCGGAGTCCGACGTCGATCATGCGGTTGACGGCGTTCACGCCGGCGCCGCCGATGCCGACGACCTTGATGACGGCCAGGTAGTTCTGCGGTGCTGCCACGGTATTTGTCCCTTGCTCGGTGTCTGTCTGTCTTGGTACCCGGTGGTGACGGTGACGCCCAGCGCCCGTCCCGGCCACTCAGGTTGGCTTAACGTTCAGGTTGAAGGTTATTGTTATGTCAACCTGTCTTCTGGTTGAAACGTTATGGTGCTGGCGGCGTTCGTGCAAAGACCCGCCACCGGTGTGTCGCCATGGTGTCCGCACCTGGCACTGATGTGCGGCCCTGCGTCCGCGTCGGCGACCGTGCACGCCCGGGCCACCGGACCTCACCGGGTCACCGGCCGGTCCGGCGTGGAGACGTCGAACTCCTGGATCGGTGCCTCCTCGTTCCCGGGAACGTTCAAGAGGGCCTCGAGGACCTGGGCCTTCCGGGCCCCCTTGTCCGCGTTGCCCCAGAGAACCGTTCTGCCGTCCGTCAGCTGGAGGGTGACGGAGTCCACGGTCTCCGCAGTGGCGGACTCCATGCGTGTGCGGATCGGCTCGGGCAGCGTGCCCAGGACCGAGGTGATCGCGTCGAAGACCTCGGGATCGCTCACATCCTCCGCACTGGACACGCTGGGCAGCCGATAGGTGGAGGCCCGCTCTTCGGACAGGGTGGCCAGGGCCTCCCCATGCTCCGAGTACAGGACGTGGCCCTCCCCCTCCGGGACCATGGCCACCGGTTGGTGCTCCACGATCTCCACCGACAACGAGTTGGGGGGCTCGGCATGGACCCGGACCGTGTCCACGGCCGGTTCCCCGGCCACGAGGTCCTCAACGGTCCGCTGGCCGACCTGCGGCAACGGCACTCCGATGACCGGCTCCAGCAATTCCTCTGCATGGCTCCGCTCCAGCAGGTCCGTCCCCGTGACCTTGAGCTGCTGGATGGCCAGCACCGGAGAGAAATACAGCACCGCCCCGAGGATGCCCAACAGCACCAGGGCACCGGCCCCGCCGAGCAACCACAACCGGCGGTGCCGCCTGCGGACCTGTCCCTCCGTTTCCGGGAACTCGACCACATTGTCCGCAGGTCGGACGGTGTCCTCGGAAACAGAAGAATCGGAAGAAGCCGACGAGCCCGCCCCGTTGCCTGTGGTCCGCTCGTCTGTCACGCGCGTCCCGCCTGCTCTGTCAGGGCCGCCAGCACCGCACCGCCCTGAGCCGTGACGTCCCCTGCTCCCATGGTGAGGATGACGTCACCGGGCTGGGCTTCGGACACCAGGGAGGCGACGGCGGCTCGCGCGTCCACGGGCACGGTCGTCGACCCTGGCAGTGCGGTGCGGACGCGGCGGGCGATCAGCGAGGAGTCGACCCCCTCGATCGGTTCCTCCCGCGCCGGGTAAACCGGCAGCACGCGGACCCCGTCCGCCGCCGAGAGCGCCGCGGCGAAGCCCTCCGCGAAGTCGCGGGTGCGCGAGAACAGGTGGGGCTGGAAGAGCACGTGGACTCGGCCGCGGCCGGCCACGGTCCGTCCGGCGGCGATGGCGGCCGCCACCTCGGTCGGATGGTGGGCGTAGTCGTCGAAGACCCGCACTCCGGCGGCCTCCCCGCGGAACTCGAAGCGGCGTGCCGTGCCCCGGAAGGCCTCGAGCCCGCGTGCCGCGGCACCGACGTCGAGGCCGGCGTGCCGTGCGGACAGGAGTACCGCTGCCGCGTTGAGCGCGTTGTGCCGCCCGGGGACGGCCAAGGTCAGGGCCGTCGTCTGTCCATCCGCCCACCGGTAAGTGAGCCGCTGTCCGGTGCCACCGGACAGTTCAGCCAGCTCACTGTTCACCAGCACGAGGTCGTCGGCCCGAGCGGGGTCCGATCCATAGGTGACCACTCTGGGCGCCGGACGGCCGTCGACGGCTTCGGTGCGTGCCCACTCTGCGGCCTCGCGTGCGCCGGTATCGTCGGCGCAGGCCACCAGGACGCCCTCGAGTGGCAGGAGCCGGATGAAATCCCGGAACACCTCGGTGACGGCCTCCTCCGAGCCGTAGAAGTCGAGGTGGTCGGCCTCCACATTGGTGAGGATGGCGATCTCCGGGCGGTAATTCAGCAGGGTGCCGTCCGATTCGTCGGCCTCGGCGATGAACCACTCGCCCCCGCCGGCCGCGGCATTGGTTCCCAGCCCGGCCACGGCGGCCCCGACCGCGAAGGTGGGATCGGCGCCGGCGTCGGAGAAGGCCATGGCAGCCATGGAGGACGTGGTGGTCTTTCCGTGGGTGCCGGCCACGGCAAGGACCCGGTGACCGGACATGGCCGCGGCCAAACCCTCGGAGCGGTGGAGCACGGGGATCCCGCGATCCACGGCGGCGTCATACTCGGGATTGCCCGGACCGGCGATGGATGAGGCGATGACGGTGCCCACCACTCCCCCGCCGTCCTGGGCGAGGCGGTCGAAGTGCAACGCGTCGTAGCCGACGAAGACGGTTGCTCCGGCCGTTTCCAATTCCCGCATGACCGGGAGGTCCTTGGCGTCCGTTCCGGAGATCTCGACGCCGAGTTGCTGCATGATCCGGGCAATGCCGGAGACGCCGACCCCGCCGAGGCCGAGGAAGTGGACCCGCCCCAGATCGGTCAGGGTTGGGGACATCGATGGGGCTGACGGGGGGTTCACGAGGCGTCTCCCGGGTGGTTGCTGGAGGAGGAAGAAGATGACGAAGAGGCCACGCCGGCGGCCCGCAGGACGAGCCTCGCCATGGTGCTGTCGGCATCCCGGATTCCCTGGGCCTGGGCTGCGGCGGACATGGCGGCCAGCCGCGCGGGGTCCTGGGCGAGCGGGAGGAGCTCGCGCCGGACCCAGTCGGCGGTGAACGCCTCATCCCGGACCATCAGGGCTCCGCCAGCCGCCACGAGTCCGCGGGCGTTGAGGGCCTGCTCCCCGTTGCCGATGGGCAGGGGGACAAGGACGGCGGGCAGTCCCACGGCGGCGAGTTCGTGCACGGTGCCCGAGCCGGCCCGCGCCACGATGAGGTCCGCGGCCGCGTAGGCCTGTTCCATCCCGTCGAGATACTCACGCTGGTGGTAGCCCTCAGCGGTGACCGGGGTGCCGTCCTCGTTCAGGACCTGCTTGTCCCGCCCAGTGAGATGGAGCACCTGGAGCCCGGCGGCGGAGAGGTCCGGCAGCGCGGCGGCAATCGTCCGGTTGACGTTGAGGGCGCCGGAGGAGCCCCCGGTCACCACCACGGTGGCGAGCTCGGGGTCCAGGCCGAGGGCGCGCCTCGCCGGTGCCCGTGACGCGTCCCGGTCCAGCGTGGAGATCTCCCGGCGCATGGGCATGCCGACGCACAGGGCCCGCGGCAGGACGGTCTCCGGGAAGGCCGTGGCCACGACGGCGGCCTTGCGGGCACCGACCTTGTTCGCCAGCCCGGCGCGGACATTGGCCTCGTGGATGACCAGCGGCACGCCTCGGCGGGCCGCGGCCAGGTAGACGGGGGTGGAGACATAACCGCCCACCCCGACCACCACGTCCGCACGGCGGCGGTCCAGGATCTCTCCGGCCTGGGTGACGGCCCGACGAAGCCGAACGGGCAACCGCACGAGATCCATGGTGGGACGGCGGGGCAACGGCACCCGCTCGATGGTGTCCAACTCGTAGCCGGCACCCGGGACGAGCCTGGTCTCCAGGCCCGAGGTCGTGCCGACCATGGTGCAGTGGATGCCGGGACTTCCGGCATGACCGGCCAGCGTGACGCCCGCCCCGGCGATGTGTGCCGCCTCGAGGGCACGCGCGATCGCCAGCATGGGGCTGACGTGCCCGGCGGTCCCACCGCCGGCCAGGACGACGCGGAGCGGTTCGGTCATGATCGGGCCTTCTTCCAGGCGCGGGCGGCGCCAGCAGGGTGGATGGGCGGTCCGGAGGTTCCGGAGGCGGCGGTTGTTGCGGTGTTGGCGGCACGTCCTACCGCTGCCTCCTCCTCCTGGCGCTGTTCGCGGGCGAATGCGAGGACCACGCCGATGCCGGCCAGGACGAAGGTCAGCGCCGAACCACCGTAGGAGATGAAGGGCAGCGGGACACCGATCACTGGCAGCAGGCCGGTGACCATGGCGATGTTGATGAAGGCCTGGCCGATGATCCAGATGAGGATGCCGCCGGTGCAGATCTTGACGAAGAGGGAGTCCGAACGGCGCGCCACCCGGAACAGGCCGATGGCCAGGCCGGCGAACAAGCCGATGACGAGCAGGGTCCCGGCCAATCCGAGTTCCTCGCCGAGGATGGTGAAGATGAAGTCGTTCTCCGCTTCCGGGATGTAGCTCCACTTCTGGCGGGACTGGCCCAGGCCGACCCCCCACCAGCCGCCGGAGGCCAGGGCGTACATGCCGTGGTCCGGCTGGTAGCAGGGTTCTGTGGGGAACTCGCAGTTGCCCATCCATGCCTGGATGCGCACGGCACGGTTGGCCGAGGTCAGCGCCATGATCCCGGCCCCCAGAGCACCGATCCCACCGGCGATGAGGAAGTAGCGTAGCCGGGCTCCGGCCAAGAACAGCACGGCTGCCAGGATCATCATGATCACCATGGCCGTGCCGAGGTCGCGCCCGACCATGATCAGGCCGAGCAGGATGGCACCCACCGGGAAGATCACGGGGACGATGGAATGCTTGAGCTGTCCGATCAGCTTGGCCTTGCGCTCGAGGACCACCGCCGCCCACAGGGCCAGGGCCAGCTTGGCGGCCTCGGACGGCTGAGCCGTGAACGAGCCGATCTTCAGCCAATTCTGGTTGCCGTTGACCTCGTGGCCGAGAGGTGTCAGCACCAGGGCGAGCAGGAAGATCGCCAGCAGGATGGCTGGCCAGGCCAAGGAGCGCAGGCGGTTGGTGCCCAGCCGCGAGAGGACGAACAGGACGGCGAAGCCGACGACGGCGAACATCGCCTGCCGGATGAACAGGTCATACGATCCCGAGGATTCCCCGATGTTCTCGACCGATGAGGACGAGAGCACCATCACCAGGCCGATGACAGTCAAGGCCGCTGCGCAACCCAGGATCAGGAAATACGAGGTGCGGCTGGAGCCCTGGCCTTCGAGGAATCCCCGGGCCCGACGCCACAGGGGCCGGTGGGGTGTGGTCACCATGCAAGGGCTCCTTAGCTGCCCAGCCCCTTGGCTTCCATGAGGCGGGCGACGGCATCGATAAAGGCGTTTCCTCGGTCTGCGTAGGATTCGAATTGGTCCATGGACGCCGCTGCCGGCGCCATCAAGACGACATCCCCGGGCCGGGCCACCGCATTGGCTTCACGGACCGCTGCGACCATGGCCTGATGGCCGTCCGAGGGGCCTGTTCCAGTGTCCCGCACGGCAGTGGAGAGAACCGGGATGTCCGGCGCGTGTCGCCGCAACGCCCCGGCGAGTTCGCCGGGATCGGCGCCGATGAGCACGACGGCGCGAAGCCGGCCGACATGGCGGGTGACGAGCTCGTCATAGCTCACACCCTTGGGCAGGCCGCCGGCGATCCACACCACGTCCGTGAACGCCGCCAATGACGCATCGGCAGCATGCGGGTTGGTGGCCTTGGAGTCGTTGATCCACAGCACGTCATCGGCCTGGGCCACCAGCTGGATCCGGTGGTCGCCCGGCCGGTAGGCACGCAGCCCGTCGCGGACCGCCTCGGGTGGCACCCCGATGGCGCGGACCAGCCCGGCCGCCGCCAGGGCATTGGCGACCTGGTGCTGGGGGGCGATCGGACCGAGGTCCTGCAGCTCGCCGAGCTCCAGGGCCTGGTTGGCCCGGTCCGCCAAGAAGGCGCGGTCCACGAGGAGCCCGTCGACCACGCCGAGCATGGACCGCCCCGGGGTGTCGGTGGTGAAGGAGATGGCCCGGCAGCCCTCCTGGACGTCCGCCTCCTCGACCATGCGCATGGTCATCGGCTGCTCCTCGTTGAAGAGGCAGGCGAGGCGGGTGTGCTCGTAGATCTTGGCCTTGTCCGCACAGTAGGCCTCGAAGGAGCCGTGCCAGTCGACATGGTCCTCGGCGAGGTTGAGCACCGCTGAGGCCGCGGGCTCGATGTGGTGGGTCCAGTGCAGCTGGAAGCTGGAGAGTTCCACGGCGATGGTGTCCCAGCCCTCGGGATCACGGATCGCGTCCAGGATGGGCGTGCCGACGTTGCCGCACGCGATGGCCCGTTGGCCGGCGGCCAGCAGCATGGACTCGACCATGCCGACCGTGGTCGTCTTGCCGTTGGTGCCGGTGACCACCAGCCAGTCCGCGGTCTTGCGTCCGGCCCGTTCGCGGACCCGCCAGGCCAACTCGACGTCTCCCCAGATGGGGACGCCCGCCGCGGCGGCGGCCGCCAGGAGGGGTTGGTCGGGCCGCCACCCCGGGGAGGTGACAACGAGTTCGGGGGCCAGCCCGCCGACGTCGGGCAGCACGGCAGTGTGCCGCTCCCCCAGTAGCACGTCCTGGACGCCGACGATCAGGAGGGTGTCCGCCTTGGCCCGGTGCTCGGGGCTCTCCTGGCCGTCGACGACCACCACATGGGCGCCGAGGTCGGCCAGGGTGTCCGCCGCGGCGAAGCCGGACAGGCCCAGTCCGGTGACGACGACCCGCAGGCCCGTCCAGTCGGCATCCCAGCTGGTGAGCGCCGCCAGACGGGCAGAGGGGTCGGAGCGGCTCTCGGGAATCTCGGAAGTCACTGGGACAGCACCCACTCGCCGTAGAACAGGGCGATGCCGACGGCCACGCAGAGCAGCCCGATGATCCAGAACCGGATGACCACGGTGACCTCGGCCCAGCCCTTGAGCTCGAAATGGTGTTGCAGCGGAGCCATCAGGAACACCCGCTTGCCGCCGGAGATCTTGAAGTAGCCGACCTGGATGATCACCGAGAGGGTGATGAGGACCATGAGCCCGGCCAGGATGACCACGAGGAGTTCGGTCCGGGACATGATGGCGAAGCCGGCGAGGGCGCCGCCAAGAGCGAGCGAGCCGGTGTCCCCCATGAAGATTTTGGCCGGGGCGGTATTCCACCACAGGAATCCGATCAGGGCGCCGGTGAGGATGGAGGCAAGCACCGCCAGATCCATGGAGTCGCGCACCTCGTAGCAGCCGGGCCCCTCGCCGGTGACCCCGCACGACTGGTTCGCCTGGAACAGGGTGATCAGCATGTAGGCGGCGGTGATCATGGCGGTGGCCCCGGTGGCCAGCCCGTCCAGCCCGTCCGTCAGGTTCACGGCGTTGGTGGTGGCCGTGGTGATGAGGTTCGACCAGACCACGAAGAGGATCACGCCGAGGACCGGCCCGGCGAAGGCCAGGTCGATCGGCAGATCCCGGACGAAGGAGATGGCGGTCGAGGCAGGGGTCAGTCCGCGTTCGTTGGGGAAGTTCAGGGCCAGCACGGCGAACGTGATGCCGACCACGGCCTGCAGGACGATCTTCGCCCAGGGAGTCAAACCGAGCGAGCGCTGATTGGTGATCTTGGTGAAGTCGTCCAAGAAGCCCACGAAGCCCATCCCGACCATGAGCAACAACAGAATCATGGCGGAGGCCGTGATCCCGGCGTTCTCCAACTGCAGACCGGACATGATCCAGTGGGTCACGAAATACGCAAGCACGGTGGCGACCACGAAGACCGCTCCGCCCATGGTCGGCGTGCCGCGCTTCGTCGCATGAGAGGTGGGACCGTCATCACGGATGAACTGGCCGTACCCCTGACGAACGAGGAACTTGATGAACAACGGAGTGCCGATGAGTGTCAGCACGAGCCCCAGGAGGGCACCGATCAACAGGCCTATCACTGGCTCTGCTCCTTCCGGTTCCCGATGGTCGGGACTTCCATGGGGCCCGGACCGGCCGGACCGTGTGCGAACCGATCGCCCAGATCTCCCAGGCCGGCACCGTTCGAGGACTTGAACAAGACGATGTCACCCGGGGCAAGCTTGTCCCGGAGCAGCACCTCGGCAGCGTCGAGGTCATCGGCGAAGTCAACCTCGTCGCCCCATGACCCCTCGTTCACGGCGGAGGTGTAGAGCGGGCGGGCGCCGCGGCCGACGACCAGGAGCTGGCTGATGTTGAGCCGGACGACGGCCGTGCCGATCGCGGTGTGCTCGCTGATGCGGGCATCGCCCAATTCGAGCATCTCGCCCAGCACCGCCCAGGTGCGCCGTCCCGTGGACCGGCCCATCATGGCGAGGGTCTGCAGGGCCGCCCGCATCGACTCGGGGTTGGCGTTGTAGGCGTCATTGATGATGGTGATGCCGTCGGGGCGGTCGGTTCGCTCCATCCTCCGGCGGCTCACGGGGCCGGCGCCATTGAGCGCAGCGGCGATGTCCTCCACAGTCAGGCCGGCGGCGGCCGCGGCCGCGGCGGCAGCCGCGATGTTGGAGGCGTGGTGACGGCCGATGAGACCGGAGACCACGGGGTGGGGTTCGGCGCCGGTTCCCGCACCGAGCCGCAGGTCGAACTCGGGCTGCTCGTCGGCGTTCGTCGTGAGCGAGTCGGCCAGGGCGGAGAAGGCTGCCGTGCCCGCCTCGAGGTCCGCGTCCACCAGCGGGAAGGAGCCGTCCTCCACGGAGAACCAGACCACGCGACCCGGGGTGCGGGAGGCCATCGCGGCCACACGGGCGTCGTCCAGGTTGAGCACGGCGAAGCCGTTCGACGGCAGGGACTCGACCAGTTCGCCCTTGGTCTTGGCGATGTTCTCCACCCCGCCGAACTTACCGGCGTGAGCGGAACCGACCATCAGGACGACCCCGATGTCCGGCTGGACCATGGAGGAGAGGTACTCGATGTTGCCCAGCTCATCAGCGCCCATCTCGATCACGAGGTAGCGCGTGTCCAGCTCGGCCCGGAACACGGTGAGCGGCACGCCGACCTCACCGTTGTAGGAGTTCTGCGGAGCCACCGTAGGCCCCGCGGTGGCCAGGATGGTGGCCAGCAGGTCCTTGGTCGTGGTCTTGCCGGCGGAGCCGGTGATGCCGATGACCGTGGTCGGCGAATGAGCGCGGATCCGTCCCACGATGTAGGTGGTCAGACGTCCCATGGCCAGCACCACGTCGTCCACGATGACCGCGGGGTCCGGCCGGCCCTCGGCGTCGTTGGTCTGCCGCTCCGCCAGGATGAGCGTGGCTCCGGCGGCGCGGGCAGCGGGGATGAAGTCGTGCCCGTCGGCGTGCTCACCGGGCTTGGCGATGAACAGGGTCCCGGCGGCGGCTTCCCGGGAATCGGTGGTGGCGGAGTCGACCGTGGCACCGGGCGGCACGGAGGCGGTGAGGGCGCCTCCCGTGGCCTCGGCGACGGCGGTTGCGGTGAGTTCGATCATGACCCGTCAACTTTACGTCCACGCCCATGAGAATCCGATGAGGGGCCGAAGCCGTGCCGTGCCAGGGCGGCCCGGAGTTCCATCCGGTCGTCCAAGGCCACATCCACACCGTCCATGTCCTGGACGGTTTCATGGCCGCGGCCGGCCAGCAGCACCGTGTCAGCAGGTGTGGCCAAGGACACGGCCAAATCGATGGCGTCCTGGCGCGGCGCCGCCTCGTGGACCTCGACGTGGCGGCCGGTCCCGGCGGCCTGACGGGCCGCTTCCCGGACGCCGGTGAGCACCTCGGACCGGATGCCCGCAGGTTCCTCGGTGTGCGCGTCGTCATCGGTGACGATCACGACGTCGGCCCATTCGGCCGCGATGCGACCCATCACCGGGCGTTTGGCCCGGTCCCGGTCCCCGGTGGCGCCGAACACCAGGATCGTGCGTCCGCTGGTGTTTCCGGCCGCTTGGCGGGCGTCCCGCACGGACTCCAGGGCACGCACCATCCCGTCCGGATTGTGGGCGAAATCGACGATGCCGTCCGGGGACTGACCGACGACTTCCATGCGGCCGGGCACGGCTGTGGCGAAGGGCCCCTGGCCCACCGGTACGTCCAGCACGCGGGCCACGGCATCCCACTCGACCCCCGGCAGGGATTCGAAGACCATGACGGCGGCCAGCGCGGCGTTGGCCACGTTGAAACGGCCGGGCAACCCGGTGGAGGCGACGACGCTACGGCCGCTGGCGGCATGGAGCAGGGTGAACCGGTACCCCAGGCCGATGGCCTCAAGGGACGTGATGGTCCAATCCGCGCCCGTCAGCGGAGTGCCCCCGTGGTCGGCCGCCGGCCCCAGGGACAGAGTCGCGGTGGGGCAGCCGGCGGCATCGGCCATCCTGGTCCCCCAGGTGGCGCCGTCATGGTCCGGGGCATCGGGACCGCCGTCCAGGGTGATGACGGCACGGCCGGTCCGTCTGGCATCGAAGAGGCCCGCCTTTGCGGCGAAGTACTCCTCCATGGAGCCGTGCAGGTCCAGGTGGTCCTGGGTGAGGTTGGTGAACCCGGCGACGGCAAAATGCAGGCCCGCGACCCGGCGGTAGCTGATGGCGTGGGAGGAGACCTCCATGGCGACCGAACTGACCTGTTCCTGGCGCATCATCGCCATCAGCGCGTGCAGCTGAGTGGATTCGGGTGTGGTGAGGGTGCTTGGGACCGAGCGACGTCCGGCGCGGATCTCGATGGTGCCGATCAGGCCGGTGGTCTCTCCCCACGCCTCCAGCAGCGAGGTGAGGAAATAGGTCGTGGTCGTCTTGCCGTTCGTGCCGGTGATCCCGTACATCCGCGGACCCGCCCCCGCATTCCGGTAGATGGCCGCGGCAGCCGGCCCAACGGCGTCGCGCACATTCCGCACCACCAGCACCGGGGTGCCGGTGGGCAGGTCACCGGCCAGCGCCGCCCCTTCCCGGTCCGTGAGGAGCCCGGCGGCGCCGGCTGCCACGACGGCCGCGGCAAATTCCGCCCCGTGGCGATTGGCACCAGGCACGCCCACGTAGAGATCGCCGGTTCGCACCGCACGGGAGTCCATCGAGATCCCTGCGGGGCCGGGCTGTCCGGGCAATCCGCTCTCCACGCCGGAGAGTTCAACGGGCAGGCCAGAGCGATGGAGCGCCTCGATGAGGTCGCTCCAATCCAGGGGGTCCGTGTGGTCCGGGCGGAAGGCAGCATCCTGCTCGGCAGGGGTCAGAGGTGAGGTCATGGTCGGGCAGTCCCCTCTTACCAGGGACGCTTCTGCGGGTCTTCGGGGAAGACGTCGTAGTTCTGCGGTTCCTGGTCGCTCGGCGGCACGTTGTACTTGGTCAGCAGGTAGGAGAGTACCTCGGCGGCGGTGTCCTCCACCTGCCAGGTCTTCCAGTCACCCTGCGGCCGGTGGACGGAGATCGCCACCACGAACTGCGGATCGTCGAGGGGAGCCACGCCGGCGAATGAGGTGGTGTAGCCGTTGTAACCGCCCACGCCGGCGGCCTCGCCGGTACCGGTCTTGCCGCCCACGCGGTATCCGGGGATCTCGGCCGGACCGGCGGTACCCAGCTCCACGACGCCCTCCATCAGACGGAGCATCTCCTCGGAGGTCTCCTCGGAATAGATCCGGGTGCCCTCGCCCTCGGGGACGACTTTCTCCGAGCCGTCGGCGTCGATGTAGGCATCGATCAGCTGGGCCTCCTTCTCCACCCCGCCGTTGGCCACCGTCTGCAGGATCTGCGCGAGGTGCAGCGTGGTCTGGGTGTAGCCCTGGCCGAACATGGTGGTGAACCGCTGGCGGCCGTCCCACTGGGACGGTTCCACCAGGATGCCCTTGTTGCTGCCGGGCAGGCCGATGTCGATGTGTTCTCCGACGCCGAGCTTCTTCAGGTAGTCGTAGCGAACCTGGTCCTCGACGGTCTGCGCGACCTGCACGGTTCCCGTGTTGTAGGACCGCGTGAAGATGCCTGCCGTGGTCATGTCATAGGTGTCGTGGGGCATGGAGTCGTTGATGACCTGTCCGCCGAACTTCTGCTTGTTCGGGACCGTCCACGTGTCCGTCGGGGAGACGCCGCCTAGCTCGAGAGCCGTGGCGAAGGTCGAGATCTTCCCGGTGGATCCCGGCTCATAGGACTGTGTCAGTGATGTGGGCCGCCAGAACAGGCTGTCCGTGGCCGAGGGATCGGAGGGGTCCACGGTGGTCGAATCGGCCATCGCCACGATCTCGCCGGTCTTGGCGTTCATCACGGTGATGTTGCCCCAGGCGGCGTTGTAGGACTCGGTCTTGCGGGCGATCGCCTCCTGGGCGAACCACTGCACGTCCTGGTCGATGGTCAGCCGCAGGTCCTGGCCGTCCACGGCGGGGGTCTCGGAGAACTCCGCGTTGGGGATGCGCACGCCGTCCGCGGCGATCTCGTAGGTCCGCTGGCCCTCCGTGCCCGAGAGGTGCTCGTCCTGGCTCAGTTCGAGACCTTCCAACGGGGTGCCGTCTCCCCCGAGGAAGCCGAGGATGGATCCTGCCACCGAGCCATTCGGATAGGAGCGTTCAGACACCGGTTCGGCCAGGAGGCCGGGGATGCCGATCTCCATGGCCTGTTCCTTGACCTCCGGTGTGATGCCCTTCATGACCACTTTGTAGGGACGGTCACCGACCATGCGCTCGCGCAGCTCCTGGGCGTCCACGTCAAGGATGCCGGAGAGTTCCTGCAGGGAGTCCTCCAGGGCCACATCCTCCATGGCGTTGGTCTCGTTGTCCCACTTGCGGTAGTCCTGGACGAGCCGCTGGTCCGCCACGAGGTCGTAGCGGTCCACCGAGGCGGCGAGCACACGGCCCTGGGAGTCGAGGATAGAGCCGCGCTCCGGTGTGATCGAGACGGAGCGCAGCCGCTCCTTCATCGCCTCCGAGGCATGGCCCGATGCGTCGACACCCTGGATGACCACCAATCGCAGCGCCAGCACCACGAGCAGTCCCAAGGCCAGGAGGATGCTGAGCCGCAACCGACGCCCGCTGGCGTCCACGGCGGCGCCTGTTCCGGTTCCGGGAGTCCTGGCCATCTACGGTGTCCTTCCTGCCCGGCGACGGGTGCGGTGTTCGGTGGGGTCCTACGGGTGGTCGGTCAGAGGTGGGTCAGGTCAGTTTCCACGGGCGGAGAACTCCGGGGCCGGGATCGTGCCGCCGTTGAGGCTGTCCGATCCGCCGGCCACATCCTCCTGCGCTGGGCTCTCAGCCATGTCCGCCGAGCCGTTCCCGGTGACATCCCCACCGGTCGGGGCGGGCAGGTCAGCGAAGGCACCGACGCCGACGGGGTCCTCAATCGCCTCGGGGGTTTCCGCGTCCGAGGCGGTGGAGGCCGAGCCGGCAGCGGCTGCCGCGTGCTTCTCGGCGGGGCTTTCGGGGGCGGCCACGTGGCCACTGGGCTTGTCCTCGGCGTCGGCAGCGGTGGCGGTCCCGGTGACCGCACCGCTGGGCAGATCGATCGAGGCGATGTCTCCCGGATTGACCATGCCCAGCTTCGTGGCCTCGGCTGCCAGGTTCTGCGGGGCTTCCAGGTGTTCGACCTGCTGGCGGAGCAGCTCGTTGGACTGGCTCAGGTCCAACTGCTCGTTCTTGAGCGAGACCAGCTCGTATTGGCGGTTGGACACCGTGATATTGGTGACGAGGACAGTCATCAGTGCAGCGACCAGGACGGCGATGCAGAGACCCGCGAATCCGCGGCCGGACTTGCGGATGGGAGCGGGGACGAGCGCCAGCGGGGTGCGCCGGCGCGACGAGGAGTTCTGGCCGGCGTCGCCATCGGGCTGCCGTTCGGACCGGATGACGGGTTGCCAAGGAGCAGCCTGTCCGACCTGCGGAGCGGTGCTCTCGCGGGTCGGGACGGGCTGCTGCATGGCGAGTCGCTGCTGCGTTGCGGTCATGCTTTGCTCCTTGATGCTCTGATCTTCTCAACTGCTCGCACTTTCGCTGAGGAGGCGCGAGGGTTTTGTTCGATTTCTTTCTCAGTGGGTTTGTCCACGCCCCGGGTGACGACCTTGACCACGGGAGCGTGTTCCTCGAGTTCGATCGGGAAGCCGGGGGGTGCCGTCGAGGTGGCGTCGGCCATGATCGCCCGCTTGGTGATCCGGTCCTCGAGCGAGTGATAGCTCATGACGACCAGTCGGCCGCCAACGGCCAGGTGCCGTAGCGCCGCCGGGAGAGCCTCCTCGAGGACGTCGAGCTCCTCGTTCACCTCGATCCGCAGTGCCTGGAAGGTCCGCTTCGCCGGATGTCCTCCGGTCTTGCCGGCCGCCACGGGGACTGCCCCGCGAATGACCTCGACGAGGGGGCCGGTGGAGGTGAAGGGCGACTCCGACCTGGCCTGGACGATGGCCGAGGCAATCCGCCCTGCGAACTTCTCCTCGCCCCAGGTCCGGATGATCCGCCGCAGCCGATCCTCGTCATAATCGTTGACCACGTCGGCGGCGGTGATGCCGCCCGTGGTGTCCATGCGCATGTCCAGCGGCGCGTCGTATGAATAGGCGAAGCCCCGCCCTCGCTCGTCCAGCTGGTAGGAGGAGACGCCCAGGTCGTAGAGCATGGCATCGGCCTCGTGGAAGCCCGCGGCGGCGAGGGCGTCACTGACCTCGTCATAGGTGCCGTGCCAAGTGTGGAGCCGCTCCCCGGCCCAGGCCAACCGCTCGCCGGCCAGGCGCAGGGCCTCGGTGTCCCGGTCGATGCCCACGACGACGGCGTCCGGGTGACGCTGCAGGATCGCCTCGGCGTGGCCGCCCATGCCGAGGGTGCCGTCGAGGTAGACCGGCGTGCGTCCGGCCCGGCGAGCGGCGTCGAGGCCCGGCGACATCAGGTCCAGGACACGGTCTTGCATGACGGGTACGTGCCGGTCCTGTGCCGGAGTCGGTTCGGTTGCCACGCGTCGCCTCCCCTTCCCTCGCTGATGGGTGTTCCGGTCCCTTAATTGACAGGCGGACCCTTGGACCAGATCCCCATCCGCTCACCGGTTCCGTGCCTGGCCCGGGGGAAGTCGGGTCAGGTCCGGCCGAGGGCGGCTGGAGGTCTCATTCAAGAATCCGCGCTGTGTGGTTTTGCACCCTGGTCTCCTAGAAGATCCCGGGCAGTACTTCCTCGTCAGTCTCGGAGAACGCGTTCTCCTGCTCCTCCAGGTAGGAGGACCAGGATCCGGCATCCCAGATCTCGGCTCTGCTGCCGGCACCGATCACGGCGAGCTCCCGGTCCAGTCCCGCATAGCTGCGCAACGGAGCCGGGATGGTGATGCGTCCCTGCTTGTCCGGAGTCTCATCCGACGCACCGGACAGGAACACACGGATGTAGTCCCTGGCCTGACGTGAGGACAGTGGTGCCGACCTCATTTGTTCGTGGACCTTCTCGAACTCACGAGCACTGAAGACATAGATGCAGCGCTCCTGCCCTCGAGTGAGGACCAAACCCTCGGCCAGCTCCTCGCGGAACTTGGCCGGGAGGATCAGCCTCGCCTTCTCATCCAGGCGCGGCGTATAGGTCCCGAGGAACACGACCCACCGCCTTTGCCGTCCGAGAGGTGCGCGTGACCCTCCTTCTTCACCACCATCCTCTGATGTCCTCCACTTTACCCCACAACCCCCCACAGTCAAGCCAAAACGGGCTGAAGACACGGTGTGGCTCAGCGTCGTTCACGGCTGCCATCACATCCCCGCCCAGACGTCCTCCCTTGGCATCATTGGGCTCCACGGCCAAGACACGGCACCTCCCTCCGTTCAGGGTCAGACGGGGAGGGAGGTGGAGGGAGTGGAGGGAACCCCGCGCAGACGATGACTGCCTGCCGCCTGCCACGGCGTCGATACCCCGCCACGGGACGGAATCCCGCGCTGGGCTCGCCGGGGACGGGAAGTGGGGGGGGGAAGTGGGGAGGGAAGCGGGGAGGGAAATGGGGAGGGAAATGGGGAGGGAAATGGAGGCCCGCCGGCACATCCCGTTAACGACGAAACCCCGCCGCTGAGCGACGGGGTTGCGATTGCGGACATGCCACGGCATTCCGGAGCATTCAGTAGTGTTCAGCGCACGATCAGGGTTCCTGGTTGCGGCGTTCCTCCCACCGCTGCTCCAGATTCGCCATGAAGGGCGAGTTCTTCTTTGCTGCGGTGGAGTCGTGGCCCCGTCCACCAGTGGTCTGCCGCGACCGACTCGTGGCCACGTAGACCCCAGCCGCCATGACGATGAACCCGATGATGCCCAACCAGATGAACTGTTGGGAGACGCCCCACAGGAGGGCGCCGAGTCCCACCGCCGCGGTCACCGCGCCGGCCACCAACCGGGTGGTCGAAAAACGAGAGGTACCCGCTTCACTCATGCTCGTGGCAAAGTGCGGGTCCTCTGCATTCAGCTGTTGTTCCAGCTGCTCAAGGAGCTTCTGCTCCCGCTCAGACAACGGCATCGCTGCCTCCTCTTCCGGCCCGGGCCTTCCCGTCCCTCTAGCATAGGGCTCGGCCGGGGCCCCACGCCATATCGGTGACGCCCTTGACCGTCTTGATACGAACAGTTCCGCGATCAGCGAATATCCTTGCGCCGATCCGGTCCTTTTTCCGGAGCGTTCCGCTCCACCAGCGTGGCCGGCTTCAACGCGACGTGTGGGAATTTTCGGCGGATGTCATCGGCCACCCGATCCGCCTCGGACCAGTTTGCGGGAGGGCTTTCGTCCTCCCACAACAGAGCCTCCTGCACCACCTCGTCGGCGCCGGACAGCCGCTCTGCTCGGATCCCCAGCAACCGGACTGGGATGTGCTGACCGTCCGTGAGTCCGGCCAGGAGGGCCTCAGCAACCTCCGCGAGGGGCCCGGCGGAGTCCACGGGCGTCGTCAGCGTCATGATGCGGGTCTTCACGGACAGGTCCGGCGCCTTGACCTTGACGCTGACCGCCCCCGCGCGGAAGCCGGCGCGGCGTAGCCTGATAGCGCCCTCATGGGCCAGCGCCACCAGGTGCCGGTGGAGGACAGCCGGGTCGCGGACATCCTGCTCGAACGTCTTCTCCACACCCAGGCTCTTGGTCTCCCGCTCAGGCGTGACAGGACGGGGATCGATCCCCCGGGCCAGCTTCAGCAGGGCCGGCCCCTGGACTCCCAGCCACCGCTCCATCCGCTGTGGGGCCTGGGCCGCCAGATCAGCCACCGTGGTGAGGCCGGCCGCCATCAGTCGCTCACGCAGGACCGGCCCCACGCCCCAGAGGGCGGAGACCGGCAAGGGATCCAGAAAGGCGCGGGTCTGCTCCGGTGGGACCACCACCAGGCCATCGGGCTTGGCCCGCGTGGAGGCGATCTTGGCGACGGATTTGGTGGCCGCCGCACCAACGGTGCAGGGCAACCCCGTCCGTTCACGGACCTGCTCCCGGATCAGGGTGCCGATCCGCGCGGGCGAACCGAGCCGGCGTCGTGCCCCGGAGACGTCCAGGAAGGCCTCGTCGATGCTGAGCTGCTCCAGAGCCGGAGTGAAGGACTCCAGGATCCGCATCACCTCCGAGGAGGCCGCGGCATAGCGTTCGTGCCGGGGTTCCACCACGGCGACGCCCGGGCAGAGCGCCTGGGCGTGCGCCAGCGGCATGGCGGAGCGCACTCCGAAGGCACGTGCCTCATAGGAGGCCGACAGGACCACCGATCGGCCGCCACGATGTGCGACGAGCGAGGGGATCCCCGTGAGTTCCGGATGATCGAGCAGTTCCACCGCCAGGAAGAAGGCATCCATGTCCACGTGCAGGATCACGGCGTCCCAGGAACCATCCGATCCGCCGCCCTCGGCGGATGTTGGGGTCCTGCGCTCTGTCATGAAACCAGCTTAGAGCCCGCGGCCACCGGTAGTCTGGGCACGCCGCCGAACCGCCCTAAGGAGCACCGTGCCTTTCCCCCCTTCTGCCCCCCAGCCCACCGACGTCGACCACGAGTCGGCCTTCGCCCAGGCCGTCGGGGACCGCATGGTCGAGCTATTGGACGGGTACCACGGCCGCGCTGCGGCGATCTCCGCCTCCGCCACTCCTTTGGTGGAGTCGATTGCCGGACTCGTCCGCGGCGGGAAGAGGATGCGGGCCGTGTTGTCCTGGTGGGGCTGGCAGGGTGCCGGCGGTCATCCCGATGACCCGTGCATCCTGGACGCAGCCGTGGCCCTCGAGTTGTTCCAGGCCGCGGCCCTGATCCATGACGACATCCTCGATCGGTCCGACACCCGCCGGGGAGCCCCCAGCATCCACCGCGCCTTCGAGGTCCGGCACCAGCAGGCGGGTTGGCGGCAGGACCCGGGCCACTTCGGGGTGTCCGCCGCCATCCTGACGGGCGACCTGTGCCTGTCCCTGAGCGAGGAGGTGTTCGCCTCAGCCGCCGACGCCTCCCCGAACCCGGCGGGTGCGCGAAGCCTGTTCAACGAGATGCGCTTCGAGGTCATGGCCGGCCAGTACCTGGACATCCTCGACGAGGTCGAGGTGCCGGGTCAGGACCCGGCCGAGGCGCTGCAGCGGGCTCGCACGGTCCTGCGGTTCAAATCCGCCCGGTACTCCGTGGTCCACCCGCTGGGCCTAGGTGGGATCCTGTCCGGCGCGGACGGGGACCTGCTGGAGCACTACGGGCGGATCTCCGCCCCCCTGGGTGAGGCGTTCCAGCTGCAGGACGATCTGCTCGGCGTCTTCGGTGACCCCGAGGTCACCGGCAAGCCGGCCGGGGACGATCTGCGCGAGGGGAAGCGCACCGAGTTGGTGGCACACGCCCTGGACCTGCTCACCCCCAGCCAGGTGGCAGAGGTGGAAGCAGCGCTGGGCGATCCGGAGCTGACCCCTGCGGCGGTGTCCCGGATCCAGACCCTGATGGAGACAGGAGGCGCCCGCGCCCGGGTGGAACGCGAGGTCCTCGACCTCGGTGATGCTTCCTTGACCGCCCTGCTCGAAGCGCCCATGGATCAGGACGCCAAGGCAGGGCTGGAGCGGTTGGCCCGGCAGATCCTGGACCGGAAACACTGACCTCCGGCCGGCGCACGGGCGACTACCAGGCCAGCGCCTGCGCCCTCCGGCGTATCTCCGTCTTGCGGCCCTCCCGCAACGCGTCGATGGGGCGGCCCGGGAGGGATTCGTCCGAGGTGTAGAGCCAGCGAATGGCCTCGTCATCCGAGAAGCGGGCGTCCCTGAGGACCGAGATGGTCCCCTTCAGCGGCTCCAGGGGCCCCTCTTCGGTCAGGAAGAGGGCCGGAACGGCGCGGGCGTGGCGTTCACCGACCTTGGCGGTCAGCAACCGTCCGTCACTGACCATGTTGTGGACCCGAGTGACCGGGATGTCCCATTTCTCGGCCAGGTCGGGAAAGAACTCCCAGTCCTGCACCAGGTCTTCGAGCGTCGGCTCCTGCGATGCGGCGTTGTTGCCTGCGGCGGTATTCACCTACCCAGCCTAACGACTGACGCGGAACTGCGGGACAACCCTTCCCTCGGACGGTTGCCCCGCCTGTCCACGCGCAACGCGGCTACGTTGCCGAATCGTTACCGTCTAGATTCCCTTCCGTAACTACCTTCAGGTACGTTTACATCTGTCACATTTTCATTACAGGCATCATCAGACGTGGTTTGTCATTCTGTTCACACCCGTGACGGGAGCAGCCTCGGTGGTGCAGCACCTTCAGAGGAAACCCACATGACTGATCGCCCTTCCGGCACGCCACGCCTGTTGAAGTCCGCCCTGGCCACGTCAACCCTGCCGCTCATGGTGCTGGGCTCGGCCGCCCTGGCCGCGCCGGCCGTAGCCGACGCCCCCCGCCAGGCGCTCACCCCCCGGGCCGCCTCACCCGTGAACATCGAGACCGCACAGGTGCGACTCTCCTCCGCGACGCTGGCCTCCAGCGTTCCCACGTCCTTCTCCGGCGCCGGTGCCGTCAAGAGCGCCAAGGCCGCCGCCAGCTACACGGTCAAAGCCGGGGACACCCTGTCCCACATCGCCGTGCGCCATGATCTCTCCCTGTCGGCACTGTTGAAGGCCAATGGCCTCTCGGCCTCCACGATCATCCACCCGGGCCAGAAGCTCACACTCCCGGGCTCCGCGCCGTCGTCGTCGTCCACGTCTGCCCAGCCCGCATCCAGCGGCACCACTGCCCAGACCTACACCGTCAAGGCCGGGGACACCCTGTCCCATGTAGCCGTGCGCCATGGCCTCGCCCTCTCCTCCCTGCTGACGGCGAATGGCCTCTCGGCGTCGTCGATCATCTACCCCGGCCAGAAGCTCACGCTCTCCGGCGGCACCACGGTGGCTCCGGCCTCGTCCGGCACCTCCCCCACCGGCACCTCGACCACGGCCAAGACCTACACGGTCGCCTCGGGAGACACCCTGTATGGCATCTCCGCCCGCCACGGCGTCAGCCTGTCCGCCCTCCTCAAGGCCAATGGCATCTCCGCGTCCTCCACCATCTACCCGGGCCAGAAGCTCAAGCTCTCCGGTGGCGGCAGTGCCCCTGCCGCCACGCCGGCCGGCTCCGCAAGCGGGAACACCGCGTCCACGACCTACACGGTGAAGTCGGGCGACACTCTCTCCGGCATCGCCGCTCGGAACGGCATGGGACTCTCCGTGCTGCTGAAGGCCAATGGCCTGTCCTCGACAGCGATCATCCACCCGGGCCAGAAGCTCAAGCTCTCCGGCAATACCACCGTCGCCCCTGCGTCATCCAGCGCTTCCGACGGAAGTACCGTGCAGTCGTACACCGTCAAGTCCGGTGACACCCTCTACGGCATCGCGTCACGGAACGGCATCAGCCTCGCCACCCTGCTGACGGCGAACGGCTTCAGTGAGTCAGCCACCATCCACCCGGGCCAGAAGCTCAATCTTTCCGGGTCCGGGGCATCCGCCGCCCCGGCCGAGGGCGACCTCGTCCCGAACACCTTCCTGCACTACACCTATCCAGACCACATCGTCCGCGACGCCAACGAGAACAAGCGGGCGCTGCTCAATGCCGGAGTGCCCTCCCGTTCCCAGATGCAGGCGATCATCGCTGACACCGCCCGTCAGATGGGCGTCGATCCGTCCCTGGCCCTGGCCCACGCCTTCACCGAGTCCAGCTTCAACCACGCCTCGGTCTCCCCGGCCAATGCGATCGGTGCCATGCAGGTCATCCCGAGCTCGGGCGACTGGGCATCAGACCTCGTCGGACGCAAGCTCAACCTGCTGGACCCGCATGACAACGCGACGGCCGGAATCGCGATCATCCGCCAGCTGCAGCGTACGGCCGGGTCCTTCGACATCGGTGTGGCGGCCTACTACCAGGGCCTGGGCGGTGTGCAGCGCAACGGCATGAAGTCGGACACCAAGGACTACGTGGCCAAGGTCAAGAACTACATGAAGCGCTTCTGACCCTCTGGTCCCCGGACCGGACGTTGGGCCGGTCTACCCTGTAATGGTGAAGGAATACCGCGCCGACCCCATGAACGGGACCGTCATCGAGGGACGGTACGAGGTCCACACCCGGCTGGCCCGGGGCGGCATGTCCACGGTGTATCTGGCGGTGGACCAGCGCCTGGACCGCGAGGTCGCGCTCAAGGTCCTCTACCCCCACCTCGCCGAGAACCCCGACCTGGTCGAACGGTTCGAACAGGAGGCCAAAACCGCCGCCCGGCTCTCCCATCCGCACGTGGTCAACGTGCTGGACCAGGGCGTGGACGAGCACCCGGACGGAAACCTCGCCTACCTCGTCATGGAGTATGTACCGGGCTACACGTTGCGCACCGTCCTGGAACGGCGCAGCTCCATGACCCCTCGTGTGGCGTTGGCCTACCTGGAGGCCATCGTCGACGGACTGGCGGCGGCCCACCGGGCCGGCCTCGTCCACCGCGACATGAAGCCCGAGAACGTGCTGGTGTCCCGGGACGGTCGCATCAAGGTCGCAGACTTCGGCCTGGCCCGAGCCACCACCAACTTCACCGGGACGGGCGCTGCCCTGGTCGGCACCGTCGCCTACATCTCCCCGGAACTGGTCAGCGGCTCCCCCGCTGACGAACGCAGTGATGTCTACGCCGTCGGGATCATGGCGTACGAGATGCTGACCGGCCGCCAGCCCTTCACCGGATCCTCCCCCATCCAGGTGGCCTACCAGCACATCAACCATGAGGTGCCTGCTCCTTCCGAGGTGGTCACGGGACTGGCCGCCGACCTGGACCGGCTGGTGCAGTGGTCGACAGCGCCGAACGCACGTGATCGCCCGGCGGACGCCGCAGTCCTCCTGGCCGAGATTCGCAGTCTCCGCTCGTCCCTCCCCGACGAGGACCTCGATATCGAGGCATTCACGGCACCCGCGGCCGCCGGGGCGGCAACGGCCGCCGCAGGTCCGGTCGGCACCGAGGTACTGGGCTCTCAGGGTTACCACCACGAGGACGAGGCCGACGACCCCCAGGACGTCGACGACGGCGACGGGGCCTGGGACGGCGAGCCATGGGACCGGGACGCCACGGACGTCATCGGGTCTGTGGACCAGCCCGATGCCACCGACGTCCTGGACCCGGGGGCGACCACGGTCCTGCCGCCGTCAGGCCGTCACCGCACCTCGGTGCTGCCCACGTTCCAGCCGGACGAGCACGGCGAGCCACCTGCCGAGCCCCCGACCGACCAGTCCGACGTGTCGGGTGCGTCGGGAGCGCCCCTCGACGCTCCCAGGACGGACCAGGCCGGCAGGACGGACGCGACCGGCAGGCTCGGCCGGGCCGGGCGGACCTTCAGGCCACCAAGCCGTTCCACCTCTGCGCGCCAGGAGCGGCGCCAGGCAGCCCGCCAGGCGAAGACCCCCACGGAAATCCTCGGCCACCGCAGCGGCAAGCGCATGTGGATCTGGGCCGCCGTCGTGCTCATCATCACTGCCGTCCTGGTACTGGCAGGCTGGTTCTTCGGTGCCGGCCCCGGCGGCATGGTCACTGTCCCGGAGGTGGAGGGCCGCAGCAAGGTCTCGGCCGTGGATGCACTCCAGCAGACGGGAGTCGGCTACGCCCTGGCCAGCGTGCACCATGACGTGGTGGCCGAGGACAGCGTGATCGCCACCGACCCCCGGGGCGGAACCGAGGTGAGGCGGTTCAACACGGTACTGGTCACGGTGTCCTTGGGACCTGAACTGTTCGCGGTGCCCGATCTGACCGGTCTGGGGCAGGACGAGGCCGAGGCCACCCTCCAGGATGCCGAACTGGCCTTGGGCGCCGTGACCCACGAATACTCTGACACCGTGGAGCAGGATTCCATCCTCAGCCAGTCCCCTGCCGCCCAGGAGGAGCTGCGCCGCAACCACGCGGTCTCGGTCGTCGTCTCAGAGGGGCCCCAGCCGGTCGCCGTCCCTGATCTCTCCGGGATGACGGTGAAGGAGGCCACGACCGAGCTGGAGGCGGCCGGCCTGCAACTGGAGGTCAGCGGCAGCGAGCATTCCGCCTCCGTCGAGGCGGGCCGCATCATCAGCCAGGATCCGGCCGAGGGCGACGTCCTGCCCGGATCGACGGTCACGGCGGTCCAGTCCCTGGGGCCGAGGATGCTTGAGGTCCCTGATGTCACCGGACAACCCCAGGGTGAGGCACGCCGTCAGCTCGAGGAGGCCGGATTCGAGGTGGAGGAGACCGAGATCCTGGGCGACTTCTTCGGCAGCCGAGACGGCCGGGTGCGGAATCAGTCACCCGAGTCGGGAGCCGAGGCGGCCGAGGGATCGACGGTGCGGATCCTCATCCTCTAGTCATCCCGTGTCCGGCGGCAGATCGTCCGGGCCAGGGCGGATGTCCAGCCGGTGGGGCCGGACGTCCGCCGCGTGCTCTAGACGGAGCGATCGGGATGGGACAGGGCCTCCGTGACCAAGAACGCCATCTCGAGGGACTGTTGGTGGTTCAACCGCGGATCCACCAGCGTCTCGTAGCGGTCGGCAAAGGCCGACTCGTCGATCGGGTCCGAACCACCCAGGCACTCCGCTACGTCGTCACCGGTCATCTCCACGTGCAGACCCCCCGGGTAGGTCCCGGCAGCCCGGTGGACCTCGAAGAAGCCCCGCACCTCGTCCATGACGTCGTCGAACCGGCGCGTCTTGTACCCGTTGGCGGCGGTGACCGTGTTGCCGTGCATCGGGTCGGTGACCCACAGCGGCTGGGCTCCTGAGTCCCGGACCGCTTCCACCAGGGCGGGCAGGTACTCCCGGATCCTGCCAGCACCCATCCGGGTGATGAAGGTCAGCCGGCCAGGCTCGCGTTCGGGATCGAGCTTGTCGATGAGCGCCAGGGCGTCTTCGGGCTTCGTGGTGGGCCCGAGTTTCACGCCGATCGGGTTCCGGACCTTGGAGAGGAACTCGACATGGGCGCCGTCCAGGTCCCGGGTCCGCTCGCCGATCCACAGGAAGTGCGCTGAGGTCGAGTACGGCAGCCCGGAGCGTGAGTCGATACGGGTCAGGGCCCGTTCATAGTCCAGCAGCAGGGCCTCGTGGGCCGTGAAGAAGTCCGTTCGACGCAGGGCGCTGAAATCCACACCCGCAGCGTCCATGAACCGCACCGCACGATCGATCTCGCCCGCGAGCTCCTCGTAGCGCGAGTAGGCAGGATTCTTCATGAAACCCTGGTTCCAGGCGTGCACGGACCGCAGATCGGCGAATCCACCCTGGGTGAAGGCGCGGACCAGGTTCAGCGTGGCGGCCGAGGTGTTGTATGCCTGGACCATGCGCTGTGGATTGTGGCGGCGGGACTCTGGTGTGAAGTCGAAGCCGTTGACGATCTCGCCCCGGAAGGACGGCAGGGTGACGCCGTCCCGGGTCTCCGTGTCCGAGGACCGGGGCTTGGCGAACTGTCCTGCCATCCGGCCCATCTTCACCACCGGCAGAGAAGCACCGTACGTCAGGACCACGGCCATCTGAAGAATGGTCTTGACCCGGGCACTGATCTTGTTGGCCGTGGCGCCGGCGAAGGTCTCGGCGCAGTCACCACCCTGGAGCAGGAAGGCCTCGCCCTGGGCGGCCGCCGCCAACTGCGTGCGGAGCACATCCACCTCACCGGCGAACACCAGCGGCGGGGCGGAGGACAGTTCCGCCATGGCTGACTCGAACTCGGCCGAATCCTCCCAGGTGGGTTGCTGAGAGACCGGCTTCGCCCGCCAGTCGTCCAGGCCGGGATAGTCGGCCGCGCCATTCGATTGGGCTGAGCCGAAGGCCGGGAAGTCTGTGGTGGGATCCGAAATCATGGTTACAGGGTACGGAACCCGGGCCGCGGATGCGTGCTTGTGACCTACTGAGCGTCCGGTGCGTCCGGTGCAGGCCTGCTCTTCACGGTGGAAGCGTAGACATCCACGTACTCCTGGCCGGAGAGTCTCCGGATGGCCTCCACGATCTGGTCAGTGACCTGCCGTTCCACGAAGCGGTCACCGGTGCGGTCGTAGTACTCGGAGAAGTCCAGGGGCTGGCCGAAGATCATGCCCACGCGGCGAATGCTCGGGATAGTGCGGCCGATGGGCTGAACCTTGTCTGTGCCGATCATCGCGATCGGCACCACGGGCACCCGGGCGTTCAGCGCGAGCTTGGCCACGCCCAGCTTGCCCCGGTACAGCCGTCCGTCCGGGCTGCGAGTGCCCTCCGGATAGATCCCGAGGAGCTTGCCGTCCTGCAACACCTCGAGGCCGGACCGGAGCGAGTCGAGCGAGGCCTTGCCGCCGGCCCGGTCCATGGGCAGCTGGTTGGTGGCCTCGAAGAACTTCCGGGTGATCCACCCCTTGGGTCCCCTGCCCGAGAAGTACTCCTTCTTGGCCAGGAAGTGCACCTGCCGGTCCAGCTGGGCCGGCATGAAAATGGAGTCGGACACCGAGAGATGATTACTGGCCAGGATGGCCGCCCCCTCCTCGGGCACATTGTTCAACCCCTTGACCCAGGGACGGAACAGGAGGTTCGTCACGGGTGCCACCACGAAGGTCTTGGCGAACCAATAGAACACGGAAGATGAACCTCTCCTCAGACGGTGCGGACCCGCACCAGTCTAGGAGTCTGTCGCCACCGTGGCGGCTAGGCTGGCGTGATGGATTCCCTGCAGAGGCCGATGACCCTGAGTGGCGCTCCGGACGGTGTCCTGGCCCGCGGTCCCGGCTCGACCGCCGTCGCGCTGTTCCACGGTTTCACCTCGGGCCCCTTCTCGATAGCGCCGTGGGCCACGGCCCTCGCGCAGGCCGGTGCCGCCGTCGAGGTGCCCTTGCTGGCCGGCCATGGCACCCGATGGGAGGACCTGGAACAATTCACCGCCGCAGACTGGCGTTCCATCGCTCGCCAGACCGTCGATGACCTGCTCGCCACCCACGAGCACGTGTTCGTGGCGGGACTGTCCATGGGGGGTGCCCTCGCGCTCGACGCCGCAGCACACCGGCCGGTCGCGGGGACCATGGTCGTGAATCCTGCCCTGCGGTTCGCGTCTGCAGCCGCACCCCTGGCCGGGCTGCTCCGTCACGCCGTCCGCACCGTCGCCCCCATTGCCAATGACACGATGCGCCCCGGTGTGGACGAGCGAGCCTATACCCGCACCCCGCTGGCCGGTGTGCGCCAGGTCGGCGCGGTGCAGAAGGCGGCCCGCCTCGCCCTGCCGGACATCGACTCACCGGTGCTGGCGTTCCGCTCCACCGCCGACCACGTGGTGCCGCATTCCTCGATGACCGTCCTGGGGCGCCGGCTCGCGCCTGGACTGCTGACCGTGCGGCCCCTGTACAACAGTTATCACGTGGCCACCCTCGACTGGGACGCCGGCCTCATCCACGACGAGTCAATCGCCTT
This sequence comes from Citricoccus alkalitolerans, assembly GCF_039528175.1. Taxonomy (NCBI): domain Bacteria; kingdom Bacillati; phylum Actinomycetota; class Actinomycetes; order Micrococcales; family Micrococcaceae; genus Citricoccus; species Citricoccus alkalitolerans. Next base: position 1,300,920 of record NZ_BAAALH010000001.1, read on the forward strand.
CATGTCCGCCACCGTGGACTCCCGTCGACGGGAAGGACTGTCATGACTGAACGCCGGGACGGATCTCACGGTCACGAGCCCGACGGAGAAGGAGACCCCGAGCACCAGGACCAGGCTGAGATCGATCGCCAGTGGCAACAGATCGTCGAGGGCCTCGGCCCGCTCGAGCCACCTGGGCCTGCCCCCGAACCGCCTACGGCGGGGCGACCCGATCTCGCCCCATACTTCGCCGAGACACCGGAGTGGGGGCCGCGGGACTACACCGTCGACGATGAGGACGAGGGTGACTTCGTCCCGCCCGACCCCCCTGCCCTGGCCACCGGACGGCCGGCCATGGTCCTGAGCGTGGTCGGACTGATCGGCGGCCCGGCGGCGTTGCTGCTATCCGCCCTCTTCTGGCCCGGTATCCCGGGCATCGTCATCACGGTCTTCATCGCCGCCTTTGTGGCCGGGGCGGTCGGTTTGTTCCTGTCCCTGCCCCGGGACCAGGATCGCCGCGACCCCTGGAACGACGACGGCGCCCAGGTCTAAGGGGCCGGCCGGGTTCCCGGCGGCGGACTACCGCGCCAGTGCGGACCCGATCCGGTTGACAGCGCCCGCACGGGCCAGCCGGCGCGTTCCAGCGCAACGCCCGCTGCTCCCACCCATCCGGACTGGTTGCCCAAGGTCGCGACCGAGACCGACGGCATGGGACGTCGTCGTCCGCCGGGAAGATGCCGGGCCAATTCCTCTCGTGCCGGCCCCAGCAGCAACTCCCCTGCGGCGGCCACACCGCCTCCGATGACGAACCGCACCGGATCCAGGACGGCTGCCAGCGTGGCCAGGCCGCGGCCGAGCCACCGGCCGGTGCAGGCCACAGCGTCGCGGCAGGCCCGGTCTCCGTCCAGGGCATCGTCGATGGTGGCACGCGCCGAGGTCCGTCCAGCACGGGCCGCCAGGGCGTCCGCGGAGACCAGCAGTTCCCAGCAGCCGGTATTCCCACAGGGGCACAGCGGGCCGGACGGGTCCATGGTCATATGCCCGAACTCACCGGCCATGCCGTGCTCACCGATGTCCACAGCGCCATCCCGGACCAACGCACCACCGATCCCAGTGCCGATGGCCACCAGGACCATCCGGTCCGGGCCGGCGGCAGTCGACGCCAAGCGGGCCTCGGCCCAGGCCGCCGCGTCGGCATCGTTGATCACCGAGGGTACGGGGGCCGTCCCCGATGCGTGCTCCCTGGACCCTCCGGGTGCCAGGGGAAGCCCGGTGAGGTCGGCCAGTGCTCGGGAGAGGTCCTGCGGCAGGGCACGGTTCCGCCAGCCGCCCAGGTGCGGGCTGAACACCGATCGACCGCTGTGCGGATCGATCCACGCTGCGGCGGACACACCCCACACCACAGGGAGGCCGGGCCAGCGGGAGCGGAGGCCGCTGTACTGGTCCCGGGCGATGGCGGCACACAGAGCGGACAACGCGTTTCCATCCGATTCGACCTGGTGTTCAATCCGGGTCTCAGCGGCCTCCATCGCGGGGCCTGCGCCACCCGGCAGGGTGGTGCCGGTCACGGCCGTCCCAGTCAGGGTTCCACCGGCGGTCAGCACCACCGTTCCTGCCTTCACGGCACCGCCGCCCACGTCCAGGCCGATGGCTGCGGCGACCGGCGTACTCTCAGTACCAGCCACGTCAGCCACGTCCAGATCTCCTTCGGTCCCCGCTCAGTATCCCTGGCCTCGTAGGGCACCCGGTGCGCCCGGTGCGCCGAGAAGGTACGGCCTCGCACCACTGGTTACCGGTGGGTAGTATTATCACGATTGTGGTACACGCCACACCGGTTCCGGGCTTGTCCTGTAGGGTCAAAAGCCCCGGGCACCCCCGCCCGGCCGGTCGGCACCCCAGAGAGCCACATCGCCACACAGCGGCACAGCCAAGCACCAGGAGCGCACGTTGAAGGAATACATTACCCCTCCCACGGTCCAGGTCCCCCAGGAGACGAACATCACCGATCTCCTTGAACAGCAGGTCCTGGCGGATCCCCGGCGGCCGCTGTTCGCCCGTCAGGCCTCACCCGGTCAATGGACCGATGTCAGTTCCTCCGCCTTCCATGAGGATGTCCGCACCTTGGCTCGTGGCCTGGCCGCTGCCGGGCTTGAGGCCGGGGACCGCATCGGCATCATGTCCCCCACTCGCTACGAGTGGACCCTCGTTGACTTCGCCATCTGGTATGCCGGCGCGGTGACGGTCCCCATCTACGAGACCTCATCCCCCAGCCAGGTGGCCTGGATCGTCTCGGATGCCAACGTGCGCGCCGTCGTCTGCGAGACCGCCCGCCACCGCACCGTGGTGGAGACGGCCATCCGTCAGGAACAGCTCGACCCCCTGGTGGACAGTTGGCTGATCGAGGCTGACGGCCTGGACGAACTACGCTCACTGGCAGCCCGCGGGCCCGACTCGGACGTCATGGAGTCTCGACGCACCGCTGCCAACCTCCCAGATCTGGCGACCATCATCTACACCTCGGGCACCACCGGGAAGCCCAAGGGCTGTGAGCTCACTCACGGCAATTTCGCCGAGCTCAGCCTGCAGGCGCTCGGGACTGATTTGGCCGGGATCGTCAACGCCCGTTCCAGCACCGTCATGTTCATCCCCCTGGCGCACGTCTTCGCGCGGTTCATCTCCGTGCTGGCCCTGGCCGCCGGCGCCAAGGTCGGTCACACTTCGGACATCAAACAACTGGTCCCAGATCTGCAGTCCTTCCATCCGACCTTCCTGCTGGCCGTTCCCCGCGTCTTCGAGAAGGTCTACAACTCGGCCCAGCTGAAGGCGGAGACCGGCGGCAAGGGGAAGATCTTCGCCGCCGGGGCACAGACCGCCATCGACTATTCGAAGGCCCTGTCCGACGGCAAGGTCCCCCTCATGCTGCGCGCCAAACATGCGCTCTTCGGCAAGCTGCTCTACGGCAAGATCCGTGATGCCATGGGTGGGCAGGTGGCGCATGCCGTGTCCGGTGGCGGCCCCCTCGGCGCCCGGCTGGGACACTTCTTCCGCGGCATCGGTGTCAACATCATGGAGGGCTACGGCCTCACGGAGACCACCGCCCCGGTCACCGTGAACCTGCCCAGCGCGGTGAAGATCGGCACGGTCGGCAAGCCACTGCCAGGCAACGGCGTCCGCATCGCCGACGACGGCGAGATCCTGGCCCAGGGAGTCTGCCTGATGCGCGCGTACCACAACCGGCCGGACGTCACCGAGAAGGAGATCGTGGACGGCTGGTTCCACACCGGGGACATCGGCTCCCTGGATGACGACGGCTATCTGACGATCACCGGCCGCAAGAAGGAGATCATCGTCACGGCCTCCGGCAAGAACGTGGTGCCTGCTGTCCTGGAGGACCAGGTCCGCGCGGACGCCCTCGTCTCCCAGTGCGTGGTGGTGGGGGACAATCGCCCGTTCGTGGCGGCGCTGGTGACCCTGGACGCGGAGATCCTGCCGGGCTGGCTTCAGCAGCACGGCATCGCGGCGGACACCCCGGTGGAGGAACTGGCCACCCATCCGGTGGTGGTGGAGCATGTGCAGTCCGTGGTGGACAAGTCCAACCAGTCGGTCTCCCAGGCGGAGTCCATCCGGGCCTTCCGGATCGCGCCGGTGGACTTCTCCATCGAGTCCGGCCAGCTGACCCCATCGCTGAAGATCAAGCGCAACGTGGTGATGAAGGACTTCGAAGGCCTGGTTGAGGAGATCTACGGGGCACCCAAACCCGCGTAGGTCCTACACGAGCCCGCTGTCCGGGACCTCCAGGCCCAGCAGGGCATTCTCCACGACCTCGCTCAGGGCCGGGTGGATCCAGAACTGGCCGCGGGCCAGCGTGTGGGCGTCCACGCCGAAACTCATAGCCTGCACGAGCAGCTGGATGAGGTTCGGTGCCTCATGTCCGATGAGGTGCGCCCCGATCAACTGCCCGTTCTGGCGGTCGGCGATGAGCTTGCACAGCCCGGAGGTGTCCTCCATGGCCCAGCCATAGGCCACGTCGCCGTACTCCTGCACCTTGACGCTGATCCGGTCCCGGCCGTACTCGGCCACCGCCTGGGCCTCGGTTAGTCCGGCCGACCCGATCTGCGGTCTGGTGAACACGGCGGACGGAATCGGGCCGAGCGTGTTGGCCCTCAGGTCATCCGGATGTTCGAGATTGTGGGAGACGATCCGCTGATCGTGGTTGGCCACGTGCTTGAGCTGCTGTCCACTGGAGATGTCTCCCAGCGCCCACAGCCCCGGAACCGGTGCTCCGCCCGAGAGCAGCCGCTGGTACTCGTCCACCATCAGTCGGCCGTCGCCGTGCACGTCCAGGCCGGCGGACGCCGGGTCCAGCCGGTCGGTGTTCGGGGTCCGCCCCTGGGCCACGAGCACCGCCTCGGCGTCAATCACCATCGTGGCGCCCTCCGCCCCCTCCAGGTGCACCGCCACCCACCCAGACTCCGTCTCCTCGATCCGGGACGCGGTCCACCCGGTCTCGAGCCGCCACTGCCGGGAGGCGAGCTCGGTGAACCGCTCAGAGATCGTCTCGTCATGGGTACGCAGCAACTGTGAGGAGCGGTTGACCTGGACCACCGAGGAACCGAGGGCGGAGAAGACCGCGGCGAATTCGGCGGCGATGAATCCGCCGCCGAGGATCACCAGCGTCTCAGGAAGCGTGGGCAGCCGCATGATCGAATCCGACGTGTGCACCTGTGGGAGGTCAATCCCCGGAACCTCGGGAAGCACCGGCCGGGAGCCCGCGGCCACCACGATGTTCTCGGCTTCCAGGACCCGCCCGCTCGCCGTCGTCAGCTGGCGTGTCCCGGTGAACCGACTCTCCTCGGTGATGACGGTGGTGTGGTCCAGTTCCTGATCGCGGTACCGGAAGCCTCCCGAAGAAATCGCATCGATCCGGGAGAAGATTCGGTCCCGGATCCCGGCCCAGTCCGTCGAGCGAAGCTCCAGGTCCACGCCCAGCCGACCGGACTCCGCGGGGACGGCCGCCAGAGTGGCCGGGTAGGCGAACATCTTCGTGGGGATGCATCCGACGTTGAGGCAGGTTCCACCGAAGATCCCGGCATCGATGATCGCCACCCGACGGCCGTCCCAGTAAGGGGTGACCAGCGAGTTGCCGGAGCCGGAGCCGATGATGATCAGGTCAAACGATGAGGTGGTGTCGGTGCCCATGGACACAGCCTACGGTCCACGGGCACCGTCCCCGACCTGATCTCGCTCGGCGTCCCCGGTGTCAGTCCACGACGAGGAGCAGATCGCCGCCCTCCACCGGAGTGGTCCCGCTCAGCACCACGCGGGACACGGTCCCGCCGGCCTGGGCCGTGATGGCCGCCTCCATCTTCATGGCCTCGATGGTGGCCACGGTGGCGCCGGCCTCCACAGCATCACCCTCAGCGACGTTGACCGTCACGACCCCGGCGAACGGTGCGGCAACATGACCGGCGGCCGATGGATCTGCCTTCTCAGCGGCACGGGCCGTTGATTCCACGGAGCGGTCCCGGACCGTGATCTGGCGCGCCTGCCCGTTCAGGGTCACCATGACGGGACGCAAGCCCTTGGTGTCGGGCTCGCCGATCGCCTGGAGCGTGGCCAGCAGGCGGACGCCCTTGCCCAGGGAGATGACGTGCTCCTGCCCCGTCACCATTCCATAGAGCCAATCGCGGGTGTGGAGCACCGAGGTGTCTCCGAATTCGTCCCGGCTGGCCTCGAACTCCTGCGTGGGGCCTGGGAACAGGAGCCGGTTGAGCGTCGCCTGGCGTGGGGCGCCGGGCTCGGACAACGACGCGCGGTCCTCGGCCGTGAGCTCGGCCTCCGGACGGCGCTGGCCCCGGTTCTGCAGGGCCCGGCCGCGGAACGGTTCCGGCCAGCCTCCGGGCGGGTCGCCCAACTCGCCGGACAGGAAGCCGATCACGGAATCCGGCACATCGAAGTCCTGAGGGTTCTCGGCGAAGGCAGCGGGGTCCACATCCATGCCGACCAGCTGCAGGGCGAGGTCGCCGACCACCTTGGAGCTGGGCGTGACCTTGACGATGTTCCCCAGCATCGCGTTGGCCGCCTCGTACATCTTCTCGATCTGCTCGAACCGGTCCCCGAGTCCCAGGGCGTTCGCCTGCTGGCGCAGGTTGGAGAGCTGACCGCCGGGGATCTCGTGGCGGTACACGCGGCCGGTGGGTGCCGAGAGCCCGGATTCGAAGGGTCGGTAGATCTCGCGGATCGTCTCCCAGTACGGCTCGAGTCCCGCGGCCCGGTCCAGCCCCAGTCCAGTGTCCCGCTCCCCGTGCTCCAGGGCGGCGACGAGGGCTGACATCGGGACCTGGCTGGTGGTGCCGGCCATGGAGGCCACGGCGGTGTCCACGGCATCGACTCCGGCCTCGGCCGCGGCCAGCAGAGTCGCCAGCTGGCCACCAGCCGTGTCGTGCGTGTGCAGGTGCACCGGCAGGTCGAACTCTCCGCGCAGGGCGCCGACCAGTTCCTTGGCGGCCTGAGGGCGTAGCAGTCCGGCCATGTCCTTGATGGCGAGGACGTGCGCGCCGGCATCGACCATCTGCCGGGCGAGTCCCAGGTAGTAGTCGAGGGTGTACAGCTTCTCTGCCGGATCCAGCAGGTTGCCTGTGTAGCACAGGGCCGCCTCCGCCACGGCGGTCCCCGTGGCCCGGACCGCCTCGATGGCCGGGGCGATCTGGCCGACGTCGTTCAGGGCGTCGAAGATGCGGAAGATGTCCACGCCCGTGTCCGCGGCCTCCTGCACGAAGGCATTGGTCACCTCGACCGGGTACGGGGTGTAGCCAACCGTATTGCGGCCGCGCAACAGCATCTGCAACGGGATGTTCGGCAGTTCCTCCCGCAGCAACCGCAGCCGGGCCCACGGGTCCTCGGCCAGGAAGCGCAGCGCGACATCATAGGTGGCCCCGCCCCAGGCCTCAACGGAGAACAGTCCCGGCAAGGTGTGAGCGACCGCGGGCGCAGCGGCCAACAGGTCCCGAGTACGGACCCTCGTGGCCAGCAGCGACTGGTGCGCGTCGCGGAAGGTGGTGTCCGTGACGGCCAGTTCGGTACGGGAGCGCAGATCGGCAGCGAAGCCCTCCGGTCCCCGCTCCAACAGGACCTGGCGCCATCCGGCCGGTGGCTGAATGGACGACGGACCATCGAAGGGGCTGCGGTCCGGCTCTTCGGACTTGTCCCCGGGGAAGTGTGGCAGCTTGTCCCGGGGATCAATCCCGTCCACCCTCGGACCATGTGGCTGATTCACGGTGACATCGGCCAGGTACTGCAGGGCCTTGGAACCGCGGTTCTGGCTGCGGTTCACCTGGGCCAGCTCCGGGTGTGCGTCGATGAAGTCGGTAGCCACGTCCCCGGCCACGAAGGTCGGGTCGTCCAGCACGTTCATCAGGAACGGGATGTTGGTGGCGACGCCGCGCACACGGAACTCGGCCAGGGCGCGCCGGGTGCGGCGCACCGCCGTCAGGTAGTCACGGCCGCGGCAGCTGAGCTTGACCAGCATCGAGTCGAAATGCGGACTGATCTCGGCGCCGGTGTAGATGGTGCCGCCGTCCAGCCGGACGCCGGAGCCACCGGCCGAGCGGTAGGCGGTGATGGTGCCGGTGTCCGGCCGGAAGCCGTTCGACGGATCCTCGGTGGTGATGCGGCACTGCATCGCGGCCCCACGGATCCGCAGGTCTTCCTGGTGGATGCCGAGTTCGTCCAGACTGTGCCCCGCCGCGATCCGCAGCTGGGAGGCCACGAGGTCCACGTCCGTGATCTCCTCGGTGACCGTGTGCTCCACCTGGATGCGGGGATTCATCTCGATGAACACGTGCTGCCCGGCCCGTTCACCGGCCGTGTCCACGAGGAACTCGACCGTGCCGGCGTTGACATAGTCCATGGCGCGGGCGAACTTCACCGCATCGGCGTACAGCGCCTCACGGATGGAGTCATCCAGGTTGGGGGCGGGAGCGATCTCGATGACCTTCTGGTGGCGCCGCTGCATGGAGCAGTCACGCTCGAAGAGGTGGACCGTCTCCCCCGACGCGTCGGCCAACACCTGGACCTCGATGTGCCGGGGCCGCAGGACAGCCTGCTCCAGGAACATGGTGGGATCGCCGAAGGCTGTCTCGGCCTCGCGCATGGCCGCATTCAGGGCGTCCGGCAGGTCGGCCGAGCTCTCGACCCGGCGCATGCCACGGCCTCCACCGCCGGCAACGGCCTTGACGAAGATCGGGAAGCCGATGTCCTCGGCCTGGGAGACGAGCCAGTCCACGTCCGAACTCGGTTCCGAGGACTTCAGCGTCGGGATCCCGGCGGCCTTGGCCGCTCTCAGGGCCTCGACCTTGTTGCCCGTCAACTCGAGGACGTCGGCCGGCGGACCGACGAAGGCGATGCCCGCCTCCTCGCAGGCGCGGGCCAGCCCGGCATTCTCGGACAGGAACCCATATCCGGGATAGATGGCGTCACAGCCCGATTCCGTGGCCACCCGGATGATCTCGTCCACATCCAGGTAGGCGCGGATGGGGTGGCCCTCCTCACCGATGCGGTAGGCCTCGTCCGCCTTCTGCCGGTGGATGGAGTTCCGGTCCTCATAGGGGAACACCGCCACGGTGCGGGCACCCAGCTCATAGCAGGCACGGAAGGCGCGAACGGCAATCTCGCCGCGGTTGGCCACCAGCACTTTGGTGAACATGCCATCGGTCGTCCTCGGGGACATTGGACCTCCT
>NZ_BAAALH010000001.1:1309659-1310786 GCF_039528175.1 Citricoccus alkalitolerans
CGCTGGTCGCGCTTCGGTGAACCACCTCGTTGTGGCTCACATCACGCGCCAGTTTTGCACACGCCGAAGCCTAGGCCATATGACCCGCGTCACACGGAGACCAGCACTAGACTAGAGGCTGGTTCTTCGGCCATTCATCGGTCAAGATCCCACTTCGCCTACCGTGCCCCACCACAGTCAGGATTCCCACGCCGTGCAGATCATCTCCATTTCCAGCCTCAAGGGCGGGGTCGGCAAGACCTCGGTCACCCTCGGACTGGCCTCCGCGGCACGGGCCCAGGGCATCCCCACCCTGGTGGTGGACATGGACCCCCATGCCGACGCCACCACTGGACTCGGCGTCAAGCAGGGCCAGGACATCGAGGGCCGGGAGGACATCGGCACCCTCCTCGAACGGCCCCGGCGGGTCAGCATGGCCGACCACGTCATCGCCTCCGGCTGGCCGGACCTCACGCCGGGTGCCACCGAGACCGGAGTCCCGGGTGGAGGCACGAAGGTCCTCGACGTGGTGCGCGGCTCCTCCCGCACGTCCCTCTTTGAGCGACCCACCACCCGGCTGCGCGAACTGCGACGGCTGAACACCCTGCTGGAGTCCGTGACCAAGTACGCCTTGGTGCTGGTCGACTGCCCGCCCGCCCTGAACGGCGTCACTCGCATGGCCTGGGCGGCCTCCACGGACGTCCTGCTGGTGGCAGAGCCCAGCCTGTTCTCAGTGGCAGGCACGGAGCGCACCTTGCGGGCCCTCGATCTGTTCCGGAAGGAATACGCCCAGGGAGTCCATTCCACCGGGGTGGTCGCCAACCGAGTGCGTCCGGCCAGTACAGAGCACCAGTTCCGCCTGGGTGAGATGGAGCGCATGTATGGCGACCGGCTACTCCCGGTCGCCATCCCCGAACAGGGCAATTGGCAGCAGATCCAGGGCGCCGCCTGGCCGGTGCATGCCTGGCCCGGGGAAACGGCGGCCCAGTCAGCCGAGCTCTTCGAGGAGCTGCTCTCGGCGCTGCACCGGCCGCAGGGACGCCGCAGCCAGCGCCGACACTAGAACACCGCTGACGGCCTCCAGGAGCCCTCACGCCGGACCGGCAGGGAATGCCCAACAGGGCCCAGCACGACGACGGCCCCGCACC
>NZ_BAAALH010000001.1:1310828-1357737 GCF_039528175.1 Citricoccus alkalitolerans
GTGCGGGGCCGTCGTCGTGCACGGACTGCGCGGGTTACCTGCACCGGCGGAGGTAACCAGCGGCGCGCGCAGAGTGGCTGAGCATTGCCATGGAGCTCAGGAGGCGGACTTGCGGCGCGTGCGCCGCTGGGACAGCTCGTCACCGGGAAATTCCTCGGGGCTCCCAGCGTGCAGCTGCTCGGACGGCAGCTCAGCCAGCGAGCCCTCGACCTCACGCCACACGCGGCCCACGGCAATGCCGAACACGCCCTGGCCACCCTGGACCAGGTCGATGACCTCATCGGCAGACATGCACTCGTAGACCGAGGCGCCGTCGCTCATGAGGGTGATCTGTGCCAGGTCGTCCACACCGCGCTCGCGCAGGTGCTCCACGGCCGAGCGGATCTGCTGCAGGGAGACCCCGGTGTCCAGCAGGCGCTTGACGACCTTCAGCACGAGGATGTCCCGGAAGGAATAGAGCCGCTGGGTGCCAGATCCGCTGGCGCCTCGGACGGTGGGGACTACCAGGCCGGTGCGTGCCCAGTAGTCGAGCTGACGGTAGGTGATGCCGGCGGCCTTGCACGCGGTTGGACCGCGGTAGCCGGCGCCCTCGTCAAGGACGGGTAGGTCTTCGGTGAACAGCATGCCCTGCGCAGGGGTGCGCGGGGGTGACTCGTGATGCGGATCCGGGGACTGCCCGGCCTCGCCCTTCGGACTCACTGGAACCCTCCTGGTCATGGATCCACACTGGGGAAGGAAGTGCCCGGCGATCCGGATCGGCGATCGGTGCCGGGCATCGGCCCGGCACCAAACCACCAATCGGTGCGATGAGACCGATAGGCAATGTGGAACCTCTGGACATGACGCTATGCCCGGACGGGTCCTCGGTCAAAGACCTCGTGCATTCTGACCCGTGCGTGTCGCCACGCCGCCGGTGATCGGGCACGGGCGGCCGGGCCTCCGGTCACGCCTGATGACCTCGCGAATCCGGGGCGGACCCGGCGATCAGGACTGGCTGGAGCCTCCGTCGGCGAAGTCCTCCGGGTCCACATTGTCCAGGAACTCGCGGAACCGGTTGAGTTCCGCATCACGCTCCGCGGCACCGGTGACGCCGGTGACGGCCTCATCCACCCCGTCTACGGTGTCCTCGGCGTTCTCGTCTGCGTCTCCGGCCTGTTCCGGGTCCATCCCGGCTGCCTCCAGCACCTCGGCCGCGCAGAGCACCGGCGCCTCGGCGCGCAACGCGCAAGCGATGGCATCCGAGGCGCGTGCGTCCACCCGCGCGCCATTGTCCAGGATCAGCTCGGCATGGAAGACGGCATCCTCGACGGATCCGATGCGTACCGACTCCAGAGCGGTGCCCGTGGCCGCGAGGACCTCGATCAACAGGTCGTGCGTCATGGGGCGGGGCGGGGTGAGCCCCTGTTGCCACAGGGCGATCGCGCTGGCTTCCGGCGCCCCGATCCAGATGGGAACAAGGGTGCCAGTGCCGGGATCCTGGAGGAGGACCAGGGGCTGGTTCCCGGGAAGCTCAACCCGCACACCCAGCACCGTCATCTCAACATCCGGCAGGTTCATCCGTGCATCCTCACGTGTCCAGCTCGGCCACGGCTGCCGCCACGAGGGCGCTGTGCAGCCCCAGACAGGCCTCACTGAGCTCCCGTGCGGCGTCGGCCATCCGGGCGTTGGCGGCGGCGTCCTTGCGGGTGGCCAGAGAGGCTGTGGCCCGTTCGATGAGGCCGAGCTCGCGGTCGGCTGCAGCCCGGAAGGGGCGAAGATGGCGCGGCTCCAGTCCATGGGCGGCCAGCACGGCGGCGGACCGGGTCGCTTTGAGGGCGTGCTCGGAATACCGCCCGTTCTCATCCGGTGACACCATGCCGAACTGCTCGAGGGAGGTCAACAGCTGGGAGGTGACCCCCGAGATCCCCTGCAACTCGGCCCGGGTGAGCGGGCGAGTGTGCCCGGCCAGCTCCTGCGCCAGCTGGTCGGACACCGAGCGTGGGGCCAGGGTGAGCCCCCCGGGCAGGGATTCGGGATGTTCACCGCGGTCCACGGCATCGAGGTAGTCCTTGATGACCTTCAGAGGAAGGTACTGGTCCCGCTGCAAAGCGAGGATGAAGCGCAACCGGTCCACGTCGGCATCGGTGTACTTCCGGTAGCCTGCGGAGGTGCGGCGGGGTGTGATGAGCCCCTTCTCCTCAAGGAAGCGGATCTTCGAAGCGCTGACCTGCGGGAAGTCAACCTTCAGCTCCGCCAAGACCTCACCGATGTTCATGACGGCGCGGCTGCCCCCGGTCGCGGCGGCGGAAGCGGCGGAAAGGGGGCGGCGGGAAGCTGCTGCACTCACGGATGTCCTCGGTCGTAGGTCGAAGTGGCGGTCGTCGTCAAGGCGTGCCGGTCCTCTCGGGCCGATTGACTCAGACAGCGGGACGCTGGGTGCCGGCGTAGAACGTGAGCCGGAACTTGCCGATCTGCACTTCCATCCCGGACCGCAGGGCCACGGAATCGACCCGGTCGTGGTTCACGTAGGTCCCGTTCAGGGATCCGGAGTCCACGATCACGAACCCCTCGCCGGATCGACGGAACTCGGCATGCTTCCGCGACACGGTGACGTCGTCGAGGAAGATGTCGGCGTTGGGGTGACGGCCGGCCAAAGTTGAGTCCTGGTCCAGAAGGAACCGCGCACCCTGGTTGGGCCCGGCATGGGCCACCAGGAGAGCCGAGCCGACGGGGAGGGCGTTGATGGCCGCTCGGTCCTCTGCCTCGAGCGAGCGGGCCGGCGACGAGCCCAGATCGGGCAGGCCGATACTGGTGGTCAGCGCCTCCGGCTCGGTACCCGTGTTCCGGCCGTCCGGTTGCTGGGTCCCGTCCTGTGACATGGCTCCTCCGAGGATGTGTCCGACCGATCGCGGCGATCCCGATGGTCGTGGTGGCTTCGTGACCTGACTAGCCTACCTGCTGGCGGTAACCCTCCGCATCGAGCAGGCCTTCCACCTGTGCGGGATCCGAGACGGTCATCTCCAGGAGCCAGCCGTCCCCGTATGGATCGGAGTTCACCTTGGCCGGATCGGCGTCCAGGGCATCATTGCGGGCCGTGACAGCGCCGGAGACCGGGGCGAAGAGGTCACTGACGGACTTGGTGGACTCCACCTCGCCGACGGTGGAGTCAGCGGTGATCTCCGTGCCCACCTCGGGCAGGTCGACATAGACGACGTCACCGAGCGCGTCCTGGGCGAAGTCGGTGATGCCGATGCGGACGACGCCGTCGGCGTCCGGTCCGGAGACCCATTCGTGCTCGGCGCTGTAGCGAAGCCCTTCGGGGATATTGCTCATGGTTCCTCCAGATCACAGGTGTGAGGTCCGGCCCGTGCAGGCCTCGCGGTACACAGACGACACTACTGGCCTCCATGGCGGGGTGCCAATGCCGCAGGACGCGGGCTCCCGACGGCGGCCAGCACCTCGACGACCCGGCCGCGCTCCGGCGCGGACACCGGTTCCAGGATCCGCTCCTGGACCCGTCCCACAGCAGGCCAGAGCTCGTCGACGAGCGCCCGGCCCACTGCGGTCAGGGAGACCATGCGGGAGCGACGGTCGTCCGGGTCGGGGCGGCGCTCCGTCCAGCCTCGGGTCTCGAGTCTTCGCAGTACGTCCGAGGCACTGGACCGGTCAAGCGCGGCCAACCCGGCCACGGCACCCTGGCCCGTGGGACCGGATTCGGCCAGGACCAGCAGGACGGCGAACTGCGGGCCGGTGATGATGCCGCCCAGCTCGTCGGCCCACAACACCGTGTGCCGCTGCTGGGCCAACCGGATCAGGTGGCCGGGACGCAGGTCGCCCTCCATCGGGGTCCCCTCATGGGGGCCGGCATCGGCGGCCGTTCCCGCCGCCTCGTGGTGACCGGAGAGGTCCACCAGCCGGCGCCCGAGCCAGACACGATCGACTGCGGACAGGGGCGCCATCAGCCGCTCCTGAAGCGTGCGGACCGCCGGAGCCAATCCCTCCAGGGCCATCGCGGCGGGCACGGGCAGGTTGACGACAAGTCGCCGCGCATCGACGGGATCGCGTTCCCGCCGCAGCCACCCCTGCTCCTCCAGGCGGCGGATCACCCCGGCCACCGTGGTCCGGTCCAGCCCCGCGGCACGGCCAACGGAGAGCTGGTCCAGGGGCCTCTTGGCTGCGGCCGCGGTGAACAGTACCGAATACTGCGGCGATGTCAGCATCCCGCCTACTGCGTCCGCCCAGAGTGCGTTGTGCACCTGGTGACACCGGCGTAGCTGATGCCCCACGAGGAGCCTCGACTCCATGCACACCCCCTTGATTATCAGTACACGGATGAAACGTTACCATCACTATACCGTGGTTCACATCACTAGCGTGCGCTATCCTCGGACAGAATCGTGCAGTACACGGAAGATACAGCTGATGTTGGAGAAGGAGTCCTATGCAATACCACCTGGACGGCTACCGCTACGGAGACCCCACGATCGAGCCGGCAGCGTCTGGCCGGGACGACGGGCAGGGCCCCCTGCCCGAGGAGGTCGATGTCCTGATCGTCGGCACCGGCCCGGCCGGCACCGTTCTGGCAGCGCAGCTGGCCGAGTTCCCGGAGATCACCACCCGCGTGGTGGAGCGCCGCCAGGGCCCGCTGCCCGTGGGGCACGCCGATGGGGTCTCCTGCCGCACCGTGGAGATGTTCGGCACCTTCGGCCTGGCCACCACTCTGTTGGATGAGGCCTACTGGGTCAACGAGACCACATTCTGGTCCCCGTCCTCCCAAGATCGCGAGGGCATCACCCGCACGGGCCAGATCCAGGACGTCGCGGACGGGCTCAGCGAGTATCCGCACGTGATCGTCAATCAGGCCCGGATGCAGGAGATGCTTCTGGCCAAGGCGTCGAAGTCCGCCTCCCGGCTGGAGGTCGACTACGGGTTCAAGGCCGTCGGTGTGGACATCCCGGAGGACGCCGAGGCCCGGGTGACGGTCACCCTGGAGGTGACCGATCAGGATGGCAAGGGCACCGGGACCACCCGCGCCGTGCAGGCCCGCTACGTGGTGGGATGCGACGGCGCCCGCTCCGTCATCCGCACCTCGATCGGACGATCCCTGCACGGCGACGCCCAGAACCACGCCTGGGGCGTCATGGACATCCTCCCGGTCACAGACTTCCCGGACGTCCGCAAGAAGGCCGTCATGCAGTCCGCGTCCGGTTCCCTGCTCCAGATTCCCCGCGAGGGCGGGCACCTGGTGCGTTATTACGTGGATCTCGGCGACCTCCCCGAAGGTGACCGCAGCGTCCGCGAGCGCACCACCTTCGAGGACATCCTCACTGCCGCCCAGAGGGCACTTCACCCGTACACGCTGGATGCCAGGGACGTGGCCTGGTGGAGCGTGTACGAGGTGGGTCAGCGGGTGACGGACGGGTTCGATGACGTGCCGGCAGAACGCGTCGGAGTCCTGGACCCGCGGGTGTTCATCGCCGGAGACGCCTGTCACACGCACTCCGCCAAGGCGGGGCAGGGCATGAACGTGTCCATGCAGGACACCTACAACCTGGGCTGGAAGCTGGCCGCCGTGCTGCAGGGCCGCTCACCGAAGTCGCTGCTGGCCACCTATTCCGGCGAGCGCCAGAAGATCGCCCGGGAACTCATCGACTTCGACAAGCGCTGGTCCAGGATGATCGGTTCCAAGGTCTCCGACCCGAACGACCCGGAGGCCGGAGGCGTCGCCGCGAACGACGTCGAGACGCACTTCGTGGCCGGCGGGAAGTTCACCGCGGGGCTGTCCACGGTGTACGAGCGCTCCCTCCTGACGGGGGGAACGGAGCATCAGGGTCTGGCCCCCGGGTTCGAGGTCGGGTCCCGGTTCCACTCGGCTCCGGTCGTTCGCGTGGCTGATGCGAAGCCGGAGCAGCTGGGCCACGTGCACGAGGCGGACGGCCGCTGGCGCCTGTACGCCTTCGGTGACGCCACGGCCGTCGGGTCGGAGGCCTCGGCCCTGGGCGCCCTGCTGGAGTTCCTGGGCACCTCCGAACAGTCCCCGGTCCGCCGGTTCACGCCGTCCGGGGCTCCGGTCGATTCCGTTTTCGATGTCCGGGCGATCCTCCAGCAGGAGCACCATTCCGTGGACCTGAACGCCCTGCCGCCCATCCTGCTCCCGGCCAAGGGCAGGTTCGGCCTGCGCGACTACGAGAAGGTCTTCTCTGCTGAGAGGACCAACGGTCGTCTTCTCGGCACGGTGCCCGGCCTCGAGGCCACCCAGGACATCTACGACCTGCGTGGCATCGACCGTGAGCGGGGCGCCCTCGTGGTCGTCCGCCCGGACCAGTACGTGGCACAGGTCCTCCCCTTGGGCGCCCATACCGAGCTGGCGGACTTCTTTGCCGGGTTCATGATCGATCAGGGCCTCGAACAGGGCTCAGCCTGACGGGGCGTGACCCGATGGACAGGAGGCTCAGTCCACCGGGTCCATCCCGGCCACGTAGGCCGCCTGGCCCACGTGCTGCAGGGCATCGGCATAGACGCTGACCAGGCGCACCGCACGAGTGACCGGCGGGTCCCACTGCCGGTCGATTACCTCGTCGAGGCCCGTCTCGGACAAGGTCCTGAGGTAGTCCAGGGACTGTTCGGTCACGGCCGCCAGGTACTCCCGCAAAACATCCTTGTCCTGCACGACGACGGCCCGTGCCGTGCCCTCCGACTGGCCGTAGCCGTGTTCTTCGGCCGGGACGTCCGGACCGAACCGATCCGCCCAGCCCTGGGTGGTCCACAGCTGGTCCTGTTCGCCCAAGTCTGCGACCTGGGCGTCGATCTCACGGCCAGAGTGCCACAGGAGCCAGGCAATGGAGTTGGGATGGCCACCCGGGTGGGCATTCAGGTTGGAGGGGCCGATACGGTCCCAGATCAGGTCCAGCTCATCGAGGGGTCGGCGGGCGAGTTCCTGTAACACGGCGATCGAGTTCATGGCCCCAGTGTGCACCCAACGTCTTCGCCATCTCCACCATCCCGGTCAGCGTGCATCACCGCATCGGGCGACGACCCAGCTGGTGTACTTTTGGGGCCTCGTGGGTACCGTGTCCCCATGAGTATCGACATACCCTCCGCTGAAGACTTCGCCGAACTCACGCAGCACCGCCACCCAGCGAGCGTGACCGTGTATGTTGCCCCGTCCGGTTCGAGTGAGAGTCGATCGCCGATCGGCCGGAATCCCGAAGCAGCCCAGTTATCCCTGCGCACCGCCGTGGGTGAGGGCGTCGCCCAGTTGGCTGCCGCCGAGGTCCCCGCCGAGGACCTGGACGGGATCACTGACGCCGTGGACCAGCTCGTGGACGACCGGGAGTTCTGGTCCACCCAGGCCCGCTCCCTCGCCGTCTTCGTCTCACCCCGAGGGCTGCGGGCGTTCCGGCTCATGAACAACCTCCGCACCCATTCGGGCGTCGGCGACCGATTCGATGCGGGGCCGTTGATCCGGGCGACCACCTTCGCCCACAGTGGGTTCGTGCTCGCACTGACGAAGGGCTCGGTCCGCCTGCTGGTGCTGGAGTCGGATGCCTCCTGCCATGAGGTGGAACTGACCGGACTGCCCGGGGATCTTGGGCTGGAGCTGCAGACGGCAGACAACGAGGGCCGGATGGACCGCCAGCGTGCGGACGGCGCCCTGCGGCCGAAGATTCAGCGCCGCGACTACTGCTCCACCGTGCAGGAGGCGGTCCTGCGCCAAGTCAACGGCTCGAACCACCCGCTGGTGCTGGCAGCCAGCTCCGATCTCGAACCGGCCTACCGGGAGATCAACACCTACCGGCGTCTGCTCGAAGAGGGCATCACGGCCAATCCGGCCTCCCTGAGTCTGGATGACCTGGCCCGCCGGGGACGCGAGGTCCTGGACCGCAACTATGCCGCCCAGCTCGCCGACTGGAGGGAACAGTTCGGCTCCCTCCGCGCCCATGGCCGGGCCAGCGCGAAGCTGCGTGAGATCGCCAAGGCCGCCACGGCCGGCCAGGTGGACGTCCTCCTGTTCGACCTCACGGCGGAACGCGAGGGCACGATCGATGAATACGGCAACGTCACCCCCGCCGATGAGCCGAGTGCTCACACCTATGGGCTGGCGGACGAGGTCGCGGCCCGCGTCCTGCGCACCGGCGGCACGGTCAAGGCAGTCCGGGGGGCGGATCTTCCCGACGGAGCCCGGATCGCCGCGACGTTCCGTTCGGCCTCCTGACGACACCGGGCCTCGACGGTCCCCCAGCACGTGGCGACGCCTAGGCACCGTCCATCAAGCCGGCGTCACGGGCCACGAGTGCTGCCTGGGTGCGTGACCGGACACCGAGTTTGGCCAGTACCCGGGAGACGTGGGTCTTCGCCGTGGCCTCGGAGATGCCCAGCTCGCGCGCCAGCCGACTGTTGGACGCACCCGCCCCCAGCTGGATGAGAACATCGCGTTCCCGCATCGTGAGGAGTTCCAACTGCGCCGGGGCCTGGTCATCCTGGGCCGGCCTGTTCCGGGCGCTGGCCGTGGCGAGTTCCCGGAACACGCGCCGGGTCACCTCCGGGGCCACCACCCCCTCCCCGGCGGCCACCCGGCGCACGGCGGCCACCAGCTCCGTGGCCTCGGCCGTCTTCAGGAGGAATCCGGCCGCGCCAGCGCGGATCGCGGACAGGACCACCTCGTCCTCGTCAAAGGTTGTCAGGACCAGTACGGCGGCGGTGCCCTCGGAGACGATCTCCCGGGTGGCGGCCACGCCGTCCACCACCGGCATCCGGACATCCATCAGCACCACGTCCGGGCGCAGGGCTCGGACATTGACAACTGCCGCCGCACCATCGGAGGCCTCCCCCACGACCTCGATCCCCTCGGCCCGTTCGAGGAGGGCTTTCAGGCCGGAGCGCACAGTACCGTGGTCGTCGGCCAGCACCACCCTGATGCTCATGCCGCGGGCTCCGAAGAGTCCGAAGACTCCGTCGATTCCACGGGCACTTCGGCGCGGATCCGCCATCGGCCGTCGGCCCGCGTGATCTGCACCGTTCCGCCCACGGCCCGCAGCCGCTCACGCATGGAGGACAGGCCGATGCCGGAACTGGCATCACCGGAGGCCGATGGCTCGACGGGAAGGGCCGGCGTCGGGTTCTCGATGTCCAGGCGGACCACCGTGGGGAGGCCGGACAGGCGCAACCGGACGGCGCCGGTCCCATGTTTGGCGGCATTGGCGAGGCCCTCTTGGGCGAACCGCAGCAGCGCTTGGCCCACGGGGGGTCCGACCTCGACCGACTGCAGCTCGGCGGACACCTCCACCCCGGCGGCCTCGGTGCGTTGGAGCAAGCCGGGAAGGGCGTCCAGCCCGTCCCGCACCTGCAGGTCCAGTGGTTCGCCGGGTTGGTGCAGCAGTCCGATCATGGTGCGCATCTCGTCCAGGGCCGCCAGCGATGCGTTCCGGGTGTGCTGCAGGGCGCGGCGGTCCAGCTCGGCATCTGGTGCACCGGACATGGCTGCCGCCGAGTGCAGGGCGATGCCGGACAGGTGCGCGGACACGGTGTCGTGAAGTTCACGGGCCATGGCGGTGCGTTCGCGGAGGACCGCCTCGGCCCGGTCCCGTTCCGCCTCGCGCCGTGCGGTCTCGGACCGTTCGCGTTCCCAGAGGGTGGCGGCACTGGCGCGGGCCGCCCGGTCGTCGCCATTGCGCACCTCGGCGCCCCACCAGAACGGGATGGCGACGCCCGCGGTCAAGGTCAAGGCCACGGGCAGGGCATAGTCCTCGCTGTGCGGGCGGGCCGCCACCACAGCCCAGAGGGCGACGACGGCCATCCCGGTCAGCCCGATGGACCACCGGCGCTGGCGCGGTTCGGCGCGCCTGGCCAGGGTGTACGCGGTGTCCGCCCACGCGAGGAAGACGCCCACGTGCAGCCCCAGTGCCGCATCGGCGACGGCGGCCGCGGAGGCCAGGGTGAAGCCGGCCATCACGTGCCGGCGTTGGAGGACAATCGCCACGCAGGCCACCAGCAGGGGCAGCATGTGCCACCCCTCGGACCCAGTCCAGGCCACGACGAGCGGCGGCGTCATGCCCCAGGTGGAACCGGATGCCAACAGGGCCAGCCCGACGGCGAGGTACACCAGAGGCGAGAGCGCGGCCAGTCGGGATCGGTTCACGGTCTCCATGCTAGACATCGCTGAGTGGGGGCGAGTCATCCGAAAGGGGTACCTCCCCGATCAGTCCTTTGGCGGACGACAGCCCGGGCCGGCGCGGGAAGGCTGGACAGCATGGACTTCCTCGACGCACTCTCCGGCGGACCGATGTTCGCCGTCCTTGCCGTCCTCGCACTGGTGGACAGCACCAGCTTCGGCACCCTGGCCATTCCCGTGTGGCTCCTGATGTCTCCCGGCCGGGTCCGGGTCGGCCGAATGCTGCTCTACCTGGGCACGATCACCGTGTTCTATTTCATCGTCGGGCTCGCCGTGTTGCTGGGTGCGGGGTGGATCGTGGAGAACCTGGGCCAGCTGATGGATTCCCGGCTCGCCATGGCATTCGGGATGATCCTGGGTGCGGGATTGATCCTCTGGAGCTTCCGCCTGGACTCCCCCGCCGCCCAGAACAGGGCCCGGTCCGGCAACGGGCGCCTGGCGGCGTGGCGTCGGCGTGCCACCGGGCAGGAGCCGGGTGGGTTGGGCTCCCTGATGGGGCTCGCCCTGGGGGCTGGCCTGGTGGAAGTGGCCTCCATGTTGCCGTACCTGGCCGCCATCGGACTGATCGCGGCCCAGGGGCCGGGCTGGCCGGCGTCGCCGCTGTGGCTGGCGGGCTACTGCCTGGTGATGGTCCTGCCCGCGTTGGTGCTGCTCGCGGCGCGGTGGGGCGCCCGGCGGTTGGTGGAGCGTCCACTGGCGCGGCTGGATGCCTGGTTCGCCCGACACGGGGCGAGCACGGCCGCCTGGGTGGTGGGCGCCGTCGGCGTGGTGCTGGTGCTGAACACCGCACCGGCCGTGCTGTCGGCCGATGCGGTGTCCGGCGCGGTGCCCAGTGGACTGCCAGCTGCGCTGTCCGCAGGGTAGGAGGGTGTCAGTCGACGCCCTTCATGGCCTTGTGGATCGGCTTGGAGACCAACAGCATGAGGACGCCGATGCCGATGGTCACTGCCCCGAGGGCACCGAAGTAGGCGCCCTCGTTCTCGGCACTGTAGAACCCGGCCAGCGAGCCGGCCAACGCGGTGCCCAGCGCGACGGACAGGTTGTACAGGGCCACCATCATGACCGGGAAATTCACCGGAGCGAGCTTGGTGGACAGGGACAGACCCACCGGAGAGACCAGCAGCTCGCCCATGGTCGCCGCGAAGAGGATCAGCGCGATCCACAGCACCGGGACGGCAGCGGTGCTCACCATCGGGAGGAACAGCAGGAACGCCGAGCCCATCAGGGCGATGCCCAGGGCGAACTTCACCGGGGTGTTCGGCTGCCGCTTGCCCAGCCGGGTCCAGAGCCACGCGAACACCGGGGCGAAGAGGATGATGAAGACCGGGTTGATGGACTGCACCCACGGGATGGGCATCTCCCAGCCGAGGATATCGCGGTCGAGCCGGGTGTCGGAGTACAGGGTGATCACGGTGAACTGCTGCTGGAACAGTGCGAAGAAGGCGGCCGAGCCGATGAACAGCGGAATGAACGCGATGACGCGGGACCGCTCCACCCCGGTCACCTTCGAGGAGGCCAGGAGGTAGGCGAAGATGGCTACCGCGGCCGCGGCCGCGAGGATCACCACGACGTCGGCCAGGTTGCCGGCGTGGACCACACCGGTCCCGAGCAGCACTCCCACGACCACCAGGGCGGCCGCGGCGATGGCGATCCACTTGGGGTACTGGTGGCGCGGCAGCGGATCCGGAACGGTGTGCACGTCTTCGGGGAGGTCCTTTCGGCGGACCGAGTACTGGAGAAGGCCGATGCCCATACCGAGTGCGGCGAGCCCGAAGCCGAGGTGGAAGCCCCAGCTCTGCTGGACCCAGCCGGTCACCAGCGGGCCGAAGAGCCCGCCGATGTTGACACCCATGTAGAAGATGGAGAATCCGGCGTCCCGGCGCGGGTCCTCGCGGGTGTAGAGGTGTCCTACGAGGTTGGCGACGTTGGCCTTGAGTCCTCCCGAGCCCACCGCCACCAGGAGCAGGCCGAGCACGAGACCGGGGATGCCCGGCACGAGGGCGAGCGCGATGTGGCCGGCCATGATGAGCAGCGCGCTGTAGAACATGGCGCGCTCGGAGCCGATCAACCGGTCCGCCACCCAGCCGCCGAGGATGCAGAAGACGTAGACCATGCCGCCGTAGGCGCCCACGATGCCCGTGGCGACACCCTCGTCGATTCCCAGACCCCCCTCGGTGGTCTGGAAGTACATATAGATCAGCAGGATGCCCTGCATGCCGTAGAAGGAGAACCTCTCCCACATCTCGACGCTGAACAGGTTGGCCAAGGCACCGGGCTGGCCCAGGAACGTCCGGCCCGAGGGGTTGCGGTCCACTGCGCTCTGCTCGGCGGTCTGGGTCTCGGTGACGTGTGTCAGGCCGGGGTCGCCGGTTCCGCCCAGGTCATGGGGCTCGTTTGAGGAGGGTTTTTTCACCCGTTTACCGTCCTCCTGTTTGCCCGTCATTGCAAATCCCAGCACGTCCGAGCGTTCCGGGCGTACGGTGGAGCCATCCTCACAGCGCGCAGGCCGGGGTTTCTGACCGGGCCGCCGATCATGCTGTCGTTGCGAAAGGATCCTGATGACGCAGAACCTCTCCGTGGCCGCCCACCAGGGTGGGACACTCACGAGGAAGGGGGACTGATCCCGTGGGCTCCGGGGCCCGGCCCTTCTACACCGTCGGTCACTCCAATCTTCCCCTGGGAGAATTCCTGGACATCCTGGTGGCGGCCGAGATCGACCTTGTGGTGGACGTGCGCAAGCTGCCGGGGTCCCGGCGGAATCCGCAGTTCAACGATGACGCCCTGGCTGACTCGCTGCCCGCAACGGGCATCAGCTACCGGAAGCTGGAGTCCCTTGCAGGGAGACGGACGGTGTCCCGCGAGACCCCCTTCGAGGTGAACGCGTTCTGGCAGAACCGCAGCTTCCACAACTACGCCGACCACGCGCTGACCGACGGTTTCCGGGACGGCCTGGACACGCTCCGCGAGTGGGGTACGGCGCAGACGGTCGCCGTGATGTGTTCCGAGGCCGTGTGGTGGCGGTGTCACCGCCGCTTGATTGCGGATCACCTGCTCGCCCGCGGGGAACAGGTCCTGCATCTGATGGGACCGGAGAAGGTGACGCAGGCCGAGATGACGGCTGGCGCCGTCGTCGGCCCTGAAAAGGGGGACGTCACCTATCCGGCCCGGTGATCGGCGCTTTCACCGGACGCCGCCAGCGCGTATTCGACCGAGACGCGCCGGTAGACCGGCGTGAGGAACGCCAAGACGGCGGCTACCACCATGATGAGCCCGGCCAGGAGGAAGACCAGCGCGATGCCTCGGGCTGTGCCCTCCCCGAGCAGTGGTCCCAGGGCCGCGGCACCGGCCTCACTGCGGGCATAGGGGATGATCCACACCTCGGCGAGCGGGGCCACCACGAGAGCCGTGACGGGGGCCGCAGACGCCTCGAAGGCCAGGGCGAAACCGAACACCCGGCCCTGCCGTTCGAGCGGGACCACACGTTGGATGACGGTCTGCTCGGCCGCCTCGACTGCCGGGATCAGGCACATGTACAGCCAGATGCCGACGACGTACAACCACCCCCATTCGCGCAGGGTGAAGGTGGCCCCGATCAGACCCATGGCCATGACCACCAGCAGCATGGTGCGCAGAGGGTTGCGGCCCAGGCCGAGCCTTCCGATCACGGCACCGCCGAGGATGAACCCGGTGGAGGCCAGGGCGAAGGCCAGACCCCACGCCTCCACGCTGAACAGCTCGAGGCCGTAGGGGTCCATCAAGGCCATGTAGACGCCGCCGATGAAGTTGTTGAAGGTGCTGAACAGGATCAGGGCGAAGAGTCCGGACACGGCCATCACCGCCCGCCAGGACCCTGCCAGGTCGAACCCACCCTGGGCGTCGGAGGCCACGGGTGCGGTCTCTTCCGGAAGGCGCACCGTCAGCAGGTGCAGGTACGCCGCAGCCGTCAGCGCCAGCGCGATGACCACGGTCGGCCCCATGCCGAGCAGCCCGATGGACAGTCCGGAGAGCACGGAGGTGACCATGAAGGCAATGCCCTGCACCATGCCGACCAAGCCGTTGGCGTTCGCCCGGCGCTCGTCCTCGATCAGGATGGTGACCGTGGTGGACAGGGCGACGTTGCGCAGATTCTCCACCACGGCCCCGATGAGCACCAGTAGGGCGAAGCCCCAGAACCAGGGCCCGTCCAGCCGGGCGATCTCGTCCGCCGGAGCCACCAGGAACACCGCGCCGGCAGCGACGAACATCGCCAGGGTGAACAGGGCCGCCAGGCGCATCAGGTCTAGTTTGCGGTAGCGGTCCACCAACGTGCCGAAGCTGATGGAGGATCCTGCGAGCAGCAGCATGTAGACCCCGCCGGTCACACCGGTGGCGATGACGTTGCGGGTCTCGAGGTAGATCCAGAACGTCAGCCCGAACCACAGGTAGCTGGTGGTCAGGTTGGCCACTGCCGTATTCGCGAGGATCTGGGCAAAGGTGCGCCAGCGTTCTCGGGCGGGGCGCGGGAGCTGATCCACCCGTAGAGCGTAGGCCCGGCCTGGACCGCAGCGGTAGGCGCGGGCGACGGCGGCCGTGGGGCGTTGGCGGGCACCGATGCCCGCGACCGTGGGTCAGGTCCGGGTGGCGCGGACGATCACGTCCCGCAGAGTGACGGGGCGTTCCCCGGCCTCCACGGTGCGGGTGCTCTCGTATCCGCGCTCCACTGTCCAGCCCGGCACCGCGAACAGCGCGGTGATCCCGGCCAGAGTGGCCGTGGACCCCTCGGGATGCCCGGATCCGTCGTGTCCGCCATGGCCGTGGTGGCTGACGTGACCGACGTGACCGACGTGACCGACGTGCTGATGGTGCTCGCCGTGCGAAGGGTGTCCGGCGTGCGGCGCGTGCAGGTGCCCCACGATCAGCAGAGTGCCGCCGGGCGCGACCCAAGAGGCGATGCGCTCGTAGAAGGCCAGCTGCCCGGAATCGGGGTGCGCGTAGTGGGTCACCACCAGGTCCCATGTCCGGCCCGGTTCCCATCGGGTCAGGTCCGCCTCCGTCCAGGACACGCGACCAGCCATGCCCTCGGTCTTCGCCCGGGCGGCCGCGGCGGCCAAGGCCGTCGCTGAGATGTCTGCACCGGTCACCTGCCAGCCTCGGTGGGCGAGCCAGAGCGCCTCGGTCCCCTTCCCGCAGCCGGCGTCCAACGCAGTGGCCGGTGCCAGGTGTCCGGTCTCGGCCTCGAGATAGGGACTCACCGGCACCGCTTGACCGACGCCCTCCCCCGTCTCGGCGTCGGGCGTCCAATGCCGCTCCCAGTACTCCTGGTCGAAACGGTGCTGTCCTCGCGGATCGTCCTCTGTGTGCATGCCGCTACTCCTTGGTGCTGTGGCCTGTTCGTGCCGCGCTGAGGCGTGTTCGCGCCGTCGTCGTTGCCGTGTCCTCTCCAGCTTCGCCACGATCATCCTGAAATGCAAACCTTTGTGCCGAATGGCAAACTGGGGGGATGAACGAAACACCCGAACAGACCCTGGACGCCGTCGGGCCCCGCCTGAAGCAACTGCGACTGCGCCGCGACGTCACACTCACCCAATTGGCCGCCGAGACCCGGATCTCGGCGAGCACCCTCTCCCGACTGGAGGCCGGACTGCGTCGGCCGACCCTGGAACAGCTGCTGCCCCTGGCCCGCTACTACGGCGTCACCATCGATTCGCTCGTCGACGCGCCGCGCACCGCGGACCCCCGGTTGGACCTTCGGCCGCTGTCCTGCCCCGACGGTTCGGTGATCATCCCACTGTCCCGCAGGCCGGGAGGCGTCCAGGCGTACAAGTTCGTCCGACCCACCGGCAGCGACGATCTCGTGCCCGATCCACGAACCCATGAGGGGCATGACTGGGTGTATGTCCTCAATGGGACCTTGCGCCTGGTCCTCGGGGACCAGGACCTCCGCCTGCAGGCCGGGGAGGCCGCCGAATTCGACACCCGCACCCCACACTGGTTCGGGGCCACCAGTGCCGGGCCGGTCGAGTACCTCTGCCTTGTCGGCCGTCAGGGAGAGCGTGCTCACCTCCGGGCGGTCGTCCCGGCTGCAGACTGACGGCGTCTGTCCGATCTGCCGGGGCGCAGCGGCCGCCACTCGGACCACCCCCAGGCAAACGAAAAGCCCGGACCCACTCATGGGTCCGGGCTGTCGCCGATCTCCTGAGAGATCGCCTGGTCGGGCTAGCGGGATTTGAACCCACGACCTCTTCACCCCCAGTGAAGCGCGCTACCAAGCTGCGCCATAGCCCGTGGAACTGATCCTCACCGGATCGATCCACCAGTCAACTGTACACCACCGTCGGCATGGTCCCGGACCAGCGGGGGCGTGACGGCCCCGGCGAGACCCTCGACCACGGCCGTTGCACAGATCAACCGACCCTCACCACCATCTTGCCGGTGTTGCCTCCGCGCATCATGTCCAGGAACGCGTCCACGGTGCGCTCGAGGCCCTCCACGACGGTCTCCTCAGAGGTGACGTCCCCGGCCGACAACCACCCGGTCATGCGCTCCCGGAATTCCGAGGTGACCTCCGGATGCTCGGAGGCCACCTCGGCCACGATGAATCCCCGCATCCGCAGGCGGCGGGTGACCATGTTGCCCATGTTGTCCGGTCCGGCCGGGCGTTCGGTGGCGTTGTAGCTGGAGATCGCCCCGCACAGGGCCAGCCGGCCGAAGTCGTTCATGACCTCCAGGGCGGCCTCCAAGTGGTCGCCGCCCACGTTGTCGTAGAACACGTCCACGCCCTCGTGCCCCAACGCGTCCACCAGCTGCTCGCGGATCGGTGCGTCCCGGTAATTCAGCGCCACGTCAAAGCCGTACTTGTCTGTCAGCAGACCGACCTTCTCAGCGGACCCGGCGGACCCGATCAAGCGGGCGGCACCCAGTTGCCGGGCGATCTGGCCGACGGCGGTGCCCACCGCGCCCGCGGCGCCGGAGACGAACAGGCTGTCGCCCGGGCGCAGCTCGGCAACCCTCGTCAGTCCAGCGTAGGCGGTCAGTCCGGGCATGCCGAGCAGGCCCAGGTACAGCGAGAGGGGCAGGCCGTCGAGCTCCGGCACGGCCTGGAAGGTGGAGGCATCATCCTGCACCGCGTCGGTCCAGCCGTGCTGGTGCAGCACCGCACTGCCCTCGGGCAGGTCTTCCGCCGCGGACTGCACCACCCGGCCGACGGCACCACCGGTGATGGTCTCCCCCAGGCCGTAGGGCTTCAC
This sequence comes from Citricoccus alkalitolerans, assembly GCF_039528175.1. NCBI lineage: Bacteria > Bacillati > Actinomycetota > Actinomycetes > Micrococcales > Micrococcaceae > Citricoccus > Citricoccus alkalitolerans. The sequence continues at coordinate 1,328,205 of NZ_BAAALH010000001.1, forward strand.
GTAGCTGCGGCCCGCGTTCATCCGCCCACGCATGTAGGGATCAACCGAGATGAACTCGTTCGACACCCGCACCTGGCCGGGTTCCAGCTCGCCGTGGACGACCTGCTCGACCAAGAAGTCCTCGGGCGTCGGCATTCCCTCGGGGCGGGAGATCAGGCGGATCTCGGAACTGGTGAACGGGGACATGCACACTCCTTCAGGTCGGTCGTCTCCTAGGACCGACCCTACGCCCCGTGCCTCAGCGTTTCCTGGCCCGCTTCTCGCGCACCCGCATGCCCAGCTCGATCGGGCTTCCCTCGAAGCCGAACGTCTCACGCAGGCGCCGGATGATGAAACGGCGGTAGCCGGGCTCCAGGAACCCGGTGGTAAAAAGGACGATCCGCGGCGGCTGGGTGGAGGGCTGGGTCGCGAACAGGATACGGGGCTGCTTGCCGCCACGCACGGGGTGCGGGTGGGCTGCCACGAGTTCACCGAGGAAGGCGTTCAGCTTGCCCGTCGGGATACGGGTATCCCAGGAGTCCAGCGCTGTGTCCAGGGCGGGAACGAGGCGGTCCTTGTGCCAGCCGGTCTTGGCAGAGAGGTTCACGCGCGGAGCCCAGGCCACGTGGGCCAGGTCCCGGTCGATCTCCCGTTCCAGGTAGGTGCGGCGGTCTTCGTCCATGAGGTCCCACTTGTTGAACGCGAGGACCACGGCCCGGCCGGAGTCCAGCACGAGCTGCAGGATGCGCACGTCCTGCTCGGAGAGTACCTCCGAGGCCTCCAGCAGCACCACGGCCACCTCGGCCTTGTCGAGGGCCGACTGGGTCCGCAGCGAGGCGTAGTAGTCGGAGCCGTGGGCCATGTGCTGCCGCCGGCGGATGCCCGCGGTGTCCACGAAGCGCCACATGCGGCCGCCCAGCTCGACGAGCTCGTCCACCGGGTCACGCGTGGTCCCGGCGGTCTCGTCCACCACCACGCGGTCTGAACCGGCGAGCTGGTTCAGCAGCGAGGACTTGCCCACGTTCGGACGGCCCAGCAGCGCCACCCGCCGGGGGCCGCCACGCGGGATGAGCCCACCGTAGGCGGTCACCTCGGGCAGGGCCTCCATGGCCGCGTCCAGCAGGTCGCCGGTCCCCCGGCCATGCACGGCGGAGACCGGGAACGGCTGGCCCAGGCCCAGGCCCCACAACGAGGCCGCGTCGGCCTCCTGGGAGATGTCGTCCACCTTGTTGGCCACGAGCAGCACGGGGCGGCCCTTGCGTCGCAGCAGCTTGACGACGGCCTCGTCGGTCGAGGTGGCGCCCACCGTGGCGTCCACCACGAACAGGACGGCGTCGGCCACGTCCACAGCGCGTTCGGCCTGCTCGGCCACGCGCTGGTGGATGCCCTTGGCGTCGTGCTCCCAACCGCCGGTGTCCACCACCGTGAAGATCTTGCCGCCCCATTCGGACTCGTAGCTGACGCGGTCGCGGGTTACCCCGGGTACGTCCTCCACCACGGCCTCCCGGCGGCCGATGATGCGGTTGACGAGGGTCGACTTGCCCACGTTGGGGCGTCCGACGACGGCAAGCACCGGTGGCGCCGGTGCCTCCTCGGGCTCGGGGTCACCGTCCTCCCAGCCGCGCAGCAGTGCCGTGTCCTCCTCGTCGAGGTCGTAGTCCTCGAGCCCGGCACGGAGTGCCTCGGCCCGCTGCTGGGCCTCCTCGTCGGAGAGAGCGGCCAGCTTCTCCTCGATCTGGTCACTGCCGATCGGCTGGTACTCGGTGCCGTCGTCCGGTGTCGGTACTCCGGCGTCGCGTGACGCACTGTTCTCGGTGCTCATGCGCGGTCCCCTTCCGGGTTGGTCGTCTGTTGGGTTGTCCGGTCGGACTGTTGGCGGGTGATCTCAGCCAGCATGGCCTCGATGGTCGCCTCGAAATCGAGTTCGGTGGAGTCCACCAGGCCCACCCCGTCGGACGGGCTCATGAAGTCCACCACGGTGGAGTCCTTGGCATCCCGGCCGGAAACCTGCTCGGCCAGGTCCTTCGCCTCCACGGTGCCTCCCAGCTGGGCGGCGCGGCGGGCCGTGCGTGCCTCGGCGGACGCGGTGAGCAGGATCCGCGCGTCGGCGTCGGGAGCCACCACGGTGGTGATGTCCCGCCCCTCGGCCACGATCTTGCGGTGCGCGTCAATCTCGGCGCGCTGACGTGCCACGAGAAGCTCGCGCACGGCACGGTTGGTAGCCACCACGGACACGACCGCGGAGATACCGGGTTCGCGGATGGCCTCGGTGATGTCGTCGGTGCCCACCACCACCCGTTCGTGGTCTGGATCCACCGACAGGACCAGGTCCATGTCCTGGACCGCGGCCACGACCGCGTCAGGGTCATCGAGGACGCCCTGATGGTGGCAATGCCACGCGACGGCCCGGTACATGGCGCCGGTGTCCAGGTAGGCGGCACCGAGCCGCCGGGCGATGGCCCGGGAGACCGAGGACTTGCCGGAGCCGGAGGGCCCGTCCACGGCTACGACGAGTCGCTGTCCCGGGGGCCGGAGCCCGGTCGGGGTTGTCGTCTCGGTCATTCAGACCACCTTCCATCCCTGCGCAGTCAGCGCGTCCGTCAGATCCTGTTCACGGCCGGGCAGCACGGAGATCTCCAGCATCCCGACCTCGTGGCCCGCGGAGTGGTCCATGCGCAGGTCCTCCACGTTGACGCCAGCCTCCCCCACATCCTGCAGGACGGCGGAGATCTGCCCCGGGGTGTCGTCCACAATCACGGTGACCACGGCGAAGGCCTGCGGCGGGGCGCCGTGCTTGCCCGGAATCCGGGCGTGGCCGGCGTTGCCCTCGGCGATCAGCTGGGCGATGTCCAGCCGGGCTCCAGGGGCCAGGGGCTCCTCCATGGTGGTGATCAGCCGGTCCAGGTCCTCGCGCACCTCGTAGAGGATCTGCAGGATGTCCGGCGCGTTGGCCGCCAGGATCTGCACCCACAGCTGCGGATCCGACGCCGCGATGCGGGTGGTGTCCCGCAGACCGTTGCCGGACAGGGCCAGGGAGTGGGCCGGGGTCTCCTGCAGCCGCGACGACACCAGCGAGGCGGCGATCTGCGGCAAGTGGGAGATCAGTGCCACCGAGGCGTCATGGTCCTCGGCGGACATCCGGTGCACGGTGGCCCCGAGCACCCTGGCGATCTCCTCCGCGGCGGACACGGCCTCCGGCGAAGTGTCCCCCGCAGCGCAGACCACCCACGGTGCGGCGGTGAACAAGGCGCCGCGGGCGGCCACCGGACCGGAGCGTTCGCGCCCGGCCATGGGATGGGTGCCCACGTACCGTGCGGCCTGCGTCGGCGTCAGAGTCCCGCCCACGACGGCGGCGTCCACCTCGCGCCGGATCGCCCCCTTGACGGAGGCGATGTCCAGCACGACGGCGCCCGGGAACCGCACGAGCGAATCGATGACGACCTGCCCGGCGACATCCGGTGGCGCGGCCACCACGACGACGCCCGGCGACGGAGCCGCCGTGTGGTCACCCGGGAAGGCCTGGCCTGCACCGATGTCCACGGCGACCGCCTGGGCCGACGGAGAGGGATCGGAGAGGTAGGTGTCCGCTCCTGCGGACCGCAGGCCGAGGCCGATGGAGGTACCCAGCAGCCCGGTTCCGCGGATCAGCACCGGTTCGGGGATACCCCGTGGGGCCATCACAGGTTCACAGCGGCCATGAGGTGGCCCTGTTCCTGGCGGCCCATCTGGCGGATGGTGCCCTGCTTCTGGTCGCCGAGGCCGATCGGCCCGAACTTCACCCGGACGAGGCGCTCGACCGGGTACCCGACCTCCTTGAACATGCGGCGCACGATCCGGTTCTTGCCGGAGTGCATGACGACCTCCACCAGCACGTGTCCCGGCGTGGAGTCCACCAGCTTGAACGAGTCCACCTGGGCGAAGCCGTCCTCGAGTTGCATACCCTCTTTGAGCTGCGCACCGACGCCCTTGGCCATCGGACCGTGGACCTGGACGAGATAGGTCTTGGGGATCTCGAAACTCGGATGGGTCAGCCGGTTGGCCAGTTCACCGTCGTTGGTCAACAACAACAGGCCCTCGGTCTCGGTGTCCAGGCGGCCCACGTGGAAGAGGCGCGTGGAGTCGTACTTGCCCTTCTTGAGGTAGTCGGAGATGCACGGCCGGCCGTCGGGGTCGTCCATGGTGGAGACGACGCCGCGGGGCTTGTTGAACGCGAAGTACCGCAGGGTGGTGTCCAGCTGCAGGCGGAGGCCGTCCACATGGATGACGGCCGTGTCAGGATCCACACGGATTCCGGTCTCGGTGACGACCTTGCCGTCCACCTCCACGCGCCCCTCGGCGATGAGGTCCTCACAGACCCGGCGGGAGGCCACTCCGGCGGAGGCCATGACCTTCTGCAGGCGCACGCCCTCGGGGGTGTGGACCGAGGAGAAGTTCTGGTCCCGCTGGGCGCGGTTTGGGCGGGCGGGCTTCCGGGCCGCCCCGAGGTTGCGGTCGTACCCCTTCTGGGAATCCTCCCGGAACGGCCCGCCCCTCTGTCCGGGTCCCGGGGTGCCCCAGGACTTGCGCGGCTGCCCCTGTGCGGACTGGCCCTTGCCGGGCTTGCCCTGCTGTGGCTTGCTCGGCAGTGGCTTGCCGCGGTAGCTGTTGTTCTTCTTTCCGGAGCCTCCCGGCTTGCGGTCATTCATCAGTGCACTGTCCTCTTCGTTGTGTTCAATCGACTTGGAATGGTGTGCCGTCGTGCTGGACGGCAGTCAGGTGTTGAATTCAGTCTGGTCCATACCGGCCAGTTCCGACAGGCCGGGCAGGTGGTTCGAGAGCTTGGGCAGCTCCTGGAGGCTGCCCACCCCCAGCGTCTCCAGCAGGTAGCCCGTGGTCTCGTACAGCACCGCCCCGGAGTGCGGGTCGCTGCCGGCCTCCGCCACGAGCCCCCTGCTGACGAGGGTTCTCATGACCGAATCGGAGTTCACGCCGCGGATGCCCGCCACGCGGGATCGCGTGACCGGCTGCAGGTAGGCGACCACGGCCAGGGTCTCCAGGGCGGCCTGGGTCAACCGTGCCGTCTGGCCTTCGACGATGAACCGCTCCACCACCTCTGCATGGGCCGGACGGGAGTAGATGCGCCAGCCGCCGGCAAGTTCGCGCAACTCGAAGCCGCGCCGTGGGGAGCCAGACAGCCCATCATAGTCGCTGGCGAGGGCTGAGAGCACATCGGCCACCTGGCGGGCGTCCGCGCCGGTCGCCTCGGCCAGTTGAGCCACGGTCACGGGCTCGTCCACGACCATCAGCACGGCCTCGAGTTGTCCGCGCATATCCTCGGCCTCGCTCATGACCACTCCTCGTCATCCTCGGGACCGAGTTCCGGCCTCTCGTCGGGGGCGTCCGGGTCCCACCGGACCATCAGCTCGCCCAACGGGACCTCTTGGTCGAAGGTGACGGCGCGGTCCCGGAACATCTCCAACAGCGCGAGGAAGCGGGCGACGGTCACGAGGGTGGAGCCGGCGTCGGACACTAACTCGCGGAAGGAGAGCCGGCCGGCCTCGCGTAAGCGGGCGGCCAGCAGGCCTGCCTGCTCGCGGACCGAGACGGGCGGAGCGTGCAGGTGCTCCAGGCTCACCTGTTCCGCCGGCTTCGGGGTCCGGGCCAGGACGTCCTGCGCAAGAGCGCCGAATTGTTCGGGGCTCAGCGTCCACACCAGCTCCGGTAACAGGGATGCGAAGCGCGGATCCAGCGTGGCCTGGCGCGGGAAGCGGCGGGCCTCAACCCGCATCTTCTCGCTCAGGAGCGTGGAGATGTCGCGGAAGGCCTTGTACTGCAGCAGCCGGGCGAACAACAGGTCGCGGGCCTCGAGCAGGGCCACGTCCTCCTCCGCGTCCGTGGTGCCGGCGGGAAGCAGCCGGGCCGTCTTCAGGTCGAGCAGGGTGGCCGCCACCACGAGGAAGGCGCTGGAGGCATCCAGGGCGGCCAGGTCCGGCCGGCCACGCTGCCCATCGGTCCGGCCGGGACCCCGCGCGGGGTCCAGACCGGCACCGGCGTCATGCCGGAGAGTCCCGACGTAGGCGATGAACTCGTCCGTCACTTCGGCCAACGCCACCTCGGTGATGTCCATCTGGCGGCGGGCGATGAGGGAGAGCAGCAGGTCGAAGGGTCCGGCGAAGTTGGTCAGGGTGACGCAGAACCCGGAGGGGACACCTTCCTCGCCGTCCAGGTTCTCGGACAGGCCGTCGGCCAGGTTCCTGGCGACGTCCGGGGCGGCTGCCCCGGCGGCTGGGGTCACGGCGCCCCGCCGCGCCAGATCAGTTCGCGGGCCAGTGTGCGGTAGGCCTTGGCGCCCTCGTGGTTCTGGGCGAACGTCGTCATGGGTTCGGCGGCCACAGTGGCATCGGCGAACTTGATGGAGCGCTTGATCACGGTCTCGAAGACCCGGTCGCCGAAGGCCTCGACGAGGCGGCTGACGACCTCCTTCGAGTGCAGGGTCCGGGCGTCGAACATGGTGGCCAGCACTCCGTCGATCTCGAGGTCCGGGTTGATGCGGTCCTGGATCTTCTCGATCGTCTCCACAAGCAGCGCCACGGCGCGCAGGGCGAAGAACTCGGCGGTCAGCGGGATGATCACGCCGTGGGAGGCGGTCAGGGCGTTGACGGTCAGCAGGCCCAGGGACGGCTGGCAGTCCACGAGAATGACGTCATAATCGTCCCGGACCTGGCGCAGGGACCGCTCCAGGACCTGTTCCCGGGCCACCTCGTTCACGAGCTGGACTTCCGCCGCCGAGAGATCGATGTTGGCCGGCAGGAGGTCGATGCCCTCGAACTCGGTCTCCACGATGGCATCCCGGGCCGTGACGGACCGTTCCATCATGACGTTGTACACGGTGGTGTCGAGTTCATGGGGACTGACCCCCAGACCGGCGGAGAGGGCACCCTGAGGGTCGAAGTCGACCATGAGCACCCGCCGGCCGTAGCTGGCCAAGGCGGCTCCGAGGTTGATGGTGGAGGTCGTCTTGCCGACCCCACCCTTCTGGTTGACCATGGAGATCACCCGCGCCGGACCGTGGGTTTCCAACTGCACCGGCTCCGGGAATTCATGCTTGGGCCGTCCCGTGGGTCCGATGACCGGGTCACCGGTGATCATGAGGACTGGCGTGGGCTCTTCCTGGTTCACGATGCTGCCGTCTCCTGCCGTAGGTCCATGTGTCCGCCGTGCTGTGAGGTCGCCCACGCTGAACAACGTAAGCTGCTGCGGCATGGATACACCCTAGTCCGGATCGGTGTCCGCCCGGGAAATTTCCGTCTCGTCGCGGCGAGCCTTGACGTTCAACCGAAGCCTGAAGGTGATATGTCCTCGAGGTCTCAACGCTGCGGGGCAGAGCCGACCACGTTGAGGCTGGACTCCGGGTGGCCCTCGAAGGCCTGCTCGGCCGCGGTCGGCGACTCGAGCGGGTCGAAGGGACGCCCCTGGTTCCCCGACTCGAAGGCACCCGGAGCGGTGCCTGGCTCCCCACGTTCCGTGGAGCGATCGGCCGGCCGTTCGTCGGAGTGGTCGCCCAGTCCATGCCCGACCACCATCTCCTCGTCGAACTTGTCCCGCCCGGAGAGCACGTTGTCAGCCTTGACCGGATCGAATTCGCCGACCCACTTGCCGATGAGCATGGTGGCCACGGCGTTGCCGGTGAAGTTGGTCAGGGCGCGGGCCTCGGACATGAACTTGTCGATGCCCACGATCACGCCCATGCCGCCGAGCAGCTGCGGTTGGTGTGCCTGGAGGCCTGCGGCCAGGGTGGCCAGGCCGGCGCCGGTGACACCGGCGGCACCCTTGGAGGCGATGATCATGAACACCAGCAGGCCGATCTGCTCGCCGACGCTCATCTCCAGACCCATGGCATTGGAGACGAACAGGGCCGCCATGGTGAGGTAGATGGCCGTCCCGTCCAGGTTGAAGGAGTACCCGGTGGGCACGGTGACACCCACCACGGACTTGTGCACGCCGGCATGCTCCATCTTGGCGATCAGGCGCGGCAGCGCGGACTCAGAGGACGAGGTCGCGAAGATGAGCAGGTACTCGCGGCCCAGGTATCTCATCAGCTTGAAGATGCTCACACCGGTGACGAGACGGAGCAGGGTGCCGAGCACCACCACGATGAACACGATGCAGGTGGCATAGAAGGCGCCCATCAGCAGGGCCATGGCACCGATGGCGGACCAACCGGTGGAGCCCACGACGGCGGCGATGGCACCGAAGGCGCCGATCGGCGCGATCCACATGATCATCATCAGGATGCGGAAGACCACACCCTGGATCAGGGTGAGCCCCTTGAGCAGCGGCTTTCCGGACTCCCCCATCCCCTGGAGGGCGAAGCCCACCAGCAGGGCGACGAACAGCACCGGCAGCACCGGCACGGACCCGGGGATGATGTCCAGCAGGAACGCGACGGTCGGATCCAGGTCAGCCTGAGCGGCGTCCGGGTCATAGGGGGTCAGGGCCAGGCCCTCACCCGGGTGGACGAGATTGCCGACCACGAGGCCGAGGCCCAGGGCGAAGGTGGACATGGCCATGAAGTACAGCAGCGCCAGGCCGCCGACCTTGCCCACAGTGGCAGCCTTCGCGATGGAGCCGATGCCGAGCACGATGGTGCAGAAGATGACCGGGCCGATCATCATCTTGATGAGCGAGACGAAGCCGTCGCCCAGCGGCTTGAGGGACTGGCCGAACTCCGGGAACAGCAGCCCGACGGCGGCCCCCAAGATCACCGAGGCGATCACCATGATGTACAGCCAGTGCGTGCGGTCCTTCTTCTTCGCCGGTTTGGCCGGCGCCCGATCTGCTGCGGGACCCGACGCCGGTGAGCCGGCGGGGGCGTGCCGTGTTGCGGCCTGCTCGGATGGGTTCGTCATGGGGGTGTCCTCTACAGTGGTGGCCGGTGACTCACGGTCTCTTCGTGGAGACGATCATCACCGTGGGACGTGCGTCACATCACCCTTGCGGTCATAAAGTTCATGGCGCAGGACACATCCGGGAGTCGGCGAAGCCTGTCGCCCAGCCTGGTGCGTCGTCCGCCAAGCGCCGCGGCGGGGCATCCCGGTGAGACGTCACATCGACGGACCAGAGGAGGAATCACGGTGGGCAGGACGGCAGGCTCGACGACGAGAGACGGAGTGGATGAGCAGCGCCTGCGCTCCGGCCACGACACGTCCAGAGCCACCCGACGTCCGTGGAGCATCGCCCGTCGGCTGGCGGTGGCCCACCTACTCGGCCTCCTGGTGCTCACCGTCGCCCTGGTGGCCGTCAGCTACCACCAGACCAAGCGGACCGTCTACGGGTTGGAGAGGGACAATGTGCTCTCCACGGCGCGCCTGATCGCGGACGAGGAGCGGATCCGCGACGGCTTCATGTCTGCCGACCCCGGCACGGCGCTCCAGCCGCTCACCACCGAGCTGGCCGTCCAGGCCCAGGTGGACTGGGTGACATTCTTCGGCACCGACTACGTGCGGGTGGCCCACCGGGACCCGGCGCAGAACGGTACCCGGTACCCCGAGGACCTCTCCGCGGTCCTGGTCGGGCACGGCCAGGTGGACACGGTGGCCACCGGACCCGCCGGCCTCTCCCTACGCGCGCTGGTTCCCGTCTTCTCCTCGGATGCCCCCGGGGCCGAGGTGGTCGGCATCGTCGGAGTGGGTCACCGCGTCTCCGAACTGGACATCGTGGTGACCGCCCAGATCCCACGCATCCTGTTGGGCATGGGACTCGTCGCAGCCCTCGGGCTGGCCGGATCCATCGCCCTGGGCCGCTACATCCGGCGGACCACCCACGGACTCGGTCCGGAGGAGCTGGCCCATCGGTTCACCGTGCTGGACACTGCCCTGCACAACGTCAACGAGGGCATGCTGCTGGTCTCCGGCACAGGTGAGCTGAGCCTGTACAACGACCGTGCGGCCGAGCTGCTGGGACTCCCGCCCTTGGGCCACCGCGCGGACCACACACCGGGGACCGTCTCGCTCGCTGACCTCGAGCTGCCCGGCCCGTTGGCCGGGCTACTCGAGTCCGGTCGGGACGCACGGGACGAGCTGTTCGCCGTCCCCGGCCGCATCCTGGTGGTGAACCAGCACCGCACCCGTCCGGCTGGGCCACCGGCGCGGCTGCGGACGCCCGTTGCGTGGCGGCGTGGACGGAGACACCACGTGCCGGCCAGTGCTGACCGGGGCACGGTGGTGACGCTGTATGACCGCACGGAGGTCCAGGAGATGAACCGCGAACTCGAGAGCATCCGGTCCTTGACCGATGCCCTGCGCGCCCAGACTCATGAGCACGGCAATCGGCTGCACACGGTGCTGTCCCTCGTGGAACTGGGACGGATCGATGAGGCACGTGACCTGCTGGCTTCCGGGATGGCGGCCGGCGCCGCCCAGCCGGGTCCGCTGGATCCCACCGGCGAACCGGCGGTGCAGGCCCTCTTGGTGGCCAAAGCCGCTCAGGCCCGCGAGCGCGGGGTGCGGATGGACTACCGGATCGAGGTAGGCTCCCCCACCGGATTCTCCGCACAGGACCTCGTGACGATCCTCGGCAACCTGGTGGACAACGCGATCGACGCCGCTGCGGACCCCGGACGGCAGACGGAGGACCGCTGGGTGGAGGCCGAGGCCCACACCGACGCGGGCTGGCTGGTACTGCAGGTGGCCGACGGCGGCCCCGGTCCCTCCGCGGACGATCGGGGACAGGTGTTCGACCTCGGTTTCTCGACCAAGCCCGGAGGTACCGCCGGCCGGGGCATCGGCCTGGCACTGGTCCGGCAGACGGCACTCTCGCTGGGCGGGAACGTGGAGCTGGCCCTGGATTCCGGCACGGTGTTCACCGTGGAGCTGCCCCTGCCGGCGGACGACGTCCACCCACCACGGTGGCCGGCGGACAACCCGCCACCCGCGTTGGCGGAAGGAGACCATCATGACCGGTGAACGCGTGCTGATCGTCGAAGACGAGGCCCTGGCGGCAGACACCTACGGGGAGTACCTGGCCCGGGCCGGTGGCTACCGTCAGGTGCACCTCTCCCCCACCCTGGCCGACGCGGTGCGGTTCCTGTCCACCCAGTGGCGCGAACACGGATCCTTCGGCGTGGACCTGGTGCTGCTGGACATGAACCTGCCGGACGGACACGGCTTGGAGGTGCTCCGCCGGATGCGGTCGGCGGGATTCACCGGCGCGGTGGTGGCCATGACCGCCGCCACCGACGTACCCACCATCCGCCAGGCCATGGCCCTGGGCGTGGTCCAGTACCTGGTGAAGCCCTTCGGATATCCCGAGTTCGCCGAGCGCCTGCGGGCGGCGCGGGAGTTGTCCACCGGACTCGCCGGAACCGGTTCGGTCAGCAGCCAGGCGGAGGTGGACCGGGCGTTCCGCCATCACGGCAGCACCGGCCCGGCCGCCTTGCCCAAGGGACTGACGGAGGGCACCCTCGACGCCATCGTGCATCTGCTCCGTTCCGACCCGGCGGGCGGACGCAGCGCCGGTGAGGTGGGGGCCGCCGTCGGGACGTCCCGGGTGACGGCACGGCGCTACCTGGAGCACCTCTTCCGGCAGGGGCTGATGGACCGCTCGCCGCGCTACGGCACTCCGGGCCGGCCGGAGAACGAGTACCGCTGGTCCGGCCGCGGCCCCACGCCCGGATAGCCTACGGGCCGGTGCGGAGGGTCGGTGCGAGGGCGTCGAGCACGGAACGGTCCTCGATAGTGGAGGGCACCACATACTCCTCGCCATCGGCCATCTGCCGCATGGTCTTGCGCAGGATCTTCCCGGACCGGGTCTTCGGCAGCGCGTCCACCACGGCCACCTGCTTGAAGTCGGCCACGGCGCCCACCGAGGTGCGGACGGTGGCGCGCAGCTCGGCCAGCAGCTCCTCCATCCCGGCGGCGCCCTCGACCTCCACCCCGGATTTGAGCACCACGTAGCCGGAGGCCCGCTGGCCCTTGAGCGGGTCCGCCACACCGATCACCGCGCACTCGGCCACGGCGGGGTGGGCGGCGAGCGCCTGCTCGAGGGCTCCCGTGGAGAGCCGGTGGCCGGCCACGTTGATGACATCGTCCGTCCGGCCCATCACGAAGAGGTAGCCCTCCTCGTCCACCAGACCCGAGTCGCCCGTGGCGTAGTACCCCTCGAAGGCGCTGAGGTAGGAATCGATGAAGCGCTGGTCGTTGCCCCACAACGTGGTCAGGGTCCCCGGTGGCAGGGGCAACCGAAGACAGATGTTGCCCTCGGTCCCGGCCTCCACCGGCTGCCCGCTCCCGTCCAGGATCTCCACGGCGTAGCCCGGAGCGGGCCGGGTGCAGGAACCGGTTTTGACGGGCAGCGCCTCCAGCCCCACCGGGTTGGCGGCGATCGGCCAGCCCGTCTCGGTCTGCCACCAGTTGTCCACGATCGGCACGCCCAGCAGGTCACCGATCCAGCCCTGGGTCTCCGGATCCAGGCGCTCCCCCGCCGCGAACAGGGTCTGGAGTGCCGACAGGTCGTGGTCCCCCGCCAGGGTTCCCTCCGGGTCCACCTTGCGGATGGCCCGCAGGGCGGTCGGTGCCGTGAACAATGAGCGCACCCCGTGCTGGGCGGCCACCCGCCAGAACGCCCCGGCATCCGGGGTCCCGACGGGCTTGCCCTCATACAGCACGGTGGTGGCCCCGACCAGAAGCGGCGCGTAGACGATGTAGGAATGCCCCACCACCCAGCCGACGTCCGAGGCGGTGAACATCGTCTGGCCGGGGCCGACGTCGTAGATGTTCGCCATGGTCCAGGCCAGGGCGACCGCATGCCCACCATGGTCCCGGACCACACCTTTGGGCGAGCCGGTGGTGCCGGATGTGTAGAGGATGTACAGCGGATCCGAGCCCGCCACATCCACCGGCGCCGCCGGCTCGGCCTCGGCCATGGCCTCGTCCCAGTCAATCCACCGGGTCACAGCCTCGGGTGCGTTCCCGACCTCATTCCCGACGCCGGCCCGCACGCTGGCCCGCGCCCACTCCAAGCTGGTCTCGAAACCCTCACGTTGCTTGGCCACCACGGCCCCGACCCGGTGCTGCGCCAGGGCCACGGCCTCGGCCACCGATGGCAGGTACTCCACCCGCCGATTCGGCTCGATGCCCCCCGATGAGGTCACGATCGCCGTCGGCTTCGCGTCGTCGATGCGCGCCGCCAGCTCCCGGGCGGCGAATCCGCCGAACACCACGGAGTGCACCGCTCCGATCCTGGCGCAGGCCAGCATGGCGACGTGCGCCTCCGGCGTCATCGGCAGGTAGATGACCACTCGGTCGCCGCGGCCGACTCCCAAGGACACCAGCGCTCCGGCGAAGCGGGACACCCGGTCGGTCAGGTCCGCGTAGCTGATGTGCTCCACGGTGCCGAGCACCGCCGAGTCATAGATGATCGCAGTGCGTTCGCCGTGACCTGCCGCCACGTGCCGGTCCAGACAGTTCACCGCCGTGTTCAACCGGGCCCCGGGGAACCACCGGTAGATCGGTGCCTCCGCATCGTCCAGCGCCCGGGTGGGCGCCTCGGTCCAGTCGATGGCAGCGGCCGCCTCCAGCCAGAATCCCTCCGGGTCCTCGATGGACCTGCGATAGACGGACTCGTACGACTCGGAGGGCGGGGTGGGCTCACGCATGGAGGACGTTGAGGACATGGGACCAAGGTAGGACGTGAGTCACGCCACGTCCACCCTGTGTATACGCAAGACCGTTCAAAGTCCGAAGAATGGGCCGAATTTGGTCGGATTTTCCCCTGAATCGCCCAGGTTCAGCTTTTTGTGTATACACTAGACCCTGTGAGAGCCAGTGAACGTGCATACCGGACGCTGCGGCAGGAGATCATCGAGGGTCAGCTGCCTCCCGGATCGGTCCTGGGCGAGGTCGAGCAGTCGGCCCGCCTGGGCCTGTCCCGCACGCCGTTGCGCGAGGCCATCGGGCGCCTGGTCTCCGAAGGCCTGGCCGCTCCCTCCAGCGGTCGCGGAACCGTGGTCACGGAGGTCTCCCTGAACGAGGCCGACGACCTGTTCGACTTGCGCACGGTGCTCGAGGTGCTGGCCGCGCGTCGGGCCGCGGCGCACGCCGACCCCGACGCTTTCGCTCAGCTGGCCGCACGCTTCGAATCCGCCGTGGAACCACTGCGCCACGGAGAGGACCCAGCGGCCTACTACGAATTGACCACGGAGCTGGACGCCGCTGTGGATGCCGCCTGTGCCAACGCCTACCTGGCCCAGCACCTGCGTTCCCTGCGCGTTCACCTCGCCCGGCTTCGCCGCTTCTCCCGGAACGACCCGGCGCGGCTGGCGGCGTCGGCCACGGAGCATGCCTCCATCGCCCGGGCCCTGGCCGATCGGAACCCCGAACTGGCCGCCGCGACCACCACCCTGCACCTGCACCACGCCCTGGCACACCTGCAGTCGCACCAGCCCGCCGGACCCCAGATCCACCAGTCCGGACCGGCCGAACCAACCGGACCCACCCCCGACCACCCCACATCCGCCTTGGAGAGGACCCCATGATCAACCACGACGTCCGCGTCTACCGTTCCGAAGAAAACCTGCAGCGTCAGGACCAGCTCGCCTGGAAGATGGCCGAGGTTGCCACCGACACCGTGGCCATCGACCCCGAGGTGGAGGAGATGGTCATCAATCGGATCATCGACAACGCGTCGGTGGCCATCGCCTCCCTGAACCGCGGACCGATCGTCGCCGCCCGTGCACAGGCCCTGACCCACGCACCCACGTCCGGCGGACAGGGCGCCTCCGTCTTCGGCATCACCGAGAAGGTCTCCCCGGAATGGGCCGCCTGGGCCAACGGCGTGGCCGTGCGTGAGCTGGACTACCATGACACCTTCCTGGCCGCCGAGTACTCCCATCCCGGGGACAACATCCCACCGATCCTGGCCGTCGCCCAGCACAGTGGTGCCAGCGGCGTCGACCTGATCCGCGGCATCGCCACCGGCTACGAACTCCAGGTGGACCTGGTCAAGGCCATCTGCCTGCACGCCCACAAGATCGATCATGTGGCCCACCTCGGCCCCTCAGCCTCGGCCGGCATCGGGACCCTGCTGGGCCTGGACACCGAGACGATCTTCCAGTCCATCGGCCAGGGCCTGCACACGACGACGGCCACCCGCCAGTCCCGCAAGGGCGAGATCTCCACGTGGAAGGCCCACGCCCCGGCCTTCGCCGGCAAGATGGCCGTCGAATCTGCCGACCGTGCCATGCGCGGCCAGACCTCGCCAGTGCCGATCTATGAGGGCGAGGACGGGGTCATCGCCTGGATGCTGGACGGACCGGACGCGCAGTACACGGTGCCCCTGCCGGAGCCCGGCGAGGCCAAGCGCGCCATCCTGGACACCTACACCAAGGAGCATTCCGCCGAGTACCAGGCCCAGGCCTGGATCGACCTCGCGCGCAAGCTGCACGGCGAGCACCCCGAGCTGGCCGATCCCGCCAACGTCGCCTCGATCGTCATCCACACCTCACACCACACGCACTACGTGATCGGGTCCGGCGCGAACGATCCGCAGAAGTATGACCCGAAGGCCTCCCGCGAGACCCTCGACCACTCCATCCCGTACATCTTCACGGTGGCCCTGCAGGACGGCGCGTGGCATCACGTGGACTCCTACTCCCCGGAGCGGGCCGGACGGCCGGACACCGTGGAACTGTGGCACAGGGTCACCACCGAGGAGGACCAGGAGTGGACCCGCCGGTACCACTCCCTGGACATCTCGGAGAAGGCCTTCGGTGGCCGGGTTGTCATCACCACCGCCTCGGGTGAGACCATCACGGACGAGATCGCCGTGGCCGATGCCCACCCGCTGGGTGCCCGCCCGTTCGCCCGGGAGCAGTACATCCACAAGTTCCGCACCCTGGCCGAGGGCCTCGTGTCCCCGGAGGAGATCGAGCGCTTCCTCGACGCCGCCCAGCGCACCGCCTCCCTCCGCGCTGGCGAGCTGGACCAGCTGAACATCACCGCGGCCCCCGGCGTCATCGACCTGGCCGATGCCCCGAAGGGACTCTTCTGATGCTGTACTCATCACTGACTGCCGCCGAGAAGCGCGCCCGCCTGCGGCAACTGCTGGAACCTGGTGCCGCCGTGCAGTTCCCCGGGGCCTACACACCACTCTCCGGCAAACTGGTGGAGGAGCAGGGGTTCCAGGGGCTGTACATCTCCGGCGCGGTGCTGGCCAACGAGTTGGCCCTGCCGGACATCGGCCTGACCACGCTGACGGAGGTGGCCCAGCGGGCCGGACAGATCGCCCGCGTCACGGACCTGCCGGCCATCGTGGACGCGGACACCGGCTTCGGCGAGCCGATGAACGTGGCCCGGACCATCCAGGAATTGGAGAACGCCGGGCTCGCCGGATGTCACATCGAGGACCAGATCAACCCCAAGCGCTGTGGCCACCTGGACAACAAGGCCGTGGTGGACCTGGCCACGGCCACTCAGCGGGTGGCGGCGGCTGCGAGCGCCCGCCGGGATGAGAACTTCCTGGTCATGGCCCGCACCGACATCCGTGGGGTGGACGGCGCCGGCGGGCTGAACGGGGCCATCGACCGGGCTAAAGCCCTGGTAGACGCCGGCGCGGACTCCATCTTCCCGGAGGCCATGAAGGACCTGTCCGAGTTCGAGGCCGTCTGCAACGCCGTGGACGTGCCCGTCCTGGCCAACATGACGGAGTTCGGCAAGTCCGAGCTGTTCACCCGCGAACAGCTGGCCTCCGCCGGCGTGGCCCTCGTGATCTACCCGGTGACACTGCTGCGCTCGGCCTTGGGCGCCATGGAGCGTACCTTGTCCACCATCCGCTCCGAGGGTACCCAGCAGGACGCCGTCGGTGAGATGCTGACCAGGGCACGCCTCTACGAGCTCGTGGACTACGAGGGCTACAACGGCTTCGATTCCTCCGTCTTCAACTTCCCGGTTCCGGGACTGGAGACCCGGACGGACTCCGGCGCAGACGCCTGAACCGACCCGAACCCCGTCCCGAAAGGACTCTCCCATGACTGACACTGAGATCAAGAAGGGCCTCGCTGGAGTGGTGGCGGACTACACCGCCATCTCCAAGGTCAACCCGGACACCAACTCCCTGCTCTACCGTGGCTATCCCGTGCAGGAGCTGGCCGCGTCTCTGCCGTTCGAGTCCGTGGCCTACCTTCTGTGGAACGGTGAGCTGCCCACGGACGCCCAGCTGGCTGCCTTCACGGACCACGAGCGCTCCAACCGTGCCCTGTCCCCGGATGTCAAGACCGCCTTGGACGTGTTGCCGGTTGACTGCCATCCGATGGACTCGGTCCGTACCGCCGTGTCCATCCTGGGCGCCCAGCACCCGCAGTCGGAGGACTCCTCCCCGGAGGCCGAGATGGAGAAAGCGACGACCCTGTTCGCCCAGCTGCCCGCCGTTGTCGCCTATGAGCAGCGCCGACGCACCGCCGGTGGCCCGACCGAGCCGGTGCCGCCCCGGGAGGACCTGGACTACGCCCAGAACTTCCTGTGGATGACCTTCGGCGAGGAGGCCGATCCCGCTGTCGTCGATGCGTTCCGCGTCTCGATGGTGCTCTACGCAGAGCATTCCTTCAACGCCTCCACCTTCACCGCACGCGTCATCACCTCCACCCTGTCCGATCTGCATTCGGCGGTCACCGGCGCCATCGGCGCACTCAAGGGCTCCCTGCACGGCGGCGCCAACGAGGCCGTCATGCACACCTTCGATGAGATCGGAATCCGGCCGGACGAATCCCAGGATCAGGCCAAGGACCGCGCCAAGGCTTGGATGCAGGACGCTCTGGCCCAGAAGAAGAAGGTCATGGGCTTCGGCCACCGCGTGTACAAGCATGGCGACTCCCGCGTTCCGACCATGAAGAAGGCGCTCGACGCGATGATCGAGCACTTCGGCCGCCACGAGATCCTCGGACTGTACAACGGGCTCGAGCAGGCCATGGACGAGGCCAAGGCCATCAAGCCGAACCTCGACTATCCCGCCGGCCCCACGTATCACCTGATGGGTTTCGACACCGAGCTGTTCACCCCGTTGTTCATCGCCGCCCGCGTCACCGGGTGGACCGCGCACATCATGGAGCAGCGCGCCAGCAATTCGTTGATCCGTCCGCTGTCCGCCTACAACGGTCCGGACGAACGGCACGTGCCGGGCGCCTGAGCCTGACTGCACCGGTATTCCGGCAGCGGGCTCAGGGGACCTCGACCTCCATGGAGGTGGCGACGGACCGTAGCTGGTCATACTCTTCGGTCTCGAGGAACGCCCTCATGGCCTCCTCGCCCTCGAGGCCGGTGACCTCCTCCGCCGTGTCCTGGGTGACGCTGCCGGACAGGAAGGTGGTCGTCCCCTCGGCGTGGCCGTCCGCTGAAGGCTGCGCGTAGAACCACGAGGACCAGAAGGAATCGTCCGTCGCCTCGGGGTCGAGGTCTTCGGCCACGTTGACCACCTGCACGGACAACAGGAATTGCCCGCCCTCGAAGCTCTGAGGGTCCGGCCAGTCCTCGCTGGCCTGGTAGAGGGAGGCCCGGTACCAGACGGGCCCGGAGCCCGGGGCGTCCGGTGACTCGTTGCCCGGGATGTCCATCAGTTCCTCGGTCTCCAGGACCTCCATCACATCCGGCTTGGGACCGTCGTTGTCCGTGGGACCGACCCCGGTGGTGGTCCGGTACTCCAGGGTGCCCACGGGATTCCGGAAGAGCACCACCTCGTAGGGCACACCCAGATAGTCCAGGAACTCCTCGCTGTAGTCCTCCTGACTCGCGCTCCAGGTCTCCGGGAAACTCCAGGTGAAGATGCCGGACTCTGAGGTGTAGCTCTGGGTGAGCCCCGTAGCCTGCTCTCCGGACGTGCTGGCGGTCGGCGAGGCGGAGGCCGTCTCGGTGACGGTGACGCTCGCGGTAGCCGTGGCACGGGGAGTCGCGGCCTCCGAGACGGTCTCGACCGGGATCGAACTGGGATCGCTCGTGGCCAAGGATGATTCCGCCGGCACGTCACCGGTCCCGCAGGCGCTCAGCACCACTGCGGCACCGAGCCCGAATCCCACGGCGGCCACCAGGCGGCGGCGAGCGACCCCTCGGGCGCATCGCCCTACCTCGAAGGCCTGATCAGCGGTGCTGTTCATCAAGATCCCCTCGTCTGCCTCCGGGTGCTCCGTACAGCACCGCTTCGGCGGGTGGTGGTCCGGTGGTGGCCGGGCCGTCCTCCGACCGCGGGACGTCGTCCGACACTCACCATCTGAGCATCAACCCGCGATCGATGTCATCACCGTCCGGCCCGACGTTGTGGGATCGTGATGCCCTCCCCGGCCTAGTGGAGGGCGCGGGGGTGTGCCGCGGCGTAGACCTCGCGGAGCGTGTCCGCCGTGACCAGGGTGTAGACCTGCGTGGTGGTGACGGACGCGTGCCCCAGCAGCTCCTGCACCACGCGAACGTCCGCGCCGCCCTCCAGCAGGTGGGTGGCGAACGAGTGCCGCAGGGTATGCGGTGAGACCTCGGCATCGATGTGCGCCCGTTCCGCGGCCTTCTTGAGGATCGTCCACGCCGACTGCCGGGAGAGCCGCCCACCGCGCTGGTTCAGGAACAGTGCGGGGCCCCCGGCCCCGGACTGGCCGGCCAGCGTGGGACGTCCGCGGACCAGCCAGGCCTCCAGGGCGGTGGCCGCGTAGGAACCCAACGGGACGATGCGCTCCTTGGAACCCTTCCCGAACAGGCGCACGACGGCGGTGCCGGACCCCCCAGGTCCCGTCGCCCCGGGTTCGTCTCGGCTCCCCTGGGCGTTGGCGTCATCCAGGGGTCCGCGGACGGCTCCGACCACGTCGTCGACGTCCAGCCCGACCGCCTCGGAGATGCGGGCACCCGTGGCATAGAGGAACTCGAGCAGGGCCCGGTCCCGGAGGCCGGCCGGAGTGTCCGTGGGCACGGCCTCCAGCAGGGCCGTCACCTGCTCCACCCGGATCGCCTTGGGCAGTTCCTGGGCGGGCCGAGGCGGGGTGACGTCCTGGGCCGGGTCCGTCTCCGTGACCTGTTCCAGGGTCCAGAAGCGGTGCATGCCTCGGATGGCGACGATGGTCCGGGCAGCTGAACGCGGTGAGAGCGGGTGCCCGCCATCGGCACCGGTGGCCAGGGCCTGGAGGAACCCGGTCACATGCCGGCGCTCCACCTGACGGGGGTCGTCCACTCCCCGGCCCTGCAGCCACGCCAGGTATCGGTTCATGTCCCGGCGGTAGGCGGCCAGGGTATGAGGGGACATACCCCGCTCGACAGTCAGGTGGTCCAGGTACGCCTCAGCCGGACGGACCAGGGCGCGCGGCGGACAGCCCGCGGGCTCGGCACTCATCACTGGTCACTCATGATGGGGCACTCATGAGCGGACCTGACGGCCGTGCCAGGGCGCGTCCGCAGGACGCAGGTCGGCGTAGCCGGCTTCCCGGTGGGCGACGAGGGCGAGGAGGCCCACCACGGAGGAGGGGTTGCGGAGCCGGCCGGCCAGCACGGCCTGAACGGCTTCTGTCACGGGCACCCAGGCCAGCGGCATACCGGCCTCTTCACCGGTGCGTTCGTGCCGGTCCCCTACCGGGACCGGGGACAGGTCTCGGGCCAGGAACACCCGGATTCCCTCCGAGGAGGATCCTGGGGTGGTGTAGAAGTCGGCGAGGACATCCCACCGGTCCGCGCACAGGTCTGCTTCTTCGGCCAGTTCCCGCCGGGCGGCCTCGACCAGGTGCTCCCCCGGTACGTCGAGCAGTCCGGCGGGAACCTCCCAGAGCTCCTCGCCCACGGGGTGCCGGTACTGCCGGATCATCCTGACCCGGTCCTGATCATCCAGTGCCAACACGGCCACTGCCCCGGGATGGCGGATGAACTCGCGTACCAACAGGTCCGGGTGATTGACGTCCATACCACCCGTGCCCTCCCCCGCAGCCTCGCCCGGCACCATCAGGAAGGCCTCACGCGTGACGTCCCACACCGCGCCCGCGAAGGCCGTCTCGGTGTGGACTGCGGGCCGCAGGGCGGGCACGTCCGCGAGCGGGCCGCCGTCGTGCTCGGTGTACGGGGCGGATGGAGGTGTCAGGTGCGTCATGGAGTGGCGGTGTCCCTGCTGATCAGCCCGCGGCGCGGGTGTTCCGGCGTTCCAGTCCGGCGGCCACGAGCCCGGCGAACAGTGGATGTGGACGGGTCGGCCGGGACTTGAACTCCGGATGGGCCTGGGTGGAGACGTAGTACGGGTGGACGTCCGCCGGCAGCTCCACGAACTCCACGAGCGTGCCGTCCGGTGAGGTTCCGGAGACGACCAGCCCTGCCTCCTCCAACCGGTCCCGGTACTCGTTGTTGACCTCGTAGCGATGGCGGTGCCGCTCGGTGACCTCGGTGGCCCCGTAGGCCCGGGCGACCGCGGAGCCCTCCCGCAGGGTGGCCGGATAGGATCCCAGGCGCATGGTACCGCCGAGGTCGCCGCCACCGGAGACGAAGTGCTCCTGCTCCGCCATGGTGGCGATCACGGGATGCTCGGTGTCCGGTTCGAACTCGGTGGAGGACGCCTGGGCGAGTCCCAGCACGTTGCGGGCATACTCCATGACCATGGTCTGCAACCCCAGGCACAGGCCGAGGGTCGGGATGCCGTTCTCACGGGCGTGACGCAGGGCGCCGATCTTTCCGTCGAGCCCTCGGACCCCGAAACCGCCCGGGATACAGATGGCGTCGACGCCGTCCAGGGCCTGCCGTGCGCCGGCCTCGGTCTCGCAGTCGTCCGAGGGGACCCAGCGGATGGAGACCGTCGCGTCATTGCCGAAGCCACCGGCCCGCAGGGCCTCCGTGACGGAGAGATAGGAGTCCGGCAGGTCGATGTACTTGCCGACCAGGGCGATCTCCAGCGCATGCCTCGGGTGGTGGACCGCGCCGATCAGGCGGTCCCAGGTGGACCAGTCGACGTCCTTGAACTTCAGGTCCAGGGACTGCACCACGTAGGCGTCGAGGCCCTGGGCGTGGATGATCTTGGGGATATCATAGATGGACGGGGCATCGGCGCAGTTGACGACCGCATCGGTGTCCACGTCGCACATGCGGGCGATCTTGTCCCGCACGTCGGCGGGCACCTCGCGGTCCGAGCGGATGACGATGGCGTCCGGCTGGATGCCGATCGAGCGCAGCGCCGCCACCGAGTGCTGGGTGGGCTTGGTCTTCAATTCGTGAGAAGGACCGATGTAGGGCACGAGGGACACGTGCACGAAGAACACGTTGTCCCGTCCGATGTCCTGGCGGACCTGACGCGCGGCCTCCAGGAACGGCTGCGACTCGATGTCTCCGACCGTTCCGCCGATCTCCGTGATGATGACGTCCGGCGCCGGGCGGTCCGCGACCGCCAGATCCTGCGCCTCCCCACCGCCGGCCGCCATGGCGTCCTCCGTGGCGGGCAGGCGCATGCGGCGCTTGATCTCATCCGTGATGTGAGGGATGACCTGGACGGTGTCCCCGAGGTAGTCACCCCGGCGTTCCTTCTCGATGACGGTCGAGTACACCTGTCCGGTGGTGACGTTGTTCAGGCCGTCAAGGTTCTCGTCCAGGAACCGCTCGTAGTGGCCGATGTCCAGGTCGGTCTCGGCGCCGTCCTCGGTGACGAAGACCTCGCCGTGCTGGAAGGGGTTCATGGTCCCCGGGTCGACGTTCAGGTACGGATCCAGCTTCTGCATGGTCACGGAGAGGCCTCGTGCCCTCAGGAGATGACCCAGGGAGGATGCCGTGAGCCCCTTTCCGAGAGAAGAGGCTACGCCGCCGGTCACGAAGATCTGGCGGGTCGCGTTGGGCGTTTTCTGGAATCGAGAGGATTTATGCACCACGGAGTTCGATCGTAGCACCCGTTCAGGCGTGCGAGGCCTCGAGGAGTTCGCGGGCGTGGTCACGGGCCGCCCCGGAGTCGGCTCGGCCGGCCAGCATCCTGGCCAGTTCCCCCACCCGCTCCTCGCCCTCGAGGCTCGCGACGTCCGAGGTGGTGAAGCCGGCATCGCCGTCCGAGTTCTTCGTGACCTTCAGGTGCCGGTCCGCGAACGCCGCCACCTGCGGCAGGTGTGTGACCACGATGACCTGGACGTGCCGGGCCAACCGGGCCAGACGGCGGCCGATCTGGACGGCGGCCTCTCCGCCGACTCCGGCGTCCACCTCGTCGAACACGAAGGTGGGGACCGGGTCCGTGGCGGCCAGGACCACCTCCAGCGCCAGCATCACCCGGGAGAGCTCGCCGCCGGAGGCGCCCTTGCCCAGGGGCCGCGGTTCGGCGCCGGCATGGGGTTGGAGGAGGAGGTGGACCTCGTCGGCACCGTGGGGCCCCGGCTGGCCGCCTGTGGTGACGGTGGCATGGAACGTGGCGTCCGGCATCGACAGGGCGTGCAGTTCCTCGCTCACCAGCCCGGCGAGGGCGCTTGCGCCGGCCGTCCTCAGCCGCGTCAGCTCACTCGCGCCGGCCAGGACATCTTGTTCGAGGCGGGCGACCTCGGCGGTGAGCTCCTCGATGCGTCCCGTGTCTCCCTGCAGGGTCTCCAGCCGCGGCCGGTGGGTTTCGGCCCACCGGATCACGTCGGAGAGTTCGGGCCCGTAGAGGCGTGACAAACGGGTCAGTTCGGCCAGCCGGGACTGGGCGCTGTCCAGGTCGGAGGCGGCGTCGTCATCCAGGCGGGCAGCATAGCCGGCGAGGTCACCGGAGACATCGGCCAGGAGGATCCCCACTTCGGCAAGGCGCTGGGACAGTCCGGTGAGCTCGTCGTCCTGTCCCGGGGCCTGCAACAGGGACTGGCGGGCGGCCTCGATGAGGGTCTCCGCCGACGGGATCTCCACCGCATCGGCTGCATCCCCGCCGACGAGGTGGGTGTGGGCGCCCAGGGACGCCGCGCGCAGCTCCTCGACGTTCTCGAGTCGCTGGATGAGGGCCTTGACCTCCTCGTCCTCCCCCTCCCGGACCGCCGCGTTGTCGATCTCCTCGAGCGAACGCTGCAGGTTCTCGGCCTCACGGGCCCGGTCCTGCTCGTTGTTGGTGATCTCATCGAGTTCCGTGGCCGCCCGTCTCCACGCCTCGAAGTCCCGTTGGTAGGCGGTCAGGGTCTCGGTCAGCTCCGGCCCGGCGAAGGCGTCCAGGGCATGGCGCTGGGCGGCCGGGGACTTCAATCTCAGCTGATCCGTCTGGCCATGGACGGCCACGAGGTGTTCGCCGAGTTCACCCAGCAGGGCTACGGGCACGCCGCGTCCTCCGGCCGAGGCCCGCGAGCGTCCCGAGGACCCCGCGGCACCCACGGACCGGGTGACCACGAGTGCTACGTCCCCGCGTCGTCGTGCCGGTGCGCCGACGTCGGGCGAGACGCTGGGCACAGCGTCGGTTTCCGGGCCGGCGCCACCGTCCGGGGTCTCCTCATCCAGCACGGCTCCGGCCTCTGTTGCGATCTCGACGGCGGCCTGGCCGGCGTCCAGTCGGAAGCCGGCCTCCACGGTGGCCCGCGAGGCCCCGTGCCGAACGGCGCCGGCATCCGCTCGGGCCCCCAGCAGGAGGTTGAGGGCCGTGACGACCATGGTCTTGCCGGCGCCGGTCTCACCAGTCACCACGGTGAAGCCGGGATCCAGTTCGACGGCGGCGTCACCGATGACGCCCAGCCCGTTGATGGACAGGTATTCGATCATGCCTGGTCGGCTCCTCCGCTGTGCGTGTCCGGCTCGTCGCTGCCCTCGTCCGGTGTGGTCCCCGAGCGCGCGATCCCCAGGCGTTCGTCCTGCGCCGATACCAGGGGCAGCGCGGCCGTGGCCGGCGGGACCACGCCGGGGCGTGGTGCCAGGTGGTGGGGTTCCACGATCGAGACTCCGCGGGAGGAGGGGTGTCCCTCGGGCCGGCGGGAGGCGGTCCGGGCCTCGCGGGCGGCGGCCTCGGCCCGGTCCTGTTCCGTGACGGGACCGCGCCAGCCCTTGGTGGGCAGGTTAAACTTGCGGACGAGCCGCTCGGTGAAAGGTGTGCGGGACAACCGGGCGATCCGCACCGGTTGCGGTGAACGGGTGACCTCGACGCGGGATCCGAGGGGCAGGTCCACGGTACGGCGGCCGTCACACCAGAGCACGCCCGGCTCGTTGGTGCGCGGCAGCACCTCGACGGTGAGCACCGAGTCCGGGGACACGACGAGGGGCTTGGCGAACAGGGCGTGGGCGCTGATCGGCACCATGAGCATGGCCTGGACCTCCGGCCACACCACGGGGCCACCGGCCGAGAAGGCGTAGGCCGTGGAGCCCGTGGGCGTGGCCATCACCACGCCATCGCAGCCGTACGTGGAGATGGGGCTGCCATCCACGGCGGTCACGACCTCAAGCATGCGCTCACGGTTGGACTTCTCCACGCTGGCCTCGTTCAACGCCCAGGTGCGGGCCACGAGTCTATCTCCCTGGAAAACCCGGACGTCGATCGCCATGCGCTCCTCGACGCTATAGTCCTGCGCCACCACGGCCTCGACGGTGCGGGAGAGATCGGTGCGCTCGGATTCGGCCAGGAAGCCCACGTGGCCCAGGTTGACGGCGAGCAGCGGCAGGCCGGAGTCACGGACGAGCTCCGCGGCGCGCAGCACGGAGCCGTCCCCGCCGAGGACCACCCCCAGCGAGACCTCGCTCAGGGAACAGTCCACGTCCAGGGTCTGCGGGGCGGAAGCCAACGGGGGCACGACGCCGGCCCGTTCGGCCTCGCGGATCGCCGACACGTCACCGGCGAGGAGCACCGGGGCCAGTCCGGCCTCCTGCAGTTTGGCGCAGGTGTGGACGGCTGCCCGGATGGCGTCCTCACGGCCGGTATGGGCTAGGACCAGGATTGAGCGGGGCATGGCCCAAGGATACCCACGTCCAGGCCCGGTCCGGCCTCACCCGCCGAGCTGTGGACGAGGGCTGTTCTTTCAGGTCCAGTCGACCGTCTGGACGCCGAGCCATTCGGTGCCGGCGCCGGTCGCCGTTGCCTCGACGTCCGTCTCGGGACGGTCTAGCCACAGGAAGAACTCCACGTTGCCGTCCTGTCCCGGCAGCGGAGACCGGGCGATGCCGCGGGGCCGCAGTCCAGCGTCCAGGGCGGTGTCAAGAACCTCGATGACCGCCTGGCGTCGCTGGATAGGATCGAGCACGACCCCGGTCCTGGGCAGGGCCCGGCGGCCGACCTCGAACTGCGGCTTGACCATGAGGACCAGGTCCGCGCCTGGCCGGCACACCCCGGCCAGCGGTGACATCACCAGGCGCAGCGAGATGAAGGACAGGTCCGAGACCACCAGGTCCACTGCTCCGCCGAGGTGTTCCGGCGTGAGGTCACGGACATTGCAGCCCTCGTGGACGTCGACGCGGTGATCGGCGCGTAACGTCTCGACCAGTTGGTCGTGCCCGACGTCCACCGCGAGCACCTGCTGGGCCCCCGCCCGGAGCAGGACATCCGTGAACCCGCCCGTGGACGCCCCGGCGTCCAGGCACCGCCGGCCGGCCGTCACGACGTCGGTGAACAGCTCCAGTGCGCCGGCCAGCTTGTGCCCGGCCCGGGAGACGTACCGTGGTCCGCTGGCGCGCAGGGCCACCACATCCTGGGGGGCGCACTTCAGGGACGCCTTCGTGGCGACGACGCCGTTGACGATGACCTCGCCCGCACTGATGAGTCCGGCCGCTTCACTACGGGAGCGGGCCAGGCCGCGATCGGCCAGCGCGATGTCGAGGCGGGTGCGGCCTCGCCCGGTCCCGGTGCTCCTCGGACTGCTCATGACAGCCCGGGCAGCCGCGGTTGTTCCTCCAGCAATTGCGCCAAAGCGTCCAACGCCTCACGGTAGGCCGCGATCTCTTCGTCGGGGCTCAGCTCCCCGGCTCCGATGAGACCAGCCAGGATCTGGTCGGCGGAAGGGTCACCGGTGGTGGCCGGGGTCCACTCGGTCGGCTGGGACGGCTCGGTCATGGCTGCCGTGCCTGCCGGGGTGCGCGAAAGCGTGCTTCCACCGGGGTGTCAGCCAGGAGCATCGGCAGCGAGGGAATCACCCAGGTGGGCTGTTGCTCCGCTGGGGCCGCCGCGGCGGTCTCTTCGGTGTCCACGCCGGTCAGCACGAGGGCGGTGGCGAATCCGGCCCGATTGCCTCCGAGGATGTCCGTGTCCAGACGGTCACCGACGACCAGTGGGTTGCGGGATCCGACGGCCTCGGCGGCCAGACGGAACAGGACCGGTTCGGGCTTGCCGGCTGCCAGCGGCCGGGTCCCGGTCGCCCGGGAGACCGCGTCGATGAGTGCACCGTTGCCGGGCGCGATCCCCTCCGCACGGGGAATAGTCAGGTCCGTATTGGTCGCGATCCAGCGGGCACCCGCCTTGAGGGCGTAGGAGGCCTGCGCCAAGTCCGACCAGGACACCGAGGGGTCGAACCCCTGGATCACGGCGTCGGGACGCTCGGCCGCTGTCGCCACGACCTGGTGACCAGCCTCCGACACCAGGCCACGCAAGTACTCCGAACCGACCACCAGGACCTTCGCCGGGAGGGGAGGGAGGGGACGCCCACCGGAGGACGCTCCGGCCGCCGTCGGGTGCGTGACGGTCCGGGACAGCACCTGGTTCAGCAGGGCCACACCTGCTGCAGCTGACCCGAAGACCTGCTCCCCTGACACCTCGAGCCCGAATTCGCTCAAGTGGTCGGCCACGGATTCCGGGGACCTCGAAGCATTGTTGGTCACGTAGACGACAGGGACGCCGCGCCGTCCTAATTCCAGCAGGGTCGGCACGGCCCCGTCGATGGCCTCGGTCCCGGCGTACACGACCCCGTCCAGGTCGCACAGGACAGCGTCATGGTTTCCGAAGAACGCCGCTTCCGTCATGGGTCAGTGGCCTCCGCGGCCCTGAACGTCTGCGGAGATGTCGCCCTCGGGCTCCTGCGGCTCCTCCCCCTCGGGGGATGGCTCCTCGGCGTCCACCCGCTGAGAGGTTTGCATGGACCCGAGGTCCTCCTCGTCCAGCCGTCCACCGTCCACCTGGCGGTCTTCCGGGTCGTTCTGCAGGACGTCCTGCTGGTCGTCCGAAGACAACCCCGGGGGCACCAGGTCACGGGCACGGGGCCGGTCCTCAGAGCCATCGTCGTCCAGTCCGAAGTCAATGATCTCGGGGTCCTCGAAGGCACCGATACCCAGCGCCCGCTCGGCCACACTGGCCTGGCGGCGCCAGGCCTTGGCCTCCTCGCCACGACCGGCTTCAATCAGGACGTCGGCGTAGGCGCGGAACAGACGGGGACTGAAAGAGAAACCGCGATGCCGATCGAGCTCGGGAATCTGTAGCACGGCCAGGGCGGAGTCGATGTCTCCCTGGTCACGATGGATGCCGGAGAGCACCATGGCCAGCTCTGCCCGGATCGCCTTCTCCAGGGACGCATGGTCGACGTCTCCCGCGAGCTCCAAGGCCTTGTCATGCCGACCGAGGGCACGTTCGCTGTCCACCATCTCTGGCAGGTGGGTGTTGTCCCCGGTGATGCGGCGGTAGGTCCGGAACTCCCGCAGCGCCTCAGCGTACTCTCCAGCCCCATAGGCGGTCAGGCCAACTGCCTCACGGACGCAGCCGAGGCGACCGCCCCGCCGGCTGGCGGCCAGAGCGTGTTCGAAGGCCAACTGCGGGTCGATGTCCAGCAACCGGCCGGCCATCACCAGGTGACGTGCCACCCACGGACGGTTGCGTTCGTCCAGGGTGTCCAGTTCTCGGCTGGTCGCGCGGTCGAGCTCCTTGCCAGTGACGTCCTCATCGATCTCAGGCGACTTGGCACGATCCGGCCGGTTGGAGCTGCGCAGGTCCCCCGAATTGTGGGGAGAGCTTCGACCCTCGACGCGCGGGCCACCGTCCCGTGAGCCACGGCGGTCATGCCGGGCTCCACCACGTTCCGGACGGCCCTCCCGGCGGGCGCCGCCACCACGGTTGTCATCCCGCCGAGGTCCATCGCCCCGTCCGGCGCGACCGACCTCGCGGCCGTCGCGACGCGGCCCATCGCCCGAACCACCACGGCGGTCCTCACGCCCAGAAGATTGGCCGGACGACCGGCCGAATGACCTCTCGCCGCCGCGGGAGGATGTACCTCCCCCCTTGGACCCGCCGTAACCACCACGGGACCCGGAACCGGACCCCCGCTCGGGCCGTCCACCGCCGCCACGGCGCGGACGGTCAGACGAGCCGGAGCGCTCCTCGTTCTCGGACATCCTGATGATCCTCTCCTCGGTCTTGATGACGGCGACAGCACGCATGGCGTACTCCGACGGACAGCTTCACAATCGTAGCCGACCCGGTTAAACAAGAAGGNNNNGGCGTTTCCCCCACGCTATGACCGCCGTAACCCTGTTACCACCTCTGTTGACATCTGCAACCCGGAAGGGGTTGGTGTTCGGTCGGGGGTAGTCTCAGTGTCCCTGTCGTGTCCACACCGTTTGGGTGGTGTGGGATCGACCCAGGGGGTTACAACTTACCTTGTTGCACTGTTCAGTTGTTCCACCCCTGAGTGTTGTAGGGGTGGTGGTTCGGTTGGTTGTTGTTCCGCAACCGCATAGTGGACGCTACGCATCTGGCCCTC
>NZ_BAAALH010000002.1:0-18281 GCF_039528175.1 Citricoccus alkalitolerans
ATCAACCAATTCAAAAAATTGGCATCAACAAACTTGGCACACTATTGAGTTCTCAAACAACAGGCACATTATGACTACTCACAAGGAATCCGGTAATACCGGCGAAATCTTTGCTTTTCTCATCTGCGGCTTTTCAAGCTTAGTTCCTTGTTTCCTCCCCGTCAAATCGGCGTTTCCGGCGATTTTCTGGAGTGGAACCGAAGTCCCTCTGTGTTGTTTCCGGATCTCAGGACCGCCGCTCTGCGACTGGCCCGTTGCTCCGGAGCAACTTTTCTAGCTTAGACCCTCTCTCGATTCGGTGTCAAATCCACCGAACCGGGCTTTTCCTCCGGACCGAAGTCCTTCCGAGCTGCCTGGATCATCACCAGCGGTTCTGCCTTGCGGCTTTCCCGGCGCCATGTGTGGTTTCCGACCCCGGTTTCCCGTGGATCTTCGCCGTCTCGGTCTGGAAGAACTTGTCTTCCTCGCCTTGGCACAAGAGAAGACAATACACAGGTTCTGAGGCTTTGCATAATCGGCCGGCCACCGCCCCGGCGAGACGGAATCAGGGGCGTCAGCGGATCGGCCGAAGGTACACCGTTGCGAGTGGCGGGGCGGTGATCACCGCGGATGCCGGCTGTCCCTGCCACGCCTCATCCGATGCCTCGATCCGTCCGCCGTTGCCCAGCCCGGATCCGCCGTAGCTCTCCGCATCGGTGTTGAGGACCTCGCGCCATGGTCCCGCGAACGGCAGTCCCAGGCGGACTTCGTGATGAGGGTTGCCGGACAGGTTCGTCACGCAGACCAGGGGACGTGCCTCTCCCGCACCGGCCTCCGCCGTGGACCAGCGAATGAACGAGAAGAGGTTCCGATCACCGTCGTTCTGGTCGATCCACTGGAATCCGGCCGGATCGTTGTCCTGGCTCCACAGCTCGGGGGCGTCCCGGTACAGCAGGTTCAGGTCCCGAACGGTCTTCATGAGCCCCTTGTGGCTGGGGGTGTCCGTGAGCCACCAGTCCAGCCCGTGGGATTCCCGCCATTCCGATTCCTGGCCGAACTCGGAGCCCATGAACAGCAACTGCTTGCCCGGGTGCGCCCACATGTAGGCGTAGTACGCCCGCAGGGAGGCCAGTTGCTGCCACCGGTCTCCCGGCATCTTGCGCAGCAGCGACCCCTTGCCATGGACCACCTCGTCATGCGAGAGCGGCAGCACGTAGTTCTCGCTCCAGGCATAGACCGTCGAGAACGTCATCTCGTGGTGATGCCATTTGCGGTTGACCGGGTCCTCGGACAGGTAGCCGAGGGAATCGTGCATCCAGCCCATGTTCCACTTCAGGCCGAAGCCGAGCCCGTCATGACTGGTGGGCGCGGTCACGCCGGAGAACGCCGTGGACTCCTCGGCGATCATCACGATCCCGGGGTTGCGCCGGTAGGCCGTGGCCGTGGTCTCCTGCAAGAAGCTGATGGCCTCGAGGTTGTGGTTGCCACCGTGCACGTTCGGCACCCACTCCCCGTCCTCGCGGGAGTAGTCCAGATACAACATCGAGGCGACGGCGTCCACGCGCAGCCCGTCGATGTGGAACTCCTCCAGCCAATACAGGGCGTTGGCGACCAGGAAGTTCCGCACCTCGGTACGGCCGTAGTCGAACACGAGGGTGCCCCAGTCCGGGTGTTCGCCCTTGCGCGGGTCGGCGTACTCGTACAGAGGCTGCCCGTCGAACGTCGCCAAGGCCCACTCGTCCTTGGGGAAATGTGCGGGCACCCAGTCCAGGAGCACACCGATTCCGGCCTGGTGCAACCGGTCCACCAGATACTTGAAGTCGTCCGGGGAGCCGAACCGGGACGTGGGAGCGTAGTACCCCGTGACCTGGTAACCCCAGGATCCCCCGAAGGGGTGTTCCGCCACCGGCATGAACTCCACATGGGTGAATCCCTGCCAGGAGACGTACTCGACCAGCTGGTCCGCCAGCTCTCGGTAGCTCAGGCCCGGCCGCCAGGACCCGGCGTGCACCTCATAGACGCTCATGGCCGCATCGTGCGGATTGGTCGCCGCCCGCTTCTCCATCCACGCCGCGTCCCCGAAGGCGTACCGGGAGTCCTCCACCCGGGAGCCGGAGGCCGGCGGCACCTCGGTCCAGCGGGCCATGGGGTCGGCCTTGTCCCGCCAGTGGCCGTCGCGGCCGAGGATCGCGTACTTGTAGACGGTTCCGGACCCGATCCCCGGGACGAAGATCTCCCAGAGGCCCGAGTCTCCCAGCGAGCGCAGGGCGTGCTGGCGCCCGTCCCAGCCATTGAAGTCGCCCTTCACCCGCACGGCCGTGGCGTTGGGGGCCCAGACGGCGAACGAGGTTCCCGTGATGTCGCCCTGGGGCGAGGAGTAGTGGCGCACCCGCGAGCCGAGGACCGTCCACAGCGTCTCGTGCCGGCCCTCGCGGAACAGGTGCTGGTCCAGCTCCCCCACGGTGGGCAGGTACCGGTAGGGATCGTCCTGCTCCACCTCGGCCACCCCGGGGTAGGTCACTAGGACCCGATAGCCCGGCACATGTCCTGGGTCCGTGGCCGGGGCCGTCCCGACCCACACGCCCTCGTGTTCGTGGCGCAGCGGTACGCGCGTGCCGTCGTCGAGCAGGACGGCCAGGTCCTCGGCCAGAGGCCGTAGCACCCGGAACGTCACCGTGCCGGTGTCCCCCAGGTGGGCGCCGAGCACTTCGTGCGGCTGGTGGTAGCGGCCGTGCGCGACGGCGGCCAGCACCTCCGCGTGTACCTCCAGCGGCGCTGCGAGGTCCTTCGCTGTGGTGTCCTGCGCGGCATGATCCGGTTCCACGGCATCCTCCTGGACGGTGTTCTGGCGTTCTCGGCCCACGGTAGCCGCCGCAGCGGCCCGGCGCAGGAGTCCACGGACGGCCGCGGCGGGGACCGCGACCCAGTCGGGGCGGTGACGCAGCTCGTAGGCGGTCTCGTAGAGCGCCTTGTCCAGCATCAGTGCGGTGAAGACGGTGGAGCTGGTGTCCACCGTCGCCCCGACCGCGGACCCGTAGCCTTCGAGGAAGGCCTGCTGGGCCGGTTCCGTCCAGTCCGGGGCCCCGGACAGGGCGCCGGCGTAGTCGAACGACCGCAGCATCCCGACGACATCGCGCAGCGGCAGGTCCCAACCGGACCGCTCCGTCGCCTCCCGGAGGGGTTCGCCCTCGAAGTCGAGGACCGTCCAGCGCCAGCCGTCCTGTCCCCCGGCGGTAGCCGGCGAGGCCAGGACCTGTCCGAGGTGGTAGTCGGCGTGGATCCGCTGCAGCGGCGGAATCCCGGCTCCCGCCTTCGGGGTGCGCAGGGAGTCGATCACCGTGCGCAGCGCGTCTCCGTGCTCCTCGCCTACGGCCGTCGCGGCCTGGCGCCACCCCCACCCGAGACGATCCGCGAGCGCCGTGAGGACGGCCGGTGTTCCCTCGTTTCCGTCGGATCCGCTGGAGGCGGGCCGCGTGCCGAAGGCCTCGGCGAGGGCCAGGTGCAGCCGTCCCGTGGCCGCACCGATCCCGGCAGCCTCGGTGGTGAAGTCGTGTCCGGCGGCGGCCGCATCCGTTGCCAGGCGCCAGGCGTCCCGGGAGTCCTCGATGAACTCACGCAGCACACAGAGCTCACCGGTCTCCGCGCCAGCCGTCCCGGGCCGGGTCCACGCCGCCGTGGCCGAGCCGAAAGTCACGGGGACCTCGCTGGAACCGCCGGCGGACAGCGCCAGGCCGATCTCGACGTCGGGATGGGTGCCCGGGGCCACAACCCGGAAGAACTTGAGGATGAGCCGCCCTGGTGCCGCGCCCACCACCACGGACGTGTTGGACTGCTCGCCCTGGAGCACGCGCAGGTCCAAGGTGCCTGGGGCGAAGGCGGGCCAGTCACGGAAACCGGCGTAGGCATGGCCGGTGGCTCCGCCGGCCATGCTGCTCTCAAGACGCGTCTCACGGCGCATCAGCTCCAACCAGGCAGCGACGAAGGCCGGGTCCTGGGGGCCGTCATAGACCCATCGGGCGCCGGACTCCGTGTCCACGCGGCCGATCAGCGCTGTTGAGGCTCCTGGGACGGCCTCCCGCCGCATCGTCAGGGGGACGGACACGGCAACCGCGTCCTCGTTCTCCCCGCCACCCGCAGGAGCGACCGCGAGGATCAGCAGCAGGAGCTGGACATCGTCGGCGCTGTCTGCAGTCGTGGTCAACCGGAGCTCGCCGGACCGGCGCAACGTGATGTCTCCCCGGAGCGGGAACCACCGTTGTTCGGGGAGCCACCCGGCGAGGAGTTCGTGAAGGCCGGGGATGTCCGGGAAACGCTCGCCAGCCGGTGCGCCGGTCATCGGTTCCGCCCCGCAGTGAGGTCCGGGGTGATGACGGGCATCGCCGTGGTGTAGGGGTTCGGCCGGCCGGACAGCGCCGCCGCATCGGCCCCCGGCATCGGCTCCGGGCCGGTCCGCAGCCGCAGCCAGTAGAAGCCATGGCCGGGCAGGGTCACGGGCAGCCGGCCGTCCTCACCGATGTCGAGGAACGGTCGGCCGCCGAAGACATCGCGCAGGCCCCGGCCCGCATAGCCCGGCACGCTCAGCCAGGTGGCCACCGGTTCCGGGGCGAGGTTGAAGATGCAGAGCACCGTCTCGGGGTACAGGTCCTCCTTCTCGGAGGCGGGAAGGTCCCGGATGAAGGCGAGGACCTGTTCGGCCTCGGCCTCCACCACCGTGAAATCGCCCAACCCGAACACGGGATGCCGCTTGCGGACGGCGAGGGTCTCGCGGACCCAGTGCAGCAGGGAGCCGTTGGAGGCCAGCTGCGCCTCCACGTTGACGTGGTTGTAGTGGTAGACGAGCGACTGGATGACCGGCAGGTAGAGCTTGCCCGGATCGGCCTCGGAGAACCCTGCGTTGCGGTCCGGGTTCCACTGCATGGGGGTGCGGGAGGCGTCCCGGTCCGGCAGCCAGATGTTGTCCCCCATGCCGAGTTCGTCCCCGTAGTACAGGAACGGCGAGCCCGGCATGGCCAGCAGCAGCGCGTGGATCAGTTCGAGCTCGGACCGGTTGTTGTCCAGCAGGGAGGCGAGCCGGCGGCGGATGCCCACGTTGGCGCGCATGCGTGAGTCCGGGGCATACCATCCGAGCATCGCCTGGCGTTCCTCCGGGGTGACCATCTCGAGGGTGAGCTCATCGTGGTTGCGCAGGAACGTGCCCCACTGGGTGCCGGCGGGGATCTGCGGGGTCTCGGCCAACGCTTCGAGGATCGCCGTGGCCTTGTGGTCGCGCAGGGCGTAGAAGATCTTCGGCATGATCGGGAAGTGGAAGCACATGTGGCATTCCGGTTCCTCCTCCGAACCGAAGTAGTCCACCACGTCCGCCGGCGGTTGGTTGGCCTCGGCGATGATCACCCGGCCCGGGTACTCCGCGTCCACCATGGCCCGCAGCTGCTGCAGGAAGCCGTGGGTGCGCGGGTCGTTCTCGCAGTCGGTGCCCTCCTCCTCGAAGAGATAGGGGATGGCGTCAGCACGGAAACCGTCCACGCCCATGTCCATCCAATAGCGGACCACGTCGAACAGCGCCTCGATCACGGCGGGATTCTCGAAGTTCAGGTCCGGCTGGTGGGAGAAGAAGCGGTGCCAGAAGAACTGGCGGCGGACCGGGTCGAATGCCCAGTTGGACTCCTCCGTGTCCACGAAGATGATACGGGCGTCCTGGTACTTCTCATCCGTGTCACTCCACACGTAGAAGTCGCCGTACGGGCCGTCCGGGTCAGACCGGGACTCCTGGAACCAGGGGTGCTGGTCCGAGGTGTGGTTCAACGGCAGGTCGATGATGACCCTGAGCCCGCGCGCATGGGCCTCGGCCACGAGCCTCTTGAAGTCCGAGGCGGTGCCGAACTCGTCCAGCACCTCGTAGTAGTCCGCGATGTCATAGCCGCCGTCCCGCAGCGGTGAGCGGTAGAACGGGGGTACCCACAGGCAGTCGATGCCCAGCCACTGCAGGTAATCCAACTTGTTGATCAGACCCTCGAAGTCCCCAGACCCGTCCCCGTTGTCATCGTGGAAGGCCCGCACGAGCACCTCGTAGAACACGGCGGTCCGGAACCAGTCCGGGTCGTGGGAGATTCCGTGGGTGTGCATCTGGAAGGAATGGGCCATCAGCTGTGGCGCACCACCTTCAGCACGTGGGCCGGTTCCACGGCCGGGTCCAGCCGTACGTAGTTGTCCGCGCCCCACCGCCAGCGGGTACCGGTGATCAGGTCCTCCACCTCGAACCGGCCTCCGGAGTCCAGGTCCGCCGGGTCCAGGTCCAGGGCCGCCAGGTCGAGCGAGACGGTGGCCTCTCGCGCCGCGTGCGGATCGCAGTTCAGCACCACGATGACCGTGTCCGCCGAACCCGGCAGGGATTCTGTGAGGGCGGCGGCATCCGGAACACCGGGGAACACCGAACCCGCGACGCCGGCCGGCCCCCGGTACTGGCCGTCCGGCAGGTGGCGGCGGGACTTGGAGAAGGCCAGGATCCCCTCATTGTCCGCTGGGTGCAGGACGAGGTTCTGCAGGTCCTGGAACGTCGGGTGGGCCCGGCGGATCTGGTTCAGACGGGTGATGTAGGGAGCGAGCGAGGCGCCCCGGGCCTCGGCACCGGCGAAGTCGCGGGGCCGGTACTCGTACTTCTCATTGTCGATGTACTCCTCGGCGCCCGGACGTGCCACATGCTCGAACAGCTCGAAACCGGCGTACATGCCCCACATCGGACTGGACAGGGCCGCCAGCACGGCACGGATCTTGAAGGCCGCGGGCCCGCCGAATTGCAGGAACTCCGTGAGGATGTCCGGGGTGTTGACGAAGAAGTTCGGACGGTAGAACGCCGGGGTCTCGGCCGTGACCTCGTGCAGGTACTCGGCGATCTCGTCCCGCGTGTTCCGCCACGTGAAGTAGGAGTAGGACTGTTGGAATCCGGCCCGGCCCAGGGCGTGCATCATGGCCGGCCGGGTGAAGGCCTCCGCCAGGAACACGACCTCGGGATGGCTGCGGTGCACCTTGGCGATGAGCCACTCCCAGAACCACAGGGGCTTGGTGTGCGGGTTGTCCACCCGGAAGATCTTCACGCCGCGGGCGATCCACAGCTCCACGACCCTCAGGACGGCCCGCCGCAGACCTCGGGGGTCGTTGTCGAAGTTCAGCGGATAGATGTCCTGGTACTTCTTCGGCGGATTCTCCGCATAGGCGATGGATCCGTCCGCCCGGGTGGTGAACCACTCGGGGTGCTCGGCGACCCAGGGGTGGTCCGGGGAGCACTGCAGGGCCAGGTCGAGGGCGACCTCCAATCCCAGCCCGGCGGCCCGGTCGACGAACCCGGCGAAGTCCTCGGCGGTGCCGAGATCGGGGTGGATCGCATCATGGCCGCCCTCCGGCGATCCGATGGCCCACGGTGAACCCGGGTCGTGGGGTCCTGCCTCCAGCGCGTTGTTCGGGCCCTTGCGGTGGGCCTGGCCGATCGGGTGGATCGGTGGGAGGTAGATGACGTCGAAGCCCATCTCCGCGACCGCTGGGAGCCGGCCGGCCGCCGTCGTGAAGGTTCCGGAGGCCCAGGTCCCCGATTCCGGGTGGTAGACGGCCCCCTCGGAGCGGGGGAAGAACTCGTACCAGGCACCGCGGCCGGCCAGCGCACGCTGTACGTCCAGCGGGTAGGCGGGCGACGGGGAGACGAACTCGCGGATCGGACGGGCAGCGAGCACGTCGACCAGGTCCGGGTCCTCGGCTGCCAGCAGGCGCTCCTGGGTGCCCCGCGTGGTGTCCTCGAGCCCCCGCACGGCGCGGGCCAGGACAGCCCGGTCTGCCTCGGAACGGCCGGGATCCGCGGCGGCCTTTCGGAATAGGGTGCCGCCCTCGGCGAGCATCAGCTCGACGTCGGACCCGACCTCGATCTTGACGGTCGCGGCGTGGTGCCAGGTCGCATAGGGATCGGACCAGCCCTCGATGGTGAAGGTGTGGGGCCCGACGGCCGCTGGCCGCAGCGTGGCCAGGAACTCGTCCAGCCCGGGAGCGCCCTCGGTCATGCGCGTCCGCTGGACTTCGGCACCGTCCGGGCCGTAGAGGACGGCCGTGGCCCCGAGCCGGTCATGCCCCTCGCGGAACACGGTGGCGCGGACCGGGATGTCCTCGCCGATCAGCGCCTTGGCCGGGACGGCGCCGCAGTGGACCACCGGCTGGACACCGGTGACCGGAATGCGGCCCACCTTGACCTCGGTGCGGACCATCGGCATTCGGACAGAATCACTTGAATTCTTGGCAGCTCCCACGGCCCCGACGTTACCGGGGCGATCCCCCCGTGGCCACTGATCGGGACGAAATCGTGAACCCGTGACGCGTGATCCCCTGCTGGGAGGGTTCGGGGAGCCGAGGATTCAACCGGCGGCCAACCACGCGTCGTTCGGGGTTCACCCGGCAGTCCCGCGGCGTGGCGGGCCCCGTGGATAATGGCCGGGTGAAGGCTATCCGTCGGTTTACCGTCCGTACCCACCTGCCCGAGTCGATCGCGGGACTGAGCCGCCTGGCGACCAACCTGCGCTGGTCCTGGCATCCCCGGACCAAGGAGCTGTTCCGGGACCTGGATCCCCAGGCCTGGTCGGAGTCGAACCAGGACCCCGTGGCCCTCTTGGGGTCCTTCGATCGGCACCGGCTGACCGAGCTCGCCGCCGATGCGTCGATCGTGGCCCGCGTCCAGGACGCGACCTCCGACCTGGACCGCTACCTCACCGAGGACCGGTGGTTCCAGCAGGACTTCATCGGTGCGTCGGGCGGCCCGGGCGGAGACATCCCCACCCCTCGGCCCATCGCGTACTTCTCCCCCGAGTTCGGCATCACCGCCGTCCTCCCGCAATACTCCGGCGGTCTGGGCATCCTGGCCGGTGACCACCTGAAATCCGCGTCTGACCTCGGGGTGCCGATCATCGGCGTGGGCCTGTTGTACCAGTCGGGCTACTTCAAACAGTCCCTGTCCCGCGACGCCTGGCAGATGGAGTCCTACCCGGTCCTGGACCCGGACAACCTGCCGCTGATGCTCCTCAAGGAGGAGGACGGGGCTGCCGCGATCGTCCGCCTGCCGCTGCCCTCAGGCCGGACGCTGCACGCCCAGGTGTGGCGGGCCGACGTCGGGCGCGTGCCGTTGCTGTTGCTGGACTCCAATGTCCCGGCGAACGACGACACCGCGCGCTCCATCACCGACCGCCTCTACGGCGGCGGTGGGGACCAGCGGCTGCAACAGGAGCTGCTGCTCGGCATGGGCGGGGTCAAGGCGCTGCGCCTGTACGCGCGGCTCACCGGGACGGAAGTGCCCGCCGTCTACCACACGAACGAGGGCCATGCCGGGTTCCAGGGCATCGAGCGGATCGAGGAGCTCATGTCCGCCGGGCTGGACTGGGAGACCGCCCTGACCTCGGTGCGCGCCTCCACCGTATTCACCACACATACCCCGGTGCCGGCCGGAATCGACCGTTTCGACCGCTCCCTGGTAGAGCAGTTCTTCCGGGCCGGCCTCGCCCCGAGCGTGCCGCTCGAGCATGTGCTGGCGCTGGGCGCCGAGGACTATGAGGGCGGCACCCCGGGCGTGCACAACATGGCCGTGATGGGCCTGCGCCTCGGCCAGCGTGCCAATGGCGTGGCCCAGCTGCACGGCGAGGTGTCCCGGGAGATGTTCAAGGGCCTCTGGCCGGGCTTCGACGCCGATGAGGTGCCGATCGGATCCATCACGAACGGCGTGCACGCCCCCACCTGGGTCTCGGACACGGTGTCCGCCCGGGCCATCGAGCTGTTCGGGACGTCTGCCGTGTCCGGTCACGACTGGCAGCGCGTCTTCGACGTCCCGGACGCAGAGTTGTGGGAGCTGCGCCGGACCCTGCGGTGTGCGCTGATCGAGGACGTGCGGTCCCGGCTGCGGTCCTCCTGGCGCAAGCGGGGAGCCTCCGAGGCCGAGCTCGCCTGGACCGACTCCGTGCTGGACGAGAACGTCATGACCATCGGATTCGCCCGGCGCGTGCCCACCTACAAGCGTCTGACGTTGATGCTCCGGGATCCCGAGCGGCTGAAACGGCTTCTGACGGATCCCGAGCACCCCATTCAGCTGGTGGTGGCCGGCAAGTCCCACCCCGCCGATGAACAGGGCAAGTTGATGATCCAGCAGATGG
The DNA here is from genome assembly GCF_039528175.1 of Citricoccus alkalitolerans. Classification (NCBI taxonomy): domain Bacteria; kingdom Bacillati; phylum Actinomycetota; class Actinomycetes; order Micrococcales; family Micrococcaceae; genus Citricoccus; species Citricoccus alkalitolerans. The sequence goes on from NZ_BAAALH010000002.1 coordinate 10,149, forward strand.
TGCGGTTCACGGACGACGCGGATGTGCGCCACCGGATCGTGTTCCTGCCCAACTACGACATCCAGATGGCCTCCACCCTGATGCCCGGTTGCGACGTCTGGCTGAACAACCCCCTGCGCCCGCTGGAGGCCTGCGGCACCTCCGGCATGAAGGTCGCCATGAACGGCGGGCTGAACCTGTCCGTACTGGACGGCTGGTGGGATGAGATGTACGACGGCGAGAACGGCTGGGCCATCCCGAGCGCCTCGTCCGCGGCCTCCACCGAGGAACGGGACGACGTGGAGGCTGCCGCACTCTACAGCCTGCTGGAGAACGAATTGGTACCCCGCTTCTACGGTGCCGAGCCCTCGGACCAGGCCGGGGCCGCCGGCCCGTCGGACGCCTCCACGGACGGCCTCCCGCACCAGTGGCTGGCCATGATCAAACACACCATGGCCACACTCGGCCCGGCGACGTCGGCCGACCGCATGGTGCAGGACTACGTCCAGGAGCTCTACCTCCCGGCCGGCCGGGCGGGGCGGATGATGGACGCCGACGACTACGCCAGGGCCCGCGAGCTGGCCTCCTGGAAGACCAGGGTCCGGGCCGGCTTCGGCTCCGTGATCGTGGAACACGTGGATTCGCTCGGCGTCGCCGAGGAACCCCAGGTAGGGGACGAGATGCAGGTCTCCGCCTACATCAGCCTGGGTCAACTGTCCCCCGAGGATGTCCGGGTGGAGGCCGTGTACGGCCGGGTCACCACCAAGCCCTCCGGCGTGCTCGAGGAGGACACCCTCGCGGACACCGGCGCCTTGGAGCTGACCCCGGCGCAGGACTTGGGAGACGGCCGCTGGCAGTTCACCGGCTCACTGGTGATCGACCGTTCCGGCGCCTTCGGCTACTCCGTCCGCGTCCTGCCGCAGCACGAGCTGCTGGCCTCGCTGGCCGAGATGGCGCTGGTGGTCAACGCCGGCTGACCCTCCTATCGACCGGTCCCTGTCAACTGGAGGTCGAATTCGCACCGTTCTTGGGGCCGGGCCCCTGAATGCCGTGCGAATTCGACCTCCAGTTCTTGGCTGGCGGGGCTGTGGACTGTGAAGGCCCCTAGGATGACCTACTCTCCCGCCGGCACCCACCCGCGGGACAGCAAGGCCTCCCGGGTCTTGTGGACGGCTGGGAGCCAACCGTGCCGAGAATGCATCAGGCTGAAGCGCAATTCCAGCCAATCAGCCGCCTGGAGCCGTTCAGCGCGAGCGATGTCCCGTTGGACCTGTCCAGGTTCGGAATGGTGTTCACCCTCATACTCCAGATCGATCCGGAACTCGTCGTAGGTCAGGTCGCCTTGGTGGATCCGCCTCCCCGTCCCGGGGTCGATGATCCACTGGTTCACCGCGGGTTCCGGCAGTCCTGCGTCCACCAGAGCCAGACGAAGCTCGGTTTCCTTCGGCGAATCCGATCCGACCCTGGCTCGGTCCGCGGCTGCGCGTGCCTTGCGAATCCCGGGCTTGCCCGGGTGTCGGTCGAGAAGGTCCCGAAGTTCATTCGGTGTGGCCAGGGGCTCTCGCTCCCAGTCAGCACCCCAGACGGGATTGAACAGCCAGTCGGCCCAGAGGATCAGCCGCAGGACACCTGAAGTGCGGGCCAGATCCAGCCAGGTCCGCGCGGGCGTGGTGAGGGGAATCCCGCCGAGGAATGTCGTCTCCTCCGGGAGCACCAGTCCTCGGCGCCCGGCCATCCCTCGGACGCGCCGCCGTCGATCTCCGGCAATGGACAGCAGCTGTATCTCGCTCGGAACGACCGAGCCCGGGAATCCCCACAGTCGGGCGGCGGATTCATGGGAGGCAACATCCGTGGCCGCCGAAGAGGCCGCCCTGAGCAACGATCGATGAAGGGTCTCGCCATCTCGTTCCCGACGCAATGGGCTGTAGAGACCATGGAGGTGGTGCTCGGCCCGGGAGTTCTGCAGTGCCCTCCGACTCGTTCCCAAGGTGCGGGCCTCGGCCAGAGTGATGATGTCAGGGGTGTCCATGGCCCCCAGACTGACGCGACGAGGCCGCCCATGGTGCGCGCCGACGTCGGTGCTGGGGATGGCAGTACGTGACCGGTCCGCGGTGGAGGAATCCGGTGCATCGATGCTCCGAGCCCAACTGAGAATCCTGCGGTCGATTTCGCACCGTTCTCCAGCCGCTCAGCCCAGGAAACGGTGCGAATTCGACCTGCAGCTGCAAGGTGGAGGGCGGGGTCAGACGGAGTAGAGGGTGATCGAGGTGGCCTCGATCATGTCCCGGTCTCCCGGGGCGAAGTGGGCCCCACGGCGAAGCTCACCGTGGAGGGCCGTCGAGAGCTGCAGGGTGAAGGCCTGCAGGTCCGCTCCGTGCTCGCCGGTGATGCCGCGCAGTTCCTCCGGCGCCGGCAGCCGGAAGGGCACCGTCTCCAGCCCGCCGTTGAACACGATCAGCCCGGTGCTGCGGCCTCCGGGGACGCCGATCAGCAACTGCAGCATCCGCTGCCCGGAGTCCGTCCAGGCAGCCTCGGTCATCGGCCGCCCCTCCTCGTTGAACCACTTGAGGTACCCGAGGTCCCGGGCTGGGTAGGAGTACGGCTGGCCGGCCAGGAACTCCTTGCGTACCGCGATCAGGCGGCGGGTGGTGGCGAGCATCCGCTCCTGCCGCTCATCAAGCTCCCAGTCCGTCCACGAGATCCCGTTGTTCTGGCAGTAGGCGTTGTTGTTTCCACCCTGGCTGCGCCCGATCTCATCTCCGGCGGTGATCATGGGAACGCCCAGGGACAGCAGCAGGGTGGCCATCAGGTTGCGGGCCGTGGTGGCACGGGCGTCGAGGATGCCCTCGTCCCCGGTGGGTCCCTCCGTCCCGTGGTTGTAGGACCGGTTGTGCGAGGTGCCGTCCCGGTTGTCCTCTCCGTTGGCCTCATTGTGCTTGTCGTTGTAGGACACGAGGTCCTGCAGGGTGAAGCCGTCATGGGCGGTGACGAGGTTGACCGAGGCCAGGGCGGAGCGCCCGGAGGGCGCGAACATCCCGGCGGACCCAGACAGGCAGTCGGCCAGTCGCGCGGTGGACCCGCCGTGGCCGCCGCGCTCCAGGGCCCCGCGGTCCGCCACCCAGAAGTCACGGACCACGTCCCGGAAACGGTCGTTCCAGTCCGACCAGCCCAACGGGAAGTGACCGGTCTGCCAGCCGCCGTTGCCCACGTCCCACGGCTCGGAGATGAGCTTGGTCCCGGCCAGGACGGGATCCGCCTGGGCGGCCACGAGGAAGGGGTGGCGGTGGGTGAAGTGGTGGCCGCCGTCCCGGCACAGGGCAACGGCCAGGTCGAAGCGGAAACCGTCGATCTGGAAGTCCGTCACCCAGCGGCGCAACGAGTCCAGGGTCATCCGCACCACCTGCGGATCGTTGAAGTTCAGCGTGTTGCCGCAGCCTGTCGTGTCCAGGTACCGGCCGGAGGCGTCATGCCGGTAGTAGTGCTCATCCCCCAGACCGCGCCAGCAGAAGGTCGGCCCACCCGGGCCCTCCTCAGCTGTGTGGTTGTAGACCACGTCCAGCAGGACCTCGATCCCCGCCTCGTGCAGCAGCTTGACCATGCCCTTGAACTCATCCTGAACGGCCTGGGGCCCACCGGCCTGTGCCGCGGCGGTGGCGTAGCCCGGATGCGGCGCGAAGAAGCTGACGGTGTTGTACCCCCAGTAGTTCTCCAGCCCGGCCTGCTGCAGATGGTCTTCGTCCCGGTGGTGGTGCACCGGCAACAGCTCGACGGCCGTGATGCCCAGGTGACGCAGGTACTCGACCATCACGGGGTGGGCCAGCCCGGCGTACGTCCCGCGCAGCTCGGCGGGGATGCCCGGGTGCAGCTTGGTCTGGCCGATGACGTGGGCCTCGTAGACGATGGTGTCCCGCAGCGGAGTGTGAGGCCGGCCGGCCCCGTTCCAGTCGAAGTCCCGGCACACCCGGGTGGACCAGTACAGCCCGCCGCGCTCCACCACGGCATCACCGTAGGGATCGATCAGCAACTGGGGCAGGGGCTTCGGCGTTCCGGAGGCCTTGCGGCCCCTTCGGGACACCCCGGCGATCCGACGGTCATGGGCCACCAGCGCGTAGAGGCTGCCATAGCCCAATCCCGGGACAGTCCCGTGGTGCACGTGGTCCGTGACATCCAGCAGCGGCACCCGGTGCAGGTCCGTGGCCGTCGGCACGGCGTCCACCGGGAATGCGGGATCCGTGTACACCACGTCCAGGGCGGTGATCCCGGGGGCATAGACCGCCAGGTTCAGCGCCCCGTCCACCTCTGAGACGCCAGGGACCCGGTCCGCGAGGCCCAAGGGGAAGGGCCGCGAACGGTGCATGGGCACGGGCGGGGACGTCACCGTCATCAGGACTGGCCTCCCGGCCCGCCTTCCACGCTCTCCCCGAGCCGGCCGCCGGCGCGCTGGACGGCGATCTCATACAGGGAGATGCCCACCGCCATCGAGGCGTTCAGCGATTCCATGTCCGAGGCGATCGGGATGGAGATGATCTGGTCGCAGTTCTCCCGGACCAGTCGGGACAGGCCCTTGCCCTCCGAGCCCACCACCAGGCACACCGGATCCGTGGCCAACGGCAGCCCGGGCAGGGACCGGTCCCCGCCGCCGTCGAGCCCCAGGATGAAGATCCCGAGCTTCTTGAAGTCCTGCAGGATGGTGTTCAGGTTGCCGGCCTGAGCCACGGGGACCCGCACGGCAGCACCGGCCGAGGTCTTCCAGGCCGTGGCAGTCACCCCGGCGGAACGGCGCGCGGGCACCACCACGCCGTGTGCCGAGAAGGCGGAGGCCGAACGGATGATGGCCCCGAGGTTGCGGGGGTCGGTGATGCTGTCCAGGGCGATGAACAGCGGCGGCGCCGTGAGGTAGCCCTTCTCCCACTTCTCCATGGTCTGACGGGCCAGCGTCAGGGCATCGGCGTACTCGTAGGGCGGGACCTGCAGCACCAAGCCCTGGTGGACGGCGTCGTCCGTCATGCGGTCCAGCTCGGGCTTGGAATTCTCCATCACCGCCACACCGCGCTCGGCGGCCAGCTTGAGGGCCTCGCGGACCCGCTCGTCCATCTCGATCCGCGTGGCCACGTGCAGGGCCTTGGCGGGGATGGCGGCGCGCAGGGCCTCGACCACCGAGTTGCGGCCGGCCACGGTCTCGTCCGCATGCCGCGAGCGGGTGTTGCGACCACCCGAGCGGCCGGCACCCTTGGCACTGGAGCGCTCGGACAACTGCTTGCTGCGGTGGGCCTTGTGGTAGACGCGGTCCTCGGCCTTGGGCGTGGGACCCTTGCCCTCCAGCGCCTTCCGGCCGAGTCCACCGGTGCCCTTGAGGGGCCCCTTCTTTCCGCTGTTCCCGCGGGACGATCCGGAGCGTGGTGCTGCGGCCATGTGGGTGGTGCCTTTCTGGCGACGGTCGAGACTGCCTCCAGTCTACGGCCCGGCCTCCATCGTGGCCGCCGCCTCCTACTGCAGGGACCAGCGGGCGCCGTCGGCGGAGTCCTCCACCACGACGCCGGCCGCGGCCAGGGTGTCCCGGATCCCGTCCGCGGTGGTCCAGTCCTTCGCTGCGCGGGCTGCGGCCCGGGCGTCCAGCTGGGCCCGGATCAGGGTGTCGAGGGCGTGGTGGGCCGCCGGGTCCTGAGCCGACTCGGGTTCGGGCACGTCGTCCAGGCCGAGCACCTCCACCATCGACTGCACGTCGGAATAGTGCTGCTCCACGGCATCCTCATCCCCGGCGGCCAGGGCGCTGTTGCCGGCCCGGACCGCGTCGTGCAGCACCGCCAGGGCCTGCGGGACGTTGAGGTCGTCCTCCATCGCGGCACGGAAGGCGGTGGGGACACTGCTGAACTGGGCCACGTAGACGGCCTCGGGGGCCTCCTCGCCGGTGAGGGTGCCGGCGACGGCGGCCGCCTCCTCGCGCTTCAGCTGCAGGTCGGCCACCACATCCGCCCCCCGGTCCAGGAACGCCTCGATCCGCTCGATCGCGGCCTCGGCCTCCTGCAGCGAGGTGGGGCGGTAATCCAGCTGGGAGCGGTAGTGCGCCTGACCGAGGAAATAGCGCACCGCCTTCGGCCGGGCCTGCTCCAGCATCTGTTCCGGGGAGATCGTGTTGCCCACGGACTTGGACATCTTCTCACCCGCGTAGGTCACCATCCCGTTGTGCAGCCAGAAGTTCGCGAAGCCGTCCCCGGCCGCGGCCGACTGCGCCAGTTCGTTCTCGTGGTGCGGGAAGCGCAGGTCGAGTCCGCCGCCATGGATGTCGAAGTGGCTGCCGAGGTACTTGGTGGACATCGCGGAGCACTCGAGGTGCCAGCCGGGCCGGCCTCTCCCCCAGGGTGACTCCCACGCGGCGGTGGCCGGATCGGTCTCCTTGGCCCCCTTCCACAGCGCGAAGTCACGGGGATCGCGCTTGGCGCGCGGGTCGGCGTCGGGCGCGTCCTGCAGGTCCTCGAGCCGCTGGCGGGTGAGCTCGCCGTACGCCGGCCAGGAGTTCACCTCGAAGTAGACGTCCCCGGAGCCGTCCGTGGCGGGGTACGCGTGGCCGGCATCGATGAGGCGCTGGATGAGCGCCACCATCTCCGGGATGTGGCCGGTGGCACGGGGCTCGTAGGTGGGCCGGCGCACCCCGAGGGCGGCATAGGCGCGGGCGAACTCGTGCTCGAACCGGTAGGCGAGGGCGAACCACGGCTCATCGGCCGGGTAGTTCTCGTCCTCCTCGAAGTCCTCGCCGTAGGACGTGGCGGACTTCTCCAGGATCTTGTCATCGATGTCCGTGACGTTGCGGACGCTGGTGACCTGCAGGCCGGTGTACTCGAGCCAGCGGACCAGGATGTCGAACACGATGGCCGAGCGCACGTGCCCCACGTGCGGCATGCCCTGCACCGTGGCGCCGCAGTAGTAGAGCGAGACCTCGCCCTCGGTCAGGGGGACGAAGTCCCGCACCGTTGCGGTCTTGGTGTCATAAAAGCGCTGTGCCACGGAAGTGAATACTAGTCCAGCGGGTAGACGAGGGCGGTGGCGACGGCGGCCAGCCCCTCGCCGCGGCCGGTGAACCCCAGCGCATCGGTGGTGGTCCCGGACACTGAGACGGGCGCGCCGGCCGCCGCGGAAAGCACACGCTCGGCCTCTGCTCGGCGCCGGCCGACCTTCGGTCGATTGCCGATCAGCTGCACGGCGACGTTGCCGATCCCGAAGCCGGCCTGATGGACCAGGCGGGCAGCCTCGGCCAGCAGGGCGGTGCCGGCGGCCCCGGACCACTCTGGACGGGAGGTGCCGAAGTGCTGCCCCAGGTCACCGAGCCCGGCGGCGGAGAACAGCGCATCGCAGGCGGCGTGAGCCACCACGTCTCCGTCCGAGTGGCCGGACAGTCCCGTCTCACCCGGCCATTCAAGGCCGGCCACCCAGCAGGCCCGTTCCTCGCCGGCCGCGGCAAAGGCATGGACGTCCGTGCCGATGCCGGTGCGCGGCAGCTTCGGTGCGACCGGCCCTGACATCAGTGGTGCTCCAGGTTCGTCGAAGTGCCCGAGGCCAGCAGGGCGTTGGCCAGCGTCAGGTCCAGCTGGGTGGTGATCTTGAAGCCCAGCGGATCACCGGCTACCACGACCACACGGTGGCCGGCCGCCTCCATCGCCATCGCGTCGTCCGTCAGGGCCGCGGCGCCACCGGCACCCTCCTCCACCAGGCGGTGGGCGGCCTCGAGGGATGTCAGGTCGAAGCCCTGGGGTGTCTGGACAGCCCTCAACTGCGTCCGCTGGAGGGTGCCGGTCACCTCGTCCGAGGCCTCGCCGCCCACGGTCTTGATCGTGTCCACGACCTCGACGGCGGGAACGACGGCGGCCGTCCCGGTTTCGAGGGCCGTCACCACCGCGCTGAAGACCGTCGGCGGAACGAAGGGCCGGGCCGCATCGTGGACCAGGAGCGCGTGCCTCCCGAAGGGGCCGCCAGCTGACCCGGCCAACTCCCGCACGGCGGACAGTCCGGCTCGCACCGAATCCGCACGTTCCGTTCCACCCGGGACCGTTTGCACCGTGACGCCGGCCCGGGCCGCGAAGTCTTGGCAGATCGCTTCCAGTGATGCCGCGTAATCCGGGTCCCCGGGGACGACAACGGCGATGGCGTTGAGCTCGACGG
>NZ_BAAALH010000002.1:18288-71607 GCF_039528175.1 Citricoccus alkalitolerans
CCACCACGGAGTCAAGGCAGTGCTCGAGCATGGTGTGCCCGTCACTGAGCGTGACCATGGCCTTGGGGACGCCGGCCTGGAGCCGTGATCCCGAGCCTGCGGCCACCATCAGGACCGTTGTTAGCATCAGGCGGCGAGGGTCTCGTCCAGCAGCAGGGCGGCGTCATCCTCAGAGGTCTTCTGGGCCAGGGCCAGCTCGGACACGAGTACCTGGCGGGCCTTGGAGAGCATGCGCTTCTCCCCGGCGGACAGGCCGCGGTCCTGGTCTCGACGCCACAGGTCACGGACCACCTCGGCCACCTTGATGACGTCACCCGAGGCAAGCTTCTCCAGGTTCGCCTTGTAGCGGCGTGACCAGTTGGTGGGCTCTTCCGTGAACTCGGCCTGCAGCACACCGAAAACGCGTTCCAGGCCCTCCTGGTCCACGACGTCCCGTACGCCGACCAGGTCAACGTTCTCCGCCGGCACTTCGATCGTCAAGTCGCCCTGGGCCACTTTGAGCTTGAGGTACATCTTCTCTTCGCCCTTGACCGTGCGCATCTTGATCTCTTCGATCTTCGCCGCACCGTGGTGGGGGTAGACGACTGTTTCTCCGACCTCAAAAACCATGTGAATGGCCCCTTTCCCTCCGCAAGAGTTTACCACGTCACATTTACGTGACCTGTGTCGTTACTTGAACCCGCGGCCGGAAACGACATAATGTGCCTCCCTCACATCCCGCTCCCCGGCACGGCGTCGCAGACGGCCTGCACGCGGGTGCATACGGTAGTCTCGAGTCAGCACCGCGCCGTGTGATCACCCGTGTCCGCACACCGGTTGAGGCACGGCGCCTGACGTTCGCACCGAGGAGAACCCACCGTGAAGTTCGCCGCTTCCAAGGCCACCACCCGCAACGCCGCCGTGGCCGGCCTGGCCGCCGTCGCCCTGCTGGGCGCCACCGGCTGCAGTGCCGTCAACATGCAGGCCACCACGCTGCAGTACGCGCCGTCCGACGGGATCGTGGCCAACGTGGGCGACGCCCAGCTGCGCAACATCGCCTTGATCACCGCAGACCCCGAAGCGGAGGCCCGCTACATCGGCAGCCTGGCCTCGGCGTCCGGCGAGCCGCTCGAGGTCAGCATCACCGTGGACGGCACCCAGACTCGCTTCTCCGTGCCGGGAGATGACGCCCTGGAGTTGGAGGATCCGGCCAACGAGCAGATCATCCCCGGCGCCGGCCGTCCCGGCACCCTGGTGGACGCCACCGTCGAGGTCGACGGGGTCTCCGAAACCGTGGGCATCACCATCCTGGACGGCACCCTGGAGGAGTACCGGCCCTTCGTGCCCGGCGGCGCCGAGCCCTCCGTGGACGAACACCTGTACGCCACGCCGGCTGCCGAAGAGGGCGGCCACTGAGGCAGCCCCTCACCACGGCATCACGGCGAAGGGCCGGCACCCACTGCGGTGCCGGCCCTTCGTACGTCCGCTCGTTGACTGGCTGACGGCCTACGGCTCGAACTTGTAGCCCAGGCCACGGACCGTCACCAGGTAGCGTGGGTTGGACGGGTCCGGTTCGATCTTGCCGCGCAGGCGCTTGACGTGGACGTCGAGGGTCTTGGTGTCCCCCACATAGTCCGAGCCCCACACGCGGTCGATGAGCTGGCCACGGGTCAGTACCCGGCCGGAGTTGCGCAAGAGCATCTCCAGCAGCTCGAACTCCTTGAGCGGCAGGGACACCTGCTCGCCGCCCACCGAGACCACATGGCGTTCGATGTCCATCCTCACCGGCCCGGCCTGGACCGTGGAGCTGATCAACTCCTCTGGTTCTCCCTGACGTCGAAGCACGGCGCGGATGCGGGCCACGAGCTCCCGGGAGGAATAGGGCTTGGTGACGTAGTCGTCAGCCCCGAGCTCCAGGCCCACCACCTTGTCGATCTCCGAGTCCTTGGCCGTGAGCATGATGACGGGCACGCTGGAGCGCTGCCGAAGCTGCCGGCAGACCTCCGTGCCGGACTGGCCCGGCAGCTGCAGATCGAGCAGCACCAGGTCGGCACCCGCCCGGTCGAATTCCACCACGGCATCGTTGCCGTCGGCCACGACCTCGACCTCGAACCCCTCCTTGCCGAGCAGATAGGACAACGGGTCGCTGAACGACTCCTCGTCCTCCACGATCAGAATGCGGCTCATGATTGGGCTCCTTCCCCGCCTGCCGGGGCCGCGATGCCCCGTTGGTTCACTGGTTGTGCGTGCTGCCCGGCATCGGGCTCCATCTCCGGCAACCGGACCGTGAAGGTCGAGCCGCGTCCCAGCTGGGACCAGACCGTCACTTCCCCGCCGTGGTTCGAGATGACGTGTTTGACGATCGAGAGACCCAGCCCGGTGCCGCCGGTCTGGCGGGACCGGGCGGCGTCGATCCGGTAGAATCGCTCGAAGATCCGGTCCTGCTCCTCCTCGGGAATGCCCACCCCCTGGTCCGTGACGGACACCTGGGCCAGGCCGCGCACCGATCTCAGGCCCACCCCCACGGTGGTGCCGTCCGGCGAATAGCGCACCGCGTTGTCGATCAGGTTGCGCAGCGCCGTCATCAGCTGGTCGTGATCGCCGAACACGGTCGCAGAGACCTCACCCGCCACCCGGATGTCAATGTCCCGGGCCTCGGCCTGCATGCGGGAACGGTCCACGGCCTCGTTGACGATCTTGGTCAGGTCCACCGGCTGTCCGGCCCGGACCGTGTCCTTGCCCTGGAGCCGGGAGAGCTCGATGATGTCCTGCACCAGCGCGGCCAGCCGGGCGGACTCGATGCTCATGCGGCCTGCGAAACGGCGGACGGCGTCCTCGTCGTCAGCGGCGTCGTCCAGCGCCTCGGCCAGCAGCGAGATCGCGCCGACCGGGGTCTTCAGCTCGTGGGAGACGTTCGCCACGAAGTCGTGCCGCATGGCCTCCGTCCGGGTGATCTCCGTACGATCGTCCGCCAGCAGCAGGATGTACTCATCGGCCAGCGGGGCCACCCTCAGCTGGACCACCAGGGTGCTTTGGCCCAGGGGGCCGCGGGGCAGCTCGTACTTGCGGTCCACAATGATCCCGTCCGAGCGCACCCGGTCCGTCAGGTTCAGCAGGTCCTCATGGACGAGATGATGACCACGGACCAGGCCGAAGGCATAGGCGGAGGGGTTGGCCCGGACCACGCCGTTGACGGCGTCCACCAGCACATAGGCGCGGCCGATCACGGAGAGCACTTCAGCTGCACCATCCGGAACGGACGGCTCGCCCACGGTGAGGTGGACCGCACGGCTGCGCTCGGAGGCCCGGAATGCCAGCATGGCGAGCACCCCGAGGATCAAGCCGATGAGGCCGCACACCACGCCTACGACTACGGGATCCGTCACGCAGATCAGACTACCCATCACGGCGCACGGCGTCGTCAGGTGTCGAGGGCCGGCCCGGTGAGACCACCGCCACCTTCACCGCCGGAACCCAGACGTTGGGCGGGGTTCCGGCTCGCCGGGCTGTCCTCAGGGCATAATGTGCACGGGAACGTTCCCGCGGTTCAGACCGCGTTCACCTTGGTCCGCCAGGATGATCGCGGATCCGTGCCTGAAGAGCAGGAACGGCCCGTGGCCACCTGCACCCGGTGGCCCCATCACCGACCAGCCGGATTGAGGATTCATCCATGCGAGAACTGTTCCACGCCGATCTGAAGTCGTTGGGCGACCAGCTCACCGAGATCGCCGGTCTGGTGCGTGAGGCCATGGACAAGGCCCGCGTGTCCTTCGAGGAGGCCGACGTGGAGCTGGCCGAGACGGTCATCACGAATGACGCCCGCATCGACTACCTGCAGACCACCCTCGACGAGAAGGCCATCGAGCTGCTCGCCCTGCAGGGGCCCGTGGCCGCTGACCTGCGCACCGTCGTCGCCGCCCTGCGCATGAGCTCCTCGCTCGAGCGCATGGGGGACCTGGCCCGCCACATCGCCCAACTGGCCCGCCGCCGGTTCCCGGACCTGGTGGTCCCCGCCTCCGTCCGGGAGGACTTCCGCTCAATGGCCGAGCACGCCGTGGAGGTCGCCACCGAGGTGGAGAAGCTGCTCGCGACCCACGACCTCTCTCATGGCTCGACGATCGTGCGGCTCAACGCCACCATCAACGAGCTGCACGCCAAGAACTTCACCTCGGTCGCCGACCCGTCATGGGATGCCTCCGCTGCCACCACCGCGGATGTCACCCTGGCATCGCGCTTCCTCGAGCGCTTCGCCGACCACGGGGTGTCCGTGGCCCGCAAGGTCACCTACCTCGCCACCGGCGAGTGGGAGCCGGTCATCGCGATCGACTGAACCACCCGCCATCAACGACGTCGGGCCGTCACCTTCCGCTGTGGAGGTGACGGCCCGACGTCGTTGTCTGGGGGCTGCGGGCCGCGGGGCTATTTGGAGCCCTGGGCGGCCACCGCGGCTGCGCCGGCGGCCGCGGCCTCCGGGTCCAGGTAGCGGCCGTTCGCGGTCACCGGCTTCAAGCGCTCGTCCAGCTCGTAGTACAGCGGGATGCCGGTGGGGATGTTCACCCCGGCGATGTCCTCGTCCGAGATGCCGTCCAGGTGCTTGACCAGGGCGCGCAGAGAGTTGCCGTGGGCGGCGATCAGCACGGTCTTGCCGGCCTTCAGGTCCGGCACGATCTCGGTCTCCCAGTACGGCAGCAGCCGCGTGACGACGTCCTGGAGGCATTCGGTGCGCGGCAATCCCTCACCGAGGCCGGCATAGCGGGGGTCCTCGGCCTGTGACCACTCGGAGGAGTCGTCCAGCGCGGGCGGCGGGGTGTCATAGGAGCGGCGCCAGACCATGAACTGTTCCTCGCCGAACTCGTCCCGGATCTGGGCCTTGTCCTTGCCCTGCAGGGCGCCGTAGTGGCGCTCGTTCAGGCGCCAGTCCCGCTTGACCGGGATCCACTGCCGATCGGCCGCTTCGAGGGCCAGGTTGGCGGTGGTGATGGCCCGCTTCAGCACGGAGGTGTGCAGGACGTCCGGCAGCAGCCCCTCGGCGGCGAGCAGCTCCCCGCCCCGGGCGGCCTCCTCGCGGCCCTTGGCGGTCAGCGGCACATCCACCCAACCGGTGAACAGGTTCTTCTCATTCCAGTCGCTCTGGCCGTGCCGCAGCAGGACGAGCTTGTAGGGTGTCTCAGCCATGGCCACATCCTAACGGGACGCGGCCGCCCGGCCCGCTGTGCGACGAACTCCTGTCAGTACCCGTAGGGGCGCGAACCGCCGCTGCCGAAGAGCTTCAGCTCGCCGCGCGGGCCGGCCAGGTACACGGCGGCCACGCACAGGGCGGCGATCTGGAACAGGCTGAACCCGGCACCCAGGCTTCCGATGGCCCCGGCCATGGACACCAGGCCCACGAACGCCGCCACCCCGGTGAGGAGCAGCCAGAAGGTCTTGGTCTTCTGCCCGGCCCGTTCGAACTGGTCCTTGCCACGGGTCAGGCAGTCACCGAAGGCCCAGACGGCCAGCACGACCGCCACCAGGGACAGGGCGACGTAGAGCCAGTTCTCGATGGTCGTGACCAGAATCCACGGGTACATGGGGTCAGCCTACCGCCGTGGCCTGCATCCCCGACTGCAGGTCCTCCCACAAGTCGTCCACGTGTTCGATTCCCACGCTCAGCCGCAGCAGCCCGGCCGGAACGGTGGCCGGTTCACCGTCGAAACGCCGGCGGCGCTCGACCAGCGACTCCACGCCTCCCAGAGACGTGGCGGGGACCCAGTGGCGCAGGTTCTGGACCACGGCATCAGCTGCCGCCGCCCCACCCTGCATCACGAGGGTCAGCACGGAGCCGAAGCCGCCCTGCATCTGCACTGCGGCCAGGGCGTGCTGTGGGTGGTCCGGCAGTCCCGGGTAGGTCACGGCGGCCACCGGCAGGGCACCCTCGCGCCGGGCCGCGTCAAGACGGCGGGCCAGCTCGGCCGCGTTGGACTGCGAGCGTTCGAGGCGCAGGGCCAGGGTGCGCATGCCGCGCAGCGCCAGGAACGCCTCCATGGGACCGGCGATTGCCCCGTGCAGCGTGCGGTGGCCGTGCAGCCGGCGGTGCAGGCCGGCGTCGTCCGTCACGGCGGCACCCAGCACCACGTCCGAGTGCCCGGCCAGGTACTTGGTCACCGAGTGGACCACGACGTCGGCGCCCAGCTCGAGCGGCCGCTGGACCAAGGGCGTGGCGAAAGTGTTGTCCACCACCACGAGGGCGCCGGCCGCGTGGGCCGCCTCGGTGAGTGCGGAGAGATCCGCCACCTCCAGCATGGGGTTGGTGGGCGATTCGAGCCAGAGGATGCTGGCAGGATCGCCCGTGCCTCGCACGGCCCGGAGGACGGCCTCCGCGTCCGTGACGTCCACCCGTTCCACGGCCAGCCGTCCGGTCTGCTGCAGCGAGTCCAGCAGGGACAGCCCTCCCTGGTAGGCGTGCTGCGGGGCCACGATGCGGCCACCGTTCGGGGCCAGGTGCAGCGCGGCCGAGATGGCGGCCATGCCGGAGGAGAACAACAGGGCGGGCCGCTTGGCCGGGTCCTCCACGCCCTCCAGGGCCGCCAGCAGCTGCTCCGGACCGTCCCAGGTGGGATTGGACATGCGCCCGTAGAGCCGGCGCTGCCCCGCGGCATCGGGCTCCCAGCCGACGAACGTGGAGGTGAAATGCACCGGATCGTTGACCGGGGCATCCACCTCCCGGGCGGGACGGGCGGCACTGACCAACAGGGTTTCGGGATGCATCCTGAAATCGTACGTCCGGCGGGGGTCCGGGACTGTGGATCGTTGCCGGTTGTGACGGTGCGGGCCGTTAGGCTGGACCGGTGATCGAGCAGCCTTCCTCCTCCGCCGGACCCGTCCTCTCGCCGACCGGTCCGCAGGGGCTCTTCATCGCCTTCGAGGGCGGGGACGGCTCCGGCAAGTCCACTCAGGCTCGGCTGCTCGCCGAACGGCTGACGGCCGAAGGACTCGAGGTGCTGCTGACACGGGAGCCGGGCGGGACGGACATCGGCGAACAGCTGCGCTCCCTCGTGCTGGAGCCGGCCCACGCCCCCATCGACCCGGTGACCGAGGCCCTGATCTTCGCCGCCGCCCGATCGGCTCACGTCCGCCAGCTGATCGTCCCGGCCCTGAGCTCCGGCCGCACCGTGGTGACCGACCGCTACGTAGACTCCTCCGTGGCCTACCAAGGCGCCGGCCGAGACCTCGGCACGGACACCGTGGCCGGCCTCAACGAATGGGCCACCGGCGGGCTGCGCCCAGACCTGACCGTCCTGCTGGACGTGGACACCGGCACGGCCGCCACCCGGCGTGCCGGCCGGGAACAGGCTGCCGGCGGGACCGGACCTGACCGCCTGGAGTCCGAGCCCGAGCCCTTCCACCAGCGCATCCGCACCGCCTTCACGGACCGTGCCGCCCAGGCCCCGGAGCGCTACCTGGTGATCGACGCCGGCCGGCCCGCCGCCGAGATCGCCGCAGAGGTGTGGGGCCGGGTCGCCCCCGTGGTGGCCGGCCGATGAGCGCCACCGCCGTGGCACCCGCGTGGGCCGAGCTCGCGGGCCAGGAGGCCGCCGTCGGGCAATTGTCCCGAGCTGCGACCATGGACTCCCCCACGCACGCCTGGCTCTTCACCGGTCCACCCGGCTCCGGACGGTCCAATGCCGCGCGGGCGTTCGCCCAGGCACTCCAGTGCGAGGTGACAGACCCGGCGCAGCGCGGCTGCGGACAGTGCCACGCGTGCTTGACCGTGCATGCGGGGACGCACGCGGACGTGAAGGTCATGGCCACTGAGAACGTCACCTACAAGATCGACGAGATCCGCGAGCTGATCTCCCTCGCCCAGGACCGTCCCTCCTCCGGGCGGTGGCGGATCTTCATCATCGAGGACGCGGACCGCATGACGGAGCGCGCCACGAACGTGCTGCTCAAGGCGATCGAGGAGCCGCCGGCCCGGACCATCTGGATGCTGTGCGCGCCCTCCCCCGCGGACGTGCTGGTGACCATCCGCTCCCGTTGCCGTCCCGTGGGATTGCGCATCCCCTCGGTGCAGTCGGTCGCGGACCTGTTGGTGGACCGCGATGGCCTGGATCCGGCACTGGCGCTGTTCGCCGCCCGCGCCTCCCAGTCCCACGTGGGCATGGCCCGGCGGCTGGCGCGGGACGAGGGGGCCAGGCAGCGCCGTGAAGCCGTGGTCCACCTGCCCCTGCGGATCCAGGCGACCTCGGATGCGGTGGCCCTGGCCAAGGAACTGGTGGAGGTCACCCAGGAGGAGGCGAAGTCCTCGGCCGAGGTCCGCAATGCCGAGGAGAAGGCTGGTCTGCTGCGCGCACTGGGCCTGGGTGAGGACGAGAAGGTCCCCCCCAAGCTGCGCCACCATGTCAAGCGCCTCGAGGACAGCCAGACGGCACGCAACAAGCGCTCCGTGCATGACACCCTCGACCGCGCGATGATCGACCTGACGGGGCTGTTCCGGGACGTGCTGGCCCTGCAGCTGGGAACCGGGGCCGAGCTGGTCAACGAGCACCTGCGGGACGACCTCGGTTCCTACGCCCACGGGGCCACCGCCGAGCGGACCGTGGCCCGGATCGACGCCGTGGCCACCGCCCGCCGGCGCCTGTCCGGCAACGTGCCCCCATTGCTGGCTCTCGAGGCCATGATGATGAGTTTCCTGCCAGACCGCATCCTGGACCGCCGTCCGGGCGAGCAGGTCTGACCCACTGACCACCGCCTGACCACCGTCCCGAAAGGACACCGCGTGCGCCTGCACCCCCTCCCGTCCAACTCCGGTGCCATCGCCGCCGTCTTCGCGACCGTCCTGGTGCTCACCGGCTGCACTGCGGACGGTGGGCCGGACGCCGGAGGTGCCGAGCCGACATCCGGCACCGCCGCCGTCCCGGCAGGACTGGAGGACCTCTATGCGCAGGAGCCCGCCTGGCAGTCCTGCGAGCAGGATGCCGGCGACTTCGAGTGCGCCACCGTTGAGGCCCCGCTGGACTATGCGGATGCGGAGGGTGAGCGGATCGAACTGGCCCTGGTCCGGACGGGCGGAGCCGAGGATGGTGCCCCGCACCTGCTGCTGAACCCTGGCGGACCAGGAGCGTCCGGGGTGGACATGGTGGTGGACTCCCTGGACTACGTGGTCTCCGGAGCCGTCCAGGACCACTACGCCGTGGTCGGTTTCGATCCGCGCGGCGTGTCCCGCTCGGCGCCGGTGGAGTGTCTGTCCGATGAGGAGATGGATGCGGCCCGCGAGGAGCACATCGATCCCTCCACGGACGACGGCCTGGACCAGGTCCGCGACTCCGCCCGCGAGTATGCGCAGGCCTGCGATGAGAACACCGGTGAGGTCCTCGGCCACGTGGACACCGACTCGGCGGCCCGGGACATGGACCTGATGCGGGCCGTGCTGGGCGATGAGCAGCTGAACTACCTCGGCTTCTCCTACGGCACCGCCCTGGGGGCCTCCTACGCCGAGCAGTTTCCCGCCAACGTGGGCCGGATGGTGCTGGACGGGGCCATGGACCCGTCACTCGACGAGTTCGAGGTCAGCCTGGGCCAGGCCGAGGCGTTCGAGAAGGCCATCACGGCATGGGCCGAATCCTGCCTCGCCGGCCCGGACTGTCCCCTGTCCGGGACTGCTCAGGACGGCGTGCAGCAGCTCCGCGAGTTGCTCGCACAGGTGGAGCAGTCCCCGCTGACGTCCTCCGACGGGCGGCAGGTCCCGGCCGCCACCTTCGTCGCGGGGCTGATCACCCCGCTGTACGCGGACGAGAACTGGCCGATGCTCACCCAGGCCGTCGCCGATGCCATGAACGGCAACCCCGACCTGATGCTCTACCTCGCGGACCTGAACGCCGGACGGGACGAGGACGGCGAGTACAGTTCCAACATCAACGACGCCTTCACGGCCATCAACTGCCTCGACTCCTCCGCGGCCTCCGACACCGATACGCTCCGGAGCCAGGCCGAGCAGCTGGACGAGGCCTCCCCGACCATTGGCCGGTTCCTGGCCTACGGCGGGGCGAATTGTGCCGAGTGGCCCGAGAAGCCAGTGGACGAGCCCGCTCCCGCCAGCGCTCCCGGGGCAGCGCCGATCGTGGTCATCGGCACCCAGGGCGACCCCGCCACCCCGTACGAGTGGGCCCCGGCGCTGGCCGACCAGCTCGAGTCCGGAGTCCTCGTCTCCTGGAACGGTCAGGGCCACACCGCCTACGGCCGGGCCGGGGAGTGCATCGGGGCCGCCGTGGACGGGTACCTGATCGACGGTGTGGTGCCCGAGGACGGGCTGACCTGCGACTGAGGCGTTCTGGCCCGCGGGCCGGTGGGTCAGCAGCCCGCGCGGGTCACCAGGGCCGGGACGTCCCTGATGGAGGGCACGACGGCGGCCGCACCGGCACCGCTGAGCACAGCCTCATCGTGGTAACCGGTCAGCACTCCCACGGTCAGCCCGGCGCCGGCCCGCTGGCCGGCCCGGATGTCCCCGGCCGTGTCCCCGACCGTCATGACGGAGCGGACATCCTCGAGGTCCAGGGCCAGCAGTGCCGTGAGGATCATGTCCGGGTACGGCGCGCCGCGGCCGGCGTCCGAGGGGCACAGGCTGAGGTCAGAGACGCCCATCCAGTCCAGTGACTCCAGGATCATGTTCTGGGTGTGCCGGGCGAAGCCTGTGGTCAGCACGATCTTCATGCCCGCCTCCCGGAGCGCGGCCACCGCCTCCGCGGCACCATCCACCGGGCGGACGCCGCGTTCGGCCAGCAATCGGTCATAGGTGGCCTCGAAGCACGCATTGGCGCGGCGGGCCGCCACCGGGTCCTCAGCGAAGATCGAGCGGAAGATCTCGTGGCGGGAGGTGCCGCGGGCCTCGCGGAAGTACCCCACCATCGCGTCCGATCGGGACCCGCCGGGTTCGATGCCCTCCTGCAGGATCGCGGTGTTGAAGGCCTCGTCCTGGAGACCTCCCTCATCCACGGTGGTGCCGGACATGTCCAGGACGGCCAGCTTCAGCGGACGCCGCGAACGGACATCCCGGTGGGGTTGGGCGTTGGCAGGCATCATCACAACTGTCCTCCCGTAGACAGACGGCCCAGCGGGTGCCGGGCCTGTCATCATATTCGGACCACTCCACCGCAGCGACCTGTCCTGCGGTTGGACGTGAAGTGAACGTCATCTGTGGGTTGTGAACGCCGTGCGCTTCCCCTGATTTTGCCCGGCGGGGCACCGGCCCGCTATCATCGATAGCCGTGGCACCCCCGGGTGTCAGCGTTCGCCTCCTTAGCTCAGCTGGCCAGAGCAGCTCCCTCGTAAAGAGCAGGTCACCGGTTCGAATCCGGTAGGGGGCTCAGAGAGGCCTCCCTGATCCGGCGTCGCGCCGACGGGGAGGTTTTTTGCGCAACGGTGGTGCCGCCCGTCAGTCGGAAGCCACCGCCCGCACCGGCACGTCCGGGCGGGAGACCTCCTGCCATCCCGTGAACGGCGCTTCGTGTCGGTTCGGGACGGTGTTGAGGATGGCCGGCTCGGAGAACCGCTTCCCCGCGATCAGCTGGCGCGCGGCGGCCAGGTGCGCCGAGGTGCACTCCCCGCCGTAGCCCACCGTGTATTCCCTCGAGTCGCGCTGGGCGCCCATCACGTCTGCCATGCAGTCGGCAAGGTGTTCGACGCCGTTGTCGTTGCCGTAGACGCGGTTCAGGTCCCGGTCCATCACGCTCAGCTGCCCGTTCCGATCGGTGGCGTCCAGGTAGCCGTAGGCTCGATACTGCAGCAGGTGCGCGCACTCGTGGAGCTGGATGGCGCGAGAGGAGACGTGGTTGGGATCCGCGATCATCCCAGTGATCTGGAGGCCCTCCTCTTTCTCCACGAGGATCCGGTCGCCGGAAGCTTGGTACCGGAGACGCATGTTGGCATAGGACGTCCGCCCGGAGATCACTGAGATCTGCGGCTTCCAGCACCACGGCGCGATGTTGTTGGCCACTTTCTGCTCGAAACTGCCGTCCCGCGGGTAGGGCTTCGCGGCGGTCCCCGGCTGGCCCGTGCTGAGCATGCCCTTGTTCACCCAGCCTGTTCTGCCACCGACCCGCACCTGCGCCAGGCCGGAGGAGTCCCGGACCCATTCCAGGCCGGTCTGCGCCGGCAGGGTTGACAGCACGGGGGCCGCCCGCCAATCATCCTGCGCATACAGGTTGACGGCAGTCTCGGTCCACAGGGACAGCCCCGGACGGTCTTTGACCACGCCGTTCACCAGGTACAGGAACTTGGAGGTCTCGCCTCTCGTGACATCACGGCCGGCCCGGAAGGTGCCGTCGCTGTAACCCGTCACGCCGAGGGAGCGCATCCAGTGGGCGGGACCGTAGTAGTAGGCGCGCTGCTGCCCAGCCAGATCTGGGAACGGCGCGGGCACCGAAACGGCGGGACGGCCCGCATAGCGGTGCATGAACGCCGCCAGCTCGCCACGGGTGATCTGCCCGGACGGCTCGAAGGTCCCGTCCGCATAGCCGGTGGTGATCCCCCGGGTGGTGGCCCACAGGATGGCATTACGGTGGACGGTGCCGGCCGTGACGTCGCTGAAGCTGCGTGGCGCCCCGCCGGTGTAGCTCTCCCCGGACATCCGATAAAGGAAGGCCGCCACCTCTGCGCGACTGATGGCGCGGCCCGCACGGAAGGTCCCGTCCGCGTACCCGGTGGTCACACATTGGCGGACCATCCACTCCACGGAGTTCCCGAAGCTCGCCAGATCATCCGCGAAGTTCGCCCCGGAGGCCCCAGCCGGGCAGGCCGCCTCAGAGGTGACCGCTTGCGGGGCGGCGTCGGCAGCGGGAGCCGCCAGGGCCGGCATCGGGAACAGGCTAGCTACCAGCAGCGGACTCAGCATCAGTGCCAGTACGCCAGTCAACAGGGCGCGCACGGAACGGCGCCGGGCGGGGTGCACCACGGACGATGGGCGGGCAGAGACAGGGGGCATGCGGGGTGAACCTCTCGGCGGGCGGTGTGGGGGCCGCCGGGCCGCGTCCCTGCCCATATCCTAAGCTCCGAGCGTTTCCGCGGCGGCCTCCTCGGCCTCCTGCACGGCGGCCACGACCTTCTCGGCACGCCGTCCCACCGAGTGCAGGGAGGCCTGACCCAGCCGGAACAATGCCGCGGCCTGGGCGGTGGTCGCCAGGTCGTTCGCGGCCCGGGACAAGATGCGGTGCACGTCGCTGCCCGAGGCAGGCACCTGCAGGCCGGTCTCGGGGTGCTGGCGGTGGGCTTCCACGCACAGGTGACGCACCCGTGGCGCCAGCTCGGCCAGTACGTTGCCAGCGTTGACCAGCCCGTTCAACTCGTCCTCGGGGATCTTGCCCTCGGCGCGGGCCTCCTGGACGACCTGCCAGTACCGGTCCAGCGAACGGATGAACCAGTCATGGCTCCGGCGCCAGAGTTCGGTTCCGAGCTCCGTCTCATCCTTCTTGGCCTGCCGGCGCCGCGCGAACGGTCCGGCCATCAAGGCCTCTCCTCGGTCACCAGGAGGATCTTGCCCGTCCGGTCCGCCTCTTCGAAGCGGTCCTGAGCTGCCGCCACGTCTTCCAGGGCGAACACCGCGTCCGTGGTGGTGCGGATGGCTCCGGAGGTCACCAACGGCCAGACGTGGTCGGCCACCTCCCGCATGATCGCCGCCTTCTCCTCCACTGGCCGTGGACGCAGCATCGTCCCGGTCACCACGGCATTCTTGCCCATGACCTTGCCGATCGGCAGGGTTCCGGAGGCTCCGCCCTGCAGACCGATCACGACCAACCGCCCGCCGCGTGCCAGCGCGGCCACGTTCTTCTCCAGGTACTTCGCACCCATCACGTCCAGGATCACATCCGCGCCATGGCCACCGGTGATCTCCTCCATCCGGGCCACGAAGTCCTCCTCGCGGTGGTTGATGGCCGCCTCGGCACCCAGCTCAAGACTCCGCTGCACCTTCTCCGTGCTGCCGGCGGTCGCCACCGGACGGGCGCCCAGCACCTTCAACAGTTGCAGAGCGAACGAGCCGATGCCGCCGGTGCCGCCGTGCACGAGCACCCAGTCGCCTCGGCCCACAGCGGCCTGCTGGATCAGGTTGGACCAACAGGTGGCCGCTACTTCCGGGAGGCCGGCCGCATCGGTGAGGGAGACGCCGTCGGGCACCGGGACCACCTGTCCGGCGGGGACCACCACGTACTCCGCATAGCCGCCGCCGGCCAGCAGGGCACACACCGGCGTGCCGAAATCCCAGTTCCCGACGCCGGCCCCGGTCTCCTCGATCGTTCCGGAGACCTCCAGTCCGGGCACCTCTGAGGCCCCCTCTGGGACCGGATAGTTGCCCGCCCGCTGGAGTAGGTCCGCGCGATTGATGCCTGCGGCCGTCACCTTGATGAGGACCTCACCGGGCCCTGGGACAGGGAGGGCGACATCCTCAACGGACAGGACCTCGCGACCGCCGGCGCCGGTGTACGTCACGGCCCGCATGGTGTGGTGATGAAGCTCCTGGGACATGGTCCTCCCCTTGTCTGGTGGCTGGCCAACGACTTTCTCAGCGTTGCTTCTAGGCTACTCGCGTGGCTTGGTTGCATGGATGCGCGCGCTGTTTCCCGACGCAACGTTGACCTCAGCGCCGATCCCCTACTCCGTGGCGTCGCTCTTGGACGCATCGAGCCGGTTGGCGAACCGACTGGCACCTCGTTGGAGGTGTTGTCCGGCAGGGTGGCGGTCACCGCGGTGTTCGTGGAGCAGGCGATCACCCGTGACTGTCCAGGCGCTCTCAGCGGTGGTTCTGCCGGTGAAGGTCCTGTCGATGCGTGTTCTGGCTCCGGTGGTGGGGTGAGGGGCCGGGGGTGATTGGTGTACTCATGACCGGTGGGGGTGGTGACGCGGAGTTCGTCGGCGGAGGCGTGGTGGGTCCAGCCGGGGTTCTCTTTGGTGTGGTTGCAGCGCACGCACAGCCCGGAGGCGTTGTCCCAGGCGGTGCGCCCGCCGTCACGGTGGGGTGTGGCGTGGTCGATGTGCCGGATCGGGGCATCGCAGTAGGGGGTGCGGCAGATCCCGTCCCGCAGGAGCACCATGTGCCGCAGCAGTCCGGAGAAGACGCGGCGGTGGGAGTCCATCGCGACGAGCTGACCGGTGGCAGGTGCGGTATAGAGCCGGCGGATGAAGACCTCGGCCTCGGTGTCCGTGATCGTCCGGCGTGCCACAGGTGCGGGAATCGGACCGTGACCGGGCAACCACGCCGGGAGATCGGCATTGGCGCCGGCGCTCGCTTCGGTCCCCGCCTCTGAGTCCTCACCGACTGATCCGCTTGCGTTGCCGGTGGCCTTGAGAAGGGCGGTGTCGGTCATGATCAGTTGAATCTCGACGGGGACGGCTTCGGCGGTGGCCTGTCCGGTGAGGCGTTGAACGAAGAGGTCGGTGAGGACCTGCTGTGGACTCCTCTCAACGGCGTCACCTTCGGCGATGGTACTGGCGGCGGCCGTGGTGAGGTTTTGATAGCAGGCGGCAGCCTGGGCGATCGGGAGCAGGGCGGTGAGGTAGGCCATGCCCGGGTTGGTCTCGGCGGGTTTCAAGCTCAGGTGCCGTTCGCGGCAGGATTGTTCTTGGCGTTGCAGGGCAGTGGCGGGGTCTTGTCCTTGGGCGGCGGCTTGGGCTTCCTGGACGAGTTCGCGGCGGCCGAGGAACTCGATCCGGTCGGCCAAGGCGGAATCTGCGGTCTGGCGTTGGCGTGGGGTGAGCCAGTGGGTTTGGTGGTCGATCGCGGCGGCTTGATCCTCGCTGATGCGCCCAGTGGTCAGAGCCTCCAGGGTGTGGGGCAGGTCCGCCACCAGGTTCAGGGCCAGTCGGAGGTGTTTGGAACCCCGGGCCCCGGTGCGTCGGGCCAGGCCGACCTCACCAGGCAGGCCACGACCCCGACGAGCCTCGGGGATACCCTGGGCGGCTTCGGACTGGGTGCGGCGGGAATGCAGGGCGGCGGTCTCACGGGCCTGGGCGGCAGCACAGGCTGACTTCAGTGCTTCCAGAGCCTGGATCCGGTCAATGGCCTCGGCCTCAGGCCCATCCGGAGACGCAATAGCCGGACGCGTATATAGGGCGTCAGGGGTGGGTCCCGCAGCAGGGGCCATCAGGGCCAGGGCGTGGCGCAGGCCGATGAGGTCGAGCGCGTTGACCGGCACCGCGATGACCGGCACCCGCGCACCGGCAGATCCCGCAATGGTGGTAGCCGGGGTATTGGTGTGGGTGTACGCAACTGGGGCGCGACTGGGACCGGCGGCTGCAACGCTGCCGTTGGCCCCGCCGTCGGGCTGGGGCATGTCACCTTCGTTCCACTGGCTCCGCCGATCTTCGAACATGTGTACTACTCTACGAAGGTGGTCGGACACGATAAGCAGGGGCGACCCGAATTGTGGATGGCGTTTGGACGAGGCCCGCCTGTGCAGGACGGGGGCACTGGGGCACGCGCGGGTCAGGCCCCGCCATGGAATGACGCGGGACCGGTAGGCTGATCGAGGCCTTTAGAATGGTCCCCCTGGGATGGTTGTCCGAGCGGCCGAAGGAGCTGGTCTTGAAAACCAGTGTGCGGTAACCCCGTACCAAGAGTTCGAATCTCTTACCATCCGCGTGAATAAAGGGAAGCGGTCCCACTGAGTGGGGCCGTTTCCGCGTTGCCGGGGACCGTCTAGGTCCGATTTGTGGCCGGACTGTGGCCATTGGTCCTGGACGCCGCCCGGGGAATCATGCCGGCGCGCTGCTCTGCAGCCGCCTCCCCGACGCCCGGCAGCAGGTGGCCGTAGGTGTCCACGGTGAGCTTGATCGTGCTGTGCCTCAACACCTTGGACACCACGGCGACGTCCACGCCGGCCGCGATCATCAGCGACGCGGTGCCGTGCCGCAGATCGTGCAGCCGGACGCGCCGCAGTGGCTTCTGAGCGCCTTGGGGCTTCTGTGGGCCCACCGGCACAGTCACGCCGTCCTGCAGGAGACCACCCGATGAACACAATGCAGGTAGACCTCAACAATCTCCGCCCCGTCGTCGCTGCCATGGTCCGCCAGTACGGCGGACCCATCCAAGACATCGACGCCCTGTTGCAAGAGACCTGGCTGTCCCTTCAGAGCGTGAGGTTCGACCCGACCCGCGGCGACTGGCCCACGCTATGCCGCGTAGTGGCCCGACGCCGAGCCCATGACTACTACCGGAAGACCGCGAACAACGGATCACAATGCAACGGAGGCAAAGCTGACAGCCTCGAAGCCATCACCGCTACTCGAGGAGACCCACACTTCGGCGGCAGCGTGGACGACGACACCAGGCGCGTGGACGACGCCGACGAACTCCGGCACGTGCTCGAAGTCCTACACCTCGTCCAGAACGCGCTCGGAATGGACGAGGGACGGGTCCAGACCTTCCTGCGCCTGCACCTGATCTACGACGGAGACACCACGGCGGCCAGCACAGACCTCGGCATCTCAGCCAATGCCCTCCGGGCATCCTCTCGGGACGTCATCGCCTTGGCCCAGGTCGTCCGCGCAGCTCTGGACTCCACCGACCGGACCCCGTCCATAGTCGCCACGGTGGCCAGTGTGCCCAGCGCGATCGGCCGGCATGCTCCGGCATATCTCAGCACAGCGCAGAGGGCCGGTGGCGTCACCGCGGTGGATGCGCACACGCTGGCCAAGGCCACCGGGTCGCCGTTCAACACCGTCCGCCAGTACTGGGCTCGGCTCCGGGAACTCTCGCGGGCGGCGGCGTGGACCTTCGAATACCAAGGCCGGCCCGCCATGGACCATGACCAGCTGTTCCCCGGGGGCCTGTGATGCTCCGCCGGTTCCGTCGGTCCCTACGGGTCTCTGGCCGTCGCATCCGTAGGGCCCGCAGGGTATGGGTCCGTCAGTCCGTGGACGCCAACCTGCCCGATGCTGTGACAAGCCGCGTGCCCGGGTGGGCGTCCAATGCCCGGGGGCGGGTCGTGCTGTCCGTGCTGGCCGTCGTCGTACTGCTCGGCTGGCTTCTGCTGATGCTGCTCATCACCCTGTAGACCCCCACAGGCATCTAGTCACCAGACCTCAGAAGGCACCGACCGACGCCCCGAACATGACTCCCAGCCCTGCCCCTAAAAGCCGGACCTGCGGCCCTACTTTTAGCAGGCACCACCAACACCAAGATTATTCAGCACACGTCTGGCACCAAGGTGCACTCCGTCTCGTTTTGTCCGCGACGGTGTAACGGGTGCCCGTTACGGAAGGACCCCATGGCCAAGGCCCGCCGCTCCTCTCCCCGTCGTCCTCTCGCCGTCCGCTGCGCGTGGTGTGACGAGCCATTGCCCGACCCGTCCATGGGCCGCCGGTACTGCTCCGACGCACACCGCCAAGCGGCGTACCGGGCCCGACGCCGGTCCGTCCTCCAGGGATCCGAAGTGGACCAGCTGCGGGCACAGCTCCGGTCCCTAGAGGACGACCGGCGCCTGTTAGAGCTCCAGCTGCAGGGCGCCGAGTCAAGGGCGGCAGAGGCGGCCAGAGACGCGGAGCAGTACGCCACCATATGGGAGGGAGTGGTGCGGTCAAACGGCCAGCTGGTGTCCTCCCTCGCGGCCTCGGAAGAGCAAGCCGAGAAGCTACGGACAGAACTGGAGACGTCGGGCGTCCGGCACGCCTACCGCTACGGATACGAGAAAGGGCACATGGACGCTGGGAAGCAAATGTCCCGGCGGGAGGACGTGGACGACCTGACCGCCTACGCGCAGCTGGCCGGACATGTGGAAGGGTACGAGGACGGATCCCATGGGCGGCCGAAACTGACAATCAAGGACATGCTCCCAAGAGGCTAGAGCGGCTGCCGCAGGGGGCGTAAGCGTAACCTCTCGCTACGGGCCGCAACACCACAAGAGGGAAACTGCCCTCGGTCAACCGGCATGTCTCGGCATTGACCGAACCTACGGAAAAACGATACCTACCCGGTGGTCACCGAGACACTGAGCTGCCGGGCACACCCAGCGCGATGATCGCGTCATTTGCGTCTCCCGTGGGCACCAATCACGCTCAATTGCTCGCTTCTAGGAAGCCCAATGTCGGAAGACGGCTTGGACCTCCGCATGCCACGGCCTGTCCCCGTCCTGCCAGCCTTGACCAGGTGCGCCCGTGCTTTGATTAACGACCAGGGCGGCAAGCGAATGCTCGTTGCGAAACTCGCAGTCGGCGGACAGGGCGTCGAGGATGTGGCGCATCTCGTTGCGTAGCGCGATGCCGTCGATGCCGAGGGCCTTCCCGAGCTCCTTGTAGGTCACGATGGAGCGCCGCATCGCGGCAACAATTAGAGCCGCTCGTGCCTGCTGCACGACTTCCGTTCTGTCCTTCTTAGCCATGAGCACACTATGCCCGACCACAGCCCGTCGGGGCGAAAGCGCCGCCACGAGCGGAAGGATGCGCTCAGCCGCGTGAACGCGCGCCAGGCAACTCAGCTCGCCCCGTACGAGGAACCCCTCCCGGTCCGACGATGGCCAAGACACAGTTCTCCAGGACCGGCCCGGCGAGGGATCGTCTTCCGCGTCTTTTCTTCTCCGGTCCTCTGTAGATCGTGGGTGAGGCCCATCGGCATTTCAGTTGGCCATCGGGAGAATCGCTTCGTCGTATACGGCTCGATGGATGGACCATCCTTGGGCGATGTTGTAGCGCACCACCGTCACGTTCCTCAGTGTGCCTTCGCCACGGAATACATAGGCGTCCAGCCAAAGGTCGGTGAGCCCCGCTGGCAATGCCATCGGGGTTGAGGGCAAGGCGTCGGCGAGGGTCGAGTACAGGAAGTCGTCGTCTTTACCTCGCCCCCAGAGGTAAAGGTGAGTTTCAGCGGCGTTCACTGCGCGTAGTTTATTCAGGTTTGGTTCCATCCATGGTTCGGCAAGTCGCTTCGACAGTAGCTCTACAAGCTTGTTCAGGTTGACGGAGCCGCTGTGATGGGTAGTCTCACCGCGACGCCGGGCACGCACTTCGGCACCGATCTCCTTAGAGGCCTCACCTGCGGTGACTTCGAGGGCGGCCCGGCGACCATCCGGATAAGTCCAGAGCCCGTCCACCATGCCGTCCCCACTTCCGGCATCGGCGTGCTCCACGCTGATCCCGAGGACCTGGCCAACGACGGCGAAGGCGATTGCCTCATCGCTGCGAGGGGGTTTGCCGTGGGGATTACCCATGGATCGTCTTCACCTCCCGTCCCGGATGAGGCCAAACCCGACAAAGGAGCTCCGTGAGTCTGACCGATCGGGTGCGAATGTCGGCTTCTGTCCAGCCAGCGGGGTGGTCATCGATGATGTCCCGGCTCAGGAGCAACACGCTGTATTTGTTGAGCAAGGATCGCTTTCCAAGCCCCCGGTTCCCGCCCGTGGTCTTCAGCCCGGCGGTCTCCGCATCAGTCCAAGGCCGATGCGACAACGTGCCATTGAGCTCAGAGGTAACCAGTGTGAGATTACCGAGGGTGTTGACGAGCTTGTCGCGTTCAGCTGCTTCCTCGACGGGGAGCCTGGGCTCGGGATCCCAGTGACTTCGCCAGGCTTGCGGCATGACATGCTCCACCGACAGCTTGGGCGGGACGGTAACCGCTTCGTGGCGCTGAGTGCGCATCTGGAGCTCGATGGCTTCCAGGACGACCCGGAGCCGGGACTGACGGACGTTGCCATACAGCCTGGTCGTCGGCAGCCCTTCCAGCATCTCGGCATCGGTAGGCCATAAACGTGCATCGGAGGACTGCCCGACCAGGTAGTCACGGACAGCCACTCCCACATTCTCGACGGGAGTCCCCTCGAGGGTCGCCAAGACGGCAACCATCATCTTGTTAACATCCTTCATCGTGCTGCGCAACAAAGTGCGCCGCACCACCCAACTCTCCAACGCGCCCAGGGCGATAGCGATCTGATCCCCGGGCACCTTGTGGTTCTTCGACAGCATCCACAACAGTAGCGGCGTCGTCGAGGCCTGCTCCAGGGCTTCGACCACACGCCCGTAGAACCTGCCTTCGACCGTGTCCTTGGACAGCTGGGCGAAGTTCCGGAAGGTATCGGCGTCCTGACGGAGCTCACCGAGCAGCCTCTCGGCCGATGCGGCATCGGCCATCAACGGCTTCGCATAGGCAACAAACACGCGGAAGACCTCGTCGGTCAGGACCTCCTCGCGCCGGCGCATCGTCAACCAGTACTGCAGGAAGATATCGATCCGGGAACGAGTGTGCCGCCCCTGGGTGATCTCATCCCTCCACCAGGCCTCGTCGAAGTCGGCCCAGTACTGCTCCGGCCAGGACTCCACATCGGCGTGGACCTGCTCGCCGATCTGGAAGATCCAGTTTTTAATCAGGTCGGCCTTCAGCAGCGGGGTTCCCCGGTCGTTGAGGGTCTCGAAAATGACCTGGTCGTCGTCATGGCCGGCCAAGTTGATCGCGACAACATAGAGCCGAGACTGGACCACGTCGGCCAAGGCCGAGACGCGCGCCTTCTGGTCGCCTACGACATCCTCTCCCTCGTCGAGAACGCCGTCGAGCCACTTGCCGACTTCGGTACGGAAGAAGCCATGAGCCTCAACAATTAGATGCTCGCCCGGGGGCGGTTCCTTGCCGTCCATGGCGGATTCGAAGGCCACCCGGTCCGCCCGCGACGGCCAGAGCTTAAACCGTTCCGGCTTGCCGGCAAAGCGCTTGGCCTGGTTGAGAATCAGTTCTTCGATGGCCTCCGCTTCCTCCTCGTGGCCTCGCTCGAAGATAGCCTCGTGAACGGCATCGAGCATGATCTGCAACGTGGTGCTGCGTTGTTGGCCATCGATGACCGACTGGCGCGTCACGTCTCCAGCAGCCGCGGACTTGAGTTTGAACACCACAGCCCCCAGGAAGTGCCCACCCAGCCCGTCGAGTGCTGCTTCATCATTTTCGGCGCGGATAACCTTCTCAGCTATGCGTCGCACGTCCTGCCACAGGGGTTGCCACTGTTCCTCCCGCGTCCAGACGTAAGGACGCTGAAATGCCGGAATCTCGTAATGCACGGTGGTTCCGAACAACTCCCGCGGGTTTAACGCATCAGCCTTCATCGACCAGTCCCTTCGCCCATAGCATTCAGGCCAGACTAGTCAGCACGTAGCGACTAATGGGAACGCGGATCCAGAAGGATACCGGTGCCCGGCCGAGGAACGGCGTACGGTCCCGCCTCCTTTAGGCAGGCGAACGCGGCGTGTGTGACAGTTCTTGCCCGCAAGCGGATCGACAAGGGGAACGTGCACACAGAGATCTCCGTCGCGATCTACATAAAAAAAGCTCCAAGGGGCTCGATTCCGACGTGATCGCGTGCCGATGACGCGAAGGGTGACTTCACTGCTTGCACCGTTACCGGTCCAGATCGCAGACGCGCTCTAGGACAGAGTCCGGACATCCCAAGAGGCGCAGAGCCTGTGCGCGCACGATGCGCTCGAGCACCCGAACCGCCTCATTGAGGTCGTAAGCGTCGAAGCCCTTGTTGCCGTGTGCCAGATCATTGCGGACTCGACTCAGCGCGTATGCGACGCGCTGTATCTCTGGGCCCTGGGCCTCGGACAGGTACTCCGCCAACAGATTGCAGTCGGATAGACGCGGAGTCAGATCCACAGGCAATCTCCCCAGCAGGTGGCGCAGCGCTTCGTCGAGCCCGCGCAGCGGCTGCTTGGCCAAGTTCCTCTTGACGAATTTCAATTGACGAGAATCCAAAGTGTCGGCACCCTTGAGCGCCTCGATCAGCGCCTTGCGTTCCTCGGTGTGACGTTCCTTTCGCTCGGCGTAAGCAGCAGCGGTCTCATGCCCGTGCAGCCCCTCCAATGCCTGTATCAGTAAAAGGAAGCGGGAGCGGGGGTGCTCGTCGGTCGCCGATAGCATCGCCCCGTAGGTCTCGATGAGCGGATGGTGATCGTCTTCAAGTTTTTGCCAACGTCTGATCATGTCGAGCAGGGATAGGCCATCGACGGCGATATGCACTGATGTCGAAGCCTTGCGCACCGATGTTTGGTCGGACTGATACGGCTTCTGCGTGATTCCGGACCCGTAGACCTGGCGACCACGGTGTTTCCGTGTACCGCGTACATCACCGCTGGTCGGATGGACCGCCAGATAGGTCAGCGGTTGCGCATCCCCCGTTGCGATCGAAGCGATACGTCGAAGAGGAACGATCCACCGGTCCACCCATTCGCGCACCGAGAGTGCCTCTCGCGACTCGATCCGCACGACCGGGCTCACGACGAACCTGAACGCATATGGGTTACCGATGCTGACGCCTGCAACGTACTCCAGCAAAACGGTGACATCGTCATCTCTCCACTCCTGAGACGATTCAGGATTGCCAGACACGGTCCACTCACCGGCCAGGTGTCGAGCCTCGCTATCTTTCGGAAACGTCCACCCTGAGAAGGGCGAGGCGCCTGCAACTGCATCGAGCGCGCCAACCTGCGCGGTCACACGCGTGTAGGTCGGGACCACGGATTGGTTAGCTGCTTGCTCCTCATCCCGCGGATCCCCACCGAAGTTCCAACCGAATCCTTGGGACCCCGAGGGCACGCCAACAGTGGCCGAGCCCGCGTTGATGCGGCCATGCTCCGCAGACCAATAAGTGATCGAGACATCGACCAGGTCCACGTCGTAACCATTGGCGAGACGAGCACGTAGATGGGGCAGCTGGACTTCCTGAGGGAAGCCGGCACTACGCCGCCCCGCATCAGTCTCGGTCCAACGAATCGGGAGGTCTCCGTGAACCGAACCAGTGGGGGGACGATCCCCCTGGAGATCAAGAGCCCCGGCGCACTCGCTTTCGACCTCGCCAAGGCCAGGCAGTAGCCATGTGCACAGGTACTCGTCAGGCTCCACGAGTAGTTTTAAGGGCGGCTTCTCTTCTACCATCCGGTTATCTTAAGAGCCCCACGGCTGTGCCCCTCTGTGCTTCCTCGAGGCAGAACTTTGCAATCCGATCGTCTACGTCGTGATCGCTCGCGTTCAAATGCGAAAACAAGGGGCACCAAATCGGGGCCACTTTGGTGTGAGGAGCAGATCCAGACCGATTTCAACTGACTCTGCGCCCACTGGTCGACACCCACGGTGAATCCCTGGTCGAAGGCAGCGCATCCGGGACACTAGGAGTTCATAAGACGCCTTGATCCGGCAGGACTATAAACCTGACGGTTGCACAACGAAAGTAGATCTAGCACTAATGGGTTTTTTTCTGTTTCGCCCGCGGCCGTCAGTTCTTCATCTGCAGAGAGCAGTACAGGACCTAGAAAGAGCCGCATCCGAGCTGGATAGCGCCAAACAGGCCTTTATCGACGCAACGCCTAAGCCAGTCGCAAAGATGAGCTGGTGGTGGGGAGTGGCAACTTTTGCCGTGTTCGGGGGAGCCATTATCTTAATGGGCCATGTCCTAGGGGGAGTGCCGCCCATTTTAGGAATCAATCTCGGCTACGAGGCAGCTGGCGCTTGGCTTGGCCTGCCCTTTGCGTTCGTGGGCATCATGGCTGCTATCTTCGATATCTTCCACACGCAGGCTCCTCACCGAGTGCCCGCTGTCCTGCCCAAACTAGTCCTATACGTTGCCGCACTGGTCGGATTGATCCAATTGGTCGTCGCTGCAATTTTGGGTGAAGCTTAGACAGCGGGGTGACGCTGGGAAAATAGCCTTCAAAGCGTAAGCGTCGCTGAGTATTTCACGACGACACTTTTAGCATTTTCATGACTTTTCGTCGGGTCAAGTGCGAACGCTCACCGGACACACCCGCAGCCAACATGAATGAACGTAGGCACGCCACTAGGGGCGTCCCGTATTCCCCGTTCGATGGCCCGTCTCGAGACGGGAGGGTATACGGCACCCTGGACCTGTCGGCCGTAGCTGCCGCTCCACCTACCGAATGGTTCATCAGCTGATCCTGCTCCCACCCTGTCCGGCGATGTTCCATGTACGCAGCTTGCGTGCAGCGGTCTGCGTAGTAAGCCCGGGTCGACCGCTCGACGGGCCTTGGTTATGGGTCCTATCATAACGGGCACCTGTTACACCGTCGCGGATAATACGAGACGGAGTGCAACTTGGTGCCAGAGGTGTGACGACTGATCTGGTGTTCCGGCACTTCGCGCAGACTGGGACGTCTGAGTCATCCGGCTGCGATCTCACCGAGGTTCAGGCTGACGGTGACCGAGAGTGAACCATGTATTGGCCCGCTGACTCGCATGGCCGATCCTGAAGACGCCCGGTTGCCCATTTCTACAAAGCGCGGCCCCGAGCTGGGTTGCACCGTTGCCGCAGCGGCACCAGTGGCGAGTCGACGGGCCGAGTAAGACGACGTGAAAGAGTCACCATAGGGCGTCCAGTTCCACTCACACGTTCTCGACACAGCCTGTCCGCCGTCATTTTTCCCACACGCTCGGGGACATTTGAGAGCAGCGCTACCGCGGCTGAGGTGCGGATTCGGTCCATTGATTTGTGGCCGGACTCGCCGCGCCGAGAAAATCCATGCAGTACTGCCGTCCGTGATCGGCGTACGTCACCGAGCGATCCAAACGTCTGGCGCAAGCCGTCAACCAACGGTTGGCAGATAGGGGCTGGCCTCCTTGTTCCACGAGATCGCCAACATGTCGCGCGCGCGGGTGGCACCCACGTAGAGGAGCGATCGTTCCCGCAGACCGCTCTGCTCGCGGGCCTGCTCGTCATAAGTGCTGCCGTCGAAGAACTTGGGGATCGAGCTCTCGCTGACACCGAAGAGCACCACGCGGGAGAACTCGGTGCCCTTGGCCCGATGCAGCGTCATGACCGCCGGTGTGGAGTCCGGGACATCCTGTTTGTCCACCGGCGCGACGGCGACGCCGCGCTCACCCATGGCCCGCACAAAGTCGTCGCGCTCCCTCTTGGTGCGGGTGAGGATACCGAGTGTGCCGGCTTTCAGCCCGACCTCTTCCACTTCGGTGATCCAGGTCTTCAGCAGGCCGGCCACCAGGCCGTACTCCTGGGCCAGATCCGGGGCCGGAAGAAGAAGCGGCCGAGGACCGCTTCGGCTGGAGATGTAGCGGTCGCTATCGCGCTCGATGGGGCGCTCCGGATGGTCGCCCTCGGCCTCGTCGAGGTCGTAGGAACCCCCGGTAAGCACCTTCAAGGCCAACTGCAAGTTCTGCTCGGTCGTGCGGTAATTCAGGCGGAGGCGGCGGGATCGACCCACGATCCTGATGCCGTAGTGTCCGAGCACGATGCGGTTGCCGTAGATGCGTTGGTTCGAGTCTTCCGCGATGAACAGGTCGTCAGGTCCCTCGGCCACGACCGCCCGGGCCAGCAGCCACCGCGCAGGCGTGAAGTCCTGCCCCTCGTCGATGAGGACGTGGTCGGCCGGAAGAGTGCCCTTTTCGATGGTGAGCAGTTCGGCTGCGACCGTTGCGGCCTCGTCCCAGTCGATTGCCTGGGCGACCAGGCCGTCATCACGGTATTGAGTGACGGCCTGCCAGACGGCGCGGCGCTGGTTGCGGCCCAGGCGGGACCCTCGGCCCGTCCGGGGAGCGCGGAGGTAGTCGATCTCCTTCGTATTCCCTCCCGGCAGCACGACCTCCTGGTATTCCGACTGGAAGAAGTGCACGCTGCGCAGGTTCTCGGGCAGGGCGCCGCCGGCGGCCTCGATCGCCTCACCCCAGGGACTGGCTCCATAGGCACCAGTACTGCGGTATTCGGGCACGCGCCGAATGCCCCACCCGAGCACGGCCTCCATGGCGGCGGGAAGACGCCCGGAACGGGCACCGTCGTCGAGCACGCGATGGGCCACTTGGTCGAGGGTGAGCACGCTGATGCCGGGGCGGCCCAAGCTCTCTGCCATGCGGACGTCGGGCCCTAAGGAGCGGATCTGCTCGTGGATCATCTCCACGAGGTTCCGTGTGAAAGACACGACCAAGATCCGGGCATCCGGTCGCTGCCGGGCTAGGCGTACGGCCCGGTGCACCAGGACGACTGTCTTACCGGTGCCAGCGCCACCGGAAAGCCGGAACGGCCCGGACGTCTCCTTGTCCACGTACTTCTGCTGGTCGGGGTGCAGGAACAGACGCCAGGCGTCGAAGTTTCCGTTGGTCAGAGCCCTCGCGAGTGCCTCGTCGTCTTCGATGAGGTGGAACTGGGAAGCGGCACGCTCGTCGGTTGCGGCGCGGACCACGGCCTCGGTTGCGGAGGGCACACCGATCGCGGTGCCGCCGGTCGACTTGTCACCGTCAGCGATGGCATACGACGAACGCACCTCCTCGAGAGACGTGCCGCTGGCAAGATCCATGAGCGCATCGGCCTGCCAACCGCCCACACGCCCCAGGACGGTCAGCAGCTCCTCATCGGAAGGAGCGTTCACGGCGTACTCGGCCACGGGGCCGTCGATGCCGAGCCGGCCGGTCAGCTGCTCCGCCGCATAATCGGCTAAGGGATTGGCGCTCGGCCATGCCGGCTCAGGCATCTCTTGCTCTACCGCGACCGGTGATTCCTGGCTGCCTTGCCGCTCTACGAGCAACTCGGCGGCCCGTGCCTCGACGAGCGCCTTGAGCTCGGAATCGGTGTACCGGCCTCTTGTATTGCCGTCGGCGCCCTCGGACTGGCGGATCTCCGCCGCGCCGCTGGTGGGATTCACGCGGGCGTAGGCCTTGGCGGCGACGACGTAGGCATCGTCGTGCGGGTAGACACCGTAAAGCAGTAACCAGCTGCCCAGGTCAAAGAGCACCATGCGGTGGAAGTCGTCGACACGAGCAGTGCGGACACGCTTGTCGGCGCAGTTCTGGATCGGCTCGACGTGCAGGCCGTTGGTGCTGGTGCCCTTAAAGAGCTTTTCGATGGTCGCAGTGACCCTGCCGGCGATCGACCGGTCGTAGCTCGACGGGAAGCCGCGGTCCATAAGGAGCTGCTTGTGTTGGGCGGTCACGGGTCCACCATCTCTCGCTTTTCGGTCTGCAGGAACTCCCGGAGGGCCTGCTGGGCGCTCTGCACGTCCGGGTCGAGCACGGTCCACTCACCGGGAGCGTTGCGGGTGAGTTCTTCGGCGAGAGACGCCTCGCTGAGCCATGCGATGCCCAGGTCAGGCCAAGCCAAATCTATCGGGATCCCGGCAAACTCCTCGCCGACCTCGGGCAGGGGCATACCCTGACGCCCGGCGGCCTCAAGCATGTGCCGCTCCGCGGGAGTGAGAGCATCCTCTATAAGCGCTATCCAAGCGGAGCCCAGCCGGATTGTGTTGGAGACCGGCACTACATCCACGGCGTCAGCAGACCTTGGCGGCGCGTTCTCCGAGCCAGCACGGGGCTGCTGCCCTGCCTGGACCAGGAAGTCCACCCACGAGTCCTGTTCGACCGTGTGCTCATCAATCCACTCCGGCAGCGAGCTCCACGTCTCGATCAGCGTGGTAGAGGCCGAATGCAGCTCTTGGCGCAGATTGGCCAGCGCGAGCCATCTCCGCCACGCGAGGTCGAAGTCCTCGGAACGCAGAGCGTCCTCCCGGTCATCGAGCACAATTGCCAACCAGTTAGGCGGCGGTGAAATCGTACCGAGGACCGTCAACGGACCGGAGCGGCGGATGAAGCCTCCGGGGTTCGGTCCCTCCGGGGCAGGGGGCAGCGGCCCTTGCACGGGCGCCTCGACGACGGAGAGCGCGTGGCCGCCCAGATCCTCGGTGCTGACCGCTTCGGGCTTGCCGTCAAACAGCAGCAGGTTCAGGTACTGGGAGACCGCGCGTTGCCGCTTAAGGGGATCACGACCGGTTCTTTGGAGCAGTTCCAGCAGTTGCTCAACGGGGTTCGCAGTCAGGTAGTGGCGGTCCCCGGCGTCGATGAGCCCCCTTGACATCACGGCATCCGCGAACTGGGGGGCCATGAGATCGTCGAGCACGTTCTCCGCGGCTGAGTCGCCACGGCGCTGGGCCTCGAAGGCAGTCAAGTCGCGGTCCGTCACTGCGAAGACGAGGTATCCCTGGTCGCGCAGCGCCGCTCGCTTCTGCGCGTCCTCGCCGAGCCGGTTGTGCTGCACAGTGGCGTGGTAGGCCTTGCCGTCCAGGTAGATGGCGACGCCGCGGACACCGGGCTGGCCCGACCAGCTGAGGAGAGCGTCGGGCTGAGTATGCCCCAGAGTGACCTGAGGGGTGTAGGTGTACTTGACGTCCCCGACGACGGCGGAAAAGCCATCGCCGCCGTCGCTGACCGTGTCCGTCACTCGGGCGCCAGGGATCTCGGCCACGGCCGCGCGGAAGACGCGGCGGAATCGCTTCTCCAGCTGGGACTCGAAGTCCTCTTCGGCGGGCGCGTCCCCGTCAGTGATGCGCCAAGTCATGTCCGCCGTAGGGTTGGTGGAGTTTAGCACCGTGGTGAGAATCTCGACGGCGCGGGCCCGGCTGAGGCTCTCCCGGTGGGACGCGCGCACGTGGGGCATGAGGCACCGGAAGCACGCGAACCGCTCCTCGTGCCGGCAGGGGCACTCGGCCAAGCGCCGCAGCGCGGCGTGGAACAACTCCCACAGCGATTCAGGAGAAGCGAACTCGGCCAGGTAACCGGTGCCGCCAGGCACGGAATCGTAAAGCAACAGGGAAGGGGCGTTCTGGCGGCTGGTGTCCGGGATGGTCTCCATCCGCAAGTGGCTGACCTCCCCGCCGAAGCGTTCGCGCAGTCCCAGCATTAGCGCGGCGTAGAAGCTCCACAGTGAAAGCCCTGAGCTGTCCTCGCCGATGGACGGCGGCAAGCTGATCACCACGGTTTCAGTGACGAGCTCCCGCGAGAGTACAACCGTGGCCGACTCGGGCTGCTCGGCCCGGCGCTGAGAGCACCAGGCCTGGTGGTTCTGAGGCGTGTTGGTCTGCAGATCCTCGTTCAGGTGTCCGCATTCGGCACAGATCGTGAAGCCGCCGATGCGCTGCTTCTGCCCGGCCAGCACGGTCTCCGGGGCGCCTTCCCGCGGGCGGCCCACGTTGAGTCGAGTCAACCGGGTCCCGCGGCGGAACGCCACGCCCACGCCGGTGCCCTCGATGGACCAGCGAGCCCGAGTCTCGGCGTCCGTAAAATCGGGCACGGTTAGGGTCTCGAAGTGCAGGCTTGTGCGGTCGTCAGAGGAGTCGCCGATCTTGGCCCGGTGCAACTCCATGGTCGAATACACCTTGTTCAGCTCGACCACGTGCAGGTGCTGTCCCTCGTCGGCGATGCCAGGGTGCCGACACTTGGGACAGGTGGTGAGCCGCTCGGCGACGGAAACCTCATGGCTGGACCCGCAGTCAGGGCAGAACGCCAAGCGGCGTACTCCGGCGCCGTCAGTGCCGAGGTCCACGGCATCAATTGTGAGCTCATGGCCGCCAGCGTAGAAGTGGTTGCCGGGCGCCAACTCAGTGAGCGCGGTGAAACCCGAGCGTTCGTAGTCGGCAGGGATGTGCTGCCACTGGTTGTCATCGTCCTGGTAGATCAGTGTGACGTCTAACCTTACGGCGTCGTCGAAGAGCGTGAAGTTAGGCAGTAACCCGAAGCGTTCGAGCACACCGATCCAGTGCTCGTGACTCATCTGGGATTCTTCGGCGCGCAACCGAAATTGACTGCCGGTGAGGCGCTTCTCTTCCCGCGCGCGGGCCTCGGCATCTTCGACTTCCCCGAGTTTGCGCTCCTGGTGGTCGAGCAGCTCCTGCTGCCCTCTAAGCTGCTGGGCTGTCGAGTCGTCGTCGGCGGTGATAACGATCTTGCCCTCGGCGATGTCCCGCAGCAGCCGAGCGATCCGCTGGCGACGGTGCCGCAGGGCGTCCTTCTCGTGCCGCCACCGTTGTACGGCCTTGCTGACGACTGACTGGAGTCCGCTGGCATCATCGTCCGTCCAGGTGGCCCATTGGCGCAGGGCGTCCGCAGCCTCCCGGGTGATCCCTCGACGGGGGTCCTCGGCCGTATCGTAGTCCGAGAGGAACTCGTCAAGCCGATCCTGGGAATGGGCGCGTGCATCGGCGAGCATCTCACCTAGGAAGGTCCCGGAGTCGCTGGAGCGCATGACGGACGCGCCGCGGGCCGGTACGGGCATGTCATCGTCCCCAGCCATCCGATCCATGAGGAAGGCGATGTACTGACGGTGGAGGATTTCCTCCGCGGACAGGTAGGCCGCCGGCGGGCGCACGGAGCCGTTGACCATGAACTCGGGCTCGATGTACGCGGAGCCCCTGCCGCGCGTGGACATGAACGCAAGGTCCAAAGAATTCCCGGTCAGGCGCCCGGCACGCCCCACGCGTTGCAGATAGGAGGCCACGGTGTCCGGGATGGAGGCCAGGATGACGGTCGAGAGGTCACCGATGTCGATGCCCATCTCGAGCGTGGGCGTAGCCACCAGGACATTGGGCGCGCCGGGCGGGGAATCCCTCGCCTTGAAGGCGTTTTCATACTCCAGACGAGTGTCGGTCGGGAGTAGAGAGGTGTGCTCACGGGCGATCACCCTGCGCATGTCCCCGGTGTAGAGACTGCGGTAGTAGCTCTGCTGCAGATCCGCCCACTGCAGCCGGCCGGTGCAGCGGTAGGCCGTGCACGGGCCCTCGGAGAAAATGTCTAGGGCCTGAGGGATCCCGGTGACGGTCTCGCCACAGGAGGTGCAGCGCAGCACGCGCGTCTCGGCCGAGACGCGGGCCATGACTACCCGCTCCGGCTCCAGGCCGTAGCTCTCGGCGCTGGTGCGCCCGTGCTCGGTGACAGGGACGGTGTCCGTGAGACCGGCCCGGGTCAGCGCCGCGAACAGCGGCTTCATGAGATGCCCGGCAGTACGGCGGTCCGTATGGAGGCACCGAGCGGTCCAATCCGCGAACCAGCTCTGCCGGTTCCCGGGATCCCGCAATTCGCTCCTATCCTTTAGCTTTCCCGTGGCCGGGAAATGGGGTGAGCGCCGACCAGGCGGAAAAGCCGGCATGACGTCCTTCTGCGGGCGGCCGCCCCAGATCTGGTAGCGCATCCCACCCTTCTTGCGGTACGGGATCAGCCACTCGTGCGCGATGGCGCCGTCGGCCCGCAGACGCTCGAGCACACCGCGAATCCAAATCTCGATCCGGTGGTCGTCCACCGTGTCGTTCTTCACGGTGTGGATGCTGAACTGCTGCGCCGCCCGGTCCAGCACCCGCTGCCCGATCGCAAGTGCTTCCTCCGCGGAGACCTCCACGGAGGCGGCCGCGGTGCCCGTGGTGGCCAGGGTACGCCCGTAGGAGCCGACCAGACCCGCCTCGAGCTCCAGGTCGAACTCGAGCCGCTTGGCGACGTGCTCCTGTGCGCGTCGTCGTTGCCGAGCGGGCTGGGAGTCCTCCCAGTATCCGCGGACCGAGGAGTTCTCCGCGATGGACGGGTGCAGCAGACGGTACCGGTCCTCCGGGGAGCCGGCGGCGACCATCATCCGCTCGACGATTTCCCGCACCCGCAGTGGTTGGTCGTCCAACGAGGACTCGATGGCCGAGCGCAAGGCCAACGAGTGGGAGCGTGCCTCCACGAATCCTGATCGGTGGGCGGCGTCCTGGACGGAGTCGGTGAAGACCAGTGATTTCTTCTCATTGGGATCCAAGCCCGCTGTGCCGAACAAACTGGACAACGCCACGGACAGCAGCGTCGCGGTGCTGGCGCCTACGAACCGGATGCCGTCCTTCTCCCGGCACGCCGGACAGGTATCGTCCTTTGATTCCCCCTCCGCCTCGAGCCCCACGTGCATCAGCACGGGCAAGCTGTCCACGTCGGCCGCCTCCTCCGATGGCGGGCGGGGATCCAGGCTCCGCCGCTCGGGGTCCAGGTACCGCAGGCGGTCGTCGCCCGCTGGATCCGCTCCGGGGCCGGAGATCAGGGCGCGGAACCGCCCCGTGTAGCGTGCGTGCTCCTGGCGGATCCGCTGGGGCTTAACGATCAGGTCGTCGGTGCCGGTCAGCGCCACGCCCCATCCAGAGCGGCCGCAGTGGCGGCAGTAGACTGCGGGCAGGAAGCTGCCGTCGTGGACGGTGCGATCATCGCTCCATGCGAAGGCCGGCACGGGCGAGGTCGCCCGGTCCACGCGCGAGACCTCCCGAGTCCACAGGTGGACTTCGATATTGGGGAAGCTGTTGCGCTCGGCTCGCGACCGCACGTGGGAAAGCGCCGCACACAGCGCCTCGACGAACCGACCCCCGGTGCGGAGCGGATCCAGGTGGGGGACCAGCGCTCGGCTGAGATCCGCCACGGTCGTAGCCGCGGTGGTCCGCTCCAAGAACTGTCCCACGAGCGGGTGGGCGAGGAACAGATCCCGTACGGCTGCATCGTCGACAGCCTTGGTTTCTGACACGGGCTCGCCGTCCGCGGTGGTCCACAAGACGTCGACGACGGCGGCCGTCAGCTCACCGGGGTCCGGAAGGAGGCCATCGGTGCTGCCTGGAAGCAGGCCGAGAACCGATTGCAGATGTCCGGCGGTCGGTCGTTCCTCAGCCTCCATGTCGAAGCTATCTAGACGTCCGTGCGCCTGCGCTTGCAGGGTCGTCTGTTGCATACGTCGCTCGGTGACCACGGCGTCGGTGGAGAACGTCGTGCCGAAGATCGTGGTGGCAAACTCGGCCACGGGCGCGATATCCCGGTCGTCACCGAGCGTCGCGGAGGTGGCCACGGGGATGACCACGGAGCGATTCGGGGCCAACCGTTCCAGCAGCAGCCGCAGACGCCGAATCAGCAGGGCCACGTCTGTACCTTGAGCACCGTTGTAGGTGTGGAACTCGTCAAGCACCAGGTAGCGCAACGATTCAGCGGACAGCTCCCACAACGGACGGTCGGCCTTCCGGAGTAGCAGTTGGTCCAGCATTTTGTAGTTGGTTAGCACAATGTCCGGCACGGAAGATCTGATGGTGTGCCGGTCCTCGATCAGCCCGTCCGCGCTCATCGCCGTCCGCGGGGCGCCGGAGTGCTCGCCCGTATACAGCGCAGCCGTCACACCGTGCAGCCCAGGGTTCTCGTGAATCATACGCGCCAAACGCCCCGCCTGATCGTTGGCCAAGGCGTTCATGGGGTAGAGGATGATCGCCTTGATCCCGTGCACCCTCTGCTGCCTGGCCCGTACGGCGTAGTCCAGCAGCGGATAGAGAAAAGCCTCAGTCTTACCAGAGCCCGTGCCGGTGGTGACGATCGTGGGCTCCGGAACCCGCAGGCCGGCCCGATCCCGCTTCCCAGCAACGTCGGGCGAGGTGGTAAGCCGGCGGAATGCCTTGGCCTGGTGCGCGTAGGGCCGGAACCCGGTCGGCAGCACCGCCAGTGGCGGCTCGCTCGCATCTGCCTCGAACGGAAGGCGGGTACGCAAGAACGGGCCTCGGAAGATTCCGTGGTCCGGATCCGTCAGGAACGCGCTGAAAGCGTCCCTTGCGTACTGGTCCGAGAACTCGATCGCCGTGGTGATGTATTCGACCAGCGCGGATTGGGTCGCCTCCGCCTGCAGGGCGGGCAGCAGCTCGCTCATGCCCGGCCGCCCACGCTTTCCAAGCGCTCGGCGAAGGCGGCGTAGGCCTCCCGCAGGTCTGCCTCGCGGTCCAGTATGCGGAATGGCTCCGACGCGGTAATTTCCCGGCCGGACGGGTTCGTGTATGTCCGATCGATCTCGCGCAGACCGAACTCCGGTCGCCCGGCTTTATTCCACGCGGCGCGCACTGCGGAAGGGATCAGCCGCCCGTCGTCGTCATAGATCTTGGCGCGCTTGTCCTCCCCAAGGTCGTATCTATACAGCACGCCAAACTGGGTCCGGTAGATCGTGCACAGCTCGTCGATCGGCACTCCGGTCACGTGTGCCATTATCGCGTCGATCTCCACCAAGGCACGACGACGGTCCTCATCCACGCGGAGCGGCGTCCCGGCAGTCCATATGCCGGCGACGTCCCCCAGGACCGGTCGATTCAGGCGCACGCGGCCGCCTGTCCAGAAGTCCTGCGCCATGACTGGATCCCAGCACTCCTCCCAGAGCGATCCGTAAGCCGCGGTGAGGCAGCTCAGCCGCAGGATGCGGAGGATGGCGGCCGAGGCCAACGGATGATCTTCGGGGATGCGAGGAAGTCGCTCCACTTCCGTCATGCGGATATCGCTACCAGCAGTAGACCGAACCATGAAATCTGTAATGAGGGAACTCATGCTTGCGGCTGCCTGAGCAATTTGAGTAGTCGGGCCGCTCGGGAATCCAATGCTGGATACTCCATCAATCGTTCCTGTTCCTGGAGGAAAAATTGCTGGAATCATAGTTCTTTCACCTGTGGTGGCGGCCATACGGCGCCACATGATGCGGAAATGGTCACGCACCGGCATTTGCCCGGTGTCGCCTACATGTTGCGGGTTTGGAATCTTCCAGAGACCGTAGGCGCGGTCGTAGCGGGCCATGGACACCGATCCGTCGACATCCGTCTGGTGGATCGGCTTGTACTCGGTGACCGGCAGAGCGTCAACGGGCAGGGTTTCAAGGTCCACCGACGAGTAATCCTGGTTGCCGCGCATGGTCGCGTTGCGGGATGCATAGAATGGATTGCCCACGTGGAAGTTGGGGCCCTGCAGGATAACGTCGTCCCAGGACTCCGCCTTGCCCCATCGCGTCTCGAAGTAGCCGTCGCGACGACCGCCCGTTTCGTGCCAGCCACTGCTGAACTGCGGATTGCATTCGTCGAGTGTGGGCGTCGCTGTCAGACGTTGGAGCACGTCACTTGCAGAACGGTTGATGGTGAAGACCATGCGAGTTTCCTCCACGGGGATCTCGGCGGAACCGGACTCCATCAACGTGTGCCAGGTGCTGAACACGTCATAGTTGACGTGTTCGATGCGGGACGCGTGGGGACGCAAATCCCACTTGCCGTCTTCATTCTTGAACCCTGGCTCCGGGCCGTCACCGTTGTGCGCCAGCGAGCCAATGGCCGTGGAGGGGTGGTACATGGAGATGGCATTGAGAAATCCGGGACGCTCTTCCTGCCCGTAGACATTGACGCTGTAGGGCTTGTGGTGGTCGACCTCTTCGAACAACAGGAGCTCGTTTAGGAAGTTCCAATGTCGCCGCAGATGGCGATAGGTGTGGCGTCGCAATGAGTAGCCACGGGCATCGGTCAAATGTGTTGGGGGGTGGATAAGAGCCGTGTGACCTCGCCCCGACGCGTGACGCCACGTCTGCGCCATGAAGGCGCGGTAGAGATCGGGCTGGGTGCCCTGGAGCTCCGGGTACTCGCTCACGGCGCCAACGTACTTGGCCAGCCCGGTGGAATCCCGTGCACCGAGCAGCAACACCTCCGCTGCTCCGGGAATGTCTAATGACCGGTTTCGACGCTCCTTCTTGGCTGCCTCGGAGGGCTTGTCGGTGAGTGCCCACCATGGGTCGCTCTCGCCCAAAAGTGCGGCGACATTCAAGGCCGGTCTAACCCACGGCGGGTTGCCGACTTGGAGATCAAAGCCACCGCGGGCGAAGACCGCCGCGAAGTCCAGTTCCCAGTGGAAGAAACGCTGCTCTTTGGCGATCGCCTGTGCGGCGCGTAGCCACGGGGTCTCCTCGAGCAGGTGGTCGATGTCGACGGCGTTCTCCGCCGGGAACATCGCTTCAATGTTTTCGAGCGTCTCCCACTCGGCGTCGTCCTGGCCGAAGTGCTCAAACTGTCGTCCGCGGCGTCCGACGAACTTCTGCCCCACGATCTGTCGGATTATCGTGAGCCACTCGTCGAGCTCGGGGGGAGCGGGGTGAGCCGCGTCTTGAGTGACTGGCCAGAACCACATGGCGCACCAGGCGTCCATGACTAGGCGGAGTCGGCGGTAGGCGGAGCTGGAATCGCGCAGGGAGGCCTCGATCTCCTCGCGCGTAACGCCGCCGCCGGGCGTGGGCTCAGCGCCCCACACCTCGATCGAGCGGCGGGATTGCTTCTCGGCCTCGACCATGCGGCGACGGG
This sequence comes from Citricoccus alkalitolerans, assembly GCF_039528175.1. Classification (NCBI taxonomy): domain Bacteria; kingdom Bacillati; phylum Actinomycetota; class Actinomycetes; order Micrococcales; family Micrococcaceae; genus Citricoccus; species Citricoccus alkalitolerans. Next base: position 55,117 of record NZ_BAAALH010000002.1, read on the forward strand.
CCAGCTGCCACAGGTCGTCGATGCGCTCGGTCAACGACAGCAACTCGGTGAGTTGCGTCTTGGACGGCTTCTTCTGGACCCTCGAGGCCCAGTCTCGCAGCGCCTTGGCCTGGGCGGGGGCGATCGTCTTGATCTCGCTGTTCGCGCCGGCTGCACCCCAGCCCTCGGCGGGCAGTAGAAAGTGGAAGATACTTGTGGAGGCGTCGACGGTGTGCTCCAGCGGCACGTGACGGGCCGGAGTCTGCATGCGGTCCTTCGGCCTAGCTTTCTGGACCATGCCCGCGTCGTAGACCGCGTGACGGGCACCGATCAGCGAGTTGCCAGCGCGCAGCCGCAGGCCGAACCACGGGGCCTTGAGCCCGCGGGCCATGGTATCCAGCCACAGGGAGACCTCGGCTAACTCCACAGCAGTGGGGTTTAGATCCACGCCGTAGACGTTGTGCAGGGCGATGTACGCCTTGGTCCTCTGCAGCTCGACGGGGTAATCCTCGGGGTCGATCTTTCGTCCCAACTCTTCCTGGCGCTTCTCCAGGTAGGCCTTCGCCAGCTGTCGGACGGCCTCGATGGCGAAGGCACCAGAGCCGAGCGCTGGCTCGCACACCGACATGCCCAGAATTGCCTCAGCCGGCGGATTGTCAGACAGCAGCTCCGTCAGTCCTTGTTGCACAGTGAACTCAGTGAGCACTTCGGGGGAATAGTAGGAGGCCGACTGCTGCCGCTGTCGCCCGGAGAGCCGGAACACGAACTCGCCGTGGTGGTACGTGCGGGGAACTTCCCTGCCCAACTCGTCGTGGACCAGCACCAGATGCTCGCGCAGGTCGTCGTCCAGGCACTCCTCCGGCACCACCCACGAGCCGTCCGACGCCTCGCCCCGCCGAGCTACCTCGACGAGCGTGCCACTGGCAAAGGAACCCGTGTAGCTCATCAACGACTCGTATACGGCACCGAGCTGGTTGATGCCCAGTGCAACGTAACTGATGAAACCGCGTTCCCGGCCACGGCGCTCTTTAGTCAGCAACAGGCGCTTCAGCACCTGCTGCAGCGCCTTGTTGCCAAGCTGCACCTCGTTGATGAACGCCGTGCGGTTCGGGCGGAAGAGATCCGAGCGCAATGCCTCGAAGATCAAGCCCTCGCGCGCGGTGTCGTCGCTTGTCCCATCCGACCTTCTTTCCCCGGCATGCCCGCTCTCCACGAGGTCGAAGAGCAACTGGAGAGATTCATAGAAGTGTGTGCCGGTCTCCGAACGCGTGGTCAGCTTCTTGAGCGTCAGCTCCCGCAGACGGTCCATCGAGTACCCGGCTTCGTATTCCGGGTCGCCCGTGGGAACTACACCCAACTCCGGGCTGGCCTCCGCGTAGAGCAGGAACAGGATGCGGTAGAGGTAGCGTAACGACTGCACTGCTAACGGCTGGGCCTGACCGTCCGGCAGCGGCGGCAGACCTCGTGCCTTGCGCCGCGCCACCACCTCATTGGCGATGATCTCGATGGATTCGCGCACGCCCTCGCGCAGGTCCTTGGACACGCCCACCGCGTTGCGCACGGACTCCTCGCGCCGGGCGTCCCACCAGATCGTCCCAGTCGGGTCCGGCGCCAGGGAGGTCGCTGACAGGCACGCCAACATGCGTTGGATTTCTCCACCGGAGCGGGCGTCACCGCGCTCGGCCACGGTTTGCAGGTCGATCGCCAGGTACCGACCCTGCGGCCAGGTGTCCTCGCTGGTGAGGACCGCCGTACGGCCGGCCAGTACCAGCATGTAGCGCGGCGGTTGCTCCCTGGAGACTAAGGCGGACAGCAACGCGCTTACTGAGCAGATGGGGTCGCGCGGATCTCCGTCGTCGTCACCGCGGTGGAGGAGGACGTCCTCGGTAAGCAGACCACTCTCCTTGGACAGCAGCTCCTCCGGGGTCTCGGCGGCCACGGCATCGATCAAGGCGATGGTGGGTTCGTCCATGTCCAGCGCCGAACACCAGCGCAGCGCCTCGTCACCGTGCTGGGGGGCCAAGTCGAATCCGAGGATCGCTCGGATCCGAGCGGAAACCTCCGCGGACGGACGGGCCAGGGCCTCACGGCGCTGCTGGACTGTGGCGGACTCGCCTAAGTCCCGCCCGCGGGCGTGCAGGTCGATCAGCTGCGAGAGAAGCGCTTGCCGGGAAGTCGTGAAGCGCTCGAGCGGGTTCTCCGCCGACGTGGACTCCTCGGAGTCCTCCTTCCACTGCTTCACCAGGTTCTTGGTCGCGGTCAAGAAGGTGCCGGAAGTCTCATTGGCCGTGAAGTAGTACTCGCTGATCCAGTCGTTGACCACCACGAGGGCATCGTTTGCGGGCATAGCTCACTCTCCTTCTTTGGGCACGACGACGAGTAGCGGACGTACATAGGTCCGGTCCGGCAGCATCTCCCGCGCCAATCTGCGCTCCGCCTCCACCGCGGAGCGGGACCGGCGGAACAGCTGCGTCCTGAACAAGCCCTCTTCGGCGTCGTCCTCCCACCGGTCCATGCGGTCCACCCAGGCTTGTGCCCGCTCCTCTGCCTGCTGCCGGGCGCCGCAGGTGACGACATCCTCCATGAAAGCCCGGGCCGTTCCCACCACTGAGGGGATCAGCGGTTCATACTGCTGTGGATCCTGTACCGGCACGCCCACGGTCTCCGGGTTCAGGCCCAAGTCGCTGAATAGCTCGGACGGGTCGTCATAGGCCTGCGGCACAGGAACCACGCCCATTAAGCGGACGGCCAAGTGCGCCACCGCGATGTTCTGACCTCGGCGGTTAGTCACGATGCCCTGCACCACGACGGTGGGGGCCGTAACGTCGGCCTGCACCGCGAAGATCTCCTCGCGGCTCAGGTGCGCCAGCGACCGATCCGCGACCCAGTCCAGCACGGGATGAAGCGGCGAGAGATAGTGCGTGTCCGGCCAGGAGCTACCTTTGGTGTCGTTGAGCGCGGCTTGCAGCCGTGCCTCGGCGGTGACGCGGTCGGGGGTCAACTGCATGCGGTCCAGCACCTGGCGTTCCTTGAGGTACGCCTGCGGCAGGGCCACCAGGCGCTGGCGCAGATCCTCGCTCGGTTCGAAGGACACTACCTGGATCTGGTCCGCGTTGTTGCGCTCGATTCGCAGCCCCACGCCACCTTGGGCGGGTTCACGTCCCGGTTCGCCGTAGTGCGCAGTCAGTCCAGCCAGCAGGTAGTCCACGTCTGAGCCGAACAGGGCCGTACGGGCGGGTTCAGCCTTCTCTCCGGCCGCGTGTGCGGGAGCGGGGGCTCCGGCGATTCCCTCCTCCTGCGTCTGACGGTGCAGGGCATCGGCCTGGAGCAGGAAGGAGACCCAGTCGTCCTGCTGGGCGAGGGCCTGTTGCGGGGCGGGAACCGCATCATCGAAGTCCTTGGCGCCGCGCAGGACCTCGATGATAGCGGCTTCCTCCGCTCTGCCCGAGTACTCGCCCATCAGCGAGGCGGCGTCGCCGAGTTTCTCGTGGGCTTCCCGCTCACGCTCGACCAGGCGGGTCAGGACACGCACGTCCCCCGTGAAGCCCTCCACTCCGGCCAGGTCCAACAGCAGTGTGGTGATCTGCGGAGGATGTTCCTGCCCGTATCGGTCGATGCGGCCGTTGCGCTGCTCGATCCGGATCAGCGACCACGGAATGTCGAAATGGATCAGCTCGTGGCACTGCTTGTGCAGGTTAACACCCTCGGAGGCCACATCGCCCGTGACCAACACGCGGACGGGGTTCGAGGCCTGCTTGAACGACTCCACGATCTCCTGCTGCTCCACGTCCGTGAGGGCACCATGCAGAATGCGGATTTGGTTTTCCTTGAGCTTTAGGTCCCGCAGCAGGTTCTCGCGCAACCACTTTAAGGTGGGCACGCGCTCGGCGAAAATCACCGCGCGTTCCGAGGAGCGGGGCCCGATATTCTTGGTCTTCAATTGGTTTAGCAGCTCCTCGTACTTCCCGGAGCGCGGCCTACTGTCACCCAAGGGTAGGCAGGCGGCGTTGAGCTCGAGGAGCCGGACGAGGGCCTCTCGCTCGCGGCCGGCCGCCATGTTGCCCTCAAGGGTGCTCAGGCGGGCGGTGATGGTGTCCTTCAGCGCCACCGGGGAGGAGAGGAATGCCTTGGCCAGCGTCCAGGGGAAGAGCCGGGAGCCCGCGCCGGTGATCGGCGCTGAGCCCAGCGGGTGCGTCCAGGTAGCGGCAATCTCCTGGGCGACCGCCAGCTCCTCCGTGCTGGGCATCGCGAGAACGTGCCGCGGCGGTCTACGCTCGGCCCACTTGTCTCCCACCTCGTTTTTAACCGATTCCGAGTACCGGTGACGACGGATCATGAGGTGGGCGACCGCTGCCGTGCTGATGCTGCGGTCGGCCCCCACACTCGTGGGCTCCAGCAAGGTCAGGAGCTGGGCGAAAGATTCGTTGCGGCCGTTGTGCGGAGTGGCCGAGGCCAGAATCAGGGCGTCTGTATTCGGCGCGAGGATGTGGGCTAGCTGATTGTTCTGCGTGGACTGGTTGGTCACGTTGTGCGACTCGTCAATGACCACTGCGTCCCAGTGATGCCGCCGCAGGTCGTGGACAAAGCGGTCCTGCTTGAGCGTGTCGATTGAGATGATGACCTTCTCGAAGAACGTGAACGGGTTTCGTGTGGCTGGCAGCTTCTGCCTGACCTGTTGCACGCCCTCCGAGTCCAGGCGGACGAACGGTATGGCGAACCGTGTCCACATCTCTTGCTGCATCTGCTCCAGCACATGGCGCGGGGTAACGACCAGAATGCGGCGGCCCCGGCCGCGGCGCATCAGTTCCGAAAGGATCATGCCGATCTCGAGAGTCTTACCCAGGCCAACGGCATCGGCGATCAGGAGACGAGTGCGGAGCCGGTCCGGTTCCAGAGCCTTCTCTACGGCCTCCCGCTGATAGGAGAGCGGGTCCGCCAGCGCCTGCGAGGCCATCACCGGACGTGGGTCCGAGATGGGCAGGGAAGTCTTGCGCAGCGTGGACTCCAGCCACAAGCGGGACTTGACGTAGTGTGAGCTCTCATCGGCGACCACGCGGGTGTTCGCCGGGTCCGTCGTCGATACCGTGTCGATGCTCGTGTAGAACTGAGCGGTGGTGCCCTCAACCAGCTCGCTGACGCCCCGGACCGTCAGCAGGTCGCCGTCTGCAGTCTGCTCCACCGAGGAGACCAGCCACTGCTCATCCCTGACGACGACGATCGCGCCTGGGGCAATATCGAGTACTTGATCAGGCATGATGGTCTCCGGGGTGGGGGCTAGAGCAATAGCAGTCTATGTAATGAAACGCATAGCGCAGGCTCACGACATCGGTCCCCGGCGACCGGAGAGATCCTTGCACGAGTACGCACGCTCTAGCCGGAGTAGCCGACCCAGGTGATAACCGAAACGTGCGAGCGCCCAAACTTCCGGCCTTCCAGCGTCACCATGCCGAGTACGGGGACACGTTCCGACGAGACCACCGCGCCCTCACTCTGAGCGACCCGGAAAAATTACGGTCCCGACTGTGGCCATTCTGTGGCCACAGGCGCAGTAACGTCGCAGCACGAGGAGACACGAGACAGACTCAAATCCGCGTGATTCCGGGGAAGTCGGGACACACCGAGACTGCCCGAAGCCCGCCATTCCGGGGTCGCCCAAACTTGAAAACCAGTGTGCGGTAACCCCGTGCCAAGGGTTCGAATCCCTTACCATCCGCCCTGCACCACCCACGACGCCGTGGCAGCCCGAATCGGCCGCCACGGCATCGTGGTTTCTTGGATCTGGCCTTCTCAGATCCTGCCCTGTACCGTTCCCTCAACTGTTACCGGAATTTCACCCGGCGGTGATCAGATGACTGTGCTGCCACTTCAGTGGAAGTCGACCAGCGCCGGTCCATCCCCATCGCCGGCGGGTTCGCACCGTTCAGGGGAATCACGAGGGAAATACATGTCGCTGCAGTCAAGGAAGTCCTTGCTGGCAGGTGTACTGACCGCCGGGCTCGTCGCCGCCCCGGCCGTCGCACTGCCAGCCTCCGCCACCACCACTTCACCCGCGCCGGACTCCACAGGGGCCGGCGCCTCCATCTCCTCTGACGAGGCCGTGCAGGCCGCCGCAGAGCCGGCAGCCGAGGGCACCGAGAAGATCTCGATCCTCAGCTTCAACGACTTCCACGGCGCACTGTCCGAGGAGTACTCCGGCACCCTCTTCTCGCACACGGTGGACGGCTACCGCACGGCGTTCGAGGCTGCCAACGGCGAGGGTTCCACGTTGCTCACCGCCGCCGGTGACCTGATCGGCGCCTCGGCCTCCGTGTCGAACGTGCAGCAGGACGAGCCCACCCTCGAGATTATGAACCAGCTGGGCCTCGCCGCGTCCGCCGCCGGCAACCACGAGTTCGACAAGGGCCTGGACGACCTCACCGGACGCGTGTCCGACATCGCCGACTTCAACTTCCTTGCTGCGAACTTCGTGGACCCGGAAACACAGGAGCCGGTCATCACCGACCACGAGATCTTCGAGGTCGACGGCGTTGACGTCGCCGTGATCGGCGCCGTCCCGAACAACCTCTATGCCACCACCACGGGATCGGGTCTGCAGGGCAACGAGGTCATCGACCTGGTCGAGGCCGTCAACGGCGTCGCCGAGGAGATCGAGGCCGCCGGCACCGCGGACGTGATCGTGGCCTCCTACCACGACGGCGCCTCCGGGAACGGCGACCTGGCCACCGAGGTGGAGAACTCGGAGGTCTTCGACTCCATCGTCAACGGCACCGATGAGTCCGTGGACGTGATCTTCAACGGTCACACGCACCAGACCTACAACTACGAGACCACGGCCGGAGAGACCGAGCGCCCCGTGGTACAGGCCGGGCAATCCGGCAACCTGCTGGCCGCCGTGGAGCTGACCATCGACGCCGAGACCAAAGAGGTCGTGGACTACGACTCCGAACTCATCGAGCGCACCCCCACCCCGATGACCGAGGCCCCAAATCCCGCCTTCGACCCGGAAGCCATGGACACCCTCGTGTCGGACTCCACCGAGACGGTGCAGGCCGTCTACGAGACCGAGAAGGCCGCCGTCGCCGAGTTCGAGGAACTGAAGAACACCGTGATCGGCGAGATGGATTCCTCCATCACCACCGACTACCAGACCCGCATCGAGGAGTCCGGTGAATGGCGCGCCGGCGGCACCCGCCGTCAAGAGACCACCCTGGGCAACTGGGTCGCCAACGCTCTCAAGGACCGCATCTCCCTGAGCAACCCCGAGGTGGACCTCGGGGTCACCAACTCCGGCGGCCTGCGTGCCGAGCTGCTGGTCGACCAGCTGACCGGCGGCGGCAAGTTCCCCAACAAGGCGGCCGACATGGTCGGCAAGGTGAGCCTCGGCGAGATCCTGGACCTCGCCCCGTTCGGCAACACCCTGACCTACTTCGACATTCCGGGCTCCTCCATCAAGCAGGTGCTCGAGGAGAACTGGCAGAAGGGTGCCAAGACCCTGCACCTGGGCTGGTCCGAGGAACTCACGTGGACCTACGACGAGTCCCGGCCACAGGACGACAAGGTCACCGGCATCTGGATCTCCGGCGAGCCGGTGGACCAAGACGAGATGTACACGATCGGCACCCTGTCCTTCCTCGCCGATGACTCCTGGGTGGGCACCGAGAACTCCGCCCCCGACGGTTACGAGGGCTTCGCCACGGGCCAGGAGAACAAGGTCGACCTGGGCATCATGGACAACCAGGCCCTCCAGGAGTACGTGCAGGCCGAGACCGCAGCCTCCGGTGACATCCGCCCGGACTTCGCCAAGAAGGCGGTGGAGGTCCAGAACGCCACCGGCACCGCCCAGCCCGGCGAGAACCTGACGCTGACGCTCGGCAACCTGGAGCTCGACTCCGACGGCGCCGGCGACGCGACCTCCGTGTCCGTGGTCTTCCAGCCGACCGAGGGCGAGGCCGTGGAGGTCGGCACCGTGGAGGTGGCAGCAGACGGAGAGTCCGCAGACCTGTCCACCCTGCAGGCACCCGAGACCACCGGCGTGGGCGAACTGGTCATGACCGTGGCCTACGACGACCAGTACGAGACCACCACCGAGGTCCGCTCGGCCCTCACGATCGGCACCGATGTTCCGGAGGACTTCTCGGACAATCAGCCCGGTTCGGTGTACTACGCACCGGTGCGGTGGATGCAGGCTGCCGGGGTGACGACCGGCTACGCGGACGGAACCTACCGCAAGGCCGCGGAGGTCACCCGCGGGGAGTCCGTGGCCTTCCTGCAGCGCTACCTGGCCCCGGACTACACCACCGACCCGGCCGAAGCCGTGTTCCCGGACGTGCCGTCCGGGGCCCCGCACTTCACCCCGATCGCCTGGGCCGCCGACGACTCCGACGGCACCCCCGTCTCCGAGGGCTACACCGACGGCAGGTTCCGGCCCGGCCAGGACGTCACCCGCGCGGAGTTCGTGACCTTCCTCTACCGCGCCGTGGATCCTGAGGGCTTCACCGCCCCCGAGGTCTCGGTGTTCCCGGATGTCCCGTCCTCTGGCTCGTACTACGAGGCGATCTCCTGGGCTGCCGCTGAAGGACTGGTCAACGGCTATAAAGGCGGCGAGTACCGCCCGTACGACCCGATCAGCCGCGGCGAGGTCGCCAAGGTCATGTACCAGTACGACCTGACTGACAACGACTGACCGAGGCCTTCGCCGCCCTCGACCTCTCCACCCACACAGTGGCCCCTCCCCCGCAGCAATGACGGGGTGGGGCCACTGTGTGCCGGGCATCATCCCAACGTCACTCTCACCGAAAGTAGTCACCATGACGTTCTCTTCACGCCTGACAGCAGTCGGAGCCTCGATGGCGCTGCTGTCCGCCACCCTCGTGGTACCGGCGCAGGCTGCCACGGCCGCCCCCGATACCGACGCCGTCATCATCAACGAGGCCTACACCAACGGCGGTTCCGCCAACGCCGTCTTCACCCACAAGTTCGTGGAGCTCTACAACCCGAGCGATGCCGACGTCTCCCTGGACGGCTGGTCCATCCAATACCGTTCCTCGGGCGGCACCGGTGACCCGACCGGGGTCATCGAGCTCTCGGGCACCATCAAGGCCGGCGGCTATTACCTGGTCCAGGGCAATGCCAACGGCAACGAACCGAACGGAGAAGCCCTGCCGCCCGCCGATGCCGGAATCGGCACCAGCGTGGCCTTCGCCGGCACCAACGGGACCATCGTCCTGGCCGACCAGACCGAACGGGTCTCCCTACCGGTCGGCTCGGTGACCGCCGAGACCGGTGCGGCCGGCGTCGTCGACCTGTTGGGCTACGGCACCTCGAACACCTTCGAGACCGCTGCCGCCACCGGCCCCTCCGCGAACAACGACCCGAAGTCCATGACCCGCACGGACGGCGTGGACACGGATGACAACTCCGCCGACTTCACGGCCACCGGAACGATCACCCCCACCAATGCCGCGGGCGAGACCGCAGGCGGCGGCACCGGTGAGCCGGAGCCTGAGCCCGAGGTCCCCACGGAGTTGACCCCGATCGCCGAGATCCAGGGCACCGGGGCCGCCTCCGAGATGGTCGGCGAGAACGTCATGACCCAGGGCGTGGTTACCGCCGTCTACTCGACCGGCGGCTTCAACGGGTACTACCTCCAGACGGCCGGTTCCGGAGGCGATGACTCCACCCCGGGTGCCTCCGACGCCGTCTTCATCTACTCCCCAGACACGGTCGGTGACGTCGCCCTGGGTGATCACGTGCAGGTCGTCGGCGAGGTCTCCGAGTACTACGGCGGCACCCAGCTGACCGTCCGCGCCGGTGGCGTGGAACAGCTCGACGAGGCCGCCGAGGCCGTGAAGCCCACCGTCCTCGAATTCCCCGCTGATGAGGAGACCAAAGAGGCCCACGAGGGCATGCTGCTCGACCCCTCCGGGATGGAGTGGACGATCACGGACAACTACGACGTGAACTCCTACGGTTCACTCGGCCTCGCCCCGGGCACCGACCCGCTCCCGAACCCGACGTCGGTCGCCAACCCGGGCGCCGAGGCGCAGGCCGTGATGGCGGAGAACGCCGAGAAGCTCATCGTCCTGGATGACGGTGCCACGACGAACTTCATGCGTTCGCCCGGCAACCAGAACAAGTTGCCGTACCTGAACATCGACGATCCAGTGCGCGTCGGTTCAGCCGTGACGTTCACGGACCCGGTGATCCTCGACTACCGCTTCGAGGCGTGGAACTTCCAGCCGACCCAGCACCTCACGCACGAGAACGCCGATGAGGTCCAGCCCGCGACCTTCGAGAACACCCGTGAGGCGGAGGCCACCCCGGAGGACGTGGGCGGCAATGTGCAGCTGGCCTCCTTCAACGTGCTGAACTACTTCACCACCCTGGGTGAGGAGTTCGAGGACTGCGATGCCTACGAGGACCACGAGGGCAACCCGATCGCCACCGACTACTGCGATCCGCGCGGCGCGTACAACGAGGAGAACTTCCTGCGCCAGCAGGAGAAGATCGTCGCTGCCATCAATGGGCTTGATGCCTCCGTGGTGGCGCTCGAGGAGATCGAGAACTCCGCCAAGTTCGGCAAGGACCGTGACGAGTCCCTGGCCGCTCTCGTCCAGGCCCTCAATGCCGACGCGGGCTCGGAGAAGTGGGCCTACGCCGCCTCGCCGACCGAGCGTCCCTCCGCCGCAGACGAGGACTACATCCGCAACGCCTTCATCTACCAGCCGGCCGCAGTGGAGACCGTCGGCGAATCCACCATCCTGACCGGTGATCCCGCCTTCGGCAATGCCCGCGAGCCTCTGGCCCAGACCTTCCGCGTCCTTGGCGAGAACGGTGGAGTCGAGGGCACCGAGTTCGTGGCCATCACCAACCACTTCAAGTCCAAGGGCTCGGGAACCGGTCCCGGCAACAAGGACTCCGGCGACGGCCAGGGCAACTCCAACGCGGACCGCGTGGCCCAGGCCGAGTCCCTGGTGGACTTCGCCGAGGACCAGAAGGACTCCGAGGACACGGATCGGGTGTTCCTCATGGGCGACTTCAATGCCTATGAGAAGGAGGATCCGATCAAGGTCCTCGAAGCCGCAGGTTACGTCAGCCAGGGGGCGAAGGCCGAGGGCGAATACACCTACGCCTATGACGCCGGCGTCGGCTCTCTGGACGGGATCTTCGCCTCCCGCTCGGCCGACGAGACCGTCATGGGCACTGACATCTGGATGATCAACGCCAATGAGTCCGTGGCCATGGAGTACTCCCGCTACAACTACACCCCGGAACAGCTCTACGCACCCGACCAGTGGCGCTCCTCCGACCACAACCCGATCCTCGTCGGCGTCCAGCTGGACGGCGAGGAGGAGCCCGGAGGCCCGACCGACCCGGAGCCGGTGGAGGACTTCTCGGACAATCAGCCCGGTTCGGTGTACTACACACCGGTGCGGTGGATGCAGGCTGCCGGGGTGACCACCGGCTACGCCGACGGAACCTACCGCAAGGCCGCGGAGATCACCCGCGGGGAGTCCGTGGCCTTCCTGCAGCGCTACCTGGCCCCGGACTACACCACCGACCCGGCCGAATCCGTGTTCCCGGACGTGCCGGCAGGGGCCCCGCACTTCACCCCGATCGCCTGGGCCGCCGACGACTCCGACGGCACCCCCGTCTCCGAGGGCTACACGGACGGCACCTTCCGGCCCGGCCAGGACGTCACCCGCGCGGAGTTCGTGACCTTCCTCTACCGCGCCGTGGACGGCGCGGCCGTGGAGAACGAGCCGGGCTTCGAGGATGTCCCGGGCACCAACCCCTACTTCGAGGCGATCTCCTGGGCTGCCGCCGAGGGAATCGTGAACGGGTACACGGATGGCAGCTACCGTCCGTACGATCCGATCAGCCGTGGTGAGGTCGCCAAGGTCATGCACTACTACGATGCCGTGGCCACCGACTGATCAGCGGCCACATCATCCAGAGGGCCCCACCCTGCCAGCGCGGCGGGATGGGGCCCTCTGGGCGTCACGGAGAGATCAGCCGGTGGCGAGTGACCAGATCGCCCGAGCCGCGGCGTCGGCGTCGCCCAGGGTGCGGGCCCGTCCGTCCGGGTCGCGGCCGGCCTCCGCGGCGATCGCCGTGCCCCACTGGACGGAGGCCAGTTGGAGCCCTAGGACGAACACTCCCTCCTGGACCACTCCCCCGGCCCCCTTCAGGCGGTGGGGACGCCCGGTCACGTCGAAGCCGCGGCCCGGCACCGGGTCCCCCTCCTCGTCCTCCACGGTGTACGGCACCGCGGTGCCATCGGCCAGGAGCGAGGACACCAGGGCCGACGTGGAGAGCAGCACACGGTTCGGCGGCATCATCGCCTCCATCATCCACGTCCCCCGGTGCACGTCCTGGGCCTCATCCGAACCACCCACCTGCGGGGAGGCCACCGTGAACCGGGACCGGCCGGCGTCGGGCTCGAATTGCGGATCCGGGCCCACGAACCGGACCAGGCCCGCCCGGGCCACGGCGAGCAGCTGTTCCACGCGCGTCAGCGGCGGACCGGACGCCAGCCCCTCCACGAGGGTCTCGAACCAGCCGGAGACGTCCCGCCGCCGGGAGGCATCGGTGAGCCGCTGCTCGGCCACCAGCTGCTTCACCAGCAAACGCGCGGCATGCAGGGTCCCTATGGCCACCATGAGCGGGGAGTCCTCACCGGCCGCGGCCTCGGCGCTGATCCCCTCCAGGAATCCGGCGACCTCCCGCTGGTACTCCTCGCCCGTGCCGTACACCCGGCCCTCGAAGGGACGGGCCAGGGCACGGATGTCCAAGAACGGCATGCCAGGCGCATACGCATGGAGCAGTTCCTGCGCCTGGTGCGCCGTGACCGGTTCGCCGCGGCCGGCCGACTCCAACAGGCCCACGAGCGAGGCCAGGAACTCGGTGGCCGGGCCGGAGCCGCCGAGGATCTCCGGCCGATTGCGCGCCAAGGCGTTGTAATACGCGCGCACCACGTCCCGGTGGATCAGCGGCCACAGGTGCATCATGAAGTCGAGCGGACCGTGCTCGGCCTGCAGCGCCTCCACCACCTCCGGCACCAGGTACTTCAGGGCCACCGCATGGGGGACGAACGCATCCAGTTCGGCCTTCGGCAGGTAGCAGACACCCCGCCGTGAGGCCGGGTGCAGTACGGGCTCGGCGCCGGACGGCTCATAGCGCAGGGCCTGGCCAGGGCGCTTGCCGGTGTCCACGAATCGACCGCCCCGGCCCAGGGTCAGCTGGGCGAGCGCGTCGAAGAAGTTCAGGCCCATCCCCCGTACCAGCACGTCGGCCCCGGCAGGCACCGCCTCCCAATCGAGATCACAGGGGATGGATGGTCCGCGGTATTCCAGCCCCAGAACAGCCGCCGCGGTGGCCAGACGGTGCTGTTCGCTCGTCAGGCGGGCGGGGACGTGCCCCACGGCCAGCACGACGGCGTCCGCCGCCAACGTGCCCCCGTCACCCAGGGTGAGGATCGTCTGCCGGTGCGCGGCGCCGTGGGCACCGTGCACCGGGGTCACCGTCCGCGCAGGCTCCAGGTGAACCACCTCGGTCTGGCGCCATTCCAGGGTCCCGACGGCGGCCGAGGCGGCCAGCGCGTCCGTCACCTCGCGGTACATCTCGGCAAGGTATCGGCCGTAGACCGCCCGCGGAGGGTAATCGGTACGGTCCAAGACCTGGGCCCGGTCCGGGTGGGCCATCCGCCACTGGTCGAAGGTCAGGGCCGCTGAGGAGGGCCGCAGGCCGGGGGTGCCGGCGGCAGCCACGGTCGGGAAGAAGGACGGGGTGTTCATCAGGAACAGCTCCGACTGCCCGGTCCGCCACACGTGGCCGGGTCCCGGCTCCTCCGGATCCAGCACCACGATGTCCACCAGCGGAACCGGTGCCGGCCCTCCGGCCTCCTCCACCACCGCCAGCAACCGCTCCAGGAACGAGGTCCCCCGCGGGCCGGCTCCCACCACGGCGATCGTGAACCGGTCTCCTGGGACGGCGTGGATCATGGCGGGGGGTCCTCTCGCGGTGCGGTGTGTTCGTGGCCATCAGCCTACGGCCGGACCAGGGCGTGTGCTTCGATGGTGGCATGCAGCAGAACCCACACCCCGTTCCCACCGTCACACCCACCGGCCTCGCCACGGAGGCCGAGGACGAGTTCCTCTGGCTCGAGGACATCCACGGCGAGCGCCCCCTGGACTGGGTCCGGGAGCAGGATGCCCGCACGGAGGCGCTGCTGGCCTCAGACGGTTTCGATGCGTTGCAGCGGGACCTCACCGCCATCCTCGATTCCCCGGACCGGATCCCCCACGTCACCAAGCGTGGCGACTGGTACTACAACTTCTGGAGGGACGGCGAGCACCCGTGCGGGCTGTGGCGGCGGACCCGCTGGGAGCCGTACCTGGCCGGGGACCCCCAGTGGGAGGTCCTCCTGGACGTGGACGCCCTGGCCGCCCAGGAGGGCACCGATTGGGTGTTCGCCGGCGCCCGGCTGCTGCGCCCGGACTGGGACCGTGCCCTGTTGCGCCTCTCCCCCGATGGCGGTGACGCCGTGGCCGTGCGCGAGTTCGACCTCGCCACCCAGGCCTTCGTGCCGGCACCCGAGGGCTTCGACCTTCCGGTGGCCAAGACGCAGACTTCGTGGATCGACCGCGACCGGCTGCTGGTCGGCACGGTGACGGACCCGGATCCCGACGCCGGCGATGCCACCCGGTCCTCCTACGCCCGGACCCTGCGGGTCCTGCAGCGCGGCCAGACGCTGACTGCGGCGCCCACCGTGTTCGAGGTGGATGCCGCTCACGTGGCCGCCTTCGGCGGGCACGATTCCACACCGGGCTGGGAGCGGACGGTCGCGATCGACGCCGTGGACTTCTACCGCTCCACCACGTGGCTGCGTGACCCGGAGACCAGTTCCGGCTGGCGGTTGCTGGAGGTACCCCTGGACGCCGAGGTGGACGTGCACCGGCAGTGGCTCACGGTGTTCCTGAAGTCCGAGTGGGAGCTGCCGACCGCCGTACACCCGGCCGGCTCCCTCCTCGTCTGCACAGTGGACGGCTTCCTGGACGGTTCCGAGGAGCCACGGGCCGCGTTCCTGCCCGCCCCGGACCGTACCCTCTCCGCATGGACGTGGACCGCGTCCCACCTGGTGCTGACCGTGCTGCAGGACGTCGCCTCCACCCTGTACGCCCTGCCCCAGACCGCGCTGGCGGCCTCCGAACCCCGCGGGACCCCGCAGACCAGCGCCGGACGACCACCGGCGCTGGAGGCCACCCGCCGGATCCGGCTGTCGCACCCGAATCCGGCGGACCCCTTCCTGACCCTGGGGGTCAGCGCCGTGGACGACGAGGATCCGGACTGCGGCAACGACCTGTGGATCACCGCCACCGGCGCACTCACCCCACCCACCCTGTTGCGGGCCACACTCCCGGCGGACCTGGAGGAGACCAGCCGACCGGACGACGTCGTTCCCGATCTGGTGACCGTACGCACCGGACCGGAGTACTTCGACGCCACCGGGCTGGCCGTGCGCCAGCACTTCGCCGTGTCCGACGACGGCACCCGGGTCCCGTACTTCCAGATCGGTCCCGAAGACCTCGAGGATGATGGTGCCAATCCCGTGGTGATGGACGGCTACGGCGGATTCCTCGCCTCCAAGCTGCCCGGCTATTCCGGCGTGTACGGCCGCGGCTGGCTGAGCCGCCGGAACCACGCCGGCCGCCGGGGCGTCCACGTGATCGCCAACATCCGGGGTGGCGGGGAGTACGGGCCCGACTGGCACCGGGCCGCCCTGCAGGAGAACCGGCACCGCGCCTACGAGGACTTCGCCGCCGTGGCCCGCGACCTCATCCGGCGCGGCGTGACGGACCGGTCCCACCTGGCCGCCACGGGCCGCTCCAACGGCGGCCTGTTGATGGGCAACATGGCCACCGCCTACCCCGAGCTGTTCGGTGCCCTGAGCTGTGGGGTGCCCCTCCTGGACATGCGCCGGTACACGGTGCTCTCCGCCGGACACAGCTGGATCGCCGAGTACGGTGACCCGGAGGATCCCGAGCAGTGGGAGTACATCCGCACCTTCTCCCCCTACCATCTGCTGCTCGAACGGCCGGTAACAGGTGCCGAGGCCGGACGCGACGCCGAGGGCCCGGGCACGGGCTACCCGGATCTCCTCGTGTGGACGGCCACCTCGGACGACCGGGTCGGCCCGGTCCAGGCGCGCAAGATGGCGGCCCGGATGATGCGTCTGGGTGTGCCGAACGTGTGGTTCCACGAGGATCTCGAGGGCGGCCACGCGGGTGCCTCGGACAACCGGCAGGCCGCCGCACTGCACGCGCGGTCCCTGGAGTTCCTGTGGAGGAGCGTCGCACACGACTCGCTTTGAAGTCCGGGGCCCCCGGCGGCTACCATGTCAGGGTTACCATCTCACCGATGGCAACAGTGGAGACGTGCCAGAGCGGCCGAATGGACTTCACTGCTAATGAAGGGTCCGGCGAAAGTCGGACCGGGGGTTCAAATCCCCCC
>NZ_BAAALH010000002.1:71634-153988 GCF_039528175.1 Citricoccus alkalitolerans
TGACGATGCCGCGACCCAGGCCTTTTGTGTGGGGTTCGGGCGGATGCTCAGGGTGCACTCCCCCGAACCTGTGCGCCGGCTGATGGTCCACTCTGAATGCGCCGACGGCAGCCTTCTCTCCTGTCGTACAGATGCATCAGGGTCTAGGGTCGAGAACGTGATGCCGGTCGGGCCATCGCTCGCCGGTCACCCTATGACGAAGGAGCGCACACCATGCAGGACTTCACATCAGTCGACCAGCTTCAGGACGCGACCGTTGTTGGCAATGACGGCGAAAAGATCGGAACGGTCGGCCAGGTTTACCTGGACGACCGGACCAACCAGCCCACGTTCGTCACGGTGAAAACGGGGCTGTTCGGGATGAAGGAAACGTTCGTTCCCGTCTCCGAGGCCACCCGAAACCAGGATGGGTTGCAGGTACCGTTCGACAAGGCGTTCATCAAGGACGCTCCGAATATCGACGCCGATGGCTCGCTCTCCCCCGAGGAGGAGTCGCGCCTCTACGAGTACTACTCCATGGACTACCGGAACACCGATGCCGCCGCTGATAGGCCTGACGACGGGGCACGCGGTACCGACTGGGACGCCGGCCTGGCTGCTTCCAATGGCACCGCTGCCACCGGCGTGGGTGGCCTGGGCACTGCGCGTGGCGGCACGGACCAATCGGCCGCCGACCTGGACGAGGATGTCAACGCTGCCGGCGGGGTCGGCGGTGCCGTCGATCAAGACCGCGAGACCGTGGTCGCCCGCGACGAGCACCTCAACGTGGGCACGGAGCGCCGCGAGTCCGGCAACGTCCGGTTGCGTAAGCACACCTACACGGACACCGAGACTGTTGAGGTGCCGGTGAGCCGGGAAGAGGTCGTCGTCGAGCGCGAGCCGATCGATCCGTCCTCCCCCGAGGACCTGCGCGATGGCGGAGACGAAGACGTCGTCGTGACCACCCATGAGGAGGTCCCCGTGGTGAACAAGACGGCAACCGCCGAGAAGGTGACCGTGGACAAGAACACCGTCCGGGACACTGAGCAGGTCAGCGGAACCGTGCAGCACGAGGACGTCGAGGTCGACGGTGACGACACCACCACCGGCCGGGAAGGCCGCCGCGGCTGACCCCGCCCCCACACGTCACCCTCACAGCCCGGCGGCGCCTGACCCATCACGGGTCGGGCGCCGCTGGCGGTTGGGTTCTCAGTCCTCCTGGCCCTGCTCGCGCTGGAGGATGTGGAGGAATTGCAGGGCCTCCTCCGCGGTGAGCACCGTGTGTGCGGAGAGTTCCAGGGCGGCGTCCTCCACCCGGCCATCACGGACCAGGGCGGTCAGCTGGTCCCGCAGGTAGGGCGGCAGGTCGTCCGAGGACACGCGGACGGTCGTCTCGTCCCGCACCACCTCGAGTTCGAACGGCCGGTCGGCCGGCAGGCTCTCCTCCAGCCAGTCCTCCGGGACCACGAGGTCGGTGGCGTCGGCGATGTCCGCCGGGGGCACACGGGTGCCAGAGGTCTCTGCGGGATTGACAGCGGCGGGCGAGGCGGGCTCGGCGGCCGGCTTGGTCCACATCTGCGGATAGGTGGCGAGGGCCTGGACGTCCATCATGGCTTCGAAGGTGCCGAGTCCGGTGGAGCGGCGGTAGGCGGTGACGGCCTCGGCGGTGCGGCCGGCCGCGATCAGCCGATAGACCTCGCGGTGCGCAGCCTGGTCCATCCGGTTCGAGGCGACCTTGGCGTTCTCAGAACTGATGCGGCCGGCCAGGGCCCCCCGCCGGGGGCGGTGACCTGACGTCCCGGAAGAGGTACCGGAGGCGGCACGGCGCGACAGCACCCATGCGCCGCCACCGACGACGGCGGCCACGACCACCAGGATCAACACCGGAATGAGGTACTCCATAATCCCAGTCTAGGGCGAGACCCTCAGGGTGCGTCGACGGTCCAGACCCGGTGTCCCGGGGCCATCCGTCCGGGATTCTGCGAGGTGAACAGGACCACCCCGGGATAGGTCTCCAGCTCGGCCTGCAACAGCCGCAGGCCCTCCGCGTCCAGGTCTGCATCGATGCCGTCCAGTATCAGCAGCGGCGGGTTGTCCAGCAAGGCGCGGCCCAGCTTGAGGCGGGCCACCTGCGAGCCCGTCAGCGGCTGACCCCCGTTCTTGAGCCGCGTGTCCTCACCGCGGGGGAACGCCTCCAGGACGCGGTCCAGACCCACCCGCTCGATGACCTCCCGCGCCTGTTCGTCCGTGGCCTGAGGATTGCGGTAGGTGATGGCCCGGGACACGGTGCCCCGCTCGAGCGGCACGCGCACGGAGGCGTGACCGAGCAGCTTGCGCCGTTGCCGGCCCGGTGCCCGGGTGTAGTCGTAGCCGTCCACGAGCATCTCGAGGCCGGGGACCTCACCACCCGGCTCCGTCGCTGTGTTCTGGCCGGCCAGGAGGTTCACCAGGAACGGCTGGATCCGCCCCGGGTCATGGGACGTGATCTGGATGACCTCTCCGGCTCCGGCCCGCAGCAGGGGGACGCGCTGGCCCTGGACCACCATGCTGCGGATTTGCAGCCCGTTGCGGTCGGTATCCGAACGTTCCCGTGCCACGTCCTTCCAGTTCTGCTCACGGTCCTTCTCGGCCTTCCGGAGCACCTCGGCCTGGGCCAGCAACGGCGCCTGGATGCGTCGGGCTGCCTTGTAGTTCTGCCGGTACTCGACCACGCGGCCCAGGTCTCCCAGCGGGGTGGACATCACGCCCACCAGGGTCATGGCGGAGGCCACGCCGGCGGTGTCGATCATGCCGAGGGTGCCGAGCACCACCACAGCGGCAGTGGCCAGGGAGGCCGCCGTGATGGCGGAGGCGCGGACCAACCCCGTGATGCGGGCCCGGGACACGGCGGCGTTGACCACCTTGCCCGAGTCCCGGTCCAACGCGTTGAGCTCGCGGTTGATGCCCCCAGCGGCCTGGATGGACTCCCCGGCGCGGACGGTGTCCGCGATGCGGGCGGACATCCGGCCACGACGCCGGCGCAGGTACCTCGCGCGGGTGAAGGTCGCCTTGGCCAGGGGTGGCACCGCCAGCCCGAGCAGCACGATGGGTATGCCGACGGCCAAGCCGACCTGCCAGTGGGAGATGGCCAGCACGCCGAGCACGACCACGATCAGGGGCAGCGAGGTCAACAGGGGCACGAGACCCTGGGAGACCCAGTTGCGCACGGAGGTCAGGTCATTGGAGGCACGGGTGATGGTCACGCCCAGGGACGGCTTGCCGGATCCGGCCAGCGTGGTGCCGATCAGCTTGCGGCGCAGTTCGTAGACATAGTCCTGTCCGAGGTCCTCCCCCACCACGCGCTCTCCCCAGCGGGCGCCGAAGATGGACACCACGGTGAGGGCCAGGAGGGACAGCTGCAGCCATGGGACGTAGATGCCCACCTCCGCCACGGCGGCGGGGTCCAGGGCGGATCCGTCCGGGGCCGTCCCCGCCTTGAGTGACGCATTGACCTGGGCGGGCATCCCCAGCAGGGAGTTCACTGTGAAGGACATGACCAGCGCCATGATCGCCTGGAAGATGCCGAGCAGGAACAGGATCACCAGGAGATGACGGCGTCGCCCCGCCCAGACAGTCGGCATCCGCTCCCCCTGGCCGACCGCCTCCGTCGTCCCCTCGTCCTCCTGGTCTGTGGCGGCACCGACAGCACTGCCGGTGGGGTCCTCAGCGCGGTACTCCGGGGGGCCGTCGGCCAGTGCCTCGGCGGTGGCATCAGCCGACAGCCGGAACCTGCGCTGGGAGCCGGTCCGGCCGTCGTCGTGCTGCTGGTTCTCAGGGCGATCCGGGTTCAGGATGTCCTCCAGTCCTGGGGCAGCAGGGCGGTCGCGACGGTTGCGCTCGTGAGTTCGTAGGTGTCGATGACGGGAACGCCCAGGCAGGCCAGGACCTCATGGGCCTCGGCGGTGGCCAGTGGCGAGGAGGTCAGCACCCCCGAGACCGCTGCCACGTCCAGGCCGGCGCCCTGCAGTTCGCGGACGCCGCCCACGGCGCCGAGAGCGTCACCGGCGGCGAAGACCACGCGGTCCACCACAGACTGGAAGAGGGGATCGCGCAGCAACCGGGCGGTCTCGCCCTGGTACACGCCGTCGGCGATCTCGACGATCACCACATCGGTGTCGGTCTCCGCCATGGCATCCACCAGGTTCACCGTCAGCGAGCGGACCTGCTCGAAGTCGAGCTTGAAGGTGGTGGGATACCCGAAGTCGGTGAAGTCCAGGACCTTGGCGGCGCCTCCGTCCACGTAGATCATCGGGTCGTTGCCGGCACCCGTGCCGGTGGACTTTCCGGCGGAGACCTTCAGACCGGCGTTGGTCAGGCCGTTGATGAGGGTGGCCATGGCGGTGGACTTGCCGGAGTTCATCGAGGTGCCGAGCACCGCGACCACGGTCGGGCGGCCCGGCAGGGCGGCGTCCAGCTCCCCTGCGGGGGAACCGAGGGCCGGAACCGGGTCCAGCGAGTACGGGGCGAACCGGCAGAGGTTGACGATCCCGGACTCGTCTGCGAGCAGGCCCAGCGGCTCGATCCTCGTCGGATCGTCCATGTTGGCATGCTGCACGGTGACCGTGCCGGCCACGCCGCCGGCGGCCACCAGGTGGCAGGGTTCCAGGGAGTCCGGCACGTGGGCCAGGAACTGGTCCGCGGCGTAACGGTGACCGTAGGCCAACAGGATGATCGCTCCGGGGAACAGGATGGCCTTGCGGGACTCGGGGGTCTCGACGCGCTTGTGGTTGAGGATCTCGCTCACGCGGGCCACGACCACGTCGCCGGCCTGCGGGGTGACCGTGGGGCCGCTGGCCAGATGGAAGGCGGAGCGGTCCGCCTCCAGGGCCTTGCTCACGAACCGGGTGGTGTAGGCAGCCTGGATGCGAACCGGAAGCTCCGCCCGCTGGTAGGTGGCGCCGGCGGTCTCAACGATGGTCAGGGCACTGGTCGGGTGGCTCATCTCGATGGTCATGGCGTGGCCTCTCACGGTGTTCCGGCGACCGTTCGGGGTGTTCCGCCGGCCTCGAGAACCATGGAACCAACACCCCATGAGGGGTGCATGAGTCCGGAATGAGAGCGTTCTCATCTACCGCGCATGAACCAGGCCAGGATCGCCGCGACCACCGCGAGGGCTGCCGTCATGAGCACGGTCCCGGGCCAACCGGCCCCGGCCAGGAACACCCCGCCCAGCCAGCCGAAGAGGCTGGAGCCCGCGTAGTAGCCGAAGTTGTAGAGCGAGGCCGACTGCGCCCGGCCGGCCACCGCCGCCGCACCCGCCCAGCCCGATGCCACCGCGTGAGCCCCGAAGAACCCGCCGGTGAAGACGATCGTTGCCGGCAGCACCACCCACAGGGAGGGGACCAGGGTGAGCAGCACCCCGGCGATCATGACCGCCGTGGACACCAGCAGCACGGGGCCGCGCCCGTGTCGCCCGGCCAGTCGACCGGCCAGCGGCGAGGTCCAGGTGCCGGCCAGATAGGCCACGAAGACCAGGGACACCAGCGCGATGGGCAGGTTGAACGGGTCACCGGCCAGGTGGAATCCGAGGTAGTTGTACATCGCCACGAACCCACCCATCAGCAGGAACCCCTGGGCATAGATGACCAGTAGGGCCGGGGAGCGTAGATTGCCCGCCAGCGCGCGGACCGCCTCCCGGAACGTGGTGCGGTACGGGGTGAATCCGCGGGCGGTTGGGGCCAGGAGCAGGAAGGCGATGGCACAGGCCACGGACAGCACGGTGACGGCCAGCACGCCGATTCGCCAGTCCGTCAATTCTCCGATGGGCGCGGCCAGGAGGCGCCCGGCCAGCCCCCCAAGGGTGGTACCGGAGATGTACGTCCCGGCTGCCAGCGCCGAAGAGGCGGCGCTGACCTCCTCGTTGAGGTAGGCCAGGGCCAGCGCCGGGACACCCCCGAGGGCGAAACCCTCGATGAGGCGGAAGGCCAGGATCGCCTCGAGGCCCGGCACCGCGACCGCCGTCAGCGAGAAGACGCAGGCCGCCATGATGGCCCACCCCATGACCCTTTTCCTGCCGAAACGGTCACCGGCGTAGGACCACGGGATCACGCCGATGGCCAGTCCCAGGGTGGCCAGGGAGACCATGAGGGCGGCATCGGAGGCGGTGATGCCGAGGTCCCGGCTGATCAGCGGGAGCAGGCCCTGCGGGGAGTACAGCTGGGCGAAGGTCGCGACGCCGGCCAGGAACAGTCCCAGCAGCAGGCGGCGGTAACCGGGCGTCCCGGGGACATGTCCGGGCCACGGTCCTGTTGCGCCTGTCTCCACGGCCCCGACTCTAGCGCCGTGACCAGGGCGGAGGGGCCGCGCTGACCTAGGATTGACTCCCATGACGACTTCTGTGGATCTGAGCCAGTCCTTCAAGGCCTATGACGTGCGCGGCATCGTCGGGGAATCGATCACTGAGGAGTCTGTGCGGGCCGTGGGTGCAGCCTTCGTGGACGTTCTGGGGCTGGCGGGTTCCCGGGTGCTGGTGGGTGGGGACATGCGCCCGTCCTCGCCCGAGTTCGCCCGGGCCTTCGCGGACGGGGCCACCTCTCGCGGTGCGGACGTGGTGATGCTGGGACTGATCTCCACGGACATGCTGTACTACGCCTGTGGCGTGGAGCAGGCCGCCGGGGTGGTCTTCACGGCCTCCCACAATCCTGCCGCCTACAACGGCATGAAGATGGCGAAGGCCGGTGCGGTCCCGGTGTCCTCGGACACCGGGCTGTACGAGATCCGTGATGTGGCCCAGCGCTACCTCGAGGGCGGCGTGATCCCAGGGGTGGAGGCCACCGGGGTGGTGACTGAGCAGGACATGCTTGCCGCGTACGCCTCTTACCTGCGTTCCCTCGTGGACCTGTCCGGCATCCGGGAGTTGAAGGTCGTGGTGGACGCCGGCAACGGGATGGCCGGCAAGACCACTCCCGCCGTTCTCGGCGACTCCGTGCTGGATGGCCTGCCGTTGCAGATCGAGCCGTTGTATTTCGAGCTGGACGGAACCTTCCCCAACCATCCGGCGAACCCGCTGGAACCGGAGAACCTGCGAGACCTGCAGCGGGCCGTCCTGGCCCACGGCGCGGACCTCGGACTGGCCTTCGACGGCGACGCCGACCGCTGCTTCGTGATCGATGAGCAGGGCGCGCCGGTCTCTCCCTCCGCCGTGACCGGACTGGTGGCCCGCCGCGAGATCGCCCGGGCCCAGGCCGGGGACACCGTCAACGGGACCGTGCAGGCCCCGGAGCCCGAGCCGGTGATCATCCACAACCTCATCACGTCCCATGCCGTGCCCGAACTGGTCGCGGCCCAGGGCGGCCGCGCCGTGAAGACCCGGGTGGGGCATTCCTTCATCAAGGCCGTCATGGCCGCCGAGGGTGCCGTGTTCGGCGGGGAGCACTCCGCGCACTACTACTTCCGTGACTTCTACAATGCGGACACCGGGATGCTGGCCGCCATGCACGTCCTGGCCGCCCTCGGCACCCAGGAGTTGCCGCTGTCCGAGCTGGCTGCCGAGTACGACCCGTACACCGCCTCCGGTGAGATCAACTCCGAGGTCGAGGACAAGGCCGGCGCCGTGGACCGGGTCTTGGAGGTGTTCGCCTCCGGGTGGATCGAGGCCGGCCGCGTCGACGGCGGCCTCGCGGCGACCTGCGAGCCATGCCTGCAGGACCAGGGTCTGGCCGGCATCGACGTGCTCGTGGACCGCATGGACGGCACCACAGTGACCGCGGTCGACGGCTCCTGGTGGTTCAACCTGCGCCCGTCCAACACCGAACCGTTCCTGCGCTACAACGGCGAGGCCCGCGATGCCGGCACCATGGCCCACATCCGCGACACCGTCCTGAAGCTCGTCCGCCAGGACACCTGAGCCACTCTCCCGGCCCGCCGGGCGCCCCCAGCTCGATCCCACTTTGAGGGCAGAGATTAGTACTAATCTCTGCCCTCAAAGCCTTCGGGGTGCGGGGTGCGGGTGATCCGGACCCGTCCGACCCGGTGGCCGTCCATGTCTAGGACCTCCAGGCCCGCTCCTTCGGCCTCCACCCGGTCCCCGGCCTCGGGGACGCGCCCCAGCTGGGCCATCACGTAGCCGCCAACGGTCTCGTAGGAGCCGTCGTCCGGCAGTTCGACGCCGGTCTGCTGGGCCAGTTCCTGCAGGATGAGTCCGCCGTCCACCTCGGCGTCCTCTCCCCGCTCCAGGGCGTTGTCCTCCGCGGCCAGACTGTCATCGAACTCGTCGTAGATGTCCCCGACGAGTTCCTCCAGCAGGTCCTCCAACGTGACGATCCCGTCGGTGCCACCGTATTCGTCGATGACCAGGGCGATCTGGTGGCCGCTGGAGCGCATGCGGCTCAGGGCATGCAGCACGTCAACAGTGCCGGGCAGTACGGTGATCTCGCGGGCGATCCCGGCCAAGGTGGTTGACGGGTCCGGCACCCGCAACAGGTCGCGGATGTGGATGAAGCCGAGGATGTCATCCGAGTCCTCCCCGGTGATGGGATAGCGCGAGTTGGGCAGGTCCGCCAGCTGCCGCATGGCCTCGGCCACGCTGACGTCTCCGGCCAGGAAGTTCACCTCGGGCCGAGGCCTCATGACCTCCACCACCGTGCGGTCCGCGGCATCGAACACGGACTGCAACACGTGCCGGTCAGTATCCTCGAGCGCCTCCGACGTGGACACCATCGAACGGATCTCCTCGGCTGAGACCGCCTCCTGGTGGGCCTTCGGATCGCCGCCGAGCAGCCGGACCACCAGGTTGGTGGACACCGAGAGCAGCCAGATGGCCGGGCGCATCAGGACGGCGAACGCTCCCAGCGGCGGAGCCAGGACCTTGGTGAAACCCACCGCGTTCTGCATCGCCATCCGCTTCGGCACCAACTCACCGAAGACGAGGGAGAGATAGGCGATGACCAGCGTCATGCCGATGAGTGCCGCTGTACTGGCGGTCTGCTCCCCCAGCCCCCAACCGACCAGGACGGGTGCGAGGTCCGGCGCGATCGTGGAGGCCCCATAGGCCGAGGAGAAGAAACCGGCGACGGTGACGCCGATCTGCACGGCGGACAGGAACAGGTTGGGGTCACGGACCAGCGCCGCGGTCTTGGCACCCCGCGGTCCGCTGTGCTCGATCGCCTGGACCTGGGATTGCCGCAGGTTGACGATGGCCATCTCCGTGCCGGCGAACACACCGCCGATGAGCACGAAGAGCACCACGAGGGCCACATTCAGCAAGGTGTCGAGGTCCATGCGACCACGTTATCTCCCCGCGTCTTCCCCCGCCGGGCTGGTCAGCCGTTCAGAGCCAGGACGAAGGGCAGCACGCCACTGGCTCCGGCGCCACGCAGCACGCGGCCGGCCTCGGTCAGCGTCCAGCGGCTGTCCGTGCGATCGTCGACGAGGAGCACCGGGCCGTGCTGTCCGGCTTCCCTGGCCGAGGCCAACTGGGTGGCCAATTCCTCGGGGACGGAGAACATCCGCCAGACCGAGGCCAGCCGGAAGGCGCTGTTGCCCCCGGACTCCCCTCGAGGCCCTCCGTCCACGAGCTCGAGAGAGCCCAAATACGGCAGGCGGCCGATCCGGGCGATGCCCTCCGCGAAGGAGCCCACCAACTGGGGGCGCGAGCGGGACGGCACCGACACCACCGCGATGGGCCGTTCCGCCCAGTCCCAGGACGCCAGGACCTGGACGGCCCCCTGCAACAGGTCCTGCTCCACGGGGGCATCCTGGATGCCTCCCTCCGTGACAGCGAACAGGGTGCGCAGCCGTCCGCCCCAGCCCAGGTCCGTCAGTCGGGCCACGGCCCGGCCTTCGGCGACCTGGGACTCCTCCGGGATGCGGCCCTTCAGGGGCACCCCCAGCCGGTCCATGCCGCTGGGCCAGCTCCGGCGTGGCTCGACGGGCACGCCTACCCGGCCCAACGCCTTCGAGGCACTGCCCTTGGCCGTCTCGTCGATGCCCGTGGGGAACCACGGGCCGGCACAGTTGTCACACCGGCCGCAGGGCGCTGCCTCGGGATCATCCAGGACGTGTGAGAGGAACTCCATGCGGCATCCGGACGTGTTCTCGTAGTCCAGCATGAGCTTCTCCTCGGCCAGCCGGGCCTGGGCCACCCGGCCATAGCGTTCGCCGTCATACGTCCACGGCTGCGCGGTCCGCTGCCAGCCGCCCTGGATACGTTCCACGGCCCCGTCCACGGCCAGGACCTTGAGCAGCAGCTCCAAGGGCGTGCGCTTCAGGTCCACCCGGGTCTCCAGGGCAGGGACGGACAGCGGTCTTCCGGCGGCCTCCAGCTCTCCCAGTACGGCCCGTGCCCGGTGCTCCTCCGGCATGGACGTGGTGGCGAAGTAGCGCCAGATCTCGCGGTCCTCGGTGCCGGGCAGCAGCAGCACATCCGCGTGGTCCGTGGCACGGCCGGCGCGGCCGACCTGCTGGTAGTAGGCCACCGGGGAGCTGGGCGCGCCGAGGTGGACCACGAAGCCCAGGTCAGGCTTGTCGAAGCCCATGCCCAGCGCGGAGGTGGCGAGCAGGGCCTTGACCCTGTTGTCCTTCAGCGCCTGCTCCAGTTCAGCCCGCTGTTCCGGATCCGTCCGCCCGGTGTAGGACACCACCTCGTGGCCGGCATCCCGCAGGGCACGTGCGGTGTCCTCGGCCGCGGAGACGGTGAGTGCGTAGACGATCCCGGACCCGGGCAACGAGTCCAAATGGGTCAGTAGCCAGGCGAGCCGGCTGGCCGGACTCGGCATGCGCAGCACCCCGAGCCGCAGTGAGGAACGGGCCAGTGGGCCACGCAGGACGAAGACCTCCCCTGAACCGTCTGCGCCGGCCACGCCGAGTTGTTCGGCGACGTCCTGGACCACGCGCTCATTGGCCGTGGCCGTGGTGGCCAGCACCGGCACACGGCGGTCACCGGCACCGGGCAGTTGGGCGATGAGGTCCCGGATCCGCCGATAGTCGGGACGGAAATCGTGGCCCCAGTCCGAGATGCAGTGTGCCTCATCCACTACCAGCATCCCGGTCCGGCGGATGAGGTCCGGCAATTGCACGTCCCGGAACTGCGGGTTGTTGAGCCGTTCGGGGGACACCAGCAGGACGTCCACCGTGTCCGCGGCGAGCCGCTCCCGGATCTGGTCCCATTCGGTGGCGTTCGCGGAGTTGATGGCCTCGGCGCGTACCCCGGCCCGGGCCGCGGCGGAGACCTGGTCCCGCATCAGCGCCAGCAACGGGGAGACGATCAGGGTCGGGCCCGCGCCCCGTGCACGCAGGAGCAGGGAGGCCACGAAGTAGACGGCGGACTTGCCCCAGCCGGTGCGCTGGACCACCAAGGCGCGGCGCCGATCAGCCACCAGGGCCTCGATCGCCTCGAACTGACCGGGGTGGAAATCGGCGTCCTCGCGGCCCACCAACCGGCTCAGGACCTCCCGGGCCTCGGCCCGCAGTTCCTCCCGGGCCGTTGAGGTCCCACCGGGGAAGTTTCCGTCGTTGTCGTTGTGCGCCATGCGGCCAGTATTCCAGTCGGGACGGACGCCCCAGCGCGCGGGGGACCGAACAGTGCAGGAGGGCGCCGTCGTCGTGCCCTGTGGAGGAGGCGACCCTCGTGGTCCGGCCCGGTCAAACGCCGCCGCCCGGCACCGAATCGGTCCCGGGCGGCGGCGTAGCCGACGGAGTCAGCCGTTGACGCGCTGGCGCAACCCGTCCAGCTGGCCGGCGATCGAGGCTGGCAGGGAGGCGCCGAAGCGGGCGAACCATTCCTCGATGGAGGCGACCTCGTCCTTCCATTCCCCGGTGTCCACGCGGAGCGCGTCCTCGAGGTCGGCGGCGGACAGGTCCAGACCGGTGAGGTCCAGTGCGTCCGCGGTGGGGATGTAGCCGACCGGGGTCTCGGTGGCGTCAGCCGTGCCCTCGAGGCGTTCCACGACCCACTTCAGCACGCGGGAGTTCTCCCCGAAGCCGGGCCAGGCGAAGCCGCCGTCCCGATTGCGGCGGAACCAGTTGACCAGGTAGATCTTCGGCAGCTTGGCCTGGTCCACCTCTCCGGAGACCTTGACCCAGTGCTCCAGGTAGTCGCCCGCGTCGTAGCCGATGAACGGCAGCATGGCCATCGGGTCGCGGCGGACCACGCCCACGGCGCCGACGGCGGCCGCCGTGGTCTCGGAGGAGAGGGTGGCTCCCTTGAAGATGCCGTCCTCCCAGTCGAAGGACTCGGTCACCAGCGGGATGGTGGTCTTGCGACGGCCGCCGAAGAGGATGGCGTCCAGCTTGACCCCGTTGGGCTCGTTGTACTCGTCGGCCAGCATCTCCGTCTGGTCGATCGGGGTGCAGAAACGCGAGTTCGGATGGGCGGCCGGGGTGCCGGACTCGGGAGTCCAGTCGTTGCCGCGCCAGTCGGTCAGGTGGGCCGGGACCTCGTCCGTCATGCCCTCCCACCACACGCCGCCGTCATCGGTCAGGGCGACGTTGGTGAAGATCGAGTTGCCCTGGGAGATGGCCTTCATGGCGTTCGGGTTGGTGCCCCAGCCGGTGCCGGGCGCCACGCCGAAGTAGCCGGCCTCGGGGTTGACGACCCGGAATTCGCCGTCCTTGCCGGGGCGGATCCAAGTGATGTCATCACCCAGCGTCTCCGCCTTCCAGCCGTCGATGGTCGGCTCGATCAGCGCGAGGTTGGTCTTGCCGCAGGCGGAAGGGAACGCGCCGGAGATCGTGTAGGACTTCCCCTCTGGGTTGGTCAGCTTGAGGATCAGCATGTGCTCTGCCAGCCAGCCCTCGTCCCGGGCCATGACCGAGGCGATGCGCAGCGCGTAGCACTTCTTGCCCAGCAGGGCGTTGCCGCCGTAGCCGGAGCCGTAGGACCAGATGGAGCGCTCCTCGGGGAAGTGCACGATCCACTTAGTCTCGTTGCAGGGCCATGCCACATCGGCATCGCCCTCTTCGAGCGGGGCGCCGACGGAGTGCAGGGCCGGGACGAAGAACGCCTCGGTCTCCTCCATCTTCTTCAGCACGTCCGTCCCGATGCGGGCCATGATGCGCATGGAGTTCACCACGTAGGCGGAGTCCGTGATCTCGACGCCGAACTTCGGGTCGTCGGCCTCGAGGTGGCCCATGACGAAGGGGATGACGTACATCGTGCGACCGTGCATGGAACCGGCGAAGGCGTCCTTGAGGATGCCCTTCATCTCGGACGGGTCCATCCAGTTGTTGGTGAATCCGGCATCCTCCTCCTTCTCGGAGCAGATGAACGTCCGGTCCTCGACGCGCGCCACATCAGCGGGGTCGGAGAAGGCCGCGTAGGAGTTCGGGAGCTTGTCCTCGGAGAGCTTGACGAAGGTGCCTGCCTCGACCAGTTCGCCGGCCAGGCGGTCGTATTCCGCCTGAGATCCGTCCACCCAATACACGGAGTCGGGCTCCGTGAGCTCGGCGACCTCCTTCACCCAATCGAGAAGCTTGCCGTAACTGGTCGGCGCTTCCGCCACAGCGCGATCTGCGAACGCGAGTGAGGAGTTCTTGGCCATGGGGATTCCTCCATTGGGTTGCGGGTGCATTCCGGTTGGGCACAGGGGAATGCGGCCGTCAGCGGCCGGCACTCCATTGTGCGTACACCGTCTCCACGAGCCATTCTACCCACGGAGATTTCACAGTCGTTTCGGTGACGCCAGCTGACGTCTACGCACCCCGGCCCGGCGGACGACGGCGGCCCACCCGCCCCGCACGCACGTCCTCGGCCGCCCAAAACCGAGATTTGGTGAACGACCACCGGGCCGGTATAGTCTTTCAAGGCCGATCGCGGTCGATGCGCCCTTAGCTCAGCTGGATAGAGCGTCTGTCTACGGAACAGAAGGTCAGGGGTTCGAATCCCTTAGGGCGCACCAAGAGGTCTGACACACCAGGCCAGTTCAAACCCGGACCACAGCGGATCCGGGTTTTTTCATGCCTCAAGCGCGGCGTTCATTGACCCCGACTCCTCCGGCAAAGTACCCACAACCACAGCGGTCGTGCCGAGCCACGGTGATTATTCTGGTGGCTCGGCAGGAACGGTGTGGCGCCGCGGTGGACTCCGTGGTCACCTGCGCCGCGGAGCGGTAACCGGAGCATCAAGGACAATGGTGACCATGGCCACCGACGACCCCAGCGATCTCGACGAGTCCACCGACGCCCCGTCCCCTTCCCCCTCCGCACCCCCTAGTCCACCCCCGTCGCCGTCGCCGCGCGCGTCGCAGGACCACGGCAGCACGCGCTCGAAGCTGAGGGCGGCACTGGATGCCGTGGGCCACCCCTACGGATTCGGCTTCGTCCTGACCCTAGGGGCCCTGACCGCCATCCTGCTCGGTGCCGCCTTGACCTCCCTGAGCACGGTGCTCGTGTACATCGTGCTGGCACTGTTCCTCGCCCTCGCCCTCGAACCCGCGGTCCGGTTCCTGGACCGCCGCGGCCTCCCGCGCCCGTGGGGCATCACTGTCACCCTGCTGGCGTTCCTGGTCACCATCGCGGGTATCCTCTGGCTGATCGTGCCCACCGTGGTCCAGCAGGTCGCCAACTTCGTCAACAGCATCCCCGGCATGGTGGACGACTTCCTGACATCCGACCTCTACACCCGGCTGGAAGGCATCTTTGGAGAGGGACTGGGCACGCTCACCGCCCAGATCGAGTCCTTCCTCACCGACCCCAACAGCCTGGCCACGATCGGCGGCGGGGCCCTACAGGCTGGCGTGGGGATCGCCAACGGGGTCTCCGGGGCGCTGATCATCCTCGTGCTCGCGCTGTACTTCCTGGCCTCGCTGCAGTCGATGAAGCGGGCCCCCTACCGCCTGGCGCCCGCCCGGAACCGGCCGGGGATCGAAGACCTCACGGAGGAGATCACCCAGTCCGTGGGCGCCTTCCTCGCGGGCATGGTGGTCCTCGCCCTGGCCAACGCCGTGGTGGTCTTCATCCTGCACGTGGTCCTCGGGCTGGCCTTCCCGGCCCTCATGGCCGTCACGGCCTTCTGCGTCACCATCATTCCCTTGGTGGGAACGGTGCTGTTCTGGGTGATCGGCAGCTTCTTCGCCGTGTTCGTGGACCCCACCTCAACGCTGATCTTCGCGATCGCATACCTGGTCTACATGCAGGTAGAGGCCTACCTGCTGACGCCGCGGGTGATGAGCCGTGCCGTCGCCGTCCCCGGCGCCCTCGTGGTGATCGGCGCCCTGGTGGGTGGCACGCTGCTCGGACTGGTGGGAGCCCTCATCGCGGTTCCCACGACGGCGGCCGTACTGCTGATCATCCGCCGGGTGGTCCTTCCCCGCCAAGACGCCAAGACCTGAGGTCCCGGGCCGCCAGCTACGGGCGAGGCACCGTGAAGTGCGTCATCCGCGCGTCACGGCCGTCCAAGGTCGCCCATGCCCCCGGGATCCGGAAGACCTGCAGACCCAGCGTGGGATAGCGCTCTGCCATGGAGACGACGGCTTCCTCCTCCGAGTCCACGGAAGCGATCCGCATGCCCAGGTCCTGCACCCACGGCATGTGCCCGATGACCATCAGGGTCCGCACCTGTTCCTCGGTCTCATTGATGACGGCCAGGGCACGGGTGGCGTCGGCCTCATAGAGGCGTGAATCCAGGTAAGGGGTCGGCGCCTTCTCGCCCAGCTCACTGCACACCCACGTGCAGGTCTGGCGGGTGCGCACGGCATCCGAGCACAGGATCATGTCCGGGTACACCCCCTGCTCCACCAGCCACTGGCCGGCGGCAGGTGCCTCACGATTCCCGCGGCCACCCAGGGGACGGTCGTGATCGTTCACGCCGTCCGGCCAGTCCGACTTGGCATGGCGCAGGAGGATCAGCGTCTTGTCACCGGAGGTGTCGATACGGTCGGGCGTTGGGGCGTCGGCAGGCATACGGCCAGCCTACGTTCCCGTCACGGCTCAGATGCTGTATTCGGGGGCAGCCCAGACGACCACTTCGGGATGCTCGTAGAAGCGGTACCCCTGGCCGCGCACAGTCCGGACCGTTCCGGAGAGCCGACCCAGCTTGGAGCGCAGTCGGCGGATGTGGACGTCGATGGTGCGCTCGTTCGGCACCTCGTCCGAGTTCCTCCACAGGGAGTCGAGCAGTTCATCACGGCCCACGGTCCGCCCGCCGTTCTCCACCAGGTAGTTGAGCAGCTCGAACTCCTTGTACGTGAGGTTCAGGCCCTCACCGTCCAGCTGCACCTCTCGGCGGGCGAGATCGATCAGGACGCCCGGCTGACGAGTCGAGACCGGGGCAGGAGCCTGGAGCAGGTCTGGGCGGGTGCCCTGCTGAATGGTCGGGTCCCCGAGGACCTGGCGGACGACCTCGAGGTCCGATCCGGGAGCACCGGCCGGGGCGATCGCCACGGCCGCGGCGGACTGGGAACCCGGCACCAGGGATTCGACATAGTGGCGCAGCTCGTTGGCCAGCCGCGTCAGCGAGGTCCCGGCGGCCGAGGCGGCCGACTCGTCCATGCCCACGTAGATGACGAAGCCACGGGCCTCGGTCTCAGTGGCCACCGCCTGGGGGCCTGGGATCCCATTGGGGGCCAGGACCGGCATCGGCGCTGTCTGGGGCGCTTGCGGCTCTGCTTCGCCAGCGTGCTCCGCGACATTCTGGACCGAGTGGAGCGGCCGGCTGGCCGGTGTCCCATAGGTGCCGCCGTGCTCACGGTAACTGCGGACCCGTGCCGCGCGGCGCTGGGCGTTGCGGACCGAGATGTGGACGTATCCCTGGGGACTGGTTGTCATGTCGATGAATCCTTGCGTCAGTGTCCTGTTCGGCGTGAGGGCTGCGAGTCAGGCCGGATCGCGGCCGTTCCTCGCTGCAGACACTCCAACCAGGAGCCGGCCCGGCCAGACAGCCGGCACCATCGCCGAACAGTCGTCGCCCCCGAAGGGGCCGCCGAGTCGCGGAAGTTCATATGACAACACTCGGCCGTCACATTCGTTCCTTGCAAGTAACAATGGGACGGGGGTCTCACTATGTGAGACAAAAGCACCAGTTCGTGAGCAAGGTCACACCCATTCCCGGTTGTGAAACACCCATTCCGGCACTTTGGGGTCAACTTACTGCGAACCTCCTGGGTTCGCACTTTTGTTACTGCACCGGATGCCGGCCCGAGAGCCCCAGTCCGCGGCCGCGGACTTACTCCGCCAGGCCGTAGAGACGGTCGCCGGCATCGCCCAGCCCGGGGACGATGTAGGACTGCTCGTCCAGGCGCTCGTCGATCGCGGCCAGGTAGATGTCCACCTCCACCTCTGCCAATTCGCGCTCCAACCGGGAGATACCCTCCGGCGCACCCAGTAGGCAGATGCAGGTCACCCGCTGCGCATTGCGGGCATACATGAACCTCACCGCCTCCACCAGCGTGCCCCCGGTGGCCAGCATGGGGTCCAACAGGAAGACGTGGCGATTCGTCAGGTCTGCCGGCAGCCGTTCCGCGTACGTGACGATGTCCAGAGTCTCCTCGTTCCGGGCCATGCCCAGGAATCCCACCTCGGCCGAGGGGGCCATCCGCACCATGCCCTCGAGCATGCCCAGCCCCGCCCGCAGGATGGGCACCACCAGCGGGGTCGGCTTGGCCAACGCGACGCCCGTCATCCTCGCCACCGGCGTCTCGATCTCCACGGGCTGGACCTTCACATCCCGGGTGGCCTCATAGGCCAACAGCATGACGAGCTCCTCCGTCAGCTGCCGGAAGATCATCGACGGCGTCTCCTTCTTGCGGAGAACGGTCAATTTGTGGCTGACGAGCGGATGTTCCACGAGCTGTACGCGCATGGGCACAACCCTACCGGGCGCATGGGCTCCGCCATCGGCCGCCGAGCCGCCGATCCGGCCCGAAAGACCATGGGAAGGCTAAGGTCGCCCCATGCACACCTCGCACCACACGTGGATGGGTGCGGCCCTGGACCAGGCCCGCGCCGCACTGCAGACCTCCGACGTGCCGATCGGTGCCGTCGTCGTGGGCTCGGACGGGACCATCCTCGGGACTGGACGCAACGAGCGCGAGGCGACCGGGGACCCCACCGCCCATGCCGAGGTGCTCGCACTGCGCGAGGCCGCGTCCGCGCGTCGTGAGGCAGGTGACGGGGACGGCTGGCGGCTGGCGGACTGCACGCTGGTGGTCACCCTGGAACCGTGCGCCATGTGCGCCGGGGCCCTGGTGCTGGCGCGCATCCCGCGCGTGGTGTTCGGCGCCTGGGACCCCAAGGCGGGAGCGTGCGGATCCGTGTTCGACGTGGTGCGCGAACCCCGGCTGAACCACTGGGTCGAGGTGTTCGGCGGGGTGCGCGAGGCCGAGTGCGCGGGGCTCCTGACTGACTTCTTCCGGGAGCACCGCCGGTGAGCGGAGCGGGCCGACCTGAGTGGTTTGGGCCGGGCTGGCCCCCTCCGGTACAGTGGTGCGGTCTGGTGACGTGTCCGAGCGGCCGAAGGTGCAACACTCGAAATGTTGTGTAGGTTCACCCCTACCGTGGGTTCAAATCCCACCGTCACCGCCAGTTGAGAAGGCCTCCACGGCCCGGGATCCCGGGAGGTGGAGGCCTTCTCGCCTTTCCGGACCGAGGCGGAACACAAGGAACAAATCAATGCCCCCCGGTGCTATGCCAGTGGTGCATGTGGCAGAAGACCCCGGCGAAAGGCAGCGCAGATGACCGGAACCTCCGAGACGAACCACGCCCCGACGGCGGCCGAGATCGATCTCTGGCGGGAGGACTTCCCGCTTCTGGCCACCGAGGTGAACGGCCGACCGCTGGCCTATCTGGACTCGGGCGCCACGTCGCAGAAGCCGCGGGCCGTGCTGGATGCCGAGCGGCACTACTACGAGAACCTCAACGCCGCGGTCCACCGCGGCGCCCACACCCTGGCGGCCGAGGCCACGGTGCTCTTCGAGGACGCCCGGGCCACGGTCGCCGACTTCGTGGGTGCCGAGGAGGACGAGATCGTCTGGACCTCCAACGCCACCGAGGCCCTGAACCTGGTGGCCTATGCGTTCTCCAATGCCAGCGTGGGCCGCGGTGGCGCTGCCGCCGAACGTTTCCGGCTGGGCGTCGGGGACGAGATCGTGGTGACGGAGATGGAGCACCACGCCAACCTCATCCCCTGGCAGGAGCTCGCGTTCCGCACCGGCGCCACGCTGCGCTACATCCCGGTGGGCGACGACGGCGCCCTGCGGATGGACGCGACGGACGAGGTCATCACCGCACGCACCCGTCTGCTGGCGTTCACCCACGTCTCCAACGTCCTGGGGCTCATCAACCCGGTGGAGGACCTCGTGGCCCAGGCCCGCGCCGTCGGGGCGTTCGTGGTGCTGGACGCCTGCCAGTCCGTCCCACACCTGCCCGTGGACCTGAAGTCACTCGATGTGGACTTCGCCGCGTTCTCCGGTCACAAAATGCTGGCCCCCACGGGCATCGGCGCCCTCTACGGCCGCCGCGAGCTACTGGCCTCCATGCCCCCGTTCCTCACGGGCGGCTCCATGATCACCACGGTCACCATGGAGGCGGCGGAATACCTGCCGCCACCCCAGCGCTTCGAGGCCGGTACCCAGAAGGTCTCGCAGGCCATCGCCCTGGCCGCCGCCGTGGAGTACCTGAAGGGCATCGGCATGGAGCGCATCGCCGCCCACGAGGACGAGCTCGGCGCACGTCTGCTGGCCGGGCTCTCCGAGATCCCCGGTGTGACGGTGCTGGGTGGGTCCGCGCCCGGACCGCGCGTTGGCGCGGCCAGCTTCGACCTCGCCGGGGTGCATGCCCACGACGTCGGCCAGTTCCTGGACGATCAGGGCATCGCCATCCGCGTGGGCCACCATTGCGCCCAGCCCCTGCACCGGCGGCTCGGGATCACGGCCTCCACCCGTGCCAGCACCTACCTCTACAACACCACCGAGGAGGTGGACCGCTTCCTGCACGGGGTGGCCGCCACCGCGAGCTTCTTTGGAGTGAAGGCGTGAGCTCGTCCGAACTGCAGAACCTGTACCAGCAGGTCATCCTCGACTACTCGAAGAACCCCTACGGCGTCGGCCTGCTGGGCGGTGCGGCCGGCCAGTCGCACCAGCTCAATCCGACCTGCGGCGATGAGATCACCCTCGAGGTGCACCTGAGCGGCGAAGGAGCCGACCGGGTGGTCCAGCGGATCCGCTGGGAGGGGCATGGCTGCGCGATCTCGCAGGCCTCGGCCTCCCTGCTGACCGAGCTCGCCGAGGGACTGACGGTGGAGGACCTGCGCCACCGCATCGACGCCTTCCGCACCGCGATGCAGTCCCGCGGCAAGATCGCCCCGGACGAGGAACTGCTCGGCGACGCAGTGGCCCTCGGCGGGGTCTCCCGCTACGTGGCCCGGGTGAAGTGCGCCATGCTCGGCTGGGTCGCCGCCGAGCACGCCCTCGTGGAGGCCGAGACTCGCTAGTTCTTGCGGTAGTTCTCCCGGGCGAAGGCGGAGTACGGGGCCGGTTCCACGGTGGCCCGGATCCGTACCTGACGGTGGTTCTCCACGGAGGGCTTGGCCGAGGGCGTCGTCTCGCCCCACACGACGGTGACCTCGGTTCCAGGGGTGGCGGAGTCGTTCTCGATGCTGGCCAGCGAGACGAACGCCTGCTCGTTGGTGAGATAGCCGGCGTCGTGCGAGATCCCGACGTCCTGGCCGTCCACCAGGACGCGATCCACCTGGTACTGGCCGTAGCGGGCCTTGGGGAAGTCGATGTACTTCGCCGGGACCCCCGGTTCGAACTGCGTCTGGATCGCGGCGGCCACATCCTCCGGCCTCCAGACCAGGGTCACCTTCTGCCGCTTCTGTCCGGCCGCGTGCCGCTCCAGGGCGGTCCGGCCGATGAACTCATGGTCGAAGGACACGCTTCGTCCGTAGCCGAGGTCATACGGCGTCAGGTAGTAGTCCTCCACCGCCGCGGAGTCGAAGCTGCCCGCCAGGGACCCGGCACGACTGGCCGGCAACCACTCGCGGTAGGCCTCGGTGCCCTCGCCGCTGAAGATCGCCGGGAACGGGGACGGCACCCAGGCGGACTCCAGGTTGGAGGAGGAGTAGGCCTTCGAGCCGACCTGCACCAGGTCCAGCCCTTCCCCGGCGGCCAGAAGGGCGGACCGGACCCGCTCACCGTCGGCCCACGGACCGAAGAGCTCGAAGCCCGGCTGTCCCGCCATGCCATGACGCAGCGAGCGGACCTGGACGCCGTCGATCTCGAAGGTGGCCATGCCGAAGAACTTGGTCTCCGGGACCGCGGCACCCGTGGCCTTCTCCATGAGTTCGAGAGCCCGGGGGCCCTGGACCTCGAAGCGGTACTGCTTCGGGTCTCCCTGGCGGACGGCGGAGCTGGCGTCCCGCTCAAAGGTGACGTCGTAGCCGCCGGTCTCCCCGTGGTACTGCACCCAGTCCAGCACCATGTGCCAGCCGACCAGGTCGAAGGAGTCCTCCTCCAGGTAGAACAGGATGGCATCGCCGATCAGGTAGCCCTCATGGTTGACGGCGATGAACTGCTTGGCCTTGTTCGGGGCGAACTTCGCAAAGCTGTTGACGCCCACGTCGGAGAGCAGCCTCAGCGCGTCCGGTCCGGCGATGAAGAGGTCCGTCATGTGGTGGGACTGGTCCAGCAGGGCCACGGAAGTGCGCCAGGACTGCTGCTCTGAACGCCAGTTCGTGAACTCCGGCTGCACGGGGAAGACGGTGGGCTTCGACGGGGCGTGGCGCAGGTACTCGACGGGCGAGCCGGCGCGGGCGATGACGGCGGCCAGGGATTCGGGATGCTGGGACATGGGGACTCCTGAAGTAGCGGTGGTGCTCGGGTGGCGATGTCACTGCCAGCCTACGTATAGTTCTGCTGGATAAGCATAAGAATTGCTTATCCACCGATCTCGCAGATTGAGTCGCCGAACCTTGGACCTGAACCTCTTGCGGACCTTCGTGGCCGTGTACGAATCGCGGAGCCTCACCGCGGCCGCAGTCCGGCTGTACGTCACCCAGCCCGCCGTGAGCCAGGCCCTGACGCGCATGCGGCGTCAATGGGATGACCCGCTGTTCCACCGGGCGGGCCGGAGCATGGAGCCCACCGCGGCCGCCCACGCAATCTACCCCGCCTTCCGGGATGCCCTGATGACCATCGACCGGGCCCTGGACGCGGTCCACTCCTTCAACCCGGCGAGCTCGGACCGCCGCTTCACCGTGGCCATGTCCGAGTTGGGCGAGATCGGCTATTTCCCGGCACTGTTCGCCGCTGTCCGGGCCGCGGCCCCGGGTATCGGGATCGATGTGATCTCGCTGGACCTGGAGCAACTACCCGATTGGTTGACCCGGGGGACAGTGGACCTGGCCGTGACGTCGCTGCCGATCTCCGGGGCCTTCGAACACCAGGTGCTGAAATCGGAGCGCTATGCCGTGCTCATGGGCGAGGACCATCCGCTGGCAGCCCCGCCTCTCACACTGGAGGACTACCTGAAAACCGATCATGCGGTGGTGGCCGGGGATTCCGGCCGGCCAGCTCTGGACGCGGCGCTCCGGCGGCTCGGCGCACCGGTCCATCCGGCGGTCTCCGTGCGTCATTTCGCCTCGCTGCCGCCGTTGTTGTCGGCGCCGAACCACCTGATCGCCACCGTCCCGGCATCAATTGCCCGCGGCTGGGCGGAGACGTGGCCCGTGGTCCTGCGAGACCTGCCCTTCGAGCTCCCGGGAGTCGAGATCTCCCTGCTGAAGCGAACCACCAGTCAGCACACCGCGGCCCTCGATTGGTTCCACGGCACTGTGCTGCACGCCCTGCGCGGCGACCCGGGCGAGTTCTCCTCCATCGGGGCGCGGAAGCCCCTCGACTCGAGATCCTGACAGGATGGTCCTATGAGCGTGAAGGTCCTGGCCATCGGCAAGAAGCACGAATCCTGGGTGGCCGACGGCATCGACCGCTACGTCAAGCGGCTCAAGAAGCCCTTCGACATCACCTGGCAGCTGCTCCCCCACTCCTCCCGCAAGGGCGACGCCGCCCGCGAGGAGGAATCGGCCCGCATCCTGGCCAAGGTCGGCGAGCGTGACCACCTGTTGTTGCTCGACGAACGCGGCACCCACCTCGACTCCCCCGGCTTGTCCCGCCACCTGCAGGGCCGGTTCGACGCCGGCCAGAGCGTCACCCTCGTCATCGGCGGCGCCTACGGTGTGGACGGCTCCGTGCACACGCGGGCCAACACGGTCTGGTCGCTGTCCCAGCTCGTCTTCCCGCACCAGCTCGTCCGTCTGATCGTGGCCGAACAGCTCTACCGGGCGCAGGAGATCGCCGGCGGCCGGCCCTACCACCACGTGTGACGAATCCGACCACCGGCCGTGTCCAGGACGGTCATCGGCGAGATGCCCGATGAGGCCCACGGAGCGCGCCCTCGGGTCCGGATGAGACCTGCCCCAGCAAATCATCGCGGCCGAGACCTCGCCAGCGGATTTCCCCGCGACTACCTTGGGCCTCCCGAGGGATGCGCCGGACCGTAGCCGTGAAGAGGGCGGCGCGGTGCGCAAAGACCCTCACCTTCAGGAAAAGAGCAGGCCATGAAGCCTCAGCAACCAGTGACCGATGACAGTGTGAGAGTACGCCAGCTGAGCCACTACCAGTTCACCTGGGTGGCCGCTGAACCCGGCCAGCCGGGTACCTGGACCCTCCAGTTGGTGCTCGACCAGGGGGCGTGGGAGGAGATCCTCACCCTCGACGCCGACGACGCGGATGTCCTGCAGGACATCCTGACGACATCCGAAACCGTCTATTACGACATCGACCGCCGTACCCTCATGTTCGGCACCACCGCGGCCGGGAAGGGCTGACCTGCCCGAAGCCGACCGGTAACCACCACAGGGCCTCGACGTGGCGACACACGATGTCGAGGCCCTGTGGTGCACGGGCATCGGTGAGCCGGAATCGGCGCGCTGACGCGTCCGGCCCCGGGAGTAGCATGGCCGCGATGGCCCGAGACTCCCGCACCGACGCCGCGGACCCCGCCGCGGACGAGGTGCTTGCCCGCTTCACCCCTGCCACCCGCGAGTGGTTCGAGGGGGCCTTCGCCGCGCCGACCACCGCCCAGCTCGGGGCCTGGGATGCCATCTCCTCCGGTCAGCACGCCCTCGTCGTCGCGCCCACCGGCTCGGGTAAGACGCTCTCCGCGTTCCTCTGGGCCCTCGACGGGTTCCTCCGCGCCCCCGCGGCGGGCGCGGCGCCTGCAGCGGGTGACCGGCCGGCGTCGGGACGGGGCGCGGCCGCTCAGAACACCGAGAAGAAGACCAAGAATCAGACCCGCGTCCTCTACATCTCCCCGCTCAAAGCCCTCGGCGTGGATGTCGAGCGCAACCTGCGGGCCCCGCTCATCGGCATCACGCAGACGGCCAAGCGCCTCGGCGAGGCCGCACCGGAGGTCCGCGTGGGCGTGCGGTCCGGGGACACCCCCGCCCGCGAGCGCCGGCAGCTGGCCAGCCATCCCCCGGACATCCTGATCACCACCCCGGAGTCGCTCTACCTCATGCTGACCTCTCAGGCGCGGTCCACCCTGGCCGGGGTTCAGACGGTGATCGTGGACGAGGTGCATGCCGTGGCCGGGACCAAGCGGGGCGCCCACCTCGCGGTCTCCCTCGAACGACTCGACGCTCTGCTGGCGCAGCCCGCCCAGCGGATCGGGCTTTCGGCCACGGTGGAGCCGAAGGAGGAGGTCGCTCGCTTCCTCGGCGGCGTCCAGCCGGTGCGCGTCGTGGCCCCGGCCTCCACCAAGTCCTGGGACGTGCACGTCACCGTCCCGGTGCCGGACATGACCGAGCTGCCCTCGGCTCCCTCCGCGCACGATCTGGGACCGGGGTCCGGACTGCAGGCGAACGCCTCGATCTGGCCGCACGTGGAGGAGCGGATCGTCGACCTGGTGGAGGCGAACCGCTCCACCATCGTCTTCGCCAACTCCCGCCGGCTCGCCGAGCGGCTCACCGGCCGCCTCAACGAGATCTGGGAGGAACGTCAGTCCACGGAGCCGGCCCCGGAGACGCCCGACGCCGGCCGGCCCGGTTCCCCGGCCCAGGCGATGGGCGGTGCGGGTCAGTCCGCCGGCCATGCCTCCCAGGGAACCGGCACCGAGTTTGCCCGCGCTCACCACGGTTCAGTGTCCAAGGAGCAGCGCGCCCTCATCGAGGATGCGCTGAAGTCCGGTCAGCTGCGCTGCGTGGTCGCCACCAGTTCGCTGGAGCTCGGCATCGACATGGGCGCGGTGGACCTGGTCATCCAGGTCGAGTCGCCGCCGTCGGTGGCCTCCGGGCTGCAGCGCGTGGGCCGCGCCGGCCACCAGGTCGGCGAGACGTCCTCCGGCTGGTTCTTCCCCAAGCACCGCGGGGACCTGGTGGACACCACCGTGGTGGTCGAGCGCATGCTCGCCGGCCGGATCGAGTCGATGTCCATTCCGGCCAATCCGCTGGACATCCTCGCCCAGCAGACCGTGGCCGCCTGTGCCTTGGACGAGCTCGATGTCGAGGCCTGGTTTGACCTGCTCCGTCGCTCCGCGCCCTTCGCGACCCTGCCGCATTCCGCGTTCGAGTCGGTGCTCGACCTGCTCTCCGGCCGCTACCCCTCCGACGAGTTCGCCGAGCTGCGCCCGCGGGTGGTCTGGGACCGGGAGGCCGGCACCCTGTCCGGCCGCAACGGCTCGCAGTGGCTGGCGGTCACCTCAGGCGGGACCATCCCGGACCGCGGCCTCTTCGGCGTCTTCCTCGCCGGCACTGAGGACCAGAAAGCGGGCGACGCCGTCACCGCTGGCGGCGCGAAGGCCTCGGCCGGCACTGCCCGCACGGGCGGACGCCGGGTGGGCGAGCTCGACGAGGAGATGGTCTACGAGTCCCGGGTGGGAGACGTGATCGTCCTCGGCGCCACGAGCTGGCAGATCCAGGACATCACCCATGACCGGGTCCTCGTGATCCCCGCCTTCGGGCAGCCGGGACGCCTTCCCTTCTGGCGGGGCGATGCCGAGGGCCGTCCCGCCGAGCTCGGTGAGGCGGTCGGGGCCTTCCGCCGCGAGATCGGGGCCGGGAAGCCGATGTCCGAGCGGCTCGCAGCGGCCGGACTGGACGAGTGGGCCCAGGACAACCTGACCGCCTATCTGACCGAACAGCGCGAGGCCACCGGACAGCTGCCCACGGAGAAGACTCTCGTGGTGGAGCGGTTCCACGACGAGCTCGGGGACTGGCGCGTGGTGCTGCACTCCCCCTTCGGGATGCCGGTGCACGCGCCGTGGGCGCTGGCCGTCGGCGCCCGGCTGCAGGCCCGGTACGGGATGGACGGCTCGGCGATGGCCGCCGACGACGGCATCGTGCTGCGGGTGCCGATGATGGAGGACGAGCCCCCCGGAGCGGACCTGTTCCTCTTCACGGCGGAGGAACTCGAGGAACTCGTCACCGCGGAGGTGGGCGGTTCGGCGCTGTTCGCCGCCCGGTTCCGGGAGAACGCCGCCCGGGCGCTGCTCCTCCCCCGCCGGGATCCCGGCAAACGCACCCCCCTGTGGCAGCAGCGCCAACGATCGGCACAGCTCCTGGAGGTCGCGCGGAAGTACCCGCAGTTTCCGATCATCCTCGAGACCGTCCGCGAATGCCTGCAGGACATCTACGACCTCCCGGCCCTCAAGGACCTCGCCACCCGGATCGAGACGAAGTCGCTGCGGCTGGTGGAGACCACCACCCAGACCCCCTCGCCCTTCGCCCAGTCGCTGCTGTTCGGCTACGTGGCCCAGTTCATCTACGAGGGCGACTCCCCCCTGGCCGAGCGCCGGGCCGCCGCCCTCTCCCTAGACCCCGGCCTGCTCAATGAGTTGCTGGGACGGGCCGAACTCCGGGACCTGCTGGACCCGGACGTCATGGCCACGGTGGAGGCGGACCTGCAACGGCTCTCCCCGGACCGCCGGGTCAAGGGCGCCGAGGGACTCGCGGACCTCCTCCGTCTGCTCGGCCCCCTGACCGCCGAGGGCGCCGCCGCCCGTTTGCACCCCGCAGAGACCAACGTTGAAGAGACCAGGGACGAGGGGACCGACGCGGCGATCGGCTTGCTGGATCAGCTCGTCACCGCGAACCGGGCCCTGAAGGTCAGGATCAACGGCGAGACCCGGTATGCCGCCGTGGAGGACGCGGCCCGGTTGCGCGACGCCCTCGGCGTGGCCCTGCCCCTAGGCCTTCCCCTGGCCTTCATCGAGCCCGTCGAGGATCCGCTCGGCGACCTCGTCTCCCGCTACGCGCGTACCCACGGGCCCTTCACCGCCGCCGAGGCAGGGGGGACGCTGGGGCTGGGCGCCGCCGTCGTGCTCCAGGTCCTGCAGCGCCTCGCCGCCGAACATCGCGTGACCGAGGGGCAATTCCGCCCGGCGGCCGGCCACGGCGCTGACGGGGACGGTTCCCGGCCCACCGGCCCGCACGAGACCGAATGGTGCGAGGTCGAGGTGCTGCGGCGCATCCGGCGGCGGTCCCTGGCGGCGCTGCGGGCGGAAGTGGAACCGGTCGAACAGGCCGCCTATGCCCGGTTCCTCGCCGACTGGCAGCACCTGTCCCCGCACCGTGGCGGCGGGTCACCGGCCACGCTGTCCGGGATCGACGGGGTGGTCGCCGTGCTCGACCAGCTCTCCGGCGTCCCCGTGCCCGCCAGCGGGTGGGAGAGCCACGTCCTGCCCTCCCGCGTCCGCGACTACACACCGGCCCTCCTGGACGAATTGCTGGCCAGTGGTGAGTTCCTCTGGTCCGGCACGGCCGCCGCCAGTGGCAACGACGGCTGGCTCGCCTTCCACAGCGCCGAGTCCGCGGACCTGTCCCTGGTCCGGGCCGAGGGTCTCGAGCTCGATCCCGTGCACCGGGCCCTGCTGGACGTGCTCGACGGCGGCGGGGCCTGGTTCTTCGGCCAGCTCGCCGAGCGGGCGCGCACCGTCCTCGCTGCGGCAGCGGCCACGCCCGACGCGCCCGATGCGCCGACGCCGCGGGTCTCCTCCGGTGACCTCCTCCGCGCCCTCTGGGACCTGGTCTGGGCCGGACTCGTGGGCAACGACACCTTCGCCCCGATCCGCGGGCTACTGGGGCAGGGCCGCACCGCGCACAAGTCCAGGTCGCGGTCGCCCCGGGCCCGGCCGGCGCGGCCCGGCCGCAGCGCGAGGCTGTCCCGGTTGACACGACTCCAGGAGGCCTCCGGC
Source organism: Citricoccus alkalitolerans (assembly GCF_039528175.1). NCBI lineage: Bacteria > Bacillati > Actinomycetota > Actinomycetes > Micrococcales > Micrococcaceae > Citricoccus > Citricoccus alkalitolerans. The sequence goes on from NZ_BAAALH010000002.1 coordinate 99,772, forward strand.
AGCCTCGGCGCCGACGCGGGACGGACCGACGCCCTGGCGCGCCCGGCCGGCGGCCTGCCCGCTGACCTCGGGCCGATGGAGATGGCCCGGGCCGCTGGCCGCTGGTCTCTGCTGCCGGAGCCCTTGACCGATCCGACCCTCCGGGCGCACGCCACCGCCGAGTATCTGCTGGACCGCTATGGCGTCATCACCCGCGGTTCCGTGATGGCGGAGGACGTCCCCGGCGGCTTCGCCACGCAATACCGGCTGCTGACCCGCATGGAGGAGGCCGGTCAGGTCCGCCGCGGCTACTACGTGGAGCACCTGGGCGCGGCCCAGTTCTCCACGGGGGCCACCGTGGACCGGCTGCGCGGATTCGCCCAGCAGGATGTGCCGGCCCCCCAGCACGCCGGGGCACCGTCCCTCTGGCAGGGTGACCGCGCGGAGTCCGCGCCGCCGGCCATCGCGCTGGCGGCCACCGACCCCGCCAACCCCTACGGCGCCGCCCTGCCCTGGCCGGAGGTGCCCGCCGGCCCGGACGGGGTGCGGCCGACGGGGCAACGTCCCGGGCGGAAGGCGGGCGCCGTCGTCGTCCTCGTGGCCGGCGAGCTGGCCCTGTACGTGGAACGGGGCGGGCGCACCCTGCTGCTGTTCTCCGACGAGCCCTCGGCGCTCGGCGCGATGGCCACCGCGCTGGCGTGGGCCCTGCGGACGGCGCGGGTGGAGAAGATGTCGCTGGAGAAGGTCAACGGCCTGCCCCTCACCGGCACCCCGCTGGCCACGGCGCTGGCCGAGGCGGGGTTCTACTCCGCACCGTCGGGGCTTAGGTTTAGGTCATGAGCGAGACACCTCAGACCGGATCCCCCGCCACCCCGACCACCCCGGCGGCCACCACCTTCCTGATGTTCGAAGGCCAGGGCGGTCAGGCCATGACCTTCTACGTGGAGACCCTGGCCCCCTACCTCTCCGGGACCGCGGTGACCCGGCTGGAGCGCCGGACGGCCGAGTCCCCGGAGGCTGCCGGCAACCCGGATCTGGTCGGCACCGTGGCTGCCGGCGAGTTCACGGTGGCCGGCACGCCGTTCCGGGTCTTCGACTCTCCCCCGGGACATCAATTCGGCTTCACACCGTCGATCAGCATCTTCCTGGATCTGCCCGCCGGTGGGCCGGACCCCCAGGCCGAACTCGACGCGGTCGATGCCCTGGCCGGTGAGCTCTCCTCGGAGGGCGGCCACGCCCTGATGCCGGCCGACGGCTACGGCTTCTCCCGCCGCTTCGCCTGGGTCGCCGACCGCTGGGGTGTCACCTGGCAGCTCAACTGCGCCTGATCCATGCCCGAAGGTGATTCCCTGGTCCGGCTCGCCGACCGGCTGCGGCCGGTGCTGGCAGGCCAGGAACTGCTCCGCACCGACTTCCGCGTCCCCCGCCTGGCCACCGCGGACCTCAGCGGGCGGACAGTGCGGTCGGTCCGCCCCCGCGCCAAGTACCTGCTGCTCGAGGTCGGTGCTGCCGAGGGGCTGACCGTGCTCTCCCACCTCAAGATGGAGGGCCGCTGGGAGACGTACTCCCGGGTGGACAGCAACGGATCCCCGATCACGCCGCGCTGGCGCCACCCCGGCTGGCAGGCCCGGTGCGTGCTGGAGACGGTTCGTCACCAGGTGGTCGGATTCCAGCTGGGCCTGCTCGAGGTCCTGCCGACCGCTGAGGTCCCGGACCGGCTGGGCTTCCTCGGTCCCGACTTGTTGGACCCGGAGTGGGCGGATCCGGACCGCGCCGGCGAGCTGAGGGCCGAGGCGGTTCGGCGACTGCTCGTGGACCCGGAGCGGCCCATCGGACTGGCTCTGCTGGACCAACGGCTGGTCTCCGGCGTCGGCAACATCTACCGCTGCGAGGCCCTCCTGCTGGCCGGACTGGATCCGCACCGGCCGGTCTCCTCCGTCCCCGACCTGCCGGGCCTGGTGGACCTGATCCGGGGCCTGATGCGTGCCAACACGGTGCCGGCCCCGCCCGGCCGTCCGGCACCACGGCGCACCACCACGAGCGTGATGCCCGACGACCGTGTCCCCTACGGCGTGCGCGTCACCCTCCCCAGCCCCCGGCCCGAACGGCGGAACACACCGCCGTATTGGGTCTACGGCCGCCAACGCGAGGGCTGCCTGCGCTGTGGCGGGCCGGTCACGGTCGGGTCTCTCGGAGACGAGACCGTGGAACGTACCCTGTACTGGTGCAGGCAGTGCCAGCGGTGACCGTTGCGGGCCGTGGCACGTCCGATCCGCAAGGAGGCTGAGATGGCCGATCCCTTTCCGCAGGACCGCGCCCATTCCACCGTGGCCCTCGTCCTGGCCGGAGGCCAGGGCAGCCGGCTGTCCCCACTGACTGATGCCCGGTCCAAACCGGCCGTCCCGGTGGCCGGCCAGTACCGGCTCATCGACGTGGTCCTGTCCAACCTGGCCAACTCGGGTCTGAGGGATGTGTGGATCGTGGAGCAGTACCGGCCCTTCACCCTCAACCAGCACCTCGCCGGTGGCCGGCCCTGGGACCTGGACGGCACCCGTCACGGCCTGCGTCTGCTGCCCCCGGCCGAGGGACGCACCGAGGAGGGCTTCGCCGCCGGCAACGGGCACGCCCTGCACCAGCAGGTGCCGCTGCTGGAGTCCTTCGGCGCGGACACCGTGGTGGTGGTCAGCGCCGACCACCTGTACCAGTTCGACCTGCGGCCCGCGCTGGAGCAGCACCGCGCCCGGAACTCCGAGCTGACCGTGGTGACCACGCAGACGGACGAGGACCCCTCCCGCTTCGGGGTGGTGCAGGTGGACGCGGACCACACGGTCACCCGCTACGACCACAAGCCCGAGGATCCGGACGGCAACCTGGTGGCCACGGAGATCTTCATCTACGACGTCGCCGCCCTCGGGGAGGTGACCCGCCGGCTCACGGCGGAGCGGGGGGATGCGGACGGGGACTCCCTGGGCGACTACGGGGAGTCGATCGTTCCGCACTTCGTGGAGCACCGGAGCACCCACGCCTACCGGCTGGACGGGTACTGGCGGGATGTCGGCACCGTGGAGGCCTACTTCGCGGCGCACATGGAACTGCTGGACGGCACCGGCCTGGACCTGGACCGGCCCGGCTGGCCCCTGATCACCAATCCGAAGCATGCCCCTCCGGCCTGGATCGACACTCGGGCCACGGTGTCCGCCTCCTTCGTGGCGGCCGGCTGCCGGATCAGGGGCGAGATCGAGCACAGCATCGTCGGTCCCGGCGTGGTGGTGGAGGCCGGCGCCCGGGTGTCCCGGTCGGTCCTGCTCGGGGACTGCGTGGTCCCCGCGGGAGCCGAGTTGGAGTCGGTCGTCGCGGACGTCGGCGCGGAGATCCTCGGCGGACGCTCCGGCCGGACAAAACCCGGCCCCGGCAACATCACCGTCCTCGTGCCGGCCGACCGCGGGCCCGCCAGCGCGGACGAGACCACCGGGGCCTGAGCTTCCGCCCGAGCCGCCGTCCATCCGCGGCTCCGCGGTCTGGAAGACTGGGGCCGTGTCCCAGCAACCGCCCCTGCCCGTCCGTGACGGCGTGAACGCCACCCGCCTCACCGTCCCGGCCAGCGGTTGGGACACCATCCTGGACTACGTGCTCCACCGGTGGGGCCATGTGGACCCGGTGGGGATCGTCGAACGCTTCCGCACCGGCGAGGTCCGCGCCGCCGACGGCACCACGGTCACCGAGCACACTCCCCTGGGCGCCCACGACTTCGTCTGGTACTACCGCAGTGTTCCGCAGGAGGCGCCCATCCCCTTCCCCATCACGGTGCTCCATCAGGACGAACACGTGCTGGTGGCGGACAAGCCGCATTTCCTGCCCACCACGCCGGGTGGACGCTTCGTCCAGGAATCGGCTCTGGTGAGGTTGCGCAACCAGCTCGGGCTGGACCACCTGGTGCCCATGCACCGCCTCGACCGGGCGACGGCGGGCGTGGTGATGTTCTCCACCAACCCGGACACGCGGGGCGCCTACCAGGTGCTCTTCGAACGGCGCCAGATCTGGAAGGTCTACGAGGCCGTCTCGTCCCTTCCCGACGGCGGCGCGGCAGGCCGGTTCCCGCTGACCTACCGCAACCGGATGGACAAGGTGAAGGGTGTGCTCACCGCCCGCACGCTGGACTACGGCTCCCGGGAGTCGGGCCGCTGCCTGGGCCAGGCCACCCGACCGGGCCGGAAGACGAACCGGCCGACCGTGGGGGCCAATGCTCAGACCCGGATCGAGTTCATCCGAGCGGGAATCTCTGCGGGCGCCTGGGCGGGCGCCGGCGTCGCTCATCTCCGTCTGCACCCGCGCACCGGCCGCACCCATCAGCTGCGCGTGCACCTGGCCGCCCTCGGGCTGGGCATCCTCAACGATCCCTTCTATCCGGTCCTGCTCGACGCCGCCCCGGACGACTATGACCGGCCGCTGCAGCTGCTGGCCCAGACGATCGGATTCACGGATCCACTGACCGGTGCCCCACGGCAGTTCAGCTCCCGGCTGGCGCTGGCCGAACGTCCGGAGCCGGGTGCGTGACTGACATGCAGCCGGGCCTGGACACTGCCTGGGTCGAGTCGCTGGGCGGGTGGTTCCACCTGCTGACCGCAGTCCTGGTGGCCATCGATGCGCCGGTGCCTCCCGTGCCGAGCGAGCTGTTCGTCATCGGCTCGGGGGCCATGTCCCAGTTGGGCAGCGTGGCGCTGGTCCCCTCCGTTCTGGCGGCGTGGCTGGGGTGCTGGGCGGGGGACATCGGTCTGTACGCCCTGTTCCGGTTTCAGCTGACCGGGCTGCTCGACCGAGCCTCGTGGGGCCAGCGCATCCACCGCGGCATCTTGAGACTGCTGGAGAAGGCCGGTCCGGCACCGGGGTATGCCTCCCTGTTCGTGTTGCGCTTCGTGTCGGGTGGCCGGACGGCATCCATGGCCGCCTCCGGGATCGCCGGCATCCCCTGGGGTCCGTTCCTCGCCCTGTCAGGCGTCGGTTCTGCCGCCTGGTCCGTCTACATGGTGGGGCTCGGCTGGTTCACCGGCAGCGCGACAGGCCTGCCGTTCTGGGCCAGCGCCGTGGTGGGCATGGGATTGGGTACCCTTGCAGGGTTGATCATTGCGGGGATCGTCGCCATCCGGCGGCGCTCGGGGAGAGGTGATGGGTGAACGCTGAGTCGTCGTCCTCTGCTGCGCTGGAACGCATGAAGGCCGCGGCGGAGAAGTCGTCCGGTCCGGCCACCGGAGCGGGTGACGGATCACGCCCCGATCGCGTCCCCGACAGTGCCGGAAGTGCCGGAAGTGCCACGGAATCCTCTCGGCAGCCCGCCGCGGACCAGCCGCGCCTGCGGCACGCCAACACCCACGAGACCCAGGGCCCCCTCGAATCCTTCAACGACTGGCTCGACTCCCTCGGCGAGCCCGACTGGGACAAGGTCTCCCAGTCCATCTACGAGTCTCCGACCACCATGAAGGCCGCCTACGAACGGCAGAAGGCCCACCGTGAAACGGAACGTCAGCGCCGCGCCGAGGAGAAGGCCGAGGCGGAGCGGAAGGCCGCCGCCGAACGCGCCGAGGCCGAACGGCAGGCGGAGCTCGAGCGCCGGCGCGCCGCCGAGCAGGCGGAGGCGGACCGGATCGAGGCCGAACGGCTCGCCGCCGAGGAGGCCGAACTCGAGGCCCGACGCCAAGCCGAAGAGGAGGCCCGCCTCGAGCGGGAACGGATGCTGGAACTCCAGCGCGCCGAGGAAGAGGCCCTGCGGCGGGAGATGGAACGCCAGGAACACGAGGAATGGCTGGCCCGCCAGCGCGAACGTGAGACCTGGGCCCTGCAGGTCGCGGCCCGCGAGTCCGATGGGACCGACTGGGTTCCCCCGGCGGAGCGGCGCGCCATGCTCGAGGAGCGCGGCGAGAACCTGACCGATGCCCAGCTGCTGGAACGGGCCCGGGCCTCCTTGCCGGAATGGCGTCACCGTGACCGGATCGTGGAGAAGGCCCAGGCCATCGAAGCCTCCACGGTCCGCCGGACCCGGCCGGCGGCCACCGCCGCCGGGCCAGAGCCGGCGCCGCGCGGCTACATCCCGCCCTACAACCTGCCCTCCCGGGAACCGGACCCGGCACCGACCCCTCTGGACCTGCTCCGCCGGGTCACCGTGACCGTGGCCTACCTGGTGTTCGTGCTCGGCGGCGTCTACGGCCTCGGCTTCCTGGGCGAGGACGACACCGGGCCCTGGCTGCACGACCTGCATCAAGGACGGTTCGCCGGCAGCTTCTCCATGCTGTCCATGGCCTTCTGGCACCAGGTCATCTGGCCGGTGCTGTGGGTGGCCCTGGGCATCTACACGGTGCACCAGTGGTTGCCGAGCCAGGCCTCCGCGGACCGGCAACGCGCCACGGGCTGGCGGGTGGCAGCGGCCCTGGTGGCCACAGTGGCCTGGTTCGTCCTCGCCCGAACCGGGGTCATGCTCGGCGTCGAGCTGGTCGTCTGGCTGGCCCTGGGCTATCTCCTGGTGGACAGCGTCCACCAGCTGAACCTCTACACCGCCAGAAACCGCGTGGAGCGGGCCATCACGGACGGCATGATCGGGCTGTTCACAGGATGGGCCCTGATCTTCGCCGCCACGAACGCGTCCATCTGGCTGCAGGCCCTCGGCATCAATCTGCTCTGGATCCCCGGACCGGTCTGGGCCGTACTCACCCTGGTGGTGGTGGTCTGGGGCACGGCCATGATGTCCATGACCGAGCGCGGCCGCATCAGCATCGCCCTCGGCCTCTCCTGGGGCCTCGCCGCGATCCTGGTGCCCCGACTCGTGGGGTCCATGACCTCCGTCTGGGTCGCCATCGTGGCCGCCATGGGTCTCTTCATGGTGCTGTTGGCCACCGAGAACCGTCGCTATCGGATCAACCACGCCGAGCACCGGGCCGCCCTGGGCCACGAGGTCGACGAGTTCTAGTCGACCGGCGCCCACCGGCCGCGATCCCGGCGGAGCACGTCCAGTCGACCGGTCGTGGCCACGTCCCGGACACCTTCGCGCATCCGGCCGGCCGCGGCCAGGGCGGCGCTGTTCTCCGAGTCCCAGGTGGAGTCGGGAACCGTGAACCGCAGGACGATGCGCGGCATGCGTGCCACGACCTCCAGGTCCTTGGCCTCCACGTTGTGGGTCGCGGCCAGGGCCGTCTCGGCCCGGTCCATCACCTCTTCGGGGGCGTGGCCGGGCAGCAGGTCACCGATTTGGAGTCGGGCGCGGAAGGACGGCATGGGGACAGTCTAGGAATACTCCGGAACCACCTCGTGGTTGTGCCTGACATGAGTCTTCTCTTCGATCCCATCACTGTGTCCGGCCTCACCCTGCGCAACCGGCTGATCCTGCCGCCCATGTGCCAGTACAGCGTCACCGCCAAGGACGGCGTCCCCGGGCCCTGGCATCTGGCGCACCTGGGTGCCCGCGCCTCCGGTGGCTTCGGAATGGTGGTGGCCGAGGCCTCCTCGGTGGTCCCCGAGGGGCGAATCTCGGATCAGGACACCGGCCTGTGGAACGACGCCCAGCGGGATGCCTGGGCCCCGATCGTCGACTTCATCCGTTCCCAGGGTGCCGTCCCGGCCATCCAGCTGGCCCACGCGGGCTCCAAGGCCTCCACCTGGCCCGCTCACCCCGGCTACCCGGATGAAGCCATTCCGCTGGACGAGGGCGGCTGGGAGACCGTCTCCCCCTCCGGAGTCCCGGCCGTCTCCGCCGTCGGCCCCACCAGGGAGTTGAGCGGTGCCGAGATCGAGCAGGTCATCGAGGCCTTCGCCGCGTCCGCCCGACGCGCTGACGAGGCCGGGTTCGACGCCGTGCAGATCCACGGCGCCCATGGCTACCTCATCCACCAGTTCCTGTCCCCTGTCACCAACCGCCGGACCGATGAGTGGGGCGGCTCCTACGAGAACCGCACCCGCCTGGCCCGGCGGATCGTCGAGGAGGTCCGCGGGGTGTGGCCGGCGGAGAAGATCCTCGGCATCCGGCTCTCCGGTTCCGACTGGCTCGAGGACAGCTGGGGCGAGCAGGACACCGTCCGCCTCGTCCGCGAGCTCACAGGCCTGGGCCTGGACTGGGTGGATGTCTCCTCCGGCGGCATCGGGGACGTCTACCAGGGCCCCAAGGGTCCTGCCTACCAGGTACCGCTGGCCGACGCCGTCCGCGCCGGCACTGCGGACCTCGCCCTGGGCGCGGGGCAGGGCATGCCGGTGTCCGACGACGGTGCCTCCCGCCGTCTGTTCGTCTCAGCCGTCGGGGCGATCACCGATCCCGAGCTTGCCGAGTCCGTGCTCGCCGAAGGCCGGGCGGATGCCGTGGACATCGGCCGGGCCGCCCTGGTCCACCCCAATTGGCCCGTGGAGGCCGCCCAGTCGCTCGGTGACGAACGGTGGCGGCAGCTGCTGGCCCCTGCCTATCACCGCGGTTCCTGGGGCCGGCTGTCCACCCCAGTGCGCCAGCGGGAAGCCGCTGGCGTGGCGGGCTGACCCGTCTCCCCGTCTGTCCCCTCCACGGACCGTCGGCGTGACCGGTGCACCGGACTCGGGTAGAACTGAGGTCATGAGCGTTCGCACCCCCGACCCGAATCCCGGGTGGCTGTCAGAAGAGGAACTGTACGAGGCCCGCCGCCGCCTGCCCATGGTCTACGTGGAGGCCCTGCCGGTCCGCCTGGACCCCCTCGGATACGTGTCGGAGATCGGGCTGCTGTACCTGGCCGACGGTGACGGCCATCTTCGCCGCACCCTGGTCTCCGGCCGGGTGCAGTACCGGGAGACCGTGCGTGCCGCCCTCATGCGCCATCTGGAGAAGGATCTCGGCCCGCTCGCCCTTCCCCAGCTGCCGCCGTCTATCACCCCGTTCACGGTGGCCGAGTACCTCCCGAGCCCTTCTGAGACCGGGTTGACGGACGACCGCCAGCATGCCGTGGCCCTGGCGTACCTGGTCCCCGTGACGGGCGAGTGCCAGCCTCGCGGCGATGCCCTCGAGCTGTCCTGGCTGACACCGGAGGAGGCGGTCAGTGAGGCGATCCAGTCAGAGTTCATCGGTGGGCGCGGGAACCTGGTGCGTCAGGCGCTCGCCCACGTGGGCTGGGGGCGCTGAGCCATGACAGCCCCGAACCCCCAGAACTCCGCAAGGCACGACGCCGCAGGAGACTACCTGCGCTCCGTCAAGGCCCAGCAAGTCGGGCCCGGCGACCGGTTCCTGACCCGGCAGGGTGAGCCGTCGACCCCCGTGGCCCAGATCCGCACCGCCCGTGACGATTTCGGCACCCCGGCCCTCGTGGTCGCCACCCTGTCCGACGGCCGCGAGGTGCGGATCGCCTACGGCTCCACGATCCGCGTGCGCACGCACCGGCCGACACCGGCCCTGGACGTCAGCACGGACCTCTCCCCCGCGGAGGAGGGCAGCCCGGAGGCCACGGTCGTGGAGGTCGCCCAGCTGCACCCGGACAACCAGCACGTGCTGGCCGTGGCCTCGAAACTGTCCCGGGGCATCAACCTGCGCTCGGGTGCCCAGCTCGAGGACATCGACACGTTGGCCCGGCACCTGTTCATCGACCTGGATGACTCCGACGGCGCCCTGCGGCTGACGACCCTGCTGACCCAATTGCCCTATGACGGGGCGATGGGGCGCTGGAAGTCCATCGAGTCTTCCCTGGCCCTGGCCGCCAACATCCACTTCCACCGCGGTGAGGTGGCGGAGGGCCGGGCGGCCGGAGCGCGCCTGGCCGAGCCGGACCAGGATGAAGAGGATCCCATCCGCGCCCAGCGGGCCGCCGAGATCCGTCAGCGGCAGATGAACGAGCCGAACCTCTACGACCGGGAGGTGCTGCGCGCCGAGGCGAACGGCGATCCGATCGGCGAACGCGAGTGGCGCGAGTCCCGGCTGGCCACGCTGATGTACCTGCGGGCCCGCGGCGGCTCGGAGACGTTCACGGAAGAGGAGCTGGACCGGCGCGTGCGCCGCGAGGTTGCGGCGTTGCGCGCCCTGGCGAACCGGATCGCCGAGACTGCCCCGGAGGACTGACGCCTCAGCCGATCCGGGACGGGTGTTCGGAGTGGAGCACCCACTTTCGCCAGGCCCAGGGCGTCAGGACGCAGGCCATGCCCACGAGGGCGCCGATCACCGTCTCGACGAAGCGGTCGTAGATCAACCCAGTGGTGTCCACGGCGGTGGTGGAGGCGCTCATGGCCAGGACGGTGGAGAGCAGGGCCAGCGGAGTGACGGCGATCTGCGCCAGGATGTACTGACGGGCGATGTAGAGCTCGGCGGCGCACTGCAGCAGGGCGATGATCAACACGATGGCCCACAGTGGCGGGTGGATCCACAGCACCCCGGCGAGGACCAGCAGGCCCAGGAACGTGCCCAGGATGCGCTGCAGGCCGCGGTTCACGCGGTATCGCGTGGAGTGGCCGACGAGTGGGACCACGGCGGCGACCATGGCCCAGTAGTTGTGCTCGATCCCCAGCACCGGACCCAGAGCCGTCGCCAGCGAACCGGCCACCCCGGCGGCCACCACGTACCAGGCCGCCTCGGACCAGACTAGGCGGTGCCGACCGGTCGTCGGTTCACCAGCGGGCCGTTCGATGCGGTGCCGGTTCCGGGGCAGCACCCGGGAGGAGATGCCGACCAGCAACGCGAACGCGATAGTCAGCACCGCGGTCAGCATCGCCTCGCCCAGGGGCGGCTGGAACGGCACGGAGGACACCGCCGCGAAGGCGAAGATGTGGAACAGGGATCCGGATGGGCGCAGGTTCCAGTAGGCGGCCGCGACGGCGCAGGCCCCGGCCACGAGGGTGGTCAGCCCCACGAGGGCCCAGGGCTGTTCGGAACCGGAGAAACCGTTGCGTCCGGCCAGGGTGGCCAGCAGCAGCACCACGGCCATGAGGGAACCCGCCCGGGCCTGCATCTGCAGCCGGGCCCCGTGTGCCAGGTTCCGGCCGTAGATCCCGGTGAAGGCGCCGAAGGAGGCGAAGACCGCCAGGTCGATCCGGTCGATCAGCAGCAGGGTCAGCAGTGGGACGAGCACGGTGATGCCGCAGCGAACGGCGACCTCGTGGTCCCGGTGGGCGGGTGCCATGGTGAAGAACGAGGGAATGGGGTTGATATCCGCGAGCCGGGGCCTCGCTCGGCCCCTGGCCTCGTCCGTGCTGTCTTCCACCGTTCGCCTCATTCTCCTGTGGTCATGCTTCCCTCCCCCGATACATACCATTGATGGCAGACCCCCGAGAGAAGGAACCCCGCCCACCGTGACCCATCAGACGTCCCCCCGTAACCCAGCGCACGCACCGGGGACCAACGCCGCGTCCGACGCCGGCCCCGCACCCGCCGCAGCCACGCCGCGGGACTTCTCCTTCGCCATCGGCTCCCGCCTGACCGGGCCGGACGGGCAGCCGCGCCCGGGCCGCACCGGGACCATCACCACCCCGCACGGGACCATCCAGACCCCGGCGTTCATCCCGGTCGCCACGCAGGCCGCCGTGAAGGCAGTGCTGCCCGAGGCCATGGCCGAGCTCGGTGCGCAGGCCCTGCTGGCCAACGCTTACCACCTGTACCTGCAGCCGGGAGCGGACCTGCTGGACGAGGCCGGCGGCCTGGGACAGTTCATGAACTGGCACGGGCCCACGTTCACTGATTCCGGCGGTTTCCAGGTGATGAGCCTGGGCTCGGGGTTCAAGAAGGTCATCGACATGGCCGGTCCGAAGGCCCCCTCCGGCCAGGGCGCGGACGACGCCGTGGCACCCGGCAAGGAGCGACTGGCCAACGTGGACGAGGACGGGGTCTGGTTCAAGTCCCACCTCAATGGGGACCAGCACCGGTTCACCCCGGAGGTCTCCGTGGGCATCCAGCACCAGCTCGGTGCGGACATCATGTTCGCCTTCGACGAGCTCACCACCCTGCACAACTCCCGCGGCTATCAGGAGGAGGCCCTCGAGCGGACCCGCCGCTGGGCCCAGCGCTGCCTCGACGAGCACGCCCGGCTCACCGGTGAGCGCGCGGCCAAGCCCTACCAGGCCCTGTTCGGCGTCATCCAGGGGGCGCAGTACGAGGACCTGCGGCGCCAGGCCTGCGGTGACCTGGCCGCCATGCGCACGATGTTCTCCTCCCTCGAGCACGGTTTCGACGGATACGGGATCGGCGGGGCGCTGGAGAAGGCGAACCTGGGAACGATCGTCGGCTGGTGCGCCGAGGAGCTGCCGGAGGACAAGCCACGGCACCTGCTGGGCATCTCCGAACCGGATGACCTGTTCACCGCCGTGGAGAACGGAGCGGACACCTTCGACTGCGTCTCACCCACCCGCGTAGCCCGCACCGGTGCCTTCTACACCGCCGACGGCCGCTTCAACCTGCCCGGGGCCAAGTACAAGCGCGACTTCTCCCCACTGGAGGAGGGCTGCGACTGCTACACCTGCGCCCACTACACACGGGCCTACATCCACCACCTCATCAAGGCCAAGGAGATGGTGGCGCACACGCTGATCTCCGTTCACAACGAGCGCTTCACCGTGCGCCTGGTGGACCGGATCCGCGTCTCCATCCAGGACGGCACGTTTTGGGACCTGAGGGATGAGGTGCTGGGCCGTTACTACGCGCCCAAGGCCTGACCCGCCGTCACGCCAGGAGCGCGTCGAGGACGGCGGCCCAGCCGCGCTGTACAGCCCGGGCCGTTTCGGCAGCCTCCGGGTCCGCATCAGCCGGGACGTGCAGGTAGCCCCGCACCACGGACATCCGGGTCTGGCCGTACTGCATGGTGCCGAACTCGTAGACGCCCGGTGTGGCACCGTCGGTCACGCGCAGCACCACCGAGTCCTGCTGGGTCGGTTCCCCACCGTCCGGGCCTCCGGTCACCTCGATCACCGTGCCGGTCACCGCGAGGTGCCGCCCACCAGACTCGGCCCGCGCGGTGGCCTGCTGACCGACGACGGCCCCGTCCAGTCCCAGCAGCACTGTCAGCCGATGCCCCTCCGGGACCTCGCGCATCACCAGGGCCTGGGCGGTGTCCCGCCCGGCGAAATGGGTGTGGAACTCGGCGAGCAGCCGCAGCGCAGACCGCCAGCCGGGCAGCGTGCCCTCGATGTCCTCGCCCCAGGTGTCCCCCTCGGTGGCCACGCCGCTGGTGAGCCGGACGAGGGTGGCCGGCGGGCCGTCGTCGGGAACGGGTTCCACGGTGATCTCGGTGTTCCAGTCCGGGACCGGGGTGCCCTCGCCCATCCAGTCCGGTTCCACGTACGCATAGCGGTGGGGCGGATCCCAGGCGGTGATGGTGCCCACCGAGTCGCCGAAGTCGCCATGGTGGGTCACCAGGACGCCGCCGACGCGGGGCTCCAGCTCGGCCTCGACGAACCAGCGACGGTAGCCGGGGCCGGTGGCGACCGAATCCCACACCTCCTCGGCGGTTCCGGGGACGGCCACCTCCACGATGGTCCGGCAGCCCGGACCGTCGCGCTCGAACCAGGCAGTGGGTTCGCCGGTGACGGCTGGATGGCCCTGTGTTTCGCTCATCTCCCCAGCCTGCCATCCGGGGCGTACAGTGCTCCACGGTAGAAGACCGACCAACCCCTGGAGGAACTGCATGAACACCGGTGAGATCCGCCCCGTGCCCACGCCCGAACACCATGCCCCCTACGTGGCGGCTGCGGACCGCTATGAGACCACCGGCTACCGCAGGGTCGGCGCCACGGGGCTCGCGCTGCCGCCGATCAGCCTGGGACTGTGGTGGAACTTCGGGGACAACCGCCCCTTCACCACCCAGCGCGAGATCCTGACCCACGCCTTCGACCACGGCATCACCCACTTCGACCTGGCCAACAACTACGGGCCGCCCGCCGGATCCGCCGAGGAGAACTTCGGCCGCGTCCTGGCCAAGGACCTGGGCCGCTACCGGGATGAGCTGATCATCTCCTCGAAGGCGGGCTGGAACATGTGGCCGGGGCCGTACGGCAACCTGGGCTCCCGCAAGTACATCCTGGCCTCCGCCGAAGCGTCCCTGCAGCGGATGGGCCTGGACTACGTGGATCTGTTCTACTCCCACCGCGCGGATGCGGACACGCCCCTGGAGGAGACCATCGGTGCCCTGCACACCCTGGTCACCCAGGGCAAGGCGCTCTACGTGGGCCTGTCCTCCTACTCCCCCGAGCGCACGGTCGAGGCCCAGCGCATCGCCCGTGAGCTGGGCACTCCGCTGGTGATCCACCAGCCCGCCTACTCCCTGCTCAACCGCTGGGTGGAGGACGGCCTCCTGCGCACCCTGCAGGAACAGGGCATGGGGTCCATCGCCTTCACGCCGCTGGCCCAGGGCCTGCTGACGGACAAGTACCTGAACGACGACGGCGCCGTCCCCTCCGGTGGCCGCACCTCCCTCTCCGGTCACCTCACCGAGGAGAACCTCGCGATGGCACGTGCGCTGAATGAGGTGGCCGGTGAGCGCGGCCAGTCCCTGGCCCAGCTGGCCATCGCCTGGCTGCTGCGCGAGGGCGGAGTGACCTCGGTGCTGCTCGGGGCTTCCTCGACGGGCCAGCTGGACGAGAACCTGGGCGCCCTGGCCAACACCGCGTTCACGGCTGAGGAGCTGGAGCGCATCGATGCGATCACCGGCCGCGAGTCCAGCATCGACATCTGGAACGTCTCCGCCCGGATCGACTGAGATTCACCGGCCTCCCTGCACGGTCCATCCGCTCAGCCGGATCAGGGCACGTGGGTGGAGAGGGCCTGGAGCGAGCCGAGCAGCGCCCGGGTGTAGTCATGTTCCGGCTCTTCGAACACACGGTTGGCCTCCCCGTACTCCACGGCCACCCCGTCCTTCATGACCAGGATCTCGTCGCTCAGGTGATGGATCACGCCGAGGTCGTGGGAGATGAACAGGTAGGTCGTCCCGAGGGTCTCCTGCAGTTCGGACAGCAGGTCCAGCACCTGGGCCTGCACGGAGACGTCCAGGGCGGAGACGGCTTCGTCCAACACCACGACCTTCGGCTCCGGGGCCAGGGCCCGGGCGATCGAGAGCCGCTGCCGCTGACCCCCCGAGAGCCGCAACGGGTGCTTGGCCAGGTGCTCCGGGGCGAGGCCGACCACGCGGGCCAGCTGCGCCGCCCGTTCGGACTGCTCCTGCCGGTGGACCCGCCGGGCCCGTCCCGAGGCGAACGGCCCGGGGGCCGCGCCGGCATCGAGCGCATCGGTGAGGATCCGCTCGCCGCTCCACCGTGGGTCGAAGGAGCTCAGCGGGTCCTGGTAGACCACGGTCACCTCCCGGCGACGGGACCTCCTTCCGGCCAGGGACAACTCGCTCCAGGGCGCACCGTCCAGCAGGACGGTGCCCGCGTCCGGGGCGATGAAGCCCAAGGCCATGGAGGCTGTGGTGGACTTCCCCGAGCCGGACTCCCCCACGATCCCGAGGGTCCGCCCGGCGTGCACGTCGAAGGACACGTCCCGCACCACGGTGCGGTCCCGGCCATCCGGCCCCCGGTAGGACTTGGTCAGCCCGCGGGCGGACAGCACCGCGGGCACCTCCACCGCCGGGAGGGCGGACTCGGAGGCCGCGGCGCGCTCGAGCGCCCGGAGCCGACCGTCCTCCGTGAGGTACTCGCCCTTGGTGTGCCCGGAGGGCACGGCGTCCAGCAGCTGGCGGGTGTAGGGATGCTGCGGGTTCTCCAGGACCTCGGCCGCGGTCCCGGACTCCACGATCCAGCCGCCCTGCATCACCAGCACACGGTCCGCCAGCCGTCCCACCACGGAGAAGTCGTGGCTGATCAGCAGGATCGCGGTGCCGTCCGCCTTGCGCTGGGCCAGCAGGTCCAGGACCTGCGCCTGCACGGTGACATCGAGGGCCGTGGTCGGTTCATCGGCCACCACCAGGGACGGGTGGTTGGCGATGGCCGAGGCGATCAGGGCGCGCTGGCGCAGGCCGCCGGACAGCTGGTCCGGACGCTGGCCTGCCACCAGGTGCGGCTCCGGGACGCCGACCTCCGCGAGCAGCTGTTCCACCCGGGCAATCCGCTCCGCACGGTCCCGCACGCCGTGCAGGCGCAGCGATTCGCCGATCTCCGTTCCCACGGTACGCAGCGGGTCCAGGGAGACGAGGGCGTCCTGCAGGATGAAGCCGATGTCCTTGCCGCGGATGGACCGCCAGTCCGCGTCCCGCAGCGTCTGGATGTCCCGGCCCAGGGCGGTGGCCGTGTCCGCCTGCACATGGGAGCCGGGCCCGGTCAGGCCGATGAGCGTCCGGGCGGTGACGGACTTGCCCGAGCCCGATTCGCCGATGATCGCCACGCACTCGCCGGGCTGGATCCGCAGGGAGACGTCATGGACCACGTGGCTGCGGCGGCCGTGGGAATCCGAGAACCAGACGTTGAGGTTCTCCAACTCGGCCAGGGAACGGGGAGCTGATCCAACGGTGCCGGCCTCGCGGGCCAGGTCCGTCAGGAGGGTCGTGGCGGTGTCAGCGTCGGTCACAGTGGTCATCAGCGTTCTCCTTCTAGGGTGGACTCCACGAACTTGCCGAGGACGGTGGCGGTCAGGGCCGTGGCCAGCACGGCCAGGCCCGGGATGATCTCCAGCCACCAGGCCTCGATGATGTAGGGACGGCCGGCCTCCAGCAGGGCGCCCCATTCGGGCGAGGGCGGCGCCACACCGAAGCCGAGGAACGCCAGGCCGGAGGCCCAGACGATGGACTGGCCGATGCCGAGGGTCAGGACCGCCAGCAGGGGCCGCAGGGCGTTCGGCAGGATGTGCCGCGTCAGGACCCGGCCGGGGTGGTGCCCCAGGGCCTGCGCCGCCTGGACGTATCCGGACCGGCGAACGCTCATCACCTGGGCGCGGACCATCCGTGCGTAGCCGGGGGCGATCCCGAGCCCGACCGCGAGGATCAGGGTCTGGACCGAGGGCCCGTAGACGGCAATGAACACCATCGCCAGCAGCAGGATCGGGAAGGCGAAGAGAACCTCAATCCCTCGGCCGATGACGGCATCTGCCCAACGTCCGCCCAGGGCGGCCCAGGACCCGAAGACCACGGCGAGTCCGACGCCTACGGACGCGGCGCCCAGTCCGATCAGCAGCGACTGGGCCGTGCCGTGGACGATCCTCGAGTACAGGTCCCGGCCCGACTGGTCGGTGCCGAACCAGTGCTCCCAACTGGGCGGGGTCAGCGGGGCGTCCAGGGTGATGGCCCGCGGGTCATGGGTGGCCAGGACCCCGGGCGCGAACGCAGCGAGGACCAGGAGCCCCGCGAACAGACCGGCAATCCACACGGTCGCCGGAACCTGTCGCTGGGCAGCGGACGACGCCGGCTCGGTCCGGTGGGCATCGGTCGTGAGGTGGAGTTGGGCGGTCATGGTGTCTCCTTCAGTCGGGGGTCCACGAGGAGGTAGGCGGTGTCCACGATCAGGTTGGTGATTACGTAGACGAGGGCCACGAGCATGACCACACCGCAGACCACGGGTAGGTCACGGCCGTTGACGGCGGTGACCAGGACCCGGCCGAGGCCGGGCCGGGCGAAGACGTTCTCGGCGATCACGGCGGCGGAGAACTGGGCCCCCACCGCCCAGCCCGTCAGGCTGAGACCGGGCAACAGCGAGTGGCGCAGCACGTGCCGCAGCCGCACGCCGCCGTCGGACATCCCTCGGGCCCGGGCGGTGAGGACGAACGGTTCATCCAGGGTCCGCTCGAACTCGGCACGCATCACCTGGGCGAGGAAGCCGGCCAACGGGATTCCAAGGGTCAGCGCCGGCAGCACCAGGCCGGCCGTGCCGCTGCCTGAGACCACGGGGAAGAGCCCCAGCCACAGGGAGAACACGACGAGCAGGATGATGCCCAGCCAGTACTGCGGCAGGGCGGCCGCCACGGATTCAAGGCCGGAGAAGATCCGGGACAACCACGGAGTGCGGCGAGCTGTGAGCAGCAGGAGCACGATCGCCAGGGCCCAGGCCACGGCGAGGGCGGTGAACGTCAGGACCAGGGTGGGGACGATCTGATCCCCGATCACTGTGGTGACCGGCTGATACAGGGTGTAGGACGTGCCCAGGTCCCCGCGCAGCAGGCCGCCCAGGAAGGTGACGTACTGGGTGATCAACGGATCGTCGAAGCCGAACTGCTCATTGATCGGAGCCAGCTCCTCGGCGGAGCGCTCCTGCACCTGCCCGGTCTGCTGGTTCAACAGGAGCGTGGCGCGGTCCCCGGGCAGCAGGGACTGGATGAGGAAGGTGATCGAGGCCGCGGCCCAGATGACGAACAGCGCGCCGAGGATCTTCTTCCCGATGAGTGCGGCGATCGAGGCGACCGGTCGCCCGCGCCGGACGGGGCCCGGCTCGGGGCGGGGCACGGGACCGAGTTCCGCGCCTGATGACGGGGCGGGTGCGGTGGTGACGGACATGGCTCAGCCTGCGCTCTCTGGGTTCTCTGGGTTCTCTGCGTTCTCCGCGGAGAAGCCGCGGGAGGAGTCCCGTGCGCTGTCCGAGGTGAAGTGGGCGTCGTGGAAGATCGGCCCACCCTGGGCAGGCTCGAGCCAGAGGCCGCTGACCCGGTCCGAGACCGCCAGGGTGTTGGTCTGCGTATACAGGCCAATCGCGGGGGCCAGCTCGCTGAGCTGGTACTGGGCCTCGGAGAACCTCGCTGTGACCTCCTCGGCCGTGGGCGCCTGGAGGGCTTCCTGGATGGTGGTGAACACCTGCTGGTCGTCCAGGAACGTGGTGTTGGCCCCATTGGGCTCCTGCTCGGTGGAGGGGCGGTAATTGATGTTGAGGATCCCGGCGTGCGGACTGGTCCAGTACCCGACGCTGCCGTCATAGCTGTCCGGGGTGGAGTATGCGCCGGAGAAGTTCTCAGAGGGGGTGAGTGGACGCAGCTCGATGTCGAATCCGGCAGCCCGGGCCTGTTCCTGGAAGTTCTGGATGGCGGTGTTGCCGTCCGGTGTGACGATGGTGTTGAGGCCGTAGACGATCCTCACCTGCAGCCGCTGCCCGTCCTTGAGCCGGGTCCCGTCCTCCGCGCGACCGGTCCACCCGGCCCCGTCCAGCAGCTCGTTCGCCTTCTCCAGGTCGAAGGGGTACTGAGAGGCCGCGTCCGGGTCATAGCCGGGCGTGGACTGGGAGAGGTAGCCGCTGGGCTCGAACGGGACGGTGCCCAGGAAGGCCGACTCGATGTTCGCCTCGCGGTCCGTGGCGTGGCTCAGGGCCTGACGGACCGCCTGGTCCGTGAAGATTCCCCGTTCGGTGTTCAGGTTGATGACCACGGGCCGGCCCGGGGTGATGTACTGCGTGAAGTCATACCGCTGGCTCGCCTCGGCGATGTTGACGGCGGGGATCTCACCGATCGCGTCCATCTCTCCGGCGAGCAGCGAGCCGTAGCGCGAGGTGCCGTCTGGGACGATGTTCCAGCGGATGCCCTCCACGTGAGCCGGTCCCTGGTGCCGCGCGTTCTCCGGCGCCCAGCCGTAGTCCTCATTGCGCTCGAACTCGATGTACTCGCCCCGCTTCCAGTCCTTGACCGTGAAGGGACCGGAGCCGATCGGTTCGGTGCAGTTCTCCTCGGCCGTCCGGGTCTGCAGCGCCGTCGGCGACTGCAGGCCGAAGTACGACTGCGAGAGGGTGGACAGGAACGGGTCGAACGGGGCGGAGAGGTGGATCTCCACCGTGTCAGCGTCCACCACCTCGGAGTGGTCGTAGAACCCGCCCAGATGGGCCGCCGCGGTGCCGTTGCCGCCGTCCATCCAGTAGTCGAAGTTGTAGGCCACGGCCTCCGCATCCAGCGGCGTGCCGTCTGTGAAGTGGACATCATCGCGCAGGTTCAAGGTCCACACCGTCCGGCCCTCCGCGACCGACCACTCGGTGGCGATCCACGGCACCACGGAGTCGTCCTCCGTGGCGGAGACCAGGTTGTCCAGCACCTGGCGCGCCGTGAAGTTCTCCTGGATCCAACCGCCGAAGATGCAGTTGGGCTCTTGGAGGTGCCCGTACTCGAGGACGCCGCCTTGGACCGGTGCCGAGGCGGAGCCGGTCAGGGCCGCCTGTTCCTGCGACTCCTCCGAGCTGGCGACGCCGGAGGAACAGGCGGACAAGGCCAGCGCCAAACCCACGGCCAGGGTGAGGCCGATGGTGGGGGCGCCCGGCCGGCGTCGTGCTCTGGTGTTGGCCGCGGTGGTGGCTGACGGGTCAGCCGAAACACGCCGGATCTCGGGCGCGTTCGGGCAGGGTGGGGTGCTCATGGGGTTCCTTTCGGGGCCGCTGGGCGGCTCTCGTGGCCGAGTGGCGCGGGGTCAGGCGCCGGCGGGCACGGCGTCTTCGTGGCGGGCGAAGGCCCCCCGGTACTGGGCGGCCGGGTGGGTCTCCGGCAGACGGTCGCGGCCGAAGAGCTTCTGGCGCAGGGTGCCCGGGGCGTACTCGGACTGGGCCAGGCCGCGTGCGCGCAGCACCGGCAAGACCTTCTCCGCGAACTCCTCGAAGGAGCCGGGGATGACCCAGTTGATGACATTGATTCCGTCCACACCCGCTGCCTGCCACTCCTCCAGCTGGTCGGCGATCCGTTCCGGGGTGCCCACCACGCGGCTGTTGCGGTGACTGCGCCAGGCGATGTCTGCCACCACGGGCTCGCGGTCCGTGATGGCCTTGGAGACCCACTCCGCGAAGCCCTTCTGGGTGTTGGTCTCCAGATCCTTCAGTGGAGTCTCGGGTGGATAGACCCGGCCGTCCGGGTCCACGAGGGCGGAATGGGCCAGGTAGCCGTCCAGGGAGGCGTACTGCTCGTACTCCTCCAGCTTGCGCTGGGCCTCCTCCTCGGTGTCCCCGATCACGAAGCTGAGCCCCTGGTAGAACGTGATGTCCTCCGGTGCCCGGCCGGCCTCCACGGCTCGGCGCCGGGTGTCCTCGATCTGCTGGCGGGCCACGTCCGGAGTGGTCGCGATGATGAACACGGCCTCGGCGTTGCGGGCGGCGAAGTCACGGCCGGAGGCCGAGGACCCTGCCTGGAACAGCACCGGCGTGCGCTGCGGGGACGGAGAGGGTAGGTGTGGGCCCTCCACCGAGTAGCGCTCGCCCACATGGTGGATCTTGTGTACCTTCTCCGGGTCCGAGTAGCGCGAACCCGCTCGGTCCTTGACCACCGCATCCTCGTCCCAGGAGCCCTCCCACAGCTTGTAGGCGACGTCGATGTACTCCGCGGCCCAGCGGTAGCGCTCGGCGTGGTCGGTCAGCCGCGGCAGGCCGAAGTTGCGCGAGCCGTTGTCCTGGGTGCCCGTGACGATGTTCCAGGCGATGCGCCCGCCGGAGAGGTGGTCCAGGGTGGACAGCTGGCGGGCGAACTGGAACGGGTGGGACTGGAACACGTTCGAGGTGGTGGCCAGGCCGATGTGCTCGGTGACCACGGCGAGCGCCCCGAGCAGCACGGTCGGATCGTTGGAGGGGATCTGCAGACCTTCGTTGACGTACACGGAATAGTCCGCGTCGGCATCACCGTAGTGGCCCACCACGTCCGCGAAGAACATCGCGTCGAACTTCGCCGTCTCCAGGGTCTTCGCCAGGTTGATCCACGTGTTGACGTCCGTGAACTCGGTCTGGCCGGCATCCTCCCGGCGCCACTGGCCGTGGTGGATGTGGCTGGTGGTGTTCATGACGAAGGCGTTGAAGCGCAAGGGGCGCGGCGTGGTGTGGGCGGGGGTGGTGCGGCCGGGGGCCGGATTCTCGTTGCTCATGGGGACTCCTGATTGCGGAACGGGTTCGTGCTCACTGCTCGTTCGGCACGGAGCCGATGCGGTAGGAACGGGCCGGCGGGGTGGCGTTGACCTCCCAGTCCCCGACGAGGCGGGACCGGTAGATCAGGGGGTTGTGGTTGGCCAGCACGCGGGCATTCCGCCAGTGGCGGTCCAGCCGCTTCGACTGGCTCAGGGCAGAGGCCCCGCCCACCTCGAACAGGTGGGTGGCCGCGGCCAGGACGTTCTTCGCGATGACCTGCTGGGCCTGGTAGACACGGATGTAAAGGGCATTGGTGTCCTCCTCCGGCAGGACCTCTCCGGCGGCCTCCCGTCCGAGCACGCCGCCCAGCGCGGAGACCACGGAGTCGAAGGCGGCCCGTGCGGCGAACGCGGCGGAGGAGAGCTCGCCCACCACTTGGAGCACCTGGGAATCGTCCCGCGGCAGCTCCGCGGTCCCGTGGCTGAAGGAACGACGCCGGCCGCGGACGTACTCGCTGACGTCCCGCACGATGGCCTCGGCGATGCCGGTCAGCGCCGCGAGGTGCAGGAACTGCCAGCTGGCCTGGCCGGTGGCGACACGGGTGCCGTCATCCAGACCACCGGTGTAGACCTCCTCGGCCTCGACCGGCGTGCCGTGGAACACCGTGGTGCCGGAGGCGGTGAGCTGCTGGCCGAAGCCATCCCAGTCGTCCAGCCTCGAGATCCCGGGTGCGTCCACGGGCACCGTGGCGGCGATCTCCTCACCGTGGGCATCCACCGCTGCCACGATGATCCAATCCGCGTAGAGGGTCCCGGTCGAGTAGTACTTGGTGCCGTTGAGCCTCCAGGTGCTCTCGGCGTCCTGGGCCAACGTGGTGGTGCCCTCCCCCACCGCGTTGTTGATCTCCGTGATGGCGTTGCCGACCACCGCCCCGGCTCCGAGGCGGCGCAGCCACCGGTCCCGGAACGCCGGGTCCGGGTGTCCCAGCACGTTCTCCTGGTTGATCAGGTGTGCGCGCAGTGCCTGGACGAGGTTCGAGTCCGCCGCCGCCAGCTCCACGATCAGCTGGGCCTGCTCCTCGAAGGAGAGTCCGGCGCCGCCGTACTCCACCGGCACCCGCAGGGAGGTGAACCCTGCCGCGGCCAGTCGCCGGACGGCGTCGCGGTCGATGATGTGCTCGGCCTCCCGCTGCGCGGCGCTGTCCGCGATGGCGGCGAACTCCGGGGCCAGCCGCTCGCGGAGGGCCCGGTAGGACCGGCCGGACGGTTCGCCTCCGGTGGACGCGCTGGTGGCGGCGGTGGTGCGCTCGGTGGTGGTGGTCATCATGCTCCCTCGGTGGTGGATGTGGCAGCGGCCTCAGGGGCAGCGGAATTGCGGGCCGTGGAGTGGAACGGCGGGATGGCGCCGTTGACCCGGTAGTCGCCCACGGCTTGGGTGCGGTAGACCAGCGGGGTGTGGCTGGCGACCGTCCGGGCGTTGAGCCAGTGCTGGTGCAGCTGCCGGCTGGCATCCGTGGCAGAGGCCCCGCCGGACTCGAAGATCTGGTTGGTGGCCTCCAGGATCAGATCGGACACCACGAGTGACGCCTCTGACAACGCGATGTTGGCCCGGGCGTGGGCCTGGACCACCACCGGGTCCTCCAGGTCGCTGTGCCCCCGGACCTGGAGGTAAGACTCCTCCACCACGGCCGCGGTGCCGCGCACGATGTGCCGGGCCGAGCTCACCTTGGAGGAGACGGCACCGATGACCTGGTGCACCAGCGGGTCCTCCGCCGGCGTCTCCGCCGTGGCGTGGTCATAGGTACGACGCCGGCCCCGGACGAACGTGGTGATCTCGGCCAGCGCGGTGGCCCCGATCCCGGCCTGCGTGGCCGCCAGCACGATCCACAGGACGGTGTAGGCCAGCACGCCCGTGGGGACGTTGAACTCCTGGGTCCGCTGGGCCCGCACGGGGACGTGGTCCAGGGTGGTGGTGCCGGAGGCGGTGAGCCGCTGGCCGAAGCCGTTCCAGTCGTCGATGCGCTGCACCCCGGGATCGCGGGCGTCGATGATCGCGAAGACCGGGCCGTCCTCCTCGAGCCCTGGCGGGACCGCGGAGACCAGCAGGTAGTCGGCGAAGATCGCCCCGGTGGAGTAGAACTTGTCACCCGTCAGGCGGGCCACCTCCGTGGTGCCGGTGGCGGCGGCCGCCTGCACGGTGTCCGAGTCCGCATCGATCCAGTGCACGGGGCGCCGGCCCGCAGACGGGGGCAACTCCACCAGGGCATTGCCGAAGATCTTCCCCGAGGCGACCTCGGCCAACCACCACTCGGAGACCGCGCCCTGGGACTCGTTCTCGTGCTGCTCGGTGAACATGAAATGCCCGTGCAGCGCCTGGGGCAGGTTGGAATCGGCGGCGGCGAGATCCACCAGCAGGTCGGCCAGTTGCGGCAGGCTCGCGCCGATGCCCCCGTGGTCGCGGCCGAGCCGCACTCGGGTGAACCCCGCGCCGCGGAGGTGCTCTATGGCCGCGAACGCCAACTCGTGGTCCTGCTCTCGCTGTGCCGAGCCCGCAGCGATGGCCGCGAAGACGGGGGCGAAGTGCTCGGTGAGCTGGGCGTCCGTCGGTCCGGAGGGGCCGATGTCCGCCCGCAGCTCCTCGAAGGTGGGCAGTCCGGTCGGCACGGTGCGGTGTTCGAGGTGGGTGGTGTCCGTCATGGGTGTCCCCGTCGTCCATGGCACACCGGAATGGCGTTGGCCCGGAACACGGCGTCGACATAGCCTGGCGGCCGGGACACGTCTTCACGGTGGTGCCGTACTTGCCCCGCGGTGGTCCCCGGAGGCCGAATCATCACCTGGAGCACCCCACTACGGAGAGAGGGTTGCCGTCCGGCCAGCCAGGGCTTAGCACCGGATCTCGTGATTCTGATGTCGACCCTAGGCAGTCAGCACGTGGCCGCCAAGCCTCGGGTCATGTTCAGCGGCCTGGCGTCATCTGGGCCCGTTTCCGTGCCGATGTGCCGCCCCGACCGTCCTGGGCCGCCCCAGATGACGGTCTGTGACGGCCGGTGACGGAAGGGGCGGCCCGGTCACCAGCGGTAGTCCAGGAACTTGCCATCCAAGGTGATGACCACGCGGTCGCCGTCCACATCGGCACGGCGGGCAACGTCTGCCTTGAAGTTGATGGCGCTCATGATGCCGTCCCCGAACTCCTCGTGGATCAGGGCCTTCAGCGCCGGCCCGTAGACCGACATGGCCTCCATCAGTCGATAGATCGTGGGGTCGTTCATCACGGCCGGGTCGCTGCCCCGGTTCGGCTGTTGCTGCAGGCTCTCAGCCACGTCGTCGCCCAGACCGAGCATCTCGACCACGACGCCGGCCTGGGCCGCGGTCATCGGGTGCTGTCCCAGCAGCGCGGCCGTGGTCCACACCGGTGCGGCTCCGATGGCGGCCGCGAGGCCGGCCCAGGTGAGACCGGCACGGATGCGTGCGGCATTGACGAGGTCGGCAGCGTGCGCCTTATGCATGATGGGGTCCATGGTCAGCGGCTCACGGCGTGGTCGGGCAGGGCCGGCAGCTTCGGCTGACGCTTGGCCGCCGTACGGTAGTGGGTGGCGTAGAGCGTCAGGCCCACGAAGGAGAGGCCACCCACGAGGTTGCCGAGCACGGTCGGGATCTCGTTCCAGACGAGGTAGTCCATGATGGAGAACTCACCGCCCAGCATGAGGCCCGCCGGGAAGAGGAACATGTTGACGATGGAGTGCTCGAATCCCATGTAGAAGAAGAGCATGACCGGCATCCACATGATCAGGGCCTTGCCCACGACGTCCTTGGCCAGGAAGGCCGCGACCACACCGGTCGAGACCATCCAGTTGCAGAGCACGCCGCGGATGAAGAGCGTCAGCATGCCACCCGCGCCGTATTCGGCATAGCCGACGGTTCTCCCCTCGCCGATGGAGCCGATCTGCTGGGCCACCTCGTTCGGCGGGGTGTGGAAGCCGTAGGTCATGGTTACCACCATCATGACGGCCACCAGGAAGGCTCCGGCGAAGTTGCCGACGAAGACCAGGCCCCAGTTCCGCAACAGGCCTCCGATGGTCACGCCGGGCCTCTTGTCGATCCAGGCCAGCGGGACGAGGGTGAAGACACCCGTGAGCAGGTCGAAGCCGAGCAGGTAGATGAGGATGAAGCCGACCGGGAACAGCAACGCACCCACGAGGGCGTTGCCGGTCTGCACGGTGACGGTGATGGCGAATGCGGCGGCGAGGGCCAGGATGGCGCCGGCCATGAACGAGCGGATCAGGGTGTCTCGAGTGGACATGAAGACCTTGGACTCACCGGCGTCGACCATGTGTTTCACGAAGTCTGACGGGCTGACATAGGACATGGGACATCACTCCAAGGGCGAGGGGGCGGGCATACCCCCAACCTAGGAAGCGTGCGTTTCTGCGGTGTTTCCGCCCGCGCACCTGCCCACGAAATCTCCCTCACTGTCCCGGCGCGATGCAGTGAGATACCCTCCGGTCAATCCCGTCAGGGCAGCTCCCTGACCAGCTTCGATGCCGCGGGGAGGGCCAGCGCCAAGTCGCGGACGCGCTGGAAGTGGAGGTCGCCGTCGTCGTACGTCTGCGGGTGGGCCATCGGCCCGGTTACCCCGGTGACCGAGGCCGCGTGAAGTCTCGGCTCCCTACGCCTCGGGAACCGCGGCGTAGGCCGGCTCGGCCTTCTTGACCCGGCCGATGACCCACATGGTCACCGGGGACAGGACGATCTCGACGACGGACTTGAACACGAAGCCCACCAGGACGTAGTTGAGGAACGTCGGCACGTCCGTGATGCCGATGACCCCGGCAGCGATGGAGCAGAACACGAGGGTGTCCAGGAACTCACCCACCAGAGTGGAGGCGGCCAGCCGGCCGAAGAGCAGGCGTTCGCCGGAGCGGCGCTTGAGGCGGACCATGAGCCAGGAGTTGGCCAGTTGACCGACGAGGAATCCGAGCAGGGAGGCGAGCACGATCAGGGGCACGGGTGCCAGGGTCCGGACAAGGGCCTCCTGGCCGTCGTACCACTCGGCACCGGGCAGGGCGATGATGACCCAGAAGCAAAGCGCGGCGAAGACCGAGAGGGCGAAGGTGGTGACGATGGCGCGCCGGGAGGCCTTGAAGCCGTAGACCTCGGCGACCACGTCCCCGATGATGTAGGCCAACGGGAAGAGGAAGAACCCGCCGTCCGTGACGATGGCGCCGAAGGTCACGCCCTTGGAGGCACCGAGGTTGGACAGGATCAGCACGACGGCCATGACCGCCGTGAAGAGGGCATAGAGGCCGGTGCCGGTGGGGGCGAAACGGGCAGGTGCGTGCTGAGGGG
Organism: Citricoccus alkalitolerans; assembly: GCF_039528175.1. NCBI lineage: Bacteria > Bacillati > Actinomycetota > Actinomycetes > Micrococcales > Micrococcaceae > Citricoccus > Citricoccus alkalitolerans. The sequence continues at coordinate 126,768 of NZ_BAAALH010000002.1, forward strand.
CAGGTGCGGAAGAGTTCACGTGGGGTCCTTGGGCGGTGGTTCGCCGAGACCTCCAGCGCCAGGGCGCGGTGGCGGTCGGCTGTATTAACACTCACGGTGATCCGGACGCGGCGGCTGACGGTCTCAACGACCCCGCACGCACCCGCTGCCCCGGGTGGCGTTCGAACGACTCCTTATTCTTCCATATCCGTGCTGCCGGGAGTGCTCTGGCCTACTTGACGATCATGGAGTCCAGGTCCGGCTCCTGGTCGATGAACCCGTATTTCACGGCCAGCTCGCCGATGGCCTGCATCTGGTCCTCGCGGACCTCTCCTCCGAGCTCGTCCAGTGTGAGGGCCATGGCCACGTCCTCGGGAAGGTTCATGAACTCCGGCAGGAGCTTCTTGGCTTCGTCGTTGTTCTCGTCCGTGGCGGCGAGCGCCTCGGTGATGGCCGCCTGGAACTGTTCCACGGTCTCCGGGTTCTCCTCGGCGAAGGTCCCCGAGGTGAACGTGACCATGGTCGGCATGCCCTCGATCGAGTCACGGAACGAGTACCCCAGGAGCTCGTTGTCCGGATCCTCGAGCGCGGTGGTCAGGAACGGCTCCGGGATCCAGATGGCGTCTGTGTTCCCCTGCTCGAGCTGAGCCGGCATGTCCTGGAACGGCATCTCCGCGAACTTCACGTCCGCCGGATCGGAGCCGCCCCGTTCGGCCAGGTCCATCAGCGTCAGGTCCCCGAGGGTCCGTAGGGCGTTGATGGAGGTGGTCTTGCCGGCCAGGTCGCCGTAGTCCTCGATTTCCGAGTCCCCCCGCGTCACGACTCCCGAGGTGTCCTCGCCTTCGTCCGCAGAGTTGCAGTATCCGGCCACGATCTTCATGTCCAGGCCCTGGTCCACGGCCGTGAGGACAGACAGCGGGTTGCCGACCCCGAAGTCCATCTGCCCGTTGGACACGGCGGGCAGCATGGCGGCGCCGGCATTGGCGAGGGCGATCTCAACGTCGAGTCCGTGCTTTTCGAAGATGCCCTCCTGGATGCCGTAGTCGACGGCGACCGAGGCGGCCAACGGGACGAGGCCGACCGTGACCTGGGTGAGTCCGCCGGCCGCCGCGTCAGATTCACTGGAGGTGGGAGCGCCACCCGTTCCGGATGGGGAACCCGAGGAACAGGCGGTCAGGGCAAGCCCGGCCACGGCAACGGTGGACAGCAAGCTCCGGCGGGATGACTTCATGACTACTCCTGGATCGAATGTGGGGCGGGTCACAATGGAGCCGAATACCTATGACCGTAGCCATAGCCCCGCAAACTGTCTATGATTTTGTTGACAATCTTGTTCAATATCCGTGACACGCTCTCCGAGCAGCACCCCGTCCCCACAGGAGCCCGTCCATGACCGAACGCATCCGCGACATCGCCCACCTGTCCACCGTCGAGCTGTACACCCCGAAGTTCGAGGAGTCGCTCTGGTTCTTCCGGGACCTGCTGGCCATGCGTGAGGTCAGCCGCACCACGGAGAACGGTGGCGAGGTCGCCTACCTGCACTGCTGGGACGACTACGAGCCCTACTCCATCAAGCTCACCGAGAAGGAGCACGCCGGCGTCGGCCGGGTGGGCTGGCGCGCCCACAGCCCGGAGGCCCTGGAGCGCACCGTCGCCCGCATCGAGGCGACCGGACTCGGCGAGGGCTGGGTGGACGGCGAGCAGGGTCGCGGACGCACCTATCGTTTCCAGAACCCAGACCGGCATCTCATGGAGGTCTATTTCGACACCGAGTGGTACGAGGCCACGGATGAGGACCGACCGGCACTGAAGAACCAGGCGTCCAAATTCCCCGGCTTCGGCGCCAATGCCCGCCGCCTGGACCACATCAACTACCTCACCTCGGACATGGCCGGCGTATGCGAGTTCTCCGAGAACGTGATGGGCGGCTACACCACCGAGTTCATCCAGCTCAACGACGGCGACGTCGGGGCCCACTGGTACACCTTCGGACAGAAGTCCTACGACATGGTCTATTCGGACGACTGGACCGGCACCCCGGGCCGCCTCCACCACGTCGCCTTCGCCGCCGATACGCGCGAGGACATCCTCAAGGCCGCGGATATCTTCCTGGAGAACGGCATCTTCATCGAGTACGGCCCCTACAAGCACGCCATCCAGCAGGGTTTCTTCCTCTACGTGTGGGAGCCGGGCGGCAATCGCATCGAACTGGCCAACCAGGGCTCACGCCTGATCCTCGCCCCGGACTGGAAGCCAGTCGGCTGGACCCAGGAAGAGCGCGCCCGGGGGCAGGCCTGGGGCATGAAGACCATCCCGACCTTCCACACCCACGGCACCCCCGTGGTGGAGGACGCGGATTCTGCCGCGAACCCGCACGAGGCAACGAAGCGTGGCGAGGGCCTGGAGTCCTGACCTCGCGCATCCTCCGGTCATGCCCCAGAGCTTCAGTGGTTCGCCTCTGCGCCCCGGGAGGCTAGCGGCAGCACGCTGCTTCGCCGCAGCCGGCACCACCCTGGGCCAGAGTTACGAGCACGCTCGTCGCAGCGTCCGTCGGCGTGTCTCAACGGGGAGCGTGCTCGTAACCTCAGGTGGTCGGAGTCAGAACCCGATCTCGGCGCGCTGCTTCGTCTCCGCGGCGTGCTTGGCCTCGGCCTTGACCAGGATCTCGGCCGCGTGGGATCGCGGGACGACCGCGACGCCGTCGTCGTCCCCCAGCACCAGATCTCCCGGATGCACCACCACGGTCCCGACGGCGGCCGCCACCCCGCCCACGAACGGCCCGTTGCGGTAGGGGCCGGCCGGCGTCGTGCCCCGGGCAAAGACCGGGAACCGCATCTGTTCGAGGTCCACCGCGTCCCTGACGCTGGCGTCCAGGACGAAGCCGACGCAGCCCTGGGCCATGGCGCGGCCGGCGATGAGTTCGCCGATGAGGGCGCGGTGGGTGGCCGCCTGGCCGTTGACCACGAGCACGTCTCCGGGCTGCAGGGTGGGGATGGTCTCGTGGATGCCGAGGTTGTCCCCGCCGGCCACCGTCACGGGGACGGCGCGGCCGGCCATCTTCACACCGGCGGAGGGCCACACGGACTGGATGCCGGAATCGACCACGTTGAGACGGTCCATGGCGTCGCCGACGTTGGCCACCGGCAGGGCCGCGAACCGCTCGATCAGATCCGCCTCTGACAACTGGGCGGCGGCCTCGGCGGGGATGCTCACAGGCTGTCCACCACGTTCGGGACCAGGCGCATGAAGGCCTCGGCCTGGCGGATCTCCTTGTTCCCGGTGACCTTGCGGGCATGGTTGCCGCGGTGCTCCGCGCGCTCGGCATAGTAGGACTGCAGGTAGACCTGCGCCTTCATCTCGGCCATGGCGGCCTTCTTCTGCTCGAAGACGGCGGTGATGTCCACGAAGACGGACGGCACGAAGCCGCACAGCTCGGGCTGATGGGGCTCGAAGACCAGGAACTCGCTCGGCGGGGCGGTCTTGAACCCGGACTCGACGCCGGCTCCCGAGGTCATCAGGCGGGCCTTCTGAACCATCTCATAGGCCACCGGATGGTCCGGGTTGAAGGGGTCCTTGTCCGGGTGGGTCAGCACCACGGTGGGGGCGAAGTCACGCATCAGGTCGGCTAGCCGCTCGATATCCGAGTGGTCGTTGACCAGGGGATAGTCGCCCAGATCGAAGGCTTCGAAGGAGGCACCCAGGTGCTGGGAGGCCTTCTCGGCCTCCTGGTGGCGAATGCGCTTAACGTTCTCCTCGGTCTGCCCCTCCTCCTGCCACAGGACTCCGGACTCGCCTCGCTCACCGTAGGTCAGGGCGACAACCTTGGCCTCGCCGCCAGCCTGGACGAACGTGGCGACAGCCCCGGCAGCACGCCAGACGAAGTCAGCCGAATGGGCCCCGACCACCAGGAGGCGGCCGGCGGAACGATCAGAGGGGGAACTGCTGGTCATAGGGGGATTCCTTTCGGGGTGCCAGCGCCGTGCGCCGGTGCTGGAGGCTCGCTCTGATTCCCAGCCTAGACACCAACCCCGGAAACTGACAACAAAATTGTTGACAATCCTAGTCCCTACCGGGATAGTGACATGTGCTTCAGATCACCCCACGACGACCTCAACCGATGCACCCCGTGACCAGATCCGAGAAAGGTCTCGATCCTTGCTTTCGAACCACCCCGTCGCTCCAGCTGCAGAGACACCCCGCTCCCCGGCGCCGCCGGCCAGCGGGGCAGCCCCCACCCCCGCCGAACAGCGCAAGGTCCTCGGCGCTAGCTTCGTGGGCACCGCCATCGAGTGGTACGACTTCTTCATCTACGGCTCCGCGGCAGCCCTGATCTTCGGACCGCAGTTCTTCCCGAGCGAGGACCCGATCACCGGAACCCTTTCAGCCTTCGCCACCTTTGCGGTCGGGTTCATCGCGCGGCCGATCGGCGGGCTGCTCGCCGGCCACTTCGGTGACCAGATCGGCCGCAAGAAGATGCTGCTGATCACCATGCTGGTGATGGGCGGCGCCACCGTGGGCATCGGCCTGTTGCCGAACTTCGCGACCATCGACGTCTGGGCGCCGATCCTGCTGGTGGTGCTGCGCTTCGTCCAGGGCCTGGGCGTGGGCGGCGAGTGGGGTGGTGCTGTTCTCATGGCGGTCGAGTACGCCCCCCGGAACCGGCGCGCCCTGTTCGGCGCGTTCCCACAGATGGGCCTGCCGGTCGGCATCATCGTCTCCAACTTGGTCTTCATCCTCGTCACGGCCACCCTCGCCCCGGAGGCCTTCGAGGCCTGGGGCTGGCGCGTCCCGTTCCTGGTCTCCGCCCTGCTGATCTTCGTGGCCCTCTACCTGCGGTTCAAAGTCGAGGACTCCCCGGTCTTCCAGCAGACGCAGAAGAACGACGAGGTCCACCGCTTCCCGCTCGGCGAGCTGCTGCGCCACCACGGCTGGACCACCCTGTTGGCCGGCCTGGCCTCCGCGGCCTCCCCCGCGATCGGCTACCTCTACTCCGTGTACATGCTCTCCTACGGCACCGAGGCTCTGGGCCTCCCTCAGCCCTCCATGCTCTGGTTGATCGTCGGCGGCGCGGTGGTCCACCTGGTCACGGTGCTACTGGGGGCCATGCTGGCGGACCGGTTCCGGCAGAAGTCCGTCTTCGTGGCCGGCGCGGCGCTCGTGATCCTGGGGGCCTTCCCGTTCTTCTGGCTCGTGGACACCGCGCAGCCGGTGCTGATCCTGATCGGGTTCGCCGTCCTCCTGATTGCCCAGTCGCTCATGGCCGGCCCGCAGGCGGCTCTGGTGGCTGAGCTGTTCCCCGCCAATGTCCGGTACTCGGGCGCCTCGACGGCCTACCAGATCGGCTCGATCGTCGGCGGTGGCTTCGCCCCGCTGATCGCCACCAGCCTCCATGCCAGCTTCGGCGCCTCCTGGCCGATCTCGCTGTACATCCTGGCCCTCGGCGCGCTGGCGCTGGTGGCCATCCTGCCGCTGAGGACCGGCCGCTTCGATGCCTCCTGGGAGAGCTCGCGGTAGCGGATCACGACGCCGGCCGGCCGGCATCCGCGGCGCAGACCGCCTGAGCGGCGGAGCCCGGGCGCGGACACAGCACCGCTCCGCAGGCCAAGGGCTGGACGGCGCTGCGGTACAGGTCCAGGTAGCCGACGGGGCCGGCGTCGGGCACGTGTTCTTCGGGCTGCCGGAACGGCGGCCGGGCCGACAGCACCTCCGGATCCACCAGTACGTCGAGGGTACCGGCCTGGAGATCGATCGCGATGGGATCTCCGTCCTGGATCAGCCCGATGGCGCCGCCGGTGGCAGCCTCGGGAGAGACCTCCCCCACCATGACCCCGGAGTTGGCCAGTCCGGAGTACTGACCGTCGGTGACGAATCCGACCTGGCCGGCCAGCCCAGCGCCCTCGAGCGCGAAGATGAGGCCGGAGACGAATCCCATGCCCGGGCCGCCCTCCAGGCCGAGGCCGCGCAGGACCACCACGTCGCCAACCTGGACCCTGCCCTCGGCCACGGCCTCGATACCCTCCTCCCGGGAGTGGAAGATCCTCGCCGGTCCGGTGAAGGTATAGGGTCCCGGATCCGGGATGGGCCGCTTGGAGACCGAGCCGGTGGCGGCCAGGCTGCCCCGGAGCACCACGATCGAGGGCTGGGTGGAGTACGGATCGTCCAGACCGCGGATGATGGTGCCGTCCGCCGGCTGCGCGGCACCGATACGCTCGGCGAGCGTCTCACCCGTCACAGTGATCCGCTCGGTGGCGGGCGACAGCAGGGGTGCAAGTTCCCGCAGGATGGTGGCGGTGCCGCCAGCGTCTTCCAGGTCCTCCACCAGGTGCGGGCCGTTGGGACGGATGGAGGCCAGCAGCGGAACCCTGCGGCCCTGGGTGCGGAAGGCCTCCCAGACGTCGATGTCCAGTCCCGCCTCGACCGCCACGGCCTGCAGGTGCTTGATGGTGTTCACGGAGGCTCCGACGGAGAGCATGACGGTGACGGCGTCCTGGATGGCGCCGGTGGTGATGACGTCCCGGGGGCGGATGCCGTTCCGAAGAGCGTGCACCAGGGCTGCGGCAGACCGGCGGACCGAGTCCCACATCGGCTCGCTGCCGGCGCGGACGGGCGCCGCACCAGAGACGGCCATGCCCAGCACCTCGGCGATCATGTGCATCGAGTTGGCGGTGGCCAGCCCGGCACAGACCCCCGGGCCGCGGATGGCGGTGTCCGCCATCGACTCCATCTGGCCCTGGTCGCCCCCGCGGATGGAGTGGTAGGAGGCCTGGAGGAACACCTCCTCGATGTCCGCGCTGCCGTCCGCCGCCAACCCGGAGTGCTGGTAACCGCAGGGAATGATCACCGTCGGCACATTGAGCCGCCCGGCGGCCATCAGGTGGGCCGGGGTGGTCTTGTCACAGGAGCTGAGGCAGATCATCCCGTCCAGCTGGGCCCCCTCGACCATCACCTCGATGTCATTGGTGATCAGGTCCCGGGCCGGGAGCACGTACCGGCCGGCCTGGCCGACGCTCGTGATGAAGTCCGACGGCGCGGAAGTCCGGATCTCCAGCGGAAGCACACCCAGGCTCCGCAGCTCCTCCTTGAGCACCATCACGATCTCGTCCAGATGGGCGAAGCACGCCGCCAGGTCATTGGACGTATTGACGATGGCGACCTTGGGCCAGTCCAGTTGCTCGGGAGTGACACCCAGGGGCTTCCACTCGGCCCGCCGGGCCAGAGAACGCATGGAGTCCACGGGGAAGTTGCTCCGCATCGGTGGCCATGTGGTGGGGGTGTCCGGCATTGAGGGTGATGTCATCGTCGGATCCTTTCCGGCCCGCCCCGTCCCCACGGCGGAGAACAGGGGCCGGCCATTGCAGTTACGGGTTCCAGATGATCGCCTCCAGGTCCGGGGCGTTCTGGACGACCCCGAACTCCACTGCCGCATCCGCGAGGGGCTGGAGGTTTTCCGGGCTGAGGTCATATTTCCCGTAGGAACCCAATCGGATTTCAGCGGCCAAACCAGGGTCGATGCCGGTGAGATCCGCGATGGCCGCGCGCAATTCATCGTCATTCTCCCCTGCATAGGTATTTGCCTCGTTGATGGCGTCGACGATCTCCCCGTAGTACTCGGGATTGGCCTCTATCTCGGCACGACTCGCGAACCAGACGCCGGCCACCACAGCGCCGTCGCTCAGCAACGCGTGGGGGTTGGCCAGTGTCCTGAGGCCGTCCTTGCGGCCCAGCGTGCCGAACGGCTCACCAGCCACGAAGGCATCGATGTTGCCGTTCTCCAGGGCCGCAGGCTGGTCCGGAACCGGCAGCTCCACCCACTCGACGTTGTCGGGATTTCCGCCTTCTTCCTTGATGGCGATCATGGCCAGAAGCTGGACGTAGCCGCCGAGGGCGTTGACCGCCACTTTGTGGCCCTCGAGGTCGGCCGCGGTCTGGAACTCGCTGTCCGGCAGGACGAGGATGTCGTTGATGCCGTTGTCCGGGTCGTCCGCCGTGGCACTGGCGGCGGCGATGATCTGCAGATCGATGCCGTTCTCCACGGCCTGGAAGACGGACGTCACCCCGCCGTAGCCGATCTGGTAGTCGCCGGACATGATGGCGGAGATGATGGTCGGCGAGGAGTTCGCTGTCTCGATCGTGAGGTCCAGGTCATGTTCGTCCCAGATGCCCTGCTCCTCCGACAGGAAGATGGGGCCTGAGTCTGTGACGGGGATAGTTCCGGCCGTCACCGACTGGACACCATCCTCAGCGGCTCCACCGCCGGCTTCCGAGGCCGCCCCACCTCCGCATCCAGCCAGAACCAGTGACGCCGCCAACAGGGTTGCGGAACCGATGATTCCTCGACGCTTGTTCCCATTCTTCATGGCCCAACCTCCAGTGCTCCTGATCTTCGCGGACTGCCAAGATCGTGACACACCTCATAGAGGGTGTCCAGGGATATTTGTACATTCCTTGATTCAAGCGACCACTATGCGTACAACTGAGGATTCGCCATTCCTTCGGCCCCTTGCTGCCAGCATGGCCCAGAATCTGCCCTGAATATCTTCTGGAAAGGACTCCACGCCTGATCGTGTCGACTGCCACGGGAACCATCGCCTAGTCGCGATCCAGGTGGTTGGACCGCAGAGCGTACACTCGATGGCAGTGGCAACAAGATGAACCACGTTGCCATCCGAGATAAATCTCCAGGAGGGGCAGACCATGGCAGACGACTCTGGCGATTCCCGTTCCCGCGACCGCATCCAGAGCATCGAGCGCGGGGTGGAAGTCCTAAGGGCATTCGACGGGCGCAATTCGGCGTTGAGTATCGCTGACATCGCTAATACGGTAGGACTCTCACGGCCGGTAGTGCGCCGCATCCTCCTGACGTTCGCCCACCTGGGATACGCAGAGTCTGCCAACGGCCTATGGAATCTCACTCCTCGGATTCTGGAACTCAGCGTTGGGTACTTCGGTGCTGCTTCCCTGCCGGAAGTCTCATATCCCTTCATGTCGGACGTGGTCGAGCGCACGGGCGAGACGTGCAGCGTGGGCACTTTGGACCGCGGAGAAGTCCTGCATGTGGCCCGCTTAGAGGACCGACGGCCCTTGCCCCATTCCGTTCGGGTGGGGACCCGGCTCCCAGCGCATGCCACCGCAACGGGCAAAGTGCTATTGGCCCATCTCTCGACTGAGGCGCTCGAGGAATTCCTGTCCTCCAGCCCCTTCGACGTCCATACTCCGAACACGATCGCAACGGCCGCAGCGATGCGCGAACGCTTGGCGTCCATCCGGGAACAGGGCTATGACATCTCCCAGGAAGAACTCAACCCTGGGATGATCGCGGCCGCCGTCGCGATCATCCACGACGGAGTTGCCATCGGAGGCATCTCGGTATCCTCGACCACGGTGCGCGAAAACGAAGAAGCCATGCGTGAAACGATTATCCCGGTACTCCGGGAGGCTGCCGACCGCATTGCAGCCCAATACCGTTACGCCAACCCCCATCTATCGGGCGGTCGGCGCTTCTAGCAGCCGTCACTCAAGTCAGGAAGTACCAAGGGCAACCCACCCCGTTCGGCTCTGATGCCGCCCGGCGAACGGCTCGGACGGATCAGGATGGTGCTGTTTCAGCGCCAGATGGTCTTGATGTTCTGATAGGCCGCCGTTGCTTCCGGAGCGAATTCCCTCCCCATCCCAGACTCCTTGTATCCCCCGTAGGGGTGATTGAGGTCGGGCTTGTATCCGTTAATTCCCACAGTGCCGGCCCGGATGCGCCGTGCCACAGACTCCGCTTGCGCAGAGTCCCCGTAGATCGCAGATGCCAATCCATATTGGGACTGATTGGCCAGGTCGATGGCCTCTTCGACAGACCCATATGAATGGAGGCTGACGACAGGACCGAAAACTTCCGTCTGGGCGATCTCACTGTCCATCGCAGCCTTCTCAATCAGCACCGGGGAGACAAAGCATCCTGTGCTGGGCAGGTCCTGGTGGGTTCTGGTTGCCGCTACACCGCCATCTTCGGCGCGGCGAACCAGGCCCAGCGCACGGTCCTTGATGCGGGCCGATACTAGAGGCCCCAGATCGGTGTCCGGGTCCCATGGATCACCCACACGCAGACTGCGCATCTCGGACAACAGGCGGTCGCGCACTTCTGCATAGCGTGACTGCGGAACCAGGACCCTTGACATGCTCGCGCAGGTCTGACCGGTGTTTTCGAAACTAGCAACCCGCAGACTGTCCATCGTCATGTCCAGATCGGCCGATTCCAGTACGATCGCGGCTGATTTTCCTCCGAGCTCCAACGTCACCGGGAGTAGTCGCGCGCCCATGTTGCTGGCGATGGAACGCCCTGCGGCCGTGGATCCAGTGAAACCCACCTTGTCAATACCCGGATGAGCTACGAGGATCTGACCGGTTTCCCGACCACCGGGGACTATATTAATCACTCCAGCCGGCAGGCCGATCTTCAAGCAGGCCTCCGCGAGGATGTAGATGTCCAGAGGCGATTCCTCGGCGGGCTTGATGACGACTGTGCAACCTGCTGCCAGCGCGGGCCCAAGCTTGAGTGTGGTCGAGGCGAAGGGATGATTCCAGGGCACGATCAACGCGGCGACGCCCAACGGCTCACGTCGAATGGTGGACGTGCCCTGTCGGGCCACGTTGGGCCTCTCCAACTCGTTCTGCAGATCACGTGCCACTTGCGCGTAGTAACGCAGGTGGGCCACCGGCCTTTTCCCGCCCCACGCTGTGGAGACCCGGATCGGCTGCCCGATCTCGGCCGTGATCATGGCAGCGATGTCATCACCACGCCGCTCCAGTTCATCTGCAAGCTTGTCCAGCCACTCGCCACGCTCAGCAGGCGACAACCTCGGCCAGGGACCAGAGTCAAATGACCGACGCGCGGCGGAGACGGCATGGTCGATGTCCCGTTCGCTGCCACGCGGGGTACGCCCCACCTCTGTTTCGTCGGCGGGGTTTGTCACCACGATGCTCTCGGCACCGCATGAGGCCGTGAATTCTCCACCGGAGAAGAAGTGTGAACGTACTGAGTGATTCGGCCGTTGCCTGAGTTCACCCATCGAAGATGACTCCCCCGCGAATGTTGATCCCTTCGAGCAGATCGTCGTATCCATTGTTGATGTCATCCAGCGTGTAAGTCCGCGAAATCAGCTCATCGAGCTTCAGTTGCCCGGCGCGGTACATCTGGTACTGGCGCGGAATGTCCGACTGCGGATTGCTGCCTCCATAGACGGATCCCTGCAGGCGCTTCTGGTAACGAGTCAGCTCCAACGGCTGGATCGGGATAACCGCTTCGGAGGCTGGGGCTATGCCGGTGACCACCACTGTGCCAGCCTTGCGCACGGCAGCGAAAGCCTGGGCGATATGCTCCCCGGCCAGGACACCGGGCGTGAGGATAGCTTGGTCGGCGCCCTGCCCATTGGTGATCGATCGGCCGAAATCCGCGGCCTCATCAATGTCAGCAAAGGCGTGCGTCGCCCCCATCTCCAGGGCCTTCTCGCGTTTGAACGCTATCGGGTCGACAGCTAGAACGCTCGTGGACCCAGCATGGACGGCCCCTTGGACGGCGTTGATGCCGACACCACCGATTCCCATGACGATAGTGACATCTCCGGGCCGGATGCCGGCCAGGTACACGGCCGAGCCCCACCCGGTGCCGACGCCGCAACCCAATAGCCAGAGTTTCTCCAGCGGTGCCTCGGCCGGCAGCTTCACCGCGGAGTTGACGTCCACCACGGTCCGTTCGGCGAAGGTCCCGAGACCGCACATCTGGCCGACAGGGGAGCCATCCGGCAGGGAGAATCGGTAGGTATCGGGATCGCGGAAGCGGCTTCCCTGCATGAGGAAGGCACCCAGGTCGCACAGGTTGGTCATGCCTTCGCTGCACCACCGACATTTGCCGCAACTGCCGATGAATGAGAACACGAGCTTGTCCCCCACGGCCCAGCCGGGCGTATCGGGCCCGACTTGCTCCACGACCCCGGTGCCCTCGTGTCCGCCGACGATCGGGAGGATGCCCACCTGGCTGTCCCCTGAGAGCAGGTGGTAGTCCGAGTGGCACAGCCCGCTGGCGACCATCTTGACTAGAATCTCCCCCTGGCGCGGTTCGTCCAGCAAGACATCCACAACCTCGAACTTCCCCGGCTGGTCACGCACAATGGCTGCTTTAGTCCGGATCGGCATGTGTACTCCTTGTGATGGTGGGCCTGTCGTGGTGGGCCCACGGTAGCGGGCCCGCATCTCTGTGGTGTCAGCGGTGTGGTGACGGCGTGGTGATGGTTCTACGGCGTGCGGCCAGCGGAAACGGCGGAAAGGTCCGGGGCAAGCTCGGTTCCCAGATAGGCCCCGGTGGCCTCCAGCCGTTGTTGGAGTGCAGGGACGTCGACCTCGCCGACCTCAGTTCCCGCCGAGAGACTCAGGTGGGCAGCCAGGCCGGCTGCTTGCCCCATGACGAAACAGGGTCCCGTCACCCGTGCGGACGACTGACCCCATTGGGTCATGGATGCCGATCGTCCCACGGTCAACAGGTTCACCACCTGCTGCGGAACCAGCATCCTGTAGGGCAATTGATTGAATCCACGGGAGTCGATTCCGGCCGTGGGGAAGCGGAATTCCACGGTTCCCTCGACATGCGCCTCGACCGGCCACCCCTGGACGCCGATCGCGTCCGGGAAGTCCACACAATCCAGGATGTCGGCCTCGCTGAGCTGGTACCGTCCCACGGACCGGTACGTTTCCCGGATGCCGATCTGGGGGGCGATGTCCACCACGTAGGCATTCTCGAAGCCTGGGGTGTTGTCGCGGATGAAGCCAAAGACGTCCCGGACCTGTTGACGCCCTTGTAATTCCCCCCGGCTCAGTTGCCAGACGTCCGTGCCGTCCACCGCACTGCCGTCCTCGTTGGACAACTGCGTGAGGTTGGCCCGCCATTCCAGGGGATTGCGCTGTGGCCGGACGATCGGCTTCTTGCGGGGGAACGTCCTCTCGCCACGCTCTTCCGCCTCATCCATGATCCGGGCCACGGTTTCCCAGGCCCGTCCGGCCTTCTGGTGGTCCACGCCGTTGATGCGGAACATCAGGGAGGGGAAGAGCAGGTCCGGGGACTTTTCCCGGGGGGCGCCCGCGAACCGCACCACGTCGGCGTCACCGGATGCGTCGATGAAAACCTGTCCCCGAAGGGCACCCCGACCGGACTTCGATTCCACCAAGACCGCATCGATCCGTTCCGTCGAGTCCATGACAACGCCCACCACACTGGTGTGGAACAGCAGGGTCACTCCGCTGGCCGCGAGGAAATCGTCGGCGGCGATCTTGTAGGCGGAAATGTCGAAGGCTTGGGCCTGGATCCGGTTCTGCACACTCAGATGCGGTTCGCTGAGGGCGTCCATCTGGTCCAGCCGGTCCAACAGTTCATCCGTGTACCCACGGACGACCCGGCGGTGTTCGCCATGGACCCGGGCATGGAGACCGCAGAAGGTGCTGAGTCCGCCCATGGTCCCGGCGCCGCCCAGGAATCCGTACCGCTCAATCAGCACCGTGGTTCGGCCCTCGCGGGCACTGGCCGCAGCAGCCATCAGCCCGGCCGGGCCCCCTCCGACCACGACGACGTCGTATTCCCCGATGACAGGTGTCTCCCGTGCCGCCTCGTGTATGGACTGCTGCACTGATTGTCCCCTTCCTCAGACGGACTGCTTCGAGTCCCGGGGTCCCGCCGCAACAGCGGCCGCCCTCTGAACAGTCTTGCCATGTGTCCATCCTGCGACTCGTGTGTACGCATAGTGGTTCACTCGTTTCTGAAGCGTACAACGGAGAGGGATCACCCGTCGAGCATTCTTCCGAACGACGGAAACCCCATGGCGTTGCGCCAGGCGCCCTGGCGTGGTGGCCTGAACCATGACTTCATGCACGCCATGCGTACACATGAATCAACAAACGTACAGAAATCGCTAGACATGGTTTGAGGATTATGCCAGCATCGCTTCAACCACAGCCCATCTGCCACCGAACCGGTCCGACTGGACCGCACGAGGAGAAGCGTGGAAACCATCATCGAAGAACCGGCGCCTACCACCGGGATCCCCGCTCCCCAGCGCGCCTCGTTCCATGACAACCCCTGGTCCACCCCGCTCCTAGGGGCGATTGGCGTGGTCGCCTTCATGGGCGTTTGGGAGCTGGCCCCACGGATCGGCCTGGTCGACGGCGACTACCTGCCCCCGTTCGGCGTGGTTATGGTCCAGCTGGTTTCCCTGTTGGCCGACCCAGTCTTTTGGGAGGCCTTGGGCGACACCATGCTTTCGTGGCTCATCGGAGTGGCCATCTCCCTCTCCGCCGGCGCCGCCATTGGACTGGTCATCGGTTCCAGCGAGGTGCTGATCCGCTACACCACGTCGACCATCGAATTCCTTCGGCCCATTCCTTCGGTTGCCTTGATCCCCATCGCCATCGTGCTCTTCGGGATCAACTCCACCGCCACCGTCTTCGTCATCGTGTGGGCGTGCTTCTGGGTCATCCTCGTCCACGTCATGAGCGGGATCGACGACGTCGACCCGGTCGCCGAATCGACGGCACGCAGCTATGGCCTCGGCTGGGCCTGGCGGGCCCGGTTCGTGACCTTCCCCACGGCCTTGCCCTTCCTCATGACCGGGCTGAGGCTCTGCGGGACCATCGCCCTCGTCGTCGGCATCACTATCGAGCTGGTCGTGGGAACGCCCGGGCTGGGGGAACTGATCGCCACCAGCCAAAGCGCAGGCAACGTGTCCACCGTCTACGCGCTGGCCCTCTTGACCGGTGTCCTCGGGCTGGCGATCAATTACGGCATGAAGTTCATCGAGAACCGGGCCCTGCATTGGCATCCCTCCGTGCGATCGGAGCAGCCGGCATGACCAAGGCACGCTCGATCTCCGCCATGGTGGCGCTACCCTTCCTCCTGGTCCTGCTGTGGTGGGTGGCCACCCTCGGCAACACCAACCCCTTCATCCCCAAGCCGGGGGCCCTCCTCACGGACCTGTGGGAAACCTGGGCCAACTCGCGCTTCCTCGAGCACGTGGTCCCCTCGATCGTCCGGCTGCTCAGCGGCCTATCGATCGCGATAGTCGGTGGCATCGTCCTTGGCGTCCTCATCGGTTCCAACCTCACCGTCCGAAAGATCATGGGACCGATCCTGGAGTTCGTCCGCGCCATCCCGCCACCGGTGCTGCTACCGGTCCTCATGATGGTGATCGGCATCGGCGACGAGACCAAGGTGTTTCTCATTGCCCTCGGCTGCCTGTGGCCGGTCCTGCTCAACACCGTGGACGGCGTGCGGTCCGTGGACCCTGTCCTGCGGGACACCACGAGTTCGTACAACATCGGCGGCATGACCCGACTCCGGTTTTTCCTCCTGCCGGCCGCACTGCCCCGCATCGTGACCGGGGTTCGGCTGTCCCTGCCGATCGCGTTGATCCTGATGGTCGCCTCGGAGATGTATGCCGCCACCAACGGCCTGGGCTTCTCGATCATCTACTTCCAGCGGACCTTCCAGAATGGCCCCATGTGGGCGGGCGTGGTGGTCCTGGGGCTGGTCGGCATCCTCATGGCACTCGCCTTCCGGTGGTTCGAACGCCGGATCCTGTCCTGGTACTACGCACAAAGGGAGTTGGAAACCAGTGGTTGACACCCAGAGCAACAGCGACATCTTGTTGTCCGTCCGGTCCATGAAGAAGGTCTACCCCACTCCGGGAGGGCCGGTGGAAGCCGTCCGGGACCTAACCTTCGACCTGCGCCGGGGGGAGTTCGCGTGCATCGTGGGGCCCTCGGGATCCGGCAAGACCACGCTCCTCAAGTGCATTTCGGGGCTCATGTCGCCGACATCGGGTGAGGTCGTCCTGGACGGCGAGCGCGTAGCCGGGCCGCCCCGCAACATGGCGCTGGTGTTCCAGGAATACGGGCGTTCGCTGTATTCCTGGCTCAAAGTCGAGGACAACGTGGCGTTGCCGCTCCGGGCCGCGGGTATTGCCCCGGCCGAACGTCGCGAACGGGTGGCCGAAGCACTCGACGCGGTGAGCCTGGCGCACGTGCCCCAGTCCTACCCGTGGCAGCTCTCGGGCGGCATGCAGCAGCGCGTCGCCATTGCCCGGGCCGTGGCCTACCGTCCTGAGATCCTGTTGATGGATGAGCCCTTCGCCGCCGTCGACGCCCAGACCCGCGCCGACCTAGAGGACCTCGTCCGATCGGTATGGAAGAAGCTGGGTTTGACGGTCCTGTTCGTCACGCACGACATCGACGAGTCCGTGTACCTCGGTGAACGGGTCATCATCCTGTCTTCGTCCCCCACCGTGGTGCAGGACGATGTCCGCATCGACCTGCCCCCCGAGCGGGACCAGCTGGAGACCCGGTCTATGAAGCAGTTCGTTGTCCATCGCCACCACGTCTACGAACAGATCCAGTTGGCCAAGCGCGGCTTCCGGGCCGAGGACACCCGTCCGGTCCCGGTGGCACAGCCCTCCCCCTGAACGCCGGCCAGTCTGTCGGGATTCCGGCACAGGTGGCCGTCCCGAGCCTGGTGGCTAACGAACGAATGCGCTGTGCCCAGTCAGGGCGCGCCCGAGGATCAGCGTGTTCATCTCGCGGGTGCCCTCGAACGTGTACATGGCCTCGGCATCCATGAAGTAGCGGACCACGTCGTTCTCCAGGAGCAGGCCGTTGCCGCCCACGGTCTCCCGGGCCAGGGCCGCGGACTCGCGGAGCCGGTTGCCGGCCACCAGCTTGATCAGGCTCGGCGCCACGTCATCCGCCACGGGATGCGTGGTGGTGCGCACGGCCAGGGCAAGGGTCTGGGCGATGTTCTCCACGATCCGCACCAGCTTGTCCTGCACCAGCTGGAAGGACGCGATGGGGCGGCCGAACTGCTCACGCCGCTGCGCATATCGCAGGGCTGCCTCGTAGGCGGCCAGCTGCATGCCGGCGGAGCTCCAGGCGATCTCGGGGCGCAGGGTGCGGAAGGCGCGGTTGAGGTCCGCGAACGAGGCGATGCGCGGCAACCGCAGGTCGTCCGGGACGTAGACCTCCCGCAGGGTGATGTCCGCGTTGTGGACGGTCCGCAGCGCCGCCTTGTGCTGGATCACGGACATCTCCACGCCCGGCGACTCGGCGGGGACCAGGAAGGCCAGGACGCGGTCGCCGCCCTCCTCCCGGGCCACCACCACGGCATGGTCCGAGATCGTGGCGTTGCCGATCCACCGCTTGGCCCCGTTGAGAACCCACCCCTCGCCCTCACGGCGAGCTGTGGTGGACAGGCCGCCGGCGATGTCCGATCCGTGCTCGGGCTCGGTGAGGGCGAAGCAGCCGGTCATCCGGAAGTCGATGATGTCCCGGTCCCAGTCGGCCACCTGCGCGGGGCTCCCTCCCTCCAGTACGAGGGTGCGGAACATCCCTACCTGGCCGCCATAGGTCATGGACACGGACAGGTCGGCACGGCACAACTCGACGCTGCGGAACCCCCGGTACAGGGCCCGGGTCCGGCCCTCACCGTCCACGAGGGCAGGGTCGTCCACGAGCCGCATCTCGGCCAGCGGCCCGCGGAGGTGGCCGAGGTGGGCCGCGCGCTCCCAGTGGTCCGGGAGGCTCGGTCGGACGTGTTCGTCGAGGTAGGCCCTCAGTTGGAGCAGCTTGGCCCGCTCCGGGGCGGTCAGGTCAGCGGCGAACCCGAGCAGGTCACCGGGATAGGTCAGCTCGGTCTCATGCTGAACGGCGGCCTCAGTCATGGTGTCCTTCCGCGGGCTTCGCGGTCGCGGGTCAGGTCCAGGCGCAGTTGGGCGAGGTTCAGCTTTCCCTGGGGGCTCCGTTCCAGCAGGGACCGGACCATCACGTGCCGGGGCTTCTTGTAGCCGGCTAACCGGGGGGCTGCGTGGTCCAGGATGGCTGCGGCTGTCGTCGCGTCCTGCACGGCGACGGCCGCAGCCACGATCTCCCCGAAGCGTGCGTCCGGAAGCCCCACCACTACGGCGTCGAGGACCGAGGGATGACTGAGCAGGGCCTCCTCCACCTCCTGCGGATAGACCTTCTCACCTCCGGTATTGACCACGGAGCTGCCGCGGCCCAGAAACTCGATGTGGCGGTCCTCCAGGACGCGGACCCAGTCGCCGGGCACCACATGCCGCCTTCCGCGGATCACCGGGAACGTCTCCGCCGTCTTCTGTTCATCACCGTGGTATCCGCGGGGCAGCGCGCCGTGGGAGGCCAGGATTCCCAGTGCGCCGACACGGTCCTGGACCTCATTGAGGCCCTCATCGAGCACGACGGCGGTGGGGAACAGTCGCGGACGTCCCGGCAGGTCCTCTGCCCCCTCGGTCCGGGTGACGGCGAAACCGCCACCCTCGGTGGTGGCCAGCAGGTCCACGATGGAGACGTTGCCCTGCTCGTGGAAGCGGCGTTTGGCCTCAGGACTGAAGCGCATCCCCGAACTGTAGACGGACGTGAGGTGGCCGAGCCGGACGCCCAGCCGCACGGCGGCGTCCAGCACGGGGAGGGCGACGGCGTCACCAGCGACCACGAGGCGGGTGGCCCCTCTCTCCGTGGCGAGTTGGACTGCGGCCTCCCCGTCCAGGCGGGGCGAATCGGTGGTGAGGACCGTCCCGCCCAGGACCAGCGTGCTGAGGGAGACGGTCAGGGCGGTCCCGTGGATGAACGGGGCCAGGGGCAGGGTGACCACGTGTGGCGTGCCCGCGTCCAACGCGGCGGCCACGGCTCCGGCCACATCGCCGGGAGGCTCCAGCCCCAGGACCGTGTAGGTGCTGAACAGTTGCGAGGCAAACAGGTCGGAGGCCATCCACCGTGCCGCCTTGGGCCGTCCCGTGGTGCCGCCGGTGTAGATCCAGAGTTCCGCGTCCTCGGGGGGAGACGGCGGGAGATGACCGTCCCGGGCCACGGCCGTGTCCCACGGCAGGACAGCCAGCGAACCGGGCGCGGCACCCGTTGCGGCCCGATTTGCCGGGAGCCCCGGCCCGTCCTGCACCCGGATCAGGACGGGCGGGGAGGCGAGCAGATCCAGCGCTCCGTCCACGATCTCCTCGAGCGAGTCCGGCGCCACCAAGGCGGCGGCCTGGGAGTCCTCCAGCAGTTCCGCCAAGTCGCTGGAGCGGAGCCGGTAGTTGAGCGGCGCCGGGATGATCCCGGTGGCCAGGCACGCGTAGACGGCGATGAGGAACTCGGGCCGGTTGTACAACAGGATCGCCAAGCGGTCACCAGGGCGGACGCCGTGGTCCTCCAAGGCCTGGGCCAGTCCGGCGGCCTCGCGGGTCAGCTGTCCGTAGCTCCAGGTCCGTCCGTCGGCGCCCACCACGGCCGTCCGGTCCGGACAGGCCGCGCCGATCCCCTGCCAGACGAGGCTGTGCTGGCCGCTCATGCCCCCTCCCGGGCGGACCGCGGACCGGACGGCTGAGCCTGGCCGTCCAGGCCTCCGTGCCAGGCGCCGTCGATCGCCTCCGGCGACCAGCCGCCGTCGTGGTCCAGGGTGCGCAGCACGTCCGGGTGGGAGTAGAGCGTCAGGCGGTCCCCGCCGAGTCCGATGGCCTGACCCGTCACATCCGAGGCGGCTTCAGAGGCGAGCCAGACGACCAGCGGCGCCACGTCATCGGGAGAACCGAGGGCATGCTCCCGCCGGTAGATGGCGGGAATGGGATGACCTTGGAGGAAGTCCTCGTAGACCTGCGCATAGGCGGGAATGGTCGCCGTCATGGGCGAGAGGGCCGTGGGAACCACGGTATTGACCGTGATGGCTGCCCGGGCCAGCTCCAGGGACCACGTCCGTGCCATCGCCACCAGGCCCGCCTTCGCCGCGGCGTAATTGGTCTGACCAAAACTGCCGAACTGCCCTGCGGGGGAGCCGATCAGGATGATCCGTCCTCCCTCACCCTGGTCGCGCATCGCCACGGCGGCCGCTCGGCCGCAGGTGAAGGCGCCGCGGAGGTGGGAGGAGATAACCAGGTCGAAGTCCTCGTCGGACATCTTCCACAGCACGCGGTCCCGCAGCGCCCCGGCGTTGGCCACCATGATGTCCAGCCGGCCGAACTCCTCCATCGCCGCGTTCACGAGCTCTTGTGCCGTGGCCGCCGTGCCCACGGCGGCCACCACGGTGACGGCGCGGCCCCCGGCAGCCCGGATCCGCTCGGCGGTGGCGTCCGCCGTGGAACCGTCCAGGTCATTGACCACGACGGCGGCTCCGGCCGCGGCCAGGGCCAGCGCGTAGGCCTGGCCCAGGCTCCGTCCCGCACCGGTCACCACAGCGACCCGGCCGTCAAGACGCGTGGGGCCACCGGGCGTGGGGACGCTCATCGGTAGTACCTCAGGACGAATTCGGCCACGCAGACGGGCTTCTCCCCGCCCTCGAGCTCATAGGTGACCTTCAGGACGACCTGCCATCCGCCGTCGAGCTCCGTCACCTCCAGCACCTCGGCCCCAGCCCGGACCCGGGCGCCGGCCGGCGTGGGCGCCGGGAACCGCACCTTGTTGAGGCCGTAGTTGATCCCGACGCCAGCCCCGGTCACCTTCCACAATTGCGCCAGATGAGGCACAACGATGCTCAGGGACAGCAGGCCGTGGGCGATCCGCGTGCCGTAGACGCTGCTCGCGGCGAAAGCCTCATCCACGTGGATCGGGTTGTGGTCTCCCGTCAGGTCTGCGAAGACGTCGATGTCCTCCTGGCTGATGGTCCGCCAGTCAGAGGGGCCCAGGGTCCGGCCCTGCAGGCCGGGTAAGTCGTCCAGGGACACGATCACCGGTGTGGTCAATGGGGTGCTCATACGGATTCCCTTTCTCAGGTTGCCTGAAACATAGGGGGACAGGAAGCCGCGCCTCCACCCTCCTTCCGTTCTTCGGAAGGGACCGTTCTGGCCCGCGTCAGCCCCGGTTACCGTGACTGTGATCCACCTCACCCTTGTAGGAGGTCCATCCGTGGTGCAGACCAGCCCAGCAGACGTCAGAGCAGACGCCCCCACGCCTGAGAACAACCCACCGGAGGCGGCACCGGCCACCTTCTCCATCAAATCCGTGTCCAAGGTGTTCGCCACCAAGACCCAGCGCACCGAGGCACTTCAAGACATCAACCTGGACATCTCCGAAGGCGAGACCGTCTCCCTGATCGGCCGCTCCGGCTGCGGCAAGTCCACCCTCCTGCGGATCATGGCCGGACTGTTGCCGCCCACCGAGGGCAACGTCTACGTCTCCGGAAAGCCGCTCTGGAAGGGACATGCCGTGGAAAGCGGAGTGCTGGAGCAACTCGGGGTGGTCTTCCAGGAGCCCCACCTGTTCCCGTGGTTCGACATCACGGACAACATCGCCCTGCCCCTCAAGCTCCGGGGGGTGGGCAAGACTGAGCGCCGGCGCCGGGCCACCGAGTTGGCCGACCTGGTGGGACTGGGCGACTTCCTGAAGTCCTACCCGCGTGAGCTCTCCGGCGGCATGCGTCAGCGAGTGGCCATCGCCCGAGCCCTGAGCAGGGACCCCGAGCTGCTGCTCATGGACGAACCCTTCGGCGCCCTGGACGCCCTGACCCGCGAGAAGATGAATCTGGAACTCCAGCGCATCACCCAGGCCACGGAGGCCACCGTCGTCTTCGTCACGCATGACATCGCCGAGGCGGTCTTCATCGGGGACCGGGTGGTGCAGCTGACCCCCCGCCCGGGACGCATCCAGTCCATCGTTGAGGTCCGCCTCGACCGCCCGCGCCCGCTCGACGTCCAGGCCACCGAGGCCTTCGGCTCGACCGTCCGCGATCTCCGGCACGCTCTGGAAAGCGAGGAATCATGAACTCGTCACGGTTGAGAAGACTCCTACCCTGGGTCGGCGCGCCCCTGCTCATCGTGATGCTGTGCACCGTCTGGGAGATCAGCGTCCGAGCTTTCGACGTCTCCACGCTGATCCTGCCACCGCCTTCCATGATCGCCGAGCGGCTGGGAGAACTGGTCCAGGACCCGGAAGTGTGGGGCCACGCGTGGATCACCGCCTCGGAGATCATCATGGGCTTCCTGCTGGCCGTGGTCCTCGGCGTCCTGGTGGGCGTCGTCCTGGGCAAGGTGGCCTGGCTGGAGATGACGGTCCGGCCGATCATCGTCCTGCTGCAGGTGGTGCCGAAGGTCGCCTTCGTGCCGTTGTTCGTCATCTGGTTCGGTTTCGGCATGAGCTCCAAGGTCATCATCGCCGCCATGCTGGCCTTCTTCCCGATCATGCTGAATGTCCTGCTGGGGGTGAAGTCGATCGACCCAGGGCACCGGGACGTCATGACCGCCCTGAACGCGGGCAAGATGCAGCGCTTCACCAACCTCGATTTCCGCAGCGTGATGCCGTACCTGCTGGCAGGCATGGAGACCGGAATCGTGTTCGCCGTGATCGGGGCCATCGTGGGCGAGTACCTCGGCGGAAACGAGGGCCTCGGCTACATGGTGGTACGGACCCTGAACCAGCTGGATGCCCCCGGACTGTTCGGCGTGGTCGTCCTGCTCGCCGCCCTGGGGCTGGTGCTCTACGGGGCGGTCTTCATCCTGAAGCGCTTCCTGATCCCGTGGCATGAGTCCGTGTACTCACAGCAGGGGAACGTGGCATGACCGCCCTCGGTGCATCCTCTTCCGTGGCTGGCCGGTACACCCGGGGCGGCGAGGGCCAGCGCCCTCCGCGCCTCGTCGCCGTGCCCGCTTCCGGGGCAACCCTCCCACCGCCGCAGCGCGGGCCGGCCGCGGACCATCCGCGGCGGTCCGTCCTCGGCCGCCTGCACCGGCTGCTTGCCGCCTTCGACCACGAGCACCCGCACCTGACCCTGTCCGATCTGAGCCGACGTTCCGGGCTGCCGCTGACCACCACCCACCGCATGGTCGGCGAGCTGCTGTCCCTGGGGATGCTCGACCGCAATGACGAGGATCTGCTGTGCATCGGCGTGGATCTCTGGAACTTCGGCCTGCTGGCGCCCAAGACCCACGGCTTGCAACGGGTGGCCCTGCCCTTCATGCAGGACCTCTACTCCACCACGGGATTCCCCGTCCATCTCGGTATCCCGGACGGGCAGCAGATCACCACCGTGGAAAGCTTGCGGCCCCGCGGTCCGGGCAATGAGCGTCCTCGCATCGGCCAACGGGACCCCTACCATGTGGTAGCGGTGGGCATGGCCCTGCTGGCCTTCCAGGACCCGGGCACCCAACAGCGGTACCTCGCCCGGCTGGAGGAGCGGCAGTGCACCGGTGCCGATGCTGCCGGCGCCGTCCGGGCGGCCCTGGCTGAGACGCGGACCGCCGGGTACTCGGTCAACAACAACAGAACCTTCCCTCGCGTCGGCATCGGGGCACCGATCCTGGACCGCCAGGGCCGGCCGGTGGCCGCCATCTCCATCGTGGTCCCCGAGGGGACCTCCAACACCCCCTACGGGCTGCTCGTCCGGAGCACTGCGCGCTCCATCCAGCGCACGGCCCTGGAACAGCACATCCCCCTGCCAGCCGAGGCCGGCACCGGCCAGACCCGCAGCACTGCAACCGACTCCGGAGGAGATCACTCATGACCAGGCCCGCCATCCCGACCCCTCGCCCCCCTTCTTCGCAGGGACCACTCCGAAGCGATTCCGGGCTGCTCGGTCGCGGCCTCAGCAGGCGTACCCTCTTCCGCGGCTTCGGCGCCGGAGTCCTGGCCGTGGCCGGGGCCGGCGCCCTGGCCTCCTGCGGCGCCGAGGCAGGCGGCACGGGCGGCGGCGGAGAGGCTTCCCTGGGCGAGGTGACCTACATCAGCTTCCTGCCGTTCGAGACCCTGTCCTTCGCCGCCGAGATGCTGGCCATGGCCGCAGGCCATGATGCCGCCCATGGCATCGACCTCAGCTACGAGGTGGCACGAGGCACCTCGCCGTCTCTGCAGGCGATGATCGCCGGTTCCGGCCTCGTGGCCCGCTGCAACACGGTGGACCTGGCCATGGCACGAGCCCAGGGACAGAACGTGGTGAACATCGCCACCATCGCCCGGGGACCGGCCCAGCGCATCAACTTCTCGAAGGAGCGCCCCATCACCGCAGCGGAGGACATGGTGGGCATGACCATCGGCATCCCCTCCGAGGGCGGAAGCACGGAGAACAACCTCCGCCTGACCCTGGAGAACGCCGGCGTGGACTCCGAGCAGGTCAACCTCCAGGTGGTCACGGACAATCCAGCGTCCTGGGAGATGATCCAACGCGGGCAGATCGACGGCTACATCTCCAGTCCGGACCAGAGCTTCCTCCTGCTGGACATGCAGGAGGGCGCCGACGCCATCGTGCTCGGAGACCTCTCCCCTGTCATCTCCGACCGCCAGTACTTCGTCACCACCGATCAGCACATCCAGGAGAAGCCGGACCAGCTCCGTGCCTTCCTGGCCTCGCTGCAGGACGCGGTGACCTTCATGGTGGACGACGCGGATCGGACCAAGACCCTCGACGCGCTGCGGGAGGAGAACTCCTTCGCCAGCCTGGACAACGACGCGGTGGCACGCTCCGCCCTGGACGTGCAGGTCCAGAACTTCGTCAATGATGAGGAACCGGATCCGCTGGTCACCGATGAGGAGATCTGGCTCGCCTCCATCGAGGAACTGGTCACCACGGGCCGCATCGAGCCGGCGGACTCCCCGGAGTCCTGGATGACCAACGACCTCCTGCCCGCCTGACTCGCCTACGGTCCATCGCCTCACCGCCCGCAGCACGATGCCCCGTCCTCAACGGACGGGGCATCATGCTGCGGAGGCTGGCGAGTGGGAGTCAGTGGCCGCTCGGCAAGGTCACCGATCCGACCGTGTACGGTGTCCCCGCGAGTTGCTTCTGGAGGATGGCCTCCATGACCGGCGCCGGGGACAGACAGTCGGCGCAGGCCTCCGGGCCCGCTTCGATGGTGACGGCGAGCCGGGTTCCAGCTTCAGAGGCTGGGTCAGAGGCTGAGTCGGGGGCCTGAGTCCAGAGGAGCTGATAGCCGTCGCTGGCCATCATGACCCGGACGTCGGCCAACGCCGCATCGATGACCAGTGCCTCAGGTCCAGTGGTGGTAGCCATCAGGGGCTCCCTTCTCCGGCCGGTTCCGGCCGATGTTCCCGCTTGGTCAAGGTGTCCGGTATTCGATGGCGTGGAAGGAGGAGGGCCGCAGCCGTGGGTTCAGCCCGAAGACCTCGACGACAGCGGAGACGCCGGCGTTGTTGGCTCCCGCCACCACGATCTGGACTGATTCCGGGGCGGCCAGGGCCGGCACCCGGTCCGGGGTCCGCGACCCCTGTGCGGTGTCCGCAATCGCATCCGGATGGCCGGTCGCCAGCCGCCACCGGGCGTGGTGCGAGATGGCGTCCTTGCCCACCCGGCCCAGATCCTCCCGGCTCCGGTAGGCATGCTCGAAGATGAACTGGCGCAGTTGGTCCTTGTCCCAGCCGGCCCCGGCGAAGACCTGAGCGTGTTCCGGGCTCAGCACCAGCAGGGCGTTGGTGTACTCGTGGATGAAGGCACCCGTGCGGGTGATCGAATCCGTGAAGTCCAGGGCCAGCTGTTCGGCCTCCTGGGTGTGTCGGGCCTCGATGTGCATGACCGAGCGGATCACGAACGAGGTGACCACATCGTCGTCCTCGGCGAAGCCGTACTCCGTGTGCAGGGAGGGCCAGGGACTCTGTTCCTGGTTCTCTCCGATGACGGCGGTGTACTTCGCGGGGGTGGCCTGGGTGGCCTGGTCCAACTGGTGCGGCCGGAGTCCGAAGACGTTGATCAGGGCCAGCCTGATGGCCCGTCCGATCGTGGCATTGGCCCGGTGCCCCGAGCCGAAGATGTTGCCGCGGGAGTTGACGTCCAGCCGTTCCCGGACGGAGCCGTTCACCACGGTGAAGGGGGCTGTGCCAGTGGTCGACTGCCAGATTCCCTTGCGCGGGTTGGGCTCTTGGGCGATGCCCTTCCATGCCGCCACCACCACGGGGAAGTACTCGGGCCGGCAGCCGGCCAGGGCCGCGTTGATGGCCGCATAGCGGACCGTCAGCTCCCGGTTCAGGTGCGGGGTGGCGAACAGGACCTCGTCCGCGTCCAGCGGCGAGGTGGCCAGGAACTCCTCGACGATCGACTCACTCACGGGCACCACGGGCAGTCCGTCCGTCCACCCGTTCTCCTGGTACCGCTCCAGCACGTCCCGGATGCCCCGGGCGTCGGCCTCCAGCGTCAGCTCGCTCCGGGTCTCCACCAAGGGGCCGTTCACGCGATCACCTCCGCGCCGAGAATGCGCTCCACGCCGGCCATGAGCTCATCCGCACGGCCTTTCAGCTCCTCCGCTGACAGGCTAGCGATGGGATGGGTCGCGGCCAGGAAGTCATAGCCTGGGAAACCCTGGAGTGCGGCCATGGCCTGGCCGGACATCAGGAAGGAGTCGCTGACGATGCTGACGGCCGGCAGTCCGTGCCGTTCGAAGATGATGCCGTCCATCACTGTCGCCGCACTGCACGAACCGCAGTCTCCGACGGCGGTCACCACCAGGTCGCAGTCCCGGACGATCTCTTCCCGCAGCTCGTCCTTCACCGGCGTGCCGAAGTAGTCCTTGGTGTACATCGTCACCGAGCCGATGCCGTGGCGCTGGCGCAACTCATCGCCGATGGCCTCCAGCAGGGTGGTGGCATTGGGCTTGGTGTTGTCCAGCAGGGCGACTCTCAGGCCGGCCAGGGTGCCGGGCCTGGGTGAGAGGGTCATGTCGCTGGCGCGCTCGGAAGCGCCTGTGGGGTCGATCAACACTTCCGTGGTGGTCATGTCCGGTTCTCCGTTTCCTACTCGTGGTGCTCCACACACAACCAGCCCGCTCCCGCCTGCTCAACGAGAACTTCCGGTGATCGGAAGGGCGGACCGGTGTTCCGCGCAGTGGAAGGACCGCCCGGGCCCGGGCGGTCCGATGCCCACAATTGAGCTCACACGACTCGCTGGAGCCTCGGCTCCCACCACCCCATGGAGGAACCATGACCGCTCAGCCCCTCGACGACCTGCGCCAGACCCTGGCCGCGGACGGCTACATCCTGACGATCGACGACTCTGGCGAACGGCTCGACGCCCGCATCCGTGCTGAGGACGGGGTCTGCGGGGACTGCCTGGTACCGAAGAACCTGATGGCCGCCATGATCTCCAACGCCACCGGTGCGGCCGCAGAATCGATCGACATCACCTACCCCACGGAGATCGGCGACGACGGCCAGCTCGTCTGAACACCCAACGCAACTCCGCGGTACCCTCGCCCATCACGAGGAAACACGGAAGCGGGTCCGGAAAC
>NZ_BAAALH010000002.1:154025-177486 GCF_039528175.1 Citricoccus alkalitolerans
TTTCCGGACCCGCTTCCGTGCTGGCCGCCCGGTCGGCGACGAGATCGCTCAGCGGCCGGACGTCACTGCTCCACCCACACCCGGTCGTACAGGACCCCGCTGTTCACCACGAGGGCTGGGATCGGCGTGGTGAGTCCGGGGCCGTGGACCCCTTCGCGAACCACCTGGGCCGGCGAGAAGGCCATACCAAACGGGCCATACGCTTCATCCGAGATCTTCTTCGCGGCCTCCTTGTACAGTTCACCGCGCTCCTCCTGATCCACGGTGGCGGACGCGTCCAGCAGCAGATCGTCCAGCTCGGTGTTGAGACCCTTCTCCAGAGCTTCGGTCGCGGTCTCGGCTCCCTCCGGCAACGGGGTACCACTGAACGGAGAGGTGGAGCCGAAACGCACCGCCACCCCGATACCCGCAGCCGGCTCCCACGCGCCGGCAGTCTGCAGCATGGACTCCCACTCGCCACTGGTGAACTTGGTGATCACGTCACCGAGGGGCTTGGAGTCGATCGTGACGTCGATGCCGGCCTCCTGCCATTGGGTCTGCAGGGCGGTGGTGACCTGGCGAGCGGTCACGATGTCCGTGGTGCCGAGCTCCACCGTCAGGCCGCCGATCTCCTCGACCAGCTCCTTGGCCTTCTCCAAGTCATAGGTGCGGTACCCCTCGACCTCCGGCTGGTGGAACAGACCGCCGGACGCGGTGAAGGACTGCGACATGTCACCTTGCCCGCCGAAGAGTCCCTCGTTGATGGACTCGAAGTCCGTGGCGTAGTAGATCGCCTCCCGGGCCTTCTTGTCATCGAACGGCGCCGTGCGGGTGTTCAACTGGATCACGTAGGGCGACGTCGGCGCACCCAGCGTCGTGGTCAGCTGTGGGTTGTCCTGTGCCTGCTCGATCAGGGTTACCGAGCTCAAGCCCTCGATCGCATCGCCTTGACCGGCCTGCAGGGTCTGGTAGAGCACTTGGTCTCCGCCCACGGACTGGAAGGAGAGCTCGTCCAGATACGGCAGGCCGTCCCTGAAGTAGTCCTCGTTCTTCTTCAGATCCAGCCGCTCGGAGAGTTTGTTCGCCTCCACCGTGAACGGACCGGCCCCGACGGGGGCGCGGCTGAATTCTTCGGCCCCCATCTCCTTGTAGGCGGTCGGGGAAGCAATGGCGTTCAGGCTCGTGGCAGGCAAGGCGTTGACGAAGGCACCGTTGGGCACGGAGAAGTGGATCTCGAAAGTCAGGTCATCGACCGCCTGGATGGCTCCGAGCCGTTGTTCAATCACAGTCGTGTCCACATCTTCGGGGAGTGCCGCATAGAGGTCGTCCAGGAACTGCTGATCCAGGTCCGGCATCTCGCGTTCAAGATCCAATTCCAATTGCGGTGCACCCGTGCTGCCGGAGCTCAGGGCCCGGATCCAGTTCCACACCACGGCGTCGGCATTCAGAGATGTGCCGTCCGAAAACGTGATGCCCTCCCGCAGCTTCACGGTCAAGGTCAGCCCATCGTCCGAGTATTCATAGCTCTCCGCCTGGTTCGGGACGATCTCGGCGTTCTCCCCGTTCTCGTCGGCTTCCAGCGTGAACAGGCCCCCGAAGATGGCGGTGCTCTGGGGCATATTGGCGCCCACGGTATTGGAGGTGGCGGGGTCGAGGCCGGTGGACCAGCCTCCGGCGAAGCCGGCGTCCAGCAGGACGGTCAGTTCACCGCCGGCCTGAGGCTCGCCCACCTCGGCAGCGGCTTCGGTGGCTCCGCCTTCCGCGTCGGGCTCTCCTCCACCACAACCAGCGAGGACGAGGCTGAGACTGGCCGCCAAGGCCAGGGTGCCGAGGATCCCGCGGCGCGGGCCCTTCTGGCGGGATGTGGTATTCATGACGACTCCCAAGAGGACGGTGATGGAGGATCTACCGACGTGACTTGCGTCACATCCGCTTCACGGAAGTCTGTCCCAGGTGGCCGGCAGCTACCATGCACCTTCCATCCGGCGAAAGGCGCTCACGATAGTTGTTCCGGAAAACGATGAACCCCGGCGTACCGCAGTACACCGGGGTTCATCCGTCAGCCGTGCAATCTCTGAAGGCTCAGGCGTCGACCGCTTCCGGTGATCGTCCCCCACCCATACCAGCACGGGCCGGATGACCGTTAGTGGGTAATCCCTCGTCATCCAGCGGGAAGTGGCACGCGGCCATCCCGCCGCCATCACAGGACTCCAGAACGGGTTCCTTCGTCGCACAGATTTCTTGGGCGAACGGGCAGCGGGTGCGGAAGCGGCATCCCGACGGAGGGTCCAGGGGGCTCGGCACATCTCCTGGGAGCGTGATAGGCCTCTTCGTCACGCCCGTGTCCGGATCCAGCCCAGGGACAGAATCCAGCAGGGCTCGGGTGTATGGATGACGCGGGGTCTCGTACAGTCGGTCCGAGGGCGCAATTTCCGCCAACTGCCCGAGGTAGAGCACCCCCACCCGATCACTGACCTGCTTGACGGTCGCCAGGTCGTGGGCGATGAAGAGATAGGACAGCCCCAGCTCGACCCGCAGCTTCTCGAAGAGGTTGATCACCTGTGCCTGGATGAGCACATCCAAGGAAGAGATCGCCTCATCGCAGATGATCACGGCTGGGTTCAGCGCGATCGCCCGCGCGATCGCCACTCGTTGCGCCTGCCCGCCGGAGAGTTCCATCGGCCGACGCCTCAGGTACACGTCCGGATCCAATCCCACCAACTCCAGCAGCTCCCGGACCTTGGTGCGGCGCTCCGCCCGGCTCAGGTCGCGGTGGCTGTCCAAGGGCTCGGCCACCACGTCCTCAATCCGCCAGCGCGGGTTCAGGGAGCTGAAGGGATCCTGGTACACCATCTGGAAGTTCGCCCAGACCTTCTTGAGTTCCTTTCGGCCCAGAACGGTCAGATCCTGGTCTCGGAAGATCACCGAGCCCGATTTGGGACGGTCCACCTGGATGATGGCCCGTGCCAGGGTGCTCTTGCCAGAGCCGGTCTCGCCGACGATCCCCAAGGTCTCACCCGGCATCAGATCGAAGGAGATGTCCGAGACGGCGTGAACCACGCCCTCTTTGACGCCGCCAGGCCCCCGGCTTTCGAACTCCTGGACGATGTTCTGCACGGAGAGCATCGGCTCATGGTCAGGATGTGCCGTACCTACCTGTGCCCGATCACCCAGTCCGGTTTTCGCGTCGTCAACTGCTTGCGCGTGGGAACTCATGACGTCGACTCCTTTCCTATTGCAGGCGTCCTCGTGCTAGTCACCGAGACCGACGGCGGACGCTCACCGGGCAGCGCCTCGACGTCCGCGGCCACGGCGGCGGCCTCGCCGGGCACGGCTCCGGATTTCTCCGGAATCGGAGCCAAGGCTCCATCCACCGGGTGCCAACAGGCGTACCAATGACCGGGCTCATGCTCTTCCAACAAGGGTGCGGTCGCGCATTCGTCGGTGGAACGGATGCATCGCGGCTTGAAAGGGCAGCCCTCGATCCGCTGGCTGGGGTCCGGCGGATGTCCACTGATCACGGTCAGAGGAGCGTGGGACGGCCGCGTGATCTGCGGGATCGCCTCCAGCAGGGCTCGGGTATACGGCATCCGGACGTTGGCGAACAACTCCGAGGTCGCAGCCTGTTCGACCACCTTGCCGGCGTACATCACCAGCACCTCGTCCGCGTAGCTCGCGGCCAGGCCAAGATCGTGACTGATCATGATGACGGCCGTTCCCAGGCGTTCGCGAAGGTCCACCAGAAGTTCCATGATCTGGGCCTGCGTGGTCACATCCAAGGCAGTGGTCGCCTCGTCCGCGATCAGCACCTTGGGGTCAGACGCCAGTGCGATGGCGATCATCACGCGTTGCCGCATTCCGCCGGAGAGCTGGTGCGGGAACTGGTGGAATCGCTTCTCCGGAGCCGGGAGGCGAACCAGCTTCAGCAACTCGATCGCACGTTCCGCGGCCTTCTTACGGCTCACCGGCCGGTGGGTGCGGACTGACTCGACGATCTGGGCTCCGACGGACATGGTCGGATTCAGCGAACGGCCCGGGTCCTGGAAGATCATGGAGATCTCCTGGCCACGGATCATTCGCATCTTCTTGTCGCTGAGCCCGACCAGTTCTTGGCCCTCGAGGTCTGCCGAACCGACGACCTCGGCACTGGGTGGCAACAGCCCCATCAGCGCGCGGACGGTCACAGACTTTCCCGAGCCGGACTCACCGATGATGGCCAGCATCTTGCCGGGCTTGGCGTCGAAGGAGACTCCCTTGGCGGCCCGGATGCGCTTACCGCCGCGAGTGAACGTCACCTTCAGATCGCGGACCTTCAGGACCGGCTTCTCGCCTGGTCCGTTGCTGGTCTGGGGTTCGGGTGTGGCGGTCATGATCGTGCTCATCGTCCACTCATCTCGTCGCGGATGTTCTCACCCAGCAGGTTGAAGGACAGGACCGTGGCCAGAAGCGCCAGACTGGGCCACAGCACCAGCAAGGGCGTGGCCGACATCGACTGCTGGCCCTCAAAGATCATGTTGCCCCAGCTGGGAGCCGGTGGCGGGATGCCCAGACCCAGGAAGCTGAGCGCACCTTCGGTCACTATCACAATGCCCATGCCCAGCATGGCGAAGTTCAACATCTGCGGGGTGATGTTCGGAGCCACGTGCCGCAACAGGATCTTCCACGCCGGGCTGCCGCTGAGTTCAGCGGCCTGCAGGTATGGCATGGTCATCACGCGCAAGGTGGCCGAGCGGGCCACTCGGGCCACGGCCGGGATGCTGAAGGCCGTCAGTGCCAGGATCGTGTTGGGAATGCTCGGACCCAGCGCCTGTGCGATGAAAATGGTGAGTACCAGGGAGGGGAAGGCGATGAACACGTCCAGCACTCGCATGATCAAGTTGTCGATACGACCCCCGACATATCCGGACAGCGCACCGATACCACCGCCGATGAACAAGCCAATGAGGTTCACCGAGACGGCCACGATCAGCGACGACTGACCACCGTGCAGTAGCCGGGCCAGGACGTCGTTGCCGTTGATGTCCGTGCCCAGCGGATGACCAGGGCTTCCCGGCGGCAGGGCGCTCTCCAGGATGCTGCCGCCGACCGGGGCCGGTACGGGAAACACGTACGGGGCCACGAAGCAGGCCAGCAGCAGCAGGCTGACGAAGGCGATCGGCAGGCCGATCACCAGCCGTTGGCGTAGGCGGCCCCAGCGCAGGTCGGAATCGTCGTGGACATCGGGCAACGCGGCGAGGACCGCGGGGGCTTCAGTGACTGCCATAACGGATCCTTGGGTCGAGGACGGCGTACATCAGGTCGACGACGAGGTTGGCGAGCACGGCCACCGCCGCGAAGATGAACACACACATCTGCACCACGGCCACATCCTGGGACATGGCGCCCTCGAGCATCATCATGCCCATCCCCGGCATCGCGAAGATCTGTTCGATGATGACCGTGCCTCCCACCAGGGTGCCGATGTTCAGTCCCACGATGGTCAACAGCCCGAAGGAGGAATTGCGGAAAGCGTGGAGCCAGAGCACCAGTCCGGGGCGGACGCCCTTCGACCGGGCCGTGTCCACGTAATCTGCAGAGTTCATCTGTTCCACGAGATCGCCGCGCAGGAAGCGGGTGTAGAAGGCTGCCAGAGGGACGGCCAGGGCCAGGACCGGCATGGCGACCGATCTCAGGTTGGGCACCAGGCCATCTTCGAGAGGGACGAACCCGATGGCGGGCAACATCTGGAGCGTGATGGCGAAGACCAGGACGAGCAGCATGGCCAGGACGAAGTTCGGCACCGCCAGCATGGTCATGGCGACCACCATGGTGGCCCGGTCGAACAGCCCGCCGGGCTTGCGTGCAGCCATCAGGGCGACCGGGATTGCGATCCCGAGGGAGACGACGAAGGCCAGAACGACCAGCTCCAAGGTGACCGGGGCGCGATCGGCGATCATGTCCGCCACCGACTGGCCGCTGACGGAAGACTGACCGAGATCCCCGCGGAAGAGTCCGAAGAGCCAGCCGAAGTATCGCTCCGGGGCGGGTCGATCCAGGCCCATGCGTTGCCGTACGGCCTCGACCTGCTCTTCGGAGGCATCCATGCCGGCCTGGTTGCGTGCCGGGTCCCCGGGCATCATCTCCAGCAGCACGAAGACCAGGACGCTGATCGCCAGCAGGAGCGGAATGGTCATCAGCAGGCGACGGCCGAACAGCCTCAGCAGGGGCGAGCCGCTACCGGTGCCCTTGGTGTCCTTGCGTCCCTGCCTGCCAGGCGGATCGGTGCCCTCCGGACGGGCCGCATGCGGGTGGACGGCGGTGTCAGTCACTGTTCAACCCACACGCGTTCGTAGATGACCCCGGGATTGACCGCCAGGGCGGGGATGGGGGTGGTGAGCCCCGGTCCGTGGACGCCCTTGCGGACCACCTGTGCCGGGGAGAAGGCGATGCCGAAGGGACCGTAGGCCTCATCGGAGATCATCTTTGCGGCCTGCTGGTAGAGCTCCTCGCGCTCTTGCTCGTCCACCGTTGCGGCGGCGTCCTGGATGACCTGGTCCAGGTCAGTCTGCAACCCACCTGCCAAGGCCTCGGCCGCGGTGCTGGCGCCCTCGGGCAGCGGGGTCCCACTGTAGGTAGAGGTGGAGCCGAAGCGGACGGCCACGCCGATGCCCGCGGCCGGGTCCCATGCACCCGCCGTCTGGAGCATCGACTCCCACTGCCCGGTGCCGAACTTGGTGATCACGTCACCGAGGGGCTTGGAGTCGATCGTGACGTCGATCCCGGCCTCCTGCCATTGGGTCTGCAGAGCGGTGGTGACCTGACGCGCGGTCACGATGTCCGTGGTGCCGAGCTCGACCGTCAGCCCGCCGATCTCCTCCACCAGCTCCTGGGCCTTCTCCGGATCGTACGTGCGGTATCCCTCGACCTCCGGCTGGTGGAACAGACCGCCGGACGCGGTGAAGGACTGCGACATGTCACCTTGCCCGCCGAAGAGTCCCTCGTTGATGGACTCGAAGTCCGTGGCGTAGTAGATCGCCTCCCGGGCCTTCTTGTCATCGAACGGCGCCGTGCGCGTGTTCAACTGGATCACGTAGGGAGAGGTAGGCGCCCCCAGAGTGGTGGTGACCTGAGGATTGGACTGGGCCTGTTTGATCAAGGTCAGGGAGCTCAGACCCTCGATCGCATCCCCCTGGCCGGCCTGCAACGTCTGGTACATGACCTGGTCTCCGGCCACGGACTGGAAGGACAACTCGTCCAGGTACGGCAGGCCGTCCTGAAAATAGTCCTCGTTCTTCTCCAGGTCCAGCCGCTCGCTGATGCGGTTGGCCTCCACCGTGAATGGTCCTGCCGCCACGGGAGCCTGGCTGAATTCCTGTGCGCCCATCTCCCGGTACGCCGTGGGTGAGGCAATGAGGTTCAGGTTGTTGTAGGGCATGGCGTTGACGAGGGCGCCATTGGCGGTGGCGAGCTGAATTTCCAGGGTTTCCTCGTCGACGGCACGGATGGCTCCGAGCCGCTGTTCGATCAGGGCCTCGTCCACGTCTTCGGGCAGGGCCGAGTAGAGGTCGTCCAGGAACTGCTGGTCCAGTTCTGGTACCGGCAGGTCCTGGGCCAGGTCCAGTTGCGGAGCCCCCGTGCTTCCCGAGCTGAGGTTGCGGATCCAGTTCCACAGGACGGCTTCGGCATCCATCGGTGTCCCGTCCGAGAAGGTGATGCCCTCCCGGAGCTTCACGGTCAGGGTCAGGCCGTCCTCCGAGTACTCATAGCTCTCGGCCTGGTTCGGCACGATCTCCGCGTTCTCGCCGTTCTCATCGGCCTCGAGGGCGAACAGCCCCCCGAAGATCGCCGAGTTCAACGACTGGTTCGCCCCCACCGAGTTGGAGGTGGCCGGGTCCAGCCCGGTGTCCCACCCGCCGGAGTAACCCGCATCGAGGAGCACCGTCAGATCCCCACCGATCTGGGGTTCACCGGCGGCCGCTCCGTCGTCCGAGACGTTGGTGCCGGCATCCCCGGCACCGCATCCGGTGAGGACGAGACCCAGGCTGGCCGCCAGGGCAACGGTTCCCAGAAGCCCGCGACGCGGGCCTTTCTGGCGTGGTGTACAGCTCATGACGACTCTCCAGGATGGTGGACGACAGGTCCGGGATGTGATCAACCGCACATCTCGCTGAGAAAAAGTCTGGCCCAGTCAGTGGGCCCCTCACAGGCGATTTCCACCGGGTGAAAGCCAGTCGGGAGCCTTCGGGGCACGGTGGTCGGTCAGGCCCGCCCCAGCCAGCGCAGGGCGTTGCGGGAGCTGATGTCCTCCCACTGCTCGCTGGGCAGGTCCATCGACCGAAGCGTCTTAGCGATCGGCTCCTCGCGCAGCATGGCCGGGAAATCTGAACCCACCAGCAGACGGTCGGCGCCCAGCAGGTCGATGAGATAGCGAATCGTGCGGTGATCGAAGACCATCGAGTCGTAGTAGAAGCGGCGCGCCATCTCCAGAGGTGACGGGCCGTCGTCGGGCATCACGGCCCGCTCCGGGTTCACCGGCTCCTCGTTCCAGGAACCGCCCCAGAAGTAGTTGGCCCGCGGCAGCATCATGGCGAAGCCGCCGGCGGCGTGGCTGAAGGAGATCCGCAAGTCCGGGCAAGCAGCTGCCGTGCCGCCCAAGGCCATCGACCCGGCAGCGAAGATGCCTTCCACGCCGACGACGTAGGTTCCCATGGCGGACATCGGCAACCGCGACATGGGCGATGGCATGGCGTGCACGAAGACGGACACTCCGAGCCGTTCGGCCTCTTTGAAGAAGTCCAGGAACTTCTCGTCGCCGATCGAGGCGCCCAGAATGTTCGAGGCGATCTCCACACCGGCCAATCCGGCGTCCTTGATGGCGGTCAATTCTGCCGTCGCCGCGTCGGGATCCTGGAGCGGGACCATGCCAAGACCGGTCAGTCGATCAGGGGCGTGCTCGCACAACTGCGCCGTGAAGTGATTCACGTGCTGGGCCAGGGCCAGGCCGTCGGCCGGGGGGAGGTCGTACTTCAATAGCGGCGGCATGGGGCTGACGACTTCCATGTCCACTCCAGAGGCATCCTGTTCCTCGAGTCGCCGCTCTGCGGCGAAGAAGGCGTCCTTGGCTTGAAACCGCATCTGCCCGAAGACGAGGGTGCGGTCCGTCGATCCGGACACGGCCTCCATCGAGGGGAAACACTCTGGTGCATCCGAAGGGTAGTCGTCGGGCAGGATATGCGCGTGGGCATCGATGATCATGGTGCACGTTCTTTCTGCTGCTGTGTGCCGCTCAGGCGGTCCGGTCGAGATGGGGTTGGACGGTGACGTGGATGGCGCTCTTGTCCTCACGGTCCCCGGCCAGGGTCTCGATGGCCTCGGCCACCTGGTCCAGGCCAAAGGTGTGCGTGTGCAACAGTTCCAGGGGGAACCGCCCCGACTCGAGCAAGGCGATCGCCTTCTTGTTGGCACTGGCGTCGACGCCGAAGGCACCACGGACGGTCAGGCCGCGATTGATCAGCAGATCCGTGCTCAACGGAATCTCCCGGCCGCCCTTCAGCCCCGCCAGCACCACTCGCCCACCGTGCCGGACGACCTTCAGCGCGTCGGTGACAGGACCGGCGGCCATGGGCGTCAGGTCCAAGGACACATCGGCCATGCGTCCATCGGTGAGTTCAGCCACGACGTCGACGATGTCCTGTCCGTTCGGCCCGTCCACCACAACGGTGTGGTCGGCTCCGAGCTGCTCGGCCACGGCCAGTTTGTGACGATCGTTCTCCAACCCGGTGATGATGACCGTGCGGGCCCCAGCGGCCTTCGCCGCGATGAGGGCGCCCAGGCCTCGCTGGCCCGCGCCGAGGATGACCAGCGTGTCGCCCATGCCCACTTCACCGAGGTCCACCGCCCAACGGACCCCGGCGCCCAGCGGGTTGTACATGGCCGCGATATCGATCGGCAGGGACTTGTCGATCTTGTGCATCACGGCATTCGGAGCGAGATAGAGGTACTCGGCGAAGCCACCGTACAGCGCCGGCGCTACATCCAGGGGCGTCACTCCGTGGCCGTTCTGCTTGTTGCGGCACGCTTGATAACGGCCCACGAGGCAGTCGTCACAGGAACGGCACGGAACGATGACCTCCAGGGCGACCCGGTCGCCGACCTGGACACCCCAGCGTTCGGCGGCGCGCTCGCCCAGTTCCTCGATGATGCCCAGTGGCTCATGGCCGGGAATGAACGGAGCGGCGCTACGGCCCTGCAGGTGGCCACGGAAGATCTCCACATCCGAACCGCAGATGCCATTGGCCTCGACCCGCAGCAGTCCGTCGTCGGGTCCAATGGTGGGGCGCGGGAACTCCTGGACTTCCATCGTGCTGGGCCCGGTCTGGACCGCTGCCCTGACGGCCTCGGGCAGGTTCTCGTGCAAACGCTCTGGCATGGTGGACACCTCTCGGTCTGGTCCGGCAGGTCACTCGGATGAGTCCCTGACGTAGGTCGCGCTTCTAGGCGCCGTGGGAATGGGTGGCATGGGCCGGATTGTCGGAGCCGGCCGGTCAGGCGCTCAACGCGCCACGGATGTCACCGGTGGACCGCCGGGCCCTCGGCCGAAGGGGCCGCCGTCGACGGCCACGGTCTGGCCCGTGATCCATCGGGCCTCGTCACTCAGCAGGAAGGCGGCCGCATGGGCGATGTCCCAGGCGCTGCCCTCCTTCTTCAGCGTGGTGCTCTCCCGGCGCGACTCCCGGAACTTCTCGTCCATGTTCGCCGCTGCGAAGGAACCCCAGATGGCGCCGACCTCGATGCAGTTCACGCGAATGCCCTGAGGGCCCAAGGTGGTGGCAGCGCCTTCACTGAAGTTCTCCAGGCCGGCCTTCGCCACGCAATACGGCATTCCTGGGCCCCGGGCACGAACACCCACGGAGGAGATGTTGAGAATGGCACTGCCGCTGGGCATCTGTGGCACGGCGTGGCGAGTGACGGACCAGGCGGATTTCAGGTTGATGTCCAGCAGCTCCTCGAACCGTTCCGGCGTGATCTCGAAGATGCCGGCGCGGTCACCGCTGGCGACGTTGTTCACCAGAGTGTCCAGCCCGCCGAGCAGGTCGACCGCCGCGGCGATCGCCTCTTCGCAGGCAGAGTCGCTGGTGACGTCAGCCGTCAGCGGGAAGGCCTGGCCGCCGTCGGCAGCAATGCGGTCGACGGTCCGCTGAGCAGCGTCCGAACTGCGGTCCAGGACCACCACGGACGCGCCGCGGGCGGCCAGCAGACGGGCGATGCCGTACCCGACGCCGGGCAGGTCCCCGTTCTGCCCGGCGCCGGTGATCAGGGCTCGCCGTCCGGCCATCCGTGCCTGGCCCTGTTGGGCCAGAGGATCCTCCAGCGGCTGGTCTACCAATCGGCTCTCGACATCGGAGCTGCTCATCTAGCGTCCTCACCTGTAGTCGCGGCGGCAGCACCGTGGGGTGCAGCCAATTCGGAGCCCGACGTCGAAGCGCCAACGGTGCGCACGGGCACGGATTGCCCGGACCAGTCGGCGAAGTACCGGACCACCATTGAGATTCCGGCGGTACGAGATCCGGCCACGGCCACGATCATCGAGGCCGGGTCGGCAATGGTGCGCTGGAACTCCTCGGGGTTCGAGTTGTCTCCGGGGAAACGGACTCCGCCTTCATTGGCCCGGTCTTTGCCAACACGGGCCAGTTGTGCAGTGGTGCGACCGGATTGCTCGGCGAGCCAGGCGGCAACATCGGCGCGGGACCATCCGGCTCGGGCCAAGAGGTTGGCGTGCTCTGGGCACAGCACCACTCCAGCCATGGCGTGCTTGAAGATCCAGGGGCCAGAGCGTCCGATGGTATCGGCGAAGTCGGCCAGCAGCTGCTCCGGATCGGAGGTGTGCCGGTTGTCCACGAATTCACTGGTCCGCAGCAACGTGGATGTCACGGCGTTGCCGCTGGCCCCGAGGTCTTCCGCGAGGGGGGCCCAGGGGCTCTCCTCCTCGTTCTCAGCGAGGCAGATGGACCAGCGTCCCGGCAGACCCTGAGTCGCCTGTTCCAGCTCGTGCGGACGGATCCCGTAGGCGTTGCGTACCGTCAGCCCGATCGCCCGGGCCACGGTGGCGTTGGGACGGAAGCCCGGACCGAACACGCCGCCGGTGCTGTTGAATCCCAGTTCCTGGCGGATGGGTCCGTTGACGATGATCAACGGCGCCGGTCCACTGGTGGACTGCCAGCCTCCACCGCCAGTGGTCCGTTCCAGCGTGAGCGCTTCCCACGCGGCCAGGACCACGGGGAAGTACTCCGGCTTGCAGCCGGCCATGGCAGCGTTGATGGCCAACAGCTCCACCGTCACGGTCCGGTCGACCTGCTGGAGGTGACTGAGCACCTCGTCCGCAGGACGTCCGGCGGCCGCGAGGAACCGGTCCACGAGTTCCTGGGTGGCCGGGACCACGGGCAACCCGTCCGTCCACCCCTGCTCGTAGGCATGTTCGATGGCATTCTGGGCGGCCGCCGGATCAAGCTGGTCTGCCCGTGATGCGCTCAAGCCTTCCCCTCCCGTTCAGAGGCGGCCGTCAGCGTACTCACGATCTCCGGTAACAGCTGGCGGGCCCGGTCGCGGACCTGGTCCTCGGTCAGCACGGCCATCGGGTGCTCGGTGCGGATCCATTCGTAGTCCGGGGCGCCCTGCACCCCGGCCATGGTGCGGCCCGTGACGTCGAAGGCGTCGGTCAGCACGACGGCGGCAGGCAGGCCGGCCCGTTCGAAGTTGATCCCGTCCGCCACAGCGGCCGCGCTGCAGGAACCGCAGTCACCGACCCCGGTGATCACGACGTCGCAGGCCTCCCGATATCGGGAGACGATCTCCTCGTCCACGGGGACGGAGAAGTTCCGCTTGGTCTCCACCAGGGTGACCTCTACGGCACCATGCTCCTCGACCAGTAACTGGCCCACGGTCTGGAGCAGCAGCATGGCGTTGTGTTTGGTGTTGTCGAGCAAGCCGATCCGGGCTCCGGACAGCGAGTCCGGACGGACCGACAGCTTGGGGGCGGGCCGGCCCTCGGCTCCGGCGCCGTCACCGGACTGCACGCGCAGGCCTGTGGGGTCCAGAATGGTCTGGGTCATGTCCGCTCTCCTACTGCTCGTGGACGATGATGCCGCGAACGTTCCTGCCGGCCAGCAGGTCCTCATAGGCGGTATTCACCTCGTCCAGCGTGTATTTGCGGGTGATGAGTTCGTCCAGCTTCAAGTCCCCTGCGCGGTAGAGGCCCAGCAGCTTCGGGATGTCATACAGCGGATTGCAGTCGCCGAACAGGGCGCCGCGGATCTGCCGCTGGTAGCTGATGAGCATTCCTGCGTGGATGGTGACGGCCTGCTCGTTCAGGTGACCCACCGAGGTGACGGTGAGCTTGCCACCCTTGCCCGTCATCGCGATGCCGGCGTTGGCCATCTCCTGGGTGACGACGTCCGCCGTGATGATGACCTTGTCAGCCAACTGCCCCCATGTGGTCTCCACCACGAAGTCATGGGCTTCCTGGGCGGTGGCGAACGCATGAGTGGCGCCGAACAGCTCCAGTGCGGACTCACGCTTGAATGCCACGGGATCCACGACGATCACGTTCTTGGCGCCGGCGTAGCGGGCACCCTGGACCGCATTGGAGCCGACACCGCCGGCACCGAAGATGACGACCGTATCGCCGGCACGGACCTCGGCCGCGTAGACCGCCGAGCCCCAACCAGTGGGTACTCCACAGCCCACGAGGGCGCCGATCTCGAAGGGGATGTCATCCGGCAGCGGGACGGCGGCATACTCGGAGAGCACCGTGTACTGGGAGAAGGTGCCCAGGGTGCAGAACCCTCCGACGTCCTCTCCTTCACTGTCGTGGAAGCGGAAGGTGTCGTCCAGGAACATGCCTGTCCCGGCGTTGAGGCCCTTCACGCACATGTTCTGGTGCCCGGTCGAACAGGGA
Organism: Citricoccus alkalitolerans; assembly: GCF_039528175.1. NCBI lineage: Bacteria > Bacillati > Actinomycetota > Actinomycetes > Micrococcales > Micrococcaceae > Citricoccus > Citricoccus alkalitolerans. Next base: position 167,938 of record NZ_BAAALH010000002.1, read on the forward strand.
CGGCAGGCACCGCAGGCGGGGATGTAGGCACAGACGACGCGGTCGCCCGGCTTCACCCGGGTGACGCTCGGACCGACCGACTCCACGATGCCGGCCCCCTCATGGCCGCCCACGATCGGGAAGCGGACCGGGGCATCCCCAGCGGTGATGTGGTGGTCCGAATGGCACAGGCCGGCGGCGTGGAGCTTGACCCGGACCTCGTGCTCCTTCGGCGGGTCCAGTTGCAGTTCGGTGACCTGCCAGCCGTCATGGGGACCCCGAGCAACGGCGGCCCGTGTGGTGAGGGCGGCACCGCCGGTCGGGGCGCTGGTGGGCTGCTCGTTGGCCGCAGTGGGCGTGGTGATAGCCATGATGTCGGTCTGCCTTTCGTTCAGTTGGCCGCGGGCGTGGCGCCACGCATCGAGACGGTCTTGATCTGCGTCCAGTTGAGGACGGCGTCGGCGCCCATGGTCCGGCCGAATCCACTGCTCTTGTAGCCGCCGAAGGGGCCGCCGATGACGCCGGCGCCCAGGGCGTTGTTGACGCCGACCTGACCGGCCTGCAGGGACCTGGACATCCGCACGGCGGTACCCACGTCCTGTGTCCACACGGAGGCCACGAGTCCGTAGTCCACACCGTTGGCCACCTCGATGGCCTCCTGCTCGTCGTCCACCGGGATGACCGAGAGCACGGGTCCGAAGATCTCCTCCTGGGCGATCTTCATGTCCGGGCGGACGTTGTCGAAGAGGGTCGGGTTCACGAAGAAACCATCACCGAAGTCGCCGCCGGAGGGTACGTCCCCGCCGACCACCACGTCGGCGCCGCCCGCCTTGCCGGCCTCGATGTACCCCATGACGCGCTCGTGCTGGCGGCCGTTGATCAACGGGCCCATGTTCACCTGCTGGTGCCAGGGACCCACGGTGACCTTCTGCATGGCCGCAGCCAAGCGCTCGACCACTTCCTGGTGAACGCTGCGATGCACCACCACGCGGGATCCCGCCGCGCAGATCTGCCCGGTGTTCAGGGTGATGCCGGTGGCGATCGCGGGTGCGGCCACGGAGAGGTCCGCATCCGGGAAGATCACCTGAGGCGACTTCCCGCCCAGTTCCAGGTGGAGCGGGATGAGGTTCCGGGCACAGGCCTCCATCACGAGCGAGCCGGTGACCGGTGAGCCGGTGAACCCCACGCGCCGGATGCCGGGATGCCTCGGGATGGCGGCACCGGCCTCGGATCCGAGACCGGTGACCACGTTGATCACGCCCGCCGGGATCCCGGCGTCCATGGCGAGCCGGGCCAACGCCAGGGGCGCCAGTGGAGCGTCCTCGGCCGGCTTGATGACGATGGTATTGCCCGCGGCGATCGCCGCGGCGACCTCATTGGTGAACATCGGTCCGGGCGCGTTCCACGGGATGATCGCACCGACCACGCCATAGGGCTCGCGCAGGGTGAAGCCCAGCACGTCCGGCGAATAGGTCGGCAGCGAGACGCCTTGGACTTTGTCCGCTTGGCCGGCGATGAAACGGATCATCCCCGCCAGGGGCGAGGGTCCCCAATGGGGGCGGCCGACGTCGCGGGATTCCAGCTGGTCCAGCACCTGGGAGTTCTCCTCCACGAGGGATGCCCAGCGGAACAGCAACCCGGCCCGTGCCGTGGCGTTCGTGTCGCGCCAGCCGGGCAGGGCACGCTCCGCGGCCTGGACGGCAGCGTCCACGTCATCGGCGTTGCTCCGGGGCACGCGTCCCATTAGACCGCGATCGGCCGGATTGATGACGTCGATGGTCTCACCGGAGGCCGCGGATACCCATTCCCCGCCGATCAGTTGAACGTTGTCCTGGAGTAGTGGCGTGTCTAGTTGTGCCTGGGGATCGATGACTGCAGTCATGGGTGTCTCTCTTCCGTCTCTCGCGCTGGCTTAGTGCTCGATGTTGATGATGCCGCGGATGTTTTTCCCGTCGAGCATGTCCTGATAGCCCTCGTTGACCTGGTCCATCGTGTAGCGGTTGGTGATGAGCTCGTCGAGCTTCAACTTGCCGTTCAGATACATGCTGGCCAGCCGGGGTACGTCGTGCAGGGGGTTACACGCGCCGAAGATGGCGCCCTGGATTCGGCGCTGGAAGCCGATCAAGGCACCGGGGTGCTCCTTGATGGACCCGTTGCCGACGGCGGTGATGGTCACCTGCCCGGACTTGCCGACGATGTTGATGGCGTCATGGATGACCTCGTCATGCAGACTGCCGACCGTGATGATCGCGTGGTCGGCCAGTTCGCCCCAGGTGGCCTCGATGACGAAGTCGGTCGCGTCCTTGGCGTTGTCGAAGACGTGGGTGGCGCCGAATTCGAGGGCCTTGTCCCGCTTGAACTGCACCGGATCCACCACCACGACCCGCTGGGCACCGGCCATGGCGGCGCCTTGGACAGCGTTCATGCCGACGCCGCCGGCTCCGAAGATGACTGCGGTCTGGCCGACGCGGACGCCTGCGGCATGCACCGCCGAGCCCCAGCCCGTGGGGACACCGCAGCCGATCAGGCAGGCCACCTCGAAGGGCAATTCCTCCGGGATCGGGATGACCGAGTATTCGGAGACCACCGTGTGCTCGGAGAATGTCCCCAGGACGCACAGTCCGCCGAAGTCGACGCCGTCCTGGTGGAAGCGGAAAGTACCGTCCGGGAACTCGCCGGTCGCGGCATTCTTGCCAGAATCGCAGAGATTCTGGTGGCCGGTGGAGCAATAGCGGCAGGATCCGCAGGCGGGGATGAAGGAGCACACCACGTGGTCGCCCACCTTGACCCGAGTGACGCCCTCGCCCACCGCATCGATGATTCCTGCGCCTTCGTGTCCACCCACCACGGGCATACGCATGGGCGCATCGCCCTTCTGGATGTGGTCATCTGAGTGGCACATACCTGCGGCCATCATCTTGATACGGACCTCGTTGGCCTTCGGCTCATCGAGATCGAGTTCGGTGACTTCCCAGGGTGTTCCGGGTTCGCGGCATACGACCGCACGAGTCTTCATGCTCAGGGGGACCCTTTCTGGCAGGTGGCGCCGCGGACGAGGCGCCGGCGGTGAGGTGGGCGCATCACCGGCTTCAGATGCCGGTGCTGCAACTGCCTCCACGGTGCTCCGTCCGCCGGTGCGCTGCCACGGGCTTTCCGCCGCACGGAAGGATTCACGGTGATCAGGGTCACATTGCCGTTTCCGGAGCATCCGGCGGTGCTCGGTCTTCTACGGCATGGAAACCTGGGTGACCCCAGGTGTCCGTGGAGATTGACTACTGAATGACCGGACCGCCACCGGTCGCTTCACCAGCTGCCGGACCCGGGCCCGGCCTTCCCTCTCGAGACCAGAAGAGAAGTAGGACGCACCGTGATGAACAAGTACCGCACCGATCTCCATGAACACCTGGACGCCGTCTGGGACGGCGCCTCGATCGCCGTCGGCGGCTTCGGGAGTTCAGGACGTCCGGATGCCCTGCTCAACGCACTGTCTGATCTGGGCAAGAAGGAGCTGCACCTCTACGTGAACAACGTGGGGGATGATTTCACGGGCATCGGCCGGCTCGTCATGGAGGGTCGGGTCCGTCGGATGACCGGATCATTCCCGGTGCTGCCGGAGTTCTACGACGAGTACTTCGCCGGCCGCGTTGAGCTGGAGCTGATACCGCAGGGCACCCTGGCCGAGCGCATGCGGGCTGGCGGTGCCGGGATCGCGGCCTTCTTCACTCCCTCGGGTGCGGAGACCATGCTGGCGGACGGAACGTTTCCCGCCTCCTATTCCCACGGGGAGCCAGACCTCATGCTGCCCGCCAAGGAGGAGCGTGATTTCGACGGCCGAGCCCATGTCCTCGAGTACGGCATCCGTGCCGATTTCGGTCTCGTCAAGGCGCAACAGGCCGACCCCAAGGGCAACCTCCGCTTCCACCTCTCCGCCCGGAACTTCAATCCGCTGGCAGCCATGTCCGGGCGGACCACCTTCGTGGAGGTCGAACGGCTGGTGGACACCGGCTCGCTGGACCCGGACGACATCCATCTCCCCGGGGTCTTCGTTGACCACGTGGTGATGACTGCAGCACCCATCCCGGCTGACCTGCCCCGGCGGGCCGCCTCGCTCCAGAAGGGTTGACCATGTCCATGACCAATACCGAATCACCCCGGATCACCGGGCGCACACGGGACGAGATCGCCCAGCGCCTGGCTGCGGACTTGGTGGACGGCTACACCGTCAACCTCGGGGTGGGCATCCCGCTGGCGGTGCCTCAGCACATCCCCGCGGACCGAGAGGTCTTCCTCCAGTCCGAGAACGGGATCCTGGGGCTCGGTCCCGCGCCCGAGCCCGGCGCCGAGGATCCGGACCTGACCAACGCGGGGAAGCAGCCCACCAGCATGATTCCCGGCGGGGCCATCGTGGACTCGGCCACCTCCTTCGCGATCATTCGCGGCGGCCACCTGGACGTGACCATCCTGGGAGCACTGCAGGTGTCTGAGACCGGCGACCTGGCCAATTGGTATGTCCCTGGCCGCAATCCTGCCGTGGGCGGTGCCATGGACCTCGTGGCAGGGACCCCGCAGGTCTGGGTCTGCATGGAGCATGTGGACCGCCAGGGTCAGTCCAAGCTCGTCCACGAGTGCGCCTTCCCACTGACTGGACGGGGCGTCGTCACCCGGGTGTACACGGACCTGGCGGTCTTCCACGTGATCGACGGGGTGCTGACGCTCGTCGAGTGCGCCCCGGGCGTCACTCCCGAGGAAGTCCGGTCGCGGACCGAGGCCGATTACGTGGAGGCGGTCCCGGCATGAGCACAGGTCCCCAGCAGGACGCCGGTGCGCCGTCCCTGCAGCAGTGGCGGGACCTGGCTGCCATCGATGTCCACGTCCACGTCCACCGTTCGGTCCAGGACGACGCCGGCCCGGTCGAGTCCGGCGAACAGATGGGCGAGTATTTCGGGATCGGCACGATGCACGGATACACGGTCCCCGAGCTCGCCGCCTATTACCGCGAGCGCCGGATGGCCGCCGTCGTCTTCACGGTGGACTCGATCTCGGCCACCGGCGACGAACCGGTGCCGGGGAACCGCGAGATCGCCGAGCTCGCAGCCGAACATCCGGATGTGCTGGTGCCGTTCGCCAGCATCGACCCGGCCCGGGGCGCGGCCGGTGTGCGGGAGGCACGGATCCTCGCCCGCGACTACGGCGTCCGCGGCTTCAAGTTCCATCCCGGTGTCCAGGCGTTCTACCCGGACGACCGGATGGCCTACCCCCTGTATGAGGTGATCGAGGAGTTCGGCCTGATCTCCCTGTTCCACACGGGGCAGACCGGCGTGGGGGCCGGCTCCCGGGGTGGGGGCGGGATACGGCTGAAGTACTCCCACCCGCTGGCCATCGACGACGTGGCGGCGGACTTCCCGGACATGGACATCATCATGGCCCACCCGTCCTTCCCATGGCAGGACGAGGCCCTGTCCATCGCCCTGCACAAGCCGCGGGTCTACATCGATCTCTCCGGCTGGTCCCCGAAGTACTTCCCGCCGCATTTGGTGCAGTACGCGGACACGCTGCTCAAGCACAAGGTGCTGTTCGGCTCGGACTTCCCGGTCATCACCCCGGAGCGGTGGATGGAGGCTTTCGACCAGCTGCCACTCCGGGACTCCGTGCGGCCTCTGATCCTGCGGGAGAATGCCGCCCGGCTGCTCGGGCTGCCCGGCGCCGCCACCGAGGCCCACTCCGCCACCACAACCACCTGAACTGCCCGCCGGGACAACCGGCGTTGTCGAGAGGAACACCATGCAGGAACTCACCGGTCGCGTTGCCGTCATCACCGGCGGCAGCAGCGGCATCGGCCGTGGCATCGCCCTCGCCTGCGCCCGTGGCGGCATGACCGTCTACGTCACTGGACGCAGCGCAGACCACCTGGCCCAGACCCAGGCAGAGTTCTCCGCTCGGGGACTTGACGTGGCCACGCTTCAGGTGGACGTCACCGATCTGGCGGCCATGCAGCAGGCGGCTCAGCGCATCGAGGCCGAGCAGGGCCGCGTGGACCTGCTGGTCAACAACGCCGGGATCGGCCTGACCGGCCCTGTCTCGGACGCCACGCCGGCCGACTGGGATTGGTTGATCGACGTGAACATCAAGGGCGTGGGCAACGGCATCCTGGCCTTCTTGCCGGCCATCCGTCGGCATGGCCACGGCGGGCACATCGTGAACACCTCGTCCATGGCCGGGCTGATGCCGGTGGTGGCCGGTCTGTACTCAATGTCCAAGGCCGCGATCATCGCCCTGTCCGAGGCCCTGCACATCGAGCTGCTGCCGGAGGGGATCGGCGTCTCGGCCTATTGCCCGGGACCCACCCATTCGAACATCGCCTCATCTGTCGCCAAACGACCCAGGGAGTACGGGGCCTCCGGTTACACGGCCCCCGGCCCCGAGGCCACCGAGTTCCAGCTAACACAGCCTTACATGAGCCCGGAGGAGGCCGGTGAGCGGGTCCTGGAAGGCGTCCGCCGCGGTGACATGTTCATCCTCACGCACCCCGAGTTCAAGGCCGGGGTGGCGGAACGTCACCGGGCGATCGAGGGTTCTTTCCCCGACGAGCCACTGGACGAGGAACGGCGGGCCGCCATCCCGTTCCTGTTGTCCTCACCCGTCTATGACGAGGAGAACCGGAAGCCCGCCCCGCTATTCGAGCCCCTCGGCTGATCCGTCAGGCATCACCGGGCGGCTGGCGCAGGGGGAAGGCCGTCATGCCACCGCCGTCGATGGGGATGGCCTGGCCGGTGATGTAGCCGGCGCCCGGCGAGGCGAGGAAGGAGACGAGCTCTCCGATGTCCTGGGGCTGCCCCACTCGACCGACGGGGATGTTCCGTCCGCGCTGCTCCAGGGTGGAGTCCACGTCCAGGTCTGCGGACGGATCCAGGATCGCACGGCTGGTGGCCACCAGCCCCGGGCAGACCGCGTTGACGGTGATGCCCCAGGGGCCGAGGTCCATGGACAGAGCACGCGTCATCCCGATCACGGCCGCCTTGGAGGCGGAGTAGGCCACGGAGAACGGCGCTGCGGTCAGTCCGGCCATGGATGAGATGCTGACGATGCGTCCATAGCGGGACGACCGCATCAGGGGAACCGCGGCACGGCACATGGCGTAGGTCCCGCGCACGTTGACATCGATCAGCAGGTCGAAGGCCTCGTCCGGTACGTCTTGAATGTCCCGCCGGTCCGGTCCCTGCGGCGCGGCCGCGTTGTTGACGAGGATGTCGAGTCGGCCGTATCGATCCTGGACCGTCTGCATGATCCGAGCGACGTCGGCCCGCTGGGAGATGTCCCCCAGCGCGGTGGTCACATCTACGCCGTCCTGACGCAACCGACCGGCGAATTCGTCCAGGCCACTGGTCGGGATCTGCCCGAGCAGCCGCTGGCGGTCGTTAGCCATACCGCGGGGCTCGCGGTCCGTGATGACGAGAGATGCGCCGCGGGCTGCCAGCGACGCTGCGATCCCCTGCCCCATGCCGTCCGGTTTGCCACAGCCGGTGACGAGGGCCACCTGACCGGCCAGGGGCCGGTGTGAGCCGCCCTCGCCTACTGGTGCCTCGTCCGTCTGCCCTGCGGGGCTCTGGTGCTCTCGCGCGTGATGCTGATCTGTCATGGTCAGCGAATCTAGGTGCCCTGCCGCCAGCCCACAGCCCGGATTCCTTCCCGTGGAAGACGGCCCGCGCCGAGGCACCGGGCTTCCGCCCGGTGGAAGCCGGGGGCTGTACTGCCAGCAGTACTTCACCATGGTGATATACATCACACCTCAGGAGGAGTCCACTCGATGCCTGCATCCATCGGGGACCGCACCGGTCTGCACGAGGTTCTCGCTTCCGAGGACCATCGCACGGCCGCAGGTCGCGTCCTGTCCGTCCTGGATGTCTTCGACCAGGATCATCTCGAACTGACCTTGAGCGAGATCAGCCGCCGCGCCGACCTGACCCTGAGCACGGCGCATCGACTCGTCGGAGAACTCCGGGACTGGGGCGCTCTGGAGCGGACGGCGGACGGACGGTACGCCGTCGGTCTGCGCGTGCTGGAATTGGGCACCCTCGAGCCGCAGATGCTGCAACTGCGAGATGTGGCCCCGGCCTACCTCGCGGACCTGCAGTCTGCGGTCAAGGCCAACGTGCACCTCTCCGTCCGGGACGGGCATGACGTGGTGTATGTGGAGTCGCTGCAACGGCACTCCGGGGCCCACGTCCTCAGCCGACTCGGGGGCCGTTGGCCCCTGCACACCACCGCCACGGGCATGGTCCTGCTGGCCTCTGCCCCCGCATCCGTCCGCCAGGACGTGCTGGCCAGCCCGTTGAAGCGCTACACCGACCACACCATCACCGATCCGGACATCCTGCGCCGGATACTGGCGGAGGTACTGCGCACCGGGGTCGCAGTGCTGACGGAGACGATCACCCTCGGCACATTCGCCGTGGGCGTTCCCGTCCGCGGACCCAGCGAGCGCGTGGTGGCCGCCCTGAGCGTCACGCTGAAGATCGACGGATCGCTGACCGTGCATCAGGTCCTGCCGGCACTGAACGCCACGGCACGCGCGCTGTCCCGAGCCCTGGGCACATCCACCCCGGGGACCTCACCATCAAAGTCCCTCGGATCCCCGGTCCGGCCCTTCGTGCTCTGAGCACGCCCGCGTAGGTTTTCGGTCGACGACATCCATACCTATCCCTATAGTGGATTCACCCTTAGACTGATGTGACTCAGATCACGCTGAAGGAGTCGTCTTGGTATCTCCGACCAAACCCACCGCCGCCGGCCGCGTCCTGGCCATCCTGGACGCCTTCACCGACCGGCACGACAGCCAGACCCTGAGTTCGATCGCACGACGATCAGGGCTGACCCTCCCCACCACTCATCGCCTGGTCGGCGAACTCACCGCATGGGGGGCCCTGCACCGTCAGCCTGACGGCGAGTACACCATCGGCCTCAAAGTCCTGGAACTCGGCTCTCTCGCCGGGCACCGCCTACGCCTGAAGCAGCTGGCACACCCGTACCTCCACGGCCTGCACCACGCGACCAACACGAACATCCATCTCTCAGTCTCTGTGCAGCAGGACGTGCTCTATCTGGAGTCGATGCTGGCGCCGGGCGGAGCCCCGGTCACCAGCCGCTTCGGCGGGCGCTGGCCCATGCATGCCACGGCCACCGGCCGCGTCCTGCTGGCGTCCCTGCCTCCCGACGAACTCGACGACCTGCTGCGCCAGCCGCTCGCCGCCTATTCGCCCCATACCGAAACGGACCCGAACCGGCTTCGCCAGTTGCTGGCCGAGGTCCGTCAGCGCGGCGTGGCCGTCGCCTTTGACCAGATCGCCGTCGGGGTGATCGCCCTGGCCGCCCCGATCTTCGGACCACACGGCCACCCCGTGGCCTCTGTCGGCATCACGGCACCGAAGGACCGCTTCACCCCGCACCAGCTCATCCCCCCGCTGGTCTCCACTGCCCAGAGGATCTCCCGCGCCCTCAATGGGCCTGAGGAAGCACTACCCGAAGACAGCCTGCGGACGGCCTGATCCGCAACAGCACCGAGGCCGTGCCTCC
>NZ_BAAALH010000002.1:177533-270745 GCF_039528175.1 Citricoccus alkalitolerans
GAGGCACGGCCTCGGTGCTGGTGGTGCACGCTGGGCACCTACGGGTCAGGCCCGCACCGGCCCGAACCTGCTCAGCGGCGATTCAGCTCAGACCTGGCCGGCCTTGCGCCAGGAGCCCTCGTAGTTGTCGCGCACCTCGGAGGAGTACGGCACCGGGGAGACGGTCACGTTCACCTCGATCTGGCGGTGACGCTCCACCGTGGTCTTGCCGGAGCCGCCGTCGGGCTCGCCCCAGACGACCTTCAGCCGGTCTCCCACCTGCACAGATGGGTCGACGACGGCCAGGGAGAGCGCGGTGCGCTCGTTCGCCGAGTATCCGGTGAACATGGACAGGCCCACGACAGTGCCGGACTCGTCCACCACGGAGTCGAAATTCGAGGAACCGTAGTTGGCGTTGGGCAGGTCGAAGAACTTGTATCCGATCTCTCCCTTGCCGTACATCGAGGCGTGGATGGTGGCCATGTCCTGGTCGTCCCAGGCGAGGGTGACCTTGTGGCGCTGGGTGGAGGCGTCGACCTTCTCGAGAGCCTCTCGGCCGATGAAGTCGTGATCGAACTTGATGAAGTTGCCGTATCCCAGCTCCCATGGGGTCGTGTAGTAGTCCTCGATGTTCTCCGAGACGAAGGAGCCGGCAATGGCATTGTTCGCCTCATAGGAATCCGCCCCGAGCCAGGCCCGGTAGTCGGCGAGCATGCCGTCACCGGAATAGATGGCCGGCAGCGGGGACGGGATCCAGCCGGATTCCAGGGTGTTCGAGGAGTAGGCACGGGCACCGACGGCGGCGAGGCCGAACTCGGCACCGGCCTCCATGATGGCCTCCCGGATCCTGTCGTAGTCCTTGTAGTCGCCCCACAGTTCCAGGCCCGGCGCGCCGGCCATGCCGTGGCGCAGGGTCCGCACCCGGGTGCCGGCCACATTCATGGTGTCCATATGGAAGAACTTCAGCTGCTCCACGGGACCGCCGTTAACCTTCTCGATGACGTCCCAGGCCTTGGGGCCCTGGATCTGCAGGCGCCAATACTCGCGGGACACCGCCTTGCCCATAGGCCGCGACGGCGAGCGCCGGTCCTCGACCAGCTCGACGTCGTAGCCACCGGTCTCGGCGTGGAACTTCAGCCAGTTGGTGGCGGGGGCGCGACCCACGTAGGTGAACTGATCCTGGTCCTCGTGAAACAGGATGCCGTCACCGATGACGTGGCCGGCCGGGGTGACGGGGACGTACTGCTTGGCGCGGTTGACGGGGAAATTCTCCAGCGAGTTGATCGCGGTGTAGGAGACGAGCTTCTTAGCATCCGGGCCCTTGATGATCAGGTTGTCCATGTGGTGCGTCTGGTCGAACATGACGGCGGACTCGCGCCAGGCGATGACCTCGTCCCGCCAGTTCGTGAACTCGGGGGCCACCACCGGGTAGACGTAGGCACCCACCTTCGAGTTCCGCATCATCTCCACGGGGTTGCCCGCAGCATCCATGGCCTGCTGCAGCGACTTCTGGTCTGACATGACTGATCTCCTGAACGAGGGGTGACAACTGTCGAATACCTATGAGCATAGGTATCAGACTGTGATCTAGGCAACACCTTGCGGCGATTTTTCTGGAGACTCTTCGGCGACAGCTCCTACAGGAAGGCGCTGTGGCCGGTGATGGCCCGGCCCACGATGAGGGTGTTGATCTGGTCGGTGCCCTCGAAGGTGTAGAGGGATTCCGCATCGGCATGGAACCGCGCGGCTTTGTGCTCCAGCAGGATGCCGTTGCCACCTAGCAGTTCCCGGCCCAGGGCCGCGCTCTGGCGCATGTGGCGGCAGACCCATGTCTTGGCCAGGGCAGCCTGCTCCCCGCTGACTCCGCCGGCGTCCGCGAGCTGGGACAGCCGGACTGCGAGGGCCAGGGACGCGTTCGCGTTGCCCAGCATGGTCACGAGGTGATCCTGGACGAGTTGGAAGGAGGCGATCGGCCGGCCGAATTGCTCCCGTTGCTTCGCGTAGGCCAGCACGGTCTCGTAGAGACCGATCTGGAGTCCGGTGGCGTTCCAGACCACGTCCGGCCGAAGGGTCTCGAAGGCGCGGTTCAGGTCCGCGAAGGAGTTGATCCGCTGCAGCCGGTGGGTCTCCGGAACGCGTACATCCCGCAGTCCGATGTCGGCGTTGTGCACCATGCGCAGGGAGGTCTTGCCCTCGATCTTGGCGATCTCCAGGCCCGGGTCGTCAGTGCGGGCCAGGAAGACCTTGACCTGCCCGTCGTCGGTGTCCTTGGCCGCCACCGCCACGTACTCGGAGAAGGCCGCGTTACCGATCCAGCGCTTGGCGCCGTTCAGCACCCAGCCTTCACCCGCGCGTCGGGCCTCGGTCTGGACCCCGCGCGCGATGTCCGAGCCGTGGTCCGGCTCGGTCAGGGCGAAGCAACCGGTCATCCTGAATCCGGCGATGGCGTCGTCCCATGCTTCCAGCTGTTCGTCGCTGCCCCCGGTCCGGACGATGGTGCGAAACATTCCGGCCTGGCCGCCGAACAGGATCGCCAACGACCCGTCAACGCGAGAGAATTCCAGGTTCCGGAAGCCGATGAACAGCGACCGGACCGCCTCCCCGGCGTCGCGCAGCTCCGCGGGCTCCACCAGGTCGAGACCGGTCAGTCCGTCGCGGAGGAACAACGGCGTCTCACCTCGCTCCCAATACCCGGCCAGGACCGGCTCGGCCTCTTCCGCCAGATAGTGGCGCAGGCGGGCCAGGACGTCCCGCTCGGCGCTCGTGAGTAGATCCGAGTAGCCGTAGAAGTCGGCACTGCCGATGAAGGGCGTGGGCCCACCGGAGTTCGTGTTCCCTGCGTCGCTCACTGAGACTCCTCCCGGATCGAGGCCTTCAGACGGTTCAGGTTCAGCTTTCCCGTGGGCCCGCGGTCGAGCGAGTCGCGCAGAACCAGGGCGCGGGGCTTCTTGTATCCGGCCACCCGCCCTGCCAGGTGCTCCAGCAGGTCCCGCTGCGTCACGTCCAGGCCGGGCTCCAGAGCCACGACGGCCGCCACTGCCTCGCCCCAGCGGGGGTCGGGGACACCGAACACCACGGCATCGGCCACGGCCGGATGCTCCAGCAGCGCCTCCTCGACCTCCCCGGGGAAGACTTTCTCTCCGCCGGTGTTCACCACGGAGCTTCCCCGTCCGAGGAGGTCGATGAACCCGCCCTCCCCCACCCGGACGTAGTCACCGGGAGAACAGTGACGAACACCGTTGATGATGGGGTAGGCCTTCGCGGAGGTGTCCGGGTCATGGAGGTAGCCCACGGGCAGCGCACCGCGGTAGGCCAGGACGCCGATCGCGCCGGGCTGGTCCTGGACCTCTTCGTGCGCATCGTCCAGGACCACGGCGTCCTCGCTCAGTTGGAAGCGCGCCGGCAGGTCCTCAGCCCGGGTGGTGGTGGCCACCGCATAGGGGCCACCCTCCGTCGAGGCGAGGATGTCCACGATCGCCACCCGGCCCAGGGCGTGGATGCGGCGCTTGGTGTCATCGCTGAACCGCATCCCCGAGCTGATCACCGAGGTCAGGCTGGACTCCCGGTCGCCGAGTTCCGCCTCCAACGCGTCGAGCAATGGCAGGGCCACCGCGTCACCGGCGACGATCAGCCTGGTCACTCCCCCTCCTACGATCAGCCTGGCCACGTCTCCGGCGCGAAAGCTGGGGTCCGGATTGATCACCACGGTGCCTCCGAGGGCGAGCGTGTTCATGGCGCTGAACAGTGCAGTCGCATGGATGAAGGGTGCCAGCGGCAGAGTGCGGACGGACGGCAGGTCGTCATCCACTGCGATCCCTACGGCAGCGTCAAGGTCGGCCGGGGCCTCCCGGCCGACAGGACCGTAGATGGAGGACTGCTGGATGTGCAGCAGGTCGCCGATCCTCCACACCACGGCCTTCGGCGTGCCGGTGGTGCCCCCCGTGAAGATGTACAACTCCGCATTACGGCCTGGCTCGAACCGCCGCGGGCGTGCAGCCCCCACCGGCCCCGGTCCTGTCAGCTCCTCGAAGCGGACGCGGACGACGCCGGCCCGCTCCCGACCGCCTGGCCCATCCGCTCCGGCGGATTCGCCGGGGCCCGACAGCCCTGGCCCTTCTGGTTTCCGGTCACCGCTGACCTCGATGAGCAGTTCCGGTCGGCCTGTAGTCCCAGCCAGTCGGTCCAAGGCATCCTTCACTGTTGCCCGTGTACCGCTGGCATGGACGAGGGCGACCGGCTCGGCGACCGCGAGGAGTCCGGCAAGCTCTACCCCGAGGTAGCGGTAATTGACCGAGACCGGGATCGCCTCCAACTTGAGGCAGGCATAGAACAACACCAGATACTCAGCGGTGTTATGCAAGAAGAACGCCACCCGGGAGCCGGAACCCACACCTCGCTCCGCCAGCCCCTCGGCCACCGCCGCCGCGGCGGCATCGAACTCACCGTAGGTATAGTTCCCGCCGGCGGACTGGACCGCCGGCCGGTCCGGGACACGCCGTGCGATCTCGCGCCACAGGACCGCATAGTTCTCGTACATGGACAGGCCTCCGTCTGATGTGGATCCTCAACAGTTTCAGGTAACCTGAAACGAACGTCAAGGGTCGCATCGACCTTCCATACCCGTTCCCGCACACCTCTGGGAGGCACCATGACGAGCCGGGACCCCGAGACCGCACCGGACCTCGTCATCGACGGCTGGTTCATCTACATGATCAAACTCCTCGACACCGGGCTCCGCCCTGAGGTCGAGAGGATCGCCGGCAGCCACGGCTTCACCGCAGCGCAGTACACAGCGCTCACGGTGCTGCTCTCCAGGCCGGGCATCACGTCCTCGGAACTCGCCCGACGCTCATTCGTCCGGGCACAGTCCATGGCGGGAACGGTCGGACCACTCATCCAACAGGGCCTGATCAGTCGCGCCCCGGACCCGGACAACGCGCGGCGGCTGTTGCTCCATGCCACGCCCCGGGGCCGCGCGGCAGTCACGGGCCTGCAATGTGAGGTGGCCGCCCTCCAGGACCGCCTGGTGACGGGTCTGGACGAACAGCAACTCGATGCCCTGTCAGCGACTCTGCGCATCTTGCGCCACAACGTCCAGGACCTCAGCAGTCCTCGGACATAGTGGCGATCAGCACTCCGGCAGGTTCACCGCTACATTCACGGCCAGGCCGCCGCGCGAGGTCTCCTTGTACTTGGACATCATGTCCCGGCCGGTGTCCCGCATGGTGGTGATGGCATCGTCCAGGCTCACCCGGTGGGTGCCGTCGCCGGCCAGGGACAGCCGGGCGGCGTTGATGGCCTTCACGGAGGCGATCGCGTTGCGCTCGATGCAGGGAATCTGCACGAGCCCGGCAATGGGATCACACGTCAATCCGAGGTTGTGCTCCAACCCGATCTCGGCGGCGTTCTCCACCTGTTCCGGGGTGCCACCCAGCACGGCGCACAAGGCCCCGGCGGCCATGGAGCAGGCCGAGCCCACCTCGCCCTGACAGCCCACCTCGGCACCGGAAATCGACGCGTTTCGCTTGAACAGGGTGCCGATCGCGCCAGCGGTGAGCAGGAACTCCTCCACCCTGTCGTCATTGCACTCACGGAACATGTCGAAGTAGTGCAGCACCGCGGGGATGATCCCGGCGGCACCGTTGGTCGGTGCAGTGACCACACGCCCGCCCGAGGCGTTCTCCTCGTTCACGGCCAGGGCGAAGAGGTTGACCCATTCCATGGCCCACAGCGTGTCCAGGGTGTCGCCCTTCGCCTGCTGCTCGCGCAACCGGCGGCGCAGCCCGGGGGCGCGCCGCTTGGCCAGCAGCACGCCGGGCAGCACTTCCTCGGTGCGGCTGCAGCCGTTCTCCACGCATTCCTGCATCACGGCCCAGACGTCCAGCAGGGCTGTGCGGATCTCCTCAGCCGAGTGCCGGGTCAGCTCGTTGGCGTGCATGACGCCGGCTATGGTCAGCCCGGATTCGCGGCAGCGCTGCAGCAGTTCGGCCCCACTGGCGAACGGGTAGGGCTCGGGCACCTCGGGCTCGTCCGTGCCGGTCCCGGCGTCGGCCAGGTCCGCGGCCGTGACCACGAATCCACCCCCCACGGAGTAGTACTCCTGAGCGGTGAGCTCGGAACCGTCCGCGGCATAGGCGGTGATGCGCATCCCGTTCGGGTGTGCAGGCAGAGATTCCCAGCCGTTGAGCACTACGTCCTCGTCCTTGCTGAACGCGACCTCGTGGGTGCCGTCCAGTGCGAGCCGCCCGCTCTGGACAGCCTCGGCCACCACGGCCGGTGCCTCGTCCGCCCCCACCGTCTCCGGATCACGGCCGGACAGTCCCAGGATCACGGCGTCGTCCGAGCCATGGCCGATACCGGTGGCACCGAGGGAGCCGAACAGCTCCGCCTTCACCCGCGCCACCTCTGGCAGGAGCTTGCCCTCGGCCAGGGTGCGGGTGAACGTCCGTGCGGCGCGCATCGGCCCCACGGTGTGGGACGACGACGGCCCCAGGCCGATCGAGAACAGGTCCAGCACGCTGAGAGTCACAGCACTTCCTCCTGCCTGAACTCCACCATGGAATCCACCAACCAGCGTACGAGGAAGTCGGCGAAGGATGCACGGGGATATAGCCGGAATTCGGTCTCGGCGGAACGGTGCAGGATGACCGGGACGGGACCGAGCTGCGTGACGATCGCGGTCCCGACGGCGAAGGCCCGGGGATGCAGGTCCGCCGGGCACCCCTTCTCCAGCACCCAGCGGGCCGAGGGGCCGGACAGTTCGAGGAGGGCGCGGTTCGCGGAGAGGTCCACCGCCTGGCCGGGCAGTCCGTCCAGGGCCTGGGCGAGAGCGTCTGCATCCCCGGGCACCTGTTGGCGGGAGACGTCCACGGCCAGGAACTCGTCCGGTGCCAGCCACAGCACGTGCTGTCCCTGCGCATCCCCGGTGCTCTGTCCGTGCCCGGTGGGCAGGGGCACTCCCATGATGGCCTCGAGTGCCGCGGCCGAGGCGGTGCCGGGCTCGGCCCGGAGACCGATCTGGACGGCGAAGGCGATCTCGCGCAGTGACACCCCGCGCTCGCCGTCCACGGTGACAGAAACGGTGGCGGCCTCCATGAGGTCGGTCAGGTGGGCAGCCGGCGTGGTTCTCAGTGTGCGGATCATCAGGTTCTCAGCCATCTCGGCGGTTCCCTTCGGGGTCATAGAGGACGGGGGAGGCGATCTCGACGTCGACGAACTGGCCGGCCGTGGCAGCCGAACCGATCAGCGGGGAGCGGACGATCTCACCGATCCGGTTGCGGCCGTTCTCCACGAGGGCGAGGCCGAAGGTTCGGCCGAGTGCGGCCGAACGGTAGGAGGAGGTGACGTGGCCGATCATGGGGACCGGGCCGGCGTCGGGCGTCAGCGGGGTGTCAGCCGTGATCAGCTGGGCGCCCTCGGCGAGCCGGGTGGTGCGGTCCACGGGCAGGACACCCACCAGGTGCTTGCGGTCCGGCCGAGAGGTGTCCGGGCGGGAGAAGGACCGGTTGCCCACGAAGTCCTTGTGCTTCGAGACGGCCCAGTCCATGCCGGCGTCCTGCGGGGTGACCGTCCCGTCCGTGTCCTGGCCGATGATGATGAAGCCCTTCTCGGCGCGGAGCACGTGCATGGTCTCGGTGCCGTAGGGGGTGATGCCGAACTCGGCACCTGCCTCCGCCACGGCCTCCCACGTGGAGAGCCCGAAGAAGGCCTCCACGTTGATCTCGAAGGCCAGTTCACCCGAGAAGGAGATCCGGCAGATCCGCGCCGGCGTCCCATTGGCCAGCGTGGTCTCACGGAAGGCCATGAAGGGGAATGCTTCCTGGGAGACATCCAGGTCCGGAGCCACCGCGGCGATGACCTCCCGGGACTTCGGCCCCACGACGGCGATCGTGTTCCACTGTTCGGTCACCGAGGTGCACACCACGTCCAGCTCCGGCCATTCGGTCTGATGCCACTCCTCCAGCCAGTCCAGGACCTTGGCGGCCCCGCCCGTGGTGGTGGTCATGAAGAACCGGTCCTCGGCCAGGCGCAGGGTCACGCCGTCGTCGAAGAGCATCCCGTCCGCCGAGCACATCAGCCCGTAGCGGCCCATCCCGACCTTCAACTTGAGGAAGCCGTTGGTGTAGACGCGGTTGAGGAACTCGGCGGCGTCAGTGCCGCGGATCTCAATCTTGCCGAGGGTGGAGCCGTCCATGAAGGCCACGGATTCCCGGGCCGCGGCGCATTCGCGCAGCACTGCGGCGTCCATGTCCTCCCCGGCCTGCGGGTAGTACCAGGGCCGCTTCCACTGGCCGACGTCCTCGAACAGTGCGCCGTGGGCCTCGTGCCAGGGGTGGATGGAGGTGACGCGGGCGGGGTCGAAGAGGTCCCCGCGCCGGCGACCGGCGACGGCGGCGAAGGCCACCGGGGCGAACGGTGCCCGGAAAGTGGTGGTCCCCACCTGTCCCAGGTCAGTTTCGTTCAGAGCCGCCGCGATCACGCCGATCGCATTGACCCCGCTGGTCTTGCCCTGGTCGTTGGCCGTGGAGATGGAGGTGTACCGCTTGATGTGCTCCACGGAGCGCATTCCCGCGCCGGTCGCCCGAATCACGTCCGCCACGGTCTGGTCCCGCTGCAGGTCCACGAAGTGGGTCCGCCAGTCCGCGGGCTCCCCCTCGAGGGCCGGCACCAGCCAGAGCGGGCGAATAGCGCCGGGAGCCCCGTTCGGAACAGGGGCGGAGGGGATGATCAGCGGCGCCGAGTAGCCGGCGGACCGAGCGGCACTGTGCCCGGCCCGGGCCCCCTGTTCCAGGACCTCGTGCAGGGTCTCCGTACCGGTGATGGATCCGGCGGTCTGCTGGTTCTTGACCGCGGCCGCTGGCACGAACGCGGCGATTCGCTCATTCCAGCGCAGACGGCCCTGCCGCTGGCTGTGCAGGTGGACCACCGGGGAGAATCCCCCGGAGACAGCGAGCAGGTCCGCGGCGATGACCTCCGGCGCGCCGGCGATCGCACCGGATTCATCCAGGGCTGCCACGGTGATGCCGCTGAGGCGGCCGCCAGGGCCGTCGCCGGCCGTGTCCACCACGGCGGCACCGAAGATTCCGCGCACTCCCGTGGCCTCGAGGACCTCCAGCGCAGTGGCCGAGGCCTCCGGCCGGGAGTCGACGACGGCGGCCACGGACACCCCGACTGCGTGCAGGTCCGCGACGAGCCGGTAGGAGGAGTCGTTGGTGGTCGCCACCGCGATCTGCTCCCCCGCGAGCGCGGCGTACCGGTTCAGGTAGGTGCGGACGGCTCCGGCGAGCATGATGCCGGGACGGTCGTTGTTGGCGAAGACGATCGGCCGCTCGTGCGCGCCGGTGGCCAGCACCACCTGGCCGGCGCGCACGTGCCAGATCCGCTGCCGCGAGACCCCGGGCCGCTCGCGGGCGGGCAGGTGGTCCGTGCGGTGCTCGACGGCGACCACGAAGTTCTCGTCATAGCTGCCGAAGGCCGTGGTGCGCGGCAGGTAGGTGAAGTCCTCGGCAGCGTGCAGCCGCTGCACGGTGGCCCGCGCCCAGTCGCGCGCGTCCATCTCATCGATCACTTCGTCTGTGCCGGCAGTACCGACAGAAGAATCACCGGCAGTGCTGCCGCGCCCGGAGAGTAGGGAACCGCCTGGCAGCGGCTGGTCGTCCATCAGGATGGTCCGGGCACCGGTCTTGGCGGCCTCTCGGGCGGCGGACAGTCCCGCCGGCCCCGCGCCGACGACGAGCACGTCCGCGTGAACGTACTTGTGGTCATAGACAGCCTCATCCTTGACCGGGTCCAGGACGCCGAGGCCGGAGAGGTAGGTGGCCTCGAGCTCCTCGGTCAGGCCGACGGTGGTGGCCGGCAGCATGGACTCGTCCGCGTGCCCGGGGAACCGTGCGGAGACGGTGACCAGGGCATTGGACTCCTCCACGCCCGCCGAGAGGATGCCGCGCGGCCGGCCCAGGTACAGGGACGGCCCGCAGACCACGCGGCCGGCGGCTACCAGAGCGCTGGCCAGGGTGTCCCCGGGGTGGCCCGTGTAGGCGGTGCCGTCCACGGTGAACGGGATCTCCCGGCCGCGGTCGATTCCGTGGCCGGGGGCTCGGCCGGCGTCGAGGCGAGCGGTGTTCCCGCGCCGTCCGGTGTTCCCGCGCTGTTCAGTGTTCTCGGTGCTCACGGGGTTCCTCCGTCAGTGCGTTCAGGGGTGGTGTCGGAGCCGGAGGCGCCGGAGTTCCCAGCGGCGCTGGAAGCCGCGCTGCGAGCGCCCGGCATGGGGCCGGCGTCGGGACGGGGCTGGCCGGCCGGATAGGTGGCGGCAAACTCGTAGGTGGCGGTGTCCCGCAGAGCGTTGAACCACTTGCGGCAGCCACCGCCGTGCTGCCAGCGCTCGGCGAACAGTCCCTTCGTGTTCTCCCGGTAGAAGAGGTACTCGGCCCAGGCCCGGTCGTCCAGGGCGTGGGGGTCGGCGGGATAGGCCACGTGGGCCTGGCCGCCGTAGTGGAACTCGGTCTCGTTGCGTGGCCCGCAGTGGGGGCAGTCGATCAGCAGCATGGTGGGTGCCTGGGTGCCTTTCTTCAGTGCGCCGGTCAGTGGGCCACGGCGGCGGCGCCGTGCTCGTCGATCAGATGACCGGTCTCGAAACGGTCCAGGGCGAACGGCGCGTTCAGCGGATGGGCCTGTCCGGTCGCGATGGTGTGGGCGAAGGTGTAGCCGGATGCCGGCGTGCCCTTGAAGCCGCCGGTGCCCCAACCGCAGTTGACGTAGAGCTCGTCCACCTCGGTCGGAGAGATGATGGGCGAGGCGTCCAGCGTGGTGTCCACAATTCCACCCCAGGTGCGCAGCAGGTGCGCCCGGGAGAAGATCGGGAACAACTCGCAGGCGGCGGCCAGTTGCTCCTCCACCACGTGGAAGGCGCCGCGCTGGCCGTAGCCGTTGTAGGAGTCGATCCCGGCCCCCATGACCAGCTCGCCCTTGTGGGCTTGTGAGACGTAGACGTGGACGTGGTTGGACATCACCACGGTGGGGTGGACCGGTTCGAACAGCTCCGAGACCAGCGCCTGCAGCGGGTGGGACTGGATGGGCAGTCGCACCCCGGCCAGCTCCGCCAGCACGGAGGAGTGCCCGGCGGCGGCCAGGGCGACCTTCCCGGCGTTGATGCGGCCGCGTGACGTCTCCACGCCGACCACCCGGTTGCCGTCCTTGACGAACCCGGTGACCTCGCAGTTCTGGATGATGTCCACGCCCATCTCATCGCACTTGCGGGCGAAGGCCCAGGCCACATGGTCGTGCTTGGCGATTCCGGCGCGCGGCTGGTACGTGGCCCCCATGACCGGATAGCGGATGTCGTCCCCGATGTTGATGATCGGGCACAGCTCCTTGACCTGCTGCGGGTCCAGCCACTCGGCGTCCACCCCGTTGAGGGCGTTGGCGTTGACTCGCCGCTGTGACTCACGCACGTCCTGCAGGGTGTGGGCGAGGTTCATGACGCCGCGCTGGGAGAACAGGAAGTCGTAGTCCAGCTCCTCGGGCAGCCCCTCCCACAGCTTGAGGGAATGCTCGTAGATCGCCGCGGACTCATCCCACAGGTAGTTCGAGCGGATGATCGTGGTGTTGCGGGCCATGTTTCCGCCCGCCAGCCAGCCGCGTTCCAGAATGGCGATGTTGGTCATGCCGTGCCTGGACGCCAGGTAGTAGGCGGTCGCCAGGCCGTGGCCGCCGCCTCCGACGATCACGGCGTCATAGCTGGGCTTGGGGTCGGGGTTGTGCCACAGGAAGTCCGGGTGCTCGGGAAGCTTCTCGGCCATGTCAGGCCCCCTTCGGAGCGAGGAGTTCGGTCATGTTCGGGTACAGGGGATGGGCGGCCGCCAGGGTGCGGACCCGCTCGCGCAGACCGGTCACCACCTCGTCGGCCACCCCGACGCCGGCCCCGGCATCCGCCGCGCCAGCGGTCCCGGCCGCGGCAGCGGCAGCGCCAGCCTTCAGGGTCTCGGCGATGACGTCCGCGACCTCGCGGAAGGCCTCCTCACCGAAGCCGCGAGTGGCCAGGGCGGGGGTGCCGATGCGCAGCCCGGAGGTCACCATCGGCGGACGCGGGTCGAAAGGCACGGAGTTGCGGTTGATGGTGATGTCCACGGCGGCCAGCAGGTCCTCGCCCTGCTGGCCGTCCAAGGACGAGTCCCGCAGGTCCACGAGGACCAGGTGCACGTCCGTGCCGCCGGTGAGGACGGTGATCCCGTGCTCGGCAACGTCCGGGCGGGTGAGCCGCTCGGCGAGGATGCGCGCGCCGGCCAGGGTCCGCTCCTGCCGGTCCCGGAAACCCTCGGAGGCGGCGATCTTGAACGCCACGGCCTTACCGGCGATCACATGCTCGAGCGGCCCGCCCTGCTGGCCCGGGAACACCGCGGAGTTGACCTTCTTGGCGATGTCCGCGTCATTGGTCAGGATGATGCCGCCGCGAGGACCGGCCAGGGTCTTGTGGGTGGTGGAGGTGACCACGTGGGCGTGCGGGACGGGCGAGGGGTGCAGGCCCGTGGCGACGAGCCCGGCGAAGTGGGCCATGTCCACCATCAGGTAGGCCCCGACCTCGTCCGCGATCTCGCGGAAGCGGGCGAAGTCCAGTTGGCGCGGGTAGGCGGACCAGCCGGCAACGATCAGCTTCGGGGAGCTCTCGCGGGCCAGGCGGGCCACCTCATCCATGTCCACCTCCAGGGTGGATTCGTCCACGCCGTACGCCACGATGTTGTAGAGGCGGCCGGAGAAGTTGATCTTCATCCCGTGGGTCAGGTGACCACCGTGGGCGAGGTTGAGCCCGAGCACCGTGTCCCCGGGCCGGATGAGTGCGTGCATCACGGAGGCGTTGGCCTGCGCGCCGGAGTGGGGCTGGACATTGGCGAACCCGGCTCCGAAGAGGGCCTTGACCCGCTCGAGGGCCAGGCTCTCCACCGCGTCCACATGCTCACACCCGCCGTAGTAGCGCTTGCCGGGGTACCCCTCGGCGTACTTGTTCGTGAGCACCGAGCCCTGGGCCTGCATGACGGCCGCGGCGGTGTGGTTCTCCGAGGCGATCATCTCCAGCCCTTCGCGCTGCCGCCCCAACTCGGCGTCGATGTGTGCCGCGATCTCGGGGTCGAGCTCGGCCAGGCCAGTAGTCAGTTCGGTGGGGACGGCCTCGGCCATCTCGCGGGTCATAGTCACGATGTTCTCCTGGTAAGCCTCTTGAAGACAACTGATATATCAAGCTGCGGTCTACAGTATGATGGGGATCACACCCCGTCAAGGGCTTGCAGAAACACGGGCCACCCGACGAGCAGAAGGACCTCATGACCACCGCAACGGACCTCGCCCCCACTGGCCTCTCGCTCGCCGAGCAGGCCTACCGTGTCCTCCGAGACCGGCTGATCATGCTGGACATCGCCCCCGGCGAGCCACTCCAGGAACTCCAGCTCGCCAGCGAGCTCGGATTCGGCCGCACGCCGCTGCGCGAGGCCTTGAAGCGGCTCGAGACCGACCACCTGGTGGTGTCCTATTCACGCCGGGGCACCTTCGCCACCCGAGTGGACATCACGGAGCTCGCCGCTGTCTCCGAGGTGCGGCGCCTCCTGGAGCCACTGGCCGCCCGCAAGGCCGCGGCCACCACAGATCCCACCATTCGAGCCGCCCTCGCAGAGGCGCGCGAGGGCATTGACCACCTCTCCGGAGCGACTCCCTGGCGCGAAGTCATGGCCCAGGATCTGGCGGTGCACCGATTGGTATACCGCGCCGCCGGCAACCACCATCTAGAGGAATCACTCATCCGGCTGGACAACCTGGCCACCCGGATCTGGTGCGTGGTGGTAGACCGACTCCCGGATGTGGCCGGTCACATCCGAGAGCATCTTGACCTCCTGGACGCGATCCTGGACGGGGACGCCGACCGGGCGGAGGAGTTGACCTCCGCGCACATCCGACACTTCGACGCTGCCATCCGCCAGGTCATCTGACGACGTCGGCCCTCACCAGGCCTTTCCGTCGGATTGACCTCCAGCTGAGCACCGGTAGGTCAATCAACGGACGTCCCCGTCCCTCAGGCTCCGGACCGCACCGACTCCTCGATGGCCGCACCCACGGACATCAGGTGCTCGCGCATGGCCCGGGCCGCCTCCTCCGGCTCCCGCGCACAGACGGCGTCAATGATGGCCAGATGTTCCGGCAGAGACTGCTGCGAGCGCCCGGGCTTGGCGAACAGGCGGTACTGGAAGCGCACGGCCTGGGCACGGAGCCGGTCGATGGTCGCAGCGGCCGTCTTCTGCCCGGACAGGCGGATCAGGGTGGAGTGCAGGTCCGTGTTGCCCTGGGCGTAGGCGGCCTGGTCCCCGGCCTCGACGGCGGATTCCATGCCCCGGCCGATCTGCCGGAGCTCCTCGGCCTCGGCATCGGAGATGCGCGTTGCCGCCCGTGCGGCACACAGTGCCTCCAGGGCAGAACGGACCTCCACGATCTCGATCGCCTCCTCCACGGGGACGGAGCGGACGCGGGCACCACGGTTCTGGATCCGTTCGACGAGGCCCTCGACCGTCAGCTCGGACAGGGCGGTGCGCACGTGGCCGCGGCTGGCCCCGTACATCTCGGCCAGGTCAGCTTCGACGAGCCGCTGGTTCGGCACGAGTTCGCCGGCGAAGATGGCTGCTCGAATCTGGTCGGCCACCTCGGTCGCGTTCACCGCAGCGTTGGCCCGCGTTGCTGTTGCCACTGGAATCTCCCCCGCTCGTCAGCCATGATGGAACTGATTGTAAACAATTTTGTCACAGATAATGCAGGCCGCAGCCGATTTTGGTGAAGGAATACACCGTGAGCCCAGACCCCGCCTCGTCCACCGCACCCTCTCATCACGGCCGTGAGGCCCTCCAGGGCACCGCCGCCGAAGTCCGGTGCATGGTCATGCGCGGCGGAACCTCCAAGGGACTGTACTTCCTGGCCGAGGACCTGCCCGCCGATCCGTCCGCCAGGGACGCCCTGCTGCTCCGGCTGATGGGGTCCCCGGACGCACGGCAGATCGATGGACTGGGTGGAGCGCACCCGCTGACCAGCAAGGTCGCGGTGGTCTCCCCGCGCTCAGAGGGCGGAGTCGACTACCTGTTCCTCCAGGTCTCCGTGGACGAGGCGACCGTCTCAGACCGGCAGAACTGCGGCAACATCCTCGCCGGCATCGGCCCCTTCGCGGTCGAACGCGGCCTCGTCCCTGCCCGGGACGGCACCACAGAGGTGGTCATCCACATGGTGAACACCGGGTCGGTGGCCCGCGCCCGGGTCACGACGCCGGCCGGTCGCGTTCAGTATGAGGGCGACGCGGAGATCGCGGGGGTGCCGGGAACCGCCGCCCCGGTGGTCCTGGACTATCAGGGCACCGCCGGGTCCAGCTGTGGGGCCCTGTTCCCCACGGGGAGCCGCATCGACACCTTCGCCGGGATCGAGGTGACGTGCGTGGACAACGGGATGCCCGTCGTCGTGATCGATGCGGCGGCTCTGGGCGTGGAGGGGACCGAGGAGCCCGCCGCATTGGAGGCCGATGCCGAGTTGTGTGCCGCGGTCGAGGCCGTGCGGCTCGAAGCCGGCGTCGCGATGGGACTGGGGGACGTCAGCGAGACCACGGTGCCCAAGGTCTGCCTGGTGTCCCCCGCCCGGAGCGGGGGGACATTCAACACGCGGTGTTTCATCCCGAAACGTGTTCATGAGGCCATCGGGGTGTTCGCCGGGGCCTCGGTGGCGGTGGCGTGGCAGGTGCCCGGAACGGTGGTGGCTGGCCTGAGCGGTGACCACAATGCGGTTGAGACCCGGGTGGAGCATCCCACGGGCCACACGGACCTGGTGGTCGAGGTCGATTCTGGGGACTCCGCGGAGGCGGGCCGGTCGTCAGCATCCGGCCAACCCACCGTCCTCGTCACGGGCAGCGTGCGCACGGCGCGCAAATTGATGGACGGCATCGCCTTCGCCTGAGCGACCGGACGCCCCCGCCGGTAGACTGGCACGGCCCCTCCGCCACCGCCACTACTGGAGCACGCCCATGACCACCCCCATTCCGGTCAAGCCGAGCCGCCGCAAGCGGCCCGCCACCGGGCCCCGCCCCCGCCTGAAGATGTCGCTCTACGGCTTCCTTGTGGCCTGGCTGGCGCCGAACCTGCTCATGGCCATCACCGTGCTGGTGCTGAACTTCATCCCGGCGCTGCAGGCCTACGGTTCCCTGACTCCACTGCTGGCCACCGTCGGCCTGGCCGGCCTGGTCATCGGCCTGCCCCTGTGCCTGCTGGTGAACTGGCTCTTCCGACACAAGACCAACCAGTGGATCCATGTGATCGGCTACGCGCTGGTCGGCATGCTCTACGGCCTGGCGGTGCTGTTCTCCGGCGTCGGCGGCCTTTTGCCCATGCTCATTCCCATCATTGGCTTCCCGGCCGCCATCCTGATGGCCCTGGGCCGCGCCGTGGCCCAGCCGCTGGTGAGCGTCGTCCGTCCCGAAGCAACCTCTGCCGCCGTCTGACCCGCCGCCGGTTGAAGGGGATTAACATGGGACGCATGCCTTCCACTGATCAGTACGACGTGCACACCCCCGCTCTTGCCTTGACCATCGCCGGTTCCGAAGCGACCGGCGGTGCCGGCGCCCAGGCCGATCTGAAGACCTTCCAGGAACTGGGCGCCTTCGGCATCGTGGCGTTGACCTGCATTGTCGCCTTCAACCCGAAGGACCATTGGAACCACCGATTCGTCCCGGTCCAGGCTGACGTGATCGCCAACCAGCTGGAGGCCATCCAGGCCGACTATGCCGGGCCCCTGAAGACCACCAAGCTCGGCATGATGGGCTCCCCGGAGACCATCTCCACCGTGGCCACCGCCCTGAAGAATCAGGAGTGGGACCACGTGGTCCTCGATCCCGTGCTGATCTGCAAGGGCCAGGAGCCCGGCCACGCACTGGACACGGACCGCGCCCTCAAGGCTGAGCTGTTGCCGTTGGCCACCTTCACCACCCCGAACCACTTCGAGACCGAGCAGCTGTCCGGGATCACCGTCACCACCCTGGAGGACCTGAAGGAAGCGGCGAAGCGCATCCACGAGGTCTCCGGCGCGGCCGTCCTCGCCAAGGGCGGCATGAAGCTCGACGGCCCGGACGCCCTGGACGTGTTCTACGACGGGCAGACCCTCGAGGTCCTCTCAGCGCCCAAGATCGGCGACCATGGGGTCTCCGGCGCCGGCTGCTCCCTGGCCGCCGCCGTCACCGCGGAACTCGCCAAGGGTGCCACGCCGTTGGAGGCGGCCCGCCGCGCCAAGGAGTTCGTCACCGAGGGCATCGGCCAGCGCGTCACCGGCAACACCCCGTTCGACGCCCTGTGGCAGGGCGGTCTGCGCCGCGCCTGAGGCGCCCGGCCGGCGTCGTCCCCGAATCCCGACGTCGGCCGTTCAGGAATACCCCCACCTCACCCCGGGTTGTGCCTGAGGTGAAGATCGAGATTTTTTCCGACGTCGGCTGTCCGTGGTGCTTCATCGGCAAACGCCGGTTCGAGAGGGCCCTGGAATCGTTCGAGCACCGTGATCGGGTCGAGGTGGAGTGGAAGAGCTTCCAGCTCGATCCGACGCTGCCTGAGCACGATCACCGCCGGGAACTCGACTACCTCGCCGAGGCCAAGGGCATGCCCCGCGAGCAGGTGACCGCGATGCTGGCGCACGTGACCGAGCAAGCCGCCGCCGAGGGGTTGGACTATGACTTCGACCGCCTCGTGGTCGCGAACTCGTGGAAGGCCCACCGGGTCATCCAACGCGCCAAAGCGAACTCACTGCAGACAGCCGAGCGCCTCGAGGAACAGCTGTTCCGCGCTCACTTCGAGGACGGCAGGAACATCGGCGACGAGGAGGTGCTGGTGGAACTCGGCACCTCCGCCGGACTCACCGCGGAGCAGGTCCACGAGGCACTGTCCGATGACCGCTGGGAGACCGCTGTCAAACAGGACCTCGCCACCGCTCAGGCCCTGGGCGTCACCGGGGTGCCGTTCTTCGTGCTTGGGCGCAAGTACGGCATCTCCGGCGCCCAGCCCACCGAGGTCTTCACCCAGGCCCTCGAACAGTCCTGGGCCGAGTTCCAGCCGCTACAGATGGTGCAGCCGGCGGCCGGAAGGCCGGAGGGTGCTGGTGGGTCGGATGGCCTCCACGGACAGGCCTGCGGCCCCCAAGGGTGCGACTGATACCTCGGCCGCCCCGGCCTCCCCGGTGCCGTGTCAGCCTCGATGCCGGAAATCGATGCCCAGTCGGCGCGCGGAGAGGAACCGCCAGGCCAAGAGGCCGCCCAGCAGAGTCGCCGAGACGGTCATGACCCAGGAGAAGTGCCAGCTTCCCGCCGCGGTGGCGATAGTGGCCAGGATGATGGGTCCGACGAAGTTGGCCCCGTTGTAGATTTGGACCATCAAGCCCATCGCCGCTGCGCCGGAGCCATTGGGCGGGGCGATGTCCACGGCGATCCGGTTCAGACTGGCGGGAACCAGGGCGCCGACACCGGAGAACACCGTGACGGCGAGGATCTGCACGGCCAGCCCACCCGGCACCCCAGACCAGTCCGGCGCGAAGGTGATGATTGAGGCGACACCCATGGTACCCAGGCCGATCAGCACCAACCGCCGCATGGGGATGCCCCGTTGGTGCAGCCGACCGGTGAGGATGTTACCGACCCCGTTCACCCCACCGACGATCGCAGTGATGATGCCCGGCCAGAGCCCGCCGACGCCGGCCTCGTCGAAGATCGTTGGCAGGAACCCGATGACCGAACCCCACTGCAGGGTGTAGCAAGCGAAGACGATGCCCGCCATCCATGGGGTCACTGTCTTCACGGTGGCGCCCACGCGCCGGGCCGCCAGCCTCACGTTGGAGTCGCGATCCGACGGCGGAGGGGGCACGAACACCACGATCAGCGGGATGGCTGTTGCGGTGACCACCGCCATCACGACCCACCACGCCTGCCAACTGACGCTTGTGAGCAGCAGGGTGGAGGCCAGGACCGCCACGAAGGTCGCCAGCCCCTGGAAGGATCCCCACCACCCCATGGCGATGTTCGTCCTGGCGGGCGGCGTGATCAGGCGGATCAGGGGCGGCGCCACCACGGTGGCCATCAGGAAGCCGACGCCCTCCACGGCACGAGTGGCCATCAGGAAGCCGGTGGTCTCCGCGAACGCTCCCGCCAGCGAGCCTACGGTCAACAAGGTCAGTCCGATGAGCAGCGTGCGCCGCAATCCGAGGACTTCCGAGAAGAGGGAGACCGCGAGACCGAGGGCCATCGATCCGACCTGGACGATGCCCAGCAGGACTCCGGACTCGATGAGGGTCATGCCGAGGTCATCCTGGACGAACGACAAAGCCTCAGGCAGTTTCCAGATATGCATGGCGGCAGCCACACCGGCAATGACGATGGGGATCCAGGAAAAGCGCGTGCGTGCTGGCTGTGCAGCGTCCACGCCAGACGGGGCGTTCATTCTTGACACCCTAATGCGGGGGCCAGATTGCACCGCGTGTGAGACGTGCCTCACGGAGAACGTGTCCCTTAAACACCTGAGAGGCGGTGGCTAGGCCACCGCCTCTCAGCGGATATTGGATTGGTGGGCCCGTATCCCCCCGGGCTTATTCCACCGTCCGATCCGTGTGCACCGTCTCATGGGGCCCTTTCAGGTTAACCCGTGTTGCGACCTGGTTGCTATTGGACCTTTGGCTAGTCTTGGGACCATATATGTGACGCAAATCACATCGATAGCCTAGCTAGGCGTTGGCGCCGTGCAGCGGGACCTCAGCGCGGACCCTCCACCACTGGCCATCTCGCGCCGAGGACATGGTCCCGCCAAAGGCGTCCACGCGGTCCCGCATCCCGATGAGGCCGCTGCCGGAGGAGTTCCAACCGACGCGCATGGCGGATCCGTTCGAGGGCATGGTGTTGTCCACGGCAAGTTCCAACTGGCCAGCGCGGGTATGCACATCGATGCGGCATTCGCCGCCCTCACCGGAGTGCTTGGCCACGTTCGTGACAGCTTCCTGGAGGACACGGTAGAGGGCGGTCTCCACACTCTGGGGGATATCCTGCTCCAGACCGCCGGTGTCAACAGTCGTGTAGATCCCCAGACTCTCCAGCATCCGTCCGAACTTTACGGCGCCGTACTCGAGATCCAGGGCGGAGGCGCCCTCGCCGAGCTCACGCTGGGCCGCTTCCTGGTCGCCGGCCACGATTCCCTCTGCTTGGAGGAGGGACAGCATGCGGCGCAGGTCGATGAGGGCCTCTCCAGCCGAACTGCCGATGACATCCACCGCCGTCTTGGCGGCTTCGTCCGTTCCGGCATACTTTGCAGCAAGGGCCTGCATCGAGATGATCGTCAGATTGTGCGCCACGATGTCATGCAGATCCCGCGCCAGAGAGCGCCGTTCCTCCTCGCCGGCGTGCGCCGCCCGACGGGTAGCCTCCGCGATCCGGAGCCGGTCTTGCTGGCGACGCTCAAGGTTGTAGCCCACGAACATTCCGGTGCCCCAAGCTAAGGAAATGAAAGGCACAATAATCCATGTCACACCGCCGAAATCTGCTGACGTGAAGGGGATCAACAATGCCCAGGCAACCGCGACTGCTAGAGCAAGATAGCTGAACAATCGATGCGCGGTGGCCGCGACGGCTCCCAGTACCAGCGGCATAGTCAGCCCCGTAAGCATGAAGAAATCCAGCAGGTGGCTGGCCACCATGGCCGGAATAAGCGCGGCAAAAGCGAAGGTCGTTCGCGTCCACAAGACATATACCGCCAGGCTCGTCAACAGAACGACCAGCGATTCCGCCGCATTCAAATTGCCGGTACCGGTCACCGCGATAACGAAGTCCGAGATCAGCGACAAGGTGACAAACAGTGAAGTCAAGACCAGCAGGGGCCTGTTCAATGGTCGGGCAGACCAGAAACCGGCCAACCCCGACGTGGAGCTGACCGGCCTACGGCGACTCATGAAGCCTTAACCGCAGAAACCGAACCAGCAGAAGAAGATCTTGGACCCGGAGCCCATGCCCATGGTGGACATGCCACCGGAGGAGTCCTTGGAGATGGGCTGGGTCTGGAGCGTAGGGGGAAGCACTGAACCGGAGGTAGGGGCTTCCGCGGCCGCAGCCGGGGAAACGAGGAGGGCAGATGAGACAAGGACAGCCGCAGCTGAGGCCATGAGGGTGCGTTTCATGACTTCATTATGACCCTGACGCGGCCCGTTCTCCAGATTAAGAGACGTTTTACAGCCTTTTCCTAGGTTCGGCAACGGCGTGGCTCCGTGGAAGCCGAAATACTGAACTCACGCACGTCAAGCTCTTTTGGCGCTTCCCACCGACTACCCTGGGTCCATGCCGGATTCCAATTCCTCCCCCCTGTCGGTGCTCATCGTGGATGACCAACCTCTCATGAGCGGCGCACTGAAGGTGCTGGTCGAGAATTCTGCCGACATGAACTGCGTGGGCATCGCCGCCAATGGCGCAGAAGCGTTGGAAACGTGCAGGGCCGTCCACCCGGACGTTGTGCTCATGGACATGCAGATGCCTGTCATGGGCGGCGTCGAGGCCACGGAGCGCATCACCGCGGATTTCCCGGACACCAGCGTCCTGGCCATCACCACCTTCACCTCGGAGCCCTACCTGGTGCCGGCGTTGAGGGCGGGCGCGGCCGGTTACCTCCTCAAGGACGCCGACCCGGAGACGATCATCAGCGCCATCTGGAGCGTGCATCGCGGAGAGTCCGTCCTCTCCCCCGCCGTGACCCGCAAGCTGCTCTCCTCCATCGAGGAGGACGACCGTCCCGGGGTCGGGGCGGCCGCAGTGGCCCCCGGCGACCCGGATGGCTCGGACCTGACGCCTCGCGAACTCGATGTCCTGCGCCTGCTGGCCCGGGGCCGGTCCAACCCAGAGATCGCCGAGGAACTGCACCTCTCGGAATCCACGGTCAAGGCGAACCTCTCCAAGATCATGGAAAAGCTCGAGGTCCGGGACCGCGTCCAGGTGATCATCCGCGCTGCGCAGCTGGGGCTCGTCACCCTCTCCCTGGGCTGACTCCGCCTCAGGCCCGGACCACGGGCAGCTCCGAGAACCTCGTGGTGTACTGCGGTGAAGCGAACTCACGGCGCATGGTCCACGTCCCCTGCTCGGTCAAGCCGCCAGGGCCTAGGCCGATCGAGGTTCCCCCGAACCGTCCGCGGACACGCTCCAGAACGTCCTCCAGGTGCCGGTCAGGGCCGTCACCGGCACCCTGTGCCCCCTCGAAGTCCTCGAATCCGGTCAGCATCTCCTGCCCGGTTGCCGCCGCTCCCAACCCAGACAGCATGACGCCGGCACGGGTATAGGGCACCCCCTCCCGCAGCACTGACCGCATCGCGCCCACGGCCGCCCGAGTGATGGCGATCGGGTCGGCGGTGGCACGCGGGAGGGCCACCGACCTGGAGACCGATCCATCGGGCCCGGAGAACCGGGAGGTCCCGGCCGTGACCAGGACGGTCCTGGCGTGCTGACCCTGCACAGCCAAGCGGGCTGCGGCGCGCTGCGCGTAGAGATTCATGACATCGTCCATGTCCGCACCGGTCGTCACCGGCCTGGAGAAGGAACGCGAGAAGATGACCTGGCCCGGGCCCGCCTGCTCGTCCACGTCCGGAACGCATGGCACTCCGCCCAGTTCCAGGACGGTCCGTTCCAGCACCACGGAGAACCGGGAGCGGATCCACGCCGGGTCCGCGGACCGCAGTTCGGCGATGCTCCGGATCCCCAGCCGTTCCAGTTTCTCCCCTGACTTGCGGCCCACGCCCCAGACCTCGGTGACCGGGAGCCGCTCCATCAACCCGTCCACGAAGGCGGGCCGGGCCGCATCCATGGAGAAGACGCCTCCGATCCTGGCGTCGTCCGGGTTGTTCTTGGCCACGTGGTTGGCGAACTTCGCCAGCGTCTTGGTCGAGGCGATCCCCACGCACACCGGGAGCCCGAGATGACGGGCCACCGCCGCCCGGACGTCTCGCCCGGACTGAAGGGCCTGCTGCGGGGTACCGGTCAACCCGATGAAGCACTCATCAATCGAGTACACCTGTTGCCAGGTGCCCCAGCGCCCCAGCAACTCCATCACACGGGCGGACATGTCCCCGTAGAGCTCGTAGTTGGAGGAACGCGCCACGAGCCCCCAGGTGGCTGCCTGCGGGGCGATCTTGAACCACGGCATCCCGGTGGTGATCCCCAGTGCCTTCGCCTCCGGTGATCGCGCCACCACGCAGCCGTCGTTGTTGGACAGCACCACCACCGGCCGGTTCTCCAGCCGGGGATCGAAGGCTCGCTCACAGGAGACGTAGAAGTTGTTGACGTCCACCAGGGCCAGGTGATCAGTCACCCCACGTCCCTCCCGGTTGGAAACCGTCGACTTCACCGTTCACTCACAGTCGGTGCAGGCAGTAGGTGGCCACGCCCCAGATCTCCAGGGCATCCGCATCCTCCACACTCAGGGGAGCTGCCCCGTCGTCGGTCTGCAGTGCTACGGTACGCCGGCCCCCTGCAGTCCCGAGTGCGAGCCGGCGCACCAGGAGCTCTCCGTTGACCACGGCCACCACCACCGAGCCGTCCTGCGGGGTGGCCGCCCGGTCCACCACTAGCTCGTCGCCGTCGTCGATGCCGGAACCAACCATGGCCTGTCCGGACACCCGCATCAGGAACGTCGAGGTACGGTCGCGGACAAGTTCACGATTCAGATCGATCCCACCGTCCAGGTAGTCCCGGGCAGGAGAGGGGAAGCCGTGGGCGCGCGGCACCGGCCCAGCGGCCGAGGTCGGCTCCGGACCGTCCCCGGGCGGCGGCGTGATGGTCATGCGGCCGACGCCCGGACCCTAGTCGTCTCCACCAGCGTCGGTTTCCGCGGAGGACGGAGAGGCCGAACTGGGAGAGGGTGTCGGCGACGGTGTCGGCGGCGGTGTCGACGATGGGGACGGGGACGCAGTAGCCGAGGCTGAGGCAGAAGCGGATGCTGCCTCTGCTTCTGCCTCGGCCTCGGCCTCGGCCTGGCGCTGTTCTGCCTGGGCCTGGCGTTCGGCCTCCGCACGCTGGGCCTTCTCGCGCTGGGCCTTCTCGCGCTGTGCCTCCGCCTGGCGTTCCGCCGCCTCGCGCTGGCGCTTCGCCTCAGCCTGCCGCTTCTCTTCGGCCTGACGTTCGAGTTCCTCCCGCTCACGGGTCTGCAGCACGTTGCGCGTGCTGTTCATAGCTTTCAGGTCCGCTTGCGCGGCGGACAGAGCGCCCGTCAGCTTCTCCTGCAGCCGGGGCACGTCCGCAGCCCAGGCGAGTGAGGCCAGGGAGGTCCCCTCGGGATCGATGGTGGCGAAGGCCTTCTCCGCGGCCACGCCCTGCTCGACGGCGGCCGAGATCGTCTCGATCTGGGTTTCGGCCTCCTCGGAGGTGGTGGGGTGCTCCTCCGGCAGGTCCTCCAAGGCGGCCAGCGCGGGAACGATCCGGCCGGCCAGGGTGCACGGCGCGGCCGAGGAGTACAGTCCGGACTCCTCAGTGCGCGCGGTCGATTGGGCCTCGCCCAGTTCGCTGCCGAAACCTTTCCTCGGCTGCTCGGGCAGCGGCACGGCGAACCCCGCTTCGGCCTGCTGGAGATTGACGACCTCTCCCCCGTGGTGGACCAGGGCCAGCCGGGTGCCCTCGGGGCCGTCCGACTCCTCCGGAAACTCCAGCTGGACCAATTCCCCGGGCTCGAGGAGTGTCGCCAGGTTGGCCATGGCCTCGTCCGCGAGGCAGTTCTCCACGGTGGGTTCCTCCCCCTCGGCTGCGGGTCGGGGAACCATCACACCGGCCAGCGTCACGGTCTCCTCGGTACCGTCCATGTTCACCACGAGGGTCTGGCCGTCCTCCACGCGCACCACATGGCCGCTGGATTCGGCCGTACGCACGCCCTTGATGGCGCTCAACACGGCCAGGGTCAGCAGGAGTGCCGCGAGGAGGACGAACGCGATGATGCCCAGTACGGGGACCCGTCGGGCGGTTCGCTGTTCTGTCATATTCTTCCTGCAGTGGGGTGATCGCGGTGGCACTGAAGCTCGGGCAAAAGAGGAGAGCCACGGTGGCGCGGAGGGCCCGCAAGCTCAGAGAAGTCTACCAAGCGGGCCCTCCCCTCCCGGAACCCGAAGGCTGGGCGACGCCGGCCCCTCGGCTGGCGCAGAGGCCCTGGCCTCACTATTGGGCGCGGCGGTAGAACGGCGGTTCCACCACGGTGAACGGCTCGGCTTTGCCGCGCAGGTCCACGGAGAGCTCCGTGCCGGCATCCTTGAACGCGACGTCGATCCGGGCCAGGGCGATCGGGTGGCCCAACGTGGGGCTGGGGACCCCGGAGGTGACCTCGCCGATCTGCTGGCCGCCGCCGTCGAGCACGGGATACCCGGCCCGTGCCGCCCGGCGGCCGGCGCCCTTCAACGCGACGATCGTCTGGCCGGTGGTGACGCCGGTGCCGGCTGCACGGGCGGCCAGTAGGGCGTCTCGACCGACGAAGTCGGTCTCCTTCGTCTTGAGCGGCACCGCGTTGCCGGCCCCCGACTCGCTCGGCAGATGGCCGAGGTCGAGCTCCTGGCCGTAGAGCGGCATGCCGGCCTCCAGGCGCAGGGAATCCCGGCTGGCCAGCCCGCACGGGAGCAGGTCGACGCCGAGTCCCTCCGCCGCCCCGAGGAGCGCGCGCCAGACTGCGGAGGCTGCGGTGGCCAACACCCCACGGTCAGCCACGGGGCCGATGATCAGCTCGAAGCCGTCCTCGCCGGTATACCCGGTGCGGGCGGCCAAGACGGGCACGTCGCCGGTCTCCCCACCGGTCCGGATAGTGGCCGGGCGGGCGGAGTAGTACCCCATTCCGCCTAGCTCGGCGGCTTCTTCCTCGGGAAGGACAGTGGCAAGGATCCGGGCGGCCTCCGGGCCCTGCACGGCGACCAGGGCCGTCTGCGAGGACTCGTTGCGGACCGTGGCGTCGAATCCGGCGGAGCGCTCGTTCAGCGCAGCCGCCACGGCCGCGGCATTGCCGGCATTGGGGACCACGAGGAACTCACGCGCGTCCGGTTCGGCCGCGTCCTCACCACCGCCGTCCACCCGGTAGACGATCAGATCGTCCAAGATGGTCCCGGAATCCGTGCAGATCAGCGAGTACTTGGCTCGGCCCGGGGCGACGGCGGACACCCGGGCCGTCAGTGCGTAGTCCAGCGCCTCGGCCGCCTGCGGGCCGCTGATCCGCACCTCGCCCATGTGGGACAGGTCGAACAGGCCGGCGGAGGTGCGGACGGCCTGATGCTCGGCCAGCTCGGAACCGTACTTCAGGGGCATCTGCCAGCCGCCGAAGTCGGTGAAGGAGGCCCCCGCCTCCACGTGGACGCCGTGCAGCGGCGTGGTGCTGTTGCTGGTGCTCTCGCTCATGGTGGGTCCTGTCAGTGGGAGACGGAGGATGAGGACTCGATGCTGTCTGCGACCGCGGTGGCCGACGCCGCGGCATCGGCGGGATCGGACTCCTCGAAGGACTCGATCGGCGGGCAGGAGCAGAACAGGTTGCGGTCCCCCCAGGCACCGTCGATGCGGCCCACCGGTGGGAAGTACTTGTCCCGGCGCAACGAGTCCACCGGGTAGGCGGCCTGCGAGCGCGGGTAGCTGCGGTCCCATTCGTCCGCGGTGAGCACCTCGGCCGGGTGCGGGGCGTTGCGCAGCACGGAGTCGGCCAGCGTCTGCGGGGTAGTCGCCTCCATCTCGGCGTGGATGGCCAGCATGGCGTCGATGAACCGGTCGATCTCGGCCAGGTCCTCGGACTCGGTCGGCTCCACCATGAGGGTGCCGGTCACCGGGAACGCCAGGGTGGGGGCGTGGAAGCCGTAGTCGATCAGGCGCTTGCAGACATCTTCGGCGGTGACGCCGGACTTCGCGGTGAGTTCCCGCAGGTCCAGGATGCACTCGTGCGCCACCAGCCCGGTCTCGCCGGTGTAGAGAATCGGGAAGGCATCCCCGAGCTTCTTCGCCACGTAGTTGGCGTTGAGCAGGGCATACCGGGTGGCCTCGGTGAGGCCCTCGCCGCCCATCAGGTACAGGTAGGCCCAGGAGATCGGCATGACACCGGCCGAACCGTACGGTGCGGCGGTGATCGGCTGCTCGGCGGTGGGCAGGTACGGCTTGAGGTGCTCGGCCACGGCCACCGGGCCGACTCCGGGGCCGCCGCCGCCGTGCGGAATGCAGAAGGTCTTGTGAAGATTCAGGTGGGAGACGTCCCCGCCGAACTGACCCGGCTGGGCGAGACCGACGAGCGCGTTGAGGTTCGCTCCATCGATGTAGACCTGCCCGCCGGCCTCGTGCACCTTGCGGCAGACCTCCCGGACATCGGCGTCATAGACGCCGTGCGTGGAGGGGTAGGTGATCATGATGGCTGCGATCCGGCCGGCGTTGGCCTCGATCTTGGCCTCCAGGTCGGCCGAGTCGATGGTGCCGTCCGGGGCGGTGGCGACCACCACCACCTTGAGTCCGGCGAGCACCGCCGAGGCCGCGTTGGTGCCGTGGGCGGAGGCGGGGATGAGGCAGATGTCCCGCTCGCCCTCACCGTTGTCCAGGTGGTAGCGGCGGATGGCCAGCAGGCCAGCGTACTCGCCCTGGGACCCGGCGTTGGGCTGGATGGACACCCCGGCGTATCCGGTGATCTCCGCCAGCTTGTCCTCCAGGTCCCCCA
Organism: Citricoccus alkalitolerans; assembly: GCF_039528175.1. Lineage (NCBI taxonomy): Bacteria > Bacillati > Actinomycetota > Actinomycetes > Micrococcales > Micrococcaceae > Citricoccus > Citricoccus alkalitolerans. Next base: position 205,220 of record NZ_BAAALH010000002.1, read on the forward strand.
GCAGGAAGCGCCACCCCTCGGTCTGGTGGTCCGGGGCGAACGGGTGGATGGAGCAGAACTCCGGCCAAGAGATGGACTCCATCTCGGCCGTGGCGTTCAGTTTCATGGTGCAGGAGCCCAACGGGATCATGGTCCGGTCCAGGGCCAGGTCGTAGCCGGAGAGGCGCTTGAGGTAGCGCAGCATCTGGGTCTCGGACTTGTAGGTGTTGAACACCGGGTGGGTCATGAACCGACTGGTGCGCCGCTGGGCGGCGGGGATGCGCGCGGAAGCCAGGGAGCCGGCGTCGTGGGTGGAGCTGTTGGTAGTGCTGGCGGCGTTGCTGTCCTGCCGTGCCGGGAGGGACTCGCGCGGGGCGCCGAAGGCCGAGAGCACGGCGACGAGGTCCTCATCCGTGGTGGTCTCGTCACAGGAGATGCCGACCGTGCCGGCGTCCACGAGGCGCAGGTTGACCCCGGCGGCCTCGGCGGCGGTGACCACGGTGCGGGCCAGGCCAGGCACCGAGACCTGGATCGTGTCGAAGAAGGCGTCCTGGATGAGCTGGAAGCCCTCGGTCTCCAGGGCGGCGGCCAGGCGGGTGGCCTGGCGGTGGGCATGCTGGGCGATCGCGGTGACGCCCTCCGGGCCGTGGTAGACCGCGAACATGGAGGCCACGATGGCCAGCAGCGCCTGGGCGGTGCAGATGTTGGAGGTGGCCTTCTCTCGGCGGATGTGCTGCTCACGGGTCTGCAGGGCCAGGCGGTACGCGGGCCGGCCTGCGGCATCCTGGGAGACGCCGACGAGGCGGCCGGGCAGCTGGCGTTCGAGTCCCTTGGGGACGGCCATGTAGGCAGCGTGGGGGCCGCCGAAGAACAGCGGGACGCCGAAGCGCTGGGTGTTGCCGACGGCGATGTCCGCTCCCTGCTCTCCCGGAGGCGTGATCAGGGCCAGGGACAGCAGGTCGGCGGCGATCGCGACCATGGCGCCCCGGTCCTTGGCCTGGGAGATCGCGGCGGAGTGGTCATGGACCCGTCCGGAGTCGCCGGGCTGCTGGAGGACGATGCCGCACAGGCCCTTCTCGTCCAGGTCGGCACCGAGCTCGGAGGGCAGGCCGGCGGCGAGGTCGGCGGTGCGGACGTCCAGGCCGAGCGCCTGGGCGCGGCCCTCGATCACGGCCCGGGTCTGCGGGTAGAGATCGGCGTCCAGCAGGGTGATGCCGTCTTTGGCCTTCTTGTTGGCACGGTGCATCAGCAGGACGGCCTCGGCGGCGGCCGAGGACTCGTCCAGCATCGAGGCGTTGGCGATCTCGAGGCCGGTGAGGTCGGAGACCATGGTCTGGAAGTTCAGCAGGGCCTCGAGGCGTCCCTGGGAGATCTCCGGCTGATACGGCGTGTACGCGGTGTACCAGGCCGGGTTCTCGAGCACCTTGCGCAGCACCACAGGTGGGGTGACAGTGTCGAAGAAGCCGCGGCCGATCATCTGGGTCTTGACGATGTTGCGGTTCGCGATGGTGCGCAGGTCCTCCAGCACGGCTGCCTCGGTGAGGGCCGGCGGCAGGTTCAACGGCATCTGCTGGCGGATATCGGCGGGGACGGCCGCGTCCACGAGGTCGTCCAGGGAGTCGAATCCCAGTTCGGCCAGCATCTGCTCGGCATCTGAGGGCCGCGGGCCGATGTGGCGGCTGGTGAAGGGAGCTGAAGCGGTATCCCGTGGTTCGTGGCGTGACACGGGGATGTCGGTGGCGGTGGTGGTCTGCATGGTGGTCCTCCAGGGCGCTGTGGGCACGGAACGGTACCTCCCCGCTCTGTCATCAACCTGAGAGATTCCGCCCGTATCTGGAGGATACGTCCTTGCACCGTCGGTGTCCGAGGGCGCTGGGCCCCGGAGCTTTCCAGAGTCGCCATGCCCTGCGCGGTACCGGTGCCTGAGAGATTCTCGGGGAGAAATTGCTCCTTCGGCGGCTGCTCCCCCGGTGTCCTAGCGGTCCAGGGGACCTCCGGCGGTGGGGTTGCGGCGCTCTCCCGCGCTGGGTGCGTGACGTGCCGACCAGTCTTCCACAGACGGCTCGCCCGTGGCACAGTTCGAGGTTCCCGGTGACGGCTGGGGCGTCTGTGGCCGGCGGCAGTTCAGGTCAGCGGCCGGCGCTGCGACTGCGGCGCAGCCAGAGCGGGATCCCCGCGAGCAGGATCAGGCCGGCCACCCCGGCGAAGGTGGGCTCTGTTCCCAGGTAGGTGAAACCCACACCGCCGAACAACCCTGCCAGCCCCAGCCCGGTGTCGAAGCTCATGTTCCATCCCACACTGGCCCGGCCGTGGCTGGCGGCTCGGGCGAAGGCCATCACCAGACTGGCGGACTGCACGGTGCCGATCCCGACTCCCATCAGCACCAGGCAGGCGGCCAGGAGCCAGGGTGAGTGCACCAGGACCACGGCCACCAGACTTGCCGCGGTCATGACGATCCCGGCCGTGTACACCGCTGTGTGATCGAGCCGATCCGTCAACGATCCCGAGATCCAGCGTCCGGCCACGGAGGCGGCCTGCATGGTCGCGATGAACACCGCCGGATGCGCGGTGTCCCCGCCCGGTCCGAACGCGATCACCAGCCCGTAGGCGGCCATACTGACGAGAAACGGCAGCAGCACCGGCCCCAGCGCGGCCCACCACCGCCCGGCCGCCGGACCGGAACCCGTGCCCGATGCGCGGGCCGCACCGCCCTGGTGTGCCTCACCCTCCACTGTGGCCTCCAGGGGCTCCAGCGGCTCGACGGTGCCTGTTCCGGAGACCTCAGCGGCTCGGTCCGGGACCCCACGCAGGGCCACGAAGGCGAGCAGCACGCACGTGGCGGCCATGAGCCGGAAGACCTCCAGTGGCACCACCCCGCTGAACCATAGGCCCAGCGGGGCACCCACAGCGGCGGCGGCCGAGGTCGCCGCCCCGAACTGCCCCAGCGCACGCCCCGCCCGGTCCGGCCGGGAGACCGCCGGGACGGCCGCCGTCGCCACCACCACCAGCACACCGAAGCCACATCCGACGGCCACACCGGCCACCAGGAGTGCCGCCACAGGGTGGGGGATGACGAGGCTCGCGCCGTGGCCACCGGCCATCAGCAACAGGGATGACCCGATGGTCCGGCGTGGTCCCCACCTCTGGCGCAGGGCGGGGGCCGCCGGCTGCACGGCGATCACACTGAGCATCATGATGGTCAGCAGGGTGCCGCCGGTGACTGCGGTCAGCCCACGGTCGAGACTGATCGGCACCATGGTGGAGTAGCTGAGGAAGAAGCCGGAGAATCCCCACACGGCGATCCACATCAGGCCCCCCAGGGCCGAGGGCCCTCGAGCGGAGTGAGATGGCGTGGTCACCCCCTCACCATAGGTGGATCGACGGAACCGCAGGCGGTATCCGGCTGGCCGGGCGGCCGGAGGTGAGTCCTCCAACGTTCGTCCTCCCTCCGGTCGCCCTCCGGCAACCTGGCGGCCATGAACATGTCGTTTACGGTCGCAACACTGAGTGCACCCTCGTCCACTCGCACCGCGGGGCAGCCACCGGGGAACTCCCCGCGCCGCCGTCGTGGTCTCCACCCGGAGGACACCATGCGCCACCGACTCACTGTCTCCTCGTCCCATCCGGTGTGCCGGGCCGGCTTCGGCCTTCTGGCCGCCGCTGTTCTGATCGGCACCGTTGCCGCCACCCCGGCCGCCGCCGTCGGGACGGCAAACCCTCTCGCTACCGCCGCCCAGGCCGCCGTGTCTGCTCCGTCACCGGCCGGTGACGGATTTCGCGTCCTGCCCTACCTGATGGAGCCGTCCGCCGAGTCCGTCGATCTGGTCTGGTTCTCGGAGACCGATGAGCCGGGCAGTGTGGTGGTCGACTACCCGGGTGAGGGGGCCGGCCCGGTGAGTCTGGAGTCCATTCCAGAACACCAGCCGCTGCTGGGATACACCGACGCCGAGCTGTCCCAGGACATCAAGGGTCTGGAGAAGGGGTCGTGGCTGAAGGGCGCCGAGAACTACAAGCACCGGGTGACGGTCCCCGGGCTGACCCCCGGAGCCGAGATCCGGTACACCGTCACTCAGGGCGCCGAGACCCATGAGTCGACCTTCACCGCCGGACCCGGACCTGACTGGGACGAACTGCGCATCGTGGCGTTCTCGGACACGGAGACCGAGCCCTACGGTCGCATCGAGCACCGTGAATGGGAACAGTCCCCCGTCAACGGATACACGGATGAGTCCATGGACCGCCCCGGCGAGGGCTCCGCCTGGGCCGAGAAGTTCGGGCATACCACCCGCTACGGCTCCTTCACCCTGAACTATCCGCTGGACCAGGACACCGCCCTGAAGGAGAACCTCAAGCACGTCGAGGCCGCTGATCCGGACCTGATGCTGATCGCCGGCGACCTTGCACAGGGGTCCGGATACCAACCCGCATGGGACGAGTTCTTCGGCTACTTCGCCGGCGAGAACGGCGATCTCGCCTCCCGGGTCCCGGTGCTCACCGCCCTCGGCAACTGGGAGACGTACGCCGCCCTCAACGGCGGTTACGGCACGGCCGAGGATCAGTCCCCGGCCGTGATCTCGAGGAACAAGTACCACTCCTACTTCGAACGGACCGGCGACGGCACGGACCCGGACAACCAGCAGTACCGCGGCTCCTACTACCGCACCGATCATGGGCCGGTGACGATCCTGACCCTGGACTCGACCAACGGCATCCCCGACGAGGACACCCGCACCGGAGAGCTGTCCGGAGAGATCTTCTCCGGCGATGACTCGAACCTGACCGAGGAGAACCTCTCCACGGACACCCAGGGTGAGTTCACGGTCGAGAGCTACACCAAAGCATTCAAAGACGTCTTCCCCGGCACCACCGACGCGGACGTGGACCTTCCCAACTTCAACGAGGGCACGGCTCAGTGGGCCTGGGCCCAGGAACAGTTGAAGGACGCGCAGGAGAAGGACCAGATCGTCCTCGTGCAGTTCCACCACGCCGCCTACTCCAACGGCGTCCACGGGACCCCGCCGAACCATGAGCACGCCGACAACCAGTCCGGCGTGGCCATGCGCGCCTACACCCCGATGTTCGAGGAGTACGGCGTCTCCGCCGTGATCTCCGGGCATGACGAGATGTTCGAGCGCTCCTGGGTGGACTCCGACGGCGATGGGCAGGGCTTCCACTCCTTCGACGTGGGTGTGGCCGCCGACGGCCTGCGCGGAGAGCAGCTCGCCCTGAACGACGAAGGTGACTACGAGCCGATCCGCTTCAACACCTCCTCTGAGTGGATGGCCGCGGCAGACGCCCCGGAGACGTGGGCGGAACGTGACGGCGTGCTGCAGCTCGAGGACGGTGGACTGCACTACGGCCACCTGCAGATCGACCTGAAGCACGTCGGCGAGGGCACCGAAATCACCCTGTCCCCCGTCTACGTCTTCCCGCAGCTGGACAGCGAGTACAACCTGATCGGGACCGAACGCCGCGTGTATGACGACGTCACCACCTTCACCGTGGACCGTGATGGAACCGATGAGCCGGCCGCCCCTGAACAGCCGATGGACTTCACGGACAATGCCCCGGGCTCGCAGTACTACGCGCCGGTGCGCTGGCTGCAGCTGGAGGGTATCTCCACCGGCCACGCCGACGGCAGCTACCGCAAGTTCGACGACATCTCCCGTGGTGAGTCGGTGGCCTTCCTGTACCGCTACCTGGACGGCACCGCCGGTGCGGGCGAGGACTTCTCGGACGTGACGGATCAATCCTCCTTCTATGACGAGATCAGTTGGGCCACCGCCGAAGGCGTCACCACCGGCTACATCGACGGCACCTTCCGTGCCGCCGAGGACGTGACCCGTGGCGAGTTCGTGTCCTTCCTCTACCGGGCCTCCGGAGCGGAGACCACTGCTCCCGAGGAGCCGGCCTTCCCGGACGTGGACGTGAACAGCGCGCACGCCGAGGCCATCGCCTGGGCCGCCTCCCAGGGTGTCGTCAACGGCTACCAGGACGACATGTTCCGCCCACATGAGCCGATCCACCGCGCCGAGGTCGCCACCGTGTTGAGCCACTTCGACGCGGCCGCCACGGAGTAGCGCCGTCGCTCCACTGAAACGGGCCAGAGCGGAAGGATAAACGGGGGTGCCGACCACGACGGTCGGCACCCCCTTCTCGTGATCACGATCTGGCATCCGTGGAGCCTTCCTGTGGAAGAGTTGGCCCATGCCCGTCTTTGAACGCCGCTCCCTGGTCCCCCACGACCGGTCCACCGTGTTCGCCTGGTTCTCCCGGCGCGGTGCGCTCGTCCGCCTCACGCCGCCGTTCGCTGGTTCCGTGCGGCGTGAACCGGAGGGGCTCGACGTCGGCTCGGTCGCCCGGTTGGGCATCGGCGCGCCGGGGTCCTTGGGCCTGGGCCTGGAGTCGGCCACCGGCCTGGCCAGGACCGTCCTGCCCTTCCGGTTGCCGCAGTGGTTCGCCCCCGAGGCCCCCTGGACGGCTCGGCACACCGCACTGGAGCCGGACCGCATGTTTCGGGACGAGATGGCCTCGGGCCCGCTGAAGTCCTGGGTCCACACGCACACCTTCGAGGACGCGGCTCCCGGGGAAATGGATACCGCGGATGGCCGCCCCGGTTGCGTGGTCCTCGACCACATCGAGTATGAGCTCCCGGCCGGGGCCGTCCTGCGCCGCAAGGGCTCGGTGTGGTCCCGGGCCGGGCGATGGACGGAGGAGCGACTCGAGGCCGAGCTGGACCGGCAGTTCACCTACCGGACCGACCAGCTCCGCGAGGACCTGGCCTTCCACGCCGCCCACCCCGTGCTGTCCGCCGAGTCCGACGAATCCGGGAACCCACGCCGGCTGACCATCGCCGTGTCCGGGGCCAGCGGCCTGATCGGCACCCAATTGTGCGCCCTGTTGGCCGGCGGCGGGCACCGCGTCCTGCGCCTGGCCCGCAACGGCGACCGGACCCCTGCGACCGATGCGATCGAGTGGGATCCGGCCTCCGGGATACTGGACGCCGAGGCGCTCCGGAGCGCCGACGTCGTGGTGAACCTGTCCGGTGAGACCATCGGCGGGCGGCTCTCCGAGGCCCACCGCTCCGAGGTGCTGCAGTCCCGGCTGGCAGCCACCGGGTTGCTCGCCCGGACGCTCGCGGAGTTGGCCGACGACGGCCGGCCACGGGCGCTCGTGAACGCCTCCGCGGTCGGCTACTACGGAGCCGAGGCCGGCACCGGCCCCCGTGGCGAGGGTCTGCTGGAGACCGATCCGCCCGGAGACGACTTCCTGGCAGAGGTCTGCCAGCAGTGGGAGCGCGCCACCGCGCCGGCCGCCCGGGCGGGGGTCCGGACGGCGATGATCCGCACCGGCCTGGTGCTGACGCCGGCCGGGGGTGTCCTGCAGCAGCTGCTGCCGCTGTTCCTCCTCGGCGCGGGTGGTCCCCTGGGCACCGGCAAGGACCGGAACCCGTGGCAGAGCTGGATCTCGATCGACGACATCGTGGGGCTCTTCGCGCACGCCGCCCTCACGGACACCGTGGAGGGACCGGTCAACGGCACCGCGCCGGAGCCCGTCCAGGCCCGGGACTTCGCCGCCACCCTCGGACGGGTGCTCCGCCGCCCCTCGGCCGTACCCCTGCCGGCGGCCGCTCCCACAGCGTTACTGGGCTCTGAGGGCAACCGGCTGCTGGTCGAGGCGGACCAGCGGGCCGGGGCGGACCGGGCCCAAGACTCCGGCTACACCTACCGCCATCCGTACCTGGAATCGGCCCTGCGGCACGTGCTGGGACGCTGACCTTTAGCTCAGAACACCGGCAGTCCGCCGGTCACGCCCACCACGGACCCGGAGACGAAGCTGGCCTCCGCTGGGCTGGCCAGGAACACGTAGGCGCCGGCCAGTTCGGCCGGCTGACCGATCCGCCCCAACGGGGTGTCGGCGCCCATGTGGGAGACCGCCTCCGGTTCCTTGGTGGCCGGCTGAAGCGGCGTCCACACCGGCCCCGGAGCCACGGCATTCACGCGGATGCCCTGAGCACCCAACTCACCGGCGAGGTTCGCCGTGACGTTGTTCAGGGCCGCCTTCGTGGCGGCGTAGTCGATCATCGTCTCGGAGGGCTGGTAGGCCTGCACCGACGTCGTGATGATGATGCTGTCCCCCGCACCCAGGTGGGGCAGGCAGGCCCGGCTCAGCCAGAGCGTCCCGTAGAGGTTGGTCTTCACAGCGCGGTCCAGGTCCTGGGTGCGCAACCCGCCGAGCCCCGGTTCGCCGCGCGCCCAGTGGTAGCCCGCGTTGTTGACCAGGATGTTCAGCCCGCCGAGCCCGGCCACGGCCTCCTCGGCGATCCGCTGGCATTCCGCCTCGTCCCGCAGGTCCCCCGGGACGGCCACGGCGTTCCGGCCGGCCTTGTCGATCCAGCCGATGGTGTCCGAGGCGTCCTCGGCCTCCTCTGGGAGGTAATTGATGGCCACGTCCGCACCTTCCCGCGCGAACGCGATGGCCACGGCCCGGCCGATGCCGGAATCACCCCCGGTGATGAGCGCCTTCAGTCCCTCCAGCCGTCCGCGGCCGACCCAGCTGGACTCGCCGTGGTCCGGCACTGGTTCCATGGGCGCCGTCAGGCCGGGTGGTTCCTGCTGCTGAGGCGGCATGGTGCCGTCGGATCCCGCCATGGACCGCGCGTGCCGCCCGGCCTCCGTCAGGTCATCATCCTTCATGGTGTCCCCTTCATATGTTGGCCGGGCCTTCCCTATGCCACCCTAGGAGCACCACTGACACGGCCGGAAGGTCTGAGCACATGACTGACACCATCCCCAACTTGCTCCCCGTTCCCGACGACGGCTGGTCCCGGGTGCTGTGCATCGTCGCCCACCCGGATGACATGGAGTACGGCACGTCCGCAGCCGTGGCCGCGTGGACCGCACGGGGCATCGAGGTCACCTATCTGCTACTCACCGCGGGCGAGGCCGGCATGGCCGAGCCACCGGACATCGTTAGGCCCTTGCGGGCCGCGGAGCAACGAGGGGCCTGTTCCGAGGTGGGCGTGGAGGATCTTCAGATCCTGGACCATCCCGACGGGATGCTTGAGTACGGGCTGGCCCTGCGCCGGGACATCGCCCGCACTGTACGGACCGTGCGCCCGGACGCCGTGGTCACCGCCAACTTCGACTTCGAAGCCTACGGCGGACTGAACCAGGCCGACCACCGCGCTGCCGGACTGGCGGTGGTGGACGGTGTGCGGGATGCGGACAACCCCTGGGTCTTCCGCGATCTGGCCGAGGTCGAGGGCCTGAAGCCGTGGCACGTCTCCGCCCTCCTGGTGGCCGGCCACGAACGCCCCACCCACGCCGTGCCGGTGGAAGTCACGGCGGTGACGGCCGCCATCGCCTCCCTGAACCGCCACGAGGCCTACCTTGCGCACGTGACCGGCCACCCGAAGCCGGAGGAGTTCATCCCGGAGATCCTGCGGGCCGGGGGCGCGCGGTTCGGCTCGGACCACGCCGTGACGTTCCGCGTGTTCGATCTGGGCGGGCTCGGCGGCGGTTCCGCCGGCTGAGCATAGCTGTCCGAAGCTGACCAAAGTTGACCAAAAACGTGTGGTGGCATCTTTGGGGGGGTGATGGAGTTCCATCAGCCCCAAAGATGCCACCACACGGTGGTTCAGAGGGCGGCCGTTGTCAGGCCATGGCTGGTTCGGCGCCCGAGGCGTCAGCGGCGAAGCCCAGCTCGTCCAATGAGGCGCCGTTGGCCACGGCGTCGATGACCTCCACGGCCTCCTCCTCGGAGATCTCCAGAGCCAGGGCGACCTCGGCGGCCAGTGGTGCCTGGGCGGCGCGGAAGAGGTCCTTCTCGGCCATGGACAGGCCCTTGGTGTCGCGGCGGCGGCCCAGGTCTCGGACCACTTCGGCGATCTGCTCGAGCAGACCGGAGGCCACGCGTTCCTGATTAGCCTTCATCCGGCGGGACCACTGCTTCTCCTCGACACCGGTCGGCTCCTGCACGACCTCGAGGAGGGAGCGCAGGTGGGCTCGGCCATAGACCTCACGGACGCCGATCTCTTCCACCTTGGACTCCGGGATGGACACCACCAGGTTGTTGCTCCGAATGGTGAGCTCAATGTAGGTCACCTCCGTCCCCTTGACGGTGCGCTGCGTGCGGTTTGTGACCGCCGCGGGACCGTGGTGGGGGTGAACAACAAGCTTGCCGGGGCTCAACTGCATGTATATGTCACTTTCCTTCGGTGCGAAGGCCTCCCCCAGCACCTGGCCCGTCCACGGGCCGGGTGCTTTCCGTGAGTTTGGCTGACCACCATTTTCTCACAAATACGGGACAGGTGCCGCCCTATGCTCTAGGCTTCTCCCCCTTGACAGCACCGGCCCCGCTTACCTTTCCTGCGAGCGCAGGAATTCGAAGACCTCCACCTCGTCCACCCCGGGGAAGGCCCCGGAGGGCATGGCGGCGAGCAGATGGGCGTTGGCCCGGGCGGCCGGCCAGGCATGGCCTCCCCAGTCAGCCTCAAGATCCGGGGACGGTTGCCGGCAGCACGTCGGATCCGGGCACCGGGACACGGATCGCGAGGTGGTGTCCGCGCCGCGGAACCAGCGGGCATGGTCGAAGGGCACGCCGATGGACAGCGAATAGAAACCGGAGGAGTGCGCCTCCACCACGGCGGTGCACCAGTACGTACCGGCCGGGGTATCCGTGTACTGGTTGAAGGCACGGAACCGGTCGGCCACGCCGAACACCTCGCGGGAGGTCCAGTTCCGGCACACCTGCTGCCCCTCGATGGCACCGGTGTGGTCGGCGGGGAAGGAAACGCCGTCGTTCTCGTAGGCCTTGTGGATGATGCCGGACTCGTGGACCTTCTGGAAGTGGCACGTGATCCCGAGATGCTCCGTCGCCAAGTTGGTGAACCGGTGCGCGGCGGACTCGTAGGAGACCCCGAAGGCGTCCCGCACGTCCTCGATGGCCAGGTCCCGCTGGGCCTTGGCGTTCTTCAGGAACTTCACCGTCTCCTTCTGCGGCATCATCAGGGCGGCCGCAAAATAGTTGGTGTAGACGCGCTGGCGCAGGAAGTCCGAGTAGTCGGCGGGCTCCCCGTGCCCGAGCACGTAGGCGCCGATGGCCTGGAGCAGCACTGACCGGGGATCATGATCCGGGTTGCGTGCCCGGGAGAGGTAGAACCGCCGGTTCTTCAGGTCCGTCACCGAACGCGTGGAGTGAGGCAAGTTGGAGACGGAGTGCACCGAGAATCCCAGATGGTCGGCCAGGTCAGCGGCCGCGTGATGGCTGAGCGGCCCACCGGAGTGCCCGACGGCGTCCAGCAGGTCCTGCGCCTTCCGCTCCAGTTCCGGGTAGTAGTTGTGGTGCTCCTTCATCTCCTGGCGCAGTTCGGAGTTCGCCCGACGGGCCTCCTCCGGAGTGGCGGCCTGCTCCTCCATGCGGCGGTTCAGCTCCGCCTCCAGCCCGGCGATGACCTCGAGCACCTCGGTGGGGGTGCGCGGCGAGATCTTGATCTGCGGCAGCCCCAGGCTCGCGTAGTGGTCGGTGCGCTGGGCCTTCTCCACCAGGATCTCCAGGGCGGCCCGGCGGCTCGGGGCCTCGGACGCCAGCAGTTCCTCCACCGTGGCACCGTGGAGGCCGGCCAGCCTGGAGAGCAGGGACAGCCGGGGCTCCCGCTTGCCGTTCTCCACCAGGGACAGGTGGGATCCGGTGGCCCCGACGGCCTCGGCGGCCTGGTCCAGGGTCAGCCCGGCCTCCTTGCGCAGATGCCGCAGGCGCCGGCCGAGCACGACCGGGTCGAGAGTGGGTGCCGTTGCGGCATCACTGGATGCTGAAGTGAGGACCATCACTCCAGGATAGTCAAACACTGCAGGTCTTGTCAGCAAGTGCGAGAAATCGCATTGAGATACTGTCAATTCTGCACTTTTCTCCCAATCGGAACTCCCGCCCCTCGTTCTGGGAGCAACCGTCCAGGCCGGCACAGCAACTGCCGCGACCGCTGCCGCCGCACCCGGTGTCAGTCCAGTCCCGGGCGCCCCTCAGCTCTACGACCGGCAGTTCATGTCATTGCTGGATTCCACCCCGACCACGACGCCCACGCGGAGTCGCATGAGGGTCCTTCCGGAGGGGGTTCGGATATCCCTCATGGAAGTGGGCCAAGGTGACCACCAATTACGAGACTGGCAGACTCGTAACCCAACGCACGGTGAACAACCGGTGCGATTCGTGTGCTTCTCGACTACAGGTCCGCCAGCACCCCCACGGGATTCTCAAAGCAGTCCGCGACGAACCGCAGGAATCCCCCGGCTGTCCCGCCGTCACAGATCCGGTGGTCGAAGACCAGGGAGAGCTGCATGACCTTGCGCACGGCCAGCTCGCCGTCCACCACCCAGGCCCGGTCGATGATCCGTCCCATCCCGAGGATCGCGACCTCCGGATGGTTGATGATCGCCGCGGAGCCGTCGGTGCCGAACACCCCGTAATTGTTGATCGTGAAGGTTCCACCGGACAGGTCCCGCGGGGTCCCCTTGCCGGAGCGAGCCAGCTCGGTCAACCGGCGCAACTCGGCATTTAGCTCCCGGGCGGTCATGGCGTGAGCCCCGCGGATCGCCGGAACCACGAGGCCGCGCTCGGTCTGCACCGCGAAGCCGAGGTTGATGCCGTCAAAGGACACGATCCGGTGCCCGCCCCCGCCGTCCTCCTCGAAGCGCCGCGCCAGCTCGGGATACCGCCCCAGGCCCGCCAGTGCGAAGCGCGAGGCAAAGGCCAGCAGCCCCGGCACCTCCTGGTCTCCGCGCGCCTTCAGTGAGGTCCGCAGCTCCAGCAGCGGGGTGACGTCCACGTCCACCCAGATCGTGGCCTCGGGGATCTCGCGGCGTGAGCGGCTCATGGCCGCGGCGGTCACCTTGCGCACCCCGGAGACCTGCTCGACGCCGGCCACCCCCAGCCCCGTGCGCGGGTCCAGCTCCTCCGTGGGCTCCGGAGCCCACGATCCCCCACCGGCCGCAGCCGGCTCGGCACCGTGCGTCTCTGCTGACACCGAAGGGGCAGAGGAGACCGATTCCGCTCCGGCGCCGGCCAGCACATCGGCTCGCATGATCAGGCCACCCGGCCCGGTCCCCCGCACAGCGGCGAGGTCCACCCCGTGTTCACGGGCCAGCCGCCGCACGAGGGGGTTGACCACCCGCGGGGCTGGGCGATACGGCTCAGGCGCCTCGGTCGGCGACTCTGCGGCCGGTGACGCGGCGGTCGACGACCCGACCACCGGAGCATTCGCGGCTGCCTTGCGCCGCCGGGTACGGCCGGTCGCGGCACCACCGGGGGTGCCGTAGCCGATCAGGACGTTGCCAGAGCCGGCGTCGTCCTCCTCCTCCGGCTTCACCCCAGCGCGCTCCTCCTCACGGTAGGACTGGGCGCCCTCGCCAGACACCACACCGTCCTCGACGGACACCAGGGGCTTGCCCACCTCCAATGTCGTCCCGGCCTCGGCGTGCAGCGTCGCCACGGTGCCGCCGAAAGGACTGGGCACCTCGACGAGCGACTTGGCGGTCTCAACCTCGACGATCGGCTGGTCCACGGCCACGGTGTCTCCGGCGGCCACCAGCCACCGGATGATGTCAGCCTCGGTGAGGCCCTCTCCCAGGTCAGGGAGCAAGAAGGTGCGGATGGTCATGTCAGTCCTCCCACTGCAGCTCGTCCACGGCGTCCAGGATGCGGTCCACCGAGGGCAGGAAATGGTGCTCCAGCTTCGGCGCCGGATAGGGGATGTCGAAGCCGGTGACCCGTAGTACAGGCGCGGCCAGGGAATGGAAGCAGCGCTGCTGCACGCGGGCGGCGATCTCCGCGGCCACAGAGGCGAAGCCGGTCTCCTCGGTGATGACCACGGCCCGGCCGGTCTTGGCCACAGAGGCGGCCACGGTGGCGTCGTCGAAGGGGACGATCGTGCGTACGTCCACCACCTCGAGTGAGCGCCCCTCCTCCTGGGCGGCGGCTGCCGCGGCCATCGCGGTGGGCAGGGACGGCCCATAGGCGATCAGGGTCGCATCGGTCCCGGTCCGCGCGACGGCGGCCCCGCCGGATTCCAGCGCGGCCCGCGGTCCGTCGCCGGCCTCATACTGCTTCTTCAAGGCGTCCAGGTCGACCCGGTCCTTGGCGAAGTACAGCTTCTTGGGCTCCATGAAGACCACCGGATCGTCCGAGTCGATGGCCGCCCGCAACAGCAGGTACGCGTCCGTCACGGTGGACGGGGTGACGACCTTGAGGCCCGGGGTGTGCGCGTAATAGCCTTCCGAGGAATCGCAGTGGTGCTCCACGCCGCCGATGCCCCCGGCATACGGGATGCGGATGACGATGGGCATGGCCACGGCTCCCCGGGTGCGGTTGCGCATCTTCGCCACGTGCGAGGCGATCTGCTCGAAGGCCGGATAGGCGAAGGCGTCGAACTGCATCTCGATCACCGGCCGCATGCCGTTGATCGCCATGCCCACCGACATGCCCGCGATCCCGGACTCCGCCAGCGGGGTGTCGAAGCACCGCTCCGTCCCGAAGCGGGCAGCCAGCCCGTCCGTGATGCGGAAGACACCGCCGAGGGTGCCCACGTCCTCGCCGAACACCACGACGCCGGCATCGGCAGCGAGCGCATCGGCCAGGGCCGCATTGAGGGCCTTGGCCATCGTCACCGGCCCCGGAGGGACCGGGGTCACGGGGGACTCGGGGCGCGGGCCGGGGACGCCCGCTCCGCCGGCCCGGGTGGTGGACTCACGGGCCGCGTCCACGGCGGTTTCCACGGTATCGATTGAACCGGAGTCAGAGCCGGTGGTCTGGCGGGTGGTCATGATGCCTCCTCGCGGGCGAGTTCCTCGGACAGCTGGGCGGACTGCTCGGTCAGTTGCGGGGTGGGGACGGTGAAGACGTGCGCGAAGAGATCCTGGGGGTCCGGGGTCACGTCCTGGTTGAGACCGTCCCGCAGCTCCGCGGCGACCTCCTCGGCCTCCTGCTCGAAGCGCGCTTGGAGCTCGTCGGCCAGCAGGCCGCGATCGGTCAGGTAGGCACGCATCCGCTTCACCGGGTCCTTGGCCAGCCATTCCTGCACCTCGGCGTCCTCGCGGTACCGCGTGGCGTCGTCGGCGTTGGTGTGGGCCTGGATCCGGTAGGTCTGCGCCTCGACCAGCAGCGGGCCCGCACCGCCGCGCACGAGCCGTACTCCGCGCTCCAGGACGGCGAGGAGCGCGACGAGGTCATTGCCGTCCACGCGCTCCCCCGCCATCCCGTATCCAACAGCTTTGTGAGCCAGCGACGGCGCCACCGTCTGGCGGGCCAGTGGCACGGAGATGGCGTACTGGTTGTTCTGGACGAAGAAGATCACCGGCAGGTGGAAGACGGCCGCGAAGTTCAGCGCCTCATGGAAGTCGCCCTCACTGGTGGCCCCGTCCCCGCACAGGGCCACCACGACGGTGTCCTCGCCGCGCAGTCTCGCGGCATGCGCGGCCCCGACAGCATGCAGCAACTGGGTGGTCAACGGGGTGGACTGGATGCCGACCTTGTGCTCTCCCGGATCGTAGCCCCCGTGCCAGTCGCCGCGGAAGACCGTCATGGCCTCTACGGGCGGGACCCCGCGGGAGATCACGGCCACGGTGTCCCGGTAGGTGGGGAACAGCCAGTCGCCCTCCTCCAGGCACGCCGCGACGGCGACCTGGCAGGCCTCCTGGCCGTGGCTGGAGGGGTAGACCGCCATCCGGCCCTGACGCACCAACGCGGAGTTCTGGTCATTGATGCGACGGCCCACCACGAGGCGGCGGTACGCCTCCAGCAGGTCCTCGTCAGCCGGGACAGGGTAGTCGTGTCCCGGTTCCGGGCTCGGTCCGGTGCCCCGGAGCCTGCCCTCCGGGTCCACCATCTGGATCAGGTCACGGGCGGGCAGCATGTAGTCCTCCGGCGTGATGCCGAAACTGCGGGCTGCATCGGTGATGCCGGTGCGGGTGTCCTCGCTCATCGTTCCTCCTGGGCCGTTGAGTACCGGGCCGTGTTCCACGTCACTGCGGTAGTCACTTTGTACTCACCAGTGTGGATCCAGCCGAGAGTTCGTCGCCGCCATAGGCGGGGACTGTAGACGAATGGAGAGAATTGCCTATTCTGGTGGATGTTCTGCAACAGCACGCCGTTTCTATGAGGGAGGGATTCCATGGGCCCCACGCCCGCATCGATCGACCCAGTGGATGAGCAGATCCTGGCCGAGCTCACGAGGGACGGCCGGCAGTCGGTGACCGCCCTGGCCCAAAGGGTCCACATCTCTCGCGCACATGCCTACGCCAGGATTAACCGACTGCAGCAGGACGGCGTCATCACGCGTTACAGCGCGGTGGTGGATCCGGTCCGTGCAGGCCTGCGATCTTCGGCCTACGTCACGCTGAAGCTGCGCCAGCACGGCTGGCGGGAGGTCAGGGAGACCCTCGCGAAGATCCCCGAGGTCTACCACGTCAGCCTCGTGGGCGGGAACTTCGACGTCCTGCTGCTGGTCCGGGCGCGCGACAACCTGGACTTGCGCCGAGTGGTCTTCGATCACATCCAGCCGCTGCCTGCGGTCCTGGACACGCAGACCTTCGTGATCTTCGAGGACGCGGACACCCGGTAGAGCGCCGCCTCAGAACCCTGTCCCCTGGGTCACAGCACGACTCAAAGCGGTGGTGGCCTAGGGGGGGGTCAGCGGGGCGCGGGTGTGCTGGCGACTCCCTGGAAAACGGGCCGGCGCTTCTCCTGGAACGCGGCGAATCCCTCGGCGTAGTCGGCCATGCCGCACAGGTCGGCCTGGGCCTGGTTCTCCTGGGCCACCGATTCCCACAGGCCGAGACGCTGATCGCGTACCTGGGCCACCAACTCCTTGGAGGCCAGGAACGCCGCGGTCGCCCCGGAAGCAACCTTCGCGACGATGCCGCGCGTGTCCTCCAGCAGACTCTCGGCGGGCAGGGCCCGGGAGAACAGTCCGGAGGCTACGGCCTCGGTACCGCTAATCAGCTCCGCGGTGTAGATGAGGTCCAGCGTCCGATGGGCGCCTAGCCGCTCGGTGAACAGCCAGTGGCCGCCGGAGTCCAGCGTGGCCCCCAGGTTGGCGAACGGCGAGCCGATCTTGGCGTTCTCGGCCACGTAGACCACGTCGGTGGCGATCGCCAGCCCGAGCCCGACGCCGAGGCAGGCGCCCTGCACCGCAGCGAAGGTCGGTGCCGGGAAGGCGCTCATCTTCTGCAACAGCGGGGTCACCCTTCCTCCGAGGTAGCCCAGGACGTCGTCGTCGGCCGGGGTGACCCCGGAGATGTCCCGTCCCGCGCAGAAACCGCGGCCCTCGCCGCGCAGCAGCAGGGCGCGCACCTCACCGCGCGAGGCGGCGGCAGCGGCGTCGTCGTAGGCCTTCTCGAGGTCCGCGAGCGCCTCGGCGTTGAGGGCATTCATCTTCTCCGGGGCGTTGAGGACGACCTCGGCGATCCCATCGGCCAGGTTCAGTTCGATCATGCGGTTCCTCCTAGGCGTCGTAGTTGACGACGAGCGTGTCCGAGGTGGGGTGGGACTGGCAGGTCAGCACATAGCCCTTCTCCACCTCGTCCGGTTCGAGCGCGTAGTTCTCATCCATCTCCACGGTGCCCTCGACCACCTTGGCCCGGCACGTGCCGCACACGCCGCCAGCGCAGGCGAAGGGGACGTCCTGCCGGACCCGCAGAGCGGCATTGAGCACCGACTCGCGCTGGCCCTTGGGGGTCTTCACCTCGCCCTGCAGGCCGTCCAGGGTGAACGAGATCTGGATGTTCTCCCCGGCCTCGTCCACCTCCACGGGACGGCCGATGTTGCCCTCCGGGCGGCCCTGCTTCGGGTCCCCCGTGGTGAACAGCTCGTAGCGGACCTTACCCGCGTCCACGTCCAGGGCGGTCAGCTCGTCCCGGACCAGCTGCACCAGTTCGAACGGGCCGCAGAGGAACCATTCATCCACCGTCTCCGGACGCATCACGGTGGACAACAGCGTGGAGAGCTTCTCGTGGTCGATCCGGCCGGACAGCAGCGGTGAGATCCGCTGTTCCCGGGTCAGGATGTGGTGCAGGGCGAAACGGGAGGGGTAGCGGTCTTTGAGGTCGGCCAGCTCCTCAAGGAACATCACGTCCATGGCGGCCCGGTTGGAGTACACCAGGTCGAACCGGACCTGGTCGTTGGAGGCCAGCACGGTCCGGGCGATGGCAATGACCGGGGTGATGCCGGATCCGGCGGCCACCGCGACGAAGGAGTGCTCGGTGTCCGTGTCGATCGTCTCCGGATCGTTCAGCTCGGTCATCCGGTGCTGGGAGATGAACGCGCCGGCGGGGCTCATCACGTCAATGGTGTCCCCCACCACCAGGTGCTCATTGGCCCAGCTGGAGAAGAGCCCGCCGAGGTCCCGCTTGATGGCCACCCGGATCTCTCCGGGCCTCGGCTCGGCGCAGATCGAGTAACTGCGGCGCACCTCGTGCGGTGTGCCGTCCTCGCCCGGCAACTCCTTGCGCAGGGCCACGTACTGGCCGGCCGCGTAGTCGTAGTCGTCCACCAGTTCCTCGGGCACCGCGAACGTGACCTCGACGGCGTCGGCGGTGAGGCGGCGGACGCCGGCCACCTCGAGCGGGTGGAAGGTGGCGCGGCGGCGTGCGGGGACGGTTGCAGTGGCGGTAGCGGTCATGAGAGCACCTTGAAGTAGTCGAAGGGTTCCAGACAGTCCCGGCAGGAGTACAGGGCCTTGCAGGAGGTGGAACCGAAGCGGGCGAGTTCGCGGGTGTTCAGCGAATGGCAGTGCGGGCACTTCACCGCCAGGCCGAGGGTCACAGTGCCCCGGTGGCCGGTCCCGGTGGGCGGGGCGATGCCGTACTCCTCCAGCTTGGCCTTGCCCGCGTCCGTCATCCAGTCGGTGGACCAGGCCGGGGACAGCACCAGGTCCACGCGGACCGTCCCGTAGCCGGCCACGGCGAACTCGTGCTCAAGGTCCTGCCGAATGGCATCCATGGCCGGGCACCCCGAATAGGTCGGGGTGATGGTCACGACGACGGCGCCGTCACCGTCCTGCTGGACGTCCCGCAGGATGCCCAGGTCGGCGATGGTCAGCACGGGGATCTCCGGGTCCGTGACCCGGGCCGCGATGCGGTGGAGCCGGTCACCCTCCGCGGCGCGCTCAGTGGCCGTTTTGGTGGCTTCTGTGGTGGTGGGTGTCATGGTGGTCCTCCTGACGTCTACCAGGTGGCGCCGGGATGTTTGCGGGCGAGCACCTGCATCTCGGCGAGGATGTATCCCAGGTGCTCGGAGTGTTCACCACGGCGGCCCAGGCACAGGGCGGCGGGCACCTCCGGGACGGCCAATTCGGACCGGTCGAGGATATCCCGCAGCCGGTCCTTCCACTCCGCACGCAAGGCGGAGGGGCGCACGGCGATGCCTTCGAGCTCGTCGTGCAACGGTTCGTCTTGGAACAGTTCGTCGGTGTAGGGCCAGAGCTTCCCCAGGGCAGCACGCATCCGACGGGCCGACTCCTCGGTGCCCCGCCCCAGGCGCAGAGTCCACAGCTCGGCGTGCTCCAGGTGGTAGTCGACCTCCTTGAGCGCTTTGGCGGAGATGGCGGAGATGGTCTCGTCCGGCGAGTGCACCAGCCGGGCGTAAAGCTGGTGCTGGTAGAGCGCCATGAACAGACCGCGCACCATCGTCTCGGCGAAATCGCCGTTGGGCTGCTCGACCAGGTGCAGGGAGGTGAATTCCTCCTCCTCGCGAAAGTAGGCCAGGTCGTCCTCCGTCTGGCCCCAGGCCTTTCCGGCATAGCTGAGGAAGGAGCGAGCATGGCCCAGCTGATCGAGGGCGATGTTGCCCAGGGCCACATCCTCCTCCAGTTCGGGCCCACGCGAGATCCAGTGTGAGAGCCGCTGGGCGAGGATCAGCGCATCGTCGCCCAGGTGGAGCGCATACCGGGCGACGGCGTCATCGGAGGGTGCCGCCTGCTGCAGGGCGATGTCCTCCGGACGCAGTGCATTACCGGGCGTGACCCTCGTGGCCGATGCCGCTGCGTCGCCGAAGCTGTCGAGGCTGTGGTCCGGCAGCTGGTCGGCTGTCTGGCTGGTCGCCTGATGGGTGGACGTGCCGCTCACAGGTGCTTCACCCCTTCGCTCTCCTTGTAGTAGGTGGCGTGCCGGTAGTCCTTGCCTTGCGGCGATTCGAACATCATGTCCTTGGCATCCGGATCCGAGGTGGTGATGTCCGTGGAGCGGACCACCCAGAGGGAGACGCCCTCGTTGCGCCGGGTGTAGAGATCGCGCGCGTTGCGGACCGCCATCTCCGCATCCGGGGCATGGAGCGAACCGGCATGCACATGGGACAGGCCCCGAGACGAGCGCACGAAGACCTCCCAGAGCGGCCAGCCGGCCGACGTCGAGGGCTTCTGCCCCCCGGGGCCGGGCTGGGTGTTCTGGTTGTCCTGATTGTCCTGGCCGATCACAGTGCTGCTCATGGTCATGCCACCTCTGCCGTCTGGTCCTGCCGGTTCTGTTCATCCTGCTGCTTGCGGGCGAAGGCCGCTGCCGCCTCCCGGACCCAGGCCCCGTCCTCGTGTGCCTCCCGCCGGCGGGCCAGCCGCTGGGCGTTGCAGGGCCCACCGCCGGAGACCACACGCTTGAACTCGTCCCAGTCCAGCTCCTTGTGCAGCCACTGGCCCGATTCCTCGTCGTAGCGCAGGTCCGGATCCGGCAGGCTCAGGCCGAGGACCTTGACCTGCTCGACGATCATGCCGACGAACCGCTGACGCAGGTCGTCGTTGGAGAATCGCTTGATGTTCCACGCCATGGACTGCTGGGAGTTCGGCGAGTCCTGGTCCGAGGGGCCGAACATCATCAGTGCCGGTTCGTAGAACCGGTTGATGGCGTCCTGGGCCATCTTGCGCTGAGAATCGGTCCCTCGGGACAGTTCCAGCAAAATCTCGAATCCCTGGCGCTGATGGAACGACTCCTCCTTGCAGACGCGCACCATGGCCCGGCCGTAGGGGCCGTACGAGGCACGGCACAGCGGCACCTGGTTGGCGATGGCAGCGCCGTCGACGAGCCAGCCGATGGCGCCCATGTCCGCCCACGTGCGAGCGGGATAGTTGAAGATCGAGGAGTATTTGGCACGTCCGGTCAGCAGCTGATCGTTCAGGGTGTCCCGGTCGGTTCCAAGGGTCTCGGTGGCGGAGTACAGGTAGAGCCCATGGCCAGCCTCGTCCTGCACCTTGGCCATGAGGATGGCCTTGCGCTTGAGGCTGGGAGCACGGGTGATCCAGTTGGCCTCCGGTTGCATTCCGATGATCTCGGAATGGGCATGCTGAGACATCTGCCGGGTCAGCGACTTGCGGTAGGCCTCCGGCATCCAGTCCCGGGGCTCAATGCGGGAGTCGGCGGCGATGATCGCGTTGAACCGGCGCTCGCCCTCGATGTCTTCTGGTGTCCGGACGGCAGCCAGGTGCCCGCCGGAGTTCGTCTTGTCGGCCATGGTGACCACCTCGTTCTCGGATTCGCCGTGTGCGGTTCGGCGGATGTCGTCTCACGGTGCCGCAGGGGCACGGCCGGAGCCGCCGTATTTACCGACCGTTCGTTCAGTATATAGGCACCGAGTCGTCGTTCGTCAACACGCGGCCCTTGATGCCCGCGACCCGGAACTTGACCCAGGTCACAGATTGAGATTACCTAATGATCGTTCAGTAGAAAATGATTGGAGCGCCATGACCACCACGGAGAAGGCCTCGACAGCACCGTCACGACTCGGCGACTGGCACGCCATCCTCAGGAACGACCCGGCCAGCGAGTGGATGGGTATCGAGGTGGAGGCGATCGCTGATGGACACGCCGTCATCAGCATGACGCTGCGCCAGGAGATGCTGAACGGCTTCGGCATCGCCCACGGGGGCATGCTGTTCGCCCTGGCCGACTCAGCCTTCGCGCTGGCCTGCAACCCGGCCGAGGGGTCGGACGACACGGTCACCGTGGCCTCCGGCGTGGACATAAACTTCCTCAAGCCCGGCATCCCGGGGCGGCTCCTGACGGCGGTGGCGGACCGGCGCCAACAGAACGGCCGCAGCGGTCTCTACGACATCCAGGTCCGCCAGTCCCTGCCGGAAGGCGGCACCGAGGTCATCGCGGAGTTCCGCGGACGGTCCCGCACCATCCCCAAGCGCTGACCGGGGGCACGCCCGGGCCCCTCCCTCCAGCCTCCCCGTACACCTTCAGCACACATTAAGGCTTCCGACGATGACCGAGACCCTCTCCACGACCGACGCGACCCTCGGACTGGATCCCGAAGAGACGATGAGCCGCGACCAGATCGAGGCGCTGCAGCTGGAGCGCCTCCAGGACACGGTGTCCTACGCCTATGAGCGCGTCCCCCTCTACCGGGAGAAGTACGACGCGGCCGGGGTCCACCCCAGTGACCTGAAGGAACTCTCCGATCTGGCGAAGTTCCCCTTCACGGACAAGGAGGACCTGCGGCGGTCCTACCCCTTCGGCATGTTCGCCGTGCCGCAGGAGCAGGTGGCCCGCATCCATGCGTCCTCCGGCACCACCGGCCGCGCCACCGTGGTCGGCTACACGCAGCAGGACCTGGACGACTGGGCCAAGCTGGGGGCCCGCTGCCTCCGGGTCGCCGGAGTCACCCCGGGGATGAAGGTCCACAACGCCTACGGCTACGGGCTGTTCACCGGCGGCCTGGGCGCGCACGGGGCCGCTGAGCGCCTGGGCACCACCGTTATCCCGATGTCCGGCGGGCAGACGGAGAAGCAGATCACCCTGATCCAGGACTTCCAGCCGGACGCCATCCTGTGCACCCCCACCTACCTGCTGACGATCGGCGATGCCATGCAGCGCGCTGGTCTCGACCCACGGAAGACATCGCTGAAAGTCGGCGTGCTCGGTGCGGAACCGTGGACCGAAGAGATGCGGCACGAGTTGGAGGAGATGTTCGACATCGACGCCTGCGACATCTACGGCCTCTCCGAGGTCATGGGCCCCGGAGTGGCCGGGGAGTCGGGTCAGACGAAGGACGGCTGCCACATCTGGGAGGACCATTTCCGCCCGGAGATCGTGGATGCCTTCGACGACACCACGGTCCTCAGGGACGGCGAGCACGGCGAGATCGTGTTCACAGCCCTGACCAAACAGGCACTGCCCATCATCCGCTACCGCACCCACGACCTGACGCGGCTGCTGCCCGGCACCGCTCGCCCCGGTCACCGTCGGATGGGACGGATCACCGGACGCTCCGACGACATGATCATCCTGCGCGGGGTGAACCTCTTCCCCAGCCAGATTGAGGAGCTTGCCCTCACCGTGCCCGGCCTGTCCCCACATTTCCAGCTGGAGATCACCCGGCCGGGCCGCATGGACGAACTGGCAGTGAAGATCGAGCGCCGCGACGACTGCACCACGGACCGGGCTCTGGCCGCCGCCAGCGAGTTGAAGAAGCTCATCAAGATCCATGTGGGCTCGAGCTGCCGCATCGACGTGGTGGACCCGGAGTCCCTGCCCCGGTCCGTCGGTAAGCTTAAGCGGATCCACGACCTGCGCACGCCTTGAGTCAGCAGGACCGTAGGACCATCCATCCGCGCTGATCAGGAGACCTGACATGACGACCGCTTCCGCCGTGCCGAAGTCCCCCCGGCGGGGCCGGCCCGGCTATGACCAGGACTCGGTGCTGGAGATCGCCGTCCAGGTCTTCAACCGCCATGGCTATGACGCCACCTCCATGGGGATGCTGGCCGTGGAGCTTGGGGTCAGCAAGTCGGCGATCTACCACCATGTGCCCTCCAAGGGGGATCTGTTGCGGTTGGCCCTGGACGAGGCCCTGGTCCCCCTGGAGGCCATCGGCGAGGACGAGCGCGCGCAGAAGGGCGGCACCATCGAACGCCTCGAGTTCATCTTGCGCTCGACCATCCGCGTGCTCATCGAGCGCCAGCCCTACGTCACCCTGCTGCTGCGGCTGCGTGGCAACACCGAGATCGAGCGTGATGCCCTGCAGCGCCGCCGCACGGTGGACCACGCGATCGTGGACCTCGTGGCGGCGGCCCAAGCAGAGGGCAAGGTGCGCAGCGACGTGGAGCCGCGTACCACCACCCGGTTGATGTTCGGCATGATCAACTCCCTGGTGGAGTGGTACCGCCCGGAAGGCCCGGTCCCCCCTGAACAGGTCGAGGAGAACGCGATCGCCATGATCGTGGACGGGCTGCGCGCCCGCGCCTGACCCGGAAGGGGCCTCAGTCGGTCCAGTCCCGGTAGAGGGTGTCCTCCTTCTCGACCAGCGTGAGGACGGTATAGGTCGCCACGATCTCGTCGTCCTGGTTGTGGATCACGGCGTCCCAGGCGACCTCGCCGTACTCGTCCGTCACCCGTGGCGTGATCTTCTGGGCGGTCAGAGTGATGCGGATCGAGTCGCCGGCGGCCACCGGGGTGACGAACCGCAGGTTCTCCAGGCCGTAGTTGGCCAGCACCGGCCCGGGTGCCGGCTCCACGAAGAGCCCGGCACCCCAGGACACCAGCAGGTAGCCGTGCGCCACGGTGCCCGGGAAGAAGGGGTTGGCCGCGGCCGCCTCCGGGTTCGTATGGGCATAGAAGGTGTCCCCCGTGGTGTGGGCGAACGCCGTGATGTCCTCCTGGGTGACCTGGCGCAGATCCGAGGCCAGGGCGTCACCGATCCGCAGTTCAGTGAGCGACTTGCGGAACGGGTGCACCTGGCCGGCCTCGGCCCCGTACGCCGTCGAGCCAGCGATGCGGCGGTCAGCTCCGGTCTGCCACACGCCGGTGACGGCCGTGACCAGGTTGGGTGAGCCCTGGAGCGCGGTGCGCTGCATGTGGTGCATCACGGCGCGGATGCCGCCGAGCTCCTCACCGCCCCCGGCCCGCCCCGGGCCACCGTGGACCAGCTGGGGCATCGGCGAGCCGTGGCCGGTGCTGGACCGGGCGGTCTCCCGGTTGAGCAGGTGCACGCGTCCGTGGTGGCCGGCGATCCCGGTGGTCAGCTCGCGGGCGACCTCCGGATCATTGGTGCACACCGTGGCCACGAGCGAGCCAGAACCGCGGGCGGCCAGGCGGACGGCATCGGCCACGTCGGTGTAGCCCAACAGGGAGGTCACGGGCCCGAAGGCCTCACGGGAGTGCACGGCCTCGGCGTCCCCGTCCGCCCAGGAGAGCAGTACGGGAGACATGAAGGCTCCGTGCTCGACGACGGCCTCCTCACCTGAGGCGGTACGCACCGTGGGGGCGTCCAGGGTGCCATAGGCGAGTTCACCGCCGGCGGCGAGCAACTCCTCGACGGCACCACGCACATCCCGCAACTGATCCAAAGAGGCCAGGGCGCCCATGGTGACGCCCTCGGCCCGAGGATCACCGAGGACCACGCGGGAGTCCAACCGTGCGGAGACGGCCCGGGCCACGGCCTCCCGCTGAGCCTCGGGGACGATGGTGCGCCGGATGGCCGTGCACTTCTGACCGGCCTTGACCGTCATCTCAGTGACGACGGCCTTGACGAAGGCATCGAACTCCGGGGTGCCCTCAACGGCGTCAGGGCCGAGGATGGCAGCGTTGAGCGAGTCGGTCTCGGCGGTGAAGCGGACGCCCCCGGTTACCACGTTCGGGTGGGCCTTGAGCGACTGTGCCGTGGAGGCCGAGCCGGTGAAGGCCATCAGGTCCCGGTAGTCCATGACGTCCAGCAGCCCGCGGGCGGATCCGGAGATCAGCTGCAGCGAGCCGGGCGGCAGGATCCCGGATTCGACCATGATCCGCACCGCGGCCTCGGTGATGTAGCCGGTGGGCGTGGCCGGCTTGACGATGGTCGGCACGCCGGCGATGAAGGCCGGCGCGAACTTCTCCAGCATGCCCCAGACCGGGAAGTTGAAGGCGTTGACCTGCACGGCGGCACCCGGGATGCGCGTGTAGATGTGGGTGCCGATGAACGAGCCGTCCTTGGACAGCGGCTCCACTCCCCCGTCCTGGATGACGTTGCTATTGGGCAGCTCACGCCGCCCCTTGGACGAGTAGGTGAACAGCACGCCGATACCGCCGTCGATGTCCACCATGTTGTCCACCGCGGTGGCCCCCGTGCGGTGGGAGAGGGCGGACAGCTCCTCCCGCCGACTGTTGAGGAACAGCGCGAGTTCCTTGAGCTTCAGCGCCCGCTCATGCAGGGTCAGTGCTCCGAGCTCACGCTGGCCGACGGTGCGAGCGTGTGCCAGCACCTCGCCGAGGTCCAAGCCTTCGGCCCCGAACCGGAGCATGGCCTCACCCGTGTTCGCGTCGCGGACCTCCGCGGTGCGAGAGCCCTCGGCGGGAGTCCACCACTGGTCAAGGACGTAGCTGGGGACGGTGGCGGTGGTGGTGTGCGTGGTCATCCGACAGAGGCCTTTCTGAACGGTCGGTCAGTATTGTTGGAAAGCCTAACAGGATCCGTGGGGCACGGGCAGAACCAGTAGCCACTTCTATCGGCGCCGTCCTGGCGCCGCAGTCAGGTACGGGACATCGTGTTCACCTCGGCCGTATTGTCCCTGCCCGTCAGCCTCGTGGTGGCACTGATCCTCGGCTGAGGCGTGGTTGGTGGCCGGAGACCCAGGTGGCGACCGAGCGAGGGGTGACCGCATCTGGGTAGTCCGAGCGCCCGTCTGGCCGTCAGGACCGACCTAGGTGGCCATCTGAGAAGCCCACCGTTCCCGCCCCCTCGCGGACGGGTGGTAAACGAGTGTCGGTCCGTACCCCACAGACGTCGTTTTCCGTTGACAAACGGCCCGCCGGATCCCAAAAATGAGGCGTGCTCAATACAAGTTCGCACCGCGTTCTCCCCCCGATCTCCGGTGCCACCGTCTCCGCGCAGACCATCGCTGCCCCGGCTGCTTCTGTTCCGACCATCTCGGCCCCGGCTGCATCTGCGACTGCCGTCGCCACCGCCCCACCGGCTTCCGTGATGCTCTTGGCCGCGCCGCTCACGGACCCTGACATCCGCATGCCGATGTTCTCGGCTGCCGAGTATGACCATCGCTTGGCGTCGGTGCGGGAGAAGATGGACCGCCAGGGCCTCAGCGCGCTGATCGTGACGGATCCCGCGAACATCTTCTACCTCACCGGCTACGACGCCTGGTCGTTTTATACCCCGCAGATGCTGTACGTCCCGGCCCGGGGCGAGATGCTGATGTTCCTGCGGGACATGGACGCTCAAGGTGCCTTCCGCACATCCTGGCTGCCGGAGGAGCAGATCCTCGGCTACCCGGAGCAGTACGTGCACCAGCCCCATATCCACCCCTTCGACTGGGTGGCCACCGCCCTGCGCCGGCGAGGGCTGGTCGCGCCGGCGGCCAAGGGCTGTGTCGGCCTGGAAATGGATTCCCACTTCTTCGCCCCCAAGGCCTACCGGGCCCTGGTCAATGCGATTCCCGAGTGGACCCTCGTGGACAGCTTCGAACTAGTCAACTGGGTCAGGGTGGTGAAGTCTGACGCCGAGATCCAGTACATGCGCACCGCCGCGCGCGTCACGACCGCTTCCATGCATGCGGCCATCGAGGCGGTCGAGCCCGGGACCGCCCAGAACCGAGTCGCGTCCAGGATTGCGGCGGCGCAGGCCGAGGGCGATGGAGAAATCTGGGGGGATTTCCCCGCGATCGTCCCTATGCTGCCGACCGGCCGGTCGGCGGACACTCCGCACCTGACCT
This sequence comes from Citricoccus alkalitolerans, assembly GCF_039528175.1. NCBI lineage: Bacteria > Bacillati > Actinomycetota > Actinomycetes > Micrococcales > Micrococcaceae > Citricoccus > Citricoccus alkalitolerans. Next base: position 232,875 of record NZ_BAAALH010000002.1, read on the forward strand.
GGTCGGACCGCGTGCTGCGAGAGGGGGACGCCATGGTGGTGGAACTGGCCGGTGTGCACCGGCGTTACCACGTCCCCCTGGCCCGGACGGTGATGCTCGGCGCCCCTCCGAGCGACCTGCTCCTGCTGGAGGAGGCCGTCGCCGTCGGGCTGCAGGCGGTTCTCGATGTGACCGCCGCCGGTGTCCCCGTGCGGGAGATGTCCCGCGTGTGGAACCTGACCCTGGCCCGGTACGGGCTGGAGAAGCCCAGCCGACTGGGGTACTCCATAGGCATCGGCTACCCACCGGACTGGGGCGAGCGTACTGTCAGCATCCGGCCCGATGAAGAGAGCATGCTGTCCGAGAACATGACTCTGCACTTGATCTGCGGGATGTGGATGACCGGATATGGCTACGAGGTGTCCGAATCAATCCGCGTCACGGGCACGGGGGTGGAGACCTTCACCTCATTCCCCCGGCAGTTGGTGAGGAAGTAACCCCGTGACCATCGAACAGCTGACCTATACACCGACCCCCTTCGAGCAGGACGTCCTTAATCTCGTGGACGAGCAGGCCCTGATCGACCTGACCCGCACCCTGGTGGATGCCGGCGGGGAGAACCCCGGCGGCAACGAGAGCAAGACCGCCCGTGCCCTGCAAGCTGCCGGGCACGCCCGCGGCATGCACGCCTGCGTCGACATGGTCGTGCCGCACCGGCCGAACATGGAGATCGAACTGCCCTCCGGCGGCGTCGTCGGGAACGGCCCCGGGCTGCTGTTCCTGGGCCACTCCGATGTCGTGCCGGCCGGCCCGGGCTGGACGCGTTCACCGTTCGAATCCGTCGTCGAGAACGGCCGCATCTACGGCCGCGGCACCTCCGACATGAAGGGCGGCCTCGCTGCCGTCCTGACTGCAATGGACGCCCTGAAGCGTGCCCAGGTGCCGCTCAGCGGGCCGGTTCGGCTGGCCTGCACGGTCGACGAGGAGGGCCTGGGACTGGGCATCCGGCACCTGACCAAGCGGGGCCTCCGCCGGGAGTTCGCCGGCTGCATCGTCGCCGAGCCCACCGACCTGAAGACGGTCGTGGCCTGCCGGGGCGACGCCTTCCTTGAACTGGAGATCACCGGGGTGCCCGCCCACTCGGGCCGTCCGGCTGACGGGCGCAGCGCCATCGTGGCCGCCAGCCGCCTCATCGCCCTCGTCCAGGACGACCACGACCGCCAGTCCCTCCACCAGGATCCCCTCCTGGGCTCTGCCACCTGGAATGTCGGACGGATCGACGGCGGCCGGGCCACCTCCATGGTCGCACCGGAATGCAAGCTGTGGGTCGACCGCCGGCTGATGCCCGGCGAGAACCCCGACGTGATCCTCGCCGAACTGCTCTCCGCGGCGGATCTGGCCGGCATCACCGGCGACGGGATCACCCTTGAGGGCACGGTCACGATGTCCATGCCGGGATTCCGCACCCCCGTGGAGCACCCCCTCGTGTCAGCGGTCCACAGCGCCGTCCAGGACGCCGGCGGACCGGAAGGCATCGGAGGATGGTCCGCGGCATGTGACGGCGGATTCATCGCCCAGGGCCTCGGAGTACCCACTGTCGTCATGGGCCCCGGGGGCCTCAACGACCAGGCCCACCAGGTCGATGAGTCCGTGGGCGTCGGCGAGCTTGCCCTGGCGGCCAGGGCGTATGTGCTGGCCGCCCTCCGCCTGCTCTCACCCTGAGGGACCCGACGTCCGAACCACTGTGCAGCACGACGCCGCCCTGCAGGATGACGGCAAGGCCTTTCCACGCGGACGGCGCGGCACCACCCGGCACCGCGATTCTTGTCCCACTCGAGTTAGTTCCAGGTGAAGAAGCCCTGACCGGTCTTGCGGCCGAGCTCGCCGGCGGCGATCTTGTCCCGCAGGATCTGGGGCGGGTCGAAGCGCTCACCGAGGGTGGAGGCCAGGTACTCGGCGATTCCCAGCCGCACGTCCAGGCCGACGATGTCCGTGGTCTTGAGCGGCCCGGTGGGGTGCTTGTAGCCCAGGACCATGGCATTGTCGATGTCCTCGGCCGTGGCCACCCCTTCCTCGACCATGCGCATGGCCTCCAGCGCGATCGCGACCCCGAGGCGGGAGGAGGCGAAGCCCGGAGCGTCATTGACCACGACGGCGGTCTTGCCCAGTCCCGCGGTCCACGCCCGGGCCGCTGCCACCCATTCTGGGGCGGTCTGGGCTCCGACCACGACCTCGATCAGGGCCGAGGCCGGGACCGGGTTGAAGAAATGCAACCCCAGGAAGTTCTCCGGGTGCACCAGTTCGGCCGAGAGTCCGGTGACGGACAGGCTCGAGGTGTTCGAGGCCAGCACCACCCCGTCCCCCAGATGCCGCTCGACGTCCTTGAGGGAGGAGACCTTCAGCTCCCAGTCCTCCGGAACCGCCTCGATCACCAGTTCCCGGTCGGCGAAGTCACGTCGCTCCAGGGATACGGTCAGGCGGTCCAGAACCTGCTCCAGCGGTCCCTCCAGCACGCCGCGCTCGATCGAGGCCGCCGCCGACGCGCTCACCCGTTCACGGGCCGCAGCCGCAGCCGCCTCATCACGCTCGACCACGACCACCTCGGCACCCTTGATCAGGAACGCATGGGCGATACCGGCACCCATCCGCCCGCCACCGAGCACCCCGACCCTGGCCGGAACCATTGCGGACTCTGCACTACTCATGACTGCTCCCGGCTGGTGTTGTCCGTGCTGGTTTTGCTGGTCGTGCTGGTCTCGCTGGTCGTGCTGGCTTTGCGGTCGAGGAAGGCCTGCATGCGGTCGAACTTCGCCTCGGACTCGAAGAGCATGCCCTGGGCCAGGGTGTCGATCACCGGATGGGCCTCCCGCGGGGCATGGAACACGGACTTGGTGATCCGCACCGCCAGCGGGTCCTGTGCACCGATCCGGTCCGCCAACGAGTGCGCAGCGTCGAGGAGCTGTTCGGGCTCGACCAGTTCGCTGATCAATCCGGCTGCCAGGCACTCGGCTCCGGTGAGGACTCGGCCGGCCAGCAGGATCTGCTTGGCCAGCGGCTCGCCGACGAGTTCCTTCAGCCGCCAGGTCGCCCCTGCGGCTGCCATGATGCCCAGGTTCGTCTCCGGGTTGCCCATCCGCAGCGCCGCAGTGCCGATGCGGAAGTCCGCAGCATACGCCAACTCCGCGCCGCCACCCAGGGCGTATCCGTCCAGGGCGGCGATCACCGGCATCGGCAACCGAGAGAGCCGATCGAAGATCGTGGAGTTGATCCCGGCCAACGCATCGTCCCGGCGGCGCTGGCGCAACTGGGCGATGTCCGCCCCCGAGGCGAAGACCCCCTTGACGCCGGCATCGGCGTCCGAGGGCGTGCCGGTGAGGACCAGCACCTTCGGCGTCCGCTCCAGGTGGGCACAGACCGAGTGCAGCTCATCGACCATCACCTGGTCGATCGCATTGCGCACCTCGGGCCGGCGCAACCGAACCACCAGTCGGTCCTCGCACTCCTCCACCACCAACGTCGTGAAGCTAGCCGTGTCCAGAGCATCCAGCGAGGCCATCAGACCGCCTCCACCAGCAACGCCGCACCCTGACCGACGCCGACGCACATCGTGGCCAGGCCCCGCGCGCCCGGGGACGCCTCGCGCTCGAGCCGGCCCAGCAGCGTCACCACGATCCGGGACCCGGATGAGCCGAGCGGGTGTCCGAGGGCGATCGCGCCGCCGTCGTTGTTCACCGTTCCGGCGTCCAGGCCCAGCTCGCGCAGGCTCGCCAGGGACTGCGAGGCGAAGGCCTCGTTGAGTTCGACGGCGGCGAGGTCACCGACCGTGGTGCCCGTGCGTTCCAGCACTTTGCGGGAGGAGGGGACCGGGCCCATGCCCATGATCTCGGGAGCGAGCCCGGCCGAGGCGCCCGCCAGCACCCGGGCACGAGGCGTGAGCCCGTACTTCGCCACGGCGGCCTCGGAGGCGACGATGATCGCGGATGCCCCGTCATTCAGGGTGGAGGCGTTGCCGGCGGTGACCACGCTGCCGCCCTTCACCACGGGACGCAGCCCGGCGAGGACGTCGGCCGAGGTGCCCGGCCGGGGCCCCTCATCGGTGTCCACCACCGTCTCGGCACCCTTGCGTCCCACCACGGTGACGGGCACGATCTCGTCGGCGAAGCGTCCGGCCTCGATGGCGGCGAGGGCGCGTTCGTGGGACCGGACGGCGAAGGCGTCGCAGTCCTCGCGCGAGGTGTTGTAGACCCGGGCGACCTCCTCGGCCGTCTCCGGCATGGAGTAGGTGGCCTTGCCGCCGCGGGAGTACTCGTCGGACAGGAAGGCCGGGTTCGTGAAGCGCCAGCCGATGGAGGTGTCCACGACCTCGCCCGGCTTGGCGAACGGCGTGGCCGGCTTCTCCATGACCCAGGGGGCACGGGACATGGACTCGACGCCGCCGGCCACCACGATCTCGGCCGCACCGGCCTGGATCATGTGGGTGGCCATCTGGATGGCACTCATGCCGGAGGCACAGAGGCGGTTGACGGTGATGCCAGGGACGTGATCCGGGTAGCCGCCCAGCAACCAGGCCATCCGGGCGACATTGCGATTCTCCTCGCCCGCGCCATTGGCGTTGCCGTAGATGACCTCATCGACCGAGGCCGGGTCCAGCCCGGCTCGCTCGACGGTGGCGCGGATGGCCAGGGCGGCCAGGTCGTCCGGCCGGACGGAGGAGAGGGCACCTCCGTACCGGCCGACCGGCGTGCGGGCACCTCCGATCAGGAATGCTTCGCTCACTTCGTCTCCGTTCGAGGGGATGCAGGAATTCGCTGGCCGGACGGCAGAGAATTACCGACCAATCGTTCACTATTAGATTCGCACCCTCCGCGCGCTCGGTCAACCAGGCCAATCGTCACGAGATTCATGTGGCGTGACTCACAAGAGTGGATTATCATCGTCCGGTGACCGAACGGTCAGTCACTAATCCGCACCGTCCTCAGCATCCCACCCCTCGTCTGGAGCTCACCATGGCAGATCCACAGACCGCGGCGGCAGCCCGCCCGCGGCGCAGCGCCGAGGAGCGCAAGGTCCTCGCCGGCACCCTCGTCGGCACCACCATCGAGTGGTACGACTTCTTCATCTATGCCCAGGCCGCGGCCTTCGTGCTGGCGCCACTGTTCTTCGCGCCGCTGGCCGAGGAGAACGCGCCGCTGGCCCAGGTGGTCTCCTGGGCCTCCCTGGGCATCAGCTTCCTCTTCCGCCCCCTCGGCGCAATCATCGCCGGCCACCTAGGGGACAAGTACGGACGCAAGATGATCCTGGTGATCACCCTGATCGGCATGGGCGGGGCCACGGCCCTGATCGGCATGCTGCCCACCCACGCCGTGATCGGCGTCTGGGCTCCGATCCTCCTGATCTTCCTGCGCATCATCCAGGGCTTCTCTGCCGGCGGCGAATGGGGTGGAGCCGCCCTGATGTCGGTCGAGCACGCCCCGCGCAATCTGCGCAGCACCTTCGGCTCCTACCCGCAGATCGGGGTCCCGATCGGCATGCTGCTGGCCACCGCCTTCATGACGCTACTGACCAGCTCCATGTCCGAGGAGGCCTTCATGGCCTGGGGCTGGCGCATCCCGTTCCTGTCCTCCGTGGTGCTGATCCTCGTGGGATACCTCATCCGGCGCGCCGTGGACGAGTCCCCGGTGTTCAAGGAGATGCAGCTCCGCAAGAAGGAGTCCGCCGCTCCCCTGGGCGTGCTCCTGAAGAACCACAAGAAGAACGTCATCCTGGCCGCCCTGATCTTCGCCGCCAACAACGCGGCCGGCTACCTGGTCATCGCGTTCTTCGCCTCCTACGGTGCCAACGTACTGGGCATGAGCCGGGAGTCCACGCTCGTGGCCTCCTTCATCGGCGGCCTCGGCTGGTTGGCGTTCACCATGCTGGGCGGCAGACTCGGTGACCGGATCGGCAAGATCCGCACCTTCCAGATCGGCTACGGCATCATCATCCTGTGGGCGATCCCCATGTGGTTCCTGCTGGACACGGCCTCACTGCCCCCGTTCACGCTGGCCATCGTCATTCTCACCATCGGCCTCGGCCCCTCGTACGGCCCGCAGTCCGCACTCTATGCCGAGATGTTCCCCGCCAACGTCCGCTATTCCGGCGTGTCCATCGGCTATGCCTTCGGCTCGATCATTGGCGGCGCCTTCGCCCCGATGATCGCCCAGCTGCTGCTGAACCGCACCGGTGCCAGCTGGACCATCGGCGTCTACATCGCCGCGCTGGCCATCGTCTCCTTCGTGGCCGTGTCCCTGGTGCCCAAATCCGTGGAGGGATCCGACCTGCATGTGGACGAGGCACACCGCGAACACCTGGCCGCACATCCGGAGGATGCGCCCCTGGTCGACGAGGCGACCCACGCAGGCCAGGCCGCCTCAGTCAGAAATCCCGAGAACCCGCAGGCGCTGGGGGCATCGGAGGACCGTTGAGCCACAGCGGCCCGGGTGCCCGCCCCCAGCTGGAGCGGGCACCCGGGCCGTGAGCCCGTGCCCTACCGCAGTCCGGCTGGAGTGAAGTCGGTCGAGCCGGCGAACTCGGGCCGTGGCTTGGCCGCAGCGTACGGTTCCTCGATGGTGTTCTCCACCGAGTTGAACACGATGAACACGTTGGAGCGCGGGAACGGGGTGACGTTGCCGTTGGACGCGTGCATGCAATTGCTGTCGAACATGACAGCGCCACCGGCCGGGCCCTCCATCACGTCGATCCCGTAGCGATCGTAGAAGTCCGTCAGGATCTCCTTGCTCGGGGTCCCAGCGCCCTGCATGACCAGGGACTTGAGGTAGTTGTCCTCTGGGGTCGCCCCGTCGCAGGAGACGTACTCGCGGTGTGAACCCGGCATGATCATCAGGGGCCCGTTGTAGGAGTAGTTGTCCGTCATCGAGATCGAGATGCTGACGGCCCGGGGGGCGGGCATGCCGTCCTCCGCGTGCCACGTCTCGAAGTCGGAGTGCCACATGAATTCCTTGCCCTCGAAGCCGGGCTTGAAGTTCACCCGGGACTGGTGGACGTACACGTCTGAGCCCAGCAGCTGCCGCGCACGGTCCACCACCCGTGGGTCGTTGGCGATCCTCTTGAACACCGGGCTGATGCGGTGCACGTCGAAGACGGAGCGGACCTCCTGGCTGCTGGCCTCGATCACACAGCGCTCGTCCGACCGGACCTGCGGGTCCTGCGAAAGGCGTTCGAGTTCTCGGTGGAACTCCGCCACCTCGTCGTCGCTGACCAGCCGGTCGATCGACAGGTACCCTCGGGCGTCGAACCCGTCCAGGGTCGCCTGGTCCAGCGGGCCGTCTGACGCGGATCCCCACACCACCGCATCCTCGCGGGGCATGACCTTGACCTCACCATTATTCCGGGTGGGGTAGGTGTCGATTCTGTTCTGCGTTGCCGTTGCAGTCATCGGTCTTCTCCTAACCTTCGGTGTTCTGCGCGGTTTCGGTGGTTCTCACCACACGGGTGCGGGCCCTACTATGCCCCGTCACCCCACATACCACTGTGGCCCGGCGCCCCGATCCCCGCAAGGAGGGGGGACGGAGTACCGGGCCGCGGTGCCTAACACCCCAGCTCGGGTCATCGGGCTCAGTCGAGGGCGCTGGTGTCCTGGGCCAGCCTCGTGGCGGCGTGGATGATCGCGTCGGTCATCAGGTCCAGCGCCTCCGGGTCGATGTTGTCGAGGTCGTCACCCGGGGAGTGGTAATTGGGGTCCATGGGCCGTCCTGCCTCACCGCCGAAGATGCGGGCTTCCCGGGCGGATTTCTCCACGTCGCTGCCGGTGAACAGCCCACCCACGGCAACATCCTCCCGGATGAACGCCACCTGGTCGGAAGCCATGTTCCAGGTGGTGGCCGTCCAGGGCTGGTCCCGGGAGCCAAAGTAGTCGGTGAAGACCTCCATGACCTTTTCCGAGCCTTCGGGCACCTCGAGCCAGGGTCGGCCGGCACCCCGGGCGTTGTAGACCCCGATCACCGGGTTGGGCGAGGCGACCATGTCGAAGTTCAGGTAGGCAGCGATGCTGTCGAGTCCGTCGCCGTTGTCCTCGGCCAGCTCCTTGACGTAGTGCCGGGAACCGTACGACTCCGGAAACTCCTCGGCTCCCCACCACACGAAGCGAACCTTGTTGTTGATCCCGTCCTGCCGGCCGACCTCCTTCGCCGCCTCCAACAGTGCCGCTACTCCGGAGGCATTGTCGTTGATCGCCGCGCTGTCTTCCACCCCGTCCAGGTGGGCCCCGAGCATCACCACGTTCTCGTCGCTGCCGGTGTCAGTCTCGGCAATGATATTGAAGCTCTCATACTCCTCGCCGCGATTCTCGAAGGTGAAGTACTGGCGGTCGCTTTCATAGCCAGCATCCTCGAGCTGCTCTTCGACGTACTCGGCCGCGGCCTCGTACCCGGGGCTACCGGTCGCACGGTCCCCGTACTCATCAGCCAGCTCCTGGAACTCCTCCAGATGCCTCAAGGCATCGGACACCTGCCTGTCCCCAACGACCCGCACCAGGACCAGCGCCACGAGGACAGCAAGCACACCAAGCGACAGAACGACAACAACCTTCGTCCGTTTCCTGCGGTGATTCATGTCGTCCTTTGCGCGAAACGTGATCCATGCAGGATAAGCGGCTCTGCACCTAGAGCGAAGCGCCCGGGGACCCACTGGTGACGGGTCACACGGAGATCTCCTGTGCGGGGTTGCCGCCGTACCGGGCACCCGCCGGTACCTGCGTTCCCTTCATCAGGAAGGAGTCCGCCTCAAGGACGGAATCGTCACCCATCTCGACGTCATAGTGCACGTAGACGCCCACGCCGACGGTGACCCGGTTGCCGATGCTGATGGCATCGAGCTTGAAGACGCCATCCTCCATCGAGTGGCACTGCACGATGGCGTTGGCATTGAGAACCGCGTCGTCGCCGACGGTCACCAGGGTCTTCTCCGGGATCCAGCAGCCGTCATCGAAGACGCGCTTGCCCATCTGCACGCCCTGCAGTCGCCAGAACACGGGCTTGAACGGAGTGCCATCGAGGAACGGCAACGGGTATGTGATGAACTTCCAGAACCGTTCGTGACGCCAGAACCTCACATCGTAGACCGAGCAGACCGTCGGGACCATCGGCTTGAATCCGGTAGAGGCTCGTTCGAGCAGGATGAGGAAGGCGATCATGAAGGCGAAGAAGCCCATGGTGCCCACGAAGAGACCCAGGCCGGTGATCTCCGTCGGGAACGCAAGAACGACCGAGGCCGCCATCAGGCCGGCGAGGACGAGGACCCACCGGCTGAGCAGGAAGAGTCCGATCGTCACACCGTTGTGCCTGTTCTTGGCCGGCAGCTTGCGGGCGATCTCCTCCGGGCTGTCGACCTTGTGGAACTCCGCGTCGCGTTCGACGGTCCTGGGGATCTCGAAAGCCGGTGAACCCAGCAGGCCGACGTCTTCACGGACCGTGCCATCGATGGGCACCATTGCCTTCGTGCCGAAGAGGACGTTGTCCCCGGCGCGCGCACCGGCGGGATACGGGACGTCGTTGCCGAAGAAACTGTTCGCCCCGACGGTCACTTCAGACACGCGGAAGGACGTGCTGGAGTAGTCGGCGTTCATGATCGAGAGTCCGTCGGAGACCATGGTTCCGGATCCAATGGTGGTCAGGAAGGGGTTCTCGTGTGCGAGTTCCGGCCCAAAATTCGATCCGGTCTGGATCAGATTGGGCTGCTTGTAACCCAGCAGGCGGAGGTAGTGCACGACCAGTGAGCTGTCCGCAACGACGTGCATGAACCGTTCGACGTTGGTCAACCCGAGGATCGCCCGGTGGGCGGCATAGTGCAGTCCGAAGAGCGGATACGTCTTTCCCTGATCGATCAGGATGTTGAGCAGTCGCGGAATCAGGAAGACACCGGCCAAGGTGGCGAGCAGGCCGACGGTCAGCACGAGGAACGCGACGATCACCAGGTCCACGTAGAACCGTGGGTTCGCATAGTCCAGATGGCCGGTGTCCAGGTAGGCGGGGACGAGCAGCGCGATCGCCAGCACGACCAGGGGGCTGAGCCCCGCCGTGGCGCCGAGCAGGACGAGCGCACTGTAGGTCATCCGACGACGCCTGCTGACCTGCATCGGCGAGGCCCTGCGGTATTCCACGGTGGCCGGGACCGCGGGTGAGCCGTGCCAACTCTCGCCCGCAGGAATGAACTGGGTCCTCTGCAGGGAGGACGTGTGCCCCAGCTGCGCGCCGTCGCCCATGGTGGAGCCGATGTCCAGAACGCACTTCTCACTGACGTAGACGTCCCTGCCGAGCGTGACCGGACCAGTCTGGATCCACCCGTCGTGCGCACGATAGCCGTTGTAGCGGGTGTTCTTGTTGATGACCGTGTTGTCGCCGATGGTCAGCAGGTCGGTGACCACCGGAATGACCGGGGTCAGGATCAGGACATTGGAACCGACCTTGGCGCCCAGGAGCCGCAGGTAGAACGGGATGATCGGGGTCCCGACGAAGGCCATCAACGGGTTGAGATTGACCAGGGCTTTGATGAACCAGAATCGGACATACGCCAGGCTCCAAATCCGGATGTGTTGTTCCTTCCACTGACCGATGACGATCCATTTCAGCAGGATCGGCATCACGGACAGGGCCACGAAGAATCCGACGGTGAAGACGATCGCACGCCCCCAGATCGCCAGGACACCCTCACCGCCAGTGACCCAGTCGTAGCCGGACACGGCGACCGCCATGAGGGCGTAGGAGTAGCCGATGGCGAGCACAGCCTGCAGAACACCACAAAGTACGGACTCTAGGGTGCTGCCACGACCGGGCGCGGGCGGCGCATAGGGTTCGGCCCAGGTCGCTGGACCGGTCGGCGCATCGATCGCCGCAGCGAGCTGCCTGACCGTTGGGTGCTGGTAGATGTCCTGCACGCCGACCGGCGGCAGGTCGGTCTGCTTGCGCAGCCTGGCGGATAGGCGTGCTATGAGCAGGGAGTTGGCCCCGAGGTCGTCGAAGATGTGTGCCTCGACGGAAACGCGGTCCGTTCCCAGCACGGCAGCAAGCCACCCGGCCAGCGTGGCCTCAGTCTCAGTTGCGGGCTGGAAGTACTCGGAGTCGACCACAGTGCTCACCCGGGTGAGGGGCTTCGGCAGGCTCTTGCGGTCGGCCTTGTCACTGGGCAGCATCGGCATGGTCTCGAGCCGCTCGTAGAAGGCCGGGACCATGTAGCCCGGCAACCGATCGCGAAGCTCCTCTTGGATCACCTGCGGCGCGAGCGAGGAGACGTCACTGCGCAGCGTGTAGAACGCGGCGAGCTCGGTCATCCCGGGTGCTGATTCATGGGTCTCGACCACGGCCTGCGCGATCCCGGGGACTTGCAGGAGCACCGATTCGATTTCCGACAGCTCGATCCGGTATCCGCGGATCTTGACCTGGGTGTCGATGCGGCCGTGGTACTCGATCTCCCCGTGCTCATTGACGCGGCAGAGGTCACCACTGCGGTAGATGCGTCCGGAGGGGTTGTTCGGGATGTCCATGAAGTCGTCGATGAAGACGGCATCCGTCTTCTCCGGGTTATTGAGGTACCCCATGGCGAGACCGATCCCGGCGATGCCGAGCTCGCCCATCTGGCCCGGTTCCAGGGCGCGTGGCTCATCGGGATCCAGGATCATGGTCGTGTAGGTCGGCAGGGGCTGGCCGAGGGTGATCGGCTTGCCGGGCTGGAGAAGCTCCATCGTGGCGGTCACTGTGGTCTCAGTGGGCCCGTAGACATTCAGGAATCGGCGGCCCGGCCGGTGCCAGCGCTCGGCCAGGTCCCGCGGGCAGGCCTCACCGGAGACGAGGAGGAAACGCAGGCCTGGAAGGTCTTCTTCGAGGGTGGCCAGCAGGGTCGGCACGCAGCACATTGCGGTGATGCGGTGGTCGATCACGAACTGTTCGAGGTCGGCCCCGAGGAGACTCCTCGAGCTCGGTTTCGGAATCAGCGTCGCACCGACCATCCACGGCACCCACATCTCCTCGATGGAGAAATCGAAGGCGATCGTCAGCCCCTGGTAGACACGGTCGTCGCCCTGGTAACCGTAGACCTCGGCGGCGACCCGCAGAAAGTTACAGATGCTGGGATGTTCGATGGCCACTCCCTTGGGACGGCCGGTGGATCCCGAGGTGTAGATGACATAGGCCAGGTCCTCGACCGGTTCGGGCTTTTCGATCACCGTGAGCCGGTGGTCCGGTTGGCCGACAATGTCCACATCGACAGTGTCCAGGACCAGGGCACGGGTTTCACCCTCCGGCAAGAGACCCTCCAGATGACTCAGGGTCAGCACGCTGCTGACCCCAGAGTCCTCCATGATGTACCCCATCCGGTCGGCGGGGAAGCCGGCGTCCAGTGGCACATATGCCGCCTGAATCTTCAGCACCGCCAGCATCGAGACGTAGGACCACACGGCGTCATCAAACAACAGCGCGACGCGGTCGCCGGCCTGTGCTCCGACTGCCAGGAGGTGCCGGGCAAGCTGGTTGGCCCGCGCGTCCAGTTCGTCATAGGTGAGCTTCACGTCTCCGGTGTCGACGGCCAGCTGGCCCGATCGACCTTCATCGCGCAGCACGTCGCAGCGTTCCTCGAAGAGCGTTTCCATACGCTCTCCCGGAGACCACCGAATCCCATGGTGGTGGTGGGCGGACTGCAGCAGCAACCGGTCCAGAGTGGCCGTGGTCGCGTCGTGAACGTCTTCCTCCGCTGTCTGCGAATCGATGCCGGGAGAGGATGTGCGCGCGGCCTGCGCGGTCAACTGTTCGGTCTGCAAGGGCAGGTTTCGGATCTGCACCGTCACCTCGGGGGCCAGCCTGGTGGGTATGTCCGATGCAATATGGACGCTCTCTTCCGGAGCCATCAGTGCCTCGCATTTCTGTGGTGGTCCTCGACGCGCTGGGAGATGACACGCCGCTTCTCAAGCTATTTCTCAAGCTATGGAGGGACCGGCCATCGGCACATCTGTGCGAGATACCCGCCTGGCACCCGAATGGTCCACTGGCATGGCTGTAGAACACTCGGAGATCCTGCACCCGGGGATCTGCCGGCGAGGGGTGTGCGAAGCCCGCGGTGCGCCACCTTCCCAGGTCAGTGCGACCAATGTTCTCCCACAGCGGTGATGTACCAACCATCAGGGAGCCATACCCCGACCATCCAGCGGTAGAGGGGATCACCGACGGCGCCGCACCCGGTGGGGCCCTACTCGACAGGCTGGATCGATACCGCGGTCACAGAAATGATTCGTCCGCCCCGGTTCTGTCTGAAACGTCACTACTTGCTCCCCCGGACCCCGTGCTGACGTGGCCGTTCAGGGTGGCGGAACCGGCCGGTCAAGAGGTGGAACGGAGATGGCCACGTGGTCTCACGGCGGACATCGAGTAGTGCGGACCCTGCTGCAAGGGGCAGACATCTCGTACGGTGGATCCGAAGACATTTCTCCTGTGGTCCGTACCGGTGCCTTCGCCCACCTTCAGGGATGTGCACCTCGCGGCACGCCCTTGCGGCGATGTAAGGAATGTGGGGGAAGCCGTGGCGCCCTGGCTCCGGCAGCAACATCAACAGCGCACGACGAACAAGGACGGGCTTGGTAGTGCTCATGCAGGACATGACAGCAAGCGAGGGCACCATGTCGCCCCCGAAGCCCAAGAACCGCCTAGTCGGCATTGATGCCGCGCGCGGCCTGGCGCTGATCGGATTAATGGCCGTCCACCTCTATCCCTCCGCGGTGGGGGACACCAGTGATCCGACCCTCGCGTGGACGCTGTTCGGCGGGGACTCGGCCGCGCTCTTCGCGCTGCTAGCCGGCGTCGGTCTGGCCCTGTCCTCCGGCGGGCGAACGCAACACCGTGGACGGCAGATGAACGCGGACCGGGTGGGGGTGGCGGTGCGGGCCGTGATGATCGGCATCGTGGCCCTGGCGATCGCGGCGATCATGCCGGCGGACCCCCCGGCCTACGGCATCCTGCTCTACTACTCGGCGTTCTTCCTGCTGGCCATCCCGTTCCTCCATTTCGGAATCGGGACGCTCTTCCTTAGTGCAGCCGCCTTCGCCGTCGTCTCACCGATCCTGATACAACAGCTGTATCCGGTGCTGCCTGGTTCCTCGCTCTACAACCACACCCTGGTGACGCTGTTCACCGAGCCAGCCGGCGTGGCCTCGGAACTGCTGATCACCGGATCGTATCCGGCACTGTCCTTCATGCCCTTCATCCTGGTCGGCTTGGGCCTCGGACGGCTTAACCTGCGCAGCACCCGGATCCAGGCCATCATCGCCGGGGCCGGCGCGGCCCTGGCTGTCCTGGCCAACCTCGCTTCCTCCCTGCTGCTCCATGCCGTAGGTGGCTACGAGGCACTGCTGGAGACCCCGGACATGACCCGGGACAGTCTCGACGAGGCCCTCATGTTCGGCCCGAGCATCCTGCCCGACACCTCCGGGTGGTGGCTGGCCATCGCGACCCCCCATTCTGGTGCTACCCTGGCCATCGCCTCCAGCCTCGGCATGGCGCTCCTGGTGCTGGCTCTGTTCCTGCTCATCGGGGCCAAGGCCGGGCGGTGGCTGGCACCCCTGGCGGCCATGGGTGCCATGACCCTGACCCTCTACTCCGCCCACCTGCTCGCCCTGGCCCCGGAGGTCCACTATGACGAACCCACCGCGTGGTTCGTGGTGCACCTGGTAGTGGCGGCCACGTTCGCCTGGATCTGGCGCCGGTCGGTCGGCCAGGGCCCTCTCGAGCTGATCGTGACCCGGGCCGTCAGGGGCGCCCGGCTCGTCGTGATCGAGGGAACCCCCGACACCGCCCCCACCACCACCACAAACGGGACCGCTCGTGGAACCCCCGACGGCATCACCCGCGAGCCACGGAACGGCCCCTCCTCCACCTGACGCTGACAAGAGACAAGACGGGAGGCGCGCCGCCGTCGTGCTGGTTCCATACCAACCACGACGACGGCGCGCCCCCTCTGTGTTACCGGGCGGGGATCAGGCCATCAGGCCATTGCCTCGGTTTCCACATTGGCCTTCTTCGGCACCTTGCGGTCCGAGCCCTCCTCGAACACCAGCTGGTAGACGCCGTTGGCATCGTGGGTCTCGCGGCCGGTCACCGGCGGGTTGAAGACGCAGGCCATGCGCAACTCAGTGGTGGCGCGGACCGTGTGTTTCTCGTTGCCGTCCAGGAGGTACATGGTGCCGTCCTTGACCTCGTGCACCTCGCCAGTCACCTCGTTGGTCAAGGTGCCTTTACCCTGCACGCAGTACACGGCCTCGATGTGGTTCGCGTAGTGGAACGTGGAGGTGGTGCCAGCGTAGATCACGGTGTCGTGGAAGGAGAAGCCGACCCCCTCGCGCGCCAGCACCATGCGGCGTGAGCGCCAGGTCTCGGACTTGATGTCGCGCTCGGTGTCGTTCAAGTCGTTCAGGTTGGTCACCAGCATGTGAGGTTCCTTTCGGTGGGGGAAGTCTGGTCCGTGGGATGTCGTTCAGGCGGCGCCGGCGAGGTCACCGTTGCCTGCCCGGTACGCGATGTCGGTGCCGGTCACTTCGGCCACGGCGGCGGCAATGATGCCCATGCCGCGTTCGAGTTCAGCCTTCGGCGTGGTCAGGGCTGGCATCAGCTTCAGGACCTCGTCGTCGGGGCCGGAGGTCTCCACGAGCAGCCCGTTCCGGAAGGACTCGGCGGCCACTTTGCCGGCTACCTCGATGTCCTCGAAGTGCAGACCTGCCAGCAGTCCGCGACCGCGGACGGTCGCACCCTCCATGGAGCCGGCGATCTGCTCCAGGGCGCCGTGCACGGTGGCGATGGCCTCGGCCAGCTGGCCCTTCTGGAAGGAGTCGTCGGCCCAGAATTCCTTCAGGGTGGCCGTGGCCGTGATGAAGGCGGGGTTGTTGCCGCGGAAGGTGCCGTTGTGCTCACCCGGGGACCACACGTCCAGCTCGGGGCGGAACAGGGTCAACGCCATAGGCAGCCCATAGCCGGAGATCGACTTGGAGACGCAGACGATGTCCGGGGTGAAGCCGACCTCCTCGAAGCTGAAGAAGGTCCCGGTGCGGCCGCAGCCAGCCTGGACATCGTCGACGATCAGCAGGATCTCGTGCTTGGCGCAGAGTTCGGAGAGCCCCTTGAGCCACTCGGCCCGCGCGGCACGCACGCCGCCCTCGCCCTGGACGGTTTCCACAATGATCGCGGCCGGCTTGTCCACGCCGGAACCGGAGTCCTCGAGGACGCGCTCTAGCCACAGGAAGTCGGTGGTCACACCGCCGAGGTAGTCGTCGTACGGGATCTTCGAGCTGTTGGTCAGCGGAATACCGGCGCCCCTGCGCTTCATGGAGTTGCCGGTCACGGACAGCGCCCCGAGGGTCATGCCGTGGAACGCGTTGGTGAAGGACAGGATGTGCTGGCGCCCGGTCACCTTGCGGGCCAGCTTGAGGGCGGCCTCCACGGTGTTGGTACCCGTCGGACCAGGGAACATGACCTTGTAGTCCAGGCCCCGCGGCTGCAGGATGAGGTCGTTGAATGTCTGCAGGAAATCGCGCTTGGCCGGGGTCATCATGTCGAGCGAGTGCACAGGGGCGTCGCTGGAGATGTAGTCGACCAGGGCCGCCTGCAGCTTCGGGTGGTTATGCCCGTAGTTCAGGGCTCCGGCACCGGAGAAGAAGTCCAGGTACTCGGTCCCGTCTTCGGAGGTCTGGACGGCACCCTTGGCCTGGGCGAAAACGGTGGGCCAGCCGCGGCTATAGGTGCGGACCTCTGATTCAACGGTGGAAAAGACGGTGGTGTCCATTATGCATCCCTTTCTTACCCAGCGGGTGGGCCGGTATCGGTCGTGGAAGTCATCGGGGCGGTGGCGCGGGACCGCCGCCCGGCTGATCGAACATGCCGGGCGGGCAGGCCACTGCGGTGACCACTACTGCGCGATGGGCGCGATGCGGTGCAGGTATTCGGTCTCGAAGTCGTCGGGGAACATCTCCGCAGTGATGAGTGGGGTGATCTCTTCGTCCGCCCCATATCTCCTGGCGAAGCTCGCGAACAACCGCAAAGAGGCCTCGTTGTGGGCCGCGATGGTGGTCTCCAAGGCCTCAGCGTTTGTCCGGGTCACCAGTGCGTCCAACATGCGGGAAGCGAGTCCAAGGCCGCGGGCGGCTTCTGTGACGGCCACTTGCCACACCATCAGGGTGGTGGGAGAGTCGGGCCGGATGTAACCGGTGACGAATCCGGCGGGCTCACCGTTGATTTCCGCGATCACCGTGGTGTCCGCGAAGTCCCTGCACCAAAGCAGATAATAGTAGGACGAGTTCAGGTCGAGGACCTTGGAGTCCTTGGCCATGTTCCACAGCGCAGCTCCATCCGCGGTCTGCGGAGGGCGGAGTACGGGGGCTGTCGGGCGGGTCATGATTGCTGTGTCTGCATCATATGGCATCCCATCCACCATAACGAGCTGAAAACTGATTACAAGTCGGGTTCGGCGGATTTCCGGGCCGGAAAGGCTGTTTACCGGGCAGTAGGGCACCTCTGACACGCCGATGCATCCTATGGCTGGGGCGGTTGCCCGGGCAAATTGCCAGTACGCCTTCTAACCGGCTCGGAACTTTACCATTCCGTTATATCAACAGGCCGCCGGCACGGTGAGTGTCGCTCGGACGCCCTTCCCCTGAGGGAGCTGCATGGATTCTTCACTCGCCGAATACTCCTGATCCGCAGCCACCCCGTCCAGAACCTTGTCCGTGGCCTCGCCGGCACGGCCCGCGGGACGCCGACCACCGTCACGACCTACGATTGCGCCAGGCCAATCTCCTGACTCAGCGGATACGTCCAGAGCAGGAGTTACACCGTAGACGGTACAGTCCCCACGTGGGGGCAAACCTGCGGTGATGGCGCGGATATGCCGCCGCGTCGCTAGGGGTCGCTAGGGACAGCGGTTCGACGATGAGACGAGGGTCAGGAAATTGGGCGCGGAGTTCGAACTCACTGAGACGGTGATCCGTCACGATTGGGAGCAGGTTGAGTACGGGTCGGGCGAGGACATGACCCGGCTGTCGCTGAGTGCCAGGCTTCACGGGACTGTCCGCGGCACGGTGCACCGGTCCCCTGACTTCCATCACCATTTGGAGATGGACGGCTGGGAGCTAGCCGGCCACCAGGAATTGCCTGTGGTGTGGGCGCATCGGGCGCGGTGCGCCCTGGGCCAGTTGCGCCTGCGTGCGGCCGGACAGCCGCACACCAGGCCGGACGCTGGCGGGCGGTGGGATGTCTCGGTGCGGCACCGTCTGCGGATCACCGGCGCCCAGGCCGTGCCCGGCCAGCTGGCCCCGCACTGGGCATTCACCCCGGCTGAGATGTTCGTCGACGTCTCCACGAGCGGCATTGGGTCGCTGCTCTTGTTCGGCGCCGGGCCGGTGGAGACCGACTCGAAGCGCTATGACTTCGCCGTCAGTGTCGGCGGTGTCGTGGTCTTCGACCAGCTGGACCCGGGCGACCAGGTGCCGGACTCGGCGCGCGGCCCGGTCCTGGAGGCCGCACGGCTGGCCTTCAAACTGCGCACAGAGGCCGACCGACAGCTGACCGACGAGACGACCGGATCGCGAGCAGAGGACGACCTTCACCACACTGCGGAATGACCCGGCCACGATCCAGTGGGCCAGCCCGCCCAGCGGACTACCCGGACCAGGTCCTACGGTTGCAGGGTGACCTGGAGAACGCTGTTGTCCTCGGCCAGCCGGCTGGCCACATGGACGATCGCGTCGGTCATGAGTCTCAGCGCCTCCACATCGACGTTGCGGATATCGTCTCCCGGCTGGTGGTAATTGGGGTCACACGGCCGCTTTGCTCTGCCGCCGAAGAGTTGGGCCTCTCGGGTGGTCTTCTTGTCACTGTCCCCGGAGTAGAGACCACCCGCAGCGACACCTTTCTTGACGAACGCGATCTGGTCCGAGTCATAGTCCCAGTCAGTGGCGATCCAGGGCTGGCCGAGGGAATCGAAGTAGTCGGTGAAGACGCCCATGATCTCCTCCGAACCACCGGTCACGGCATGAATCGGTTCGGGGTCCCGTGCGTCGTAGACCCCGATGACCGGGTTGGGTGAGGCGATCATGTCGAAATTCAGGTAGGCCGAGATATTGGCCAGTTCGCCGCTGTTGTTCTTGGCCAAGTCCCGGACGTAGTGCCGGGAGCCGTATGACTTCGAGAACTCCTCGGCCCCCCACCAGGCAAAGCGTACTTTGTTGTTGATGCGACCCTCTCGGCCGAGCACTGTGGCTGCCACTAGCAAGGCCGCCGCTCCGGAGGCGTTGTCGTTGATCGCCGGGGCTCCCGGCACCCCGTCGAGGTGCGCACCGAGCATGATCACGCTGTCCGCACTGCCGGCTTCGGTCTCGGCGATGATGTTGAAGGTCTCGACCGTGCCGCCGCGGTGCTTGAAGGTGAAGTACTGGCGGATGCTCTGGTAGCCGGCACCGGCAAGTTGCTCTTCGACGTACTGTGCCGCCGCCTCGTAACCGGAGGTCCCGGTGGCCCGGTCGCCGTGTTGGTCAGCCAGTGCCTGGAATCTCTCCAGATGCTCATAGGCGGCGGGCATCTCGCCCAGCGGCTTGGGGTCGTCCGCCATGCCGCGCCATCGTCTCAGGAGGTTTGACAGTTTCATGGGTTCCTCATGTTGTAGCCCGGAGATCTCCGGCTGTCTGCTGGAAGGGGTCGCTTCAGTGCCCGCCGGTGAACCACCGGACGTGCCGGTCGACGTCTCTCATCGACCGGCACGTCCGGGCGAGGCAGCACACTGTAGCCCGGCCTCAGCCGACCAGTTCCCGCGTGCGACTGCCTTCCAGGTGTTCCACCACGGCTGCCCGCAGAATCTCCAAGCCCCGATCGAGAGTTGCCTCGTCGGTCGTCAGGGGAGCCATGATCTTGATGACCTCGTCGCGGGGCCCGGCCGCCTCGATCAAGAGGCCGTTCGCGATGCAGGTCTGGCGCACAGCTGTGGAGACGTTCTCATCGAGGACGTCCAATCCCTGCATGATCCCACGCCCCTTGACACGTGAGCCGGGAATCATGGCGGAGATTTCGGTCAGGCCGTCATGCAGCTGGGCGGCACGTTGCCTTACCGTCTCCTCGAACACTGCGGTCGACCAGAACTTCCTCAGCGCCACCTCCGCCGTGATGAACGCGTGGCCGTTGCCCCGGAAGGTCCCGTTGTGTTCCCCGGGCAGCCATTGGTCGAGCTCGGGCCGAATCAGCAACAGAGACATCGGGATTCCGAAACCGGACACCGACTTGGACAGGACCACGAGGTCAGGCTGAACACCCATGTCCTCGAAGCTGAAGAAGGTGCCGGTGCGCCCGCAGCCGGCCTGAATGTCATCGATGATGAGTAGGGCTCCGTGCTCGGCAGCGATCGATGCGATGCGCTGCAGCCATTCTGACGAGGCGACATTGAGTCCGCCCTCACCCTGGAGCGTCTCGAGGATGATCGCCGCGGGGGTGTCAACTCCACTCGACTGATCGGCCAGCATCTGAGCAAGATGCTCACTGGTGTCGACACCGTTGCCGAAGTATCCCTCGTAGGGCATGCGGGTCACGCTGTGGAGGCCCTGGCCGCCCATCCGGTGGTGGCGGTTGCCCGTCGCGGCCAGCGAACCGGCGCTACCGCCGTGGAAGGCATTGGTGAAGGCGATCACATTGGACCGCCCGGTCACCTTGCGGGCCAGTTTGAGAGCCGCCTCGACGGCGTTGGTGCCGGTCGGGCCGGTGAACTGGACGCGGTAATCCATGCCACGAGGCTCCAGGATCAGTTCCTCGAATGCCGTCAGGAAGTTGCCCTTGGCCACTGTGTGCAGATCAAGGCCCTGGGTGATTCCGTTGCCGGAGATGTACTCGATCAGGGCGGCCTTCATGTCCGGGTCGTTGTGCCCGTAATTGAGGGAACCGGCTCCTGCGAGAAAATCGATGTACTCCTCGCCCTCCGTGTCCCGCACGAGGGTTCCAAGGCCGGTGGTCAGAACATGCGGGAATGACCGGCAGTAGCTCCGAACCTGGGACTCGCGTCCAGCGAAAATGTCGTGGTGATCGGTCATTGCAGTTCCTTCCGCCCTGGTGGGCAAACAGAAGATTCCGACCCCAGAACAGAGATGTTCCAGCGCCTTTCCCAGGGGGGTCCGCCTCCCTGGGACACTCACCAGTCTTTGGCCCGTGAAGGGAGCAGTCAACGGGCCCCGGGGATCCAGGTGATGGTGCAGTAGGACTACCTGTGCCCGGTCAGGACGGCCGTCACACCGGCCAGCACCGTTACGTGGAAGGGTGGTTCATCTCCGCCTGGGACGATGCTGCCCCGCCCGCCATGCGTACAGACAGGGCGGGCGGGCGTCTGGATCCGGTGCTGCCCACGCCCCGTCTACGAAAGGTTGCTGGGATGACCCATCCGATGACCGACACCGGCGGGACCGCCCCGCGGACCACCGCCCCCGCCACCGCGCCAAACGGACAGCACCCACGCCAGGCTCGCCTTGGCAGGAAGGCTATCTCCCCCCTCGGCCGCACGGAACGGCTGATGCGCGTGCGGATCCATGAGGCGGACAGCGGATCAGCCCCGGGGCCGATCGGGTCCCTGACCACCGGCCCGTGGTCACGCGACGCGGACAGCCGCCGCGCCTGACCTGGACTGGCTCGTGACCACCGAGCTGCAGCTGAACTTAACCGGATCCTTCCCGGCCGACGGATCCACGCTGGAGACCTGGACCCAGGCCCCCGCCGTGGACGCCCTCGGCGGCGTGGCCCGAGGCACACTGCTGGGCCCCGACGGGGAGGAGTACGCCCACGCCACGGGATGGTTCCACGCCGTGGACAAGAACAGCCAGGAGGCCCTGGACCACTATGAACGTGAGGCCGCCCGGCCCCTCGGGCCTGAGACCGAGGCACCGCTGTCCACGCTGCTCGGACTCCAGGGGGCCGGCCCCGGCCGTGAGGCAGAGCGGCCGACGGCGACCGAGGACTTCCAGCCGGGGGTCACCTTCGCGGCGAACGACTCCCTGCGGATCGTCGAGGTCGAGCTGCACTCCAGCGACCACAGCGTCACGGGAGCCGGGGCGCAGGGGCCGAGGGCCGGCGTCGGGCCTCAGGTTGTGGTCAAGCCGTTCGTGCAGGCCACGGCGGCCTTCCGCGCCGCCCGCTGAAGCATCCAACTGGAGGACCCACTCAACTGCAGGTCAAAGAAGGCCCGCTTCACGCCCCATCGGAGCGCGAAACGGGCCTCTTCTCACCGCGGGGTCGCCCGGGGGTCAGGCGGCCTGCTTGGAGTCCTTGCCGCGGTCCAGGCCCAGGTCCTTCAGCGGTGTGCCGTCGATGGCCTGGACCATGACGTCCTCGGCCTCGACCACGGAGATGTCCAGGACGATGGCGACCTCGGCCGCGAGGATCTCCACGGCATCGCGGTACAGGGTGCGCTCAGCCATGGACAGGTCCTTCTCGGCCTGACGGCGGTGCAGGTCGCGGACCACTTCGGCCACGCGGGGCAGGTCCCCGGTCGCCAACTTCTCCTGGAAGGCCTTCAGCCGGCGGGACCACTGCTCCTCGACGTACTCGCTCGGCTTCGCCAGAAGGGACATCAGCTTGCGGACCTGGGTGTGGCTGCTGACATCGCGGACACCGATGTCCTTGACCATCGATTCGGGAACGGAGATGCGCAATCCCTTGTCCTGGATTTCCAGTTCCACATACGCGACGTCCTTACCCTTCAATTGCCGGACCTGGCGATCGAGGACGATCGCGGGGCCGTGGTGAGGATGGACAACAAACTGACCGGGAACCAGACGCATGGGTGGGATGCACCTTCCTGTTGCTTACACCGAACCGCCACCGGGGCAGGCGGAGGCCCGCCACCGGAAATTGACCTATTCATTTTCTCATTATTTCTTTCAGAAAACAAATCAGGGGCGTGTCCTTGAACCCAGCGGACGGCCGGATGCCCTATGCTCTCGGCAACCTCCGCTTCTTGGGGCGTGCTGGTGTGGACGCAGCCTCCTCAGGGGCCGGGCTCGCCACATCAGCCGGGCCGGCCGGCGTCCTTGTCCCCTCCTCCGCGCCTTCCCCGGCGGCTCCGGAGACGGGGCCTCCGGAGAAGGGGCTTCCAGCTGGGCCACCGTCACTGAGCCGTCTGCCGGCAGGACCCCCCGCCAAAGGACTGGGTTCGGAGAAGTCCCCGGCGGCATAGCGAAACGCCCCGAGGATGCGGTTGAGGTCGGCCAGCACGCCCTCGGGCAGACCGAGGTCGGTGAAGACCTGCCGGTTGAGCTCCCGGGCCGCCTGCAGTGCCACGTCGCGGCCCTGTGGAGTGATGGCGATGAGATTCGCCCGGCCATCCGTGGGGTGGGGCCGCCGCTCCACGAGACCGGCCTGCCCCAAGCGCTCCACGGTGTTGGTGACCGAAGTGGGGTGGACCTGGAGCCGGCTCGAGGCCTTGGCCAGCGGCATCGCCCCCGTCCGGGAGAACCCCAGCAGGGTCAGCATCTCAAAGCGGGCGAACGTCAGGTCCAGGGGGCGCAGCACAGCATCGATCCGGGCCATGAGGATCTGCTGCGCACGGAACAGGGAGGTCACCGCGGCCATGGCGTCGGCGGACTCTTCCCACCCGTGATCCGCCCAGTTCTGGCGGGCCTGCGCCACGGGGTCGTGCTGGAGTGGAGGCGTCACAGAGCGGGATCTCCCGTCCCCATCGACTGCCGGGCATGCCTCTGGACGTCTCGCCCGCCGTTCCAGGTGAACTCCGGGGTCCGCTTGGCCAGAAAGGCCTTGACCCCTGTCTCGGCGTCCCCGGAGGTGGTCATCAGTTGCTGCCAATGCTCGTTGGCCCGCGCGAGTTGCGCCCGGCCGTGCTCCCCGCCGCCCGCTGAGTCAATGGTGTCCACAATGTCCTTCATAGCCTGGATGGACAGCTGGGAGCGGGAGGCGAGCCGCTCGGCGAATGCATCCACCTCGCCCCAGAAGGCCTCGGCGGGGTGTACCGCCTGGACCAGGCCCAGGACGCGGGCCCGTTCGGCGTCCACGAAGTCCCCGCTGAACAGCAGGTACTTGGCGGTGGCCGGCCCGGCGATGCGCACCAGCCGCTCGATCCCGGCGGTCGGGTACACGATCCCGATCTTGGCCGGAGTGATCCCGAAGGTCGCCGCCGAGGAGGCCAGCCGGATGTCACAGGCCGCCGCGATCTGCCAGGCGCCGCCCAGGCAATAGCCCTCGACGGCGGCGATGGTGGGCTTGTGCAGTCCGGCCAGGGCTGCCTCGCCGGCGGCCACGGCACCGCCGTCGTGCCGCCCGGAGTCCTCGTCCCTCAGGATTGCCCGCAGATCGGAGATATCGGCCCCAGCGGAGAAGTCGGTTCCGGCCCCGCGCACGACGACGGCCCGCACCGATCCGTCATCGGCCAGTCGGGCGCAAGCGGGCTCCAGAGCCCGCCACATGGCCTCCGTCATGGTGTTGCGCCGCCCTGGATTGGACAGGGTCACGGTGGCGATGGCCCCCTGCTGGGAGACCTGAACCGATCCCCCGGGCTCAGTGGCCCCGGGGGCTGTCCCCGCGCTCACGGCCGGCCGCCCGCCGGCGGGTGTGCTTGCACGATGCCCGCCTCGACGAGGCCGGCGATCTGGCCCTCGTCCAGCCCGAGCCCCTCAAGCACCGCCCACGTGTCCTCGCCCAGGGCCGGCGGTGCCTTGCGCACGCCAGTGGCGGTGCCGTTGATGCTCAACGGCCCGCGCAGCAGCGGCAGCGCCGAGCCGTCCGTCCGTGTCACGGTCTGCACCATGTCCAAGGCCTGCACCTGGGGGTCCTCGAAGGCCTGCTCATAGGTGTAGATCGGCCCCGTGGGGATGCCAGCGGCGCGGAAGGCCTCGATCCACTCCAACCCGGGCCGGTGCACCAGCTTCTGTTCGATCAGCTCGGTCAGCTCGGCCCGATGCTCGGAGCGGCTCCGCCCCACCGCGAAGCGCGGATCCTCCTTGAGTTCGGGGGCTCCGATGATCGCGCAGAACTTGGCCCAATGCGCCTGATTCCCCACCGCGATGATCGCCGGGATGTCCGCCGTCTGGAACACCCCGTAGGGGGAGAGCACCGGGTGGTCGTTGCCCTGCGGCACCGGGACCGCACCGGTGGACAGATAGTTCTGGCCCTGGAAAGCCGAGACGGCCAGCCCTGCCTCCAACAGTGAGGTCCCCACCCCATGGCCCTGTCCACCGTTGCCGGCGCGGCCGGCCAACGAGGCGCAGATCCCCACGGCGGTGAAAACGCCCGCGTAGAGGTCCATCACCGGCACCCCCACCCGCGTGGGGGACTCCGCGTCCGGTCCGGTCACGGACATCAGCCCGGACATCCCCTGGGCCACCTGGTCCAGCCCAGCGGCCTGGGCCAGGGGGCCGGTGGTCCCGAAGCCGGAGACCGAGGCGATCACCAGACCGGGATTCGCCTCACGCAACGCCTCAGGGTCCAGCCCCATGGTGGCCAGCACGCCGGGGCGGAAGTTCTCCACCAGCACGTCCGCGGACACCGCGAGGTCCCACAGCAGCGTCCGGCCGGCCTCCGCGTAGAAATCCACCGCGATCGACCGCTTGTTCCGGTTCGTGGAGTCGAAGTAGAGCGAGTGCTCGTCCTCGAACGGCGGCCAGGAGCGGGTGGAGTCCCCTCCCTTGGCGGACTCCACCTTGATGACGTCCGCCCCCAGATCACCCAGCAGCGCCGTGCAGTACGGCCCCGCCAGCGCCCGGGACAGGTCCATCACGGTAAACCCGGCCAGCGGCAGCCCCGCGCCGACCGCGGCGCGTGCCACGCCGGCGTCGGGCAGGGCGTTGTCCGCGGTGTCGTTCGGTGTCATGCTCCGCGCCACGCTCATTTCCTCAGTTTCACGTTGATCTGCTTGATCTGGGTGAAGCCCTCCAGCATGCCCTCCAGAGAGGCCTCTCGGCCCATGCCGGACTGCTTGTACCCGCCGTAGGACTGGCCCACCACCTGGCCGCCGCCCTGGTTGACCTGCACCCACCCGGACTCGATCCGGTGGGCGGTGTTCAGTGCGTTGTCGAGGTCGTGGGTCCAGACGTAGGCGGCCAGCCCATAGTGGGACTCGTTGGCCATCTGGATGACCTCGTCCACATCCTTCCACTTGATGGCCACCAGCACGGGCCCGAAGATCTCCTCCTGGGCCAGCCGGAAATCGTTCCGAGCCCCGCCGAAGATCGTCGGCACGTGGTAAAAGCCCTCGGTCAGGGATCCCTCGGTCGGCGCAGAACCGCCGAGGACGGTGGTGAGGTCCGGGTGGTTCCGTCCCTCCTCGAGGAAGCCGTTGATCTGGTCGAACTGGGACTGGTTGATCACCGCACCCATGTCCGAGGCCTCGTCCAGCGGGTCACCGACGACCATCGCCCCCAGCCGCGCGGCGAGCTTGTCCAGCATCTCGTCGTAGATGTCCTCATGCAGGAACAACCGGGACCCGGCGGTGCAGGACTGGCCCTGCCGGGCGAAGCGCGAGGACAGCATCAGCCCGTCCAGGATCCCCTCGTCCTCGACCGCGTCCGGGAACACGATGGACGGGTTCTTGCCGCCCAGCTCCAGGGACAGGTGCGCCAGACGCTCGGAGGCCTGGGCGGCCACCCCGCGCCCCACCTCGGTGGAGCCCGTGAAGGAGACCTTGTCCACTCCTGGGTGAGTGGACAGTGCGTTGCCGATGACGGAGCCGCGCCCGGTCAGGGAGTTCACGACGCCGGCCGGCACGTGCCGCTGGCAGACCTGGGCCAGGTACTGGATGGTCAGGGGTGCATCGTCGGCGGCCTTGAGGATGACCGTGTTCCCGGCTGCCAGGGCGGCCGGCACCTTGAACGCGGCAATCATCAGCGGCGAGTTCCACGGCAGGATGCAGGCCACCACGCCCAACGGCTCGCGCCGGGTGTATTGCAGCTGCTGGTCCCCCGCCGGCAGGGTGACGCCCTTGGACTCGCCTGCGACCCCGGCGAAGTAGCGGAACAGGGAGACGAGGGTGACGACCTCGGGACGAGCCTGGGAGCGCAGGGCGTTGCCCGTGTCCAAGGCCGTGAGCTGCGCGAACTTCTCCGCCTCGGACTCGATGTCGTCCGCGATGGCCAGCAGCGCCTTCCCACGGCCCGTGAAATGGGCGGCGCGCCAGTCCGGGAAGGCCCGACGCGCGGCGGAGACCGCGCGATCGACATCCTCGACTCCGGCGGCCGGCACCCGGCCGATGACCTCACCGCGCCGGGCCGGGTTGCGCACAGGACGCCACTCGCCCGTCGAGGCCTCGGTGGCACGGCCGTCGATCCACAGCAATTGCTCGACGCCGGCCAGGATGCCGGCCGCTCGCTCGTCCAGGACTATTTCACTCATGGTGTCCTTCTTTCAGGGGTGTGGTGCTCAGCGGTGGGTGAAGGTGGCCTGGCGCTTGTCGACGAACGCGGCCATGCCCTCCTTCTGGTCCTCGGTGGCGAAGCAGGCGTGATTCATCCGGCGCTCGTAGAGAAGCCCCTCGCTGAGGCTGGACTCGTAGGAGCGGTTGACGGACTCCTTGGCGATCATGGCGATCGGCAGGGACATCGCGGCGATGGCGGCGGCCAGCTCGCCGGCCTCCGACTGCAGGGCGGCCACCGGGACCACGCGGGCCACCAGGCCGGAGCGTTCGGCCTCGTCCGCCCCCATGGTCCGGCCGGTGAGGACCATCTCCATGGCCTTGGACTTGCCGATGGCCCGGGTGAGCCGCTGGGAGCCGCCCATGCCGGGGATGATGCCGAGCTTGATCTCGGGCTGGCCGAACGTCGCGTTGTCCGCGGCGATGATGATGTCCGCGATCATGGCGAGCTCGCAGCCGCCGCCCAGGGCATGGCCCGCCACGGCCGAGATGACCGGGGTGCGCACCGCGGCGAGCCGGTCCCAGGCACCGAAGAGGTCGGCCGTGTAGACCTCGGCGAAGGAGTGGGTGGCCATTTCCTTGATGTCCGCCCCGGCGGCAAACGCCTTCTCCGAGCCGGTGATGACGATGGCGCCGATCTCCGGGTCCGCGTCGAAGCCTTGGGCGGCCCGGAGCAGTTCCTCGGTGAGCTGCAGGTTGAGGGCGTTCAGGGCCTTCGGCCGGTTCAGCGTGATGGTCCCGACGCGTCCGGCGGTGCTGGTCAGGATGGTCTCGTACGTGCTCTGGTCAGTGCTCTCGTCGGTAGTCATGGCTCGTGCTGCTCCTTGGCGGTGGGTGGTCGGTGCTGTCTGCGGCGTCGGGGTGGGCGGGACCGGCTCAGGCCGAGGGACCGGATCGTTCGCGGATCTGCTCGATGATCCCCGAGAAGTCCTTGGTGCCGCCCTGCCCTGAAGCGAAGGCCGCGTAGATCTCCTCGGCCAGCAGACCGATCTGGCTCAGGGTGCCCGTGGTCTCGATCGCGTGCTTGGCCAGTCCCAGGTCCTTGGCCATCAGGGCGGCGGCGAATCCGGGCTGATAGTCACGGTTGGCCGGCGAGGTGGGCACGGGGCCGGGCACCGGGCAATTGGTGGTCAGAGCCCAGCATTGGCCGGTGGCGGAGGAGGCGACGTCGTACAGGGCCTCGTTGCTCAATCCCAGTTTCTCGCCGAGCACGAAGGCCTCGGACACGGCGATCATGGAGGCGCCGAGGATCAGGTTGTTGCAGACTTTGGCCGCGAGCCCGTTGCCGGGCTGGCCACAGTGGACGACATTCCGGCCGACCACGTCCAGGACGGGACGGACCTCTTCGAAGTCGACCTCGGCTCCGCCGACCATCATGGTCAGGGTGCCGGCCTCAGCACCGACGGTGCCGCCGGAGACCGGCGCGTCCAGGGTCCGGTGACCGGCCGCCGTCGCGATCTCGTGCAGGGTGCGGGCGTCCTCCACCGCGATGGTGGAGCAATCCATGAACAGCGTGTTCGGGGCCGCGGCGGCCAAGAGGCCCTCCGAGGAATCGTTGCCCTGATAGGCACCGAGCACGTGCTTGCCGGCCGGCAGCATGGTGATGACCAGTCCCCGGTCGCCCGACGTCGCGGCCCGGACCGCGTCGGCCCCGGACGCGGCGATCTCGACACCTGCGGCACGAGCCGCTTCGAGCGCCTCCGGGACGAGGTCGAAGCCGTGGACGGTGTAACCGGCCGCAACGAGGTTGGCGGCCATGGGACCACCCATGTTGCCCAGGCCGATGAAGGCGATGGGCGGGTGGGGCCCGGTGGATGCGCGGGTGTCGTTGCGGTGGCTGGTCTCGGTCATGGCAGTTCTCCTGGCAATTGTCCTGGGGTGCTTCAGAGGGTCAGAGGGTGAGTCCGCGGCCTTCGACGGGGGCGGTCAGGGCGGTGATCTCGTCGGCTGTCACCTGGTCGAGCGTGGCCGGCTCCCACTGCGGGTTGCGGTCCTTGTCCACGAGTAGGGCGCGGATGCCCTCGGGGAAGTTGTGGGCCCTCAACAGGTGGTAGGTCAGTCTGTAGTCGGCCTCCAGGACCTCCTGCACCGAGCGGGCCTGCGCCGCGCCGCGGACGTGATCCAGGGTGATCTTCACGGAGGTCGGGCACTTCCCCAGGATCGCCTCGGCCGCCGCAGCGGCCTCCGGGGCGCCGTCGGCCTGCAGCGCGGCGACGATCTCCTCGGCGGTGGTCGCGCTGTAGCAGGACTCGATCCAGCGCTCGTGCTGGGCCAGCGGCGCTGGTGGGACATCATCGGCGGCCGTCGCGACGGCGGCGATCGCCTCGTCCGCGCCCGTGGACACGAGGGCAAGGGCCAGTTCCTCCAGCCGTGCGGCCGGGACGAAGTGGTCGGCGAAGCCGGCAGCGAGGGCATCGGCTCCCGTGACGTGACCGGAGGTGAGCGCCATGTGCATTCCGAGGTGCGAGGGGGTGCGGGCCAGCATCCAGGACCCGCCGACGTCGGGAAAGAAGCCGATGCCGGTCTCCGGCATTCCCAGGCGGGTGCGCTCGGTGACGATGCGGTGCGAGCCGTGCGCGGACACACCGACGCCACCGCCCAGGACGATGCCGTCCATGAAGGCCACGTAGGGCTTGGGGTACTCGGCGATGAGCGAGTTCATGGCGTACTCGTCGGCGAAGAACACGTCACCGTCTTCGGGATGTCCCTCGGTGATGGAGCGGTAGACGGAGACGATGTCTCCGCCGGCGCACAGGCCCTTCTCCCCCGCGCCGGAGATGAGAACGGTGTTGACGGACGCGTCGTCCTTCCAGGTCTCCAGGGTGGCCTTGATGGTTTTCACCATGCCGTGGGTGAGGGAGTTCAGCGCCTTCGGGCGGTTGAGGATCAGGTGGCCGAGGTGACCGGCACGGCGGATGAGGACCTCGGGCTCGGTGTCAGTGGCGGGCGTATCGGTGCTCATGGGGTGTCCTTTCAGCCGTCAACGAGCATGCGGCCGACGATCAGCCGCATGATCTCGTTGGATCCCTCGAGGATCTGGTGAACGCGGAGGTCACGGGCGATTTTCTCCACCCCGTACTCGTGCAGGTAGCCGTAGCCGCCGTGCAGCTGCAGGGAGGTGTTGGCCGCCTCGAAGCCGGCGTCGGTGGCGACCTTCTTGGCCATCGCGCACAGGCGGACCGTGTCCGGGTCCTGCCGGTCCAGGGCGTCCGCGGCGCGCATCAACAGCGTGCGGGCCGCCTCGAGGTTCATGTCCATCTCGGCCAGATCGAAGACGAGGGACTGTTTGGTGGTCAGCGGCGCCCCGAAGGCGGTCCGCTCCTTGAGGTACGCAGTGGCCTTCTCCAGGGACGCCTGCCCGCCGCCGAGGGAGCAGGCTCCGATGTTGATACGGCCGCCATTGAGCCCCTTCATGGCGATGTGGAAGCCGTCGCCTTCCTCCCCGAGACGGTTCGCGACCGGTACACGGGCGTCCTCGAAGATCACCTGGCGCGTGGGCTGGGTGTTCCACCCCATCTTCTTCTCCTTCGGACCGAAGGAGAGCCCCGGCGTGTCCTGGTGGACCACGAGCGTGGAGATGCCCTTGGCTCCGGTGTCCGCGGTCCGGCACATCACCACGTAGTACTCGGACGCTCCGGCGCCGGAGATGAACTGCTTGACGCCGTTGAGGACGTAGTCATCACCGTCCCGGACGGCGCGGGTGGTCAAGGACGCCGCATCAGAGCCGGCGCCGGGTTCGGTCAGGCAGTAGCTTCCCAAGTCCTCCATGGTGACCAGTTCCGGGACCCATTTCGCCCGCTGCTCGTCCGAGCCGAACGAGTCGATCATCCAGACCACCATGTTGTGGATGGAGATGTAGGCGGCCAGGGCAGGGTCCGCTTTGGACAGCTCCTCGAAGATGAGGACGGCATCCTTGCGTTCCAGGCCGGCGCCTCCGTGGGCCTCGTCCACGTAGATCCCGCCGAGGCCCAGCTTGCCCGCCTCAGCCAGGACGTCGACCGGGAAATGCTTCTCGGCGTCCCACGTCAGGGCGTGCGGGGCGATCCGCTCGGTGGCGAAATCGCGTACCACCTCCACGAGTGCCTGCTGATCCTCAGTGATGCGAAGCATGATCTCTGTCCTTTGTTCGGTATCGCGCCGGGGTGTGGGCGACAGGATGGTCCCATGCCCTTCCCGGATCGCGGGTCGGGACAGGGAGGCTATTTGGAGACTTTGCCCATGGTGTTGGCGATGGATGTGGTGAACAGGGGCTTGGTGAGGAACCAGGCCGCGGCGATGACCACCAGTGACACCAGGAAGATGACCAGGCCCCACCAATCCGTGGCTTCCCGGGAGGTGTACATGTGGTTCAGGTTGGCCAGGGCCCCGGTGAAGAACACCAGGAACACGTGCACCACCGTGAAGCCCACGAAGTAGAGCATCACCGGGAAATGCGTGGCCCGCGCCCACTCGACCGGATAGATCTTGTTCAGCCTCTCCGCGTTGTCCGGCCACCAGGTCGAGAACCGGATCCCGGACAGGATCGCCAGCGGGGCCGCGATGAAGACCGTGACGAAATACGCCACCACCTGCAGGGCGTTGTAGTGCACCCACCCGTTCTCCGTCGGCCAGTCCAACGAGGCGTACTGGATCGCCCCGGAGAGCATGTTCGGGAACACGTCCCAGTCCGTGGGCACAATACGCATCCAATGCCCCGTGAGGACCAGCAGGATCACGAAGATCAGCCCGTTGAGGACCCAGAGCACGTCCAGGGACTGGTGCAGCCACTGCGTCAGGGACACCTTCTTCGGGGTGTTCCCCTTCGGGGAGAAGAACGAGCCCTTCTTCGCCGTCCAGTAGCCCGGGGGTTTGCGCTCGTTGCGGACCTGCAGGCCGGTGCGGATGATCAACACGATCAGGAACATGTTGAAGAAGTGCTGCCAGCCCATCCACCACGGCATGCCCTCCGGGGCCGCCTCCAACTGGGTGGAATGACCGTCATAGGTGGCGATGAACTCCTGGACGCCCTCCAGGGTCCGCAGCCACCGGGCACCCAACACCACGGCGACGGCCACGACCACCAGGGAGCCGATGATCACGGCGGGCTTGACCCACGGGCGCTCCGGCTTCGGCGGGGTTGCCGCACCGGCCGGACCCGGCGTTCCTGCCGCACCGGTCGAGCCCATCCTGCCCGCCGGTCGGTTGGCCGAGGCGGTCCGAGTGGCGGTTCCGGACGTGGGGGCGGTGCTGGTCGCAGCGGGGTTTGCGGTCGTAGCGGAGGGGACCGTGGCCGGCGGCGTGGAGCCGGTCGAGGCGGTGGCCGCCGGGGTGGAAGCAGCCGCCGGACCGGCGGCGGGGGCGCCACCCATACGGGTCTTGGCCGGAGCCGGGGTCCCTCCCATCCGTTTCTTCGGGACCGCTGCCGCTTCGCCGGCCCCGGGCACCGGAGCCTCGGACGCCTGCACCGCCTGGTCGGCCGCCGGGGTGGCGGCTCGGGCCGCCGGAGCGCCGCCCATGCGACGCTTCGATGCGCCACCAGCCGGAACATCCGGCACGTTCGCAGCGGTCGTGGCTGCCGTTGGCCCACCTGCGGCTGGCTGATGGGCCGGTGTCTCCGGGCCCGCCGGTGACCCGTCCTGTCCGATGGCAGCGGCCGTCGTGGCGGCTGCGGCTGGAGCCGGTGCGCTGCCCATCCGGCGCTTTCGCGTCGGTGCTGACGGGGCCGCAGCAGCGGGGGCCGGGACCGTTGACGCCGGTTCCGATTGCTCCGCGGCTCCCGTACCTGTGCCCCCTGACTCCGGCACCTGGTCCTCCAACGAGGCCGGGACGTCCTGGTCGGTGGTCCGGGCCTCGGGCTGTCTGGCCGGCGGTGTATATCCGGCCATGCGGCGCCGTGCCGGAGGCTGTCCCGGGTTCTGCTCGCTGCTCATGGTGGTATTCAGTCCTTCAGAAGGGATCATGACGGTGCGCCAGATGCGCCGGGGAGGAAGCGGCCGGATCGGCCTACGCCACCCGCAAGCCTTAATGGCTTAATGGTCTGCAGGCGGGCGGCGCGGGGATCAGTTGCGGCGCTTGCCGATCTCCTCGATCAGCTGCGGGACCACGGTGAACACGTCCCCGACGATCCCGAAGTCCGCGATCTCGAAGATCGGGGCATCCTCGTCCTTGTTGATCGCGATGATCGTCTTGGACGTCTGCATCCCGGACCGGTGCTGGATGGCTCCGGAGATCCCCAAGGCCACGTACAACTGCGGGGTCACCGTCACACCGGTCTGACCGACCTGGTAGGACTGCGGCACATAGCCGGCATCGACCGCCGCACGGGATGCCCCCACCGCCGCGCCGAGCACATCGGCCAGGTCCTCGACCACGGAGAAGGCCTCCTTCGAGCCCACCCCACGACCGCCGGAGACCACGGCCTTGGCCCCGCGCAGCGCGGGACGCTCCGAGGTGGCCGGGGCCTCACTGGCCGAATCGATCACGGCCCCCTTCGCGGTCTGTGTGGACACCGATGCCGTCGTGACCCCCGGGGAGGCCACCGCCTCAGCACGAGCCTCGATCGAACCGGGGCGCACGGTGGCGATCATCAGGCCCCCCTCGACGGTGGACTCGGTGGTGAAGTCCCCACCGAACACCGCATGGGACGCGACGACCTCCTGGCCCTCCTCGTCATAGGCGATGCCGACGACATCGCTCGCCACCGACCCACCGGTTACGATCGCCAGACGCCCGGCCACGGCCTTGGAGTCATTCGTGGCGGAGGTCAACACGACCGGTGCCGAGAACGCCTGCACCGCATCGGCCAGGGCGCCGACGGCGGCGGACCCCAACTCGGTAGCCGCGGACTCCGACTCGGCCAGGTAGACCTGTGCTGCCCCCAGGGCTCCCAGCTCGGCGACCAGGTTCCCGGACTGGCCGGGGGCGGTCACCGCCACCGCCACGGGGTTCCCCAAGCCGGCAGCGGCGCCCAGCAGGCCCGCCGCCGTGGACTTCGGGGCCCCCTGCGCGGTGGTCTCGATCAGGACCAGTACATTTCCAACATTCGCCATGTGCGTGCTTCCTTCAGCTCAAAAGTCTCGTGCGGTTCTCAGATCAGATCAGGGCTCGCCGGGCTCAGATGAGCCGGTTCGTGGCCAGGAACTCGGCCAGCTGTGCCGCAGCAGTGCCATCATCGGCAACCTTCGGCCCGGCCTCCTTCGGCGGGCGGGCAGCGGCGGAGACCATCACCGACCGAACCGAGGCGGCCTCCGGGCCGGCCTGGATGCCCAGGTCCGTCAACGACCAGTTCTCCAACGGCTTCTTCTTCGCCGCCATGATTCCCTTGAAATTCGGGAACCTCGGCTCGGCCGTCTTCTCCGTCACCGAGACCACCGCCGGGTAACCGGAGGAGACCTGCAGGGCACCGCCGTCCACCACAGCCTCACCGGAGACCTTGTCCACGGCGATCTGGATCTTGTCCAGGCCCGGCAGCACCGGCAACCCCAGTACCTCGGCGACCATGGCCGGGATCATCCCGCCCCGACCATCCGTGGCCTCGTTGCCCGCCACCACCAGATCGACGCCCCCGACCTTCTCGATCGCTGCGGCCAGCACCCGCGCCGTCTGAACCATATCCGACCCGGCCAAAGCCGCATCACTGACCAGGACTGCGGAGTCCGCGCCCATCGACAGCAGCTTCCGCAGCGTCTTCGTGGCTTCCTCCGGACCCATCGTGACCACCACGATCTCGGTGTCCTTGTTCTCGTCCTTGAACGCCAGCGCGTTCTCCAACGCCCGCTCATTGATCTCATCCGGCACCGGCTCCGACGCGGCACGGTCCAAAAGCCCCGACTCCAGATCGATCTTCCGATCCGACCAGGTATCCGGAACCTGCTTCGCCAATACGACAACCTTCATGGAGCGCTCTCCTCGACACGGGGTGATTTTCGATCTGCGGACCAAGGTACTAGGGCGCCCTAGTAATTACTAGGTCTTCCAATCGATTGAGTGTGAAGGCAAGATCAGTAGTTCTATGGAAAGTGGTCACTGCTACTCTGCCGAAAGGCCGCCCGGACCATCCCGGATCGGTCTGATCAACTTTCAGACGCGAAGCAACCAGTCGTTCGCATCTACGCCGAGGAGTCCTTGATGGCCGTTGTCAATGCCGTTCCGAGCGCTGAAGAAGTCCTCCACGTTCCGGTGTCCTGGACAGACGAAGTCCACCAGGACTGGATCGACAGGAATGGGCACATGAACATCCGTCACTATCTGGACCTTGGCGGCTTGTCGACGGACCAGATCGTCCGTGAGCTGGGCATCGACGACGACTACCGCGCCGACCGCCGCATGGGTGTCTTCACGGCAGAGCAGCACCTGACCTATCTGCAGGAGATGCACCTCGGCACGCCCGTCACTGCCCATGTCCGGATCCTGGAACGCAGTTCCAAGGTCTGTCACCTCGTCGCCCTGATCATGGACCGCGAGAAGGACCTGCTCGCCTGCATTTTCGAGACCGTCCTGGTGCACGTCGACCTGGACAGCCGTCGCGGCGTGGAGTTCCCCGACGACGTAGCCACGGCTTATGACCGCCTTCTCGCGGCTGACCAGGCCAGCTATTCCTGGCCGGCCCCGGTCTGCGGCATCATGGGCCCCCGCGCACGCTAGCCACGCGGCATCTCACCAAGCCGCCCACACAGCTCGATCCTTGACCGGATCCCCCTGTGGGAGACGTCGCCACATCAGTAGTCTGGCGTCACACTTCATCCCGTGACTGAGAGAGGTCCCCCATGACGCAGTCCGCCGCCGATACCTTCCGGCAGGCCCGTGACCAGCTCCTGGCCTGCCGGACCGATCCGGACCAGGCCCACGCATCCTTCACCTGGCCCCGCTTCGAGCAGTTCAACTTCGCGGCGGACTGGATCGATGACATCGCCTCAGGGCCCCGAGCCGACCAGCCGGCTGTGGTGATTGTCGAGGAGGACGGCAGTGCAGAACGGCGCAGCTACGTCGACCTCTCGCAGCGTTCCCATCAGGTCGCCGCGTGGCTCACGGCACTCGGCGTCCAGCGGGGCGATCGGGCCATCGTGATGCTCGGCAACCAGATCGAGCTCTGGGAGGTCATGCTGGCATGCTTCCGCCTGGGTGCCCCGGTGATCCCTTCGACCGTGATGTTGGGAGCCTCCGATCTGGCAGACCGCATCGAGAGGGGCAAGGCCTCCTGGGTGGTCACCACCGGCGCCGAGACACCCAAGTTCGACGATGTCCCGGGCGGGTTCCAGATCATCCAGATCGGCGAGCGCACCGACGGCTCGTCAACGCGGCGACCGGTCCACGACTGGGATGACTCCTTCAACGCCCCCACACGGTTCCAGCTCAACGAACCGACGGCCGCCGACGAAACGCTGCTGCTCTACTTCACCTCCGGCACCACGTCGAAGGCGAAGCTCGTGGAGCACACCCACACGTCCTACCCGGTCGGCCATCTGTCCACGATGTACTGGATCGGCCTCGAACCCGGCGACGTGCACCTGAACGTGGCCTCCCCGGGGTGGGCCAAACATGCCTGGTCCAACTTCTTCGCGCCCTTCATCGCCGAGGCCACCGTGTTCCTCTACAACTACGGACGGTTCGACGCCTCGGCACTCATGAGTCAGATGGAGAAGGAGTGCGTCACCAGTTTCTGCGCGCCACCCACCGTCTGGCGGATGCTGATCCAGGCCGACCTCACCCAGCTCAAGACCCCTCCGACCAAGGTGGTGGCCGCAGGAGAACCGCTGAACCCCGAGATCATCGCCCAGGTCGAGAAGGCCTGGGGAACCCAGATCCGCGACGGGTTCGGACAGACAGAGTCCACCCTGCAGGTCGCCAACACCCCGGGACAGCCTGTCCGGCCGGGAGCCATGGGACGGCCACTACCCGGTTACGATGTCGTCCTCATCGACCCGGACACCGGTGCCGAAGCACCCGACACCGGAGAACTGTGCCTCCGGCTGGACCCGCGGCCGGTCGGGTTGACCGTCGGGTATTGGGGAGACCCCGAGCGGACGGCTGAGGCCTTCCGCGACGGCGTCTACCACACGGGCGACATCGTCAGCCGTGACACCGATGGAGTCATCACCTACGTGGGCCGCAACGACGACGTCTTCAAGGCCTCCGACTACCGGCTCTCCCCCTTCGAGCTCGAATCCGCCGTCATCGAGCACCCGGCGGTGGCCGAGGTCGCCGTGGTGCCCTCCCCGGATCCGCTCCGACTCGCGGTGCCCAAGGCCTACGTCCGCTTGGCGGAGGGCTGGGAGCCGAACGAGGAGACGGCCCGAGCTATCCTCCAGCACTGCCGGGAGCACCTCGCTCCGTACAAGCGCATCCGCCGCCTTGAGTTTCACGATCTGCCCAAGACCATCTCCGGAAAGATCCGCCGCGTGGAACTGCGGCGTCGGGAGACCGAGGTCCATCCCGACGGCGGCGCCGCGCCATCCGTAGCTGCCCACGGCTCTGCGGCAATCGAGTACACCGACGCACTGCTGCGCTGA
>NZ_BAAALH010000002.1:270769-279062 GCF_039528175.1 Citricoccus alkalitolerans
CGGGTCCGGGCCTCCGTCACCTCCGCGTCGTAGGGGTTCACCCCATGATCCGACGCGCCTGCCGCAGGATCGGTTCGTCCACCATGCGCCCGCGGAACCGGAAGACTCCCGGCTGCGCCTCGGCCTCGGCCAGCACGGCACGGGCCCACTCGGATTCCTCGGCACTCGGTGCGTAGGCCTCCCGGATCACCGACGCCTGTGACGGGTGGATGCAGGCGGTCGCGGTGAAGCCGGAGGCCACCGCATCCTCGGCCTCCGCCCGCAGCCCAACGAGGTCGGCGATGTCCATGAACACCGTGTCCACCGCCACCTTCCCGGCGGCATTGGCGGCCACCAGCACCCGGGACCGGGCATAGCGGGCCA
Source organism: Citricoccus alkalitolerans (assembly GCF_039528175.1). Lineage (NCBI taxonomy): Bacteria > Bacillati > Actinomycetota > Actinomycetes > Micrococcales > Micrococcaceae > Citricoccus > Citricoccus alkalitolerans. The sequence goes on from NZ_BAAALH010000002.1 coordinate 271,133, forward strand.
CCTCGCGGTACTGGCCGGCGCGCAGGCCCTCGGCGAAGCGACTCGACTTGCCGGCCATGGACGCCACCAGGTCCTCGGCACCCCACATCAGCGCGACGACGGCCGGGTGCCGGGCGATCTCGTATGCCCGCTCCACACCGGCGGCCGTCTCACACAGGGCAACGACGGAGTAGCCGGCCTCATGCAGATGGTCCAGCTGGGCAGGATCCTCCACCTTGGCAACCATGAGCACTCGATACGGGCCGCCGGCCAGAGCGACCAGGTCCAGCTCATGCTCTCGGGCCGTCTCGCTGCCGACCGGGTTGACCCGCACGATGGTCGTGGCGGGGTCCAGCGATGACGCGACCACGTACCCCCGCGCCGCAGCCTTGTCCGGCGGTGCGACCGCGTCCTCCAGGTCGAGGATCACAGCGTCGGCTGCGGCGGCCGCCTTGGCGTACCGGTCGGGCCGATCAGCCGGACAGAAGAGGATGGACGGCCCGAGATTCACGATTCTCCCTCGGCCGCAAGCATTTCCGGGGAGACCTGCATGAGCGTCGACCGCTTCGCCACGGCCACCACCACCCCGTCCTGGTTGCGTGCTGTGTGGTGGAACTCCACGATCCCCTGGTGTGGACGGGACTTCGAACGCCGCTTCCCCATGATCAGGGTCTCCGCGTACAGGGTGTCCCCGTGCCGCATGGGCGCCGGGAACGTCACCTCACTGAAACCGAGGTTGGCCACGATGGTCCCCTGGGTCAACTGCGCCACGGACAGTCCGACCAGCGTGGAGAGGGTGAACATGCTGTTGACCAGCGGTTCTCCGAACTCGGTGTCCGCGGACCATGCCGCATCCAGGTGCAGGGCCTGGGCGTTCATGGTCTGGGTGGTGAACAGGACGTTGTCCGCCTCGGTCACCGTGCGTCCGGGGCTGTGGACGTAGACGGCGCCCTCCTCCATCTCGTCGAAGTACAGTCCTCGCTGGACGATGCGCTTCTCACTCATGCGACGCTCTCCTCGCTCGTCGAGATCCTCGGGTTCTTCATGTCCTCGCCGTTCTCGCCAGACCCGCCGCCGTCCTCGATGACCTCCGGGGTGATCACAGCGAGCACCTGGCCCCGGGAGACGGCATCCCCCACTGCGGCGTGCAGCGCGACCGTGCCCGCCACCGTGGAACGGATGACGTGTTCCATCTTCATGGCCTCGACCACGAGTACCGCATCCCCTTCGTTCACGGTCGCCCCGTCGTCGACCGAGGTCACCAGGACGGTCCCCGGCATCGGCGAGGTCAGGGTGGGAGTGGATTCGGCCTCACCGTGGACACTGTGGTCGGCGCGCACCCGGCGGATGTCGAACAGCGCCCCCCGACGGGTGAGTTGCACACCCTCGGGCCCGACGACAGCCGTGAAGCTGCGCCCGATCCCTCCGATCGTGACCGCCACGTCCTGCCCCCTACGCGTGACGAGCGCGGGCAGGGAACCGGACCGACCGCCGTCGGGCCGGGTGTGGGCCCCGTCGGAGGTGCCGGCGTCAGGCTCAGCAACGACGTTGGGCGCGTCCACGGTGCCGGACAGCAGCACCGTATGGGTGGTGCCGTCCGCTGCGACCAGCGGGAACCGACGCGGGGCCGGCCCGCCCAGGCGCCAGCCGTCACGGCGGCGCCAGGGATCGGACGAGGACCCACGGGCGGCGTCCATCAGCAGGGCGGCCTCCCGGAACTCCCGCTGCCCCGGAGTCGCGAACTCGAGGGCGTCGAACTCGCGGGCGATCAGGCCGGTGTCCAACTCCCCGGCGATGACGGCGGGCAGCTCCAGCAGGGCGCGCAGGAACTCTACGTTGGTGGTGAACCCGACGACCGCCGTGCTCTCCAGTGCGGCGACCATCCGCCGCCGAGCCTCCTCCCGGTCCCGCCCCCAAGTGATGACCTTCGCGAGCATCGGGTCGTAGTCGACGGAGACGGACAGGCCGTCCTCGAGGGACGTGTCCACGCGGACACCCTCTCCCTCGGGGTGCCGGACGTGCTCCACTCGTCCGCCGGTGGGCAGGAAGCCGGCTGCCGGGTCCTCGGCGTAGATGCGGGTCTCGATGGAGTGACCGTCCAGGATGATGTCCTCCTGGTCCAGCTCCAGCGTCTCACCGGCGGCCACCCGCAGCTGCTGTTCGACCAGGTCGGCCCCGGTGACCTCCTCGGTGACCGGGTGCTCGACCTGCAGGCGCGTGTTCATCTCCATGAAGAAGAACTCGTCCGGGGCGTCCGCCGGGACGATGAACTCGACCGTGCCAGCACCGCGGTAGCCCACGGAGCGCGCCGTCTCGCAGGCGGCCTCGCCGATCCGGGCCCGGGTGGCCTCGTCCAGCAGGGGCGAGGGTGCCTCCTCGATGACCTTCTGGTGGCGGCGCTGCAGGGAGCACTCGCGCTCGCCGAGGTGGATCACGGCGCCGTGGGCATCGGCCAGGACCTGGACCTCGATGTGCCGTGGGGTCAGGACGTAGCGCTCCAGGAACAGGGCGTCGTCCCCGAAGCTGGCGGCCGCCTCCCGCCGGGCGGCCTCCAGGGAACCGGCGAGCTGGTCCTCGGACTCGACCACGTGCATGCCCTTGCCGCCGCCCCCGGCAGAGGGCTTGATCAGCAGGGGGTAGCCGATGCCGGCGGCGGCCTCGGCGAGCTCGTCATTGGACAGTCCGGGCTGGGCGATGCCGGGAACGGTGGGCACGCCGCGGGCCTCGACCGCGTTCTTCGCCGTGATCTTGTCCCCCATCACCCGGATCGACTCGGCCGACGGGCCGATGAAGACGATCCCGGCCTCGTCACAGGCCTGGGCGAATCCGGCGTTCTCAGCCAGGAAGCCGTAGCCGGGGTGGATGGCCTCGGCACCGGTGGCGCGGGCGGCGGCCAGGACGGCGTCGATGTCCAGGTAGGACTGGGCGGCCGGGGCAGAGCCCAGGCGGACTGCGGCGTCCGCCAGGCGGACGTGGCGCGCGCCGGCGTCGGCGTCCGAGTAGACGGCGACGGAGCGGATGCCCATTGCACGAAGGGTGCGGATCACGCGGCAGGCGATCTCGCCACGGTTGGCGATGAGGACAGTTCTGAACATCACGATCACATCCTGAAGACGCCGAAGGACGACGTGTGGCCGGCGGGTGTCTGGGCGGTGGTGTCGGAGGGTGCCCGCATGACGACATCCAGGGCCAGGCCCAGGACGTCGCGGGTCTGGGCCGGCTCGATGATGCCGTCGTCCCAGAGCCGGGCGGTCGAGTAGTAGGGGCTGCCCTGGTGCTCGTACTGCTCCCGGGTCGGTGCCTCGAACGCTGCCTGCTCCTCCGGGCTCCAGGTGCCACCGCCGGCCTCGATCTGGTCCCGGCGCACCGTGGACAGGACGGAGGCCGCCTGAGGACCGCCCATCACCGAGACACGGGCGTTCGGCCAGAGCCACAGGAAGCGCGGGGAGTAGGCCCGCCCGCACATCGAGTAGGTGCCGGCCCCGAAGGAACCGCCGACCACGACGGTCAGCTTGGGCACGGATGCAGTGGCCACTGCGTTAACCATCTTGGCGCCGTGCTTGGCGATGCCCCCGGCCTCGTATTCGCGGCCCACCATGAACCCGGTGATGTTCTGCAGGAACAGCAGCGGGATGCCCCGCTGCTCGCACAGCTCGATGAAGTGGGCTCCCTTGAGGGCGGACTCGGCAAAGAGCACCCCGTTGTTGGCCAGGATGCCCACGCGGTGGCCTTGGATCCGGGCGAACCCGGTGACCAGGGTGGTGCCGTACGTGGACTTGAACTCGTGGAAGCTGCCGGAGTCGATCGTCCGGGCGATGATCTCGCGGGCGTCGTAGGGGGTGGTCAGGGAGACCGGGACCACGTCGGTGAGGGTCTCGGGGGACTGCTCCGGGTCCACGATGTCGGCCGGCACATACGGCAGCGACGGTGTCGACTCCAGTGTGGCCACGATGTCCCGGACGATCTGCAGGGCGTGCTCGTCGTTCTCGGCCAGGTGGTCGGTCACTCCGGAGACCGTCGAGTGCACCTCGCCACCACCGAGGTCCTCGGCGGTGACGACCTCGCCCGTGGCCGCCTTCACGAGCGGCGGTCCTCCGAGGAAGATGGTCCCCTGGTTCCGGACGATCACGGTCTCATCGCTCATCGCCGGCACATAGGCGCCACCGGCGGTGGAGGATCCCATCACGGCGGCGATCTGGGGGATGCCGTCCCGGGACATCCGCGCCTGGTTGTAGAAGATGCGGCCGAAGTGGTCCCGGTCCGGGAAGACCTCGTCCTGCATCGGCAGGAAGGCGCCCCCGGAGTCGACAAGGTAGACACAGGGCAGCCGGTTCTCGGCCGCGATCTCCTGGGCCCTCAGGTGCTTCTTGACGGTGATCGGATAGTAGGTGCCGCCCTTCACCGTGGCGTCATTGGCCACCACCATCACATGCCGGCCCTCGACCAGTCCGATGCCGGCCACCACGCCCGCCGCGGGGGCGGCCCCATCGTAGAGGTCATAGCCCGCCAATGGGGCCACCTCGAGGAAGGGGCTGCCCTCATCCAAGAGGGTGTCCACGCGGTCCCGGACCAGCATCTTGCCCCGGGCGGTGTGCTTCTCCCGTGATTTCTCCGGCCCGCCGAGGGCCGCGGCGGCACGCCGCTCGCGGAGCTCGGCGATCAGGTCTTCATACGTCGCTGACATCGGCAGTGCCGTCCTTTGGGTTAGCAATCAGTAACTAGAAATAGGTTATCGGTCAGTAACCGAAGTTGTCTATGCTGGGTAGCATCCGGCAACAGGAACTCCAGCAACCACGGGATGGGGCACGATGACGGCAACCTGGCGGGCCACCCAGAAGGCCAATCGACGCACGGCCCTGATGGAATCGGCGGCACGGCTCTTCGCCGAGCGCGGCTTCGCGGCGGTCTCCACCACAGAGCTGGGCGAGGCGGTGGGCATGAGTGGCCCCGCGCTCTACAAGCACTTCGCCAGCAAGGATGCCCTGCTGGCCGAGATCCTCGTGGATGCCTCGGAACGGCTCCTGGCGGGATGCCGGGCCATCCTGGCGGAGGCCGAGTCCGAGGACAGGGTGACAGACCCGGCCCAGACCCTGGAAAGACTGGTCCGCTTTCACCTGGAATTCGCCACCACGGACCCGGACGTCATCCGCATCCAGGACAGAGAACTGCCCTCCCTCGCCCCCAAGGACAACCAGTCGGTGCGTCGGCTGCAGCGTGAATACGTCCAACTATGGGACGCGGTTTTGTCTGGACTGCGCCCCGAGCTCGACGACGGCGAGCGCCAGGTTCGCCTCCTGGGCACCTTCGGCCTGCTCAACTCCACGCCCCACAGTGCCGGCCCGACGCCCATCCGCGCCACCAGGACCGCAGACGGCCAGCACGCCGGCGATATTCTGGCCGGTATGGCCCTGCGATCCCTGACCGGAGGGGAACCCCTCCACCAGACTGGAGGCCACACGGGCCAGACCGGCACCCCGAGGGCACCGGCCCCCGCCTCCCTCGACCACCACGGAGCATCCGCATGACCACCCCCTCTGCGCAACCCGTCCCGCAGGCGGCGACCGTCCTACTGCTCCGCGATGCACCAGACGGTCGAGCTCCGGAGATCTTCACCATCACCCGCTCGACAGCCCTGGACTTCAGCGCCGGGGTCTCGGCCTTTCCGGGCGGACGCATCGATGACACGGACGACCTGGACCCATCCCTCTGGGACGGGACGGACCTGCCCGCCTGGGGGCTACTGCTCGGGCTGGAACCAGACGGGGCCGGAAAGGTGCTGGCCGGCGTCGTACGGGAAACCTTCGAGGAGACCGGCATCCTGCTGGCCCGGCATCGGGACGGGACCCCCGTGGGCCCCGAGCTGCTGACGTCGCTGCCGACCGACACCCGCGAGCGCGTCGAACGGCTCGAGCTGGACTTCGGCGGCCTGTTGTCCGAGCACGGACTGCTGCCGGACGTCCGCGGCCTGCGCCCCCTCTCCCGGTGGATCACCCCCGAGGGCCCGCCGCGACGGTACGACACGTACTTCTTCGCTGCCGCCCTTCCTGACGGCCAGCGACCGGGGACCCTGTCCTTCGAGGGCATCGCCAGCCGGTGGACAACGGCGGCCGAGGCACTGGCCGACTTCCAGACCGGCCGGCACCGGCTGATGCCGCCGACCTGGTCTCAGTTCCGGGCACTGCTCCCGGCCCGCTCGGTGGTCGAGGCCCTGGCACCCGCAGGGACGATCGAGGCGGTCGAGCCCACCGTCGTCGCATCACCCCACCAGATCATCGGATTCGACGACGCCGAGATCTACGCTCGGGAACTGGCCGACGGGTGGCCTGCGACCGGGGCGTGACCCTGAGGTGAAACGTCAAGAAGCCATTCATTCTCCTGGCGAGAGGAGATCGCTGCACTCCTCGGAATTTCAGACGGTAAAGATTTGGTCTTTTTGACCAGGGTCGGAAATGGTGACGATTTTCTCCCGACTTCTCCCCCGGGTCGGGCGAAAGGCGTCAAGACTGGATCTCAACGAAGCGATGCACATCACTTCGAGATCCCAGATCAGCACCATCTCGGTAGGCGTGGCGACCAGTCAGGGCACCGCGCAGACCCCCGAAGGAGACTGCCATGACCGAGCAGAACACCCAGCACACCCCGGCCAGCGCCGAGCAGATCCAGCACGACTGGGACCACAACTCCCGCTGGGCCACCACTGAGCGCACCTACACCGCCGAGGACGTCGTCAAGCTCCGCGGCCGCGTCCAGGAGGAGCACACGCTGGCCCGCCGCGGCTCCGAGAAGCTCTGGGAGCAGCTGACCAGCGAGCACGCCGAGGGCTCCTACACCAACGCCCTGGGCGCCCTCACCGGAAACCAGGCCGTCCAGCAGGTCAAGGCCGGGCTGCGCGCCATCTACCTCTCCGGCTGGCAGGTCGCCGCCGACGCCAACCTCTCCGGCCACACCTACCCGGACCAGTCCCTGTACCCGGCCAATTCGGTGCCGCAGGTCGTTCGCCGCATCAACAACGCCCTGATGCGCGCCGACCAGATCGAGTTCTCCGAGGGTGTCCAGACCGTGGACGACTACCTGGTCCCGATCGTCGCCGACGCCGAGGCCGGCTTCGGCGGCCCCCTGAACGCCTACGAGCTGATGAAGTCCATGATCTCCTCCGGCGCCTCCGGCGTGCACTGGGAGGACCAGCTGGCCTCCGAGAAGAAGTGCGGCCACCTCGGCGGCAAGGTCCTCATTCCCACCGGCCAGCACATCCGCACCCTGAATGCCGCCCGCCTCGCGGCCGACGTTGCCAATGTCCCCTCCGTGATCATCGCCCGCACCGACGCCGAGGCAGCCACCCTGATCACCTCGGACGTGGACTCCCGCGACTCCGACTTCATCACCGGTGAGCGCACCGCGGAGGGCTTTTACAAGGTCCGCAACGGGATCGAGCCCTGCATCGCCCGTGCCAAGGCCTACGCCCCGTACTCCGACCTCATCTGGATGGAGACCGGTACCCCGGACCTGGAGCTGGCCAAGAAGTTCGCCGAGGCCGTCAAGTCCGAGTTCCCGGACCAGATGCTCTCCTACAACTGCTCGCCGTCCTTCAACTGGAAGAAGAACCTGGACGATGCCACCATCGCCAAGTTCCAGCGGGAGCTCGGCGCCATGGGCTACACCTTCCAGTTCATCACCCTGGCCGGCTTCCACGCCCTGAACCACTCCATGTTCGATCTGGCCACCGGCTACAAGGAGCGACAGATGTCCGCCTACGTGGAGCTGCAGGAGCGCGAGTTCGCCGACGAGGCCCGCGGCTACACCGCCACCAAGCACCAGCGCGAAGTCGGCACCGGCTACTTCGACGCCATCTCCACCGCTCTGAACCCGGAGAGCTCCACCACCGCGCTCGCCGGCTCCACCGAGGCCGGTCAGTTCTGATCCCACCGGATCACCGCGACGCCGGCCGCCAACC
>NZ_BAAALH010000002.1:279085-304802 GCF_039528175.1 Citricoccus alkalitolerans
TCACCCCGCACACACCCCTGGGGCTCTTCCATCGACTTTCCCGACACCGCGCGTTCTTCAGAACGCGCACCGCGTCACCGCCATCATGGCGGGCGCGGACGACTCCCCGAGGAGGCTCCCATGTACCCCACCGACCAGCCCATCACTCTCAACGGCGTGACGATCACCGGACCGCACCTGCCCCGGCAGGAGGAGATCCTCACCCCGGACGCCCTCGACTTCCTGGCCAGCCTGCACCGTCAGTTCAACGGCCGCCGCCTCGAACTCCTGGCCAAGCGGGAGGACACCCGCCAACGGATCTCCGAGGGCTGGACCCCGGACTTCCTGCCGGAGACCCGCACCATCCGGGAGGACGGCTCCTGGCGTGTGGCCCCACTCGCGCCGGGCCTGAAGGACCGCCGCGTGGAGATCACCGGACCGGTGGACCGGAAGATGACCATCAACGCGATGAACTCCGGCGCCAAGTGCTGGCTGGCCGACTTCGAGGACTCCTCCTCGCCCTCCTGGGAGAACATGCTGAACGGCCAGGTGAACCTGCGGGACGCCATCCGCCGTCAGATCGACTTCACCTCTCCCGAGGGCAAGGAGTACGCGCTCGGCGGCGTGCAGCTCGTGGACCGCCCGACCATCATCGTGCGCCCCCGCGGCTGGCACCTGGACGAGGACCACCTGGTGGTGGACGGCGAGCCGATGGCCGGCGCCTTGGTGGACTTCGGCCTGTACTTCTTCCACAACGCCAAGGAGTTGCTGCGCCGCGGCCGCGGACCGTACTTCTACCTGCCGAAGACCGAGAACCACCTCGAGGCCCGCCTGTGGAACTGCATCTTCGTGGTGGCCCAGGACCACCTCGGGATCCCCCAGGGCACCGTGCGCGCCACCGTGCTGATCGAGACCATCACCGCGGCCTTCGAGATGGAGGAGATCCTCTACCAGCTGCGCAACCACGCCGCCGGCCTGAATGCCGGGCGCTGGGACTACATCTTCTCCATCATCAAGAACTTCCGGGACCGCGGTGAGGCGTTCGTGCTGCCGGACCGCGCCGACGTCACCATGACCGCACCGATGATGCGGGCCTACACCGATCAGCTCGTGCGCGCCTGCCACCGGCGCGGCGCCTCGGCGATCGGCGGCATGGCGGCCTTCATTCCGAACCGCCGCGACCCCGAGGCCAACGCAGCGGCACTCGAGAAGGTGCGGGCGGACAAGACCCGTGAGGCATCCGATGGCTTCGACGGCTCCTGGGTGGCCCACCCGGACCTGGTGCCGGTGGCCATGGAGGTCTTCGATGAGGTCCTGGCGGACCGGCAGAACCAGATCCGCGCCAATCGCCGCGAGGACGTGATTCCCGACGCCGCGGCACTGCTGACCGTGTCCGAGACCCCGGGCTCCATCACCGAGGCCGGTGTGCGGATGAACATCGAGGTCGGCATCCGCTACGTGGAGTCCTGGCTGCGGGGCAACGGCGCCGCCGCCATCCACAACCTCATGGAGGACGCCGCCACCGCGGAGATCTCCCGATCCCAGATCTGGCAGTGGATCAACGCCGAGTCCTCCGCCGAGCTGGCCGACGGCGGCACCCGGACCGTGACCCGCGAATGGGTCCAGGAGCTGATGGACGAGGAGTTCGCACGCATCCTGGAGAGCGGGCGTGGCGAGGGAGACCGCTTCGACGACGCCCTCGAGGTCTTCGCCGGTTCCGCACAGGCCGAGGAGTACCCGGACTTCCTCACCCTGCCGGCCTACCGGAAGTTCCTCTCGGCCCAGGCCCCGGCACGTCAGGCGCTGGCGGGCACCTCGGTCTGAGATTCGATCGCGGCGGGGCCAGGATCTGGTCCTGGCACCGCCGCGGTTCTACGGTGGCCGTCATGGACATGAAGATCGAGCTGGTCGCCATTCCGGTCACGGACGTCGACCGGGCGAAATCCTTCTACGTGGACCAGGTCGGCTTCCACGCCGACCACGACTACGTCCTCTCCCCCGAGCTGCGCTTCGTCCAGCTCACCCCGCCGGGATCGGCCTGCTCGATCGTGCTGGGCATGGGCATCACCGAGATGGCACCCGGCACGCAGAAGGGCCTGCAGATGGTCATCGAGGACGCGGAGGCAGCCCTCGCTGAACTGTCCGGCCGTGGGGTGGAGTGCAGCGGCGTGGACGAACAGGACTGGGGCCGGTTCGTCCACTTCGCCGATCCGGACGGCAACACCTGGTCGTTGCAGCAGATGCCGGTGCGCTGACTACCAGGCAGGCAGCTCCGGCAGCGGCCCCTCGGCCTCGATGCCGTCCGACTCACCGCGGGCCAGCCAGGCGAGCAGGCCCTCGCGGTCCGAGACCACCGTCAGGGCGCCATCACCGATGACCCACTCATCACGCTCCTCGGTCTTCAGCGTCAGACCGGGCGCGTTGCGGACCCGCATGGCCCGGACGGCCGCTTCCACCGCATTGAGCAGGGAGTCCGGATCGGCCTCCTCGATCGTCCAGGCGGTGTTCAGGTCGCCATGGTGGACCACCACCTCCGAGATGCGCACGGCGACGAGGGAGGTGGCGGGAAGGGGCGTCTCACCGATGCGCACCTCCTCCGCCCGGAGCTCCCCGGTCAGCCGCTCAGACTGTTCAGAGAAGGCCCGGGACGCCTCGCCCAGCTCGGCGATGAGTTCCTTCCGGGACAGGCCGGCAAGGCGGGCAATCTCCTCCGCACGCGCCTCCCGCGAGGGATAGATCTGCTGCTCCTCCCCAGTGACCGCCCAGTCCACCATCCGCACCAGGGCCCGGGCATTGGAGGCCAGATGGGCCACGACGTCGGCCCGACTCCAGCCCTCGCAGAGCGAGGGCGCGGTCAGCTCGTCCTCGGAAAGGGAGTCGACGGTGGCCAGGAGCATGGCGGTCTCGCGAGCCAGCCGTGACTGGTCCGAGTGCAGGCGTGCGGGATTGATCATGGGCTCACCCTAGCGAGGCGGCTGTGAGCCTCGCCACGGCGGGTGCCACCATGGCGGAATTCGGCCTGACCGTGGCGGGCATCGCCGCGGCCTTCTGGGGCTTCCTGGCCGGCGCGCTCGTCTCGGTGATCCTCTCCTTCACCCTGCGACGTCGGCACCCTGGAGCATGATCGTCGGGGCAGCACGCTTGCCCGTGCCCTGCCGGGTTGCCACACTGGGGTTCCCCGCCATCTGATAAAGGAGTCGCCGTGGACCACGTGAATCCCGAAGTGCCCGAAGAGGACCGCCTGGACGAACCGCAACCGCAACTCTCGGGTGACGAAGCGCTGAACGAGCCGCCCGTCGCCGACGATCCTGTCGAGACGGCAGCGCACCGCCACGATGAGGAACTGGCCGAGGAATGGGAGAACGAGTCCTTTCCAGCCTCCGACCCGCCGTCCAACTACTAGTCCAGAAGTCAACACGCCCCCGCCTCTCCGCGAGATCGCAGGGAGACGGGGGCGCCCGCACCGAAGCCGATGGAGCTCGGTCAGTCCGCCCAGTTCCACTCGTCGAGTTGGGCGCGTTCCTCCGCAGTCAACGCCCGGGACTGGCCCGTCCCATCCACATTGACCATGATCGCGTCCACCGTGAACACCGGCGCTCCGTCTTGGATCCCGCGATGGCGCAAGGTGAATGACTTCGTGCCGATCCTGCGGACACCCACCTGCATGGTGAGGCTCGGGCCGTACTTGGTCTGAGCGTGATAGTCGATCTCCTGGCGGGCCACCACCAAGCTCGTCGGACCGGTAGGTACCCGGTGCAGATGGGCGTGGAATCGGATTCGCGCCTCCTCGGCCAGGGCCACGATCTTCGCATTGTTGACGTGCCCCTGCAGGTCCTGATCAGACCACCGCAGGTCCATCTCGAATTCATAAGGTGCGGACATGGGTCGCGTCGTCCTTCTTCCTCGTAGTGCTCATATTGACCGCCCTGCCCGTGCTGACCAGGGAAAAACGGCCACCGCTCATGGCCGCTCCGGCCGCGGCCTGTGCCGCCTCGACCTTCTCGGCCGGCCCGGCCACGAAGACCAGCTCCGTGTTGCGCAGGTGTGACACCTTCCCCACCTTCTCCCCCGTGGGCGAATGGATGCCGATGCTCGCCCCCACGTAGCGCTTCGAGTCGAAGCCCAGCACGGCCACCTCCTCATGGCCGGCCTCCCGCAGGGAATCCTCCATGGCGTCCGCGGTGATCCACGATTCGTCGTTGTAGGACACGATGACCACCTCGGACCGGATCCGGGTGAGCACGTCCGCGAGCGCCGCCGGCATGGTCCTCTTGGAATTGAAGACGCTGCGGGTGTCCTCGTCCCGCACGTCCACCCGCTTGCAGGCCACCCCGTAGTGCTCCGGCTCGTCCCAGCGGACCAGGGTCTCCCAGACGTGATAGTTGGCGTAGTAGCGGTGCTGGTTGTACGGCGGGTCCACGTAATACAGATCGGCACAGGGCAGGGTGTCCACCGTGTCCATCACGTCCCCGACCACCACTGCCCCGGGGCCGTCCAGCAACGTGGGCATCCGCAGTTCCAGGTCCCGGCCGCTGCGCCGGGCCCAGGACTTCAGGTAGGCCATCTGGATTCCCGTGGTGGAGTCCACCCGATCGGCTGCCTCCAGCAGGGAGGTCAGCAGGATGAGGTACCAGGGGGTGCCGGCGTACTCGTCTTCGATACGCTGCCGGATCGCGTCGATCCGCATGCCGTTCTGGGGTTGGAAGTAGCGTGCCTGCTCGCAGAACGTGGCCGTCACGTAGCCGCGGGCCGGCGTCGTGCCCTGAAGGTCCGTCAGGATCGCAGCGAGCTCGGTCCGGTTGACGTCCCGCGCGTCCGTGGCGATGTAGCAGCCGGCGAGCACGCCGGTGTAGGTGGCCCGGTCCGAGGCCGTGGTGCAGATCCCCCGGCGCTTGAATTCCTGGGCCACTCGGGTGGTGCCGGAGAAGAGGTCGACGGCGGTGCGGGCACCGGCCGCTGACGCCATGGCACCCAGCACGGGCACCAACAACCGCTTGGAGCCCAGGTACTTGATCATGCATCGAACCTAACCGACCGGTGACCTGCGGCGGGGTAGGCACGGCCCGCCGGTGCTTTCAGATCCGCCGCAGACAGGACAGGATGGCAGTCAGGAGAACCAGAACGGTGCAACCGACTCACCGATCGGTGGCACCATGGGCCCCGAGTCGAGGTTCAGCGCACCGGCGCAGACGAAGAGGAGAGGACATCCCGTGCCCATCAAGGATCCGATAGACGCAACGCTCGACGCGGCCGACTCTCCGGAGCCGGACCACGGCAGCAAGCCCGATGATCCACCCAAGCTCAAGGGCGCCAGCTGGAAGTACGCCTTCAAGCGCGCTCTCAAGGAGTTCGGCACCGACAGCGGCACCGACCTGGCCGCCCGGCTGACCTACTACATGGTGCTGTCCCTGGCACCGGCCCTGCTGGCCATCTTCTCGATCATCACGCTCGTGCTCGCCAACAACGCCGACACGGTCACCACGCTCGTGGACGACCTGGTCCAGCAGTACGTGCCGGCGGACTACCAGAGCCTCGTGGTCGACCTCGTGGACACGATGATCAGTTCCGCCACCGGAGGCGTCATCGCCTTGATCATCGGTATCGCCACCGCCCTGTGGTCGGCCTCCGCCTACGTCAAGGCCTTCTCGCGGTCCATGAACGCCATCTACGGGGTGGAGGAGGGGCGTGGGCTGGTGAAGCAGCTCGGGACCATGCTGCTAGTCACCCTGTCCCTGCTCCTCGGCGTGGTGCTCATCCTGGTCTCGCTCGCCCTGAACCAGTCGCTGGTCGACGGCGTCCTGGGCCCGATCGCCGAACCCCTCGGGCTGGGCGGCACCCTGGCCTTCCTGTCCGAGACCTTCCTGCCGATCTGGGCCTGGGTCAAGTGGCCGGTCATCCTGGCGCTCGTGATCACCATGATCGCCATGCTGTACTACTTCACGCCCAACGTGAAACAGCCCAAGTTCACCTGGGTCGGCATCGGCTCGGTCGTGGCGATCGTCGGCATCGCCATCGCGGGCGTGGCCCTGTCCATCTACCTGACGCAGTTCGCCGGGTACAGCTCCTACGGTGCGATCGGCACCGTGATGGCGCTGCTGTTCGTCCTCTGGATCTTCAACATCGTGCTGTTGCTGGGTGCGGAGGTCGACGCGGAGGTCGAGCGCGCGCGGCAGCTGCAGGCTGGGATCCCGGCCGAGGAGATGATCCAGCTCCCGCCGCGGGACATCTCCAAGGTGGAGAAGGCCAAGGAAGCCCGGGACAAGCTGGAAGCCGACGGGCGCGTGCTGCGCCTGACTTACGGCGCCGAAGGCCACGAGGAGCCCACCCGCCAGGACTGACTCTTCCACCTCCCCGCTGTGGGGTCAGGTCGACCGGTCGACCTGACCCCACAGGTGTGTTCTCAGCAGGGTTTCCACACCTGTCCGCCCGGGGCATAGCAACGGGGTCCCGTGTAGCCTGGGAAGTCAGCATCCGTTCCATAACCACTGTTTGACGGCTGCTGGCGGCGCGGTGTCTCCTGCTGCCTCTCGTTCGAATGGTTGCGCTCTGCCTGGCGAGCGCGCTCCCGTTCGCGGTCTCTTTCTGCCTGCCGTTCAGCTTCCGCCTGCTGCCGCTCTGCTTCTGCGGCACGGTCCTGCTCCGCTTGATGAGCTTCTGCGGCAGCTCGCTCTTCTGCGGCCTTCTGCTCGGCAGCCGCTCGTTCCTCCGCGGCCTTCTTTTCCGCGGCGGCTTTTTCGGCAGCCAGTTTCTCCTCGGCAGCCTTCTCTGCCGCCACCCGGGCGGCCTCCGCCAGTTCGGCTTCCTTGGCCAGCAGCTCCTGTTGATAGGCAACCGCAGCCGGCAATGCCACGTCGCTCCTCTTTCTCAACTCCAGGGCCAGACCTCCATAAGCCTTGGAGAGGACCACGTGACCACCTGACTCGACCAGATCCAAAGCCGCCCCCAATGCCTCACCGGCGGCGATCACCGGAGCAGCCGCTGCGAGCGCCGCGGCCACGCCGGCTGCTTCTGCGGGGATGGCCGCCGGCAGATCCTCCAAGGGTGGAAGGGCCTCGGCCAGCGCTGGGATGGTGCACTCAACGGCCGCATCGTGAAGGCCCTCGCCGGCTTCCTCGGCCCGTTCCTGCGCCTCGAGAACCTCCGGGTAGAAGCGATCGTTCGGCTCGTACAGCACGGCCACCCCCAGCCCGGCTTCTGCCACATCTGCGTTCACCAGCGAATCGTCCTTGTAAACACCGGCCAAAGTCCGGTCATACCGGTCAGTGCGTTCGACGTCATAGACGAGCTCGATCTGCTCACCCGGGGCCAGAAATTCCTCCAGGAACGCCGTGGCTTCCGGGCCCAGGCACTGAACGGGCTTCTCCGGGTGCTTGGTCTCCGGTGTATCCACATTCAACAGCCGGACACGTTGGACCTCACCGTTGACCTCCGCGTCGATGGTGTCACCGTCGATCACCCGGACCACGGTCGCCCGGTCGCGGTCGTCCGAACCACCAGATTGCGCCACCGCGACGCCGGTGGCGCCTGCCGCCACGGCCAGCACGGCCACCCCGGTGACCACCTTGGCGGTCACTGATGACCTTGCCCACAAACCAGCCATGACCATCGAGTCCTCTGTGCGTGCCCCTCCGCATGATGACCACAGCAGCATAGGCGAGCGGCAGGGGACCGCGGTCCCGGCCACTGGAGATGACGGGCTCCACGGACCTCGAAGTCGACCCGGCACCTTCCCGGGGAATCCTGGGAACGATGCCGGGCCGACGTCGTTCCCCCGTCATGGTGGAGGCAGAATGGTGTCATGGCCACGACCCCGGAACAGCCCGCCACCCCCGCCGCCTCTACTGCGCCCGCCGCCCCCGCAGCGCCACAGAAGACCACCGCGCAGAAGCTCTTCATCAAGCCCACCGACACCCTGCACCTGGCCGGCGGGCACCAGGGCCTGCACGCGCTCCTGGATCCCCTGCCCGAGGGCGTGAGGCTGACGGACGAGATCACGGAGGCGACCGCCGTCGTGCTCTTCGCCCAGGACCAGAAGTCCCTCGACGGGGTGCTGGACGATTGGCTGGAGCCGGCGCTCGGTGCCCGGGTGCTGTGGATCGGCTATCCGAAGGGTGGCCGATCAGACATCAATCGGGACACCATCTGGAAGGACATCGAGGCCCGTGGGCACACGCTGAATGCCAACATACCGCTGTCCGGGGAGTGGTCCTCCGTGCGGGTGAGGACCGCCTCGTAGACTGGGGGTAGCAGGCCGGTCTGAACTGACCGGAGCACCACACATCAACACTGAGGGACAGCACCCATGCGCCGAATGTCCGATCCCGCCTACGTCTCCGAAAGCCAAGACCGCCTCCACGGCGAGAACATCGAACCGATCACCCAGCTCTGCGATTCCCTGGAGGCCACGGACAAGGGCCCCATTCCCTATGTGGACCCCGCCCTTGACGTGGACGAGGCCCGCATCCTGGTCCTCACCTCCGCCCCGGGACCCGGCACCGCGTCCGGCTTCCTGTCCCATGAGAACGACGACGACGCCTCGGAGCGTCTGCTCCGCGTCTTCTCCTCGGCGGGCCTGGACCCGAAGTACACCATCCCCTGGCTGGTCCACCCCTGGACCCAGGAGGACTACGCCCTGAACCTCACGAAGGAGCGGATCGCCACAGGCGTGAAGCCCTTCAACCGCTTCCTCAAGCGCGTCCCCCGCGTGGTGGCCATCATCGCCCACGGTGGCGAATCCCAGAAGCTCATCAAGGCGTTCTCCTCCACCATCGGCGGCTCGGTGCTCGCGGCGAAGGCCATCAAGGTCTTCAACGCCCCCGCGCTGCACGCCCAGAGCGCCAACCGGA
Source organism: Citricoccus alkalitolerans (assembly GCF_039528175.1). Taxonomy (NCBI): domain Bacteria; kingdom Bacillati; phylum Actinomycetota; class Actinomycetes; order Micrococcales; family Micrococcaceae; genus Citricoccus; species Citricoccus alkalitolerans. The sequence goes on from NZ_BAAALH010000002.1 coordinate 287,911, forward strand.
AGTTCACACCGGAGGAACTCGAGGACCAGATGGTCGAGACCTACGGCCAGGCCATGCGTCTGTGCGGCATCCGGCCGCTCGTGAGCGGCAACTGACCTCAGCGGTCGGTGCGGTACCTCGACAGCTTCTCGCCGTCGATCTCCGCACCGACGCCCGGCACGTTCCGCACGGAGATCCGTCCGTCGGCGATGGCGATCGGCTCGGTCAGAAGGTCGTCGGACATGTCCAGGAAGTTGGACAGTTCCCCGGCCCGGCGGCTGGTCGCCTCGTGCGCCGCGCCGAAGGTCACGGTGGCGAGTGAGCCGACCTGGGTGTCGATCTGGTTGCCCATGGTCACGTCCACCCCCAGCCCGGTGCACAGCCCCAGGATCTCAGTGGCCTCCGTGAACCCGGACCGGGCGGTCTTGATGCAGATCGCATTGCAGCCTCCCGAGAGCAGTTCCCGGGAGGCGTCTCCGGCCGTGGGAACAGATTCGTCCCCCACCACCGGGATCGGTGACTTCTCGACCAGTCGCCGTCGGCTCATGGCCTCCTTGGCGTCGCACGGCTCCTCCAACAGGGTCAGGCGCAGGCCGTCGGTCTGCCGCAGCACCTGCATGGCCTCGTTGGCAGTCCAGCCGCGATTGGCATCCAGATAGAGCTCCACGTCCGGCCCCAGGCCCTCGCGGAGCACGTGGCAGGCCTCGATGTCCAGGGACAGCGGGCGGCGGCCGACCTTCAGCTTGAAGGTGGTGACGCCGTATTCCTCGCCGAAGCGCAGCGCCTCGTCCAGCAGCTCCTGGGCCGGCTTGAAGCCGAGCATGTGGGAGACCCGCATCGAATCGGTCCAACCACCCAGCAGTTGGTGCACCGGCCGGCCCAGCGCCCTGCCGGCCAAGTCCCACAGGGCGACATCCACGGTGCCCTTGGCGACCTGGTTGTTGATGGTCCGGCGCATCACAGCATGGACCTTCTCCCGGTCGAATGGGTCCAGCCCGATGACCTGCGGGGCGAAGACCTCTTCGACGATGTTCTTGATAGACACCTGCGTCTCGCCGTAGGTGTAGGGCCTCGGCGGGGCATCGGCCACCCCCGTGATCCCGTCATCGGTGTGGATCCGCACCAGCACGTGGTCCGCGGTGTCCACGGCACCTGAGGCGAACTTCAACGGGTGGTTGTACGGGATGGCGTAGGGGATGGCCTCGATGCCGGTGATCTTCATGGACGCTCCTGCTGGTCAGGGGACGGCGGGTGGACAATGCTTGGCTGGCCGTGACGCACCTCGCCCACGGCACGGTGGGCGAGGGCCCGGAAGGGCGGGATGAGTCCGGAGCGGCTGCCGTGTTTCCAGGCGATGGCGAGGCCGACCTCGGGCGCACTCTCGAGTTCGCGGTAGGCGATGGGGGACGCCGCGGCCCGCCGGGCGCCGTCCGGCACCAGCGCCAGACCCATGCCGGCACCCACGAACGCCAGCAGGGTCGAGGTCTCCGTGGCCTCTTGCACGACGCGCGGGCGGAAGCCCGCCTGCCGGCAGGCCTCGGACGTGATGGTGGCGACGGCGGACCCCTGCGGGTAGCTCACGAAGTCCTCTCCGGCGAGCTCGGCCAGGGGCACGGGACCGCCGCCGGTGGCCAGCCGGTGGTGGGCCGGGAGGGCGACCACGAGGCTGTCCCCCTCGAGGGCGTCGAGCAACAGTTCCGAAGACTGCACCGGCGGGCGCAGCACGGCGACATCGAGCCGGTTCTCCAGCAGCCCCTGTTCGATCTGCGGGGTGAGCATCTCCCCCATCACGTGCAGGCGGACGCCGGGCAGCTCGCGCCGGGCCAGCTGCACCACGGCCGGCATGACCCGGTAGGTGGCCGAGCCGACGAAGCCGACGCGCAGAACGCCCGCCGCGCCGGCACCGACCTCACGCACATCCTTGGCCAGGGCCTCGACGTCGGCCAGGATCTGCCGGGCCCGCTCCAGCATGATCTGCCCGGCATCCGTGAGGTCCACCCGGCGGGTGGTCCGCTCGAAGAGCTTGGTGCCCAGGGTGGTCTCCAGCTGCTTGATCTGCTGGGAGAGTGGCGGCTGGGCCATGTGCAGCCGCTCGGCCGCCCGTCCGAAATGCCGCTCCTCGGCCACAGCCACGAAATATCGCATCTGGCGCAGGTCCACCACGCCACCCCCTCTCCGATGCCATCCTGGGCCGGGCCGGCCCGCTCTGCGCCGCGCTCGGTGGACGCGGCATGATCGATCCAGCGTAGGGATGGCATGCCTCACAAGTGAAAGACCAGTTCCAGCCATATTAGAACTCCAGGGATATCAATACAGGTCGAATGTGTACTTCTGTCCTGCCATTGATCCGCGTACGGTGTGACGGATCACAGAGTCAGACGGTTCTCGAGATAGAACCGCTCAACCCCCCGCTCAACGTGTTCCACCCGCTCCATAGAATCCCCGAGGACCACCCGAGATGACCCAGACCTCTTCAGAAGCCCGCGCGGCCACCGCACCGGGACAACCCGTACCCCAGTCAGACGCGCTCGACTCCGGCGGCAAGCGCAATTGGTGGTTGCTGGCCCTGGGGCCGGCGGCCGGCCTGGTGCTGGCCCTGGTGCTGCCGGCGTCGTTGTCCTTCGAGGGCCGGGCCGTGGCCGGATGCGCCCTGTGGATGGCGATCTGGTGGATGACCGAGGCCGCCCCCATCCCCGTGACGTCCCTCCTGCCCCTCGTGCTGTTCCCGCTGTTCGGGATGGCACCCATGAAGGACGTGGCCGCACCGTACGCCGATTCGGTCGTCTTCCTCGTCATGGGCGGCGTGATCCTGGGGCTGGCCACGGAACGGTCCAACCTGCACTTGCGCGTGGCCCTGCTGACCATCCGCATGGTGGGCACCAAGCCCGCGCAGATCGTGTTCGGGCTGATGGCGGCCTCGGCCTTCATCTCAGCCTGGGTGTCCAACACCGCCACCGCCGTCATCATGGTGCCGATCGCCGTCTCGATCCTGCAGCTGGTGCGCCGAGTCGACCCGGAGGCCGGCGGCAAACGGTTCGCTGCGTCCATGCTCCTCGGCGTGGCCTACGGCGTGACGATCGGTTCCACCGCCACCTTGATCGGTCAGCCCCCGATGGCCCTCATGAAGGGCTATCTCATGGAGTCCCATGGGTTCGACCTGCAGTTCGGCCACTGGATGCTGGTCGGGGTGCCCTGGGCCATCGTCATGATCGGGATCGCCTGGCTGGTGCTGACCAAGCTCGTGTTCCGTGCCGAGGTCTCCGAGATCCCGGGTGGCAGGCAGATGATCAAGGACGAGCTGGCCAAGCTGGGCCAGCTGACCACGCCGGAGCGCCGCGTGGGCATCATCTTCCTGCTGGCGATCTTCTTCTGGGTCTTCGTCCCCTTCATCGCGGACATTCCCGCCGTGGCTTCAGCCCTGCCGTTCCTGAGCACCATCTCGGACACCCAGGTCGCCATGGCGGCTGCCATCGCCTGCTTCATCGTTCCCGCCGAGAGGCGTTCCGTTGACCCGAGCGGCACCGCCCTGCTGCGCTGGTCCGCGGCCAAGGAGATCCCGTGGGGCCTGCTGCTGCTCTTCGGCGGCGGACTGTCCCTCTCCGCAATGTTCACGGCCACCGGCTTCTCGGAGTGGCTGGGCAGCCAAGTGGGCGCCCTCGGCGGGGTTCCGCCGTGGCTGGTGCTGCTGGTCGTGATCCTCGTGGCCATGGCCCTGACCGAACTCACCTCGAACACCGCCACGGCCGCCGCGTTCTTCCCGATCTTCGGAGCCGTAGCCGTGGGCCTGGGCATGGATCCGCTGTTCATGACCGTCGCCGTCACCCTCGCCGTCTGCTCGGCCTACATGTTGCCGGTGGCCACGCCGTCCAACGCGGTGGCGTTCGGTTCTGGAGAGGTGACCATCAAGCAGATGGTGCGCGCCGGCGTCTGGCTCAACCTCGTTTCCATCGGCTTGATCATACTCGTGATGTACACCCTGGTCCCGCTGGTCTTCCCCGGCGGAATGTGACCTGACGGCGGCGCGGGGCGGGTGTGACCATTGATTAGCCCCGCGCCGCCGTGGGAGCCTCGGTCTCGAGCCGTTGGCAGTCCAACGGTCCGGAGGCGGTGTTGACCCCGTCTGCCGGGACGAGGCCCTCGTACTGAGTGCCCATGATGATGTCCACCGTGGCCTCCTCGCGGGCGTCCGGGAGGTAGACCGAACCCTCGATGTTTCGTTGCACGGCCAGGGACGTATCGCGCCCCTCCGGGCCGGAGATGATGACGGCCACCATGTTGGAGGTGGTGAACCCCTTGTTGCCGACCCCACCGATCACGAATTCGCGCTCCTCGAGGGCGTTGGCCACGTCCCCGGCCAATCCGCCGATGGTGGTGCCGTTGTAGACCGTCACTGTGGACGCGGTCGAGTAGTCGAACTCCCCCGCCGGGCACAGTAGCGGCTCGTCCGGCGGGGCCGCCTCCCACCCGGGGATGCTCCAGGCACCCTGCAGCACCTGGTACGCCGTGACGGTCACCCCGGAGACCAGGAGGGCCACGATCAGCAGGACGATCGCGTGCCGGCGGTGACGCCGGCGGCGGTCCCGCTGCAGGACCTTCGGGTCCACCACCCCGAAATACCGGCCGAGATCGTTCTCCGTGAAGATCCGCCGTCCGTCCGGCTCCTGGCGCGGGTCCACGTCCGGAGGCATCTGAGGGTGGGACACAAGACCCCCTTCGGTGCGCGTGGACTGTAGTCCGCACCACATTAGGCGACGGATCACGGTCTGGCATCCGGTCCGCCCGTAATCTGGTGACATGCGTACTGTGCCACCCCTCGGACTGCTCCTGGACGTCGACGGCCCCATCGCCTCGCCTGAGACCCGCCGGGTGCCGGACGGCATCGTCACGGCACTGGTCTCCCTGGCGGGCCGCGGCATCCCCGTGGTCTTCAACACCGGCCGGTCCGCCGACTTCGTGCTGCGGCACGTGGCCGCCCCGCTCCTGGCCGCCGGCCTGCCCGGCGACGCCCGGTTCCATGCTGTGTGCGAGAAGGGCGCGGTCCACTTCTCCTTTACTTCTTTGGCCGACCCGGCGGACCCGGCTGGCCTGCCCCGGGCCACACGTGCCCACGGGGTGCCCGCCTGGATGGAGGTCGACGCCGGCATGCGACTCCCAGCGGACCTGGAGTCCCGCTTGGTCCGGCTGATGGGCGACTACGCGGACACCATGTTCTACGACGACACGAAGTTGGCCATGTTCTCGGCCGAGATGAACGTGGGCGAGTCACCGGAGCGCTACCGTGCAGCTCAGCGAGACTTCGAGGACCGCGTGGCAACCCTCCTCGCCGAGGATCGTTCCGCCGAGGCCTTCCAATTGGACTCGACCATCATCTCCTCGGACGTCGAGCATGCCTCCAGCGGCAAGGACCGGGGCGCGGAGCGCTCCTGGGGCCTGATCGCTGCCGACGGGGAGCTGCCGATGCGCTGGTTCACCTGCGGGGACTCCCGCACGGACTACGCCATGGCGGACTGGTTGCAGGCACGCGGGGCGCCGGTGATACACGTGGATGTCCGGCACGAGGACGGCATCCCGGAGACCCCATACCGGGTGATGACCAGTGAGGACCTGGCCGCCCAGGGTTTCGGGACGCCCGAGGGACGGCATGAGGAGGCCGGCCAGGCCTTCCTGGAGTGGGCATTAAAGACCACTGGGGCACCGAACGCCACCATGTGACGAAATGCCGTCACCCGAGGTAGCCCAAGGCAACGTAGGGGCGCGGACGCCAGCCGGCGTCGTTGACTGGTTCCATGACTTCTGCGCTCTCTGACGCCTCCACCACCGCCGGGGCACCGTTGGACATCCCGGTCCTGGACCTGGCCACCATGCGGACCGCGGACGGCTCGTTCTCCCCGGACTTCCTGGACCGGTTGCGCCACGCCGCCCATCACGTGGGGTTCTTCCAGATCGTCAACTACGGCGCGGGCGCCCGCCAGGTGGATGACCTGTTCCGTGTCACCGCCGAGTTCTTCGCCCGCCCGGAGGAGGAGAAGCTGGCCCTGCACAACCAGAACTCACCGCACTACCGCGGCTACTCCTCGGTGGGCTCCGAGCGCACCCAGGGACGCCCGGACTCGCGTGAGCAGATCGATTTCTCGCCGGACCGGAACCCGGTTCCGGCCGAGCAGATCACGCCCGGCAAGGAGTACTGGCATCTGCAGGGGCCCAACCAGTGGCCGGCGGACATGCCTGAACTCGAGCGGGCGGCCATGGACTGGACGGCGCTGATGGACCGCGTCGGTGAGGACCTGCTCAAGGCCCTCTGCGTCTCGATCGGCCTGGATGAGGACCACTTCGCGGAGCCCTTCAGCGGCGACCGCGCCTGGATGGGCAAGCTGGCCCACTACGTGGGCGGTGTGAAGGAGGCGGGCACCCAGGGCGTCGGCTTGCACGCCGACTACGGTTTCATCACCCTGCTGCTGCAGGACATGGTGGGCGGCCTCGAGGTGCGTCCGTACGGCCAGCAGGAGTGGCTGCCGGTCGAGCCGATCCATGGTGCCCTGGTCGTCAACCTCGGCGAGATGCTCGAGGTCGCCACCAACGGCTACCTGATGGCCACCATCCACCGGGCCGTCGCTCCGGACGAGGGCGTGGACCGCTACTCCGTACCGTTCTTCTACTCCCCGCGCCTGGACGCCGTGATCGAGCCCGTGGAACTGCCGGCCGAGCTGGCCGCCGACGCGCGCGGCGTTTCCGACGATCCCGACAACCCCATGCTGGCCTCGTTCGGGTCCAACATGCTCAAGGGCTTCGTCCGCGCGCACCCGAAGGTCACTGAGAAGTTCCACCCGGAACTGGCCTCGAAGTAGACCGCACTGCGACCGGGTGACTCCGGACGCCGAAACCCACTTGCCCTGGTCGACCCCCCGGCCAACGAGAAGCGGCGGACCCACCATGGGTCCGTGGTCTGCTCGACCGAGGTTCGGCGCCGGGCCCCGTTGTCGTCGCCAAGGGGCACTGACGCGGTGGTTCGATGAGGTTCCGACGAGCAAAGTACGCTGCGGTGCCTGGGGTGGAGAGGGTCTTCCCCCCACGCGGAGGAGCCGTTCGGCGAGTGGGCTCATCCGCCCGCCCGCATAGGGGACGATCGGGTCCGTTGTTCCGTGTCTTAGCAGAACGGGCAAAGGCACCGACTCCCGCTGCGTCGGGCGGGGCAGCGCGATGTTGTCCGCATGGGGCAGTGTCGCCGTATATCGCGGCGCCTGCGAGCATCTGCGGTGTCGCACCGTTGTCGACTCCCTCGCGGGGACATCATGGTGCGATCAGCACGCGCTCTCGATAGAGCCTACGACCGCACAGCAGTGCAGAGAGGTCGCTCTTCTCGTTCCGTCAGCCATGTTCCCGACGACGTCGGGCAGCGACCACCAGCATGGCGCCGAGGAGAAGCAGGATCCCGGCTCCTGCGAGCAACCGACCTGCGAGCTCCCCGCCAGTCAGCGGCAGAGGATGCGGATCGTCAGGACTGTCCGTTGCCGGCGGTTCGTCCGGGCCCGGCGCGGGAGGGGTCGACCCTGGCTCCGTGGGGGGAGGAATGGGATCCGTCTGCGTGGGTGTAGGAGTCGGTGTCGGCGTGGGTGTCGGTGTCGGCGTGGGTGTCGGAGTCGGCGTGGGGGCGGGAGCATAGCGGTTGACGAATACGGGCTCGCCTGCTGCCTCGTCCACTGCTGAACCGCTGTCGTCGGCTATCCGGCGAGAGGTCACCTCTGCGTCGAGTTCGCCATTGCTCTCGGTGATAGACATCGTCACGTCGTAGGCGGCGAGGGAGTATGTCATCCCCGCCTCGCTCTGGTCCGGGACGACCTCCGTGACCCGATACGTCCAGGTACCCGCCTCGAGGAACGAGAACCCGGTGAATGCAGGACTGCGGTTGTCGGACGTCGCGGTGATCGTGCTGTCGTCAGGCATCGGTGCCGAAGCCGACTCGTCTCCGGTGGCCTCGATCGTGAACGCGAAGGCGTCGTCTTCGGTCCAGTCGCGCCCATCAAGTTCCTTGGTCACGGGGAACTCTGCTGCGGCCGCATCGACGTGGCCGTTGATGAACGTCGCGACGTCCATCCCTCCGGCACCCTCGGATCCGTCATCAGCTACCCGCTGCTCAATCAGCACGTGGGCCACCAGCGCGCCGTCGGACTGTTCGGTCACCGTCACCGTCACGTCGTACTCAGCCTGCGACCAGCGCTCACCCGGCGGGGCCGGGTCGGGAGCCTCCTCGCGCACGAGGTACGTCCACGTCCCCGGCTCGGTGAACAGCATGTCGCCAAAGGTAGCGGTCCGATCGGGGGTGTCATCGGTGATCGTCACGCTCGCCGCGCCGGTCTCCGATCCCTCGGGCAGAGGAGCTTCCTGTGCGTTGTCGCCGGTCGGCACCATCGAGAACGTGAAAGCGTCGTCACCCGTCCAGTCACGGCCTTCGAGCACTTTCTCCACGGGGATGGCCGCTGTCGTCGTGGGCGCCTCGAAGGTGTTGCCGAACACCGCGGTGACGTGGTTGCCCGGCGTCGGATCGCCGCCGTCGTCTCCTTCCAGCTGCGTGATCTGGTGGTGGATCGTCAGGCGGTCGTCCTCGTCGAGCTGCACGAACACGTTGACGATGAAGCGGCCCTGCGAGTAGGTCAGTCCCGCGGGACCGACCGCGGGAGTCCGCTCCACGATCTCGTACTGGTACAGACCGGGTTCAGTGTAGGTGATCTGCCCGAACTCGCCGCCGCGGTACTCGTCGTTCAGCGTGATGCTCGCCACGCCGTCGTCGGTTTCGTCAGGCATCGGGGTGTTGGCCGCATTGTCGCCCCAGGGGCGCATGTCGAAGGTGAACTCGTCGCCGGGGTTCCAGGCGTCCGTCCCGTCCGAGTTGAGGTATTCCTTCGCCACGGGGAACAGATCCGTGACGGGCAGTGGTTGATAGCGATTGACAAACACGGCGTCGGTCACCGGCTCCTCGACCGTGGTGCCGGCATCGTCGGCGATCCGGACGGTCTCCACATCGGTGCCGAGGGTGCCGTCGCCGTTGTCGACGACCGTGACGGTGACCGCGTATCGCGCCTGGGAGTATGTCACGCCTTCGAGCGAGGGATCCGCGGCAATCTCGGTGATCTCGTACGTCCACACGCCCGGCGTACCGTACCGGATGTCGCCGAAAACGGCGGTCCAGTCAGGTGTTTCCGCCACGGCGGACGCCGCCGCGGGCATCGGCGCCGTCGCCGCCCCGGGGCCGGTCGGAGTCAGCAGGAACGAGAACGCGTCGTCGTCGCGCAGGTCACGTCCGTCCAGCTGCTTCGTCGCCTCGAAGCCCGCCAGCGTCACCGGCGCAGTGGTGTACGTGTTCGTGAACAGCGCAGGATCACCCGGCTCGGTCGTGGCACCGCCGTCCGGAACGGTCTGTCCCTCGTCGTCGACGACGAGGGTGACGGTACGCTGCACCTCCAGAGCACCGCCTACGTCAGTGACCGTCACCTCCACCTCATAGCGCGCGCCCGAGTAGGTGAGGCCGCCCGCCGTGCCGACCTCCTCGAAGATCACGTAGCGATAGGTGCCTGGCCGGTCGTAGACGATTTCGCCGAACGAGACGGGATCGGGCGTCGTCGCTGACACCGTCTTCGTGGCGGGATCGCCCGTCGCGTCCGCCGGCATCGGGGTGGTCGTCGCATCGGTGCCGATCGGCTCCAGCGTGAACCGGAACTCGTCGCCGGGCAACCAGTCTCGCCCCGTGATGTCCTTCTGCGCCGAGAACTCGTCGGGCACCGGGTCCGCAGCGTAGGAGTTGACGAACTGGAACCGTGGATCCCCGTCGAGTTGGACCGACAGATTGCCGGCGCCGTCATCGGTCAGCGTCACCGTGAACGTCTTGACGGGCTGGGGGTCGTTTGTCACGCCCGGCATGTCGCCGCTCTCGGTCACGGTGTAGGTGAATGTACGGGTGCGCGAGCCGTCCGGCGCCGGCTCGACGTCGTCGAGCAGGTCGGCGGTGAAAACCGCGGATCCGAAGTCGACCATGCCCGTGGCGTCGTTCTCGACGCCGAGGCAGCGCGGGTCTCCCGTCGGCGTCCCGGGCATGGGGGCGTCAGTCCCCTCCGCACACAGGGTGAAGGCGAAGTCGCCCGCAGTCAGCTCCGGATCAAGGCCCGCAGCGCTGGTCAGTTCCTTGAGGCCGAAGAACTGCACGGACACGTCGTTGGTGCTGTACGTGTTCTCGAGGGCGAAGGCGTCGGAGCCGGACGGGTACACGACCCCCGCGTCAGTGGTGCCGTCACGGTTGTCGCGGATCAGCACGCTGACGTTCGCCGAGGTCAGTCCGGGGCTGACACCGGGTGGCAGCCCGCTGGTGTCCTCCGCGATGCGCAGCTGCAGGATGAAGCTGCTGCCGCTGCGCACGGCCCACCCGTCCTCGACAGCCTGCAGCAGCTCGGCGAGTGTGAAGGTCAGCGTGTCCGGGGTGAAGGTGATCGCGCCGGGTTCGCCGTCGGCCGCTGCGGCGTTGGTTCCCTCCGCCAGCACGTTCGACGGATCATTGCGCGGCGTCAGCACGACATCGAACTCACCCTCGTCGAGGTCTCGCCCGGTGAGGGTCTTGGTCGCGTCCACGGCGAACTCGACGCTCACGTCATAGGCGTTGGCGAACTCCACCCTCGCCGGGCCGTCGGCGGCGTCGGACGGCAGCGTGCCGGTCTCCTCCCCATCTCCGGGCGTGACGACGCTGAAGCCGGGCGGAAGGTCGGTCTCCGTGACGCGGTATTCGGCTCCCAGCGGCAGATCGTAGATCTGCGCCGTCTGCTGGTCCTCGAGGGTCAGCGTCGCCATGCCGTCCGTGAACGTCATCGACTCCGTACGCACGTCGGCACCCGTCGCGGCGTCCCTGATCGCGACTCGGCGCTCTCCGTCCGGGAGTCCAGGCACCTCGATCTCGAAAGTGAACGGCCCCGACACGACGGGGTAACCCGGCGCCGGCGGGGTGACGCGCTTGGTGAGCTCGAGCGACGCCCGGTGATCGACCACGACGACCGTCTGGTCGATATTGAAGCTGCCCGAGATGTCGGTGGAAGTCGTGAGTCCTCCTGTGTCGGCGACGGGATAGATGGGGATGTCGCTCCACCCCTCATCCGCCCGGAATACGAGCTCTCCACCGTCGACTGGAACGTACGTGCCGTCGCCGGCTGCGGCGTCGTACTGCAGCTCGCCCTCCTGCCCGCTGGGCGTCCACGTATCCGGCGTGGGCGAGGCCGCTGTGACCAGCTCGGCACGGACGCGGCTGAGGTCGGCGAGGTCGGACACCTGCGTCATCACGTCGTTCATGCCGCGACCGATGATGGGCTGCGAGATGCGGCGCACGGAGTGCTCGACGTAGACGCTGTTCGACGGATCAGTCGTGGCATCACCCGCATCGATCTTCATGCCGTTGGGGTCGAACCACGCCCGGATCGGGGCGGCCGGCTCGTAGCCCGCTGGAGCGGCGTTCTCCCGGAATTCGTAGTGGCCGGTGCGTTCGCATCCCTCGGGGGTCGTGTATGCGGCGACGTCTTCGGGTGTGATGGTCAGCTCACCGTCGGCGTCCGTGGTGATGGCCTGCGTCGCCTGCATCCACGATGTCCCTCCCTCTTCGCATCGAATCTCGGCGAAACCGGTGAACTCCGCGCCGGGAAGCGGCTCGCCGACCGCGTCAACCTTCCGCAGGTGCAGCTGGTCGAAGGAGCGGTTGGGGATGCGGACGTCGGCGACACGGTTGCGCTGGAAGTCGGCGGTGTCGAGCAGACGCCGCTGCGACCCGTCCTGGACGTAGAGCAGGAGGGCATAGCGCGCATCTGCCTCGAACCCGGGGATACGGTACTCGTGAAGCCGACCGGGCAGATCCTGCAGCTCGGCACGATAGGTGCCGCTCTCAGGGTGCAGCCACTGGGTCCGGGCGCCATCGAGCCCCGAGGTGATGACCCCCTGCGATGTCGTGGTCAGGCGCGTGGCGCCCGACTGCGTGTAGGAGCCGTCGCTGTACGTCCAGCCCTCCTCATGGTTGCCCGCCACCGGATGCAGCGACCCGTCCGGCGCCATCGCGGCGACGGCCGCGTACAGACCGTTTCCGCCGTCGGTGGGACCGGATGACGTGACCTCGCGGACATCGATCTGACCGACGTGGGCACCGGAAGCGGTGACGACGTCGAGCGTGTTAGAGGCAGGGCGCACCCATGCGTCGAACGAGATCCACACCCCGGTCTGGGCGTAGTTGACCACCTCTAGACCGGACGAGCCCGCCACATCGTCGGGTATGTCCGTGTGCAGGATGTGTACGTCCTCGTTGAGGGGGCGATAGCCCTCAGGCCAGGCCGTCTCACGCAGGACGAAGTTGTCCGTCGGGAACGAAGCGAAATCGAGCGTCGTGCCGTCTTCATTGACGAGAGGGAAGTCCCCGACCGTGCCCGGCGCGTTCGAGCTGGAGTACTCCCCCACCAGGCACGGCACCACGTCACTCTGCGAGCACAGCGGCGGCTCGCCCGTGACCTCGTAGCTGTCATCGGTGTTGTACAGGGCGAAGGAGGCGCCACCCAACGGCGTACCGTCATCGGTGACCTTGTGCCCAGTGGAGACGGGGAGCGTGTTCAGGTTGAACTCCAGAGACATGTTGGAGACGTAGTTGCCCCGCTCAAGATAGAAGAACGACAGCTCATGCATCGTGTTGTCAGCGAAAGCCCGATCATTCCACCCGGGAATGACCGAGGTCTGCGATCCAGATACGCCCTCCACGGAGGTGGTCACGGTGCCCGTGGCGAAGTTGATCGACCCGTTGGCGATGCCATGCGTGCCGCCAAGGTCCATCGCCAACTGGCCGTCGATGAACACCCAGACGTCGTCGTCACCCGAGAAGTTGAAGACCATGTCCTCGGTTTCGCCCTGCGGCGTCTGCACCTGTCCACCCGGCGGCTGATAGAACGCCGCCCGCATCGACATGCCGAAATAATGGTTGAGCCGGGCGTCCTCCACCGACATGTTGATCGGCTGGTTGGACGCACTGAAAACGTCGTCTGGCCCGTTGAAGGGAAAGAACTGCCCGGTAGTCTGTGCGCTGCCGCTGGGTCGCATCGCGGACGGGCGGTCGTACACCTCGAACGCTCCCGCATCGCGGTCGAAAGACGCATAATTCTCGGCTGAGTCGTAGCGCAGGAATCCCGTGTCGAAGTCGTACTGGAACAGATTCGGATTGTCGACCGGATACGACGCCTTGCCCGCGTTCGCGACGGCCGGATCGAAGAGGTAGTCGAGCGACTCCGCGGGATTGCTGCCGAAACTGTCAGTCCGTGCAGCGACGACGGGCATCCCCTGCGCGGACAACGACTGCTCGACCGTCCCGGTGCCGATGTTCTGAATGCCACCCCGAGCTCCGTTCGGAATGGTCTTGTTGAGGCTGAGGGTGTTGTACACGCCGAGGTCGCGGTTGTAGCAGTCCGACCACTTGATCTGCTTGCCGAACTTCAGTACATGCCCCGTGTCGGCGAAGTCGCTGGAACCCGGTGCGCCATTGATCCCTGCCCGATAATATGCCGGGTCGCACCCCGCCATCTCCGTATCGGGCGAGGCCTGATCGCCCTCGACCCAATAGTCGAACATCGTCATGCTCACGCCGGCTGGATTGTTCACCGTCTCCACGGTCGGTGGCGCCGCCTCCGCCGGAACCACCGGCACGATCGCCAACCCCGCCGTCGCAATTAAGAACGCCGCGAAGCCCGCTACAACCCGGCGCCCGCGCAGCACGGCCTTCCGAAAGCCCCCCCGGCCTTCATTCAATTCTGGTTGCTCGCTCACTTCGGCGCCCCGATCCCTCGCGGTGTGCTCTGCGGTGTGCTCTCGCGATCAGATTACCCAAAGCGCGGGCAAATGGTACCCTGCGGCGTGAATTAGCCGTGACTGTCGGAGCGGCCGGGCCGGGGCTGTCTGTCAGAGTTGTCGTCGCGCTCGACGTGGGACTGAGAGGGACGCCCCGCTTGAGCGGAGGGTCGCCTATGTGGAACCGGCTCCGATCGAAGCTGCTCATCAACGTAGCGGTCAGCGTCCCACCACGGCCAATACGTCGCCTCGAACTCGACTGGCGGGTCATGGAGATTCATGTCATCGACCCGGTTCGAATCCACGGACTGAATCCACAGAGAGAGCCCGGCCGATGGCCAGGCTCTCGACTGCGTGACCTTGCGTTGGAAGCTGAACGCCACCGGAGCCGGTGCAGACGACATCGCCGAACACGCCGTCGACCCCAGCAAGAACTACCAGAAGCCCCTCAGCCGACCCCCGACCCACCATCACATCCCACAACAACAACCCGACAAACGACTCCACAAAAAAAGCCCTGGGCCGCCACATCGTCATTAAACGATGTCGCGACGCAGGACAAGGGTGGAGCCTAGGGGAATCGAACCCCTGACCTTTTCATTGCGAACGAAACGCTCTACCAACTGAGCTAAGGCCCCGCGGATCCCGACGCATCGCCGGAAGGCGCTCGGCCATCATACTCGGTCCCCGCCCACCGTTCGAATCCGGTCGAAACCTCCCTGGATGTCCCACCCTGACGCTCGCCCACTGCCTGCTCCCCTCCCTCGAAGACATCCTGTGTAGACGCTGGAAAATCTTTTCTGACTTGGCGCTTTTCATGAAGAACAGCCACGCCAACTGGTATTGCGGTTGCAAACATGAGAGACTTCAGCGGTTGGCCCCTTGGCCGACGCTGGTGTGAGAGAGCCCCCGAGGGTGCATGGATCGACATGCAGACCCGAGGACGTGGCTCCCGCCGGAAGCGGTTTGAGAGGCCGCCGCGACGCCTGAACGGGGTGATCGCACGTGGCCCGAGAGGGCCACCGGGAGCCGGAGACGGCTACCTACTACGGTCCGCGGGGACCGAACGCCGGCCCCGTGGACCACTGTCATTGTCGCCGAGATGAAAGGACCGGGATGCCACCCGCTCAGGAGATCAACCAACTAGGAATCATGGCAGTGGTGTTGCTGCTGATCCTCTTCTATGGCGGGACCATGTGGATGTCCGTGGGCATCAGCCGGAAGAAGGAGAACGCCGACGGCTACATGACCGCTGGCAACAACATCGGCTTCGGCATCTCGGCGGCATCGATGACCGCCACCTGGATCTGGGCCTCGTCCATGTATGCCTCCGCCACCGCGGGCTACACGTACGGGATCTCCGGCCCCATCCACTACGGGCTCTGGGGAGCCCTGATGATCCTCTTCATCTACCCGTTCGGGAAGCGCATCCGCAAAGTCGCCCCGCGCGCCCACACCCTGGCCGAGGTCATGTACGCCCGTCACGGCCGGTCCTCCCAGCTGATGCTGGCCGGTTCCAACGTCCTGGGCTCACTGATCTCGTTGACCTCCAACTTCATTGCCGGTGGCGCGCTGATCTCCATGCTGTCCCCCCTGAGCTTCGGCGCGGGCATCGTGATCGTGGCCGCGGGCGTGTTGATGTACACCTTGTGGTCCGGTTTCCGCGCCTCGGTGATGACGGACTTCGCCCAGGTGATGTTCATGCTCGGCGCGGCCGTCGTCATCATCCCCGTGATCTTCTTCGTGGCCGGCGGACCGGGCATGTTCGAGGAGGGCGTGGCCGCAGGGCATGTGACGCCGCAGCAGGAGAACTTCTTCTCCTCCGAGGCGTTCATGAATCAGGGCGCCCCGTACATCGCCGCCGTCCTGGCCTACGCCATCGGCAACCAGACCATCGCCCAGCGTCTGTTCGCCGTGCGTGAGAACCTGATCAAGCCAACCTTCGTGACCGCCACCATCGGTTACGGCGGCTCGGTGATCGGCATCGGCATGCTCGGTGTCATGGCGCTGTACCTGGGTGTCGAACCCATGAACGGAGATGTCAACAACCTCATCCCCCAGATGGCCGGCACCTACCTCGGCCCCGTCCTACTGGGTCTGGCGTTCGTCATGATCATCGGCGCCCTGTCGTCCACCTCGGACTCAGACCTGGCCGCCCTGTCCTCCATCGTCATGGCGGACATCTACGGCCAGTCCGTGGGCAAGAAGAAGGCCAACCCGAGGACCATGCTGCTCGTCGGCCGCATCAGCATGATCGTGGCCACGGGCGCAGGGCTGTATTTCGCCACGGCGCAGTTCAACATCCTCGACCTGCTCGTGTTCGTCGGCGCCCTCTGGGGTTGCCTGGTGTTCCCGGTCATCGCCTCCTTCTACTGGCCCAAGGTCACCAACGCCGCGTTCTCCTTCGCAGTCCTCGCGGCCCTCGTGGCGTTCCTGCCGGTGCGCTTCGAGTGGATCCCGTTCACCGGGCTCATCGGCTTCAGCGTCGAGCTGCTGGCCACCGTCGGCATCGGCGTGGTCCTGGGCATCATGTCCTTCGGCTTCTTCGGCCTGAAGCCAGCCATCTGGGTCGGAGGGATCGCCACCGTGGCGGCTGCGCCGTTCACGTTTGCCGGGATCTTCACCGACGGCCTGCGCGACTACACGGTGCTCTCCGCCTCGCTGGTCGCCTACGCGGTCTCCTTCCTGGTCTGCTACCTGATGTCGGTCCGGTCGAAGCAGAACTTCGACTTCGACGTCATCAAGGACATCACCGGCGACTTCGACCCGAACACCCCGCAGACGGCCGAGCAGATCGTGGCGGCCGCTGCCGCCGCCAAGGCGTCGGAGGCGTCCGGGGGAGCTTCCCCGACCGGCTCCCAGCGCGACTGACCGGCCGCGACGAACCAGAAAGGAACCACCATGACAACAGTTCTGCTGACTGTGTACGTACTGATGTGGCCCGTGATCGTGGCCGCCGTCCTGTTCTTCATCGCGCGCGGCTTCTTCCGCGACGTCTCGGAGTCCAAGAAGGCGGGCCGCCCGATCATTTGATCAGGTCCATCACGCCCACCAACGACGGCGGCGCGTCACCT
>NZ_BAAALH010000002.1:304832-322508 GCF_039528175.1 Citricoccus alkalitolerans
GTGACGCGCCGCCGTCGTTGTCCCGGCCCCTCAGCGGTTGAGGAAGTGCACCAGGGTGCCGATCGCGAAGGAGGAGGCTGCCAGCGAGGCGCAGCCGAACTCCACGAGGATGCCCAGCCCCATGGACTTTAGGGCCTCCCAGGAGGATTTCGCGGCGGCCTTCAGGTCCCGGCGCCGGGCAAACTCTGCAGCGAGCAGCCCCACGGCGAAGCCGACGAAGAGCCCGATCACGGGGATCACGAACATGCCCACGATCGCGCACGCCACGCCCACCAGCACGGGTCCACTCGGAATCTGCTCGCGCTTCATCTTCCGGCCGGTCAGCACTGCTGACGCGCTCAGCCCCGCAATGGCCAGACCCGCGCCGATGATGGCGGCAGTCCAGGCGGCGGGCGAGCCGAGGACCCAGGCCCAGCCGATGAGGGTGAGGACGGTCAGGATGGAGCCGGGCAGGATCGGGATGATGGTGCCGAGCACGGCCACCACCAGCAGCAGCCCGGCGATGACGGTGGTGATGATCTCGTAGTCCACGTGCCCAGTATGGTGCCGGGATCGCCCCTCCCCGAAACGGGCGCAGCAGGCTAACGTCGAATCATGCTCATCGGCGTCCCCACTGAAATCAAGAACAACGAGTTCCGCGTCGGCCTCACCCCCGCTGGCGTCACGGAACTCGTCCACCACCAGCACGAGATCATGGTCCAGTCTGGGGCCGGGCTCGGCTCGGGCACCCCGGACGACGACTACCGGCAGGCCGGGGCCCGCATCGTGTCCTCAGCCGAGGAGATCTGGGACCAGGCCCACCTGGTACTCAAGGTCAAGGAGCCGGTGGGCCCGGAATGGCAGCTGATGCGCCGGGGACAGACGCTGTTCACCTACCTGCACCTGGCCGCCGATCCGAAGCTCACCCACGCCGTGCTCGAATCCGGCACCACGGCCATCGCCTACGAGACCGTCACCCGCGGGCGCGCGCTGCCGCTGCTGGCCCCCATGAGCCAGGTCGCCGGACGCCTCGCCCCCCTGGCGGGCGCCTACCACCTGACGCAGGCCCAGGGCGGCTCGGGCATCCTCATGAGCGGCGTGCCCGGAACCCGGCGGGCCCGCGTCGCGGTGATCGGGGCCGGCGTCGCCGGAGAGGCCGCTGCCGTGGTCGCCGCCGGCATGGGCGCCGACGTGACGGTGCTGGACATCAACCTCGACCGCCTCACCGAACTGGACACCGCGCACCAGGGCCGGTTGCACACACTGGCCTCATCGAAGATGCACATCGCCGAGACCGTGGCGGATGCCGACCTGGTGATCGGCTCGGTGCTCATCCCCGGTGCGGCCGCCCCCAAACTGGTCACCGCGGACATGGTGGCGGCCATGCGCCCGGGCTCGGTGCTCGTGGACATCGCGATCGACCAGGGCGGCTGCTTCGAGAACTCCCGGCCCACCACTCATCAGGAACCGACCTTCCGGGTGGGTGAGCAGATCTACTACTGCGTGGCCAACATCCCCGGGGCCGTCCCCCAGACCTCGACGGCGGCCCTCACCAACGCCACGCTGCCCTACATCCTGCGGATCGCCGACCATGGCTGGCGTGAGGCCCTCGCCGCGGACGAGGGGCTACTGTCCGGACTGAACGCCCACGAGGGCGTCCTCACCCATCAGGGGGTCACCGACGCCGTGGCCGGTCCGCTGGGGCTGGACCCGCAGCTGGACTACCGGCCGGCGTCGGACGTGGTGTCCGCCTGAGTCCTGGCCGCCTGGCGGGCGCTGCGCTGGGCACGTGAGGCACGCAACCGGGCGAAGCCGCCCGTGCGCCACAGGACCAGCACCACGACGCCGGTCAGCACCAGGACCAATGCGAGCAGCGCCACCGGGCTCGCCAGGGCCGTGGTGATGACCGCCCAGACGACGGCCATGCCGATGGTCCCGTAGATGACGCCCCAGATCAGGGATCCGAGCAAGGCGGCGGGGATGAACCGGCGCCACCGCATGCGGGTCACGCCGGCCGTGCCGATGACGGCCGTCTGGATGCCGACCGTGAGGAAACAGAAGGGGATGGCCCAGGGCCCCCAGCGGTCGATGAACCGCATGGCGCGCAGGTAGACCGGGCCGGACATGTAGCGG
The DNA here is from genome assembly GCF_039528175.1 of Citricoccus alkalitolerans. NCBI lineage: Bacteria > Bacillati > Actinomycetota > Actinomycetes > Micrococcales > Micrococcaceae > Citricoccus > Citricoccus alkalitolerans. The sequence continues at coordinate 306,945 of NZ_BAAALH010000002.1, forward strand.
CGCAGGGCGGTGTGCTCGGCCCCGGCAGCGAGCCCCCGGCCGAGGGCGTACGTGGCGGTCGAGCGGCACAGGGCGCCGCCCCAGAACAGAAGGATGGCCCAGACCAGCGGTAGGGAGGCGATCCAGTCCATCATGGGGCAAGTCTAGGCTCCGGCCTCGTCTAGGCTCAGGGTATGAGCCAGACGCGAACCGCCCGACGCCCATTCCTCGTCACCGCGGCCCTGACCGCCGTGCTGTCCCTCGGCCTGACCGCCTGTGGAACGGGCGGCGGCGAGTCTACCGAGAGTCCCACCACCTCCCCGAGTGACACCGCCAGCGCCAGCGCGTCGGCCACTGAGTCGATGCCGGCGACGGAGTCAGCGACGCCGAGCGAGTCTGCCACCGCGTCCTCCTCGGCCAGCACGGCCCCGTCCGGTTCACCCTCCGCTTCCGCATCAGCGTCCGCTTCCGCGTCGGAGACCGCCCAGGGCGCCACGGAGGCCACCGTGTACTGGGTCGCGATGGACAACCTCGAGGGCATCGAGTTCCCGGGGTGCGGGGACAGCAGCCTGATGGAGTCCACCGCCCCGGTCTCGGGCGCCGGAGACGTGGGCGACCCATCCTTCGTGGAGGCCGGCCTCCAGGTGCTGCTGGACCAGACCGAGTACGAGGTCGGTTCCGGCCTGACCAACTCGCTCTACCAGTCCGAACTCGAGGTCACGGAGGTCTCCATCTCCGGCGACACCGTGACCGTGGACCTGGCCGGCTCCCCGATCTCCTCGGGCACCTGCGACGATCCGCGCATCATTGCCCAGCTGGAGAACACCGCCCTGGCCAACGCGGGCGTCTACACCGTCGAGATCCTCCTCGACGGCACCCCGATCCAGGAGGCCATGAGCCAGAAGGGCTCCTGAGCGCGGGGGCGGGGCCCCGGCCCTACCGGAGGGCCGGGACCAGGTCCTGACTCTGCAGCACCTCACCGAGCCAGGGCGCCATCGACTCGGCATACGTTGAGGTGAGGTGGTTCTTGTCCCGCCACACCACCACTCCCCCGATGACCGCTGGGCAGGTGCCGTCCGGGCAGATGCCGCCGGCGAGTTGCAGGGGAACCGCTGACGCGGCGCGTTCCAGGGCGGCACGCTGCTGGTCTGCCCCCGAGTGGTCGGCCTCGTCCTGGGCGAAGCCGCACTCCTGGACATAGGTGTCCGGGCGGGTCTCGATGCACTCCGGGATGTTGTAGCCGGGAATCGGCGGGTCGATGATCACGCCGACCGGGATGCCGCTCTCCTCCAGCGCGTTCCACGCCGCGGCCTGGCCTTCCGGCACGGAGTACTGGTCCTCTGGCGCCTCGTAGATGAAGGAGGACGTCAGGACGAGGTCATAGTCTCCGGCCCGCAATTCCTCCATCACCCCGGCGTTCCACTGCTCACACTCGGAGAACACGTCCTCCTGCAGCAACACCTGGCCGGCAGTGAGGGGGCAGGAGGACTTCAGGTAGGTGCTGACCTGCCATCCGTTCTCGGCGGCCAGCCGGTTCACGGCGGATTGCCAATGGGCCGCGTGGGAGTCGCCGGTCAGGGCCACGCGGAACTCCGCGTCATCCGGGCCGTAGGTGCAGGCGAGCGGGTCGGCCTCCCGGTCACTCTGCACACAGTCCTGGGCGTAGGCCTCCGGCAGGTCGAGGTCCACGGTGTCCGCACCGGGCAACAGCGCCTCGACCGGCGTGTGGCCCAGGGCTGCCTGCGGGTCGGCCTGCAGCAGCTCACCCCCGAGCAGCGCGGTCCCCAACCCGGCGCCCCCGGCGCGCTCGGCGCCCTCGGTACCCTCATCTCCCGGACCGCCTTCGGCGGCTTGGTCAGAGGCGGTCGGCTGGCCTGACTCGCCTGACTGGCCCGCTTGGTTCGATGGGTTCGGCTCCCCCTCCGGGCCCTGACCCTCCGCAGTCCGGTCCTCCGCTGCTTGATCCAACGCCTCCGCATAGGTGGGCGGCTGCCAGCCAGGGGGGCCGGTACGGGACGTGGCGATGTCCAGGGACACCGTCCCGACGATCACCGCGAGCGAGGCGGCGAGTCCGAGCTGGATCGCCTTCCACGGGGGCCTGACGAAGGACCACTTCTGGAAGGGCTTCTCCACCCACCGGTAGCTGGCCCAAGCCGGCAGGAAGGACAGGGCCGCCGCCACCAGCCCGACGTACCAGGGCAGTCCGCCGAAGAGGAAGGTGGCCATGACGATCAGCGGCCAGTGCCACAGGTACAGCGAGTAGGAGAGGTCCCCCACGACCGTCACGGGACGCAGGGACAACAGTGAGCCGACGCCGGCGCGCTCCCGGGCGTTCAAGCCGGAGACAATCACGGCCGCGGCACCGAGGGTCGGCACCAGGGCCGCCGCGCCAGGAAAGGACGTCGCCCCGCTGAAGGACACGCCGGCCCCGATCATGGCGGCCAGCCCGGCCCAGCCCAAGGCGAGCGCCCACGGTCGGGGCAGGTCCGCCAGCCGGGTGGCGAACAGGGCCAGAAGCACACCCACTCCGAACTCGTGGATGCGGGTGGTGGTGGCGAAGTAGGCCATCCCCGGATTCACGGCCGTGAGGTGCAGGGAGTGCACCAGTGAACCAATGAACAGGACCACCGCGGCGCCCACGATCCACTGGCGTTGGATCACCGCGAGACTGGACGCGGCACGGTGCCGGGACCTCCCGCCGACGGGCCTCTCCTGGCGGGCGTGACGCCAGCGGGCGACCACCAGGACGAGGATGAGCACCAGGGGCCAGAGCAGGTAGAACTGCTCCTCCACGGCGATCGACCAGTAGTGCTGCAGCGGACTGGCTGCCTCGTCCTGACGCAGATAGTCGGTGGACCCCTGACCGAGGATCCAGTTGACCACGAACAGCACACTGCCCGTGGCCTCGGTGGCGATTGCATCCCAGCGGGAGCGCGGCAGGATCGCCAGGGTCAGCAGCACTGTGCCGATCAGCGCCACCAGGGCCGCCGGGAGGATGCGCCGGACCCGCCGTCCGTAGAAGTCCACGAGGTCCAGCCGGCCGTGCTCCCGGATGCGGGCGAGCAGCCCGGATGTGATCAGGAATCCGGAGATGACGAAGAAGATGTCCACGCCCACGTAGCCACCGGGAGTGAACGGCAGGCCAGCATGGTAGAGGAGGACGAGCAGCACCGCCACGGCACGGAGCCCCTGGATATCGGACCGGAACCGGGTGCCGGGGTGATGCGCTGGGGAACCTGGTGACACGACTTCTCCGACTCTGCTGGAACGCGAAGTACTCTATCCGACCGGGACTGAGGGGTGGGCTCAGGTCAGCGGATCACGTGCTCCAGGAAGTAGCGGTGGAAGGACCAGTCGCCCGTGACCTCCGGGTGGAAACTCGTGGCCAGCAGACGGTCCTGCCGGACGGCCACGGGGACACCCCCGTCCGGGTCATCCGGATCGTCCAGGCACGACGCCGGCACGCTCGCCAGCACCTGCACGTCCGGTCCCGCGCGCAGCACCGCGGGGGCCCTGATGAAGACGGCGTGCACGGGATCCCCGGAGACCGCAGGCACCTCGAGGGCGGTCTCGAAGGACTCCACCTGCCCGCCGAAGGCATTGCGCTGCACGGTGATGTCCAGCCCGCCGAAACTCTGCTGGCCCGCGATCGGATTGGCGATCGACTCGGCCAGCATGATCATCCCGGCGCACGTGCCATAGACCGGCAGACCCGCACTGATCGCCTGCCGGATGGCCGGGGCCACGCCGAGCAGCCGGGAGAGCTTGTCCATCACGGAGGACTCCCCGCCGGGGATGACCAGGCCGTCCAGCCCGGCCAGATCCGTGGCGGAACGCACCGGCCTGACCCGCGCGCCGAGGGCGGTCAGCACCCGCACGTGCTCGGCCACATCCCCCTGGAGGGCGAAGACGCCGACGAGGCTTCCTGTGGTGTGCCCGCTGGTCACCGGCGCGTCATCCCGCTGAGAGCCCCGCCCCCAGTCGTGTGGGTGGTCACCAACCGCGGTCGGCGAGGCGGTGCGGGGCGGGCAGATCGCCGACATTGATGCCGACCATCGCCTCACCGAGACCGCGGGATGCCTCGGCGACGGCGCCGGCGTCGTTGAACTGGGCCGTGGCGCGCACGATCGCGGCGGCACGGGCGGCGGGGTTGCCGGACTTGAAGATGCCCGAGCCCACGAAGACGCCGTCCGCACCGAGCTGCATCATCAGCGCGGCATCGGCGGGCGTGGCCACGCCGCCGGCGGTGAAGAGCACCACGGGCAGCTTGCCCTCGCGGGCGACCTCGGCCACCAGCTCGTACGGGGCCTGGAGCTCCTTGGCGGCCACGTACAGCTCGTCCTTGCTCAAGGCGGACAGCTTCGCTATCTCGCCACGGATGGTGCGGATGTGCTTGACAGCCTCGGAGACATCCCCGGTTCCCGCCTCACCCTTGGAGCGGATCATGGCTGCGCCCTCGGTGATGCGGCGCAGGGCCTCGCCGAGGTTGGTGGCGCCGCAGACGAAGGGGACGGTGAAGTCCCACTTGTCGATGTGGTTGATGTAGTCAGCCGGGGAGAGGACCTCGGACTCGTCGATGTAGTCGACCTTGAGCGCCTCGAGGACCTGAGCCTCCACGAAGTGGCCGATGCGCGCCTTGGCCATGACCGGGATGGAGACGGCCTCGATGATCCCGTCGATCAGGTCTGGATCGGACATGCGGGCCACCCCGCCCTGGGCACGGATGTCCGCGGGCACGCGCTCGAGGGCCATGACGGCCACGGCGCCGGCGTCCTCGGCGATCTTCGCCTGCTCCGCGGTGACCACGTCCATGATCACGCCGCCCTTGAGCATGTCCGCCAGGCCGCGCTTCACGCGGGCGGTGCCGGTGCGGGCCGAGCCCTGACCGGAATCGCCGATGGAGCCCGGGGCCGGGGTGGAGGGGTCTGAGGTGTACGTACCGATGGAGGACTCGGTCGACTCAGTGGATTCAGGGGTGTTGTTCATGGTGTTCCTTTACGGGTGCGGCCGGCCGGGGTGGAGGGGATCACGCCGGTGCTCTCAGGAGAGAATCTACCGCCCCAGGATCGGGTGCGGGGTGTTCGATGTTCGCCGGTGACGAAGCATGACCTCGGGCCGGAGTTCTCAGGCGTTCCAGAGCCCATAGGAATCGGCCAGGTCGGCGATCTTCTGCGCTCGGGCCAGTCGGGGCAGGTAGGAGCCATCGCCCACGGAGGCCCCGGCCCGGTGGGCCTGCAGCATGTCCACGGCCCAGGAGACCTCGTCCTCGGACGGGGACAGGGCCAGGTTGATGGATTCCACCTGCTCGCGGTTGAGGCATAGCCGCCCGGTCATGCCCATGGACTGGGTGGTGCGGGAGGACTCGACCACGGTGGCGTTGCTGTCCGCCGCGCCGGGAGGGCCGTCGATCGCGCCGGGCAGCTTGCCCACGCGAGAGGCGATGACCAGCCGCGAGCGCGCGTAGGCCATGGCCATCGGGTCGTCGGAGATGCCGGTGTCCTTGCGGAAGTCATTGGTACCGAAGGCCAGGCGAAACGTCCCGGGGGCCTTGGCCACGGCGGTGGCGTTGTCCAGACCGACTGCCGTCTCGATCAGGGCGATCACGGGGGTGCCGGCGCGCAGGCGCATGGCGGTCAGCGTGACCTGCTCGGGCTGCTCGGCCAGGGCCAGCATGACGCCGCGCAGCCCCTCGGTGCCGGACAGTGCCTCCAGATCCTGCTGCCAGTCATCGGTGTCGATCCCGTTGATCCTGACCCACGCGGACATGCCGCCATTGAGGGCCTCCACCACGTTGGCGCGGGCGGCATCCTTCTGGTCGGCCGGGACGGCGGCCTCCATGTCGAACAACACCGAGTCCGCCTCGGAGGCGAGCCCGGGGGCGAAATCCTCCGGCTTCGCCGCGTTCACCAGCAGCCAGGAACGGCTCAATTTGGCGGGCAGGGCGGCGGCACGACGGTTACGCATGGGCATGAATCCCAGCCTACCCGCGCACCGGACGCCCCGGGTAAGCCTGACTAGGGTTGGGCCCATGGCCGAAGAGACCCCCATCCTCACCCGCAGCTCCACCATCGGGCCCCTCGACGAGGACGAGCGGAGGATCCTAGCCGGTTTTCGCAGTCTCCGCGGCTTCCGCGGCACCCCAGCGCCCACCAGCTCCCCCGCACTCGCCGGGCAGCCGAGCACGACGTCGGACGCCACCGTGGTGCTGGACGGCACCACGGTGCGGCTCGGGCCGGGGGCCACCGCGGCGGTGCTCGAGTTGCTCGGCCGGCTCGCCTCGGGCGCGGCGGTGACTGTGTCCGAGCAGGACCGGTGGCTGAACACCTCCCAGGCGGCACGATTGGCCGGGGTCTCCAACACCTACCTCCGCCAGCTGACGGACCGCGGCGAGATCCCGGTGACCTACCGGGGGACGCACCGGCGGATCCACCCCGATGACGTCCTCGCATGGGTTCAGCAACGTGGCAGCGGCGGAGCGGGAACGCCAGGGACGGCAGAGGCGGCGGAGTACGATGGTCAGGATTCCCAGCCATAGCCCTGCCGTTCAGGAGTTCCATGACCTCGCGACGCCGACCGGACCATGCGTCCGGCCACCCGGCCCTGCGCCGGACCGCCGCGGGACTGACCGCGGCCCTGGCCGCCGTCGTACTCGCCGGGTGCTCGATCTTCCCTTCCCCCAACGAGGCACCGGCCGACCAGGACGGCTCGGCCCTCCCCGAGGCGGACGCGAACGGCTATGCGGAGCTATCGCTGTACTTCGTGGCCCTGAGCGGGGAATTCCCACCGGCGACCACGGGCCGGGACGTTGCCTGCCAGGACCTGCTGCTCCGCGCCTCGTCCGTGCCGGTCAAGACCGAGGACCGGGTGGGGGCCGCGGTCGGCTTCCTGATCGACGACGAGCAGTACAGCCACGGCGATCCGGCCATCACCAACGCCCTGGACCCGTCCGAGGACGGCCTGCGCTACTCCTCAAGCCGCGTCGAGGGTGACACCGTGACGGTGGAGCTGACCGGGGACGTGGTGACCCGCAGCCAGTGCGAGTCGTTCCGCATCCGAGCCCAGCTCGACCGCACTGCGGCCGCGGCGGCCGGAGTGGAGAACGCGGAGATCCTGGTGGACGGCGTGCGGATCGAGGAGATCCTCGGCCTGCCCGAGCTGGAGTTGGGCGAGGAGTTCACCACTCCGGCGGACGAGCCGGCGCCCGGCGAGGCCCCGGGCAGCACGGAGGGGGCCGTGCCTGAGGACGGAACCGGCGAGGCTGGCGAAGCCGACCAGATCGACGAGATCGGCGATCGCCATCAACTCAACAACCCCGAGGGCTGATCTGGGCCGGGCTGCACCGTCACGGGTCGATCCGGGGTTGATGCTGAGCTGAACCAACCGGGCTCCGGCACGGTTCCACCCACCTCCGGCGTGCGGCCGCCCCTTACGCCGAAGCTCGGCCCGTTGTTAGCATCGGCCCCATGGCCGACCCTTCAGCATTCCTTTCAAACCGCGCGCGCGGCGTGAAGCAGTCGGCGGTGCGGGATGTCTTCGACCTCGCCATGACCCCCGGGGTCATCTCCCTGGCCGGAGGCAACCCTTGGCTGGACGACCTGCCCCTGGCCGAGCTCGGGACCATCGCCGATGAACTCGTCGCCCGGCAGGGCCACCTCAGTCTGCAGTACGGCGCCGGCCAGGGCACCCCCGAACTGCGGGACGCGGTCTGCTCCGTGATGGCCGCGGACGGGATCGCCGGCGCGGAACCGGAGCACGTGGTCATCACCCCCGGCTCCCAGGCTGCGATCGACACCGCGGCGCGCATGCTCGGGAACCCGGGGGACGTCGTCGTGGTGGAGGACCCAACGTTCGTGGGCGCCCTGAACACCTTCAACACGTGGGAACTGGACGCCGTATCCACCCCCACCGATGAGGAGGGCCTGATCCCCGTGCTGCTGCGCACCACCCTGCGGCGACTGCGCACCGCCGGACGCCGGGTCGCGTTCCTCTACACGATCCCCTCCTATGCCAACCCCTCCGGGGCACTCATGCCGGCCGAGCGGCGCGAGGAGGTCGCCCGGATCTGCCGCGAGGAGGACGTCCTCATCGTGGAGGACAACGCCTACGGCCAGCTCGGCTTCGAGGACGGCCCCGTGGCCCCGATCGCCGCGGCCCACCGCGACCAGGTCATCTACCTCGGCACCGTCTCCAAGATCTTCTCCCCCGGCGTTCGCATCGGCTGGGCGCTGGTGCCGCCGGCACTGCTGCGCGAGTTCTACCTCTCGGCGGAATCGGCCTTCGTCTGCCCGCCGGTGTTCAGCCAGATGCTCTCCACGGCGTTCCTCACCCGGTTCGACTGGCAGGCCCACGTGGCCCGCTGCGCCGCCGAGTATGCCCTGCGCTGCGATGCCCTGGTGAATGAGATGCAGCAATCCCTGGACCCGCGCGTGACCTGGATCCGGCCGGCTGGCGGCTTCTTCATCTGGTCGCGGATGCCGGACGGACTGGACACGCTGCCCCTGATGCACGCGGCCGCGGAGGCTGGAGTCGTGTTCGTTCCGGGCGGCGCCTTCACTCCCGACGCCGGCCCTCACCCCCACTTCCGGCTCGCCTTCTCCTTCGTGGCACCGGAGACGTTGCGTGAGGGCGTGCGCCGACTGGCTCCGGTGCTCAACGGAGCCCTGCCGAACACCCCGTGACCAAGACCGCCGCGGTGCACCGTGACCCGGCCCCTCAGCGTGGTGACGCCCGGCCGTCACCCGGTGTCTGGACGTCACGTGACACCCGATGGCTCTATGGTCATAGGTATATGGCTCACGGCCCGTTACAGTGGTGCGGATCACCGTTTCGTCCGGGGCAACAGCCCGGGGCAGCAGACCGCAGCCGGGCGTCCGGCAGGAAGGATGGACCGGATGTCCCTGCGCAACGCGCTGCTGGCACTGCTCACCGTGGAGCCCATGACCGGATATGACCTGGCTAAGCGCTTCGGCTCCTCCGTGGGCAATGTGTGGCACGCGCCGGACTCCCAGATCTACCCGGAGCTCCGGCGGATGCTGCAGGACGGGCTATTGGAGTCCGAGGAAGTCGCCTGGGGTCGCAAGGGACGGAAGATCGAGTACACCATCACCGAGCAGGGCCGGAAGGCCTTCGGCGAGTGGATGGACTCCGACCTGCAGTGGACCCGGGACCGCGACCCCATGCACCTCCGGGCCGCCTACTTCGAGTACGCCACCCCGGACCGCGCCCGCGCCCAGTTGACGGCCTACCGCGAGCACATTCTGCAACTCCGCGAGCAGTGGCAGCAGCAGATCGACGAGGTCGTCGCCGGCACGTCAGAGACCCTCAACCGCCGGCTCGAGACCGTCCCCGCCTCCCAGCACCGCCGCACCACCGCCTTCAAGAAGTTCACCTATGAGGGCCTCGTGGACCGCGCGGACGTGGAGATCGCCTGGGCCGAGCGGGGGTTGAGGCTCCTGGACGAGCTGGACGACCTGGATGCGCAGGACGAACTGGCCACCCTGAGCACCCAGGACGCCTAACCTCAGCCGTTGTCCCGGTACCGGGTCCGCGCGTATTCCTGATAGGGGGCCGGGGCCACGGTGGCGCGGATCCTCACCTGCCGGTGGTCCCGGTCCACCTGGGGCTTGCGGGAGACCGGGGCCTCGCCCCAGAGGACCTCGACCTCCTCGCCGTCCGCGATGGTCGAGTCCAGGGTGGCCAAGGACATGTACAGCTGCGGGTATGCCACGTAGCCGGCGTCCGTGGAGATGCCCACCTGCTGCGAGCCCTGCAGCACCTCGTCCATCTGGTAGAAGCCATACCGCGCTTTCGGGAAGTCCAGGTACTTGGCCGGGGTCCCCTCCTCGAGCTGGGATTTCACGACGCCGGCCACGTCGTCCGCGTTCCACAGCAGCGTGACCTTGCGCCGGGTCTGGTTCTCGGCATGCCGCTCCAGGGCCTCGCGGCCGTGGAAGTCGTGGTTGAACCTCACGGAACGGCCGAGCCCGAGGTCGTAGGGCGTGACGTAGTAGTCCTCGATGGCCTCCGAGTACAGGGATCCGCCGATCGACCCCGCGCGGGCCGCCGGCAGCCAGGCACGGTACTCGGCGAGGTCCTCGCCGAAGATGGCCGGCAACGGCGTGGGGACCCAACCGGATTCCAGCGGTGAACTGGAGTAGGCCTTGGCGCCGACCTGCCGGATACCGTGCTCCGCCCCGGCTTCCAGCAGGGCGCCGTGGACGGCCTCGTGATCCTCCCACGGCCCGTAGAACTCGAAGCCGGGCTGGCCGGCCATGCCGTGACGCAGGGCCTTGACGCCCTTTCCGGCGATCCTCACGTCCGCGATGTGGAAGAACTTCACGTCCGGCACCGGTCCGCCGAAAACCTTCTCCATGACACGGTCAGCCTCCGGCCCCTGCAACTCGTACCGGTAGAAGGTGGGCGGGCCGGAGCGCATATTCGAGTTCGGGTCGAGCCGCTGGTGCACGTCCTTCCCGGCCGCCTGGGCCTTCTCCACGTTGAATCGGATCCAGTCGATCTGGATGTGGTGGCCCACCAGGACCAAGCCCTCACGCTCGTCAGCGTGGTAGAACAGGATGCCGTCGCCGATCAGGTAACCGTCCTCGTTCACAGTGATCAGCTGCTTGGCCACCCCTGGACGGAACGTGGCAAAGGTGTTCGGGGAGAGGGACTCGAGCAGCGGGATGAGGTCGGCACCGCCGAGGAACAGCTGAGTCATGTGGTGCGACTGGTCCATCAACCCCACGGTGGTGCGCCATGCGCGCTGCTCGTCCCGCCAGTTCGTGAACTCGGGTGTGATGGGAAAGGTGATGGACGGCCAGTCCTGATTGCGCAGGAACTCGACGGGGCTGCCCACGCGGCTGATGGCCTCAGCCAGGGATTCTATGGCGTTGGATGGAGATTTGGTCTGGGACATGAAGACGGTCCTCCCGTTCGGGCCCGCGTCCAATCCTCGGGTTCCGGAGGGCGGAGGTGCGGCGCCAGTGCCACCCAACGTAGGCACGGAGCCAGAGCAGCGGAAGACATCGTCCCTTTGAAAGGAAAGAATCGTCCAGACCGACCAGGACCAGATGATCCTGGACGGACAACGGAGTGCACGACGCCGGCCCCTACCCCAGGTGCATGGCCGGCGTCGTGCCGTGACGGAGTTCCCCCTCGTCAGCCGAACTTCTTGCGCAGGTCCGGCTTGCGGATCTTGCCGGAGGCGGTGCGGGGCATCTCCTCGGTGAACACCACGGACTTGGGGATCTTGTAACGGGCCAACTTGCCGTTCAGGTGCCCGATGACCTGCTCCTCGGTCAACTCATGCCCGTCCCGGACCACGATCACCGCGCGCGGGACCTCGCCCCACTTCTCGTCCGGAACGCCGATCACTGCCACGGCGGCCACACCGTCCAGCTGGGAGATCTCCTGCTCCACCTGCGCCGGGTAGATGTTCTCGCCACCGGAGATGATCATGTCCTTGAGGCGGTCGGAGATGAAGACGAAACCCTCCTCGTCCTGGTAGCCCATATCCCCGGTCTTGAGCCAGCTGCCATCCTCGGCCACCACGAAGGAGTCCACCGTGGCCTCCGGACGATTCCAGTAGGCCTTGATGACATTGGGGCCTTGGACCTGGATCTCGCCAACCTCCCCGGGAGCGCAGACCTCCCCCATCGGGTCCACGATCCGCACGAAGGTGTGGAACTGCGGCAAGCCGGCCGAACCCTGCTTGGCCCGCGAGTAGCGGGCGGGCAGGGTGGTGGCCCCTGGGGACGTCTCGGTCATCCCGTAGCCGTTGGTGAAGGACAGGCCCTTCTTCTCGTAGGCCTCCAGCACGCGCAGCGGCACGGCGGAGCCGCCGCAGGTGAGCTGGCGTAGCGAGGAGATGTCTGCCGACTCCCAGTTCGGGTGCTCGGCCAGCAGCTGATACGTGGTCGGCACCCCCGAGATGAAGGTGGCCCGATGCCTCTCGATGAGCTCGAGCACGCGCCCGGGCTCGAACCGCGGCTCCAGCACCAGGGTGCCGCCCTTGAGCAGGGTCGGCAGCACGCCCATTCCGAGGGAAGCCACGTGGAACATCGGGGCGATCATCAGGGCCACCGAGTCGGACATGATGTCGAAGTCCGTGATGACGTTGAAGGAGTTCCAGGTCAGGTTGCCGTGCGTCAGCATGGCGCCCTTCGGCTTGCCCGTGGTGCCGGACGTGTAGAGGATGATCGCCAGATCCTCCAGGTCCACGGCCACGTCCGGGCGGACCGGCTCACCGGAGAGCATCAGCTCCTCATACGCAAGGGCGGGCAGATCACCTTCCTGCCGCTCGGCCGGCACCGGGGTGCCGTCCTGGACCAGGGCCAGGAGCCCGACGCCGGTTCCCCGGCTCCCCGAGACCGCCAGCGGTTCCATGGTGACCGAGGCCAGGAGCACGGTGGAACCCGAGTCATTCAGGGCGAAGGCGATCTCCGGCGGCGCCAGGCGTGTGTTGAGGGGCACGAACACCGCACCGAGAGAACCGACCGCGAACAGGGCCTCAAGGAACGAGGGGTGGTTCTCTCCCAGATAGGCCACGCGGTCACCCTGTCGCACGCCGCGCCGCGCCAAGGCGTCCGCCAGGCGGTCGATGCGATCCGCCCAGGCGTCATAGGTCAGCTCGCCGGCGGCACTGATGACGGCGACCCGCCCGGCAGACTTGATGCGACGGCGGTGGATCCAGTCCCCGATTCCACGGTTGTTCATGCGTTCCTACTCCTCGCGGCGGTATGGCGTACGGCGATTGTGCGGCGGACCACACTCACTCTCATTGTGCGCCATTCCGTTGAGTATTTCAACGATTGTTGACAACATTCGTGGCGTCGCGCCGATCACTGGCCGGCGCCCTCCACCATGAGGTCACCGGTCGCGGGGATCTCCTCGATCAAGCTCATCTCCAGGAGGATCTCGGCCATGCGCTCCAGCGAGGCGACGTTGTGCAGTTGCGGGAACTTCGGCATGGTCAGCTCCTCCACGGTCTCGGGGTCAATCGAGGTGTAGCTGGACAGGACGGCCTTGGCCTCATCAGGGTGGTCCGTGGCGTACTGCTGGGACTCCTTCATGGCCTCAGTGAACTGCCCCACCAGCTCGGGCTCCTGCTCCATCATCTGGTCCGTGGTGAAATAGCCGGAGACGGACAAGTCCTGCACCGGCTCGGCGAAGAACCCGTAGACATTCCGGGCACCGCCCTGCTCGGCCATGGTCACGAAGGGTTCGACGGCGGTGATGGCATCCACGTTGCCGGCCTCGAGCTGAGCCTGCATGTCCGGGAAGCCCACCTCAACGAAGTCCACGGTCTCCACGTTGCCGCCGGCCTGCTTGATGCCCTCGTAGGCGGTGGCGTGATTGATGTTGTTGAGCGTGTTCACGGCGACGCGTTTTCCCTCCAGGTCCTCCACCGCCTGGATGTCGGAGTCAGCCGAGACCATGATTCCGGCCGCGTCGTCTTCGCCGTTGCCGGTGGACTGCGGGCCGGTGGCCACGATCTTCAGCGGCAGGCCGGCGTCGCGCCCGATGATCAGTGAGGCCACGTTGGAGAAGCCGAAGTCCATCTGCCCCGACTGCACGGCCGGCACGATCGCCGCACCACCCTGGGCCAGGGTCAGCGTGACGTCCAACCCGTGCTTCTCGAAGATGCCCTCTTCCACGCCGAGATAGATGGAGGCGACGTCGACGATCGGGATGACCCCGACCTCAATGGGCGTCAGCTCGCCGGCGGCCCCAGAACCGCCATCGGATGGGGGAGCCGACCCCTCCCCGGTCCCTTCCGAGGGGGAGCCGGAACCGCAGGCGGTCAGGGCGAACAGTGCGGCTGCAGTGACCGCCATGGCACGGACTCTTCTGGTGAACATGATGGACCTTCTCCTGTGCGAACAAAGGACCGGCCGGGCCCACGGTGGGACCCGGCCGGCATGGTGATGGACTTCCTGCTACTGGACGATCAGGTCTTCGGTCGCCGGGATGGCGTCGATCAGGCCGGAGTCCAGGGACAGCTCGGCGATCTTCTCGAGGGAGGCGATGTCATGCTCCTGCGGGAAGCGCGGCATCGTCAGCTCGTCGATCACATCCTGCTCGAGCGACGTGTAGCTCGGCAGCACGGCCTTGGCCATGTCCGGATTGTCCGTGGCGAACTGCTGGGACTCCTTCATCGCGGCGGTGAAGGCCTCCACCAGCTCAGGATCCTGCTCGATCTTCTCGTCCGTGGTGAAGTAGGCCGCGATCGAGAGGTCCGGAACAGGCTCGGCGTACTGCCCGTAGACGCGCTGACCACCGGAGGCCTCGGCCAGGGTCACGAACGGCTCCACGGCGCCGATGGCGTCCACATTGCCGGCCTCAAGCTGGGCGACCATCTCCGGGAAGGGCATCTCGACGTACTCGATGGACTCCGGATCGCCGCCTTCCTGCCTCATGCCCTCGGAGATCACGGAGTCGTTGATGTTGTTCAGGGTGTTCACGGCGATGCGCTTGCCCTCGAGGTCCGCCAGGCTGGTTGCCTCAGAATCCTCCGGGACCACGATGTGAGCGAAGTCGTCGTCCCCGTCACCGGTGGTCTGCGGGCCGGTGGCCACGATCTTCAGCGGGAGGCCGGCGTCGCGCCCAATGATCAGGGAGGTGACGTTGGAGAAGCCGAAGTCCATCTGCCCGGACTGGACGGCCGGGACGATCGCCGCACCACCCTGGGCCAGCGTCAGGGTGACGTCGAGGCCATGCTCCTCGAAGATGCCCTCTTCCACGCCCAGGTAGATCGGGGCGACGTCGACGATCGGGATGACCCCGACCTCGATGGCCGTCAGCTCGCCGGCAGCGGCCGGCTCGGATCCCTCTGCGGGGGCCGTGGTGGTGCCGCCCTCGGTCGGGGAACCCGAACCACAGGCGGTCAGGGCCAGTAGGGCGGCCGCGCTGATGGCAGCGACGCGAAGTTTCCTCATCATGATGGTGCTCCTGGAAGGCAAAGTGCGAGATGACACCGGCCGGGGGTGGTCGGATGCCTGTAATGTGAGACACAGCCTAGTCAGCCGTGATCCCGGCAGACAAGAGATTTCCATGATTTTGTCAACAATATTGTTCGCCACCCAGATCGTCGCGTGTCAGGAGGCTTGAAGGTGAACGGGACCGAGACCGAGCTGGCCCCTCCCCAGGTGTTCCGCAGCCTCGCCGTGCGCCGCCTGCTGAGTCTGCACGGCCAGCTCTGGACCGAGCACGTCTCCACGGAGAACACGAGCATCCAGTTCGGGCTCCTGCTCTGCCTCGCCCGCTCCGAGTCCGGCCTCAGCCAGACCGAGATTGCCGCCCAGCTCGCTGTGGACAAGGCCTCCCTGACGGAGCTCGTCAGCCGGATGTCCTCCCGAGGACTGGTCAGCGTGCACCGTGACGCTCAGGATGGCCGCCGCCGGGTGGCCACCCTGACGGCTGCGGGTTATGGCCTGCTCCAGGAGATGTACGGGCCCGCCCTCGAGGTCAACCGCCGGCTCTTCACCCCGCTGAGTGAAGCCGAGAGTGATCAGCTGATGGGCCTGCTGGAGCGCGTCCTCGCCGAGCACCCCGTCTGAGGCGGATCCGGCCGAACCTCACAGCACA
>NZ_BAAALH010000002.1:322557-331729 GCF_039528175.1 Citricoccus alkalitolerans
CGCTGCGCCGCGAAGGTGAGGGGCCGGCGTCGGGCCCGCCACAGGTATTACTGGATGAACAGCTTCGCCGGATCCGGAGCCTCACCGATGAAGCCGTACTTCACGGCCAGCTCCGCCGTCTTGTTGAGCTGATCGGTGCGGATCTCGCCGCTGAGCTCCTCCATCTTGAGATTCTGGGCAACCTCCTGCGGCAGGTCGATGAACTCCGGCAGCAGGTCTCGGGTGCCCTCGGGATCCTCCTCCGAGGCCGCCAGGACCTCGGTCATCGCGGTCGCGAAGTCCGCCACGATCTCCGGGTTCTCCTCGGCGTAGGCCCCCGAGGTGAAGGTGACCATGGTGGGCATGCCGGGGATGGCGTCCTGGAAGGAGTACCCGACGAGCGCGTTGGCCTCATCGGAGAGCACATTGCTCAGGAACGGCTCGGGAACCCAGATGGCATCCACGTTGCCCTGCTCCAACTGAGCCGGCATGTCGGGGAACGGCATCTCGTTGAACTGCAGAGCCTCCGGGTCCGCCCCGGCCTCCTCGGCGTCGTTCATGATGGTCAGGTCCCCCAGCGTCCGCAGGGCGTTGACGGAGGTGACCTTGCCTTCGAGATCCGCATAGTCCTCGATGCCGCTGTCAGCCCGTGTGACGACTCCGGCGATGTCATCACCCTCGGCCAGCGAGTTGGAATACCCGGCGGCGATGCGCATGTCCAGTCCTTGATCCACAGCGGTCATGACGGACAGCGGGTTGCCCACGCCGAACGTGATCTGCTGGTTGGAGACGGCGGGCAGCATGGCGGCGCCGGCATTCTGGGTCGAGAGTTCGACCTCGAAGCCGTGCTCCTCGAAGATGCCGTTCTCGATGCCGTACTGCACACCCACCGACGGGGCGATCGGCAGTACACCGACTGTCACCGGGGTGAGCTCCCCGGAGGCGGTGCCGCTTTCGGAGGCGCCGGCGGACGTCGCGTCTCCGCCCTCACCGGTCGGCGAGCCCGAACCACAGCCTGTGAGTGCCAGGCCCGCCACGGCGGCGGTGGCCATGAGGGATGCGAACTTCTTGTTCATGGATTTCTCCTGGGTTCGTGCCCGGCGGGGGGTGCCGGGCTGCGAGAGCCTGAGTGCGGGTGCCTCAGGCGTAGAAGCGGGACAGGAACGTCGCGACGACCGCGGGGCGCTCCTGGCCCTCAATCTCGATGGCTCCGTCAGCCACCAGGTGCAGGCCGTTGCCCTTGACCTCGGAGACCTCCTTGACGGTGATCTGCATGCGGATGCGGGAACCGACCTTCACCGGGGAGGTGAAGCGGACCTTGTCGAGGCCGTAGTTGACCTTGGTCTTGACGCCGGTGACGTCGAACAGCTCAGACCAGAACGGGATGATCAGGGACAGGGTGAGGAACCCGTGGGCGATCGGGGCACCGAAGGGACCATCCTTGGCACGCTCGGGATCCGTGTGGATCCACTGGTGGTCATCGGTGGCATCGGCGAAGGTGTCGATCATCTGCTGGGTGACCTCGCGCCACTCGGTGACACCCAGGTCCGCCCCGGCGAGGTTCTTGACCTCGTCGAAGGGAACGACGGTCTTGGCAGTGGTGGTTTCGCTCATGGTGATTTCTCCTTTGAACTGTGTTCTACATCACAATAGTTGGGAAGTGCAATGGTCTCGGCCCATCGGTGATGAATTCGTGACCCTGCGCTCCAGGGGACGGTCGCTAGACGAAGGCGCCGACTCCGGTGACGGCGCGCCCCACGATTAGGGCGTTGATCTCGTGGGTGCCCTCGTAGGAGTAGACGGCCTCCGCATCCGCGTGGAAGCGGGCGACGTCGGTATCCAGGGTGATGCCGTTTCCGCCGCAGACCTCGCGGGCCAGCGCCACGGTCTCCCGCAGCCGCAGGGCGGTGAACATCTTGGCCAGCGCCGAGTTCTCGTCCCTGTAGGTGCCGGCGGCCTGCTGTTCGGTCAGCTGCACCACCATGCCCAGCGAGGCGGTGAGATTGCCCAGCATCGTCGCCAGCTTCTCCTGGACCAGCTGGAACCCGGCGATCGGCCGGCCGAACTGCTCCCGCGACCGGACATAGCGCAGGGCGGCCTCGAAGGCGCCGGCCTGGGCGCCGGTGGCCATCCAGGCGACATCCGAGCGCATGCTGCGCAGGCACCGGCTGACGTCCTTGAAGGAGTTGATTCCCTGGAGCCGGTCCGCCTCGTCCACCCGCACGTCCGTGTAGGTGATGTGCGCGTTCTGCATGATGCGCAGGCTGGCCTTGTTCCGGATCAACTCGAGCTGCACGCCTTCAGCCTTGCGCGGCACCAGGAAGCACTTGACCTCACCGTCCTCCTCGTCCCGGGCGAAGGTGGCCAGCACGTCCGACTCGAAGGCCCCGCCGATCCAGCGCTTGGCGCCGTTGATCAGCCAGGACCCGTCCTGCTGCCGCCGCGCCGACGTGGCCAGCCCGCCGGCCACGTCCGAGCCGTGGTCCGGCTCCGTGAGGGCGAAGACACCGGTCAGGGAGTAGTCCACGATCTTCGGGTCCAGCTCCGCCACCTGCTCCGCGGAGCCGCCCAGGCGCACCGCGGTGCGGAACAGCCCGGCCTGCGCGTTGAAGTAGGTGCAGACGTTCAGGTCGGTCCGAGCGAGCTCAAAGTTCCGGAAGCCCGTGAGAAGGTCCCGGATGGGCTCGCCGGCGGCCTTCAGTGCCGGCGGGTCCATCAGCTTCAGATCACGCAGGGGCTGGCGGATCTCCTCCGGGAACGTCGCCGCGTCCCAGTGTTCATTGAGGTGCGGCTTGACCTGCTCGTCGAGAACGGTGACCAACTCGGACAGCACGGAACGCTCAGCCTCGGTGAGGCGCTCGGCGAAGCCGTACAGGTCAGAGGGGGTCACGGTCCCGGTCACGGGTTCACGCACCCCGGACCCCCGGGGTAGAGCCCGAGGTGGAGTCCAGGCCGAGCAGCCGAACCGCGTTGTCCTTGAGGATCAGCGGCCGGACCTCGTCCTTCAGGGGGAGGTCCGCGAAGGCCCGCATCCACTTCTCCGCCGTGATGAGCGGGAAATCGGTGCCGAACAGCACCTTGCGGGACAGCACGTTGTTGGACTGGCGCACGAGCGACTCCGGGAAGTACTTCGGCGACCAGCCGGAGAGGTCGATGTACACGTTCGCCTTGTGGGTGGCGATCGAGTTGGCCTCGTCCTGCCACGGAACCGAGGGGTGGGCCATGATGATCGGCAGGTTCGGGTGGTCCGCCGCCACCTCGTCCAGCAGCAACGGATTCGAGTACTTGAGCTTGATACCGCGGCCCCCCGGAAGCCCGGCGCCCATGCCATTCTGGCCGGTGTGGAAGATGCACGGCAGCCCGAACTGTTCGAGCTCGGCCCACAGGGGGCGGAACTGCTCGTCCGAGGGGTCGAAACCCTGGACGGAGGGGTGGAATTTGAAGCCGCGCACTCCCAGCACGTCGGCCTGGCGGCGAGCCTCGACGAGCGCCGCCGGACCCTTGCGGGGATCCACGGAACCGAACGGGATCAGCACGTCATTGTTCCGGGCGCAGCCGGCCACCAGGTCATCGATGGAGTTCGGCGCGTGGTCCATCTGGGTGCTGGCATCCACGGTGAAGACCACCGCGGCCATCTTCTGCTCGCGGTAGATCTCACCGATCCGGTCGATCGACGGGGTGCGCTCCTCGGCCTTGAAGTACTTCGAGGAGGCCTCCATGACGTCCTCTGGCATGGACACGTGGCCGCAGTCGTCCACTTCCAGGTGCACGTGCATGTCGATGGCGGTCACCGCCTCGATGTCCACCCGGCACTCGTAGCGGACGGCGGTCCCGGGGTTTCCGGCTCCGCCGGCGTCCTCGGCGTTGGCGCTCATGCCGGCGCTCACTTCGCGGTCTCGGGCTGCAGCTCAGCGGGCAGCTCCGGCATCTTCTCACCGACGGACTGCAGGTTGGCCTCGAGGAGCGCCTTGCCCTCGGAGAGCATGGTCGCGTAGTCCCAGCCGCCATCGTGGAATTCGGTGGCCACGGGCTCCGGATGGGACCAGACCTGCAGGCGGTCGCCGCCGACGCCGATGGCCTGGCCGGTGATGCCGGCAGCCTCCTCCGAGGACAGGAAGGCGATGACGCCGGCCACGTCCTGGGCGGGCCCGAAGCCGAGGTCCTTGCGGAAGAACTCCGGCATGGCCTCGCCACGCTCGTCCGCCTCGACGGCCGCCTTGAAGAACGGGATGGTCTTGGTCATGGCGGTGGCGGCCACCGGGATGACGGCGTTGACGGAGACGCCGGCCTTCTTCATCTCCATCGCCCAGGTGCGGACCATGCCCACGATCCCGGCCTTGGCGGCGGCGTAGTTGGTCTGACCGAAATTGCCACGCTGACCGGTCGGGGAGCCGATCGTGACGATGCGGCCGGCGACGCCGTTCTCCTTAAAGTAGGCGTAGGCGGAACGGACGCACGTGAAGGTGCCCTTGACGTGCACGTTGATGACCAGGTCGAAGTCCTCGTCCGTCATCTTCAGCAGGGACTTGTCCCGCAGGATGCCGGCGTTGGTGACCAGGATGTCCAGGCCACCGAAGGTGTCCACGGCGGTCTTGACCAGCAGGTCGGCGGTCTCGGAGGAGCCGACGGGGGCCACCACGGCTGCGGCCTTGCCCCCAGCCTCAGTGATCGAGGCGACGGCGGAGTCGGCGATCTCCTGGTTCACATCATTGATGATGACCGACGCGCCCTGGCGAGCCAGTTCCTGCGCGTAGGCGAGGCCGAGGCCTGCTCCGGATCCGGTGACGATGGCTACCTTGCCGTTCAGGGACATGGGTTCTCCTTGCGTGGTTGGGGTTCAGATCGGTGGATCGGAACGATGCTCGAGTACTGGGGTGCAAGTGCCCGTAGGCGCTTCTGGAGTCCATGACAGCCCATACCGTTGAGAAAGTCAATGATGTACATTCACTAATACCATCCTGAAACCGGCCGCCACAGGGGTTGCGCCGCTACACTTGAACAAATCAACGATGTGACGAACGGTTGCGAGAAACGCATGTCTACTTCCACTGACAAGGTTCCCCACGGCTCTGCCGCAACGGCTAGTGCCGCCGCCGCAACCTCCGCCCCCACTGTGTCGACGCCGGAGAGCGCCAGTGGCGCCGGCGACATCCCTGGCGAAGCAACGGACGGGATCGATCGCTTCCTGTCTTCCAACGTGGCTGAGCAGATCCACTTCCTGACCTCGCGCGCCCGCGGCCGCGGCATCAGCCACGCCAATCATCAGCTGGAGGGGCTGGACCTGAAGGTCCGTCAGTTCTCTGTACTGTCCCTGGCCGCCAGCGGGCAGAACCCGTCCCAGCGTGAGATGGGTGAGTTCCTCGCCCTGGATCCCAGCCAGATCGTCGCCCTCGTGGACAATCTTGAGCAGCGCGGTGCCGTCCTGCGGGAGACCGACCCTCGGGACCGGCGCTCCAAGATCATCGTCGCCACGGAGGCCGGCCGGGATCTACACGCCCGAGCACTGCGGATCCTTGAGGACTCGGAAGACTACACGCTCTCCACCCTGTCCCCGCGCGAGCGCAAGCAGCTGCGCTCCCTGCTGCTTAAGATCGCCTTCTAGCGACCCTGCCGGGGCCGCCACCCCACCTTCCTTTTCCACCGCACGACGTCGGCTGCGCACCCGGGTGCGCGGCCGGCGTCGTGCTGGGCGCGCGTTCGACACACCCCTCCACATGCGTCAACAACTCAATGATTGACTTTACCAAGAGTAATATGCTGCATAGACGTATCGTGTTGCAGATCACAGCCCGGTCGGGACACTGTCCGGCACGAACCGCACTTCCCCGTCCAGACCGGAGCACCCCAAGGACCACGACCTCGCCACCCACGAGCACTAACCCCGTTTTGAGGGCAGAGATTAGTACTAATCTCTGCCCTCAAAACGGGGGTGAGGCTCCCGGACGCACGGAACGGCGTCGAACCGGGCGATCAGGTCCGCGTCAGGCGGTCGGGGTTTCCTCGCCCCGGACGTTCCCGGGTGCCGGGACCTCTGGCGTGCCGGCACCGCGCACGGCCTTCTCGACGTCCGTCTCCTCCGGTGTCGAGAGGTAGCGCTCGAGGGAGTCATCGAGTTCCTGCAACCACGTGGTGTGGTGCTCGGCGGCCAGAGAACCTGTCATCACGGAGCGGTAGGGCTTGTCCCGGTAGGTCAGGATGTTCTTCTTCTTGTCCTCCTTCCAGGCCAGGAAGATCCGCACCACCTCGTCCAGGTCGAACATCGGGTAGTCCGTGGCCTCGATCAGGTCCCGGATGTATTCAGCCTGGAACCGCACGGCATCGGCGTCGCCCCCGACCTCCTGGAAACGCTGGTGCCACTCCTGCAGGTGCTCAGCGCGCTCCGCGGCGGTGGGCAGCTCGACGCGGCCCATGATGAGGTCACGGACGTACCAGGCCTGCGCGTCGAACATGTTGAAGGTGAACCACTGGTCCTGGGCACCCAGGTAATAGACCTTCGGGTTCCCCTGCCACACCACACCCCGGTACAGCCCCGCCGGGTAGATGTTGTTGCCGGACTGCAGGGCGAGATCCGAGGGCAGGAACGGGTACTTGTGCAGGTAGCCGGTGCACAGGATCACCGCGTCGAACTCGCGGATCTCGCCGTTGGAGAAGTGCGCCGTGGTCCCCTCGAAGCGCTCGAGGAGCGGCAGTTCCTCCATGCCCTCCGGCCAGTCGTAGCCCATGGGTCCGGACCGGTAGGACATGGTCACCGAGCGGGCACCCATCTTGAACGCCTGCACGCCGATGTCCTCGGCCGAGTAGGACGCACCGATCAGCAGCACGCGCTGATCCGCCAGCTTCTCCGCGCCGCGGAAGTCATGGGCGTGGTGCAGGGTGCCGGGGAACGTCTCGATGCCCTGGAACTCCGGGACATGCGGGAAGGAGAAGTGTCCGGTGGCCACGATGACGCGGTCGAACTCGGAGGATGTGGTCCGGTGGCTCTTCAGGTCCTCCACGGTAACGGTGAAGATGTCCCGCTTCTCATGGTGCTCGACCCACCGGACCGCCGTGGAGAACCGCACCTTGTCCTTGACGTTGGTCGTCCGGACCCGCCCGTCGATGTAGTCCCACAGGACCTCGCGCGGAGGGTAGGACGAGATCGGGCGGCCAAAGTGCTCGTCGAAGGTGTACTCGGCGAACTCGAGGGCCTCCTTCGGGCCGTTCGACCACAGGTTGCGGTACATGGAAGAGTGCACGGGCTCGCCGTACTGGTCGATGCCGGAACGCCAGTCATAGTTCCACTGACCACCCCAGTCATCCTGCTTCTCGTACGCGACGACCTCCGGGATGTCCTCCCCCGCCCGTTCGGCGGACTCGAAGGCCCGCAGTGCGGCGATGCCGCTCGGTCCAGCTCCAATGATCGCGATGCGCTGTCTAGACACAGCTTCCCTTCCGGCCGGCGACGGCCTTGCTCATTCCTCGACGGGAGCCGGCGGAAGCACGTCGAACTCGGGCGCCACGTCGGCGCGCCTCGGCCTCAACACCGGTTCCTCACATCCACCCCGCGCAGCGGCCGCACCGACGTTCCGCGCCGGCATTCACTGACCCACCACCCAGGGTGCGGCGCCCAGGCTGGGCGCACTCAAGGTGCTTACTTTAGCAAACAGGGGTGGGGCTGGACTGAGTTGGACGGACAGGGCCAGACTGAGTTGGACGGGCAGGGCCAGGGCGTCCTGGTCTTCACCGCACGCCATCCATCGTCAGAGGACAGTGCACCCATGGGTCCCGAAGGTGCAGTGTCCTCTAGTTATGGACGAACGCAGGGACGGCAGGAAGCGGTGGTGGATGGAAGCGAAGGCGGGCTAAACCGACAGGAGACGGGGACGTAGGTCAGGGCAGACGGCCGGCCCTCTCAGCGACGCCGGGGGACGTGGAACTCCTCCAAGAGAGTGCTGAGTCGCCGGCTGTCCATCAGATCAGCCCAGACCCAGCGAGCGAGGTTGTTCCCGGCCCGCCGGATGCCATCCTCACGCAACTTCTCCTGGACCAGTGCATGCTGTCCCTCGGCCCCGGTGGCCTTAGTGGACGCCAGCGCTGCCGTGTACTTCACGAACCCGTCGAACTCCCCTGCCAGACGGATCTCCTCCCACCAGAAGTCGACCCGGGCGAGGAGGCGCCCCTCTCCGTCATATAGGCGGCGCTGCAGGTCAGGAACCACAAACCCTGATTCGTGGATCAGCGCCCTGCTCAGCGACTCCCCGGGGGACTCTGCCAGGCCGTCGGCGAAATCCCATTGGCGTTCGAAACGTGTCCTCTCCGCCCCCGTGCGCAGCACGTGCCGCGCTTCCTGCACCGAGGACTCAACCTGATACGAGGATTTGACATCCACGGCATCCGCACTCGACGACACCGCCAGTCGCTTGAGGGCATCGGCCGGCGCCGTCCCCACGCGCAGCGGTTCACGGCCGAATACGGTGGCCATGGCAACGGGCAGGGTGACGGCACGAACCCTGCCCAGGACGCTGCCGTCCTTCAGGCGGACGGTGACATCGACGAATGCGGCGGCCCCTCCAGGCACATTCCCGTGACGCCGTACACCCGGCAGCATGGGCATCCCCCGCTGGGAACGCCTCACTCGGCCCTCCGTCCGCAGCCGATTCAGCAGGCGGGACGCGGCTTGGGGATTCACATACGGTGAGTGCTGCGCCCTGATCCCCACCTGGCCTCGGTGCGCCGAGATCACGTCCAACGGTGCTGAGATTTGCGCCAGCGGTAGTCCGTGGAGCCTCAACGCCGTGGCCCCGCAGAAGACGACCGGCCGGCGTCGGGAATCCGAGAACGCGACCATGGCCAGAAGTTCCCGCTCGTGTGCCGGTAACAGCAACCACCTCTCCGCCGGGGCGTAGATGCCCGGTGCCAACCGGATGAGGTCACCGCGCGTGGCCCGTCGTGACAAGGCTCGGGAGGATCGGCCGCCGTCTCCAGGCTCGGCGCGCAGCAACAGCGTGTGATCAGCCACCAGGGTTTCCATGGATCCATGGTGGCGGATGAGCCATTCGCCGTGGTGCGGCCTCCACTGCCTGTGGAAAAGCCCTCGTCCACAGCCGGAGGACAGCGCACCGGTGGGTCCCGGAGGTGCAATGTCCTCTCGATGTGGCAGTTTCAGCCTATGCCGTGGCGGCAGGGGCGGCCCGGTCATGACGGCACCGAGACC
>NZ_BAAALH010000002.1:331740-386234 GCF_039528175.1 Citricoccus alkalitolerans
CGTCGTGCGGGGGGCCGGGATGACCCCGGTGGGGTCAGGACGAGGGCGTCAGGGGCAGTGGATCAGGCCCCGACCGCCTCGAAGGTGACCTCCGGGTGGGCCTCCCGCAGCTCCTCGAGGGTGATGCCGTGGAGCTCACGGACCTTGACGATGCCGGAGGTGTCCAGCAGCAGCACGGCCTTGTCCGAGTAGATGCGGGACACGCAGCCCACGCCCGTCAGGGGGAAGGTGCACTCCGGCAGCAGCTTGACGTCGCCCTTCTTGGTGAAGAGGTCCATCATCACGTAGGTGTCCTTGGCGCCGATCGCCAGGTCCATGGCCCCACCCACGGCCGGGATGGCGCCGGGCTTGCCGGTGGACCAGTTGGCCAGGTCGCCCCGGGCGGAGACCTGGTAGGCGCCCAGCACGCAGACGTCCAGGTGGCCGCCGCGCATCATGGCGAAGGAGTCGGCGTGATGGAAATAGGAAGCCCCCGGCAGCTCAGTCACGGGGATCTTGCCGGCGTTGATCAGGTCACCGTCGATCTGCTCCCCGGTGGCCTGCGGGCCGAAGCCGAGCATGCCGTTCTCGGTGTGCAGCGTGACCTTCTTCTCCGGGGAGAGGTAGTTGGACACGGTGGTCGGCTGGCCGATCCCGAGGTTCACGAAGGCCCCCGGCTGGATGTCCTCGGCGATGACCTGGGCCAGTTCGTCCTGGGTCAACGGGGTCTCGGTGCTGCGGAACTCGCTCATCTCGCTCATCCTCACTTCTCGGCGGCCAGCTCGGCCGCAGTCTTGGTGGCCAGGCATGGCTTGGGCTGGCCGGCGGCGAGGGCTGCGCGCTCCTCGCGCTCCTTCACCCCGGACTCGGTCGGGATCCCCACGACGGTGTCCACGTAGATGCCCGGGGTCACCACGTGCTCCGGGTTCAGCGACTCCTCGAGGACCTCGTCCACCTGCACGATCGTGTGGGCGGCGGCCGTGGCCATCACCGGACCGAAGTTGCGGGCGGTCTTGCGGTACACGAGGTTGCCGGCCGGGTCCGCAGCGTAGGCCTTGATGAGGGCGAAGTCGCCCCGGATCGGGGACTCCAGCACGTAATGCTTGCCGTCGATCTCGCGGACCTCCTTGCCCTCGGCCAGCTGGGTGCCGTAGCCGGTGGGGCTGAAGAAGCCACCGATGCCGGCGCCGGCGGCGCGCATCCGCTCGGCCAGGTTGCCCTGCGGGACGAGCTCCAGCTCGATCTCGCCGGCCCGGTAGGCCTCGTCGAAGTGCCAGGAGTCGGACTGGCGCGGGAAGGAGCAGATGATCTTGGCGACCCGACGTTCCTTGATCAGCAGCGCCAGGCCGGCGTCAGCCTGGCCGGCGTTGTTGTTCACCACGGTCAGTCCGGTGGCGCCGGAATCCATCAGGGCGTCGATCAGCTCCATCGGCTGGCCGGCATTGCCGAATCCACCGATCAGCACCGTGGCGCCGTCGGTGATCCGGGAGACTGCCTGGGCGGCCGAGTCCACGAACTCAAGCATCGTTCCTCCTTGTAGCGGGGATGTGAGGGGTTCTGTCCGGTCGGGCCTGTGTGGACCGGTCCGGGCCGGGACGACGACGCCGGCCGTTGCCCTCCCTGCGGAAGGTGTCGATCCGGCGTCGTGCCGGGGGGGTGTTGTCCTCAGTCGGCTTGGAGTGGGTGCTGGGATCCCAGACCACCCCAAGTCGACTGAGGACGTAGGGGTTGGTGGTGGGTCAGCGGGCGTTGACGTTCTCGAGGACGACGGCGATGCCCTGGCCGACGCCGATGCACAGGGCGGCGACGCCCCAGCGGTCACCGGAGGCCTCGAGGCGGCGGGCCAGAGTGCCGAGCACGCGGGCACCGGAGGCTCCGAGCGGGTGGCCGATGGCGATGGCCCCGCCCCACGTGTTCACGATGGAGGTGTCCACGCCCCAGGCGTCGGTGCAGGCCAGGGACTGGGCGGCGAAGGCCTCGTTGAGCTCCACGGCGGCGACGTCATCCCAGGTGATGCCGGCGCGCTGGATCGCCTGGTTGACCGCGTCCACCGGCGCGTAGCCGAAGTACTGGGGCTCGTTGGCGGCGGCGGCACGGCCGGCGATGCGGGCCAGCGGCTGCAGGCCGAGGATGTCCGAGGCCTTCTCCGAACCGAGCCAGGCCGCGGAGGCGCCGTCGTTCATCGGGGAGGAGTTGCCGGCGGTGACCATGCCGTTCTCCTTGCGGAACACGGTGCGCAGACCGGACAGTGACTCGGCGGTGGAGTCGGGTCGGATGGTCTCGTCCCGGGTCAGGTCCACGTCCGGGACCTGCACGGTCAGGTTGTCATACTTGCCCTCGTCCCAGGCCTTCGCGGCCAGCTGGTGGGAGTTGGCGGCGAACTCGTCCATCCGCTCACGGGTGATGCCGTACTTCTCCCGCAGCTGCTCGGTGGCCTCGCCCAAGGAGACGGTCCATTCCTTCGGCATGTTCTTGTTGATCAGGCGCCAGCCGAGGGTGGTGTTGGCCAGCTCGAGGTTGTGCATGGGGAACGGGCGCTCGGTCTTGGGCAGCACCCAGGGAGCGCGGGACATGGACTCGACGCCGCCGATGAGCATGACGTCGGCCTCGCCCACGTTGATCTGGCGGGAGGCGATGATGGCAGCGTCCAGCGAGGAGCCGCACAGGCGGTTCACGGTGGTGCCGGGAATCGAGGTAGGCAGGCCGGCCAGCAGGGTGGCCATGCGGGCGACGTTGCGGTTCTCCTCGCCGGCACCGTTGGCGTTGCCGAAGACGACCTCGTCGATCTTCTCGGCGCCGGACGCTCCCGCGGCGGCCAGCTTCGGGGCGCGCTTGACGGACTCCGTCACCACGAGGGCGGCGAGGTCGTCCGGACGGGTCTTGGCGAGGGCGCCGCCGACCTTGCCGAAGGGCGTGCGGACGGCGTCGTAGAGGTAGGCATCCTGGATGGCGTTCTGGGCGGTCATGGCCGGTCTCCTTGGGGGCTTGGGTGAGTCAGTGGCTGGGGTGAGCCAGGATCGATCCGTGGCTCGCGGCGGTCTGGTGGGCCGGAGGGGCCCTCAGAGCTCCTTGCCGGCCGCCAGGTCCTCGTCAACCTGGGCGAAGACCTCCTGGGCCAGCTTGAAGGCGATGTTGGCGGCCGGGACGGAGGAGTAGATGGCGGTCTGCAGCAGGATCTCCTTGATCTCCTCCCGCGTCAGGCCGTTGCGCAGGGCCGCGCGGAGGTGCATGGCGGCCTCCTCCCAGTATCCGCCCGTGACCATCGCGGAGATGGTGACGGCCGAACGCATCTTGCGGTCCAGGCCCGGGCGGGTCCAGATGGTCCCCCAGGCGTAGCGTGTGATGAGGTTCTGGAAGTCCTCGGTGGTCTCGTCCTTGTTGGCCTCGGCCCGGTCCACGTGGGCGGTGCCGAGGACCTCGCGGCGCACGGCCATGCCGGCATCGTAGACCTCCTGGGAGGTGCGGTCCATCTGGTGTCCCACCGGCTGGCCGGTCTGGTTCTCGCTCATGCGGTGAAGGCCTCCTTCAGGATGGTTGCGGTCTCGGCGGGCTTCTCGATCGGCGCCTGGTGCGCCACGTTCTCCAGCACATGGGCCTGACCGGAGGCGACGCCGGCCGCGATCGCCTCGCCGTCGGACGGCGGGCAGACCCCGTCCTCCGCGCCGTGGACGGCCACGATCGGAACGGTGATCTCACCCAGGCGTTCGCGCACGTCGAAGCCGCCGAGGGCCTCGCAGAGCCGGGCGTAGGAGAAGCGGTCGGCCTCCTGCAGGGTGTGCAGCAGGCGGGTGGTGCGCTCGGCATGCTGCTCGATGAACCCCGGGGCGAACCACTTCTCGGCGGAGCCGGCCACCATGGACGGGGTGCCGGCGGCCTCCACAAACGTGGCTCGCTCCTGCCAGGCCTCGGTCTGGCCGATCTTCGCGGCGGAGCAGACCACGGCGATCCCGTCGAACAGGTCACCGTGGTCCAGGCCAAGTTGCAGGGCGACCGCCCCGTTGATGGAGACTCCGGCGTAGTAGACCTTGGCCCCGGCCGGGATGGTCCCGGCCGCATGCTGGGCCTTCACCAGGTCGGCCACGGCGTTGGCCAGGTCAGCCATGGCGAGCGGCTCATTGTGGGCCGGGGACTGGCCGTGGCCGGGCAGGTCCCATCCGATGACCTGGAAGCGGTCCGCCAGCTCGTTGGCGGCCTCCGCCCAGAGCGCCTGGACGCCGGTACCGAGGCCGGCACCCACGAACAGGACGTCCTTGCCCGGGGCGGCCTCGCCCTCGCCGGAGAGGCGGATGGCGGTGATCTCTGGTGTGCTCACGTGGTGCTCCATTCTGCGAAATTGCGGTACTCGGCCACCAGGCGGTCCACCAGGGTGGTGGCCTCGCCGGTGTAGTTGGCGGGGTCAAGCAGGCCGTCCAGCTCGGCGTCCGAGACGGTGTCCGGCAGGGCCGTGCGCAGCAGGCTCCGGAAGTCGTTCCCCTGTTGCTGGCCGTGTTGCGAGTCCAGGCTGCGGTCCACGATCTCCTGTAGCCGTTCCTTGCCGGAGCGGGCCCGGCCCGAACCCACTTCGTCGAGAAGCGGGGCGAGTTCGGCCATGAGCCGTTCGGAGACCAGCAATGGGCCCACTCGGTTCAGGTTCTCGGCCATGCGGTCCGTGTTCACGCGCAGTCCGGAGACGAGTTCCGCCGTCCGGGCGGCGGCTCCCCCGGCGGTGCGCATCAGCTGCCGCAGGGCGGGCCACTCGGCGTGCCAGGCTCCGTCCGGGCGTTCCTCATTGGCGGCGCCGGCGGCGGTGAGCACCTGCGCGAGCGTACCGGGCGCGCCGAGTGCGCCGGCGTGGATCATCACGGACAGCACGGGATTCTGCTTGTGCGGCATCGCGGAGGACCCGCCGCGGCCGGCGACCAGCGGCTCACCGAGTTCGCCATTCTCGATCCGGGCGGAGATCAGCACGTCATTGGCGATCTTCCCGCAGGCCGCCACCACATCGGCCAGGGCGGCGGCCAGCCCGGTGATGGGCATGCGGTTGGTCTGCCACGGCCCGGCGGGAGCCTGCAGTCCCAGTCGTTGCGCCAGGTCCTCGACGAGGGTGAAGGCATCGGTGACGGCGTCCAACGTCCCGGCGTCTAGCGTTCCATCAGCCCGCGCCTTGGTCACGCGGCCGGCCAGGGCGGCCATGGTGCCCGCGGCACCGCCCCACTGGATCGGCAGTTCCGCGGTGGCATCCTCGAGCCGGCGGCCGGCCTGAGCCAGACCGGACATCCAGCCGGCGGCCCGCAGGCCGAAGGTGGACGGCAGGGAGTGCTGCGCGAGGGAACGGGCCACCATGGGGGTGGCCCGGTGTTCGGTGGCCATCGCGGCCAGGGATCCGACGGCGGCGCGCAGGTCCGCCAGGATCGTCGCGGCGACCTGGGCGGCCATCCGCATCATGGCGGTGTCCATGATGTCCTGGCTGGTTGCACCCACGTGGATGGCGGAGGAGACTCCTGGCTCGGTGGGGGCGGCCTGACCGGCCCGGGCCCGCATGGCCTTGAGTGCCGGGATGAGGACGTTTCCGCCGCTCTGGCCGGCGCGGGCGAGCCCGATCAGGTCGTAGTCGGCGAGGTGGCGCGGGTCGGCGGCCTCGGCGGCGGCCTCGGCCTGGGCAGCGGTGACCATCCCGTGCTCGGCGAGGACCGCGGTCCACGCGGCCTCGACTTGCAGCAGGTGGAGCAGGTAGTTCGCGTCCGAGGACTGGACCACCGCGGTGGTGCCGGAGGACAGCGGGTCCAGCAGGCCGGCGTCGGCCTCCATGGCCAGCGCAGTCAGTCCCGGCACTCCGGACAACCCAGCCGATCCGTCAGATCCGGTTGAACCGGACGCGGTGGCCGGGTGTTCTGACGGCGACGCGGGCGTGGACATCGGTGGGCGCTCTCCTAGGGGGTGGTGGTTGTTTCTAGGCTATCCGCACCGATGGCCCGGAGGGCCTTTGCGTCCGTTCTCGTCACGGAGGCTCAGGTCCCGCCGGGCCATCAGGCGGCAGTGTGCCGGGAGGTGCCGGCACGTATCCTTCGGGACCGGATCAGTCGTGCACCGGGTACTCGATGCCGGGGAACTGCAGGAAGACCGTCTCCTTCTCGCCCTGCAGGTGGATGTCGAACCGCAGGGTGCCATCGGCCTCGCGCTCGGCGATCAGTGTCTGGCGGCGGTCCGCCTCCACGGAGGACAGCAGCGCGTCCTTGTCGAGGGCGGCGGCGTCCTCCGGCAGGTAGATCCGGGTGTGCAGCTTGTTCATCAGGCCGCGGGCGAAGACCACCACGTGAATGAACGGCGCCTTGCCCTCCTCCGTGGCACCGGGGTTCACGGTGGAGAAGGTGTAGGTGCCCACGTTGTCCGCGGTGGCCCGGCCCCAACCGGTGAAGGTCCAGCCGTCACGGACGAGGGAGCCGGTCTCCTGCGGGATCTGACCGTTCTCATCGGCCTGCCAGATCTCGATCATGGCGTCCGGGATCGGCGCCCCGGAGCCGTCGTAGATGGTCCCGGTCAGGCGCACGGCCTTCGGGCTGGCCGGGTTTACCAGGTGCTGGCCGTCCCGGAAGGGGATGTGCACGTTCTCGTACCCGGAGGCGTAGCCGAAGAACGGACCGATGGTTTGGCCCGGCGTCGCCACCAGCTTCTCGCTCCCATCGCGGGCCGCGGCCAATTGGTTCTGATCAATGCGCATCGTGCTCGTCCTCCATCCAGGTACGGTTGCTGCCGGTCAGGACGATGTCCCAGTAGTAGCCGGTGTTCCACTCGTGTGTGGAGACATTGTGGTCGTACGTAGCGACCAGCCGGTCACGGGCCTTCTGGTCCGTGATCGACTGGTAGATCGGGTCCAGGCTGAACAGCGGATCGCCCGGGAAGTACATCTGGGTGATCATGCGCTGGGTGAAGTCCGTGCCGAACAGCGAGAAGTGGATATGGGCCGGACGCCACGCGTTGTGGTGGTTCTTCCACGGGTACGGGGCCGGCTTGATGGTGGTGAACTCGTAGAAGCCCTTGTCATCGGTGATCGTTCGACCCACGCCGGTGAAGTTCGGGTCCAGCGGCGCCGGATGCTGATCGCGCTTGTGCACGTAGCGGCCGGAGGCGTTGGCCTGCCAAATCTCCACCAGCTGGTTGCGCACCGGGCGGCCGTCGCCGTCCAGCACGCGGCCGCGGACCACCATGCGCTCGCCCAACGGCTCACCGTTGCCCTGGACCGTCAGGTCGGACTCCAGTGTGTGGACGTCCCGGTGGCCGAAGGCCGGGGACCACAGCTCGATGGTCTCCGGGTCGGTGTGGTGCATGTCCTTGGTCGGGTGGCGCAGCAGGGAACTGCGGTACGGCGGGAAGTTCACTCGCGGCTGGGTCTCCCCGGACGCCGAGTCGTGGATCTGGCCGATCTCGGCGCTGATGGTCTCCTGGGAGTCCTGCGTCGCGGCGGGGTCGAGCACGTGGCTGTTGTCAAAGGTCTCGTCGTCCTCGACGACGGATCCGGTGTTCTCGGTGATGTCGTTGCTCACGGGCTGCTCCTTTCTACGGTTCTGGTGCTGCAGTGGGCGGGATCGTTGACGGTGTTGCGGTGGTGCGGTGGTGCGGTGGTGCAGGGAGAAGACCGGGCCCGACGTCGGCCGGCCTCCTCCAGCGCCGGCCCACGGGCCGGCGTCGGGCACCGGTCAGGCGTGCGGCCAGCCGGTGTACGACTCGGCCAGGTACTGCTGGCCGTAGCGCGAGGAGGTGACGGTCTCGAGCTCACCGAGCGCGCGCTTGGTCTCGAACGGGTGGGCGTCCTGGCGGGTGTGGAGCATGGACGTCATCCAGTAGGAGAAGTGCTGGGCCTTCCAGACACGCTTCAGGGCGGTCTCGGAGTAGCCGTCCAGGAGCTCGCGGGAGCCGGTGGCGTAGAACGAGTCCAGAGCCTCGAACAGCACCTTGATGTCGGCGAACGCCAGGTTCAGGCCCTTGGCCCCGGTCGGTGGGACGGTATGCGCGGCATCCCCGGCCAGGAACATGTTGCCGTGGCTCATGGGCTCGCGGACGAAGGAGCGGAAGCCGAGCACCGTCTTGTCGAAGATCGGGCCGGTCTTGAGCTGGAAGCCGTCCGGGCCGTCCACGCGCTTCTGCAGCTCGGACCAGATCCGGTCGTCCGACCAGTCCTCGGTCCTCTCCGCCGGATCGCACTGGAAGTACATCCGCTGGACGTTCGCGGAACGCTGGGAGATCAGGGCGAAGCCGTGCGGGGAGTTCGCGTAGATCAGTTCCGGTGAGGACTTCGGGGCCTCGGTGAGGATGCCGAACCAGGCGAAGGGGTATTCGATCCTGAAGTCCTGGTGGCCCTGCTCCTGGCCGACGGCGCGGCGGCAGAAGGAGCGGGAGCCGTCGGCGCCCACGAGGACGTCGCAGTGGACCTCGTGGACGGCGTCTGGATCGGCACCGGCGGAGACGTCCCTGTAGCGGATCTTCGGGGTGTCCGACTTCAGGTCCGCCACCTCGATGACCTCGGACTCGTAGCGGATGTCGCCGCCGTCCCGCTTCCGGGCCGCGGCCAGGTCGATGAACACCTCGTTCTGGGCGTACAGGGTGACCGTGGCGTCCACGAGGTCCGGGAAGTTCAGCGGGTGGGACTCGCCGTTGAAGCGCAGGTCGATGCCCTCATGCTCATCACCGTGGGTCAGCACTCGGCCGTCCACGCCGGACTCCGTCAGCATCTTCACCGCCTGCTGTTCCAGGATTCCGGCGCGGTGGGTGTTCTTGATGGTCTCGTGGTCCTGCAGTTCGACGACCACGTTCTCGATGCCCTGCTTCGAGAGCAGGTGGGAGAGCAGGAGTCCGGCCGGGCCGCCTCCGACAATGCCCACCTTTGTCCGCGTGACCAGTGGCGTGTCTGCGCTGGCTGCCATTCCAACTCCTTCGTTGTGCAGGGGCTCCGCGGGCGGGCGGGGCCATACCGCGCGGGGATGTCAACAAGGCCGCAGGCTGCAGGGCCAGGCCTTCTGCCTCCAGTGTGATGGAGCGTACAGACGTTTGCCGGGTCGGTTCTCACTGAGCGAGAAGGATGACCGCGATGCAGGTCACTCCGCAGTGTCCGGCAGCGCCACGGGCGGGTGCTGCGGGAACACCGTGTCCGACGCCGGCATGGCCGCCTGGGGACCCAACGCGCGGCTGATGCCCCGGGCCGCGGCAAGCAGCATCGGAGCCAGGCCGGGCCGGAATTCCGAGGAGCGGGGCACCACCACACCGAGGGCCGCCACGGCATGACCCTCCGGTGACAGGACCGGCACGGCGACGCCGGTCGCCTCCGAGTCGATCTGACCGTCCACCGAGGCCCAGCCCTGCTGGCGCACCTCGGCGAGGAGCTGCCGGAGTTCCGCCTCGGTCGGGTTGACCACGTTCTGTGCGTTGCCCCGCAGGGCGGCACCGCCCGACGTGCCGGACACTCCCGAGGTGGCCGGGCCGGCGTCGTGCCAGGAGCCCTTCAGCTGGGCGCCGAGCTCAGCGGCATGCTTGGCCAGGAAGGACTCGGTGACGTGGCGCCGGGAGAAGGCGAGCAGCACGAGGCCGAGTGAGGTCGTGAAGGTCGGCATACGGCCGGCGATGGTGGCCTGGTTCGGGACGGCCCCGCGGGCAGAGAGCCGTTCGAGCACGAGCACGCCGTTGGCGTCCAGGACCGCGATCTGGGTGTGCTGGCGCAGCACCGCCTGGACGTCGTCCATGTACGGCATGGCCGCCTGCCGCAGGGAGGTGCCCGGCGCGGAACGGGCGGCCAACTCCCAAAGCTTCATCCCGGGCCCCACGGCGCCACCCGGTGCCCGCTCGAGCAGACCCGCCGCCGTGAGCCGGTCCACCCACCGGTAGGCACTGGGCAGGGGTATGGCGGCGCGGCGGGCGAGGGCGGAGATGGACAGGGTGGGCCGGTCCGTGTCAAAGGCACCGAGGATCCGGATCAACCGGTCCAGGGTGGTCTCCTTGGGGTGTTCCTCCGCCATACCCTGAGCCTACCGACCGCCCAGGCCCGCACCCGGCGCCCCGATCCCACTTTCCGGGCACAAGTTCGGGATTCGCCAGGCCCTCGGGCTTTTGCGGCCAGAAATCAGTACTGATCTGTGCCCGCAAAGCGCAGTCAGCTGACACGGCGAGACAGGACGGCCGAAGAGGGCCAGCCGGCAGGTTGCGCCAGTCGGGCACGGACCTGCCGGATGACATCGCGGAGGTCGTCCTTCAGGTCTGCCACGGTGATGCGGATGACGATCCACCCATGGCGTTCGAACCAGGCGTCACGGCGGGAGTCGATCAACTGCTGCTCCGGGGTGCGGTGGTGCTCGCCGTCATACTGCAGGGCGACCCTGATGCCGCGATAGCCAGATCTGCTGGGTAGGGGTCGCCGGGTAAGGACGTGGCGTGGACCTGCAGCTCCGGCTCCGGCAAACCCGCATCCACCAGCGTCAACCGGACGAGAGTCTCCGTCGGGGAATCCGCGCCCACTCGGATCCGCGGGAGCGCGGCTCGCGCCAGGCGCACCCCTTTGAAGCGACCCACGCGGATCAGGGCCCTCTCCAGGTCCCATGGGGTGCTGACAGGTTCCATCCGTCCGCCGTTGAGCCACGGATGCTTGACGAGGTGGTCGCCGGCCGCCACCAGGTGAGCCTCCTGACCCGGCCGGAGCAGGGACGCCAGGTCCAACCATGTGCGCTCCGGACCGGTGCACGGCAAACCGTGGCGGACCACGACGTCGGCCGGATCCAGCGGGCGGCGATGCCCCGAGATCCCGGGGCGGCGGCTGCGGAGCTCCGGCCCCGGTCCCGTGATCTGCAGGTCCGGCTCGTCGGCGAGCCAGGGCGGCAACGGGATCCTGTAGAGATGCGCCGCCGACTGGTGGGAGAGGGCTCCCCCCGTGGCCTCCAACAGCGCAGCCAAGGACTGGGGGTCCAGGCCATGTTCGGGATCGGGGAGACCGAGATCGGCCCACCGCCGCAACTCGAGAGGACGATGTCGGTACAGGCCATGGGCGAATCGCTGGACATCGGACGCCAACAGCCTGTCGATCGATACCCCGTGAGCCTTCGCCTCGCCATGGGTAAAAGGGGCAGCGCACAAGTCCTCGGGAAGAGGCCGGCGTCGAGACATGAGGCCAGCATGGCGGGCCGGGACACTCGCCGAACCACCCCGATCAACGAACTGTGGACGACACGCCCGGCCGCCCACAAACCACCCGTCCTTAACGCGTTTTGCGGGCAGAGATTAGTACTAATCTCTGCCCGCAAAACGGATGGGGTGGGTGGAGGGGGTTACTTGGCCAGGGCATCCTCGGGGCGGAAGCCCTTCTTGGCGAGCTGGATCTGCTCGTAGACGTGGTGGCGGAGTTCGGAGAAGCGCTGGGAGGAGCGGGTCTCGAGCTGGTCGCGCTCGTCCGGCAGGTCGATCAAGACGTCTTCCTGGATCACGGTGGGTGAGGAGGACAGGATGATGACGCGTTCGCCGAGGTAGACGGACTCGTCGATGTCATGGGTGACGAACAAGATGGAGACGCCGAGCTTCTTCCAGACGCTGCGGACGAGGTCTTCCAGATCGGCGCGGGTCTGGGCGTCCACGGCGGCGAAGGGCTCGTCCATGAGCAGCACCTGGGGTTGGTAGGCCACGGCGCGAGCGATGGCCACGCGCTGCTGCATGCCGCCGGAGAGCTGCCAGGGGTACGACTTGGGCACGTGGGCCAGGCCGACGGCCTCGAGGGCGTTGTCCACGAGCTCGTCCCGCTTGGCCTTGTCCATCCCGGCGTTCTTCAAGGGCAGTTCCACGTTGTCCCGCACCCGCATCCAGGGGAACAGGGAGCGTCCGTACTCCTGGAAGACCACAGCCATGGACTTCGGCGGACCGGTGACCTTCTTGCCGTGCAGGGTGACCTCCCCGGCACTGGGGGCCAGCAGTCCCGCGATGCATTTGAGCAGGGTCGTCTTGCCCGATCCGGAGGGCCCGACCAGGCAGGCCAGCTGGCCCTGGGGCAGGTCGAAGGTGAGGTTCCGGACGGCCTCGATATCGCCGCCGTCGGTGTGATACACCTTCTTCATGTTCCGCACCGAGAGCATGGCCTCGCCGTCCGGCAAGGTCTTGCCGACGGTGATCAGTCCGTCCGGGGTCTCGGCCACGCCGCCCTGAGAGATGACGGTGCCTGCGGTGGAGGTCTGGTCAGAAGTCATGGTGGCTTCCTTTTCGGTGTGAGACTCGGGGGATGAATCGGCGTGGACTGGGTCTGGGCTGACGGGTTCGGTGCGCTCAGGCTGCATTCTCGATCTCCCTCAGGCCGTGGTACCAGCGCAGCACGTTGCGTTCGATGAGCTGGAAGATGAAAGACATGATCACACCGATGATGCCCAGCAGCACGATGCCGGACCACATCTCCGGGATCGCGAAGGACCGCTGGAACTGCACGATGGTGAAGCCCAGCCCGGAGGAGGCGGCGAACATCTCGGAGATGACCATCAGGATCAGCGCGATCGACAGGGACTGGCGGATGCCGGCCATGATCTGCGGCATGGCCGAGGGCAGGATCAGGTAGCGGACCCGGTTGAATCCCTTGATCCCGTAGGTGTGCGTGGTATCCGCGAGCACCTCGTCCATCGAGCGCACGCCCTCGATCGTGTTGAGCAGGATCGGCCAGAGCGCGCCGGAGATGATGACCGCGACCTTCATGTCGTCCCCGATGCCGATCAGCAGCATCAGCACCGGGATCAACACGGTCGGCGGGATCGCCCGGAAGAACTCCAGGGTGGGCTCGGTCAGGGCGCGCAGCCAGCGGACCGAGCCGATCAGCAGGCCGCCGACGATGCCGATGATGACCGAGCCGGCGATGCCGAACAGCAGTCGGGTCAGCGAGGGGATCACGTCCGTGGTGATCCGGTTCCCGGTCCAGGTCTCGAAGAAGGTCTCGACCAGCAGTGCCGGGGTGGGCACGAAGAAGTTCTTCTCCCCCACCGCGGTGGAGATGTACCAGATGAGCACGAGGATCACGGGCAGGGCAGCGATGTAGAACAGGCCCTTGGCCGCACCCCAGGCACGCTTGGCGCCCGGGGCCTTCTTCGCGGGGGACGACGGCGGCGCCGACCGGGAGGTGCCCGGTCCGCCGGCCGCTTGGGTCGGGTTGACGGGAGTGGCGAGGGGGGCATCGGCGCTCATTTGGCGACCTCCGTTCGGACCGAGGAGTGCCAGGACAGCACCTTGCGCTCGATCATGCGCATGACCAGGTTGATGAGGACGCCGAGCAGGCCGGTCGCCAGGATGAGTGCGTACATCGCCACGTAGGAGCCACCGGACTGGGCCTTGGCGATCTCGGCACCCAGGCCCGGGTTGCCGATGATCAGCTGCGCGGTGATCGCGAGGATCAGGGCCACGGCCGAAGCCAGGCGCACGCCGGTCATCAGGTACGGCAACGCCGTGGGGAAGATGACGTAGCGCAGCCGCGCCAGAGGACCGAGCCCGTAGGACCGGGCCGTGTTCATGGCCACGTTGTCCACGTCTGCGACCCCGTACAGGACCTGGATCAGGACCTGCCAGAAGGACGCGTACACGATCAGCAGCAATGCCGACTCGATCTCCACGCCGAACAGCAGCACGGCCAGCGGGATCAACGCCACGGACGGCACCGGGCGCATGAATTCGATGGTCGAGTTCGTGAACCGGCGCAGGAACGTGGACGAGCCGATCAGGAAGCCCAGCACGGTCGCGGCGATGCACGCGATCAGCATGCCCAGCAGCCACTGCCACATCGTGTCCCCGACGGCCTGCCAGAACGCGGTCAGACCGAGGTTCCGGAACAGGTCCGCGATGGCCTCCGAGGCCGGCGGCAGGAACGTCGGGTTCACGATCCCGGTGCGCGGCAGCACCTCCCAGATCACCAGGAAGCCCAGCAGGCCCACCAGTCCGAGGGCCTTCGTGCCCCAGTTGCGGCGCGGCTTGCGCGTGGCCCGGGACGGGCCGGACGACGTCGGCCGACCGGTCACTCCGGACTGCGCCACCGAGGTGCGTGGCGCGGCCGGATCCGGCCGCGTGGGGATGTCGAGGCCGGCCACGGTGGCCGCATCGGTGTGCCGCCGGAGGTCTCCGCGGCGGCGGTCGGAACCGCTGGAGGCCTCGAGACGGTGCAACCGCTCGATCTCCGATTCGCGGTGGGTGTCTCCGGACCCGCCCGGGCCATGATGGCCCGGCGCGCCGGTGGACGGGGTTGATTCAGTCATCGATCGAGGTGCTCCGCTCGCGACAGGGGGTGGTCGTTGGGGACGGCTATGCTGACATTTTCGTCAACAATATTGTGACCCGTCCCACAGGCTGTGACCAGACTAGACAGGAGTGAGACTTAGTTCAAGACTTCAACAATATTGACTTTCAAGTGAATTTCCGTCCGGGGGAAGCCGACTCCCCCGCGGACAGCGGCACCCAGGAGGCACGCATGCTCGATCTGAACCTCATTCGGGTCTTCGTCGCGGTCATGGAGGAGGGAACCGTGACGGCCGCCGCGGTGCGCCTGAACCTCACCCAGCCGTCTGTCACACACTCCGTCAACCGCCTGCGCCGCGCCACTGGCGATGAGCTGTTCGTCCGCTCCGGCCGCGGAGTGATGCCGACCCGGGCGGCCCGTCAACTCTACGCGGAGGTGGCCACCATGCCCGCGGCGGTCGACGCGGCGGTGGCCAGCCTCGCAGATTTCGAACCCGCCCACGCTGCCGCCACCTTCCGGATCGCCGTCACCGACCTCGGCCAGCTGGTGTTCCTGCCCCGGCTGGTCCCCGCCCTCGCTGCCACCGCACCCGCCTGCAGCCTGGACGTGGTCCAGCTGGACACCACCACCGCCGCGGATCTACTGGCGGCCGGGGACCTCGACTTGGCGATCGCCTCCGCCCGCCCCCGCGGCGAGGTCCACGCCCTTCCCCTGCGCCGCGACCGCTACGTCTGCATCGCCCGCCGCGGCCGGCTCGGACCGACCCGCCCGACGGCTGAGGACATCTCCCGCGCCGCCCGGGTCGTCATCCGCGGCTCTACCGGACACACGCTCATTGAGGACCGCATGCCGCCGCCCGCCGGCGGGTCCGTGGCCGTCTCCAGCTTTTCCGCCATCCCGGCCCTGGTGGCCGGCACGGACCTTCTCGCCTTCGTGCCGGAGATCCTCCTCGCGGAATGGTTCCACGCCTGGGACATCGAGCAGTGGCCCCTGCCCTACGAGGACACCGACGTGACCGTCCACGCCTACGCGGCACCCCGGTCGCCGACCTCGGCCACGGCGTGGTTCGTTCCGTGGGCCGTCAATCAGCTCCAGGACCTCGGCTCCCGCCCCACCGGGGCCCGGGACCTATAGACGAGATCTATATCCGGCACGCAGAACGATCATTGGACCACGTGTGACTCACGCCATACGGTGCCTCTATGACCCTTCCATCACTGACACCGTCACAGAACCCGTCCCTCACCCGGCGCGGCAGCCGACCCCTCGCGCACCGCGGCCGCCTGCGCTCCCTCGCGGCCGGCGTCGGGATCCTCACCCTCACCCTGGGACTGGCCGCCTGTGGCTCCGGGTCCCCGTCCGGCGGGGAGGAGGCGACGTCGGCCGGCACCGAGGCCGGCGGCGGCTCGGAGGACCTGACCCCCATCCGCGTCGGGGCCATTCCCATCGGTGACGTCGCACCGATCCACGTGGGCGTGAAGGAGGGCTTCTTCGAGGAGGAGGGCCTGGACGTCGAGGTGGTGAACACCTCCGGCGGCGCGATCGCCGTGCCGGGTGTGGTGGCCGGTGACTATGACTTCGCCTTCGGCAACACCGTCTCCCTCATGGTGGCCCGGGACCAGGGCCTGCCGCTGCAGTACGTGGCCAACGGCACCACCACCACGGGCGAGGAGGGCAAGGACTTCGCGGCCGTGATCGCCCTGGAGGACTCCGAGCTGGAGACGACCGCCGACCTGCAGGGCCAGACCGCCTCCTCGAACAACCTGATGAACATCGGGGACACCTCGATCCGGCTCGCGGTGGACAACGCGGGCGGCGACGGCGCGGACATGGACTTCATCGAGTTGGCCTTCGGCGATGCCGCGGCCGCCGTGCAGAACGGTCAGGTGGAGGCGGCCCTCGTCCTGGAGCCCTACCTGACCCAGTCTCTCGACGCCGGACTGAAGGCCGTGTCCTGGCCCTACGCCGAGGCCCACCCGGACCTGGACATCGGGGGCTACTTCACCACGGAGGAGGTCATCGAGCAGCGGCCGGAGGACGTCGAGGCATTCACCCGCGCCATGCGCAAGTCCATGGAGTACAGCCAGGAGAACCCGGACGTGGTCCGCGAGGTGATCGGCGAGTACACCGAGACGGACCCGGAGATCCTCGAGCGCATCACCCTGCCGCGCTTCAAGGCCGACTTCTCCCGCGAGGCCATGGCCGCCCTCGGAGAGGCCGCCGTGAAGTACGGCGTCATCGATGAGGCCCCGGACCTAGACGCCCTGCTGCCGGAGGGGACCGCGTGACCAGCACGGCAACACAGCACGAGACCACGACGAAAGGACCCCAGCCAGCCATGAAGGTCAGTGAGGCCGTCGGCCGCCTCATCGCCCGGATGGGCGCCGCCCACGTCTTCGGCGTGGTCGGCTCCGGCAACTTCCGCGCCACCAACGCCCTCCTCGCCCCGAGCGACGAGCGTCCGGACGGCGTGCCGTTCACGGCGGCCCGGCATGAGATGGGCGCCGCCTGCATGGCCGACGCCTACTCCCGATCCACGGGCCAGCTCTCCGTGGTCACCGTCCACCAGGGCTGCGGGCTGTCCAACGCCCTCACCGGCATCGGTGAGGCCGCCAAGTCCCGCACCCCCGTGCTGGTCATCTCCGGAGACACTCCCGGCGGTCAGTACGGTTCGAATTTCTACATCGACCAGGACAAAGTGGTCGAGGGCATGGGCGCGGTGCCCGAGCGGCTGCACTCCCCCGCCTCCGCCGTGGCGGACACCATCCGCGCCGTGACCCGGGCCGTCAACGACCGGCGCACCGTGGTGCTGTCCATGCCGCTGGACGTCCAGGAGGGCACCGTCCCTGAGCCTCAACGTGCCCTGGTGGACTCGGTGGCACCACCCGTGCCTCCCACCCCGGCCTGCGCCTCGCCGGAGGCGGTTGAGCGGATCGCCGAACTGCTGGCGGGCGCCCAGCGCCCGGTGATCGTGGGCGGCCGGGGCGCCGCGGCCGGCGTCGGGCCCATCCGGGACCTGGCCGAGCGTGCCGGTGCGCTGCTGACCACCTCGGCGGTGGGGCGCGGGCTGTTCCATGAGGATCCGTGGCACCTGGACGTGATGGGCGGATTCTCCACGGACGGGGCCGCCGAGCTGGTGCGCCAGGCCGACGTGATGCTGGTGTTCGGTGCCGCCCTGAACCGGTGGACCACCCGGGACGGTACACACCTGCGCGGTAAGACCGTCATCCAGGTCGATGACACCCCGGCCGCGTTCGGACTCCACTACCCGGTGGACCTGACCATCCTGGGCGACGCCGGCCTCACGGCCGCCGCTGCCGCCGTCGCGCTGGGCGAACGCCTGGCGTCCACCGGAGGCACGCAGACGGGATACCGGACCGAGGAAACCCGTGCCCGGGTGGCCGCGTCGCTGCACTGGCGGGACCAGCCCTTCGAGGACGTCTCCGAGCCCGTGGTGGAGGGGGAACCGGACAGCGGGCGGATCGATCCGCGGCTGCTGACAAACCGGCTCGATGAGATGGTGCCGATGGAGCGCGTGGTGGTCCCGGACGGCGGCAACTTCAATGCCTATCCGGCCATGCACTTCCGCGTGCCGGACAACACGGGGTACTGCGTGCCACTCGCCTTCCAGTCGATCGGCCTGGCCCTGTCCAGCGCCATCGGATCCCAGTTGGCCTCTCCCGGCCGGATCGCCATTGCCGGGGTGGGCGACGGCGGACTGCTGATGTCCCTCGTGGAGCTGGAGACCGCGTCGCGGCTGCGGATGCCGCTGATGGTGGTGGTCTACAACGATGCCGCCTACGGGGCCGAGGTGCACCACTTCGTGCATGAGACCGACCGCCTGGACACGGTGCGGTTCCCGCCGACGGACATCGCGGCCATCGCCGCCGGGTTCGGCTGCGCGGCGGTCACGGTGCGCCAGGAGTCCGATCTAGGCGCCGTGCAGGAGTGGCTCGACGGTCCGCGCGACCGCCCGATCCTCATCGACGCGAAGATCGCCGACTTCCCCTCCTGGGTCCTGGCCCACAGCTTCGCGGACGGGGAGTAGAGGGCCACCGGGAGCGGGCCACGAGAAATGAGACCCCACCCATCAGCACTATGAGGGCAGAGATAAGTACTCATCTCTGCCCTCATAGTGGTCTTCCAGACACCAGAGGAGAACCCATGAGTACCCGAAGCCCCTCGTCCTCCCTCCTGACCCGCCGACGGCTCCTGGCCGTCGGCACCGCCGCCGTGGTGGTCGGCACTGCCGCCGCCTGTGGGCAGGGTGATCCCTCCGGCGGCGGTGACACCGGTGGGGATGCCCAGTCAGCTGACGGGTCGGCCGGCGGCGCTGGCGATCTGCGTGGCGTGACGGTCGGGGCGATCCCGATCGTCGACGTCGCACCCCTGCACCTGGCGAAGGAGCAGGGCTTCTTCGAGCAGGCTGGCCTGGATGTCACGATCGAGTCGACCTCCGGCGGCGCCATCTCCTTCCCGGGAGTCTCCTCCGGCCAGTTCGACTTCGCCTTCGGCAACGTGGTGTCCATGATGGTGGCGCGTTCACAGGGCATCGGCCTGAAGTTCTTCTGCTCCGGCAGCACCACCACGGGAGAACCCGGCAACGACAACGTGGCACTCATCGCGGCCCCGGACTCTGGATTCGAGAGCATCCGCGATCTGGCGGGCAGGACCCTGTCCTCGAACCAGCTGGCGAACATCGGGGACACGGCGTGCCGTCAGGTGATGGACAAGGCCGGTGGAGACGGCGGGTCCCTGGAGTTCATGGAGATGGCCTTCCCGGACGTCCAGGCTGCGTTGGAGAACGGGCAGCTCGACGCCGGGGTCGTGGTGGAACCCTTCGTCACCCCGGCCCTGGAAGCCGGCATGGTGGCCGTCTCCTGGCCGTACGCGGAGGCCAACCCCGAGCTCGACACCGGCGGATACTTCGCGAGTGAGGAGACCCTGGAGAACGATCCGGACCTGGTACGGTCCTTCCGGGAAGCTCTGGTCCGTGGCCTGGAGTACGCCCAGCAGAATCCGGACGAGGTCCGCCGGATCACCGGAACCTACACCCAGACCCCACCGGAGGTGCTGGAGAAGATGAAGCTCCCACGGTTCCGGTCCGAGTTCGACCTCGAGGCCCAGGAGGAGCTGGCTGAGACTGCGCGCACCTACGGGACGGTCACCGGGGAGCTGTCTGTGCCGGACATGTTCGCCGCCCTCTGAGGTGAGGTGATCCGGGGCTACTCCAGCAGGAGGGCCGGCTCCTCCATGATCGCGGCGACGTCCGCCATGAAGCGCGCCGAGAGATCCCCGTCCACCACGCGGTGGTCGAAGGAGCCGCCCAGGGTGGTGATCCACCGCGGGATGATCTCCCCGGAGACCACCCAGGGCTTCTGCCGGATGGTTCCGAACGCCACGATGGCCACCTCGCCACGGTTGATGATCGGCGTGCCCGTGTCGATGCCCAGGGCGCCGATGTTCGTGATCGAGATCGTCCCGTCCGCCATCTCCGCCGGCTGCGTCTTGCCGTCCCGGGCCCGCTTGGCCAGGGTTCCGAGGGCCTCGGCCAGGTCGCGGAGGGACAGCTCATTGGCGTTCTTGATGTTCGGCACCAGCAGTCCGCGCGGGGTGGCGGCGGCGATGCCGAGGTTCATGTAGTGCTTGACCTGGATCTCGTCCTCCGCCCAGGAGGCGTTGACGTGCGGATTGCGCGCCGCAGCCCAGATCACGGCCTTCGCGAGGATCAGCAACGGTGTGACCTTGACGCCCTCGAACTCACGGGAGGTCTTGAGGCGCTTGACGAACTCCATGGTCCGCGAGGCGTCCACGTCCACGAAGATCGAGACGTGCGGGGCGTCCCGGTAGGACTCGGAGACCGCGGCGGCGGTCGCCTTGCGCACGCCCTTGACGCGGATCCGCTCGGTGCGCCGCGCGTTGTCCCCGGTATCCGGCATCCAGAATGAGCCGGAGGTGTCGATGTTCGTATCCCGCTCGGCAAGATAGTTCTCCACGTCCGTCCGCGTCACCTCGCCGAACTGACCCGTGGCCCGCACCTGGGTCAGGTCCACGCCCAATTCCTTGGCGATGCGGCG
Source organism: Citricoccus alkalitolerans (assembly GCF_039528175.1). Taxonomy (NCBI): domain Bacteria; kingdom Bacillati; phylum Actinomycetota; class Actinomycetes; order Micrococcales; family Micrococcaceae; genus Citricoccus; species Citricoccus alkalitolerans. The sequence goes on from NZ_BAAALH010000002.1 coordinate 352,000, forward strand.
CACCGGCGGCTTGGCCAGCACGCGCTCGAACAGTCCTGCCACCTCCGTCTGGCGTTCGCGTCCGGCTGCCATCAGATTCCCGACGGCGGCCGGCAGCCTCAGCCCGCGCGTCGCCGGGGCGCTGGGGGCTGCTGGCGCAGCCGCGGGGGGCCGCTCGGCGGCGTTCGGAGCGTCCGGAGCGTCCGGGGCGGTGGCGTCAGTCAGGTCAGTGGTACGTCGGACGGGCTTCTCGCGCAGCGTCGGGCTCCAAGACGGCGCCACTGCGGCCTGCCCGGACGGCTTCCGCGGACGGCGGGTGGCGGCGTCCGCCTTCGGACCGGAGCCCGTCAGCGCGGCACCGGCTCCGCCGGCGTGGGGCCCGCCACCACCGGACGCACCGCCAGCGGTGGACGGACGAGCAGGATCGCCACCGTCGGTCGGCACAGGAGCCTCCTCGCCGACTCCGTCCGCAGCGCTGTCCCCTGCCTCGACAGGCATGGTGTACCCGGTCTCCTCGGCAACGGGAGCCGAGCCCTCTGGGGAGCTGTCCGGGGAGGCCCCCGTGGTGATGCCGATGATCGGGGTGCCGACCTCGATCACCTCGCCAGCCGGGGCCATGAGCTCGGCCACGGTGCCGGCGTAGGGGCTGGGCAGCTCGACCAGGGACTTGGCGGTCTCGATCTCGCAGAGGACGTCGTTGACCGCGACGGTGTCTCCCACAGCCACGCGCCACTCCGTGATCTCAGCTTCGGTCAGGCCTTCGCCGACGTCCGGCAGGGTGAAGATCTCCATGGGTGCCTCCCGGCAATCAGTAGGCGTTCAGTACGCGAAGGTGCGGTCGACGGCGTCGAGGATGCGGTCCAGGTCCGGCAGGTACTGCTCCTCCACGCGGGACGGCGGGTAGGGCAGGTGGAAGCCGCCGACGCGGACGATGGGCGCCTCGAGGTGCAGGAAGGATCGCTCGGACAGGCGGGCGGCGATCTCCCCGCCGAGTCCGCCGAAGGTGGGCGCCTCGTGGGCGATCACCATGCGCCCGGTCTTCTCAAGGGAGCCCTGCAGGGTGTCGAAGTCGATCGGGGACAGCGAGCGGAGGTCCACGACCTCGATCGATCGCCCGTCCTCGGCTGCGGCGTTCGCGGCGGCCAATGCCACCGGGACCAGGGGGCCATAGGCGGCGATCGTCGCATCGGTGCCGGTACGGACCACCTGGGCCTGGAACGCGCCGAGCCCACCGTGGCCCTCAGCGGACAGGTCGACCTGGCCCTTGAGCCAGTAGCGGCGCTTCGGCTCGAAGATGATGACCGGGTCTTGCGACTGGATGCCCTGACGCGTCATCCAGTAGGCGTCCTGCGCGTTGGACGGGGTGATGATCCGCAGGCCGGGAGTATGGGCGAACAGAGCCTCGGGCGATTCCGAGTGGTGCTCGATCGAGCCGATGCCGCCGCCGTAGGGGATGCGGATGGTCACCGGCACGGTGGCGGTGCCGCGGGTGCGGGCACGCAGCTTGGCCAGCTGGGTGGTGATCTGGTTGAAGCCCGGGAACACGAAGCCGTCGAATTGGATCTCGGCGACCGGCCGGTAACCCCGCAGGGCCAGGCCGATGGATGTGCCGATGATTCCGGATTCGGCCAGCGGTGAATCGACCACGCGGTCTGCCCCATACGTGGCCTTCAGCCCCTCGGTCACGCGGTAGACGCCGCCCAGGGAGCCGATGTCCTCACCCATGAGCAGCGTCTTCGGGTCGGCGGCGAGTTCATCCGCCAGGGCCCGGTTGATGGCCTTGGCGACAGTCAGCGTCTCGACGGCAGACACTCCGACGGCGGGCTGGCTGGGCTGCTCGGTTGACCGTGCTGCGGCCCGGCCGCCCGGCAGGGTGGTGCTCTCCGCGCTCATGCCTGACTTCCTTCATCTGCTGCGTCAGTTGCCTCTGCTGCATCGGCGAAGCCGGCCTGCCATTCACGGTGCCAGGCCTTCTCCTCGGCCACGAGCGGATGCGGTTCCGCATACACCGTGTCGAACACGGCATCCAGCGGCGCGATGGCGTCCCCGGTCATCGCCAACACGGCCTCGCGGCTCTGGGCGGCCAACCGCTCCCCCTCGGCGGCGACGTCGGCGAAGAACTCGTCCGGCTCGGCACCCGCGGCGCCGGTGGCGCGCAGGTACTTCTCCAGGCGGACCATCGGGTCGACGCCGGCCCAGGCCGCCTCCTCGTCCCGCGTCCGGTACTTCGTGGGGTCATCAGCTGTGGTGTGCGCCCCAACCCGGAAGGTATGGGCCTCCACCAGGACGGGACCGGCGCCGGTGCGGGCCTGGTCCGCGGCCCACGCCGTGACGGCGTACATGGCCAACGGGTCATTGCCGTCCACGGTGACACCCTCGAAGCCGTAGCCCGCGGCGCGCTGTGCGAGCGGGACGCGGGTCTGGGTGGACGCCGGCACCGAGATGGCCCACTGGTTGTTCTGGCAGAAGAACACCACGGGCAGGTTGAAGCTGGCGGCAAAGACCATGGACTCGTGGACGTCTCCTTCGGAGGAGGCGCCGTCCCCGAAGCACGCCAGCGCGATCTGACCCTCGCGCCTCAGGCGGTCGGCGTCCCAGCCGGCCTGATCCCGCTGGATGCCCCACGCATAGCCGGTGGCGTGCAGGGTCTGGGCGGCGAGCACGAGTGTGTAGGGCTGGAGGCGGTGGTCCTCAGCGGTCCAGCCGGCATGCGCGGCTCCCCGGAACAGCTCGAACAGTTGGCCCGGGGTGACGCCGCGGCCCAGGGCGAAGAGGTGCTCGCGGTAGGTCGGGAAGATCCAGTCGGAGTCGTGCAGTGCGGTCAGGGCGCCAGCCTGGGCCCCCTCCTGGCCGATGGCGGGGACCCACAGGGCGAGTTGGCCCTGCCGCTGGAGAGAGGTGCCCTCGGAGTCCACCCGGCGCTCGGTGGCCATGAGCCGGTACATCCTCTGCAGGGCCGCCTCATCGAGGTCGGCGAGGTAGGGCGTGAACCTGGTGTCCTCCTGCAGGGTGCCGTCGGCATCCAACAGGCGGACGGCACCGTCAGGCAACTCGGTCGCCGTGGTCGGCGGCTGCGGTTCGTTCACGTGGAACTCCTTCTCCCCCGGCACGTCCGGCACCGGTCCGGGGTCAAGCCTAGTCGCGCCGGGCCCTACTCGCGCGTTGAACGACGCCGGGCCAGCGCCTTTCGCTTGTTCATCGGCTCCCGCGGCACGCACCGGACGGTGGGGGCTGGGAGGCTAGGCGGCCGGCGTCGGGCGTTCGGGGAAGTCCGCACAGAGCTGGAGGAAGCGCGTGTTGGCCTCCTCCTCGCCGATGGTGACCCGGACACCCTCGGTGCCGAAGCCGCGCACGGCCAGCGCCTGGCGTCCGGCCGCCTCGAGGAACTCGGGCGTGCGGTCGCCCAGGGGCAGCCAGACGAGGTTGCCCTGGGAGTCGGGGACGTCCCAGCCAAGGGCGGCCAGGCCGGTCAGCACGCGCTCACGCTCGGAGACGACTTTCGCCACGCGCTCATTGACCTCATCGATGTGGTCGAGGGAGGCGATGGCGGCCTGTTCGGCCACCGAGGAAACGGCGAAGGGTGTGGCCAGTACGCGGAGGTACTGGGTGACGTGCGGATGGGACACGGAGTACCCGACCCGCAGGTTCGCCAGACCGTGCGCCTTGGAGAAGGTCCGCAACACCGCAACGTTCGCGTGCCGACGGTAGACCTCCAGCGCGTCGACGGCGTCCGGCTGGGTGATGAACTCGGTGTAGGCCTCGTCGAGGACCACCAGCACGTCCGGCGGCACCTTCGCCAGGAACGCCTCGACCTCGGCGCCGGTGAGGGCGGGCCCCGTGGGGTTGTTCGGGGTGCAGACGATGATCACGCGGGTGCGTTCGGTGATGGCAGCGGCCATGGCGTCCAGGTCGTGGCGGAAATCGGCGGTCAGCGGGACCTGGACGTCCCTGGCCCCGGCCGCCCGGACGACGATCGGGTAGGCCTCGAAGGACCGCCACGCGTAGATGACCTCGTCCTGGGTGCCGTCCGGGTGGGTGCCGGCGTAGGTGGTGATGATCTGCGTCAGCGCGCCGAGGGAGCCGGCACCGGTCACGATGTCCTGCGGGGAGATCTGGAGGTGTTCGCCGAGGCGCTCGCGCAGGGCGGTGGACAGCGGGTCCGGGTAGCGGCAGATGTCCGTGAACCGCTCCAGGACCGCTCGGACTGCGGGCACCGGGCCGAACGGGTTCTCGTTGGAGGAGAGCTTGTAGGGCGTGAGCCCCTCCACCGGGGCAGCGGGCTTGCCCGCCGCATAGGCCGGGAGCTGGCTGAGGACCGGGCGCGGCCGGATGGGCAACGGTTCGTTCATGACTCACCAGCTTAGCCCCGGCTCGTGATCGACGGCCGTGTCCGCAGGCCATGTCCACAGGTGGACGTGGGACGATGGCTCCATGGTGAAGTTCCTACTCCGTGTCATCGTCAACGGCCTGGCCCTCTGGGTGGCCACCCTGATCCTGCCCGGTATGGAGGTCATCCCCTCCGACACCTTCGGTGACACGGGTGACACCACCCTGAACACGGTGATCGCCTACCTCGTCATCGGTCTGGTGTTCGGTGCCGTCAACGCGGTGGTCAAGCCGGTCATCTCCCTCCTCTCCCTGCCCCTGACGTGCCTGACCCTGGGTCTGTTCACGATCATCATCAACGCGGGCATGCTCATGCTGACCGTCTGGTTGACCTCCTACCTGCCGATGCAGGTCACGGTGGACGCCTTCTGGTGGACGGCGGTCTTCGCTGCCGTCATCATCTCGATCGTGTCCATGCTGGCCAACGGCGTCCTCGGCCTCTCCGGCGCGAACTCCCGGCGGGACTGACGCGCCGTCAGCGGCGACGGGGACGGATGGCGCGGGTTCCCGGGGCGGATCCTCTCCAGCTGCACCGATCGGGTCACGCCACCAGCGGCGGTCAGGGCGCCGAGATGGGCCAGCGCTGGTGCCAGACGGGCCGCCTCCGGGTCTGCGTCGATCCGTTCTCCGTGGAACCGGTAGTTCTCGAAGTGATGCCCTGACATGAGATCCCGACCCTCGGGATACAGCTCCTCCCGGTACCCGCTGACCGTAATGGTGGCCCGATGGGCGCCCTGCGGGTTTGGCCGACCGTCCGCAGCTGCAGGCAGGTCTTCCTCGTGCTCCAGGTGGACGGTCTCCACCCCCTCGGGGACGGCCATCTCCCCCGTGGGGGAACCGATGGTCATCAGCCCCCGCACGTCATAGGTCGCCGTGATCCTCGGGTCGGCGGCCGCTCGCGCGGCATGCATTCCGCCCTGGCTGTAGCCTGTCAGCACCAGGGCGTCGCCCTGGCCTGCTCCCGCCTGGCGAAGCGCGTCATCAAGGGCCGCCGTCATGTGCTGCGAGTCGAAGGCCAGGGCTTCGGCATTTCCATCCAGGCCCAGGGGGTTGGTGGACCAGCCGCTGGCGTCCTTGGAATCGCCCGGCTGGGTGCCGGGGATCGCCACCAGCCACACCGTCGCCGGGGCACCGGGGGCACTGGAGACGTCCGGAGTGATCCGGGTGATCTGGATCGAGCCCGGTTCCGCCTCGCGCGCCTGGTCCAGGTGGTCCATGACATTCGTGACGGTGCCCCGCTCCTGGGGCGTCCACGACTCGTCCCACTCGTCGGCCGCGGGGACCTTCTCCTTGGTCCGCACCGGACCGATCTGGACGATCCCGGCGCCCGAACCCAGCACCGTGAGCAGTGGCCACAGGCGTTCCGGCCCGGACAGGGCGCCGCTGACGCCCTCATCCCGAGCCGCATGGCCGGCGACGTCCGAGGCCACTCGGAATCCCACACCGAGTCCCAGGGACAGGGTACCGAGCAGTCCCGCGATGACCTCTGGAGCAGCCTGGATGGCCAGTTCCGCGATCGGCTGCGGAATCGGCTGGTTGGAGAGGGCCAGCACCGCCGCAGAGACGAAGGCAGCACCGCCGGCCAACTCGACGACAGCGCGCTGGGCGGCGGCCTCCGCACTCCGGTAGGCCTCCGCCGAGGACCGCACGCCGAGGTACAGCACGTCCGCCTCGGCGCTGATGGACAGCAACCCGGAAGACAGTGTTGCCGTGCGAGCCGCCAACACCCGGCCTGCTCCGGTCTGGGCCGCCGCCAAGGCGAGGAGGGAGCCCGCCCCCGCAGCCCGCATCGACAGGGCCGCCGCCTCGACCGTGGCCGCGGCCAACAGGAAGCTGCCCCGTTCCAGGTCGTCCAGGTTGGCGTGGATGCTGGTCGGCCCGCCGCGGATGGAGAACGACGGCGTCGCCTCGCCACGGCCGTCCCCCGACCGGCCGGGAACATCATCCACTCCGTCCAGGAGACCGGGACGACCGACGCCCGCGGGCACGATTGTGGTCAGGATAGAGGTCGCGGGCAGGGCGCCGGGTGCAGCCGCACCCATCGGCCCGGCCACCTCAGCACATCCCCAGGGTCACGGCGCTGGCCGCCGTGGCCTTGGCGATGCCGATGCTGGCACGCAGTTGGCCGATCCTCCCGTGCAGCTCGTCGATCGCGACGCGGGCCAGCGCCGCGGATTCCTCCGCCAACTCGGCCAGGTCCGCCGCCCGCCCGCGCAGACGGTCGCTCCGGCCCAGGAACGCGGCCCCGGCCGGCGAGCGCCAGTCCAGGGCCGAAAGGCTGTGGACTGAGTCGGCCACCTCGCGGGTACCCGTCCCGACCAGCCGCAATTCCTGGACCACCTGGTACAGCTGGGCCGCCGCCGCCTCCAGGAGGCGAAGCTGCTGCTCGTCACCGAAGAGCACATCCACAGTCGTCCCGACCGCCGAACACACCACGTCCGGATCGATGACCGGACGGAACATGGTTCCGCCCATCAGCCCGTGATCCACCGGCGTTCCACCGTTGGGTATTGTCATGCCCGTCCTCCCGCCCTGCACTGCTCCGGTCTCGTCCGGTCACAGCCCCGTCACTCCTGCTGTCCTCGACGCTAGGCACTCTCCCCGGCTCCTGGGTGCCTGTCAGCTGCCAGTGGGGATAGGCCCAGAGCATCGGGCCTGTTGTGGAGGACGGCACCGGCGCGCCGGAGGTGCTGGAAGACTGTCCCCATGAGTCACCAGCGCACCGAACTCGATCCGGCCACCCTTGGCGATCGCGAGACAACTCTCCTGGTGAAGTCCATCCTCATTCCGAGGCCCATCGCCTGGGTGGGGACGGTGGACGCCCACGGAACCGCGAATCTGGCCCCGCACTCGTTCTTCACGATGGTCTCTGAAGAGCCGCCGATCGTGATGTTCTCCTCGACCTCACGCAAGGACACGCTCACCAACGTCGAGGCCACCGGCGAGTTCACGGTCTCGCTCGTCTCCCGGCCACAGTTCGAGGCAGCCAATCAGACCTCGGCGCGTTATGCCCCGGAGGTGAGCGAGTTCGAGGCCGTAGGGATCGAGGCCGAGCTCTCGGCCGTCGTCGTGCCCCCGCGGGTGGCCGGCTCTCCCGCGGTCATGGAATGCACCGTGGAACGCATCATCGAGGTCGGCGGGAACCATATGGTGCTCGGCCGTGTGGTGCAGGTGGCGGTGGACACGGACACCCTCCACACGGACTCCCGCGGCCGTTCCCTTCCACTGGCGGAGAGCCTGGATCCGCTCACTCGCCTGGGCCGGAACGAGTGGGGCACCCTCGGCGAGGTGTTGGCCATCGACCGGCCGCAGGGCGCGTAGCCCGGCGGAGGTCCGGCCCGGATGCTAGCTTGACGTCGTGGCCTCGTCGACATCCCCCTCCGCTCCATCAGCCCCCGAAACCCCCGCCCAGGACCTGTTGGCAGCCTCCGCGCCCGGCGTCGCTGGGGGCGTGCCCGGCGGTTCGCCGTCTCCCACGCCGAATGGCCTGCCAGGACACCGGACGGGCTTCGACCGGGATCGCTACATCGACCTGCAGTCCCGCCACATCGAGGAGCGGCGCCAGGAGATCGGCGGCAAGCTCTATCTGGAGATGGGCGGGAAGCTCTTCGACGACCACCACGCCTCCCGCGTGATGCCGGGTTTCACGCCGGACAACAAGATCGCCATGCTCGAGCGCATCAAGGACGAGCTCGAGATCCTCGTCTGCCTCAATGCCAAGGATCTGGAACGCCAGAAGGTCCGAGCTGACCTGGGAATCCCCTATGAGGAGGATGTCCTGCGGCTGATCGACGTGTTCCGCGAACGCGGCTTCCTGGTGCAGCACGTGGTGCTGACCCAGCTGGAGGACTCGAACCAGGTGGCCCAGTCCTTCAGCGAGCGTCTCGAGCGGCTGGGGTTGACGGTCGCCCGCCACCGCGTGATCCCGGGCTACCCGCAGGACACCAGGCGGATCGTCTCCGAGGAGGGCTTCGGACTGAACGACTACTCCGAGACCACCCGGGACGTCGTGGTGGTGACCGCGCCCGGGCCTGGCTCCGGCAAGCTCGCCACGTGCCTCTCGCAGGTGTATCACGATCACGCCCGCGGGATCGCGTCCGGCTATGCCAAGTTCGAGACGTTCCCCATCTGGAACCTGACCCTGGACCACCCGGTGAACCTCGCCTACGAGGCCGCCACCGCGGACCTGGATGACATCAACCTGATCGATCCGTTCCACCTCGACGCCTATGGCGAGCAGGTCACCAGCTACAACCGGGACGTGGAGGTCTTCCCCCTCCTGAAGGCCCTGCTGGAGCAGCTCACCGGTTCCTCCCCCTACGCTTCCCCCACGGACATGGGTGTGAACCTGGCCGGCAGCTGCATCGTGGACGATGAGGTGTGCCGCGAGGCCTCCCGCCAGGAGATCGTGCGCCGCTACTACAAGGCCCTGGTGGATGAACGCAGCAACGACCGCGAGGCGGACATCTCCGAGCGCGTGGCCATGGTGATGTCCCGGGCGGGCTGCCGCACCGAGGACCGCGCCGTCGTCGCCCCCGCCCTGGCGATCGAAGAGGCCACCGACGCTCCGGGCTCCGCCATCGAGCTGGCCGACGGGACGATCGTCACCGGCAAGACCTCTGGTCTGCTGGGCTGTTCGGCGGCCATGCTGCTGAACGCGTTGAAGCACCTCGCCGGGATCGAGGACGGCGTCCACCTGCTCTCCCCCGCCGCGATCGAGCCGATCCAGACCCTCAAGACCGAGCACCTGGGCTCAAGGAACCCCCGACTGCACACGGACGAGGTGCTGATCGCCCTCTCCGTCTCCGCCGCCTCGGATCCGAACGCGCGCCGTGCCCTGGACGAACTGCGCAACCTGACCGGCTGCGACGTCCACACCACCACCATTCTGGGCACCGTGGACGAGGACATCTTCCGCAACCTCGGCATGCTGGTCACCTCGGAGCCCCGGTTCCAGCGCAAGGCGCTGTACCGCAAGCGGTAGGGACACGTGCGCCGACGGCCGCGCCCCTGCCCGCCTGCGGCTCAGCTCACCAACTGGTGACCTTGGGTAGCGCCACCGACTTCAGGCCCTCCACGCCGAACTCGAGTCCGTAACCGGATTTCTTGACACCGCCGAAGGGCACCCTCGGGTCCACGGCCCCGTGCTTGTTGATCCATGTGGTGCCGGCCTCCAGCCGTGCCGCCACCGCTCGTGCCTCATCCAGGTCGGTGCCCCATACAGAGGAGCCGAGCCCGACCTCGAGGCCGTTGGCCCAGCCGATGACCTCGTCCAGGGCCGTGTATTTGACGATCGGCAGCGCCGGGCCGAACTGCTCCTGGGCCACCAGTGGATTGTCGTTGTCCACGTCCGCCACCAAGGTGGCCGGGTAGAAGTAGCCGGGCTGGTCCTGCTGCGGGTCGCCACCGATGAGAATCCGGGCGCCGGCGGACCGGGACTCCTCGACCAGCCCGGAGACGATGTCGAACTGCTGCCGGTTCTGCAGCGGCCCGAGGACGTTCTCCTCCTCCAGCCCGACGCCCATCGGCATCTTCTTCGCCACGTCCACCAGGGCCTCGCACATCTGGTCGTACTGGGACTCGTGCACGTAGAGCCGCTTCAACGCCGCGCAGGTCTGTCCGGTGTTGATGAAGGCTCCCCAGAAGACGCCTTCGGCGATCGCCTCGGGATCGGCGTCCGGCAGAACGATGCCGGCGTCATTGCCGCCGAGCTCCAGTGTCAGTCGCTTGAGTGTGTCCGCGGCGGAGCGCATGATCGCCTGACCGGTGGAGGTGGATCCGGTGAACATCAGCTTGTCCACTCCGGCGTGGGCGGTCAGCGCGGCACCGAGCTCACCGCCACCGGGCACCACCTGCAACACTCCGGCCGGCAGCACCTGGTTCAACACGGCGCCAAGGGCCAGGACGGACAGCGGGGTGTACTCGGAGGGCTTGAGCACCACGGTGTTGCCCATCCGCAGAGAGGGCGCGATCTGCCAGATCGAGATCATCATCGGCCAGTTCCAGGGACCGATCGCCCCGACCACACCCACCGGCACGTACTCCAGAACCGCCTGGCCGGACTCGTCGTCCACCAGCACCTCGGGCTCGAGCTCGAAGGCGGCGTTGGCCCTCAGCCAGGACGCGCAGGCCCCGACCTCGAATCGGGCGTTCGGCCCGTTGAGCGGCTTGCCCTGTTCGCGGGACAGCAGCTCGGCCAGGGCCTCGGCCGAACCCTCGATCGCATCCGCTGCCCGGTTCAGGTACTCGGAGCGTTCGGCATGCGAGGCGGCCGCCCACTCCGACTGGGCCTGCCGGGCCGTGGCTACGGCGGCGTCCAGGTCCGCCTCGGAGCGCTGCGGCGCGCGCCCGACGACGGCCCCGGTGGCCGGGTCCCTCATCTGGACTCCCTGCCCCTCGGGTGCCTGGATGGCGGCCAGCAGCGCCGCGTAACTGGACAGGTCGGCGGCGGACGGCGTCGTCTGGGTGGTGGTCTCGGAGGTCATCATGGTCCTTTCATCGGAGGCCGGCAGCTCGGATGGCCGGCAGAGAATCACTAACAGGGGTTCGGTGACGTTGCAGTCAGGAGAGAGGGCGGGAGTGAGGGTCAGGCCGTGGCGGCGCCCGGGGCGGGGTTCTCAGTCCAGTTGACCACCCGCGCCGATGCCCCGGTAGGTCTCGGGCCGGTGGCTGCGCAGCCGCCACGCCCACAGGGTCCCGAGGAGTCCGGGGACTAGGACGATCGCCGGCAGGAGCCAACTCAGCATGCTGTACCCCTCAGAGCCGATCAGGACGTTGAAGTTCACCACGATCACCACGAACAGGACGATCAGTCCCACGGCCGCCAGGCCGGGGGCAACGGTCCGGGTCCAGAAGGAGTACTCCCCGGTGAACCGGCGGAGGAAGCCGAGTACGGCCAGGGACGTCAAGGCCATCAGCAGCACCAGCCCGAAGGCGCCCATGTTGGTCAACCAGGTGAAGAGCGTCAGCACCGGGAAGAGCGGATCATCGGATCCGGCTCCGGCCACGCCGAAGACGAGGATGACCACCAGGGCTACGCCGGACTGGGCCAGCGAACCGGCCACCGGGGCACCCGAATGACGCCCCGTCCGCTCCAGCCAGCCAGGCAGCACGCGCTCGCGCCCGAGGGCGAAGAAGTACCGGGCCACGATGTTGTGGAAGGCCACGAGTGCGGCGAACAGGCTGGTGATGAACATCAGGTTCGCCAGGGTCACGAACCAATCGCCGGCGTTCTCGGCGAGAAAGACGAACATGAGGTCGGGCCCGAACTCCTGGGAGCGGGCGATGACGTTCGAGGCGCCCTCGCCGACCACCATGGCCCAGGAGGAGAACGCGTAGAACAAGGCGATGACGCTGATGGCGATGAGCGTGGCGATGCCTGCGGTGCGGCGTGGATCCTTGACCTCCTCGTTGTAGATGGCTCCGGACTCGAAGCCCATGAAGGCGGCAATGGAGAAGGCGAGGGCCGCACCGACTCCGGTGGCGAACAGTTGATCGGGCACCAGGCCGTCGGCTGTCACGCCCTCGGGAGCGGCGCCGAAGGACATCACGTCGAAGATGATCACCACGAGGAACTCCAGGGCCACGACGATTCCGAGCACTTTGGCGGAGAGGTCCACGCGATTGACGCCCATCAGACCCACCACCACCCAGGCAGCAAGGGCGCACACCCACCATGGCAGGGAGATTCCGGCGACTCCGGCAAGGAAGGAGGACAGGGCGAAGCCGAACATGCCGGCGATCCCGATCTGCATGCAGTTGTAGGCCACGACGGCTACGAGCGATGCCCCCACTCCGACGGGCTTGCCCAGACCCTTGGCGATATAGGCGTAGAAGGCACCGGCGTTGTGGACATGCCGGCTCATCGCCGCGTAGCCGATGGAGAACAGCACCAGGACCACGCCGAGCACGATGAAGGACAGCGGGATGCCGACGAGTGAGGTGACCGCAAAATTGCTGGGCACGCCTCCGGCCACGACGGTCAGCGGGGCGGAAGCGGCGATGATCATGAAGACCAGTGCGGGGATGCCGATCCGGCGCGCGCCCAAGCGCCGGCCGGCGGCCAGGGGTGGCCGGTCGGCGCCCGGCGTGGTTCCCGGGTCACTGTGCCGGGCGGTGGTGGGGTGGGACATCGTCGTCTCCTGGGTCAGGACCGGCGGTGGGGGGATCCGGTACCGGTGGGCCGTCCCCGCCGGGCCCGCGTGCAGGCACCGGCGAGGATTGCCACCAGACTGGCCCCACCGCCGTCCTGGCCGCTTGGCCCTGGGGGCACAGCCCTTGACGATCCGCGCACGACGTCGGGTGCGGCCTCAGCTGTGCGCGTGCCGGAACTGCGCCGGCGACTGGCCGAACTCAGCCCGGAACAGGCGAGAGAAGTGCGCCGGGTCCGCCAGGCCCCAACGGGCGCCGATCGCTCCGACAGGCGTGTCCCGATGGAGGGGGTCCTGCAGGTCCCGGCGGCACTGCTCGAGCCGGCGTTCGCGGATCCACCGGGCCACAGTGCGGTCCGTCCGGGCGAAGAGCTGGTGCAGAGCGCGGGTGGACAGGTAGTGGGCGGCGGCGATCATCTCCGGTCCCAGATCGGGATTGGCCAGCTGGGACTCGATGAAATGGTGGACCCGGCGCAGCAGCCGAGCCTGCTGCGTGCCCTCGGCGCCCGGGCGCGAATAGAGCTCGTCGGCCAGGACGGTGGCCAGCAGGTCCACGACGTTCAGTGCCAACCGGTGGCCGATCGGACCATCCAGCGTCGGCAGCATCGCCCCGATCTGGGTGATGAACGGGGCCACCGCCTGGCCGAGGCGGTGGCCGGCGCCCATGGTGGTGGCTGTCAGTTCCCGGACGTCGTCGGCGGACAGCCCCGTGAGCTGGCGAGGGAACATGAGGACCAGGGTGGAGAAATCGTCGTCGAAGGACAGCGAGTAGGGCCGCTCCGTATCGTAGATGGCCAGGTCTCCGGGCTGCAGGAGCGTTTCCCGCCCATCTTGAACCAGCAAGCCGTGGCCGCTGACCTGGAGGTTGAGCTTGTAGTATCCGGGCCCGGATCGTCCGATGAGTTCCGGAGTGCGGATCACGGAGTGCGGGCCAGCGGTCACCTGCATCATGGCCAGCTCCCGGAGGTGCCGGCCTGCCAGTAGCCCGGAGAACCTCCGGGGCCGCGCCTGCTCCGCCTCGAGCGGCACGAAGGAGTCTGAGATGAGCCGCCGCCACCGGACGAAGTCGGCGGCCGTGTCCTGCTGGTACATGGTGGACCTCCTGGAGACGGAAGCGTGTGTCCCCGTGGGACGGGCCCGGGTGGGGAACGCCACCGGCCACCCGTCAACCGTCGGGATTGTGGCCTCGATCACGCTTGCAGACCACTGTAAGCGGCCTCTCGCCACGCGTCACCGTTTTCCCTCCGCGCGGAGGAAAACCGAGTCGCCTCCCGGAGGCCCGGTCCGGACGGTCAGCGCGCCGCTCAGCCCGGCCAGGCCGGCAGGGCCGCTCAGCCCGGTCCGGACGGTCAGCCCGCCGCTCGCAGGTGGGCGAGCTGGGCGGCCAACTGCCGCTCGAGGTCGGCAGGGCTCGTGGCAGCACTGTCGATCACCGCGGAGATCTGGCTGCCGAGCATGAAGTTCAGCAGCACATCGCCACTGGAGGGGATGTCGATTGCGGCGTCGAGATCGCCGGCCTCGCGAGCCTGCCCCATCCACGTGGCCATCGAATGGCGCCATTGGGCCATGGAGGCGTTGTTGAGCTCACTGCCCCGCGGATCATGCGCCGCCTCCTGCCAGAAGGAGATCACCACCCGGGCCTCGTCCAGCCGATCCACGTCCAGCGGCAAGACCTCGCGGCAGAACGCCTCGAGGGCCGCCATTCCATCCAGGCCGCGGGTCGCCACCGCCACGCGCCGGTTGGTCCGGTCGAAGACGAAGGCGTACGTCGCCTCGATCAACTCGGCCTTGGTGGGGAAATAGGGCTTCAGGGAGCCGTTGGCGAAGCCGGCCTCGGCAGCGATCTGACGCATGGTGGCCCCGGAGAGCCCCCGCCGGGCAATGATCCGCCAGGTCGCCTCCACCAACTCCCGCTTGCGCTGCTGATGGTCTACCACCTTCGGCATCGCCACCCCTTCCGCCATGGTGCCGCGGCCCTGCCGCACACGCCGTGCCGCCGCCACCGTCGACTCGAACATTCTGCCACCGGGACCATGGGCGTCGGCCGGCAGGCCCTTGCCACCGTCGTCGACGATGTTTATTCTCTACAACTGTAGAACCAAACAGTGATCCAGGTCACCCTTCCTCCCGCGTCCACCTCTTCACCGCCCCTCACCGTCGACCCTCCGTTGACGTCCAGCCCCGAAAGGACCGGACATGACCGCCACCGATTCCGGCACTCGCTCCCTCCCCGCCGAGACACCACCAGTGCCCGCCTCAGACGCCTTCGCCCTGCAGACGCCCGAGGAGATCACCGCCGTCCGGGACATCCTGACCGAAGGCGGTCTCTTCTCCGAAGCTGTCCGCATGGCCTATCTGGGCCTCGTGGAACCTGCCCGGGGCGCCCCGGCCGACGCACCTCTCGACCGCCGGTTCCGGGTCTTCCTGCTGGACACCGGCGGCGGCCCGTCCCGGGATGTCGTGGTGTCCACCACTCATCGTCGCATCGATTCCGCCCTCGAGCTGGACACGGCCACCACGGGTGAGCTGCCCGTCCTGGAAGAGGAATTTGAGGTGGTCGAGTCGGTCCTCGCCCAGGATCCGCAGTGGCTTGCCGCCCTGGAGAATCGAGGGCTCCCTGTGGACGAGGTCCGCGTGGCCCCCTTGTCCGCCGGAGTCTTCGAGTACCCGGAGGAGAGCGGTCGTCGGATCCTGCGCGGGCTGGCCTTCCACCAGCAGCACGAGACTGATTCCGCCTGGGCCCACCCCATCGACGGCCTGGTCGGCTACGTGGACGTGGCTGCCAAGACCGTGGACCAGGTCATCGATCTGGGCGTGGTCCCGGTCCCCGCCGAGCACGGCAACTACACCGATCCAGAGCTGACCGGCCCGGTGCGCACCTCGCAGAGGCCTATCGAGATCACCCAGCCCGAGGGCCCGTCGTTCACCGTGACAGGCAGCAATCACGTGGAATGGGAGAAGTGGTCCCTGGACGTCGGGTTCGATATGAGGGAGGGCCTCGTGCTCCACAACATCGCCTTCCAGGACGGCGAGCGCCGGCGAACCGTCCTGGACCGGGCCGCCATCTCCGAGATGGTGGTGCCCTATGGCGATCCATCGCCGGTTCGATCCTGGCAGAACTACTTCGACACCGGCGAGTACCTGGTGGGTCAGTGGGCCAACTCCCTCGAGCTGGGATGTGACTGCCTGGGGGACATCACCTATCTCTCACCCTGGGTGGCCAACAACACCGGTGAGCCCCGGCAGATCAAGAACGGCATCTGCATGCATGAGGAAGACTGGTCCATCCTCGCCAAGCACACGGACCTGTGGAGCGGCGTCGCCTACACGCGCCGCAACCGCCGCCTGGTGATCTCCTTCTTCACCACCGTCGGCAACTACGACTACGGGTTCTACTGGTACCTCTACCTGGATGGCACCATCGAGTTCGAGGCCAAGGCCACCGGCGTCGTGTTCACCTCGGCGGTCCCCGATGGGCCCACGGACTTCGCCTCGGAGCTGGCTCCCGGCCTGGGAGCCCCGTTCCACCAGCACCTGTTCAGCGCGCGCCTGGACTTCGCCCTGGACGGCGGGGTGAGCCGCGTGGTGGAGGAGGACGCAGTCCGACTGCCGGTCTCCGGGGAGAACCCGCGGGGCAACGCCTTCACGCGACGGCATACAGTCCTGGCCACCGAGCAGCAGGCCATCCGGGACGCGGACATGTCCGTGGGGCGCACCTGGGTGGTCACCAATCCCGAGTCCTCCAACCGGCTGGGACGGCCGGTGGGCTACAAGCTGCACCCCGAGGGCCAGCCGACGTTGCTGGCGGCAGAGGGCTCCTCCATCCACCGCCGGGCCACGTTCGCCTCCAAGGCGCTCTGGGTCTCCCGGTACGCGGAAGACGAGCGATACCCCACCGGCGACTTCCCCAACCAACATGCCGGCGACGGCGGCCTGCCGGAGTGGACCGCACAGGACCGGCCGATCGACGGCGAGCGGATCGTCATGTGGCACACCTTCGGTCTCACCCACTTCCCTCGGCCGGAGGACTGGCCGATCATGCCCGTCGACCACGTGGGCTTCCGGCTGCGCCCCGAGGGCTTCTTCGACCGCTCGCCGGTGCTCGACGTCCCGGCACCGGAACGCGGCCACTGCTGCACGCCCGGTGGCTGTAACGAGCCGTCCGGCGACTCCCAGGATGGCCAGGACCATGGCGGATGCAGTTCCCACTGAGTCCCGGCTCGCCGGGGCTGCGGGATCGGACCGGAGCACCGCCTCGCGGCCTGGCGTCCGCACGGTCGCGGCGCCACGGGCAGCCAGGGAAGCCAGAGCGGCCAGAACGGCGACCTGGGTGGCAGCCGCCCTGGCCACCGGATCCGTCCCCCTGCATGCCTGGATGCTGATCTCCCATGCCCACGGCCCGGTCCTGACGGTGCTGATGGCGGCCACGGCGCTGTGGTGCTGGTGGTGTGGCGTCAGGGCCGTCCGGGCCGTCCGGGCCGTCCGGGACCCAGGTTCTCCTGGAGGGGCGCCCGTGGCGCCCCTGCGCCACCTGTGGATCATGGCCCAGGCCATGGCCCTGGTCCATGTCGCCTTGCTCACCGGGTTCCCGGGCACCGGCGGCCATCGGCACGCTGGCGCCCCGGCCGGCGTCGGCCCCTGGTCCGGTTCCGGTAGCCAAGCCGGCTCCGGGACCCAGGTCACCCTCGACGGAGTGGCAGAACCACTGCTCTGGGTGGTGGTCCTGGAACTGGGGGTCTGTTTCGCCTGCGCCGTGGCGCTGCGCGCGGGCCGCAGGGGCATCCAGTCCGCCCTCTCGACGGCCGCACCTCCCACTCAGCCGGCCGGTGGCCACACGTGACCATCGGCCACCCGAACCGCCCCCTCGACCGGATCCGCCTCATCGAAAGGAATCGAGCATGACCTCGAACCCCTCCTCCCCCTCCGACTCCACGCCGGGCCGGATCCCTCCCGAGCGGGACGGGACGCCCCGGCGCGAATCCGGACGGCCCCTGGTGCTGACGGGAGCACGGATCTTCACGGCCGATCCCGGTCACCTGTGGGCAGAGGCCCTGGCCGTCGCCGAGGGGCGCATCCTGGCCGTGGGCACCGTGGCAGAGGTGGAACGCGCCGCCGGCGCGGACGCTGAGCGCGTCGAGGCCCATGGCGCGCTCGTCATGCCCGGGTTCTGCGACGTCCACATCCATCTCGGCCTCGGTGGACGCCAGTTGGCCTGGGAGCTGCCGCTGCTGCCGACCGACACCGCCGGGCAGATCCTGGCCAAGGTCAGGGAGTGGAGCACCGGCCGGGGGCCTGACGAGTGGATCGTCGGCGGGATCGTGGGATCCACGATCATGGACACGCTCGCCAGCGTCGAGATGCTGGCCGCCCTGGACGAGGCATCGGGCGGGCGGCCGGTGATGCTCCGGGACGACTCCATGCACAACCGCTGGGTGAACTCGCGGGCCCTGACCCTGATGGGCGTGGAGACGGACACGGCCGATCCTCGGGACGGCACCTACGTCCGGGACCGCGATGGGCGGTTGACGGGCGTGTTGTGGGAGATGGCCTCGCAAGCGGCGGAGGCCGCCGTCGCCGCAGGGATCGAGGATCTGGAGGCCTACCTACGCCGTGCTCTCATCGAGGGACTGGGTGCCGCCCACTCTTTCGGCATCACGTCCATGCAGGAGGCAGCGACCATGGAGCCGACCCTGCGGGCGCTGCAGCGGATGGACCACGCCGGCGAGCTGACGGCGTGGGTGGTGACCTCGATGCCGGCCCAGCCCTTCCTGGAGCCCGGGCCGGTGGGACCGGAACTGTTCGAGGCAGCCGCACAGTACCGCAGCGAGCATGTCCGCCCGGACTTCGCCAAGTACGTCCTCGACGGGGTCCCGATGACCCGGACCTCGGCCATGCTGGCGCCGTACCGCTGTTGCACCGATCAGCACTCACCGGAGGATCGGGGCCACCTGATTTGGGACGCCGAGGAGCTGCGCGCGTCCCTCGCGGACACCGTCGCCCGCGGACTGGGGGCGAAGCTGCACGCCACCGGCGATGCCGCGGTGCGGTTGGCCCTGGACGCCGTCGAGCACGTGCGGAGCCTCCACGGTGGCGCACCACGCTTCCAGGTGGCGCACGCCGAGTACATCGCCCGCGAGGATCTGCCGCGCTTCGCCGCCCTGGATGTGGTCGCCGACGCCTCGCCGTACATCTGGTACCCCTCCGTCATCCAGTCCTCGATCGCCCAGCAGGTCACAGCGGAGGTGTTCGAGGACAGCTGGCCGATGCGGGACCTGGTGAACTCCGGAGCCGTGGTGGCCGCCGGATCGGATTGGCCCTGCGCCCTGCCCAGCCCGGATCCATGGGTGGGACTGCAGACGATGGTCACGCGGCGCAGCCCCGACGGATCCCTGCCGGGTGCACTCAACGTCAGCCAGGCACTGACCATGGAGGAGGCCGTGGCGGCCTTCACGCGTGAGCCGGCGCGGGCCATGGGCCTGGGGGACGTCACCGGGCGGCTGGCGCCGGGACTCTCAGCCGATTTCATCCTGGTGGATCAGGACGTCTTCGCCGTGGCCCCAGAGCGTATCCATCACACACGGGTCCTGCAGACCTGGTTCTCCGGCCGGCCGGTGTACACGGCCGCCAGGGATACCGCAGGCCCGGCGTGAGCCTCGGGTGGGACCCCGTCTGAGGTCCCACCCGGCCCCAGGGCTGAGGTTCGGACTGGGGCTCAGAACGGGGTGATGCCCGTGATCGCCGTGGCGGCCTTCTCTCCGATGAGGACGGCGGGGGCGTTGGTGTTGCCGGTCGTCACCTGCGGCATGATCGAGGCGTCGGCAACCCGGATCCCCCGCAGTCCGTGCACGCGGAAAGTCTCGGGATCCACCACCGCGTCCTCGCCGAGGCCCATGGCACACGTGCCGACCTGGTGGTGGTACGTGGTGGTCGTGTTGCGGATGTACTCCACCAGTTCCTCATCGGAGTCCCCGACTCCGGGCCCGGGGAAGATCTCCGCCGCACCCCAGGCAGCGAGGGCCGGCTGGCTGGCGATCGACCGGCACTGGCGCACCGAGAAGAGCATGGCCTCGAGGTCATCACCGCCGGTGTAGGCGCCCAGGTCGATCCTGACCGGGTCATCGGTGCCCGGACCGGACAGGGTCAGAGACCCGCGGGAGGCAGGCTGCACCATGCCGGCAAGCAGTGAGAATCCCTCCTCGGGGCCTTCCATGAGTTCTCCGGCCGTGTTCGTGTACATCGGCACGGAGAAGAAGATCGGCTGGGTGTCCGGTCCGGGTCGGTCCTCGCTGGACTTCGCCCAGTAGTGCACCTGAGCCGCCGCCACCTCTGGTGCGGGCAGAGGCTGCTCGGTGCTGCACACCACCGGTACCAGCAGGTGGTCGTGCAGGTTCTGCCCGACGCCGGGCAGGTCCAGTTCCACGTCCACGCCCACCTCGCGCAGGTGGGCCGCCGGACCGACTCCGGAGCGCAAGAGCAGCTCGGCCGAGCCGATGGCCCCGGCTGTGAGGACGACTTCACCCGCGGAGTAGACGGCCCTCTCACCGTCTCGGATCAGTTCCACGCCGGTCACGACGTCGCCGTCGAACCTCAGGCGGTGCGCCCGGGCGCCGGTGACCAGGGTCAGCCGCGGATGGTCGGCGATCGGCTTGAGGTAGGCCCGCCAGGTGTTGAACCGGACGTCGTCCCGGAGGTTGAGCTGCATCCAGCCCACGCCCTCCACCGAACCCGCGTTGTAGTCGGAGTTCTCCGGCACTCCCTCCTGGACCGTCGCGTCGTACATGGCCTGTTGGATCGGGTGCCGGGGATACTCGGTGGTGACGTCGAGGGGCCCGTCGTGGCCGCGGACCTGCGCGTCCCCGTCGCGGTAGGCCTCGATGGCCTTGAAGTACGGCAGGACCTCCTCCCAGGCCCAACCGGTGCATCCGCCCTCAGCCCAGGAATCGAAGTCCTGCCGGTCTCCGCGGACCCAGATGGTGGCGTTGAGGGCGTGGGATCCGCCCAGCACCTTGCCACGGGGCAGATGCACGCGGCGGCCGTTAAGTTCGGCCTGCGGCTCCGTGAAGTAATTCCAGTCCACCGCTGATCCCCAGAGGAACCCCAGCCGCGAGACGTCGTCGATGTCCGGATTGATGTCATGCTCCCCAGCCTCCACCAGCGTGACGGAGTGCCCGGCATCGAGCAGGCGGCGGGCGAGGACGCAGCCGGCTGAGCCGGCCCCGATCACCAGGAAGTCGGTGATGGCTGGTGCGGTCGTGCTCTCGGGCATGGGTGGACTCCATTCGGCATCAGGCCAGATCAGGCAGGGCGATAGCCGTCACCGTAGGTCACTGCCGCCACGGTGTGATTGACGCTCCGTGCACGAGGGCTGACGATCCGCGCACGCCCCTGACCCCGGAGGCGCGGCACGCACTGCCCAGCCCCAGGTACCAACATCAGTTGGGGAATCTGTAGCCGACAACACGTCCATTTGGGCGTCAGATCGCCCAACTAACGCGTGTGGCCTGGCACGAAACCCGGCGTACTGTCCGCAGGCTCCCAAGATGACGTCTAGTCATGTATATGACATGGCAATGACAGAATGGCCCCATGCCTGAGTCTTCCGCGCCGCAGTCCGCCTCCTCTGCCCAGCCCGCTTCAGCCCAGAGTCCCTCGGCCACGGAGCCGTCCTTTGGCTTCGTCGCCAGCGGGCGCAGTTCCCTGGCCGACGCCGGCATCCCGCTGGGTCCCTTGGACGGCCGCTACCGCTCGGCGGTGGCTCCGCTGACCGAGCACCTCTCCGAGGCCGCTCTGAACCGCAACCGCCTACACGTGGAGGTCGAGTGGTTCATCCACCTCGCGCGCCACGAGGTCCTGCCGGGCCTGGCGCCGCTCACGTCCGCGCAGGAGTCCGGGCTGCGGGCCATCGTCACCGGCTTCGATCAGGACGGAGTCGCCGAGCTGGCGGCCATCGAGAAGGAGACGGTGCACGATGTCAAGGCCGTGGAGTACTACATCGGCCGTCGGCTGCCGGACCTGAAACTGGAACACCTCACCCCGCTGGTGCACTTCGCCTGCACCTCCGAGGACATCAACAACCTCTCCTACGCCGTCGGCGTGCGGGACGCGATCCGCGACGTCTGGCTGCCAGCCGCGCGGGCCGCCGTCGGAACCCTCCGCCAGATGACCGAGACCGCGGCCGGCACGCCGATGCTCTCCCGCACCCACGGGCAGCCGGCCACACCGACCACGCTGGGCAAGGAGATGGCGGTGTTCGTGCACCGCCTGGAGCGTCAGCTGAGGCGCATCGAGCAGCAGGAGTACCTGGGCAAGATCAACGGCGCCACCGGCACATACGCCGCTCACCTGACCGCCGTCCCGGACGCCCACTGGCCCGAGGTGGCCCGCACCTTCGTGGAGCACCTCGGCCTGACCTGGAACCCGCTGACCACGCAGATCGAGTCGCACGACTGGCAGGCTGAGCTGTACGCGGACATCGCGCGCTTCAACCGCATCCTGCACGGCTTCTGCGTGGACGTGTGGAGCTACATCTCCATCGGCTACTTCGCGCAGATCCCGGTGGCCGGTGCCACGGGTTCCTCAACCATGCCGCACAAGGTCAACCCGATCCGCTTCGAGAACGCCGAGTCCAATCTCGAGCTGTCCAACGCCCTGTTGGACTCGCTCGGCGCCACGCTCGTGGAGTCCCGCTGGCAGCGCGACCTGACGGACTCGACGTCCCAGCGCAACATCGGCAACGCCCTGGGACACTCGGTGCTCGCACTGTCCAACGTCACCAAGGGCATGGGCCAGCTCAAGGTCGCCGACGCCGTGCTGGCCGAGGACCTGGACCATAACTGGGAGGTCCTCGGCGAGGCCGTGCAGACGGTCATGCGCGCGCAGGCGATCGCCGGCGCGGAGGGGATGGACAACCCCTACGAGCGGCTCAAGGAGCTCACCCGGGGCCGCCGCGTGGACGGGGAGCGAATGCGCGAGTTCGTACAGGGCCTGGGCCTGGAGCCCGACGCCGAGGCTCGCCTCATCGACCTCACCCCCGCCTCCTACATCGGCCTGGCCGAGGAGTTGGCCCGCGGGATCTGACCGGGCGCCGGCGCGGACCTCACCCGGTACCGCACCGGCCCCGGGCAGACCAGGCCCTGGGGTGTCAGTGGTCCGGTCTCCGGCCCCTCCCCGGTAGGGGGCCAGTCGATACCTGTGGGTGATGTGGCCGGTGAAGCCGCATCCATACCTTCACAGGGTGAACCTCAACAACAGCCTCACCTTGATCAACGGTCCGGCACAGCCGCCCCGGCAGTTCGGACACACTGCCGAGGCGAGCCCGGCGACCGGTCGCGATACCGGCATCGACCTGGTGCGCGCATGGTGCGTGCTGGTGGTGGTGCTGCTGCACGCACTGATGGCCGGTGTCACGGTAAGCGGCGCCGGACCCGAATTCGTCAACACCGCCGAGGGCGCGGCGTGGTTCGCGCCTCTGAGCTGGGCAGTTCAGGTCATGCCCTTGTTCTTCGTGGTCGGCGGATTCGCCGGTTCAATCGCCTATCGCCGCCTCCGGCACCGGGGCGGCACCCCCGTGGACTTCCTCGCAGGGCGCGTGCACCGGCTCCTCCTGCCGGCAGTGCTCTCGGTCGGCGCGGCCGGGCTCGGCCTGGCAATTCTGGCTGCCGGAGGCGTCCCCGCCGACCTGGTGCTGACAGCGGGATTCCGGTATGGCCAACCGCTCTGGTTCCTGGGCGTCTTCCTGGTCTGCCAAGCACTGTTGCCCGCCCTGATCGCCGTCCACGACCGCGCACCGCTCCGCAGCATCCTCGGGCTCGCCGCAGCCGCAGTGGCTGTCGAGGTACTGCGCACGGCCACCGGCCTGGAGGGGACCGGGTTCCTCAACCTCGCCTTCGTCTGGCTCACCCTGCAGCAGCTGGGGTTCTTCCTGGCCGACGGGCGCCTGGACGCCCTGAACCGCCGCACCCTGGTCATGACCGGCCTGGGCGCCATCACGCTGCTGGCCGGGTTCTTCATCACCGGGACCTTTTCGCCGGACCTCATCGAGAACCTGAATCCACCGACGCCGGCCCTCCTCCTGGTCGGTGTGGCGCAGACCGCCCTGCTCTCCCTCGTCCGCCCCACCCTGACGCGCCTCAGCGCCCACCCCCGCATCGCTGCGGTCACGGATTTCGTCACGCCGCGCACCATGACCATCTACCTCTGGCACATGCCCGTGCTGCTGACCATGGCCGGCGCCACGGCATGGGTGGCGATGGGCACCGGCGTGACGCTGCCCGAACCCTCCAGCGCCGCATGGTGGCTCACCCGCCCGCTGTGGCTGGGCGTCGCCGCCGTTCTCACCACCGCGGCAGCGTGGGCCCTGGCAGCCGGCGAGCAACGCCGGATGCCGCCGCCCACAGCCTCTGGTGCCCGCGCGGCGCAAGCCGTCCTGGCCGGACTCGCCGCCGTGGTCCTCCTGCTGGTGACCGGCACCACGGTGCTGTCCGCTGCGGCCGCGGTCTGCCTGCTCATCGTGGCCCTGCGCCGGATCCGTAAGTAGTACGGCCTTGATGGATGCGCCTATCCTGAAGGTCCACGGGGCCCCGGGCGGCCTGCACGCCGGGTCCCTCACTATGGTCTCCGACGGCCCGAGTGACAGCACCCCGCCCGCGGCACCTCAGCGACGTCAGAGGAGGGACGGGCATGATCGAGGCCTTCGAGGCTCCGGCCTATCTCGAGACACTGCTGTTGGTCCTGGACCTGTGCGGCGTGTTCTTCTTCGCCGTCTCCGGCAGCCTGCTGGCCGCCCGGCGGCAGTTCGACATCATCGGCTCGGTGTTCCTGGCCTTCCTGGCCGGGCTCGGCGGCGGCGTGGTGCGGGACATCATCATCGACGAGGGGGTCCCCAACGCCTTCGCCAACCCGCTGTACCTGATCCCGCCGGCTGTGGCCGCGGCACTCGTGTACTTCCGACTCATCACCCAGGGCCGACTGCGCCGTACGCTGCTGGTCTTCGATGCCGCCGGCCTGGCCCTGTTCTGCGTCACCGGCACCCAAACGGCCCTGGCGGCCGGCATCACGCCCGTCATGGCGATCCTGCTCGGGGTCAGCACGGCGGTGGTCGGCGGACTGCTGCGGGATGTGGTGGCCAACGAGGTCCCCGAGATCTTCAATCCGCAGGGCCTCTATGCCGTGCCCGCCCTGTTCGGCTCCGGGTTGAGCTCACTGCTGTGGGTCCTGGGGGTGTTCACCTGGCTGACCGCGGCGCTGGTCATGCTGGCGGTGTTCGCGTTCCGACTGGTGTCCCTGCGGCGACGGTGGTGGGCTCCGGGAGCGGCCCACGGCTGGAGGTCGTAACGGCTGGAGACCCGAGTCGTCGCGACACACCCCTATACCTATGGAGATAGTTATTATAAACTCGTGACGTCAGCGTGACCGGGACCACAGCGGAACCGGTCACGCGGCACCAAGCCAGCCCGGCCGACGTCGGGCCCGTCCTCCCGGAGCCACCGGACCGCACGGGCCACGGCCCCCGAACATCCGAAGGATCCGCATGAGCTCCCCGAACCCCACCCCCACCGCCTCCGGCCGCCCGTCCGTCATCACCGACCCCTCCCTCGAGATGACCGGCAAGGACAAGGACATCGATGCGCTGCGCGAGGCCGCCCCGCTGATCCCGGCCGGCACCCGCATCAACGTCACGTTCCTGGGCAACGAGGACCTCGGCATGCGCGTCAAGGCCTCGTCCGCCGCCAAGGAGTTGGGCTACGTCCCCGTTCCGCACATCTCGGCCCGTCGACTGACGTCCGAGTCCGAGCTGGTGGAGTTCCTCACCGCGCTGCGTGACCAGGTCGGTGCCACCCATGCCTTCGCCGTCGGCGGCGACCCCTCGGAGCCGATGGGTCCCTACGGTGCCTCGGTGGACCTGATCACCTCCGGCCTGCTCAAGGAGCATGGCTTCACGGACATCTCGATCGCCGGCTACCCCGAGGGTCACCCGGACATCTCGGATGCCCAGCTCTGGGATGCCCTCGAGAGCAAGTACGCCTCCCTGCAGGAGCAGGGCCTCAACGGCACCATCCTCACCCAGTTCGGCTTCGACGTGGACCCGGTGTTCGCCTGGATCAAGGAGGTCCGCCGCCGCGGCATCGACCTGCCGATCCGCATCGGCGTCCCCGGCCCGGCCGGCATCAAGCGCCTGCTGACCTACGCCTCCCGCTTCGGCGTCGCCACCTCCGCGGGCATCGCCAAGAAGTACGGCTTCTCCATCACCAACCTGCTCGGCACCGCCGGGCCGGACAAGATGATCCAGGACCTCGACGCCGGCCTGACCCCGGCGGAGGGCGACGTCAAGCTGCACTTCTACACCTTCGGCGGAACGAAGACGACCGCCGAGTGGATCAAGGACTACCAGGCGAAGCACTGAGCCTCCTCGCCCCGTCCTGACAGGTCCGCGCCGACCCGTCAGGACGGGGCGTGCACGGTGGGGCGGTAGACCAGCACCTGGGTCCGTCTGTCGAAGGTGTGGCTCTCCAACAGCTCCAGGTCGAAGTCGCCCGCACCGCGGAAGAGGGGCGCGGTCCCGGTCACGCCCGTGATCACCGGGAAGATCGTGAGCTGGATGCGGTCGACCAGGCCCGCGGCCAATAGGGCACGATTCATTGAGGCCACTCCGAGGTGCCCGGGGCTCGGAGGAGCCGCTTTCAGCGGGATGCTGGGGACCAGCTTCCGGCCTGAGCACTCCGCCCGCAAGGATCGGGTGGCGTCGTTCGGCAACCCGTCCGCTGCGAGCGCCGGTGCCGGGTCCTCCCTGTCCGGACCAGGCAATAGGCTTGCCGTGCAACAATCCGTTCAACAGAAGAGGATCGCCGGATGTCGGACGTCACATCGACCCCTGCGGTCCCGCTGATTCGACGGCGCATCCTCGCCTCAGGTGCCGTCCTCTCGGTACTGCTCACCGGGTGCGGCGGTCCGGGAGGCGCCGAGGAGGTGGTGGGAGCCTCGCCCCCCTCGCCGGCCGTCACAGCGGAGGCCACGAGCATCTTCCAGCTCTCCCCCGGCCAGTGCTTCGACCGGCCCGCCGCCGAGGGGCTGTATGAGGTCGCAGTGGTGCCCTGCGAGGTGTCCCACGACCTGGAGATGTACGCCCTGTTCCAGCTGGATGACCCGGCCTGGCCGGGCGACGCAGTGGTCCACCAGCAGGCCGACCAAGGGTGCCACGAGCAGTTCATCACCTTCACCGGCACGGAACCGGCACAGTCGGATCTGGGTTACACCATGTACACGCCGTCCGAGGGATCCTGGTCCGAGGGTGACCGCCAGGTCCAGTGCGCCCTGCAGTTCAACAGCGGCGGCCGGATGATCGGATCGCAGATGGCCGGACCGGCTGCCGGTTAGGGACAGCGTCCGCCGGTGGAACCGACGCCGCATTCCCGGTGGATCTCTTCACCCAGGTCCACCAGCGCCAGATCCGTGTCCTGTGGGCCGACAAGACACAACCCGACCGGTCCCTCGTCCGTCTCCAGGGCCGGCACGGACAGGGCCGGCCGCGCCAGGATGCCGGCCACGCAGGTCATGGTCAGGGTGGCGGTGCGCACCCTCTGGATCATGGCGTCCGGCGCGTCCACGGGCGGTGCCGCTGACGCAGCCGATGGCAGCAGGAGGACACGCCCGCCCAGCACCTCCTCCCACCGTGCACGTGCCGCGTGCAGGGTGCGGCGGGCGGCCTCCTGCTGCTCCGCATCGACGCGTTGGGCATCCGCGAAACGGTCGGCGACGTCTCCCGTGACCAGTCCCGGGTGTTCGGTGATCCACCGGCCGTGACTCTCCCATGCCTCCGCGGCCTGGACCAGTCGGAAGGCGTCGTAGTACGAACCTGGGAAGGCTTCGGACGCCGCGCCGCCCTCGAGGGAGATGACCGTCACGGGGCGTTCGAGTCGGGACACGGCCAGGTCGAAGGCCGCGACCACGGCGTCCTCGGCCTGCTCCACCAGATCGCGATCGATCACCAGTTCGGCCGCAGCGGTCCCGATGGATCGCCTCCCCCGGCCGGGCAGGGAGACGGCAGCGGCATCCCGCAGGGTGGCGCCATCTCGCGTCAGCCATCCGACGGTGTCGAAGCTCGGGGCCAGTGGCAGGGTGCCTGCCATGGGCACAGCGCCATGCGTGGTGCGCAATCCCCACAGCCCCTGGTAGGAGGCGGGAACCCTGATCGATCCCGCTGTATCGCTGGCCAATCCGATGTCGGCTTGACCCAGAGCCACGGCAGAGGCCGGGCCGCTGGAGGATCCGCCGGAGATGGCCCCCCTGCACGCCGGGTTCGGTGGGGTGCCGTAGTGGGCGTTGCGGCCGGCGATGGAATAGGCGAACTGGTCCGTCTGGGCAATACCGAGCACAGACGCGCCATGGTCCAGCAGGGAGGCGACGGCGGCGGCATGCTTGAGCTCGACGCCGGCCGTCTCGAGATACCCCGGCACTCCGGCACCGATCCGGTGTCCCTCGACCGCGAACAGGTCCTTGACGGCCACGGTCCGTCCGTCCAGGGGGCCCTCGGAGTGTGGCGCCGCCAACGGCGTCCCGAGTACCCTCCACACCGACCTGTCGATCGCCATCACCGGCCCGGTGACATGGGCGGCCGTGATCTGCCAGCCGCGTTCAGCGTCCCGGGTCCACAGCTGGGTCTGCACTCCACGTCCACCGGATGCGGTGATGCTCTCGCCCACCGTCAGCCAACAGTCGTCCGAGATCCGCCTCGTCTGCACACCCACGATCCGGCGGGCGTCTGCTCCCCCTCGCCCGCGGCGGAATTGCCTGATCCGATCCGCGCCCACCATCAGCCCCGTGCTGTCGGCACGAAGGGTGGTCTCGTCGTCCGCGAAGAGGGCGTCCAGGGATTCGAGGTCATCGGCCATGAGCGCCTCCTCGTACTGCCAGAAGCGGTCCACCAGTGCCATGGGTGCCGCCGCCAGTCCGCCCCCGGTCATCGAGGCCTCCTGTTCTGGGGAAAGTCACTGCGTCGAATCCGGGCATGGACGCCCTTGACCACGTCCACCACCTGGGACACGTTGAAGTCTGTGGCCGCCGAGAGATAGGCATAGGCGAGATGTGGCTCCATGCCGTAGCGAGCCTGGAGGAGGGTGATGGCCGAGCGGACGCAGTCACGGACGGCTGCGTCCAGGTCCTCATCGAGCCCCGTGGGGACGAGGAATTCGGTGGTTTCGGCGATCGGGTTCACCAACGCCCCGAACTGTTCCACCGCTTCTCCTTGGGCGACCACGTCGAAGCGGACCGTGACCCGCAGTGATGCCTCCATGGCGGTCAGTGCGACCTCGCCGTCCCCCTGGGCGAAGTGCGGGTCGCCCAGGTAGGCCAGGGCGCCAGAAACCTGGACCGGCAGATGGAGTGTGGACCCAGCCGTGAGCAGGTTGATATCCAGGTTTCCCCCATGCCGCCCCGGAGGCACCGAGTGGGGACGGACGCCTCCCCGCACCGCCACACCCATCGTGCCCAGGAACGGGTGCAGTGGAAACCGGGCCTGCTGGGCGGTGTGCGAACCAAGTGGAATGGCGCCGAATGCCCTGCCCGTCTCATCGGCCACAGCCTCGGCGAAGACCGAGACGGATTCCTGGCCCAGGGGGTACTCCCCGGCGAGGGCACCACGTCCGTGCCGGCTGGAGATGACGCCGTAGGGAACCCGGGGAAGGGTCTCCAGCACGGTGATGGACAACAGGTCCCCGGGTTCGGCACCGCGAACGCGGATCGGACCAGTGACCACGTGGGGCCCGTCCACAGCGGGGTCACGGGATCTGTC
The DNA here is from genome assembly GCF_039528175.1 of Citricoccus alkalitolerans. NCBI lineage: Bacteria > Bacillati > Actinomycetota > Actinomycetes > Micrococcales > Micrococcaceae > Citricoccus > Citricoccus alkalitolerans. The sequence continues at coordinate 381,301 of NZ_BAAALH010000002.1, forward strand.
CGCGCCGGCCAGGGCGACGCCGTCCGTGAGCACGAGGTCGGGGTCGACACCGTGACGGGCGAAGAACCGCACTGGGTCACGGCCCTGGTCCTCCAGGACTCCCTCATGGCTGATCGTGTCCACCGTCACCTCCGTACCTGGATCCACGGTCAACACCGGCTGGTCGAACTCGCAGGGCAGCCGTCCCCAGAGGACGTTGCCGGCCGTGGCGGGCAGGTACTCCCGCGCCGTGATCGGCCCGGAGCCGGGCTGGAGCGCCCGTGCGGGGATCGCCACCCTGTCCGGACTGGCAGAGGTGTGCATGAGGGTCATCGGATTCCTTCCGGGACGGGCAGGGCGAGGGTTTCCGCAGTCTGGGCGGCCTCCCCCTCGGGGAACTCGGCGGACGCCGTGGAGGCACCGGCTTCGGTCATCGACGCAGGGCCGTCCCCCGGCCGCGGAATCAGGCGGAGGGCGGCGACCCATACCACGGTGATGGTCACCACGAGGGACAGGCCGATCCCGGCGGCGAGGTGCAGGATGGTCAGCCCGGCACCGACGAGGGCCCCGAGTCCGATCATCCCGATGGCGGTCACCCGCCGGAACCACAGCTGACCGTCCTGCCGACCCAGCCGGGAATCGGCGGCCAGCCCCGTCAGGGTGGACGTCACCACCACCGTGGACAGGTCCTTGACCCCGACGTGCCGGGCCGCGGCGGCCTGGAGGCCCATCGCCATCGCCAGGACGCCGGTGATGGCGGTGACCAGTTCGATCCCCGGCTCCCGAACCGCCAGCAGGCTCCCGGCACAGGCCGTCAGGAGGACCGCTGTGGTTCCGAGAATCCAGCAGACCGGCGCGCTCCATCCCCTGGCGGCCCGGCGGAGCACTCGCCCTCCGGCCACCGCCCCCAGGACGAAGCCCGCCAGGGCAACCCCGAGGCCCAGTGTGGGCTGGGCGGTCTGTGACACCAGGGAAATGCCGATCAGCACCACGTTGCCGGTCATGTTGCCCGTGAAGACCCCGTCGAGCCCGATGATCCCGACGGCATCCACGATGCCCGTGGAGAAGGTGAGGGCTAGCAACAGCCCCAATCCCAGCCGCCCGTCCGCCGGTGGCGTGATCGTTCGTGCGGCCGGGTTCATGCCACGGTCGTCTCGTGCACCAAGGCGGAGATGTCCCGCTCCAGCTGGTTGAATGCGGCTCCGGTGACGTCCCGTTCCGGACCGAGCCGGATCGGGACGATGTCCCGGATGTGACCCGGACTGCCATGAGCGAGACCACCGGCCATGACGACCACCCGGTCGGCAAGGTAGACCGCCTCCTGGATGCTGTGGGTGATGAACAGGATCGTGGTTCCCACTCGCTGGCGGATCCCGACGAGCTCGTTCTGCAGCTGCTCGCGAGTCAGGGCGTCCAGGGCGCCGAAGGGTTCATCCATGAGGAGCACCCGGGGCCGATTCGCCAGGACGCGAGCGATGGCCACACGTTGCTGCATGCCTCCGGAGAGCTGATGCGGGTAGGAGGAGCCCATCCGGCCCAGGCCCACCAGGTCAAGGTATTCCGCCGTCCGCTGGCGGATCTCCGTTCTGGGCAGGCGCCGCTGCTTGAGGCCGAAGGCCACGTTCTCGGCCACGGTGAGCCACGGGAACAGCCCATAGTCCTGGAAGACCACGGCATGCTCCGGACTGGGCGCGGTGACGGGCACCTCGTCCACGTGAATGGATCCCTCGGTGATGTCCTCGAATCCGGCGACCATCCGCAGTACTGTGCTCTTGCCACAGCCACTGGCACCCACGATGGCGATCAGTTCGCCGGGCGCGACCTTCAGATCCACCCCGCGCATGGCGTAGCGCTGGTGGTCGTAGCTCTTGCCGAGGTCACTGATCTCGATGGCTCCACGCCAAGCCCCTCCCTCGGATGCAGGTTCCGGCGAGGGCCCGCCGGACGCCGCGGTGCTGGACTGAACAGTCAGGGTGGTCGTCATCTCAGGAACCTGCCTTGGTGTCTTGGAGGATGGGACGGCCCCGGAACACTGCCTTCACGGCGAGGACCAGGGCCCGGTCGGTGAGGAAGCCGAGCAGGCCGATGATGACCATGCCGGCGACGATGAGGTCTGTCTTGGCCACCACACGGGCTTCCGAGATCATGGCTCCCAGGCCCACGGTGATTCCGGTCATCTCGCCGACCACCAGCAGTGCCCACGCCAGGCCCATGGCCACCCTCAGGCCGGAGACGATCCCCGGCATGGCGGCCGGCAGCACGACCTTGTAGAGGCGCTGCCATGACGGAGTGCCGAGCATGGCAGCGGCCTCGTTCAACCGTTCGGGCACCTGCATGACGGCCGTGACGGTGTTCATCAGGATGGGGAAGAAGGCGGCGAGGAAGACCAGGAAGATCGCCGAGCGGTCTCCGATCCCGATCATCAGCAGCGTCAGCGGCGCCCAGGCCGTCACGGGGATGGGCCTCACCACATTGATGGTCGGCTCCAGGAGCGCGGTCAGGAGACGGGACCGTCCCATGAGCAGGCCGAGGGGAATGGCGACGGCGGCCGCCAGGGCGAATCCGGAGACCGCCCGCACCAGGCTGGCCCAGGCGTTGGCCCAGAGTTGCCCGGAGAAGGGGTCGTTGATGATCCCGCCCACGGCGAGATCCCCCAGGCGCACGGCGACATCGGCTGGTCGGGGCAGCTGCTCGAGTCGGATATCGAACGGCAGGACCCATCCTGCCTCGACGCCCAGGGTCCAAAGCCCCAGGACGACTAGGGGCACGGGCCATGCGAGCAGCAGACCGGGACGCCGCCTGGCGCGCCTCGCTCCGGGCCGCCGTCCGGGCAGGCTGCTGACCTGCGCGCCGAGTTCGGCCGGCGGGGCCGGGTCCTGAGTGCCGGGTCTGGGCGTGGTGGCCACGTCTGTCGTCATGTCTGTTCTCCCTAGGGGTCGGTCGAGAGCTGTTGCTGGCCAGGTGTGCCGGTGCCGGCTACTCGCCGGAGACGAACTCCGTGGTCAGCACGTCATCGATGGCCGGGGCCTCGTCGATGGCCCCCAAGGAGACCATCTGCTCCCCGAGAGCCTCGACCTGGCTGACGTAGTCGGTGCTGAGGTCAGAGCGCAGCCAGATGTTCTGTGCGGCCTGCTCGAGGACGGCCTGGTCGAAGGAGAACTGCTCCTGCACGCCCGCGATCCAGGCGTCCTCGTCCTCCCGGAGCGCCTCGGTGGCCTGCTCATGGATGTCCACCACCGTCTGCACTAGCTCCGGGTCCTCTTCCGCCAGGGAGCCGGCCACGGCCAAGCCGATGTTGACCTTCCCGATCTCGGTCTCGTAGATGGACGCGACCCGGGCGGAACCGTCCAGCAGAGAGATCGAGGCATTCACCTCGGCTCCGGCGTAGGCATCGATATCGCCGCGGGCGAGGGCGTCGGACATGTCCGCGTAGCCCAGTGAGACCAGTTCGACCTCGGAGTCGGGATCGATCCCGGCCGCCTCCAGTGTCAGCCGCAAGGCGATCTCCTGCGAGGACCCGGGGACGTGGGCGATCCTCGCCCCCCTCAGGTCCTCCACCGAGGCCATCCCGGCAGCGCCGATCAGTCCGCTGCCGCCATCGGCACCGCTGGCCACCAGTTTGACGTCCTGCCCCTGGGAGACCCCCGAAATCACGGTGGGGACACCCATGAGGGCGAAATCGACGTCCCCCGTGGCCAGGGCATTGAGTTCGTCCGTGGAGTTGGCCATGGGCACCACCTCGAAGGTGATGCCCTCCGCGTCTCCGAATTGCTCATAGAGATATGCGGCGTAGAGGTGCGGCTGGCGTTGCGTGGCCACGGTGACCACGGTGGAGCCGTCCTCTGCGGCAGCGGCGTCTGAGGTCGGCTCGCCAGTGCATGCGGTCAGGGTCAGGGCCGCGATCGCGGTGATTCCGGTGGCGGCGAGGAGGCGGTGATGGAGCACGGTGGTTGTCCTATCTGAGGGGGTGGAGGGGAATTGTCAGCGGACCGGAGGCAGCCGGCCGGCGCCCGCGGACTGGTAGTCGCGGGCGAGTTGGAAGGCGGCGAACGTCTCGGCGGCTCGCTTCACGGCGGCCTGGCGAGACTGTTCGATGTGGGCGCGCAGTTCCTGCATGGCCCCGGCATGGTCCCCGTCCAGCACGGAGTCCAGGATGCGGAGGTGCTGCTGTGCGGCCTCGTCCGTGCGTTCTGCGGTGAGGTAGCCGAAGACGCGGATGCCGCGGATCCTGTCGCAGACCGTCTGCAGTGACTCGGCCAGGACGGGTTCTCCCGCGTTGCGCAACAACGTCAGGTGGAATCTCTCGTCGAGCGCGGCCAGCCGGACGGCATCGGGATGGTGACCGGCCCGCAATGCGGACCATTCTTCGCGCAGGGGCAGCAGTTCAGTGGTGTCCCGGTCACCCGTCAGTCCCTCGATGCTGCGAGAAAGTCCGCGCATCTCCAGGGTCATGCGTAGTTCGTAGAGCCCTTCAACGGTCCTGAGGTCCGGCATGGAGAGGGACAGACCGTCACTCCGCCGCTCGAGGACCTGCTCGGCCGTCAGTCGGGTCACGGCCTCACGGACGGGTGTCCTGGAGACACCGAAGCGTTGGCTCAGACCGTTCTCCGTCAGCTTCTCCCACGGGGCGATCAGGCCGGACCGGATGTCCTCCCGGAGGTGAAGGTAGACGGAGGAACCCGAGGTCACCCCGCGAAACGGGGCATCCACCGGTGTATACACGCTGCCATCCATGGTCGTATCCATGCGATCCACCCTAGAAATCCCAGGTTTCGCAGAATCGAGGCAGTCGTTTCGTCGCCGTGTCGGTTTCGTCAGCGGTGTTGCCGTGCCGTGTCCGGAAGCTCACCTTCGCGCTGGGACCGGTGGGAGGCAGTGAGAACCGGCGACTGCCACGGCGGTCCGCACCACGGTCCGCCGGCCGTCGAGCACGCCAAAAACGCCGGCGCCCCACC
>NZ_BAAALH010000002.1:386263-449162 GCF_039528175.1 Citricoccus alkalitolerans
GGCGATCCCCAGCGGTGGGGATCGCCCGCGAAGCGGTGTAGGGCCGTTCAGGCTAAGAGCATCAGCCCTTGTAACCGGTGCGCCAGCCGCCCTGGTAGGACTCGCGGGCCACGGCGGAGAACGGAACCGGGGAGACCGTGGCGGAGACCTCGGTCTGGACGTGCGGCTCGACGGTGGTCTTCTTGGTGCCACCGTCCGGCTCGCCCCAGATGACCCTCAGCTCGGCGCCCTCGGGGACGTCCGGGTTGATAGTGGCCAGGGAGAGGGCGCGCTTCTCATTGGCGGAGTAGCCGGTGAACATGGACACGCCGACCACGTTGCCGTCGGCGTCCACCACGGCGTCGTAGTTCGAGGATCCGTAGTTGGCCAGCGGCAGGTCGAAGTACTTGAAGGGGGTGCCCTCCGTGTCGTACAGCGAGGACTGGATGCGCTTGATGTCCTCCGGATCCCAGGCCAGGGTGACCTTCTTGCGCTGGGCGGCCGGATCGATCTTCTCCAGGGCCTCGCGGCCGATGAAGTCGTGGTCGAACTTCACGAAGTTGCCGTAGCCCAGCTCCCACGGGTTGAGGTAGTAGTCCTCGATGTTGTCCGAGACGAAGGAACCGGCCACAGCGTTGTTGGCCTCGTACGAGTCGGCACCCAGCCACTGGCGGTACTCGGCCATCATGCCGTCGCCGGTGTAGATGGCCGGCAGCGGGGAGGGGATCCAGCCCGACTCCAGGGTGTTCGAGGGGTACGCACGCGAACCGACGGCGAGCATGCCGAACTCGGCACCGGCGGCCATGATGACGTCGCGGATGCGGTCGTAGTCGGCGTAGGGGCCCCAGATCTCCAGGCCCGGGGCGCCGGACATGCCGTGACGCAGGGTCCGGACCTGGGTGCCGTCGATGTTCATCCAGGACATGTTGAAGAAGCCCAGCTGCTCCAACGGGCCGCCATGCAGCTTCTCGATGATCTCCCAGGCGCGCGGGCCCTGGATCTGGAAGCGGTAGTACTCGCGGTGCACCGGCTTGCCCATGGGGCGGGACGGCGAACGGCGGTCCTCGACGATCTCGAGGTTCTTGTAGTCACCGCGCTGCGCCTGGAAAAGCATCCAGTTGGTGACGGGGGCGCGGCCCACGTACACGTACTCCTCCTCTTCCTGGCGGAACAGGATGCCGTCACCGATCACGTGGCCGGCCGGCGTGGTGGGCACGTACTGCTTGGCCTTGTTCACGGGGAACTTGGCCACGGAGTTGATGGCGGTGTCCGAGATCAGCTTGATCGCGTCCGGGCCGCGCAGGATCAGGTTGTCCATGTGGTGCGACTGGTCGAACAGCACCGCGGACTCGCGCCAGGCGCGCTGCTCCGAGCGCCAGTTGGAGAACTCGGGGGCGACGACGGGGTAGATGTAGGCGCCGATCTGCGAGTTGCGCAGGTGGTCAACCACATTGCCGGACGCGTCCAGCACGTCCTGCAGGGACTTGGTGTTTGCAACGGTTTCGGTCATCGAAACGGTCCTTTCTGGGTTTACTGCTGGGGCGACCGCGCGGACGGGGGTGATCCGCACCACACGAGGTTCACCTCACACAATATACCTATGATGATAGGTATGTCGAGGCCCTCTTCGCGTTCTCCCTCCGCATCTTTCGCCCACCCCCGCTTCGGGCGCAACACCTGGGCCCGGGCTACGCTCGGACCATGAGCGAAGAACCGACCGACCGCACCGCCGCCCTGCCCACGATCGGCCTGGACGGACCTATCGATCCGGCCACGGACGGCGTCAGCTTCCACACGCGCAAGTGGGTCAAGCCCGAGGATCTCAACGCCAACGGCACCCTCTTCGGAGGCTCCCTCCTGCGCTGGATCGACGAGCAGGCCGCGATCTACGCCATCATCCAGCTCGGCAACCACCGCAGTGTGACCAAGCTGATCTCCGAGATCAACTTCGTCTCCTCCGCCGAGCAGGGGGACATGATCGAGATGGGCTTGAAGGCCACGCACTTCGGCCGCACCTCCCTGACCATGCGCGCCGAGGTCCGCAACATGATCACCCGCCAGGTCATCCTCACCATCGAGAAGATCGTCTTCGTCTCCCTCGGCCCGGACGGGAAGCCGGTACCGCACGGCTACACGGACATCACCTACCACCGGGACCGCCTTCCGGTACAGAACCGCAGTTGATCCCGCACCACACCCCCGTGCCCGACGCCGGCCCTCGCCCTCCGGCGCCCCTCGCCGGGTCGACGGCGGAGAATCACAAGCGACTTGATATCCTCGAAAAGGTGACTGTGATCGAACGAGACCCGCGGGGCGCCCCGGCCACCGACCGGCTGAACTACACCGCCTACCGGCTGAGCCGGGCTCTGGACCGGTTCACCGAGAACTTGGCCCTGGCCCACGGGGTCACGCTGTCACAGTTCCTGATCCTCCAGGTGCTGGGCGAGGGGCTGCCCCTCTCCAACGCCCAGCTGGGACGGCGCACCTTCGTCAGCGCTCAGGCCGCCCACCTGGTGGCGAACGAGCTGATCGACCTCGGACTGGTGGAACGCGGCAACCATCCGACGAACAGGCGGGTGCGGCTGGTCAAGCTGACCGAGAGCGGCTGGGACCTGGTGCAACGCTCTGGACAGGAGCTGCAGCGCCACGAGCGGCGGCTCACTGCGGCCATGGGCGAAGACCTCGGCAACTCGATCGTCGAGGTCCTGGACCACGCGGCCCGCGAGCTCGCCGGCGGATACTTCGGGGATGACGAGGCCGAGGCGGACGCCATCTCCCGCCGGCAGATCACCAGCCGCCCCCGGCATGTCCCCTCGCGTCTGGCCGCGAACCGGCTGCGTTCCGCCGGCAAGGACGCCCAGGCCTCCAAGGACCCGAGCGACATCACGGACGACTCCGCCCACTAGTCGCTGGACCGACCGATGGTCCCCGCTGCGGCAACGGCATCAGGAGCGCGCCGGTGCCGTCCGGACCAGGACCAGCACGGTGCAGGCCAGGGCGCTCGCCGCGGCCACCGCCAGGGACACCCGCCCGGAGCTCGCGTCGATCAGCCAGCCCATGAGCAGGGCACCGAACGGCACCATCCCGTAGCTGCCGAGGGTCATCCAGGACATCATGCGCCCGATGAACCGGGGATCCACGGATTCCTGTGCCGCGGCGTTGACGATCCCCTGGTAGTAGCCGACGCCCAGCCCCAGCAGTGGGGCGGCGCACAGGAAGAGCACCAGGGTGGGGGCGGCCGCGTTCAGGCCCAGCACCACCCCGAACACCGCCGTCGCCGGGACCATGGCCCGGACGGAGACCTTGCGGTGCCGGGCCGCCAGGATCCCTCCCAGCACGGCGCCCACGGCATTCAGCGTGTGCACGGCGCCGACAGCACTGGCGTCACCGCCGTAACTCAGGTCCACCGTGGAGGTCAGCACCAGCCCGAAGTTCATGGCCAGCAGGGACACCACCACGTTCACCACCAGTAGCGTGTTCACGTCCCGGCCGCGCCGGAACGGGACCCGGCCGCGTGGGCGGACTCCGCCGTCGCGCTGGTCCCGGTGGTGCAGTTCGGTCGGACGGATCATCCACCGGGAGCCGAAGACCACGAGGTAGGCGCCGGCGTTGATGAGGATGCACACGGCCGCGCCGAATCCCTGGAAGGCCAGGCCCGCGAGAGCCGGGCCGACGGAGCGGGCGGCCGCCAGGGCGATCGTGCTGATCGAAGCGGCACTGGACAGGCTCCCCGGGCCCACGAGTTCGAAGATGATCGCCTGCGCCGCAACGCGTTCGAAGGCCTGGACGGAGCCGAGGACGCCGACCAGCCCGTAGATCAGCCACAGGTCCGGATCCTCGCTCACCACCAGGGCCAGGGCGGCGGTGACCACGGCGGAGAGCAGCGAGGTCACCAGCAGCACGGTCCGCGGTGCCACCCGGTCCACCAGCCGGCCAGCGGCCAGCCCCAGCACGAAGATGGGCAGGAACTGCGCGATCGTGATGCCGCTCAGGGCCTGGGCACTGCCCGTGGCATTGAGGACAACCAGTTGCAGTGCCAGGTTCTGGAACCAGACTCCTGTGTTGGAGATGACCTGGCCGATGAAGTACAGCGAGAAGTTCCGCTGCCGGAACGGGCCGGCCGGTCCCGAGTCCTCGTCCGCGCCGGATTCATCCGGTTCATCCGGTTCAGACACGGTGCCGGATGAACTCGGCTATCCGCTCGGGGATCCGTGCGGCCGAACTCGACCGCTGGTCCGCGTTGTTGGCCCGGATCTCGAGCACGGGGATTCCTTCGGCCTCCAGTGCCTCGGTGATGAATCCGCTGCCCGGGGTGTCGTCGGCCACCAGGTGCACCACCCCGTCCACCCCGTGGGTCAGGGCCTCCTTGACGTACCACTGGGAGGACCATGGCGGGACGTAGAGCTGGTCGGTGATCCCCACGAATCGCGCGGCCAGTGCGCGCACGGGGTCATCGCCGTACCGGAGGTAACCGTCCGCGGCGATCGCCAGGTACATGGACCACACGAACACCGCCCCGAACTCCTCCTGGAACCGGGTGTACAGGCCCAAGTCGGACCACAGCCCCCGGCCGACCCACATCAGCCGCTTCCGCTCCCCCGGGCACACGGCGACCCGCTGGTCCACGCGCTCGGTGGTCTCCTCGTAGAGGCTCCGCGCCGCGTCCACTCCCCACTGCGTGCCGCGCTGCCACTGCGGCGCCATCACGGCGGGCATGGTGTCATTGACGAGCACCGGGGTGGGCCGGGTGGTGGCGATCAGGTCCCGGGTGCGCCGGTTCCACTCGGCCTGCTCGTTGCCCAGGGCCATGATCTCGGCCAGGCGGTCATAGTCCATGGTCCGCCCGGTCCGCTCCTCGAGCCAGGCGATCAGGTCCTGGATCTCCCCCTGGAGCAGGTCCAGCCGTTCCGTGCCGAAGGCCTGCTCCCACTGATGCGGCACCAGCTCCCACCACCGGTCCGGCACCGGGTCCGCACCGGTGCGGGACAGCAGGAAGGTCTCGGTTCCCGGGCGGTTGCCCCACTGCTCGAAGATCTTGGCCGTGACGTCCCCACTGCGTTCGGCCACCGCGAAGCGGGGGACCGGCAGCCCACCCCACGGCCGGTCCTCGTCCGGCAGGTCCTGCTCCCCCAGCGGCATGGCGTCGTACTGCAGGCTGAAGTCCGGCAGCCCGCCCGCGGCCAGCCGCTCCATGGAAGCCGGCCCGGCCTGCTTCGCCGCGATGATCGAGGACCACCACTGCGTGACCACGTAGGGAATGTCCAGGGCGCGGAAGACCTCGTGCGGGGCGTCCGCGTTGACGAGCGCGATCGGCTCACCGGCGGCCGCGCGGCGGCGCACCGTCTGGAACCACTCCTTCTGATGGCGGGTGGCGGCCGCGGCCGAGCGGAGCCGCTGCCCCGCGGGGGCCTGTGGCGTTCGCGGCTGGGCCGGTGTTCGCGGCTGGGTCACAGCACGTCCTTCCTGTTCACGTAGTGGCTCAACGTGCGGATGACCCCGGCGGTCGCGTCGTGGACACCGTCAGCGGGCACCCGGAGGTGCTCGGCCAGCCAGAGGTCGCGGCGGGCCAGAGCGGGGCGGTGATCCGCCAGATCCCAAGCGGGGCCGTCGTCCAGGTCTCGCACCAGCGCCACCACCCCCACGGCACCGCAGCGGTCCGACTCAGTCAGCAGGTGGCCGGTCCGCTCGGAGGACAGGGACCGGGCTGCCGCCGGGGGGCGGGTTGCATGCCGCCGGGCGAGGAGGTCACAGGTCTCCTCGAGGGTGGCGGCGGTGACGGCGTCACCGATCCAGGCGGCATCGCCGGCGTCGTGGTCCTCGCCCACCACGACGGCCCCGGCCGCCTCGAGCCGCTCATACACGGTGGCGTCCGGATGCGAGCTGCCGGTCAGGTACACCGGCGTTCCCGCGCAGGCTGAATCGGCGGACGCGTCCGGCTCCACCGGCTCGGCGGTGATCCGCACCAGGTCCGCGATCCGCTCCAGGGCATCCTCGGGAGGCAGCTGGGCCGCGGCCCGGTAGACCATCAGCGCCGTGGTACCGGAGAGAACCCGTTCACGACGCCGGCCCCGCACTGCCTCGAGCGCCTCGCCCAGCGCCGCTTCGCGCGCCGCGGCATCGGCCAACGACGTCGCGTCGGCCTGCTGGCCGGTGACCCCGGAGGCGAAGGCCGCCAGTCGCTGGTACTGGTGGGACACGAAACGCCGCCGGTGATCGCCGCCGCCGCGGGGCGCATCCAGGAAGTGGACCGGGAACGGCACCCGGCCGCGCTCGGCCAGGATGCGCAGGACGTAGTACACGCGCAGGTCTGCCATGGAGTCGTTGCAGACCACCAGTCCGGATAGCCCATCATGGGCACCGGAGAGGATCTCGTCGAGCACCCGGGCCGCCACGGCATCGGTGGCCCCGAGCAGCTCGGTGGCCTCCTGGGAGACCGCCCCGGTCCACGAGCCGAGGATCCGCACCGGCACGGCCCCGCAGGCCAGGACGATCTGCCGCGGCACGTCCGCCCCGACCACACCCACCCTCGGCTCGGTCTCGAGCCCGCCGCCGGAACGCGGCCTCGGTGCCGGCGTGAGGGCCGGTCCCGGCACCACCGGTGTCCCGCTGGTGCTCACAGCACTCCCGCGGCGCGCAGATCCTCGATCCGGCCGGCGTCGTAGCCCAGGGCCTCCAGGACCGCGTCGGTGTGCTCGCCCAGATGGGGGGCCGGCACGTCCAGGGTGGTCTGGCTGGCGGAGAAGACCACGGGCAGTCCGGAGCCGTAGAGCCCGTCGAAGTGCCCGAACTTCGGGTGGACGAGCGGGACCACCTCGCCGCGCTGGACCACCTGCGGATCCCGGACGGCCTCGGCGGTCGAGCGCACCGGGGCGGCCGGCGCTCCCTCACGGGTCAGGGCCTGCAGCACCTCATCCAGCGGCTTCTCGGCGGCCCAGCCGGCGATCAGTCCGTGCAGGCGGTCGGCATTGGCCACGCGGGCGTCCCGGGTGGCGAAGTCCTCGGCGTCCAACAGATCCGGCCGGTCAATGGCGCGGAGCACCCCGGAGGCGAACTGGTCGGTGGGTGCGCAGATCGCGAAATAGCCATCTTCAGCACGGAACGTCCCGAACGGGGCCAGCCGGGGCACATAGGCGCCGGTGCGCAGCGGGAAGCCCACCGACTCCAGGGCGTCGAAGGGCTCGCAGGCCACCATGGAGGTCAGCGCCCCCAGCATGGAGACGTCCACGTGCTGGCCCTCGCCGGTGTGCTCGGCCTGCAGCGCGGCGGCCAGGGTGCCGATCACCGCGAAGAGCGGTGCGGACAGGTCTCCGATCGGCAGTCCGAAGCGCACCGGGGGCTGCCCCGGCTCTCCGGCGGTCATCATCACGCCGCTGAGGGCCTGGACGATCGTGTCCATGGCCTTGCGGTCCCCGTTGTCCGGGCCGGCACCGAAACCGCTGATCGAGGTGTAGACCAGCTTCTCGTTCAGGTGGCGCACGGAGGCGTAGTCGATCCCGAGCCGCTTGGTCACCCCGGCGCTGTAGTTCTCCACCAGGATGTCCGCCTCACCGATGAGGTCGAACAGCACCTGGCGGCTCTCCGGGTGCTTCAGGTTCAGCGTGATCGATTCCTTGCCCCGGCCGCGGAGCATCATCGAGACGGACATGTCGTCATCCGAGGTCCGGCGCAGGCTCAGCCCGTCCTCGGTGACGTAGGGAGAGTTGTTGCGGGAGGAGTCCCCACCCCGGGCGGGGTTCTCCACCTTGATCACCCGGGCGCCGAGACCGGCCAGCAGCAGGGTGGCATAGGGGCCCGCCAGGGCGGTGGTCAGGTCGATGACGGTCTTGCCCTTGAGCGGTGCGGTCACGGTGTTCATCGGGGATGGTCCTCCAGTTGTACGGTCAGTCGGTCTCCGCTCCAGGCCAGGACGGTGTCCAGACCGGCTTCGCGGGTGATCTCTTGCAGGTAGCGGCCCACGTCCTCGCCGCCACCGGCGCGGGGCACGGGAACGGGCCGGGCGTCGTCGTCGATCCAGCACGGGATGACCTCTGCGCCGACCTCGCCCTCAGCACCCAGGGTGATGACGGCGATCGCCGTGTTCCGGCTCTCGGGGTGGAAGGGGTACTCCGGCATGGCTGGGTCCGGTGAGAACCCGAACAGCCGGATCCGCTCCCGGGCCCAGGCTCTGCGCTCGGGTGAGTCCCCGGGCTGGCCGCCCAGGGCGTGCGTCACCGTGGCGAGGTTGCCCAGGCCGTGGAAGATGGGCCTGCCACGGTAGGCCTCTACGCCCTTGAGGATGTGGGCGTGGTGGGCGATCACGGCCACCGCCCCGGCGTCGATCGCCGCGTGGGCGATCTCGTACTGGTATTGCGCGATGTCCACGGGCTGGTGGACCAGCCCCTGGTGCAGGGCGACGATCACGTCCGCACCGTCCGCCACCTGGGCCGCGACCCGGCCCGAGAAGGCCGCCAAGGACCGCGGCTCGGCGAACGTGTAGGTCCGCGGCGGGCCTCCGGGATTGGCGCCCCGGGGTTCGTAGTGCGTGATGACCTCAACCCAGGCGCAGCCGGCCTTGCTGCTCCCGGCCCAGGACTCCCGAGGACCCACGCAATTGACGCTGAGCACCGTAATCTGCCGACCCTGGTGCCCGACGACGGCCGGTTGCCAGGCCTCCTCCAGGTCGCCGCCGGCACCGGTGGTCAGCATGCCCCGGTCCCTGCAGTGCCGCCGGGTGTCCTCGATCCCCTCGCCGCCGAAGTCATAGACGTGGTTGCCGGCCAGGGTGAGGACATCGAAGCCCGCACCGGCCACGGCGTCCAGCGCGGACGGGGGCGCGGGCAGGGCGGGCACGTCCGAGGACATCGTGGCGGTGGCGTCGGTGTGCGGCACCTCGAGCTGGCCGATGACCACATCGGCCTCCGCCAGGACCGGAGCCACGGCGGCCAAGAGCGAGGTGGCGTCCTCGCGTTCCAGGACGAGGTCCCCGGTGGCCATGACGATGGTCTTCGGTGCCATGCCCGTCGTCAACCCTGCCGCTCGTCGTTGGCCCGCATCGAGCGGGCCAGGAAGGAGCGCAGGCGGTCCGTCTCCGGGGCACGGAAGAACTCGTCCGCGGGTCGGTCCTCGATGACCCGGCCTTCGGCCATGAACACGCACCGGTCCGCGACCTCGCGGGCGAACTCCATCTCGTGGGTGACCACGACCATGGTCCGGCCGGAGGCGGCCAGGGCCTTCATGGTCTGCAGCACCTCGTCGATGAGTTCCGGGTCCAGGGCGCTGGTCGGCTCGTCGAACAGCAGCACCCGTGGCTCCACGGCCACTGCCCGGGCGATGGCCACGCGTTGCTGCTGGCCGCCGGAGAGCTGCCGCGGGTATGCGTCCGCCTTGTCCGAGAGGCCCACCTTCTCCAGCAGGCCCCGAGCAGCCTCCTTGGCCTGGGCCGAGGGGACCCCGTGGACCGCGATGGGGGCCTCGGTGACGTTGCGCAGCACCGTCCAGTGCGGGAACAGGTTGAACTGCTGGAACACCATGCTCATCCGGCGGCGCTGGGCGCGGACCCCAGCATCGGTCAGCGGGCGCAGGGTGCGGCCCTGCTCGAAGCCGAGCAGATCCCCGTCCAGGTACATGGCACCGCCGTCGATCGTCTCGAGCTGGTCGATGCACCGAACGAGGGTGGACTTGCCGGAGCCGGAGGGTCCGAGGATGGCCACCACCTCGCCCTCGTTGACGGTCAGGTCGATGCCGTCCAGGGCCGTGTGGTCGCCGAACTGCTTGCGCAGGCCCACCACCTCGAGCACCGGGGTGGCGAGTGCCGCTCCCGCCGCGCCGCGCGCGGTGCCGGTCTGGGATCCGTTCATCACTGGTTCTCCTTGGTCCGGTTGTCGATCGGGGTACCGGCCAGGCCGGCGTCGGGAACCGGCTGGGCAGCGGTGCCCGCGGCCGTGCGCCCGGTGGCCTTGGGGGCCGTGCGGGTGGCACCGCGGCTGTAGTGGGCCTCGACCTTGCCCTGGATGACCGTGAGGACGGAGACCGCGATGAGGTACCAGATCACCGCCACGATCAGCATGGGCACCACGTCATAGGTGCGGTTGTAGATGACCTGGACGGCATGCAGGAGATCGCCCATCGCGATGACGCTGACGAGGGAGGTGCCCTTGAGAGTCGCGATGACCTGGGAGCCGGTCGGCGGGATGATGACCCGCATGGCCTGTGGCAGCACGATCCGGCTGAAGGAGTGCCACCGGCTGAAGCCCATGGCCGCCGAGGCGTCATGTTGGCCCTGGTCCACCGAGAGGATGCCCGCCCGGATGATCTCCGCCATGTAGGCCGCCTCGTGCAGGGACAGGCCGATGATGGCCGCGGTCAACGGCGTGATGAGATCGTTCGTAGACCAGCTGAAGAACTCTGGCCCGAACGGCACGCCCACGGAGATCCGCGGGAGTAGGTAGGCGAGGTTGAACCAGAAGATCAGCTGAACCAGTGGTGGGACCCCGCGGAAGAAGCCGACGAAGGCCTTGCACGCCAACCGTGCGGGCCAGTAGTCGCTGAGCTGTCCGGCAGCGAGCACCACGCCGAGGGAGGTGCCCAGCACCATGGCGACCGCCATCAGCAGGATGCTGGTGAGCAGGCCGAGCAGGACGCTCGGGTTGAAGAGGTACTCGGCGACGATCGGCCACTCGAACCGTTCGTTGGTGACGAGGAAGGACAGGATGCCGAAGGCCATGAGGGCCAGCACCACGGTGCCCAGGATCCGCAGGGGCCTGATCCGGGGACGGGCGTCGGCTACATCGACGGCATCGGTTCGCACGGGGGGTGCGGCAGTGGTCATGGGCATCTCCGAGACGGTCATTCGCCGGATGATTCACCGGACGTCTGGCCGGTCATCGGGTTGAGGGTGGGGGCGTCGACCTTGACATCGTCCAGGTCCCAGTCGGCCATGATGCGGTCGTACTCACCGTTCTCGAAGATGCCTTCGAAGGCGGCCAGCATGGCCTCGGAGAGTTCATTGTCCTTGGGCATGAACATGGCGAGCTGGTCGACGCCGGCGCCCTGCTCCTCGGACTGGGCGATGAACTCGAACACGCCCTCGTCCTGGTTCTGGATGTCGATGGCTGCGGTTTGGGTGGTCCCGGCGTAGTCGGCGCGGTCCGACCGGACGGCGAGAATCGTGGAGTTGGTGTCCTCCAGCCCGAGGAACTCGGGGGCCTCCAGGCCTTCACCCGCGCACCACTCGGTGTAGCGCTCCAGCTGGCTCTCGGTGACGGAGCCCGTGACGCCGGCGACGCGGGCGCCGCAGAGGTCTTCCGGTGCGCCCAGGTCGTCCTGCCGTTCGCTCAGGTAGAGGTAGGACGTCCGGGTGGTCATCCAGACCACGGCGTCGAAGTCCTCCTCCCGCTCCGCGGTGGTGCGCACCGGCCCGTTGAAGGCGTCATAGCGGCCGGACAGCATGCCGGTCAGCATGGCGTCCAGCCCGGACGTGGTCTGAATGGTGAACGGGACGCCCAGCTGCTCGGCGAGGGCTTCCTGGATGTCCGGGTCAATGCCGGTGATCTCGCCACCCTCCTGCAGAGTGCGGTACGGCGGATGGGTGTCACCGGCGATGGTGATGCCCCCGGCAGACTTGATGTCCTCCGGCAGCAGGTCATACGCCGGAGCCTCGGTGTTGACCTCACCGGAGGCAGTGGACGCGGACCCCTCACCGGAGGACTCCACGCCGGCATCCGACGAGGAACAGGAGGCGAGGGCGAGCACGGTCAGGCCAGCGAGGGCTGCGGTGCCGAGACGGCTGTACTTCATGGCGATCTCCCAGATAAGTGAGGTGCATCACGGACGGAATGTCTGTAGAGAATATCATGTCGCTTGATATTCGTCAGCCCCTCTGGGGCAGACGCTGGCGGGCGCGCTCACCGCACAGCGGCGCCGAGGACTTGATCAACGATGTGGATCGTCAATCAAATGGCCGGGCGGCGATGAACCCGTGCACGGCGGAGCCGGGAGACCGATGATGGGAACAGGCGAAAGGAGACGTCGTGGGCGATCCGAGAACTGGCCCCGAGACCAGCAACACCACGCACACCGCCACTGCCGAGGCCACGAGCACCCACGCTGAGGTGGCCGACCAGCTCATGGCGGAGGCCACGAAGGCCCAGGCCCGGCATGATCAGGATGATGCCCGCGCGGACGACTGGGGCAAGGCCTCCTTCCCTGCCTCCGATCCGCCGCAGAACTACTGAGCCACCGGGGCCCGACGCCGGTGCTACAGCCCCAGCGCGGCGATGCCTCCCAGCGAGATCCCGAGGATCACCACCGTGGAGAGCAGGCCGAGCAGCACCGGCCGGTAACCGACCCGGACAAGGCTCTTCAGATGGACCCCGAGTCCCAGGGCGAACATCGCCGCCGAGAGCAGCAGCGTCTGCAGGATCTGGACCACGTCCAGGACAGCCTCGGGCAGGACCCCGGTGGTCCGCAGGATCATGGCCGCCACGAAACCGAGGACGAACAGCGGGACGATCGGTGGACGCTTCGCCGTCTGCTTCGCTGCCCGGGAGGAGGCAGCGGGACCAACTACGGGGCCTACGGTGGAACCAGTGCCGGAGCCGCCGTCCATGCCGAGCCCGCCAGCCGTGACCGCCCGGCGCTGCTGCCGCCGCAGGTGGATGGACACCCCGGCCGCCATCGGTGCCAGCATCAGCACGCGGGCGAGCTTCACCGTCACGGCAACGGCGAGCGCACCACCACCCACCGCCCCACCGGCGGCCACCACCTGAGCAACCTCATGGGTGGAGGCCCCGATCCAGATCCCGAGCGTCTCCGCCGGCAGGCCCAGCAGCCCGCCGACGAACGGCACCAGCGGGATCATGAACGTCCCGAACAGCACCACCAGCGCGATGGCGGTGGCAACCTCCTCCTCCTTGGCCTTGGTCACCCCGTCCATGCCGGCCACCGCCGCCGCGCCACAGATGGAGAAGCCGGAGGCGATCAGCAACCGCTGGGCCGGACTGATCCCCAGCCGGGCACCAATCCACAGTGTCCCGAAGAACGTCACCGCAACGGACGCCACCACCACGGCCAGCACCCCGAAGCCCAGGTCCAGCACCGAGGTCAGGGACACCTGCAACCCGAGCAGCACGATTCCCGTGCGCAGCAGCTTCTTGGCCGCGATAGCCACCCCTGGCGCGAGCACCGCCGGCACGGGGGCCAGGTTCCGCCACAACGCCCCGGCCGGAATCGCCACGAGCAGCGGGCTGATGCTGCCCGGCAGTAGCTGAACCAGCCCCCAGGCGAGTCCCGCCCCGGTGAGACAGACGGCGAGGCCGGGCAGGGCCGGCGTCGGGAACCAGCGGAAGCCCCGCCGTGTCTCCTGCCGATCCACGGGGGCCGAACCGCGCTCGCCGCCGTCCCCAGGGGTCGGCGAGGGTGCTACGGAGCGGTTTCGGATGCTGTCAGCTAAGGGCATCCTTCGACGATTCCAGCACCGGCGGACCGCCAGTAGCCCCCGCCTGACCAACGCGGTCATATGATGCTGATATGTCCACAGCAGCAGAGGATGACCCACAGCAGAGCCGCCTGCCTGGCCCGCAGCACGCCCAGCAGCATGCCCCGTCACATGCTCCGTCCCACGCCCCGCACATCGACTCGTGGCTGAACCTGACCATGCTGCGCCTGCTGGTGGGAGTTGCCGATCACGGGAGCCTGAGCTCGTCGGCGCGGGCGGCCGGGATTGCGCAGTCCAACGCCTCCCGATCCCTCCGGACGCTCGAGCGGCGATTGGGATACACGCTGCTGCGCCGGTCCACCCGCGGCTCGACGCTGACCCAGGAGGGCGTGCTGACCGTCGAGTGGGCGCGCGAGGTGCTGGACGGCGTGGACCGACTGTCCGCGGGGGCCGATGCCCTGGCGCACCGGGGGCAGGAGGAGTTGGCGATCGGGGCGAGCATGACCATCGCGGAGCACCTGCTGCCGGGATGGATCGGGGCCTTCAGGGCGCGGCGGCCGGGCGTGGCCACCCAGTTGCGCGTGATGAACTCGGCCCACGTCATCGAGGCGGTGACGGCAGGGACGGTGGCACTGGGCTTCGTGGAGACTCCCGACCTGCCGGCGAACCTGCGCGCGGTCACGGTCTTCACGGACCAGCTGGTCGTCGTCGCCGCTCCGGGGCAGGCGTGGGCCCGCCGCACCGAGCCGCTGGACCCGGACGAACTGGCCACCACCGCCCTGGTCGAGCGGGAGGAGGGGTCCGGAACCCGCGCGTTCCTCGACCGCCTCGTGGACGACCACCGCCCCGCCCCGCTCGTGGAGCTCAACAGCAATTCGGCGATCTGCCAGGCCGTCGTGGAGGGCATCGGCCCCGCCGTCCTGTCCCGCCTCGCAGTGGAGGGCTACCTGCGTTCCGGCCAGCTCGCCGAGATCCCGACGCGTGGGCCACGACTCGATCGCATGCTCCAAGCCGTCTGGCGGGGTCGACTGCCCGACAGCGGCACGGCAGCCGAGTTCCTCGAGGTCGCCCGGGGCGGTGGATGCGGAGGCTCCCCTGTGCAAGATTCCCGGTGATCCAACGCTGCGGCTTGAGCCCTGGCGTTGACCTACTTCTCGCACGATTCCCGGTGATCCTGACTCTTCCCGGTCATCATGACCGGGACTAATCAGGATCGGCGGGAAAACTGCCCTGGGCCCATGGCGCCCGGCAGTGCTCCTCCGTACCGTGAGTGGAGAAGAGCCACCGGTATCGAACGAAAACCGAACGAAGGAGGACGCATGCGCGCAGTGATTGTGGCAGCCAAGGGCGCCGAGGCCGAGGTGAGAGAGGTGATGGAGGACGAATTGCTGGTCGGCGTCGGCGAATCCGGAACCGTGGAACTGGACGTGCTCTATTCCAGTTACAACTACAAGGACGGCATGGCCATCAACGGTGGCGGCAGGGGCATCCTGCAGAGCTTCCCGATCATCCCGGGGATTGACATCGTGGGCACGGTGACCCGTTCTGAGGACCCGAAGTGGTCAGCCGGAGACACCGTGGTGCTCAACGGGGACGGCATCGGAGAGTCCCTCCATGGCGGCTTCGCCACCCGCGCCAGGGTTCGGCCGGATGCCCTCGTGGAACTTCCCGAGGCGCTGAGCCCGGAGCGCGCCGCGGCCCTCGGCACGGCCGGATTCACCGCGATGATCTCCGTCCTGCAGCTGGAGGACGCTGGGGTGACCACGGAATCCGGTGATGTGCTGGTGACCGGTGCCGCAGGCGGGGTCGGCTCCGTGGCGGTGTCCCTGCTGGCCGGCCGCGGCTACCGCGTGGTGGCCTCCACCGGACGCGTCGAGGAGGAGGGCGACTACCTCCGCGGCCTCGGCGCCGCCGACCTGATCGACCGCCACGATCTCTCCGATGAGCTGGGCAAGCCCTTGCAGTCCGAGAGGTGGGCCGGGGCCATCGACGTCGCCGGCAGCACCACCCTGGCCAACATCCTCGCGCAGATGCGGTACGGCGGCACCGTCTCGGCGTGCGGCCTCGCCCAGGGCATGGACCTCCCCACCTCTGTCACACCGTTCATCCTGCGCGGCGTCACGCTCACGGGCGCGAACTCCGTCAATGCCCCGCGGACACTGCGGCAGCGGGCCTGGGACGCACTGGCCGCGGAGCTGGACCTGGAGAAGCTGGATGAGATGACCACGACGATCGGGCTGGCGGACACCATCCCCTACGCCGAGTTGATCCTGGCCGGACGCACGCGCGGGCGCACCATCGTCGACGTCAACCGCTAGGCCGGACCACGACGGCGGCGCGGTCCAGCAGACGAGCCCGGCGCACCCCGCGCTCCGGGCCCGGCCTCGGCGACCGGAACCACGCCGCGGGGGCGCGGAGTAAGGCTCACCACCGTCACCGGAGGTCGCGGAAGAACGCGGTGATCTCCTCCGCCAGGGCCTCGGGCTGCTCGAGTGCCGCGAAGTGCCCGCCACGGTCCATCTGCGTCCAGCGGCGAATGTCCGTGAAATGCCGGGCGGCCAGGCTGCGCGGCGGCACCCGGATCTCGGCGGGGAATGCTGCATAGCCGGTGGGCACGTCCACGGTGGCACCGCCGGAGAAGGGCCCGATGCCCTGGACCTGCGCGTGGTACGGCCAGAACGAGGAGGCGACGGCTCCGGTGAACCAGTACAGGGCGATGTCCGCAAGCATCCGATCCCGGCCCACCGCCTCGAACACGTCACCGCTGTGGTCTGTCCACGCGTGGAACTTCTCGCTGATCCACGCCGCCAGTCCGGCCGGGCTGTCCATCAGGGCAGCCGCGAGAGTCTGGGGCTTGGTGCCCTGGATCTGCGTGTAGGCGCCCTCCTGCCGACGCCATTCCGCCTGCTCCTCCAGGTAGCGCCGCTCGTCCTCCGTGGCATGTCCGGCGGGAACCGTGCCGGGCAGCCCGATCAGGAAGTTCAGGTGGATACCCGTGATGCGTTCCGGGTGGCGGACGGCCAGGTTGGTGGAGACATGTGCACCCCAGTCTCCGCCCTGAGCCGCGAACGCGCGGTAGCCGAGAACCTCCGTCATCAGCTCAGCGAAGAGATCGGCCATCTCCGGCACTCCGAGCCGAGGCTGCCCCGGCCGGAAGGAGAGCCCGTAGCCCGGCAGGGAGGGCGCCACCACGGTGAACGCATCGGCCGGGTCTCCACCGAAGCGGGCCGGGTCGGTCAGCCGCGGGATGAGGTCCAGGAACTCGAACACCGAGCCGGGCCATCCGTGGCTGAGCAGCAAAGGCATCGGCGCCGGCCCCTGCCCCTGGACGTGAAGGAAATGGAGCGGGATCCCGCGCACCTCGCTGCGGAACTGCGGGAAGGAGTTCAGCTCGGCCTCCTGGGCCCGCCAGTCGAACCCGTCCCGCCAGTAGCCGACCAACTCGGCCAGCCAGCCGACGTCGGTCCCGTGGGCCCACGCGTCACCCGGCGCCGGGTCCGGCAGCCGCGTGTGGGCCAACCGCCGGTTCAGGTCCTCGAGGGCGGACGCGGGGATGTGCAGCTCAAAGGGCGTGGGCTGGCGAGGGTCGACCGTTGTCATGGCCCTATTGTGGACCACGCCACACCCGGCCGCGACAACCTCGGATGGACGGACGCGGGAGACGGACAGAGCACCGGATCATCGACGCCGGCCCGCCAGCCTCCTTAAGATGGACCGATGGCACCCACCCACCACACCATCGACTACGTTGAGCTCGCCGCCCCGGACCTGGAGACGGCCAAGGCCTTCTACGGCGAGGCCTTCGGCTGGGCCTTCAACGACTACGGCCCTGACTACGCAGGCATCCAGGCGACCAAGGGTGACGGTGAGGTCGGCGGCCTGAACCCCCACGCGGCCGCCGGATCCGGGATGCCGCTGGTCATCATCTACTCGGACGACCTCGACGCGACCGTGGAGGCCGTGCGGTCGGCCGGCGGGCAGATCACCGAGGGCCCCTACGAGTTTCCCGGCGGCCGGCGATTCCATTTCACCGATCCCGGCGGCAATGAACTGGCGGCCTGGTCCACGTCCTGACGCGGCGAGGTCCGCACCCGCAATGCTGGCCCGCACCACGGATGGACGGGGCGAGCCCCTTCAGGGCGGCACGGGGCGTTCCACCCCGGCCCTGAACCCGCGGTTCCTCGGAGAGCTGCCCGCCATCTTGGGCACGGACGTCGCCCAGTTCGCCCGGTTGGCCTGCTCTTCTGGGCGACGGCGGCCATCGAGGTGGCTACAGCCCTCGCCATTGCTTTGATCGTGCCCGCGGCCCGTCCCGTTGATGGCGACGATCCCCACGCGGCCCGCACTGCGGGCGGACCCCGGCCGGAAAGCCCTGTCAGCAAGCCAGCCGGCTTCGACGCAGTCTGGGCGGTCGGCCTTGTTTGAACCGGCTGGACACGGCCTCGTTGATCTCGCGATCCCGGGCCTGATGCGGGAGCACCACCGCACCTGAGTCAGGGCACTCCAATGGCCGAAACCGTTTCTGACTAGGGGTCTTGCCATAGCTACGGTTTTCAGCGATGAACTAGCATGGGAAGACAACGTTCCGGTGCGTCCCAATGGAACGATGCCCCCCACTCGAAAACTCCACTGCGCGCCCTCTGAGGGACCCACCCTGACTGACACCTGTTTCTCAGGATGTAGATGAGTTGAGAACTCACGGATACTGCCGCGACAGCGTGACAACTCAATTGGCGCCAAATGGAGACCGCCGAGGCCACCTCCAATAAGAATCCAACAACGCCTCTGTTCCCTCGGTCGCGCCAGTCACGCCCGCCTCCTCTCGAAACCGGCCGGACCGTCACACACCTTCTCCTTTCAGCCCCTCATGGCCGGCAGACATGGTTGAGGCGGCTTGCCAGGAGTTAGTATGCGCTGGTATTTTCTGTGCCCCGCTCCTCTAGTTGTGTATCACACCACTCTGGCGTCGATGAGGACGGGGCCTTCTGCCTGTAGCGCCTGGCGATAGGTGGCCATGAATTCCTCGCGGGTGGTGGTGCGGCTGGCGTTCACCCCGTATCCCTGCGCCAGGGCGACGAAGTCGATTTCGCCCAGCGTCAGCCCCGGCACGTCGGGCACGCCCATGCGCCGAGCGAAGCCCGCCAGCGCTCCGTATCCGGAGTTGTTGACGATCACGAACACGGTGCGCGTGCCGCGCTGGGCGGCCGTGTACAGGGCAGTGATCCCGTAGTTGGCCGATCCGTCCCCGACGGTGGCCACGACGGTGGACTCCGGGGAGGCCAGAGCGATCCCGACGGCTGCTGGCAGGCCGAAGCCCAATCCTCCGGAGGCTGGGAAATGATACCGGCCGGGTTGGTCGATCGCGATCCGCTCGAGGTACTCCAAGTCCAGGGTGGTGGTCTCATTGACGTAGACGACCCCGTCATGGACGTGCTGGTTCAGCACTTCCAGGATCTCCGTACCGGTCATACCCTCCGTGGAGGTCCTGGCCGCGGGCAGCTCGCGTTTCGGACGCCGGGACCCGCGGTCCCGCACCTTATTGGCCAGCACCGTGATAGCGGCGGCGACGTCAGCGATGACTGCCCGGCCGAACGGCGCCCGGGTAGCCTCAGAGGGGTCCTGGGTCACGTGCCACACCGACGTGCCGGCGTCGAGGTAGTCCCCCGGTTCCCACCGGTGGTAGCGGAACACGGGTGCACCGAGGACGAACACGGCGTCGTGTCCGGACAGTTGGCGGCGCACGGAATCGATTCCCGGGACCATGACGCCGGCGAAGTTGGGGTGGGTGGTGGGGAACGGACCGCGGGGCGGCGACGGCGCGACGTACACGGCGGCATCGGCGTGCTCGGCCAGGCGGACCACGGAGTCGAGGACCGCCGGATCTGCCACGGCTGCCGCGTCGATCTGGGGACCGAGTACCAAAGCAGGATTCTGCGCGCCGTCGATAGCTGCGATCAGCTCCTCGGCCAGATGCTCGGGCAAAGCCCCCGCGGTGCTCACAGAGCGATGGCTCAGCAGGGCGTCGTCGGACAGGGCTGGCTCCGCCCAGTCATCCAGTGGGACCGAGACGTAGACGGGGCCCTGGGGGTGGGTGGTGGCCTCGAGAACGGCCTGGGAGAGGGTACGGGGCACATCGGCGGCGGCCAGCGGTTCGTGGGCGTACTTGGTCAGCGGTGAGGTCAGCATTCCGGCGTCCACGTTGGCCAGCATCGCCTGCTGCCCGACTGTGCGGCGGACCTGCTGACCAGCCAACAACACCAGCGGTATGTGGGCATACCGAGCGTTGGTCAACGCGCCCATGGCGTTGCCAGTCCCTGAGGCGGCGTGCAGGTTCACCAGCACGGGTCGGCCGGTGGCGCGGGCGTAGCCCTCGGCCATGCCGACCACGACCTGCTCGTGCAGACCCAGGACGAAGTCGAAGTCGGGCCCGAGTCCTGCTAGAAAAGGCAGCTCGTTGGAGCCTGGATTGCCAAAGATCGTGGTCATCCCGTGGGCTCGCAACAGATCTGCGGATGCTTCCAGGACCGTCTGTTTCTCTGCCATGATTTGATTCCCTTCAGTAGTGCGATTCGAGAGTGAAGCCTTCACTGTGTCCGATGTCCCAGCCACCGGGAGAGAGAGACGAAGAGAGCGGTTTGGCCCGTGACCGGCTCGCTCTCTGTTGTTTCAATCGGGGCGGTCTAGAGGGTTTCCTGATCACGCCAAGGCGTCTACCTCAGCTTGAACGCGCCGGGCTGCGGCGAGCAGCTCCAGAGCCTCAGTTGGTTCAGCGGCCGGCGGGAGGACGTCGATGCGGTCCTCGGTTCGCCGAACCTCTAGGGCTATGAAGGAGCCCGGATAATCGTCTAGGTGTTCGGTACTGGCGGTGGTGACGACGGGTCGGCCGGCCTGCAGTTCCTGCAGTAGGTACCGCACCCCCACGCCGGTGGCCCAACCGGAACTGCGGCCCGGTTCCAAGTCGGACCAACGACGGAACCAACCGTGGACATCCGCCAGAACGTCATCCCGCTGGGAAGCGCTGAGGGCCACAGGTTGCCCGTCCAGCGTGAGACTGGAAAAGAGGGGGACCTGGCCGTTGCCGTGCTCGCCCATGACCTTGCCCTCGATGCGTTCGGTGTCGACTCCGAGGACCCGGGCCACTGCCAAGCAGAATCGAGCGGAGTCGTTGAGGGAGTAGCCCAGAATCCGGTGAGCGTGCAGTGAGCTGTTCCGGGACAACCATCCAGCCAGGATGTCGACCGGGTTCGAGAGGAGCAGGACAAGGCCACCGGGTCCGGCGAGGGATTCGATCTGCGGCCGCAACAGGCCCAGCAGCTCGGTATTGGCGTCAAGAAAATCATTGCGGTCGCCGTCGGGCACCTCTGGCTTGGAGGCGGCCACCACGACGACATCAACCGGACCGTCCGCCGGCGCTCCGTTGACGACCCGGGGCGCTGGGACATGGGCGACGACTTGAGCGTCCGTGATGTCGATGGCATGGCTGGCCACGAGGTTCTCGCGAACGTCCACCAAAAACAGTTCACGCCCTAGCCCGGCCAGGGCGATGTGGGCGGCCACGGACGATCCTACGGTACCGGCGGCACCGATAATCGCGATCCGGCGAGGCCAGTCAGCCCCAGCTTCACTTGTCTCACGGCCAAGGTCGGCGACCAAAGTCGGAGGAGGCGGCTGAAAACTCTTCATCGCGGTTGATGCCTTTCTCTCTCGCGCCCGCGAATCTCCGGGCGTCAATGCACTTCTTCGATGCCTCGGTCTTTCGTGGTGATCCAGGCGGCTCGGGATGTCCGTGCCACGGCGAGGCGGGTCCGCGCGGCTAGTCTCGACCAGCGGGTACGGCGTCGCCTGCGGCGCGGGTTTGGGCGCCCGCCGAGTCTTGCAGATGCCTCTGGCCGGCTGCGCTGCGCGACATGCGCACAAAGGCGATCGCCACGGCGGCGATCACGCCGGGTACGGCAACGGCCAGGAAATTTTGCTGGAACGGGAGGGCCAGCCCCAGGAGTGCGCCCCCCAGCACGGGACCACTGATGGCACCGATCCGGCCGACCCCTGCGGCCCAGCCAACCCCGGTCGAGCGGACCAGCGAGGGGTAATACTCCACGGCAAGGGCGTGGATGATTGCCATGGTTCCGATTGTCGTTGCGCCGGCCACGACGAGCAGCAGGTTCAGGACGAGGGCGTTCGGGCTGAAGCCCAGGGCCGTCAGAGACAGAGCCGCCAGGACAAAGTAACTGAGAATGATCTTCTTGATCCCCAGTCGGTCGGCGAGCCAACCAGCGGTTATCGCTCCGGTTAGGCCTCCCACGTTGAGGATGACCAAGTTGAACAGCCCCGAGCCCAAGGGGTAGTCGGCCGACATCATCAAGGTGGGCAGCCAGGTATTCAAACCATAGGTAAGCAGCATGGTCATGGAGAAAACCACCCAGATAAGAACAGTGTTGACGGCGTTGCCGTGGCGGAAGATCTCAGCGATGGGCGCTTTCGGGGCCCCGACCGACTCCACGGCAACGACCGTCGAGGAGTCTACCTGCGGGGCGATGCGGGACACGACGTTTTCGAACTCCGCTCGGCGGTGGGGCTGCCGGCTCAGAAACTCCGGTGATTCGGGAAGGCGCTTCAGCATCACTGGAACCAGCAGGATGAACGCGGTAGCCAAAAGGAAGACACTCCGCCAGCCGAAGGCAGGGATCATGACGATTGCCAACAGCGCAGCCATGATGCCGCCTGCCGAATACAGGCCGGCGACCAGGCAGACAAGGAACGCTTTGGATCGCCGGGGCGCGTACTCACCGACCAGAGAGATGAAGTTGGGAGCTAGAGCGCCGATGGAGATGCCCACGATCGTTCTGCTGATGCCGAGAGTAATCACGCCCACAGACAGAGCACACCCGAGCGATGCCACCGCTGAGGCGACGAGGGAGGCAATGATGATGGGACGCCGGCCATAGCGGTCCGCGAGAGGGGCGATGACCATCCCACCGATGAGCATCCCCACCAATGCGACAGAGCCCAGCACCCCCGCCTCGATCAGGGTGAGTTGCCAGTCCTCCCGAAGCACGGCGACGACTGAGCCGTAGGAGACCATGTCGTAGCCGTCCACGATCATCAGCAGCGAACACAGCAGGACAACGCGCCAATGGAACGACGTCATCTTTGACTCGTTGACGAGCTTGTCAATCGGAATCGCGGTCATGGCCATCCTTGAGGGTCGGAGATTGATCTGAAGCAACGCTAGTGAACCGAATCACATAGGTCCAATGAATAGCCTCAATTGCGTCTATTGAAATAATCTATTATGGTGGTGTTGTCTGAAGTGCGAGCCTTCCGACGCCTCAAGAACGCTGTACGAGCCACGCCATCGCTGCAGGAAAGGTCGCGAGATACCGCCATGGGCCACTTTGAGCTTTCCCTGATCCCCACGTTTATCGCCATCTATGAAACCGGGAGCCTCACTCGCGCGGCTGAGACCCTCGCCATCTCGCAACCGTCCGTGAGCTACACACTGGCCAAGCTGCGCAAGCAGCTCTCGGATCCGCTATTCGTCCGGACTGCCGAGGGAATGCAACCGACGCGACGAGCCATAGAACTGTTCGCCGTGTTCAAGGCGGTCGCGAACGACGTCGAGGATGTCGTCCAGAAGGGACGCGAATTCGACGCGCGGACGTCGAATCACACGTTCAGGTTGTGCCTTTCAGACCTCGGCGAACTCGCCTTCCTGCCAGCGGTGACGGAACGGCTGGCCGTGGAGGCGCCCCAAGTGCTGTTAGAGGTGGTGCCGATGCAGATCGACCATGTCGCCGAGTGGCTAGAACTAGGCACTGTCGATGCGGCCATCGCTAGCGTGGAGCTCCCCGGGCACGCTCGCCAGGAGATCCTGGACCAGGAGCGGTATGTCTGCGTCATCCCGCAAGGACTGGACGCGGATAACCCAGCTGCTCCCGAAGGCGGGCGCCTGTCCGTTGAGCAGTTCGGCGCTTTGAGGCACGTGGTCATTGATAGAGCCATGGGGCACTCCCAGGCCGATGCAGCGCTGGCCACTCTTGGCGTAGGGCGCGACGTCAGGTTGAGGCTGCCACATTTTGCCAGCGTGCCGGCCGCCCTGACGAGCAGCGACCTGGCCGTCATCGTCCCGCTGCGGGTAGCGCAGATCTTCCAGCGCCTCTGGCCGGTCACCGTCCGGGAACTTCCCGTGGAGATCCCCAGTTTCGATGTTCGACTCTACTGGAAAGACGCGGAAACCCGGTCGACGCCAGCGGAGTGGTTCCTCGACTTCCTCAGGCGCGTCCTAGCCGAAGCCGGCACTGGCAATCCCTGACTGGGCCGCCAACACAGCGTTGGCCGCCGGCCCCACCTTGCGCCAGAGCGGAGGAGGGCCGGCAGCCGGATCGTACCGAGAGTCCGATTAGAAGGGATACTCGCGCGGAGTGTGCTGAACGCTGATCCAGTGCTCGGTGGTGAACTCGTCGATGGCCCAGTCACCGTTGAACCGGCCCAGCCCCGAGTTCTTCTCCCCACCGAAGGCCACGTGGCTCTCATCATTGACCGGGATGTCATTGACATGAGTCATGCCGGCTCGAATGCCCTTGGCAAAGCTGATACCCCGATGGAGGTCGCCAGTGAACACGGCGCTGGAGAGCCCAAACGGCGTGTTGTTCGCGGCCTGGAGAGCTTCGGCCTCGTCGGCCACTCGGATGATCCCTACCAACGGACCGAAGATCTCCTCACGGGCGATCTCCATCTCCTCGGTCACATCAGCGAACACGTGAGGAGGCACTACCTGTCCCTGCACCTGCCCCTCCAGCATGACGCGCGCACCTTCGTGCCGGGCGCGAGCCACCTTTTCGAGAAGTCCGTCAAGTTGGGAGCGATTAATGACGGGACCGACGACAGTCGCCGGATCCGCCGGATCTCCGCACGGGAGAGTACGGACATGGGCCACGAATTTGGCCACAAACTCGTCATAGACGCCATCCTCGACGATGATGCGGTTCACAGCCATGCAGATCTGCCCCTGGTGCAGGAACTTCCCCATGGCCGCGGCGCGGACCGCCTGATCCAGGTCCGCATCCGCGAGGACGACGAACGGGCTGTTGCCGCCAAGCTCGAGGGCAACATGCTTGAGGTGTCTGCCGCCGGCGGCGATCTTGCCGACGTTCTGACCTACCGGAGTGGACCCGGTGAAGGAGATCAGCGAAGGAACCTCGTGTTCGACAAAGGCGTCGCCGATCTCACTGCCGGCACCGACCACCACGTTAAGCAGTCCGGCCGGCAGGCCCGCCTCTTCGAAGATCTTGGCGATGAGCAGCCCGCCGGTGACGGCCGTATCGCTCGCCGGCTTCAGCACCACGGCATTGCCCAGTGCCAGGGCTGGGGCAACCGAGCGCTGCGAGAGATGCAACGGGAAGTTCCAGGGGCTGATGACGCCGACGACGCCCAGCGGTCCACGGTAGACGTAGTTATCCTTGCCCGGAATGTTGGACTCGTGAATGCGACCATGGGAGCGGGCCGGAAAAGACGCGGACTCCATGGTGATAGCCCGAGCGGCAGAGGCCTCGATGTTGGCCTTAAGGACGGTGCTACCAGACTCCTTGACGAGCCAATCGATGATCTCTTCCCGACGCGCGTCCATGATCTGTGCCGCACGAAGCATCACGGCCTGGCGGGCCGCCGGGGTCGCAGCAGCCCATGACCCTTGGGCCTCAGCCGCAGCCCGGTAGGCGTCGTCCAAGTCGGCAACCGAGGCCTGCTGGATCTCACCCAATGTTTCCTGGGTATAGGGATTGGCAACCGTCAGCGTCTTCTCGGATTGCCCCCGACGCCAGGCGCCTCCGATGAATTGATGCTCGGGCGTCCAGGTAGTCCACGTCGAAGTGTCATTCTCAATAAGGGTGGTCATGATGCTCCTCTCAGCATGTGAGCCACGCTACGTTCAGGCGCAGAATCAGGCAAATAGATGTCATTGAGCACCAAAACAAAGAACCTCTATTTTGCTCGAGGGCTTGGGGAACACGATTCAGGCGGGACCATATGCGTTTCCTATCGGCCGAGAAGAAGATTTCTATTGGTGCGCAGACTCGCAGGATCCTAGGCTGACCGGGATTTCTGCCACTCTCTACCGCCAAGGACTCCACCACATGAAAACAGCGATCGTCGGTTCCGGGGCCATGGGCCAGCTTTTCGGGGCCCGCCTCCTGTGGGCCGGTGAGGACGTCGTCTTCGTAGACACGAATCCCACGACCTTGCACGCGCTCAACGAGCGGGGCATCACGCTCACCACGGACCAGGGCCGCCAGCACACTCCGGCCACTGCGGCACCTGCTTCGGAGCTGGAAGGAGCCTTCGACCTGATCATCATCTTCACCAAGGGATTCCACACTCGCGCTGCCGTCAAATCGGTAGCCCATCTCATCGGCCCGGATAGCGTCGGACTCACCCTCCAGAACGGGCTCGGAAACGCCGAAGTACTCCAGGAGTACTTCACCCAGGACAGGACCCTGCTGGGAATGACGGACTTTCCCGCGGATATGCCAGAACCCGGGACCATCACCAGCGCGAGCAAAGGCAAGGTGTTGCTGGGTGGGCTGACTGAGGGTGCAGTGGCGCAGACCGTTGCGACTGTGCTCGACCGGGCTGGGTTGAATGCGTTCGCCGCCTCGGACATTCGGATCCCCGTTTGGGAGAAGGTCGCTTTCAACGCAGCCCTGAACACCATCAGCGCCGTCACCGGCCTGACGGTCGGGCAGATCGGAGATGAGCCCCATGCGCGCGGCCTCGCTGCAGCGGTCCTGGACGAAACGATGGCCGTAGCGGCCGCCCAGGACATCTCCCTCTCCCGGGAGCGGGTCGAGACCACCTTGTCCGAGGCCTTCGCCCATCACACGCACCACAAGACGTCGATGCTGATGGACCGGGAAGCGCACCGGCGGACCGAGGTGGAGTCGATCGGCGGTGCAGTCGTCGACCTTGGAACCCGGAGCGGCGTGGCAACCCCAGTACTGAACACCCTGTGCGAACTAGTGCGCGCCTTGGAGCCCTCCCCCACGGAATAGAGAGCCGGTCCGCCGCCAACAGTGGTGGTGGATTCCAGGATGAACGAACGCGTCACTGATAATCGGGCACGCCAGTTGCTCTTCCGGATGACCATTGACCACTAGGAGTGCCCACTTTGTACAACCTGTCCGAACTCACTATCCGCAGTGTCTCGGTATCTGAGATGAGCAACAACGTGTACGTGCTCACCTCCAAGGCCAGCGGCGCTCAAGTCCTTATCGATGCCGCCGACGATGCTCCGGCCATTCTCTCCCTCCTCACTGATGCGCAGGAGGACACGGGCGCTACGGCCCACGTCTCAGGCATCATCACCACGCATTCACATTGGGACCATGTGCGCGCGTTGGGGGAGGTGAAAAAGGTGACGAAGGCACCGACTGCAGCCGGAGAGGACGACATCGAAGCAATCAGCGTGCCGACGGACATCGCACTGGGTCACGGAGAAGCGCATTCCTTCGAGGACATCGAGCTTGAGGTGATCCACTTACGTGGGCATACACCCGGTTCTATCGCGATGCTGTACCGCGATCCTGAAGGTACTGCGCACCTGTTCACGGGCGACTCGCTCTTCCCGGGCGGCGTCGGCAACACCGAGGATGATCCGGATCGGTTCCTCTCCCTCTTGACCGATGTCACTGAGAGGATCTTTGATCGCCTGCCGGACACGACCATCGTTCATCCAGGTCACGGCACGGGCACGACGCTCGGCGCCGAACGGCCCCACTTGGCCCAGTGGAAGGCGCGAGGCTGGTAGACGATTCTGCCTCATCCCAGCTTCTGCACCTCAAGCAGCTGCTAGCACGGAGCAACGGAGAATCCGCATGGCTCACGTCACGGGGTTGACCGGGTCGATCCGTGCTTGCTGAGGCGGACGGACATGCCCGTATGCGTCTCATGATGGGTTACTGGACTCGGTGTCCTTGTGTTGCCGCTCATTGCGTCAAGCGGCCACACAAGGGACCCGGTTCAACCCATCGGTCGAATTTGACCGATCATTTGCTGTCGGCGGCGTGATCGGATGCGGAATTAACCGACCTGCAGCTCGCCCATCTCGTCCCAGCCCTCACCATCGACCTGGCGGCTGATGATCTTTGGTGTAGCGGCAAGCGCCGGTCGCATTGCCTTCAGTCCTGCGGCGAAGTGCGCGCTGGTGACGTGGGCTTCGGCCGCGTCGTCCCGGAAGGCTTCCACGAGTACGAATTCATGAGGATCTTCTAGGCTGCGAGACCACTGGAAGAACAGGTTCCCCTCCTCGGCACGGGACGCTTCGGTGAAGGGACGGACCATTTCGGGGAAGCGGTCGACGTACTCGGGCTTAATTTGGTGCTTTGCAACGATGAGGATCACTACCCCATGCTAGCCCGACGTTCTCACAAGTTCTTCAGTGCGCACAGCTCGCAAGTGAGGGTCGGGTCCTCGTGACCTCGGTGAATGTAGGTACTGAGTTTGCCTGCCGAGCCCTGGTCCAGCTTCCACTGAAAAGCGGGACACGCCATCTCTGGGTAGTACTTCAGACACTTCGGCGGGGAATGGTCAGGTCATGCACGACCGCATTGCGGTCGCACGCCAGATAACAGGCGCGCCAGGAAGGCACTTGCCGGTTACTTGATCTACAAACCCGAATGCAGGTCCTTAGCTCGGTTTTTGGAGCATCAGACTTCTAGACGGCTGGTCGCAGTGTCGAGTTCACAGTGTCCTCTAGTTGTCGGTGAGAACGGACGGCGCTGACGAGTGCACGTGCAAGGGCTCGAAGATGGTTGTCGTTAGCGCCAGAATCTTCCGGATGCCACTGAATCCCTACGAGCCACCCAGAACCGGAGGACTCATATCCTTCAATCAGGCCGTCGCTGGCCCAAGCCGCCGGCGTAAGGGTTTCAGGTAGTCGCGCGACGGCCTGATGATGCGCTGAACGGACACTGACGCGGGTTACGCCATAAATGTGGGAGAGCCTAGTGCCCTCCAGGATCTGGACCTCGTGCTCTGTCATCTCATCAGCGCTTGGTCGTACGTTGTGCATGGTTCCAGGGCCGATATCAGAAACAAGTGTTCCCCCAAGCGCCACATTAATCACCTGCATGCCGCGGCAAATGCCAAGCAGCGGAACGTCCCGTCCGACTGCGTTTCGAGCCAGCTCGATCTCGAAGACATCAGCTTCGGGGTTCACCGCATGCGTGTCCGCCTGTTTCTGGACAGCCGGATCTTGTGTGTAGAACGTGGGATCGACGTCCGCGCCACCGAGAATGACGACGCCGTCCACTCGATCAAGCAGCTCTGACGCTAGTCCTCCGGGCCTGCTCGCATTGACGAACAGCACCTGAATGTCCGGTCCGGCGTAGGCCAGTGCCTGCCCGGCCCGCTGCGCTAAGGAGTGCAACGTGTTGGCGTATCGCTCAGAGACCCTGGCGTCGTCCATGCAGTATGATGCCAAAATTCTCAATGGACGCTGTAGGGGTTTGGTCATGCCGACTCCTCCGTCATTCTTACCGCCGTGCGGCGCCGTGCTCACTCGTGTGGCCTCGCAGCCCGCGGCCTCCACCGTCGCGGTTAGGGTGGGGACGTGCGTACCCTGCGAACCACCAGTCAATGAACTCTAAACTACAGAGGTTATGTTTCATGGGTGTGAATAGTTGGACTGCACTGCTGCGCCCTATTGAGGAGGCTGGAGTCTCCGAGGCCATCGTTCGGCGCTTGAGCGAGCTGATGTGCGCCGGCACGCTACGGGCCGGGGATCGTCTCCCTTCAGAGACTGAGCTTGCGACGTACTTTCAGGTCGCGCCGATGACGGTCCGGGGCGCGCTTAAGGTTCTCCGAGAAGAGGGCTTTGTGGAGACCAAGCGTGGGCGACACGCGGGCACAGTGGTCAGTCCGCGGATCGGTGAGATCGTTGCCCGCATTGCTGACACAGCCCCACGGCTGGAGGTCATCGCTGAGCTGACCTCGTGGCGGAAGGCCATCTCGGGGGAGTGCGCTGCCTTGGCTGCGAAGTACGCCACGGAAGGGGAGATGGTGGAACTCGGAGGGCTGGTTCACCAGGCTGACTCCCAATCTCCGGACTATGAGAGTTACCGATTCGCCGATGCGCGGGTTCACCTCTACATTGCAGAACTTTCCCGCTCAGAACGGCTGCTCAATGCTGAACGGCAGATTCAGGCCGAACTTTCACGATTGCTCGGCACCAAGCTTCACCAGCCCGGCCTGGAGGAGGCACCGACCCAGGGCCATGGCCCACTCCTCGCCGCAATTAGTGTCGGCGATCAGGAGCTGGCCCGTCGACGCTTGCGTGAACATGTACAGGCAACCCTGAACTTGGTGAGGGGGACCGGCTTAGAGTCGGGACGGCATTCTCGGTCCTAGGTTCACATGCCAAGCTGTTTGCCGCAGCCAACCCGGCCGGGTTGGCTGCGGTGCGGATCGGGGCGCTCATCCACATGCAACAGTCTTCCTCCCGGCCGCACCAGCTTGTGAACGGAATGTTGAGGAACGGAAAGTCCACTGGAACTAGCTGCCTTCTAGCCCGTCGGCCCGGACAACTCTCTTGGCTCAGGAACCGCTGACAGACCCTCTGATCCCTGCCTACCGATGCGGACAACGTGAGCCTGGCAGAAGAGACCCACGCATTCCGATCGAGGATCGTGTAGCGGGACCGCCGCTGTGGTGCATCGAGGCGGGGTAGTGAGCGGTTCAGGTATAGCGCGGCTCGGTCTCCGCGGTGGTGATTGCTCGTCCGATGATGCGTGCCGCGTCGGGGAATGTTCCGGGGTTGGGGCCGGAGTAGTTGAGGCGTAGATACCGGCCGGGTGGTTCTGCTGGGAACCAGTCGTCGCCGGCGGCGATGGTGACGCCTTGTGCTTCGCAATCGCGGGAGAGATGAGTCAGATCCGTTTCGTCGGCCAGGCGGAGCCAAAGGTTCAGTCCGCCGCGGGGGACGGCTTCGAGGTGTGCGGCGGGAGCGTGTTCGCGCATTGCCTCGATGAGGAGATCCCGGCGGGCGGCGAGTTCTTTGCGGAGCGCGCGGAGATGCGTCTGCCAAGCCGGTTGGGTGACTACATCGAGCGCAACCGTTTGCAGCGCCTCGCTGACGTACATCGTGTGCGCCTGGGTATCGGCGAGGATGCGGTCACGGGCGGGGCCGCGTGCGATCAGTCCGGCCACCCGAACGGATGGGGAAACACTCTTGGTGAGTGAGCGGAGGTAGATGACGTGGCCGCTGTCGTCACGGGCGGCGAGGGGTGCCGACTCGGTCGTGATGCCGAAGTCGTGCGCCCAATCGTCTTCGATCAGGAATGCGCTCCGCTCCCTCACGATGCCGAGCACCTGCTCGGCGAGGTCGGCCGACCACTGCCCGCCGGTGGGGTTGGCGAAGTTCGGTTGCGCGTAGAACGCGCGTGCGCCGGTCTGCGCGAACGCGCGGTCCAGGTCGTCAGGGTTGGGGCCGTGCGGCCCGCTCGGGATTGGGATGAGCTGCACGCCGACCTGCGCTGCCGCGAGGATCGCACCCCAGTAGGTCGGTGACTCGATCAGCAACGGCCGCCCCGCGCCTACCAGCGTGCGAAAGAGGGTGCTCAGGCTGCTCTGACTACCGGGGAGGACCACCACGTCACTTGCGGCCGGGGGTGTGAGCCCTGCGGCGGTGACGGAACCGAGTTCGGCCGCGAACCACGACTGCCTTGGCCCGACCGCCCAGCACGTGATCACCGCGCCCTCTACGGAATGGTGGTCGAAGGGCCGGCAGGTCGAACAGTGGACTATCGACTGGCGGTCGGCAGACGATCCTGCACCGTTGCCCAGGCAGCCATCACAAGTCCTGTCAGATTGGGCCCATGGCACGCGAGCCGAGGAGGTCCGCGCTGACAAGGAAAGGCCCCGAGACCCTCATGCCAATTGGTCGGGGACGTGGTGGTCGTTCCCGCAAGGGACCATTCAGTCGGTCGGCCGGATACCGCTGGGGCTGAACCTCATCGAGGACTCCTTCGGCGAGGAACACGTCACAGTCATCCCCGTGCGTGGTGTCAGCAGAACATATGAGGTTCACACAGAGGACGATTGGGTGTCACTGTGCCGGGAGTACCCCTTAGAGGTCACGGCATCGCGTCGTCATGACTGGTTTCGTTGTACCGGGCATGACGGCAAATGGGTGATCCCAAACTGGGAGAAGGTCGCCGAGGGGTGGACGCGGTGCACATGACAGCCATGGCCTACCTCAGTAGTGCCAATCGTGCGCTGCACGTCAACACCGATATTTCGACGGTCATCGCGGGGTGGAACTCCGACACGACGATCTGGCTGACAGATGCCGCACGCGAGTGGTACAACCCACGCCAGGAATGGCAACGCAGCATCGAGCCCGAACTCGTCCCAGCTGGCTTCAACAGCCTCGTTCACCGGTTCTTCCGTCACCTCGATCGGTTCAGTCTTGGGAATAAGGAACTCCATGGATCGGTGCCCGTTGTGCATGGCGGACTCCGGCCAGGCTGCCCCGATCAGCTTGGTGATGGTACCCATCAGTGACAGGGGGAGGGAAAGGCCGATGCTCAGGACGTGACGGTCCTCATCAGGAATAATGCTCATGACCGTCATGTGTGCGGAAGGATGTTCGAATCCGCGGTTTGCGCATGTCATCCATCAAAGCACATCCATGCCGACGAAGGACGAAAGTCAATGAAACCAGTCGTCAAGCTGTCCGCACTGCTGGTATTCGCCGCGATCCTATCCGCTGGCTGTTCCACGGCTGCCCCAGATAGCCCGACACAAAGCTCAACCGTTGCCACCACAGACTCACAGCCCGTCTCGGAATCGTCAGGAGTCACTGAGCTGGCAGTGGCTGAGATCGAGCGCGACGAGTATGCCGAGTCGAACGTGGTCACCAGCGTGACGGCGGAAGATGGAACCTCACTTATCGCTAAGACGACGCTGGTTGATCCCAGAGGTGACAGCGGGAGCAGCGAGGCGGAACGTGCAACCTTCATTTGCGAGGCCGCTCGACGAGTCCCGGGGATCGAGAAGGTCAAGGTGATGGAAGCCGTCGGAACTCACTGGATCGTCTACGGAGAGAACTTTGAATCTCTCGTCCCCGGCTCATCCACATCGTGCGGCGAGTATTGACCTCGAGGCAGGGCAGCAGTTGAGGATCCCCATGCACCTGGATCTGGAACTGCATTGAGGGTTCTCCCGGATCAACTTCCCGGCACGTAGTCCTCGTGCCACCAGCGGGTGATTGGCTCGAAGTCCTCCGGGTTGTCGTACCGGAACACCTTGTCCACGGCGTCATCGTAGGCCTCACGCTCTTCACCTACTCCGCTCACCCGCACTGAAGGAGGCCGCGGCCGAATAAGTCGGCCACGTTCTGAGGTAGGTGCAGAAGTTCCTCGCCTGCGAGAGGGTCAGCGCCGCCGGACGGTGAACGATCTGAGCTGAACTGGATGGTGTGCACGAGGGTCTCCGGTGGGAGGCCTCAGTTCAGGAGTGCTGCTAGTTCGTTTGTCGCGATGTCGGCGAGGTTGTCGTGGCGGAGCGCGGCGGCGTTGAGCAGGCTTCCGTCGATGACTGCAGCGGCCAGTGACACTGAAACGTGAGCGCGCCCGCATTTGGCCAGCAATGCCGAAAAGTCCCGCTCTATGACCACGCGCTGTTCCTGGAGAAGGCTCGAGAGCTCAGGTGTGGCACGCGCGCAGTCTACAACCATCCCCACGATCCCCAGGAGCCTCCTGTCACTGAGATCCGCCCCGTAGAAAGCCCGCAGGAACAAACGCGCAGTCTCCTTGGCTGTCAGCCCAGGGTGTGCTTGCTCGAGGACACGTTGGGCTTCGGTATCGCGTTCGCTCATGTCCTGCTGCATGCACGCCCGAAGAAGGTCCTCACGGGTCGTGAAGTAGTATCGGATCGAACTCCAAGGGACATCTGCGGCCTGCGCGACCTGACGATGAGTGACAGCGGACATGCCCTCACCAATCATCAGCCCCAAGGCGGCCCGGAGGATCGCGTCGTGGCGTCGAACGGCGCGCAACTGACCGCTAGTGGTGCTGGGCATAAGTAGTCCAATCCTCAAAGTTGTACGTTCGTACCATTCTAGGGGTAGAGTTACTTCTTGGCACCATCACCGTGGATGTGCCCGCCTGCTCTCCCCGCCATCTGGGGTTCTACTGTCATGAAAGAACAACGCTCATGTCCACGTCTGTACGTTTTTCCACCACGCTTTCCCTGGCTGCCATCGTGGGGCTGGTGCCCTTCGCCATCGATATGTACCTGGCGTCACTGCCGCAGATCAGCCAGGAGTTCACCGCACCGGTATGGGTCACGCAGCTGACTTTGACCGGATACCTGTTGCTGCTCGGACTGGGACAGCTCTTCGCCGGTCCGCTCAGCGACGCCATCGGACGCCGCAAGCCGCTGATGATCGGGCTGGCCCTGTTTATCGTCGGATCAGTGGTCGCCGCCCTGGCGCCGAACATCACCACGCTCGTCCTCGCCCGATTGCTCCAAGGCGTCGGTGGAGCATTGGCTGCTGTGGTTGCCACCAGCACGGTACGTGACCGCGCTGAGGGCCCTGCGGCCATGAAGCTCTTCGCCGTATTGATGACCGTCTCGGCGCTGGCACCGATCGTTGCACCTGCCGCCGGAGGGTTGCTCGAAGGCGCCGCCGGATGGCGCTCGGTGTTCTGGACCCTGGCAGGACTCGGCGTCATCGTGTCCCTCACGTCCTGGTTCGCCCTGCCTGAATCCCTCCCCAAACTATCCCGCCACCCCCTGAAGCTGCGCGGTGTCCTGTCCGCCTACTCCACCCTGCTGCGCACCAGCAGCTTTAGTCTGCCGCTGGCCGCACTGGCGACGATGTTCATGCTGCTGTTCGCCTACATCGGTGGCGCGAGCTACGTCTATCAGGACCAGTTCGGCATCAGCCCGCAAACCTTTGGGCTCGTCTTCGGCGGAACCGGCGCCGCACTGATGCTCGGCGCCATCGTAGCCAACCGTTTCGCAGAAAAAACCGGCGCCTACCAGCTGAGCATCATCGGCATCATCATCTCCCTCATCGGGGCCGCAGCAGCAGTACTGGTCACCGCAGCGACCATGCCGCTGGGCGCTCTCGTCGCAGCAATGAGCGTTGCCATGTTCGGACTAGGACTCAGCGAACCGGCCCTAATGAGCCTGTGCATGAGCGCCGTACAACGACACACCGGCCAAGCCGCTGCCCTCATCGGGGCGGGCCAGTTCGCCCTGGGTGCAGTAGCCACTACATTCGCCGGTATTCTCGCCGCACGCGGAGCTCTGCCTTGGGTCCTGCTGCTGGTAGGCCTGGCGATTGTGGCCCTGGTGTTGGCTGTCATCGGTTCACGGTCGATCAACACCAAGTCATCGACGATGCAGACCGCTGAGCAGGCCACTGGTGTGCCTGTCCCAACGGCGTGACCGCGCGTTAACCGTAAGCGACTCCACCGCGTATCGGCCATGCATGCCATAACCAGTGATTCTGTGACGATGTGGGCATCGAACCAATAACCGAAGGTGGCCGGCGCACCAGTCGGGGCGAACCGTCCCTTCCATGCTTCATGGGGCCGGAATCCGCCATGGCCAGCGCAAAGGCATCCTGCCAACGCAACGTGCGATGAAGTGCAGCGGGAGCTGTGGGAATAGAGCCGAGCTGATCACTCATGATCAAGCCTTCCGAAAGAGGGAGTGGTCTCAGGTAGGCGGCGGCAGTCGGGAGGCTTCAGTGCTTCCTCACGGGCGGGCGGGAACGTGGTCGGGCTGGATGCCGGACATCTTTACCCGGGAATCCAGCGTCAGGGAACCTGGATCGCCGGCGATCATCCCACCGTCCACCGGAATCACAGACGCATTGACGTACGAGGCCTGCTCGGAGAGCAGCCAGGCGACGATGTTCCCGACTTCGGCCGCTCTAGCTGGACGTCGGCTGGGGACGAACGAGGTGGCCAAGGAATAGGCCTGCTCTCGTTCCAAGCCTAGTTCGGTGCCGTATTCGTCCATTTCCATATCGGCCATTTCGGTTCTGGTCCACCCCGGACAAACAGCGTTGGCGCGGACTCCGGAAGGTCCGTAGTCCACGGCAATTGACTGCATGAGCATCGTTAGTGCGGCCTTCGTTGCGTTGTATCCGGGGATGCCTGCGCTGGCACGGAGTGCGGACGCCGAGGCGATCCCTACGATCGATCCTCCGGCGGCTACCAGATGCGGCATGGCCGCCTTTGCCAGCAGAAAGGGACCCGTCAGATTGGTGCGGACCATTGCGTCCCAGTCATCGGCTGCCAGCTCCCCTACCGTGCCGGGGCGGACAATGCCGGCGTTGAGCACCAGGCCGTCTATCGCTCCGAGCCGCTCAAGGGTCGTCTCGACCAACCGCTCCACGTCACCTGCTGAGGCGACGTCGGCAACCACCGGGATCGCGCCGGTAGATTGAGCGATCTTATCGAGCGTGTCGGGGCGCCGTCCGCAAACAACAACGTCCCATTCCTGGGCCCGGAGGATCGCGGCCGTGGCGGCGCCGATGCCTGTTCCTCCACCGGTGACTATGGCTACGGGGTTCTTGGTCATTCTGCTTCCTTGAGGTTAGGGGGGTGCCGTTGACGGAGTGAGTATGCGGGGTGTTGTTGCAGGCCTCTGCGCCGGTTTCCGAGCGACGGCCCGGACGTTTGTGGCGCGGGTGGCGCAGGGTGCCTGTCAGCTGAAGTCCAACGAGGGCAAGACCGAGCGAGCCGCGTAACCGAACTCCGCCACTACGGTGGTCCTCGTGATCGGCTCACTGGTCGGCGAGGCCGAAAAGGACGGCGTGTCGAGCTATTTGGTTTGGTTGCATCATCGGAAGGCCGAGTTTGGTGGAGCCTTCGTCCGCGCCCAAGTCTCCCCGGGACGTCGGAGTGACGTTCACCGGCATCACACCGTCCCAGTTTTTTCCAACGGCACCTCTGCCGCGACTTGTCCCACCGGCCCGGATATTCTCGCGCATGCGACGACTGAATGCAGGCGGCCGAGAAGACTCTGCGCAGTGTGGGCGACTATCCGAATATCGGATTCGTTTGTGTGGTCGGTCTGGACGAATTTCACGCATTGGTCGGCTTGCTCGAGCTGGCTCGCCACCGAGGACCCCTCCGGGTTTCGGTCGACGATCAGGACGGTCGCCCCTTCATTGGCCAGGACCTCGGTGCAGGTTCGGCCAATGCCAGACCCCCTGTCACGAGCACGACACGGTCGCGCAATTACATGTCCGTTCGCCTTCTCCATCCCTGCAGTTGCCGAGGAAGCGGCCGGATCTGCCGACCGCTCCCCGTCACGTTAGGGTTGGCGAGACCGCTCCGTAACGCGGTCCTGCCGTCCGGGCTAATAGCTGATGACCTGGGGTTGCCCGAGATGCTTGAGCCCTTCTACGCCGAACTCGAGTCCGTAACCGGAGGCCTTGGCCCCACCGAACGGCACGCGGGGATCTACGGCGCCGTGCTTGTTGATCCACACGGTGCCCGCCTCGATGCGGGCCGCGACATACCTCGCCGTCTCCTTGTCGGAGGACCATACGGAGGCTCCTAGGCCCACGTCCAGGGCATTGGCCATCTCCACGGCCTCGTCCACCGTGGAGTACTTCACGATCGGCAAGGCCGGGCCGAACTGCTCCTCGGCCACCAGCGGGTTGTCGTTATCAATGTCCGCGATCAGCGTGGTGGGAAAGAAGTAGCCGGGCCGGTCCGGGTCCGGATTGCCACCGGTGACGATCCTCGCCCCGGCATCTTTCGCAGCCTGCACGAGATGAGCCACGATGTCGTACTGCGCTTTGTTCTGCAGTGGCCCGAGAACGTTGGCCTCGTCCAAACCAACACCCATCGGCATCTGCGCAGCGACTTCCTCCAGCGCGACGACGACTTCCTCGTAGATGTCCTCGTGGACATACAGACGCTTCAGGGCCGCACAGGTCTGACCGGTGTTAATGAACGCTCCCCAGAACAGGTCTTGGGCAATGGCGACCGGGTCGGCGTCCGGCAGGACGATGCCAGCATCGTTGCCACCGAGCTCCATGGTCAGGCGCTTCACCGTGTCGGAGGAGTTGCGGATAATAGCCTTGCCCGCCTCGGTGGAACCGGTGAACATGATTTTGGCGACGTCCGGATGCTCCACCAGACGGTTGCCCACGACCCGGTCCCCG
This sequence comes from Citricoccus alkalitolerans, assembly GCF_039528175.1. NCBI lineage: Bacteria > Bacillati > Actinomycetota > Actinomycetes > Micrococcales > Micrococcaceae > Citricoccus > Citricoccus alkalitolerans. Next base: position 423,847 of record NZ_BAAALH010000002.1, read on the forward strand.
GATACCGCGTGCAACACGCCTTCTGGCAGGACAAGGTTGAGCACGTGGATCAGACCCAGGACGGAGAGCGGGGTCATGCTGGAAGGCTTCATAACCACGGTGTTGCCCATGCGCAGGGCCGGGGCGAGCTGCCAGACGCCGATCATCATCGGCCAGTTCCACGGACCGATCGCGCCCACCACGCCCAGGGGACGGTAGTGCAGCTCCGCTCGTCCGCTCTCGTCATCGACCAATACCTCGGGCTCGAGCTCGAAGGACGCGGTGGCGCGCAGCCAGGCCGCGCACGCGCCGACCTCGAAGCGCGCATTGGGTCCGTTCAGAGGCTTGCCCTGCTCCCGGGAGAGCAGCACTGCGAGGGCCTCAGCGTTGGCCTCGACGGCGTCCGCGGCCCGGTTCAGGAAACCGCTGCGCTCCTCATGGGACAGCGCGCCCCAGCCGGGCTGTGCCGCGCGGGCGGCGGTGATCGCAGCTTCGAGGTCGTCGAGGGTGTGCTGTGGGGCCTGGCCCACCGTCTCGCCAGTGGCCGGGTCCAGAATGTCCCGACCGCCCGTGGCCGGTTGGATGACGGCGAGGAGGTCCTCGTAAGTCGTGAACGTCGTGGTGGCTTCGGTGGTCATGTCCTGTCCTTTGTGGTGTTGGGGCCAGCTGGAGCTGGCAGGCGTGAAGGAATCGGAGGTTCTGCGGTGCCGCTGGTCAACCAGCCGCACTGGCGCCTCATTCGGCGGGGTAGTGCGTTTCGTTCAGGACGGTGAACCTGCTATCGAAGGGCAGGTGCATGGGCGCTAGGGATGGTCCGTCCCAGCAGAACATGCGCCCGATGGAGCGTTCGTTGCTGAGGTCAATGACGACGAACGATTCGACGGGCATGACGGTTTCGCTCCAGTAAAGGAGCACGATGCCGTCGGCGAGCTCGAAGACGCGGATGGGGTCGACGTCGCCGAGACCGCTTTCGGCACCTTCGATGCAGTACCAGACGAAGGTGCCGGAGTTCAGGTAGATATGCTCGTAGCGCTCGGTGGGGCTGTAGCGGTAGAAGATGCGCTTGCCAACGAGCTCGTTGCTCTCGGCCCGAGCCTCGATCTCCCCGGTGCCGGCGACGCGACCGGAGAGGAAGTCGGTGTGCATCCGGACCTCCCCGTTGCGATTGACGAAGGAGGAATCCGCGACGGTGACCTTCCCGTCGGCGCGGTTGATGATCATGGTGACGTCTCGGGTCTCGGTGCCTTCGCCTTTGAGGAAGTCGACATAAAAGATCTCCTCGCGCACTTCCACGGCCCGGTAGGCGTGCGTGCCGGTCGCACCGGTGTTCTCTCCATCGGTGATGGCCCAGGTCACGCGACCAGTGTCGAAGGTGTGGACGACCGTCCAGCCATTGTCGAAGCCGATCTCGAGAGAGGTTCCCTCGAGCTTGTCGCTGGCCGGAAGGGAAGGATCACCGAAGCCTTCGAGCATGGCCGTCACTGCCGGCCACTCGTGCTGGGGAACGTAACCATGGTCATTGGTGGGTACGGCTGCGCTGGTGCTCGACATAGTGTATTTCCGTTCGTCGTTGTCGCTCTGAGGAATTTCGGGCCATCAGCCGCAAGCGGACGTCATGGCCAATCGATCGTTCGCGATCGTGCGGTCGAGCTTGTGAATGCCCGCCCCATGTGTGCTGGATCACCTGCCTGAACTGTACGCATGTACAGTTTGAGCGTCAAGAGGAAATTGTGTGGTTTTAGAAATCGCGATTCCGGGAAGAACTCACCCTAGAATCGTCCAATGAACAACGAAGTTGAGCGCCCTCCCTACGGCGAGGGACGGAACGCCCTGATGTCAGCGGTCATGCGGATCGTTGCCACGAAAGGGCTTCGGGGCGTCACCTATCGGGCCGTCGCCTCCGATGCGGGCGTCAACCACAACCTCATCAACCACCACTTCGGCTCGCTCGAGGACCTGCTGACCGCCACAATGGAACGGGCAGTCGAGCGGGCAATCGAGAACACGGAACTGGCGCTCTTCGCGGACCTCGACGAACGCTACGCGGATGCGTTGACCGCGTCAGTGGACTCCGAGCCCGAAGTGCACCTGTTCCAGTTCGAGATGCTTCTGGAGGCCCGGCGCCACCCCGAGCGGCGTGAATCATCGCGTCGGCTTTACGACAACTACGTGAAATCGGTCCAAGACGCACTCCGCCGCCGCGGCATGGAGGCCAACGACGCACTCTGCAGCGCAATCTTCGCTGCCATGGACGGACTTATGCTCCAATTCCTGACCATCGGCGACCCTGCAAAGATCAAGGCCGCAGTCATCGAGGTAGGAAAACTGGTCGCCTCTAACCTTGAAGAAGCCCCTCAGGCCAACGACAGCCACCACATGCCTCTTAGGACATAAGAGGCGAACGCCCGCCCACAGATCGTGCGGCTACTTGCCTGTCAACCCACATGCGACTAAGCCGAGTGTGAATCGCCGAGAGAAGGTGCCGGATCTTCGCAGATCTATCTGGCCGCTCGCGCTCAATCGCGTTGTCCGCAGGAGCACAATTGGGTGCCCGGGTTTTGCAACATAGGCCGGGAAGGCTTCGCCCAGGTCTAGGCCTGCCGGAGCGATGAAGCGGGATGAATCGGGCCGCATGGTGTCTGGTACAGACAGTGCAGGCGGCGGGCAGAAGAACCCGTCCCTCCGGGCTCGTCCCTCGTGAGGAGGAGCACATGAGTGCACTATCACCTTGAGGAGGAACACATGCCGGAGCAGCCGAATACAGAGTTTTGGAAGGGCATCAAGCCGATCGAGAACTCGGCGAAGCCACTGTCCCTGCCGGAGATCCATCTGCCGAATGCCGATGACATTGCAGACGAGCGCTACTACGTGCCATTGAGTGAAACCGCGTGGTCAAGACCGCTGTTCATCAGCATCCAAGACAATATGTGGTCCGACATCATGCTGTGCAAATCCGCAGGGCTGGTGCACCGCCACTATCATCCGCGGGAGGTGTTCGCCTGGACCATCTCCGGCAAGTGGGGGTACCTCGAATACGACTGGACCGCCACGGCCGGCTCCTTCGTCTATGAAACCCCCGGTGGCTCACACACGCTGGTGGCTTACGAATCGGATGAGCCCATGCGTACGCATTTCATCGTCCGCGGTCCGTTGATGTGGCTGGACGAGAACGGGGAGTCCACCGGGCATTTCGATGTGCTCGACTACATCGACCTCTGCAAGGACCACTACGAGAAAGTCGGTCTCGGGGCTCACCTGATCGACGAGCTGATCCGCTGACGCACGGGGGACCATTCTTCGTGACCCCCGGCGTCTGGAGCGTGTTGGAAGCGATAGACCCCGGGGGTCATTCCCGTTGTCTCGCGGAATCGGCGATGTGCATGGGCCACGGAGGAGATGCCGCAACCCAGGATGACCTCACGGATCGGGTGGTGCCGGGTGTGCGCGCGAGGAGGTCCGAGCGCAGTTGCTTGAGTCTCTCGAGCAACAGCAGCTGCGACCACGTCATCTGCCGGGCTGCCAGTATCCGGGTGAGCTGCCGCTCCGACAGCGGGATCGCGGCGGCCAGCTGGTGGGCTCGCAGCCCCGGATCGCGGAGGCGCTCCCTGGTTTCCCCGAGGATGTGTTCCCACCACGGTGAGGAAGCGCTGACGGGCATGATGCCGCCCAGCACGGCCTCGACCAGCGCGGACATGGATGGTACGCATCACGACGTCGTGCGGGATCATCATGGCGTAGGGACGATCGGTATCGAAGATCAGCAGATCGCCCCGCTGGGCCGCATGCATCCCGGCCTGGTCGGCCAGGTGGATCTGGCCCTGATCGACGAAGGAGAGTTGAACCAATCCCGTCGGCGACCGCGCCGCATCCAATGCAGTGCGTTGAATGAAATGCGGCTGGCCCTCAATGAGAATCGCCGCGTAGTGTCGACCGCGGATGTTCGTCTGACGAACCACAATGCCACCCGAGGACACGTGGAGCAGGACAAGTCCACCATGGTGCGGGCAGTGAACTGGCGCGCATCCTGACCTTACCGTAGCCCGATTCCGACAGGGTGAAGCTGCCAGCAGGCCGGCTCTTTATCCCTCGGGAGACAAGCCGCCGATGGCAGCTCCAGAACCACTTCGATTCACCTCGTGTCGCCGGCCTCGGCAGCCACCGGACGAAAGGTGAATCCCAGCAATCTCGTTCGTGTCGCGACCGATACAACGGCCTCCAGAAGGCTACGCACCCCGCTTCGTGAGCGGGGCTGGCGGCTCGCTGGCCAAGACCCGTGGGGTCATGGTTCGAACATGGAGGCCAGCGGATGGGCAGAGAATCGATTGACGGGCCAAACTAAACAAACGTATAGTCTTGATCGTGGCGAAGCTCACAAGGCTAGCCACGCATCTCGGGATCATCATCGCGCAGATCCGCGCACCGTAAGCCACACCCCGCCCGTCCGCCTCTTCGAGTTCCGTTGACCCACGGAACAGACGCACCCCTCAGGGGCTGTAGACCTCCGCGCATTGGGGCGCGAGACCCAGAGTCGGAACCCGGGCGGTTCAGCTGCCGTATTGCTGCGCTGAATCACCAGCGTCCTTGTGTCTCCTACCAACGCCGCAGCGGGTCTTACGCGCTCACTCCGTGGCGTCCTGCGCGTCACACAAAGCACGGAAGGTTCAAGAACATGGGGATTGGTGAGAACGGCAACAAGCCGGTTGCGATCGTGACCGGAGGCGGGACGGGCATTGGGGCCGCCACGGCAGCCCTCTTGTCCGAAAGCGGATGGGACGTGGCGATCTGCGGACGCCGTGCGTCCCTTCTGGATAAGGTTGCCGCCGAGACCGGCGCACGCGCAATACCGGTCGACATGAGCGTAGAATCCAGCGCCGAGGAGGTCGTCGGGTCCGTCCTGGACCAGTTCGGTCGAATCGATGGTGTCGTACTCAATGCCGCGATAGCGCGTGCGGGGAGCTTCTCCGAAACCAGCGACTGGCTCTGGCGGGAAATGCTGGAGACGAACCTCGTTTCGGCGGCACGGCTGACCAGGGCGGTCATTTCGCACTTCCCGGACAGCGGGGGCTCCGTTGTCGGAGTGGCCTCGCTGGCCGCACTGAGGGCCAGTTCGTTTCTGAGCGGCTACGCCGCGTCAAAGGCCGGGCTGGGCCTGATGTTGCAATCCGTCGCGGTGGAGTTCGGCAAGGCGGGGGTGCGCGCGAACCTTGTCTGCCCCGGGCTGGTCAAGACGGAAATGTCTGCTTCCTCCCTGTCGGCCGTGGCGGAGAGAGACGGGGTCTCCCTCGACGCCGCCTATGACCTTGCCACCCGACCCGTACCCCTGCGGCGCGCGGGGGCCTCTTCCGAGATCGCCTCAGTCATCGCCTTCCTCCTTTCCGAGGGAGCCTCCTATCTCACCGGAACCATCATTCCCGTGGACGGCGGTGCCTCGGCGGTCGACGTAGCGGCCCTGGTCTACGAGGACAACTAGAACGGTTCAGACCCTCACAACCCGGACACACAATCCGGCCCACGAGGGGTCGGCATGAAAGGAACGAATCGGTGACGACAGCGTTCATCAACGGAAAGTTTTACACCGTCAACCCGGACCAGCCGTGGGCCGAAGCACTCCTCGTCGATAAGGGCAAGATCCGCGCGATCGGCAGCGAAGACGAAGTCCGGTCCATCGCATCTCCGGAGACGGACTTCGTGGACCTTGGAGGCAAGATGGCCATGCCGGGGATCCACGACGCCCACCTGCACTTGCTTTTTAGCGGACTCAAGTTCCAGTTCGAGGCCCGCCTCACTCCCGGCGCCGACGCCGCACGGATCATCGAGGAACTCCGGTCTTGCCACTGCCACGGACCCGTCGATGCCGAAGGCAACGAATGGCTCATCGGCGGTGAGTACTTTCCCCAATCGTTCGGCGAGGATCCCCCCAGCAAGGACTTCCTGGACGAAGCGTTCCCCACCCGCCCTGTCTTCCTGTACGACTACTCGATCCACCACGGTCTGGCCAACACTCGAGCGTTGGAGCTGGCAGGCGTCGAGGAATCAACCCAAGACTCCGCTGGCGGCCGGCTCGTTCGCGACGCCACCGGACGCCTCACGGGCGAACTGGTTGAACAGGGCCGCTGGCCCGTCCTGCGCGCCATCCCCAACTACCCCGAACAAAATGCCGTCGAGGCCGTGTCTTGGGCCATATCCATGTGCCACAAGTACGGCATCACTTCCGTGCAGGAGGCATCGGCAAACCCCCAGACGCTCAAGGCGCTTCGAACGTTGGATGAGGACGGATCTATGGGACTGCGGGTCGCGGCGCACCTGGTCTGGCGGGAAGAGGGCTTCGGCGGCGCCAGCCGCGAGGAACTGGACCGGCTCATTGAGGAGCGAGAATTGTGGCGTACTCCCCACGTCGACCCGGGGTTCATCAAGATCTGGCTCGACGGCGCTCCGCTGCCTCCCCACGCGACCCAGGCCGGCCTCACCGAGCAGAACACGGTCGATGAGTCGAGTATCCTCGTGGCCCGGGGCGAGCTCATCGACGCCCTGACCGGCTTCGATACCCAGGGCCTCACGGTCAAGATCCACTGCGCGGGCGAGGGCGCCATCCGCACGGCCCTCGACGCCATCGCGGCCGTGCGGGAACGGAACGGGACGGACGGCCCGGTGCACGAAGTGGCGCACGCCGGCTTCATCAGCGATCAGGATTACGACCGGCTGCACGCACTGAACGTAACAGCCGAAATGTCTCCCGCGTTGTGGCACATCCCCGAATACGGCCTGCAATCTGGCTTCAAATTCGCTTCCGTCTTGGAGCACGGGGCCACAATGACGGTGGGGTCGGACTGGATCATCACCGAGAACCCCAACCTCTTCCCCGGATTGCAGGGCATGCTCGAACACGGCACGGAGTCCATTGACCTCCCCCGCGCCCTCCACGCCGTCACGCTGGCCGGGGCCAAAGCCATCAACCGTGCCGAGCACCAAGGCAGCCTGGAAGTGGGCAAGACAGCGGACTTCATCGTCCTTGACCGCAATCTCTTCGAGATCCCGCTCGAGAAGATCGGCGGCACCGAGGTTCTTCGTACTGTCTTCGAGGGATGCACAGTGTTTCAGCCGATCTAATCTGCTATGCGGAACGCAGCAAACCTGTGCATTCGGATGATCTGGACGGCGTGCTCGAGAGTGGCTTGACCACGGCCCGCATCGACGGCGGTAAGGATGTCTACAGCGATCTAAGTCCTTACGGCTGAGGCACCCGAGAACGTCATCGGGCCCTGAACGAAGCAAAGCGTTCAGGGCCCGACACGTCACCAGCGCCGAATTCGAAGAGCGGGCAGACTCAGGAGCCGGTTCAGATGGCGCCGCCGTTGGCTCGGATGACCTGCCCATTCACCCAGTGTCCAGCCGGGCTCGCAAGGAAGGCGATGGTGTCGGCGATGTCCTCCGGACGTCCGAGCCGCTCCAGCGGGGGAATCTTCGCGAAATGATCCAGCTCCTCTTCGGTCTTGCCGTCGAGGAACAGCGAGGTGGCCGTGGGTCCTGGAGCAACGGTATTGACGGTGACGTCGCGCCCGCGCAGTTCGCGGGCCAAGATGAGCGTGGCAGCTTCCATCGCCCCCTTCGTTGCGGCGTACGCAGCGTAACGGGGCAGCTGAGAGCTTGTAACGGAGCTCGACAGGCCAATGAGCGCTCCCCCGGGACGCAACCGCCGGGCAGCTCGTTGCGCAACGACGAAGAAGCCGCGGATGTTGCTGCGGTGCATATCGTCGAGGATATCCAGGTCGAACTCAACGAGAGAACCGAGATCCATGCGGCCCGCCGAATGCACAAGCACGTCAACGCCACCGAATCGAGTAGCGGTGTCATTGAAGAGATCGACGACGGCGCGCTCGTCGGCAACGTCAGCCTGAATGGCGACGGCGGTGCCACCGTTGTCCGTGATGGACTGGACGGCGGCTTCGGCCACCTCGGCATCGTGTGCATAGTTGACCACAACGGCGTAGCCATCGCTGGCCAGCCGTTGTGCGGTAGCGGCACCGATGCCCTTCGAGCCGCCTGTGACGATCGCAACGCGGTGTACGGAGTTCTTAGTCATGCTTGAGTTACCTTCCTTCTTGTGCTCAGTACGCGGAGAGTCCGCCGTCGATGGGTAGCGCGATGCCAGTGATGTAGGTGGAGCGCGACGACATCAGCCAGACCACTGATTCAGCGATCTCTTGGGGATCAGCGAGGCGCTTTTGGGCCTGATTGGCGACGAGGTCTTCGCGGGACTTGGCGGACAGTTCCGCCAGCATCGGAGAATCGACAGCGCCTGGGGCGACGGCGTTCACACGAATGCCCCGCTCGGCGTACTCGGTCGCGACCGAACGCGTCAGCCCGACGACGGCGTGCTTTGAACGCTCGATGTGCACCTGACCCCGAGGCTTGCGATCAGAGCAGCAGTCTCCTCGAGACGTCCCTTCTGCCCGGGCAAGTCCGCGACGACAACACCGGCGCCCTCGCGCGCCAGAACCATCGCCGTGGCCCGCCCTTTACCCCCGGCCGCCCCGGTGACGAGGCCCCTCATTCCTGCAACCAGCACTTGTTTACTCCTTTTCACGCGATGGCCGGTCAGGTTGTCCCGACGGCCAATGTGCACCTATCGTATGGCTACCGACCGTTAGTTAGCGAAGCCCAATCTACCCACAAGAATTTCTATTACTGTCATCAACCGAGCCCCCCGAGTAGGGGTCTAGCAGCATCGGTGTGGGCGTCAACAACCACTGATATGAGCATGCTTCTTGTCGCCCGCGCAGTGCAGGGATTAGCCGCCTCTCTGACACTCGTGGTGGCCATGAGTACTGTCCTCGATCGATTCGAGGGTGCGCAGGCAGCTCAGCTTTTCGCCATGCTGATGACTGTTCAGAGCCTGGCTCCGGTTCTTGCCCCGTCGGTCGGCGGCATCATCGACGCCGCCTTCGGCTGGCGCGCGGTGTTTCTGGTGCTCGCCGGCCTGGTGGTGGCCGGCATGGTTGTGGCCCTCTTCGGTGTCGGCGTCGCCGAATCGACACTCATGGCCCTGGCCATGTCGTCTCGGCGAACCGCATTGGGGTCCACTGCCGCGCTGCTCGGTGCATTCCAAATGGTCATCGCTTCGATGTCCACCCCGATCGTCGGTAGCATCGTTCAGGCTGGCGCAGCTCCGTGGTTGATCTTCCTCCTGGGCTCAGGAGTAGTCGCGCTCATCATCGTGGCTCTCAGCGCTGGACGTGCACCCGCTGTCAGCGATCTGGCGCACTGACCCCACTGAAGCAGAGAGACAGGGACCATGACACTCAGCCCCGCGGCGCTGCGCATCTGTAGGATCGCCGTCGAGCAGTTGGCCGAGCGCGGCTACGACGGCGCGTCCCTCGGTGACATTGCGCAGGCCGCTGGCATGCGCAAGGCATCCTTGTACTCCCATTTCAAGAGCAAGGACGACCTGGTTGGCCGGGTTCTGAGCATCGCTCTCGAGCAAGAGCGTTCGTTCGCCACCGACGCGTTCGCTGCCGACACCGCTTCTCTGCCCGGCGAGAAGTATCTTGCCCGCATCGGAGAACGGTTCATCGCCTCAGCTGAGTTGCGGTTCCTGCTCCGCACCGCTTATGCGCCACCAGTGGCTATTCGCGACCACATCATTGCCACGTATGCCACTTTCAATGACCACATACGCACACTTTTCGCGTCCAACCTTGGCGCGGGATTCTCCGCAGAGACGCGGGAAGTCCTCATGGAGGGCTACCTAGGCATCGTCGATGCTGTCCAAGTCGAGCTTCTCTACGGCCCAACGCGCCTCCTCGAACGTCGGCGCGCTGCGCTATGGACTCTGCTGACGAGCTTCGCGACTTCGCGCGGCAATTAACTCCCCCAAGCGCAGCAGCCGGACCAGGTGCACCACACCTCGAATATCAGCCTTGCCCCAGTCACCTGAGGGATGCTGCTATCGATCCAAGGCGGCGAGCACGCGCCGGACCCCGTGGTTGCGATGGATCCGGACCGGGCCGGACCCGGTGGGTGGATCGATTCTCGCAGCCTGGAGGACCCGAACGAGTTCGTGCTTATGGAGGCCTTCCGCGATGGGGCGGCCGAAGCCCACGTCACCAGCGCGCATTTCGCCGCTGGATTGGACGCAATGCGACCGGTACTAGCGGCCACCCCGAAGATCATCAGCCGACAGATCGATGGCGAGGGCTGGGAAGAGATGGGCGAGCTACAGATCGACTTATCCGAGCCTGCACCCTAGTCGTGGCGGGTCGGTCGAGGGACGGCACCCTGGCCCGTCGATGCTTTTCAACCCGCGTAGCGGTCCACGAACCGTTGCTCGGCAGCTTCTTCACCGATGAGCAGCAACTCTGCGTTCGACGGGAGCAACTCGTTCTGGTCGGGAATCTGGAACCGTCCCTCCCGCACGAGGGCCACGACCTCGCAGCCGGTTCGGGCCCCGACATTGGCGTCGTTTAGGGTGCGCCCGCGCAGCGCACGCGGGACTGGGGCGCGGAACACGTCAATGCCTTCGGCCACCACAAGGCGTGGCCTCCACCCAAGGATGTTCCAGATTGTTGATGCTCCGATGGACGCGTAGGACAAGACTGCGTCCGCACCTGCACGATGCAGAGTAGTGACGTTGCGTTCACGCGTCGCTCTGGCGATTACTTGCAGATCAGGCTCAAGTTTTCGCAAGTACAGCGTCAGGTATACATTGACGTCGTCTTCGTGGGTAGTCACCAGGACGGCGGCAGCGTCACGCAAGCCGGCACGTTCGAGGACGTTGATATCCGCCGCGTCGCCTACAACATAGGTTCGTCCGGGCTGGACCCGCTCCGGGCGCTTCTCTACGATCACCGGGTGAATACCGACCTCTTCCAGTGACTCAGCCGCCGCGCGCCCGACACGACCGCCGCCTATCACCAGCACCGGGCGGTCCAGGGTTGTGTCCTCGGCGAGGATCGCATCGTACTTGGACAGTTGCTGTACCGAGCCGGCCAGCACCAAGATGCTCCGCGAGGTCAGACGGGCATCAGGGCTGGCAACGGAGAAGGCACCCTTCTCTCGCACGCCCAGGATGTTGAGATCAGGATGGTCGTACACGCCGGTTTCCGCAAGGGTCTGACCGGCTAGTGGAGTACCCCTGACATTGGCCTCGGCAATGCACAGGTCGCCGAACTCGCCGATGACGTGGGAACGGGTGTCGACACCAACAACCCGTTGCGCCAGGGCCTGCCCCAGGTTCTTTCCGAGCTGCACGACTTCAGTACAACCAGCGAGTTCAAGGATAGGAACTGACGCGCCGGCATTCGCTGTTGCGACGACTGCTACATGGGGGGAAATCTCGCGAACGGTGAAAGCGACGTTGGTGTTCGTCGTATCAGGTCGGGTGGTAACGACCATGGAAGCCTTGTCAACGCGAGCCCTACGATAGGTTTCCGGATCGTCAAGGTCCCCGAGCATGACCTCATAACCGCTGTTTTGAAGCCTTAAGGCCTCCGTCAGCTCGGGCACGAGGAGCACGTAACGTGCTCCTTCGTGCTTGGCCAACTGGCAGAGAGCATCGGTCACGACATCCAGTCCAGTCATGACGATATGGTCTTCCATGCCTTCCCTGACTCTGCGTGGCACCCGAGCCGCCTCGAGACGATCCAAAAAGGGACGGACGATGAACTGGATGATCAGGAATGGCAGCAAGACAAGAATGACGGTGACACCGGAGACGAGGACGACCGAGGTGAAGACATGACCCATCTCAGAGTCGAAGACAATGTCGCCATATCCCAAAGTCGACATCGTCACGAGAGTCCAGTACACGCTGGTGGACCATGAATACTCACGCCCCTCCACGCTCATCAGATACTGAAAGAGTGCGCTGTACACCACCACAATGAGCACAACGACCAGCAACATCAACACAGCCAAACGCACGTTGCGCCCCCGCGGAGATCTAGCAAATCTCGCCACTAAAGGTCTTGGCGTTCTCATGAAGTCCTTTTCCCCTCAACAAACGGCACATTGCAGCCAAACACCGCGGGTGCCCTGCCAGTACAGCAGAAACGGTCACGGAACAGTGAATGCTCCCCTCACATGTGTGAAGACAAGGGTCTGCTGCACTTTTAGGTGGAGATTCCCGTTGCGGCGATGAGCCGGGTTCAGGTTCACTGACAATCAATGAGACCTGCCAAGAGATGATCTCCAACCCCTCAGAGGGGTGCCCAGCCAACCCCGGTTCGACTTCTCCTCTGCAGGGTGCAGTGGAAGTTCGCCATAGATGGACGAAGCGCCACTGAGGTTCTCCATCGTGGCCAGGGAAAGCAGGGAGCCTACGATGAGATATCCGCTCTAGCCGTCAAGATGGCTGGTGACTGCGGGTAAGGTTCGCTTCGAGCAACTGGCCAACGCATTCGATGGCGTCGCGGACGCTCTCGGGGTAGGCGACGGTCAGTTGTTGGATGACCAGCCCGTCCAGCGCAGCGAAGATCGCCCGGGCTAGGTGGCGAGTGTTGTGGTGACCCTGTTTGACGAGCGCCAGTTCAAGTGCGCGAATATAGCCTTCATACAGAGCAACGGCCTTTTCCCTCAGGTCGGGACGTCGCCGGGATTCTAAGACGAACTCGTACTGGAAAACCTGTAGTTGCGGCTCGCTCGAGACCAATTCAACCAGCGCGCTGGCGAAGTCCTTGTCGATCGTTTCAGTCTCAGACAGGTCACTGAGTCGGATCGCCCGGGCGGTGGCCCAGGCCACGGCCTCGTCCAGCAGGTTGTCTTTGGTTCCGAAGTGGTGGCTTATCAGGGTGTTGGTGACTCCCGCCCGCTCGGCCACGGCACGAAGGGTCAGACCGCGCAGGCCATGCTCTGCCACGACTTCGACCGTGGCCGCGAGCAGCGCCTCGCGGCCCTCGCCGTACTTGTTCGCCCGTGGTGCCACATCCCAAGTCTATGTGCCCCCAGGAACCCTTGACAGACGAACTGAGCAAGCGCATAGTTTTAACGTGATGCACCTCACGTTCCAGCCGACATCCCGGCGTCCCTTCCGAAAGGCTTGATCATGAGTGATCAGCTCGGCTCCATTCCCACAGCTCTCGGCTCCATTCCCACAGCTCCCGCTGCACTTCATCGAACCTTGCGTTGGCAGGATGCCTTTGCGCTGGCCATGGCGGTCTCCGGCGGACTGTTCGTGTCGTTTGGCCCGACCATGGCCGCCATCGGTGCGTTGTCGGCCATGGTCATCTGGGCACTGGCGGCCGGGATCGGGTGGGCGCAGAACCACCTCTTCGCGGAGATGGCCTCGATGTTCCCGGACAAGCCCGGAGGTGTGCCGGTCTACGCCCATGAAGCATGGAAGGGACGGTTCGCCCCGGCTGGTGCGCTGGCCACCTTTGGTTATTGGTTCGGCTGGTCCGCTGTGATCTCCATCGTGTCCCTGACCGCCGGCGGCATCATCCAGGCCCGGTGGTTCCCCGAGGCAACCGGGGCCTTGGACCTGGGCGTCCTGCAGATCGGTGTTGGTCAACTCATCGCGATCGGGCTCATTCTGGCCCTGATGGTCCCCAACCTCTTCGGCGCCCAGCCGGCGGCCTGGGTCAACAAGGTCTTCGGGGCTCTGTTGCTGATCCCGCTGCTCGTCTTCGTGGTCGCTCCCCTCATCAGCGGAGAATGGGAAGCCGCCAACCTGTCCTGGGGCTTGGGGCAGCCTGGCGCCGACCACTGGGGCGGGTGGCAGGACGCCATCGTTTGGCTCTACCTGGTGGGCTGGACCGCCTACGGCACGGAGATGTGCGCAGCCTTCACTCCCGAGTACCGCAGCACCAAAGACGCCCGGCGCGCGCTGTCTAGCTCGGGGGCCTATACCTTCATGATGTTCGCCCTCGTCCCCATCGGAGTGGGCGGGCTCATCTCCCAGGGCGAGGCTGCCGCAGATCCGACCGCGGTCTTTGTCAACGGCTTCGCCTCTGTGCTGCCAGCCGGCTTCGCCGGAGACGCCGCACTGGTGATCACCATCGGTGCGCTACTGATGGGAGTGAACGCCAGCATGGCAGACGGCTCCCGCGCACTGTACGGAGCCGCCGTGGACCAACTGGTGCCCCGCCAATTCGAGGCTCTCAACCGCCACGGCGTGCCGGCTCGGGCCATCGTGGCCGCCGTGATCATGAACGTGCTGCTGGTGCTATTCGTCTCCAACCCCATCTCGATCCTGGTGGCCGCCAACATGGGTTACCTATTGGCCATCCTGCTGGCCGTGAGCGGATTCCTGATGCTGCGCCGGGATCGTCCCCACGCCCAGCGTCCCTTCAAGCTCGGCCGCTGGGCGGTGCCCCTGGCCGCGGTGCTCAGCATTTACGGCGCTGCCGTCTTGATCATCGGGGCCGCCTCCTCCGAACTCTCCGGCTACGGCGGCCCGCTGGAACTGGCCATCGGCGCGGGCATCCTACTGCTCTCCCTGGTCCTGTTCACCTACAGGCGGCGCATCCAGGACCGGCTCCCGCTGCTACGCGAACCACCGCCACTGCCCGCCCCTCTGACCACACCCGACCACACAAGACACACCGACGTCTAGATGGAGAACACCACCATGTCCCACGTCTTCTACGCCCACCACGACGCCACGGCCTTCGAGCCCTTCGACCTGGGAAACGTCCAGTGGCTGCGCCGCCCCGGCGACAACGGCAACGAGGCCCTGTCGGCTGGCATCTGGCAGGTCAGCCCCGAGGAAGCTTCCGACCCCTTCGACCTGCCGATCGAGCAGGACGAGACCATCTACATCGTCTCCGGCCACATCCGCATCGAAGTGACGGACGGGCCCACTCACGACCTGACCGCCGGATCCATGGCATCCCTCTCCCGCGGGGCGATGACCCGTTGGACCATCCTCGAACCCACCGTCGAGTTCTTCGTCTACACCTGAACCCCGGTCCCTGACCACGAAGGAGTACCACCCCCCCCATGGAGACCACTGATGTCATCGTTGTCGGCGCCGGCTTCGCCGGGCTCACCGCTGCCCGCGAGCTCACCACCCGCGGCCACAGCGTGACCATTTTGGAGGCACGCGACCGCATTGCCGGACGCACCCATCTGGAGGAGCGCCTGGGCCGGAACCTGGAACTCGGAGGGACCTGGGTGCACTGGACCCAGCCCTATGTCTGGTCCGAACTGGGTCGCTATGGCATCGGCGTGGTCTCCGGCCCGGAGTTCACCAAGGCCTACTGGACCACCGCCGGGAGGACTGAGGATCTGTCCGCGGACGAGTTGCTGGCCCGGCTGGAAGCCCCGAACCAGGCGCTGCTGGCTGAGGCGCGCCGCTACTTCCCCCTGCCCTGGTCGCCGCTGTCCAACTCCGAGATCGATCAGATCGACGGCATCACCCTCTCCGAAGCGATCGACCGTCTGGGCTTGCCGGAGGACGAACGTCAGCTGCTGCGCACGTTCTGGACGCTGAACTTCAACGGCAAACTGGACCAAGCAGCTTTCACCCAGGCCCTGCGCTGGGTCGCTGCTGCCTCCGGGTCCTGGCAACTGATGTTCGAAACCTGTGCCACCTTCAAGGTCGACGGCGGCACCCGCCGGCTGGCCGAAGCCATCCTCGCCGACTCCACCGCCGGCCTACGGCTGAACCACCCAGTCACCGCCATCACCCAGGACCAGGCCGGAGTGGTGGTCCGCACCGAAGATGGCAGCGAGTTCTCCGCCCAACAGCTCGTGCTGGCCCTACCGCTGGGCGTGCTCAACACCCTCGAGATCACGCCGGCGCTTTCCCCCGTCAAGCGAGCTGCCGCCGATCGTGGGCAGGCAGGACGTGGCGCCAAGGTCTGGATCAAGGTCGCCGGCCGCCAGGAGCGATTCGTCGCTTTCGGCCCGGAGGACGCACCACTGAATTTCGTCCAGGCGGAATACCTCGATGAGGACACCACCACCTTGGTCTGCTTCGGCCCAGACGCCCTCGCCGTGGACATCAACGACGTCGTCGGTGCCCAGCGCATGCTGGACACCCTCGTTCCCGGTCTGGAAGTCCTCGAGGTCACCGGGCACAACTGGGTAGACGACGCGTATGCCCGCTCCACCTGGCCGATGCACTACACCGGGTACCTCACCGGCTCCCTGGCCGAGCTCCAGCGCCCCGAAGGTCGGATTCATCTGGCCGGCTCGGACTTCGCCAACGGCTGGGGCGGCTTCATTGATGGCGCCATCGAGAGTGGCATCGACGCGGCACGCGTAGTCCGCGCTGCTCTGACGTTGCGCACCGCAATGGCTGCGCAGTGAACAGGATCGGCGAGCTCGACGTCTAGGCCCACAAAGCGAAAGTTCGACCCATGACGAGTCGGACTCGCCCCACATCAACCACTCAATGACCCTCAACCACTGGAGAGACCGATGACCAGTCAACCATCTTCGAACCCGACTGGACCGTCCCGTCGTTCGCTTCTGCTCGGCGGAGGGGCTGCCCTTGGCGCACTACCCCTACTCTCAGCCTGCGCCGAACCGACCCAGGCCGAAACGAGCTCCACCGCGAGTGCCACCGCGACCAGTTCAGAATCCGCAGCCAAGATTCCACAGGACGCCCGCCTGCCCTGGGTCCAAACCGCCCATCACCAGAACGACACGCGCCCCAACGGTACCCACCTGATCACCTTGGGCGTGAGCGGCGGGCCGGGCTGGTACCCCGCCAGTGAACACTGTGGCATCGGCACGGCCATCGTCGTCGGAGGACGGACCTACCTCGTCGACGCCGGAGACCGAGTGCCCGAGCAGTACATGCGGGCCAATCCCAACCAACAGGAGACCTTTGAGGAGTTCTCCAGTCTTGCCGGAGTGTTCCTCACCCACCTGCACTCCGACCACACCATCGACTACTTCAAACTGTTCAACTACGCCTGGTGGCACGGCATCGGACAGGTTCAAGAGCCCATCACCGTGCGAGGACCCGGCCGCCGGGAAACGCTCACCCGCGCCCTCGACCAAGAGCACGCCCCTGGGCCGTTCAACCCCGACAATCCGATGCCGGGCACCGTGGATATGACAGATGCGCTCTTCGCTGGGTATGCCACCGACATCAACGATCGACAGCGCGACAACGGCCTGCCAGTATTGCGTGATTTGCTGGATGTCCAGGACATCGTCATTCCCGGGGCCACTACCCAGTGGGAGTCCATGGAGCAGATGCCCAGCATGGACCCGTTCACCGTTCACGAGGACGATCGTGTCAAGGTCACCGCAATCGCCGTCAACCATTTCCCGATCTACCCTGCCCTGGCGTTCCGCTTCGACACGGACGACGGCTCCATCGTTGTTTCCGGCGACACCGGTCCCACACCCAATCTCATCACCCTCGCACAGGACGCGGACGTCCTCGTGCACGAAGTGATCGACGAAACCTATATCGACACGGTCTTTGCGGACCAGGAAGGCATCGCCCAACATCTACGCAAAGCCCACACTCCGGCCACACAACTAGGTCCCATCGCCGAAGAAGCCGGCGTCTCCACGCTAGTGCTCCACCACCTCGTACCCTCGGAACCGCCGATGGAGCGGTTCATGGCAGCCCGCGATGGCTTCAGCGGCAATTTCCATATCGCTACCGAACTCGACGTCATCCCCGTACGTCAGCCGTGAACCATGCCGCCACCATCACTGCGACTTCACATCATGAGATGCCCCGGGAGCAGTGATGGTGGCGGCCGGCGTTGCGATGCTGATCCCGGCGTGGGCGCTAGCGCGGGGGCGGCCTGGTCCACGTCCTGACGCAGCCAAGGACACACTCACGTCAGAAGCGGGGCCACGTCCTTCCGGAGCGGTCCTCGATCGAGCGGTTGAATCTGCCCAACAACGTTGCGAAGGTTTCCCGGTCCTGCTGACTCCACTGCTCCAGCAGGTCCTGCAGCACCGCCCTGCTGCCCCGCCGCTCCTCATCCACGGCCGACTCCCCGGCCGGTGTCAAACGGAATTTCCGAGCCATGCCGCCGTCCGGGTCCGGGATGCGTTCGGCGTGTCCATCGCGCAGTAGCGCGGCCGTCTGCCGGTTCAGGGTCGAGGCGTCCAGCCCCGTGATCGCGGACAGTTCACCGATACTGGCCGGCCCGCCCGCCTGGAGCAACGTGAGCAGGGTGTAGGCGCTCTGGTCCAGAACGCCACCGGTGCGTCGCGACCGTCCGGACATCTCCGACTGATGACGGGAGAAGACCAGGCTCTCGTACTCAATGCTCGCGATCTCGGTGTCTGCATCATTCATTCCCTCAGGATGCCACAGCATTAGTGCATCATGCATATCAGATGTAGCATGCATGAGTGCCTTTCCCAGATCCGCAGACCAGCGCGGCCAGCGCTCCGCAGGCCGTCCCAGAGTCCACCCCGCGGCCCACTCCTGCGAACGACCCGTCCGTGAACCCGCGGTTACTCGTCGCAGTGCTCGCCGCCACCGGCATCGTGGTGTCCCTGGCGCAGACACTCGTGGTACCGATCCTGGGTGAGCTGCCCGTTATCTTCGGCACAGACGTCGCCACCGCCTCCTGGGTGATCACGGTGACCCTGCTCGTCGGCGCCGTGAGCACGCCGGTGATGGGCCGGCTGGCGGACCTGTACGGCAAGAAGCGGATGATGCTGGTGGCGGTCATCCCCTTCATCGTCGGCTCCATCGTCTGCGCCCTCGCCACCGACGTGGTGGTCATGATCCTCGGCCGCGGCCTCCAGGGCCTGGGAACCGGCATGATCCCGCTGGGCATCTCTCTGATCCACGATGTCCTGTCCAAGGAGAAGGCCGGCTCGGCCATCGCCCTGATGAGCTCATCCATGGGCATCGGCGGCGCCCTCGGCATCCCGGTGGCCGCAGCCATCGCCCAATTCGCCAGTTGGCGCGTGCTCTTCTGGGCGACGGCGGCCATCGCCGTGGCCACGGCCGTCGCCATTGCCCTGATCGTTCCCGCACTCCGCCCCGCGGCCCGTCCCGTGATTGCCGACGGCCCCAGCGCGGCCGGCACGGCAGATGGGCCTCTGCCGGCAAGCCCGGTCGGCAAGCCCGCCGGCTTCGACGTGGTCGGCGCGATCGGCCTGGCCTTGGGGCTGACGGCCCTGCTGCTGGGCATCTCCAAGGGTGCCGAATGGGGGTGGGGCAGCGTCTTGACGCTGGGCAGCCTGGGGGTGGCCGTCGTCGTGCTCGTGGCCTGGGGCGCCTACGAATGGCGCCGGCCGGGTCCGCTGGTGGACCTGCGCACCACGTTGCGGCCCGTGGTGCTGCTGACGAACCTCGCCTCGGTACTGTTCGGCTTCAGCATGTATGCGATGAACCTGATCATCCCGCAGGTGATGCAGTTGCCCGTGGACCTCGGGTACGGGCTGGGCCAGACGATGATCCAGATGGGGCTGTGGATGGCCCCCCTGGGGTTGGGCATGATGGCCGTCTCCGGGCTTGGCGCACGGATCAGCTACCACAAGGGGCCGAAGCGCACCCTCACGCTGGCCGGGGTGATCATCGCCGCCGGTTACGGGGCGACCGCACTCATCCTCGCGACCATCGGCAGCCGCGCTCCGGGTCCCGCCGATGGGGCGACGATCCTGTGGACGCTGGTGCTGCTGTGCGCCGCGGGAGCCCTGGTCGGCTGCGGCATCGGCTTCGCCTACGGCGCCATGCCCGCCCTCATCATGGGTGCCGTGCCGGCCACGGAGAAGGCCTCGGCGAACGGGCTCAACGCGCTGATGCGCTCGCTGGGCACCACCATGTCCGCCGCGGTCATCGGCGCCCTGCTCGGGGCCCTGTCCCAGCAGGTCGGCGGTGTCCCGGTGCCCACCCAGACCGGATTCCTGGTGGCCCTGCTGTGTGGTGCCGGTGCGGCGTTGGTGGCGGCCGGCGTCGCGGCGATGATCCCGGCGACGGGACCGGCAAAGAGATGGGCCAAGGGGCCGGCGAATGGGCCGACGAATGGGCCGGAGCCGCGGCAGCCTTCCGCCTGACGGTGTGATCCTTGACACACCCATGGCGCCGGACCAAGGATATGGTCACAGTCCGTCGGCGCTCCCCCGCCCTGGTGCCCACCCTCACTGCTCTCGATGGGTCCCACGGCGGGCGAATCGCGGGGTCCTCCCGCACGGCACCGCCGGAAGCCATCACTCCGGGAGGAACCATCATGTCAAGATTCAAGGACGGTGCACGGCGTCTGGCCTGCACCGTGGCGGCGGCATCTCTGGTGGCGGTGGGCCTCTCGGCCCCGGCCCAGGCCACCGGGTCGACGGACCCGGCAGACGTGGGATCGGGCGGCGCTGACCACTGCTCCACCCTCGCCGGACTGGAGATCGACGCGGGACAGATCGAGGTGCCCACCTCGGGCGCCGTTGTCAACAGCGCCGAACACGTCTCGGACGAGACGGACGGGTCCTACTGCAAGGTGATCGGCAAGACCCTGCCGGTCGATCCGGAAGCCCCCGGCGTGACCTTCCAGGTGAACCTCCCAGACGGCTGGAACGGGAAGTCGCTGCAATTCGGGGGCGGTGCCTTCAACGGCGTACTCGTCACCGGGACCGGCCACCACAGCCTGCAGCCGCAGGACCTCGAGACCCCGCTGGCCCAGGGCTACACGACTCTCGGCTCGGACGGCGGCCACGAGTCGGGGGGCGGCTTCGACGCCGAGTTCGCCCTCAACGAGGAATCACTGAAGGACTACGGCCTGTACTCCATCAAGAAGACCCATGACGTCTCCGAGATCCTCATGGACACGTACTACGGCCAGGAATCCGAGTTCGCCTACTTCATCGGTGGATCCCAGGGTGGCCACGAGGCCCTGGACGCCGCCGCCCGGTACCCGGACGACTACGAGGGCGTGGTGGCCAACTACCCGGCCTACAACGTCATGATGCTGCATCTGTCCTCCCTGAACGCCGGGCGGGCCATGTATGCCGAGGGCGGCGAGGCCTGGCTCAGCCCGGAGGACACCAAACTGCTGACGGACACCGTCTACGAGGTGTGTGACACCGTGGAGCTCGACGGTGCCGTTGACGGCATCATCTCCAACGTGGCGGGCTGCAACGAGGTCCTGACCATCGATGCGGTCGAGCAGCTGCTGGGTTGCGAGGCCGGTGCCACGGAGGAAGACGCCTGCCTGACACCGGAGCAGATCACCGCGATCGACACCGTCCACTCGAGCTACGTTCCCGGCGTCGAGATCGCCGGTCAGACCGAGGCCAGGCGCTGGCCGATTCTGGAGGGCGCACTCTGGCAGGCCTCGAACTTCGGTGCCGAGCCGCAGCCGTCCAATCCCCTGTCCGGCAGCGAGGGCCTGCTCTACAGCGTCGGCGCCACCAACGTGAAGTACCTGATCACCCAGGACCCGGACTACGACGCCATGGAGTTCGACCCCACGGAATGGGAGGAACGGATCCAGGAGCTGGCGGCCATCACGGACGTCTCCGACGTGAGCCTGGAGCCCTTCTTCGACCGTGGCGGCAAACTCCTCATGACCCACGGCACCGCGGACGACTTCATCAGTCCCCACAACTCGGACGCCTACTGGGAGCAGCAGACCGAAATCTTCGGCGATGAGCTGGCGGACAATGCCCGCTACTACAAGGTCCCGGGACTCGGCCACGGCTTCGGGCCGTTCAACGCCACCTGGGACGGGCTGGGCGTGCTCGCGGGATGGGTGGAGGACGGCACGGCGCCGGGCACCCTGATTGCAGAGGATGCCAATGAGGGCACCGACCGGACCCGGCCGATGTGCCAGTACCCGGCTTGGCCTGAGTACCAGGGCGCCGGATCCGAGGACTCCGCAGACTCCTTCGAGTGCGTGACCACGGAGCCGCTGGCCGATTTCACCGACAATGAGCCCGGATCGGTGTACTACGCCCCGGTGCGGTGGCTGCAGGTGGCGGGGATCACCCAGGGCAATGCCGATGGAACCTACCGCAAGTTCCGGGACATCAGCCGTGGCGAGTCCGTGGCCTTCCTGCAGCGGCACCTCGCTCCGGATGCCGAACCGACCGGGTCCACCTTCCCGGATGTACCCGAGGGTTCGACCTTCTTCACCCCCATCAGCTGGGCCGCCGCCGAGGCGATCACCCTCGGCTATGCCGACGGAAAGTTCAGGCCCGGCCAGTCCGTGACCCGCGGCGAGTTCGCCTCCTTCCTCTACCGCGCTGTGGACCCGGCGCACCAGGGCCCGGAGGAGAGCGAGTTCACGGACGTGGACGCCACCGATACCCACTACGAGGCCATCACCTGGATGGCGTCGGAGGGCATCTCGCAGGGTTACCGTGACGGCTCCTACAAGCCGCACCAGCACATCACCCGGGCCGAGACAGCCACCCTGCTCTACCGGTATCAGTACATGGTGGTCGGCCAGGGGTGACACTCCTCTCGTCGACCAGCTGAGGTGTCAGCCGATGAGCCGGTGAGCCGGTGAGCCGGTGAGCCGGTGAGCCGGTGAGGCAGTCACACCCATCCTGCCCAGCCACAGCAATAATCACTGTGGCTGGGCAGGATCACAGTGGCGGGTGGGTCTGCACCGCGGACGTCACACACCTCCATCTTCGCCCGCACCCTGCAGCACAGGGCCTCCCAGACCCGTGCCTTATCCTGTATGACGGCGTATGACCAGAGCAGCGGACGCAAAACTACGCTTAAACCGGTCTACCACCCCCATTGATCATCAGGAGCTCCAGCTATGTCACGCACCCGCACCCGCGTTCTGTCCCTGTCCGGTATCGCCCTGGCGGGCGCCCTGGCCCTGAGTGCCTGCGGCGGCGGCGATGAGACGGCCGCCGAACTCGGCACCGAGGAGAACCCCGTCCAGCTAGGCGTCGTCGGCGCATCTGAGGCGTACTGGACCACCTACGAGGAGGCCGTGGAGGCCGAGGGCATCTCGCTGGAGATCGTGGACTTCACCGAGTACACGCAGCCGAACCCGGCCCTGTCCGAGGGCGAGCTGGACATCAACCAGTTCCAGCACATCCAGTACCTCGCGGACTACAACGTCGCCGCCGACGACACGCTCCAGGTGATCGGCTCCACCGCCATCTACCCCCTGGGCCTGTACTCGGACAAGCACGATTCCGTGGAGTCCATCCCCGAGGGCGGCCAGGTGATCGTCCCCAATGACACCGTGAACCAGGCCCGTGGCCTGCTGGTTCTGCAGTCCGCCGGACTCATCACCCTGCAGGATGGCGGCAACGCCTCCTCCACCCTCGAGGACGTCATCGAGGAGGAGTCCACGGTGACCGTCTCCGCCTTGGACGCCGCCGCCATCCCCAATTCCCTGCCGGACGTGGACGGTGCCATCATCAACAACGACTTCCTCAACAATGCCGGCCTGACGGGCGATGACGTGCTGTTCCAGGACGACCCCGAGGACGAGACGGCCTTTCCGTACATCAACATCTTCGCCACCACGGACGAGAACGCGGACAACGAGGTGCTCAACCAGCTGGTGGAGATCTACCAGACCAATGAGGACGTCCAGGCCGGGGCGCTCGAGTCCTCCGGCGGGACCGCCGTCATGACCAACACCCCGGTCGAGGACCTGCAGGCCTCCCTCGATGACACCGAAGAGGCACTCCGCAACTAAGGGCCCGACGCCGGCCGCGCACCGCCGCGGCCGGCCGCCGGTCGGCGCCGGGCTGATACCCACACGGCGCCCGATCACCACGGAAGGACAGCCACCCCGCATGCCCCACATCACCCTGCGCGACGTCACCAAGGAGTATCCGCCGGCCAAGCGCGGCGGCGATCCCGTGGTGGCCGTGGACGGCGTCAGCCTCGAGATCGAGCGGGGTGACGTCTTCGGCATCATCGGGTACTCGGGGGCCGGCAAGTCCACCCTGGTGCGCCTCATCAACGCACTGGAACCGGCCACCGCCGGCTCCATCGAGATCGACGGCGTGGACGTGACCCGGTTGTCCGCCACCAAGCAGCGCCAGATGCGCACCGGCGTCGGGATGATCTTCCAGCGTTTCAACCTGCTGAACTCACGCTCGGTGCGCCGCAATGTGGAGTACCCGCTCGAGGTGGCCGGCTGGAAGGGCTCGGACCGCAAGAAGCGAGCCGTGGAACTGCTCGAGTTCGTGGGACTGGCGGACAAGGCGGACAACTACCCCGAGCAGCTCTCCGGCGGACAGCAGCAGCGTGTGGGCATCGCCCGGGCGCTGGCAGCCAACCCGGCGATCCTGCTGGCGGACGAGGCCACTTCAGCCCTGGACCCGGAGACCACGGATGAGGTGCTGGACCTGCTGGCCAAGGTCAACCGGGAGCTCGGCGTGACGATCGTGGTCATCACCCATGAGATGGAGGTCATCGCCCGGATCGCCACCAAGGTGGCCGTGATGGAGCGTGGCCGCGTGGTCGAGCAGGGCGAGACCTATGACGTCTTCACCCAGCCGCAGACCACTACGGCGCAGCGCTTTGTGCGCACCGTGGTGCGGAACCTGCCCACCGGGGACGAGCTGATCGAGCTCCGCTCCCAGCATGAGGGCCGATTCTTCACGATCTCCTTCACCGATGCCGGAGCGAGCGAGGCGCGCGTGTTCGGCGCGCTGGCACGGGCCGGCGTCGACTTCAACCTGGTCTACGGCGGCGTGGACTCCATCCAGGGCCGCGTCTACGGGCTGCTGACGATCGCGGTGCGCGGTGACGCCGCCGCGGTGGATGAGGCGATGCGCTCCATCGGATCGAACGTCACGGTCGAGGAGGTGGCCGCATGAGCATCACCGACCAGGTCGTGGACCTGATGCCGACGCTGCTGGAGCAGACCGGCGTCATGATGTGGATCGTGGCGCTCTCGCTGATCTTCGGCGGGATCGCCGGGACCATCGTGGGCACCGCGCTCTACGTGACCCGCCGTGGTGGGATCATGCAGCAACCGGTGGTGTTCTGGGTGCTCAGCGTCATCGTGAACACCTTCCGCCCCGTGCCGTTCATCATCTTCATCGCGGCCGTGCAGCCGCTGGCGCGGGAGGTGGTGGGCTCCGGCATCGGCAACGACGCCGTGGTGTTCGGCATCTCCATCGCCGCCACCTTCGGCATCGCCCGGCTGGTGGAGCAGAACCTGATGTCCGTGGACCCGGGCGTGATCGAGGCCGCCCGCGCCATGGGCGCCGGCCCTTGGCGCATCATCCGCACCGTGATCCTGCCCGAGGCGCTCGGCCCACTCATCCTGGGCTACACCTTCGCCATCATCTCCCTGATCGACATGTCCGCCGTGGCCGGCATCATCGGCGGTGAGGGCCTGGGCAACTACGCCGTGGCCTACGGCTACCGCCAGTTCGACCCCGTGGTCACGTGGAGCGCGCTGGTCATCATCGTGATCGTGGTGCAGCTGATCCAGGCCTTCGGCAACATCCTGGCCCGCAAGATCCTGCGGCGCTAGGCCTTTCCA
>NZ_BAAALH010000002.1:449204-528713 GCF_039528175.1 Citricoccus alkalitolerans
GGCGTCGTTCTGCGCCTGATCTGGCATTGTCGGGGCAATCCCCACTGGTGCGGACTGCCCGGAAAGTTGTGCGGCTTGAGTTCTGCACGCGACGTCAATTTTACAGGTGTAAAGTTGTCTTTCGTCGGCCACAGAAACAGGAGGCACGGATGGACGAGCAGTCGTCAACGGAGCATCGTGAGCACCAGGGTCAACCCGACGTCCCGCCAGGGCGGTCGCTGGCACCCCTTTTGGGCGCCGTCACGGCGATGCTGGACGAGGACACCGACCCCACCGCACTCAACGTCGCGGACATCTCCCGCCGCGCCGGCGTCAGCCGCCCCACGTTTTACAAGTACTTCAAGGACGTCCCCGCCTTGGTCCGGGCGGCCGCGTTGCAACGGATGGAGGCGACGTTCGAACGCGTGCCCCCGGTGGAGCTCGGGGACACCTGGACCATCTTCGCCCGGGACACCTTCCAGACCCTGCTGACCGATCTGGCCGAGCACCGCCGCTTCTACCTCTCGGCCATCGCCCTGAACCCGACCGACGTGACCAGCGATTTCATCCGCTACATCTCCCACCGGCTCCTGGCCTACTCTTCCCTCGGCCCGATCATCCACCGTCGCAAAGGTCCAGACACCGCCACCCAGCGCGCAGAGTTCCTCGCCGCGGGCACCGTCTGGCTGGTGCAGCAGTGGCTCGCCTCCTCCGCCGACCCGCTCAGCGAGGTCGCAGACATGGTCGAACGCCTCTCAGCCCTGCTCCTGTCCAGCTCGGGCGCCACGGAGCAGGAGATCGCCGCGGTCCGCTCGGCATCGCCGGTCCCCACCACCATCGCCACACACCCCAGCACGACGCCGGCCGGCGCCTCCCCGGAAAGGAACGCCTGATGGCGCAGCACCGGAACCGCAAACCCACCTTCCGGCTGCGGAACAGCACCACACCGTGGGCAACCGCCGATCAGCACGGTCAGCGATACGGCGTGCCTGAGTGTCCTGATGCCGATTCGACCCGCCCGACGGCCCTTTCCGTCACTGCTGCCACCCCTGAGCACCGAGCCAACCACGAGCCCGAGCCGCCCCAGGCCGGGCCGTCCACACTCAAGAAGTACGGCGGCCTGGCCTGGTTCGGGGTGATCCTGTTGGCCCTGGCCATCATCCCCTCCCTGTACTCGGGGCTGCTCACCAGTTCCAACATGGATCCGACGGGCCATCTCGATGCGGTGCCGGCCGCCGTCGTGAACCTGGACGAGCCAGCCGATTCCCAGGGCGAGGCGATCCACCTGGGCCAGGACTTGGCCGAGGAGCTGGTGCACCCAGACCCGGACTCGGACAACCTGGACTGGCGGCCCATGGGTGAGACCGAGGCCATGACCGCTCTGGAGTCCGGGCACGTCATGGCAGTGCTGACCATCCCCGAACAGTTCTCCGCGCACGCGGCCGGGTTGTCCACGGGCGAGGCCACAGACGCGGAGCAGTCCACCCTGCGCATGCAGACCAATGACGGCGCGAACATCATCATGGGCACGATCGCCAAGACCATCGGCGAGACCGCGTCCAGCACAGTGGCCGAGGGCATCGGCCAGGAGTACGTGAAGAACGTGCTGCTCGGCTTCACCGAGGTGCATGACGGCATGCAGGAGGCCGCCGACGGCGCCGGGCAGGTGGCCGAGGGAGCCGAGGCTGCCGAGAGCGGCGCCGGTGACCTGGTGGTCGGGATCGACCAGCTGGCGGACGGCTCCGTCACCCTGGACAGCGGCGCCCAACAGCTGGCCGAGGGAGCGGCCGCCGCCAGCGCCGGCAGCCAGGAACTCGCCGAGGGCGCCTCTTCGGTGGACAACGGCGCGCAGCAGCTCAGCGCGGGGCTGGACCAGATGAGGTCCCAGACCGACTCCCTGCCCAGCCAAACCCAGACCTTGGCGGACGGGGCTGGGAAGGTGGCAGCCGGCGTCGGGCAATTGGACCAGGGGGTCACGGCCCTCGAGGACACCGCGAGAACCCTCTCGGGCGGATCCGGGCAGTTCGCCTCGGGAGTGGATGAGGCCGTGGCCGGCGCGCAGCAACTGCGGGACAGCGCTGGGGCGGCCCTGACCGGCGTGCAGCAGGTGCAGGGCGATGCCTCCTCCTTGCAGGAACGGATCTCGAATCTGCAGGCCGCCTACGATTCGATGACCGACGAGGAGCGCCAGACCGCCCTCGCCGAGCTGGCTGACGGCGCGGGACGGGTCTCCACGGGCGCCGAGCAGGCCGTGGCCGGTGCGTCCACCGTGAACGAGGGGCTCGGCGGGATCGTGGGGGACCCCTCCTCCGGCTCGGGGCTGTCCGGCCTGCAGGACCACGTGGACCAGCTCGGCTCCGCAGCGTCCACAGCCACCGCGAAGGTCTCCGAGGTGGCGGACAACATCCACATCCTCTCGGACGGCGCCGACCAGGTGGCCACGGGGGCCCAGACCCTGGCGGACAGCTCCGTCACACTGACGGACGGGATCTCCACGGCGGCCACTGGTGCGCAGACCCTGGCTGATGGCACCGCCCAACTGAGCGACGGCGCCGGTCAACTGGCCGGGCAGATGCCGGCGCTGTCGTCCGGCGCGCAGGAGCTGGCCGCTGGCAGCTCGGATCTGTCCTCCGGACTGGCCACCGCCGATGACGGGTCGCGCGAGCTCGCCTCCGGACTGGGTGAGCTCTCGAGCGGATCTGGCGAGCTGTTCACCTCTCTGCGGGACGGCACGGCGGAGGTGCCGAGCTATACGGACCAGGACGCCTCGAGCATCGGCTCCGTGGCCGCCTTGCCGGTCAGCGCGGACATGGAACGCACTAACGAGGTCCCCTCCTACGGCTACGGACTGGCACCGTACTTCATGGCCCTGGCCCTGTGGGTCGGCGCCCTGGGATACTTCCTGATGCGCCCGGCGGTTCGCGAGAGCATGATCGCCGAGGGCAAGCCCCTGTGGCGCGTGATGGTGCGCTCGGCGGCGTTGCCCTCGCTGATGGGCGTGGTGCAGTCCCTGGTGATGGTCTCGGTGCTGGTGTTCGGACTGGACATGACACCGGCGAACGCCTGGGGGCTGGCGGGCTTCGCCGTGCTGACCTCGGTGACGTTCATGGCCATCAATCAGGGACTGGTCGCGTTGCTGGGACCGCCCGGGCGCTTCTTCGCCCTGATGCTGATCGTGCTGCAGCTCTCCGCCGCAGGCGGCACCTACCCCGTCCAGACCGCACCCGCGTTCTTCCAGGCGATCCACCCCTGGCTGCCGATGACCTACGCCGTGGAGTCATTCCGTTCCCTGATCGCCGGTGGCACGATCGGCGTGGACCACGGGATCACGGTGATGCTGATCTGGATGGGCGTCGCGGTGGCGATGGTGGCCGCGGCCGTGGCGCTGAAGGGTGTGAAGGCTCGGCGGGCGGCCTCCAGCTCGAACCACTCTGCAGGGTGGACCCTTCCAGCGAAGGCGTGACTCGGCAGTCCGTTGCCGGGGAAGTGTCACCTCAGGCGGTCAGTCCGAAGATGAACTCCTCGGCATGCCGCACGGCCTTGGTGAACGCCTGGTTTCGCAGCGCAACCAGTTCCCGGTCCACCCCGTTCGGCGGCTCGGTGTACTGCGTCGGTCCGGGGTGCAGGATCCAGATGTCGCCGTGCGGCGGCAGGTAGAACACGCCGAAGGACCGGTGTTCGGACTCGTCGGCCCACATCGGCACCACCGCCACAGCGGCGCCGGTATCCACGTTGATCCACTGCGCACGCGGCATCGGCGGCTCCAATGCCTCGGGATCAAGAAAGGGCGCGGTGCCCTTACCCCAGCGCTCCTCGAACCGCTCGTGGAACGCAGGCAACAGCGAGTGGTTGTACGGGCGCCATGAACTCATGCCGATCTCCTCGACTCGACGGCCTTGAGACAGTCCTGGTCGACCACGCCGCCGGGGCCGGCGCGGCTGTCAGAGCACGGGGCCCCAGAACGGCGTCCCGGGACCCCGCAAGGTGGGCGGACCCTAAGATCCGGACTCCACCAGTTGCCTCTGCTCTCCGGTCGCCTCGACTTGGATCCGCCGCGGCTTGGCGTGTTCCGCCACGGGGATCCGCACCGTCAGGACACCGGCCTCGTATCCGGCCTTGATGGCCGTGGTGTCGAGCTGCTCCCCCAGGATGACCTGGCGGCTGAAGACGCCGCGCGGCTGCTCCGAGGCGAGCATCTCAGTACCCTCGGGGGCCTGCGGCGATCGCTCGGCCCGAACGGTCAGGGCATTGCCCTCGATCCCCAGGTCGATGGAGTCCGCCTCCACTCCGGGCAGGTCGAACGCGATGACGAACTGATCGTTCTCCCGCCACGCCTCCAAGGGCATGGCGGCCGGCCGGGAACGGGTTCCCAGCACCTGCTCGGCGAGTCGGTCAAGTTCGCGGAATGGATCGGTACGCATCAGCATGATTGCTCACTCCCAACAGATGATCGATGTTCTTTTCTACACCCACCAGGTTGATAGATCTAGACTGGCTGGTAGATATTTTTATATCTCACCGCGAGAAGGTGTGCAAGAGTGGATCCTCCACCGGGCAGAGAGGTTTCGAATGGCGGACAGAAGGGACGATCAGGGCGTCTACAGCATCTCGGTCACTGCCAGGATGGTGGGGATGGAGCAGCACAACCTGCGCCAGTACGAGAGCCGTGGGTTACTCGAGCCTGACCGGACCTCGGGTGGCACCCGCCTCTACAGTGACCGGGACGTCGACGTGCTCCGACGCATCGGGGAACTGCTGACCGAGGGCCTGAATCTAGCCGGCGTCCGCCTTGTCCTGGAACTCGAGGCCCGCAACCGCCACCTGACGCGGCAGGTGGACCGCCTCAAAGACCAGTCCTAACCAGCCCTCACCTGCAAGTGGACAAGGCAACGGCCTCCACGTGTTGCTCCCCGAGGATGATACGGCCGGCATCCCCGTCCACGGTCAGGCGGGGTCCGCCTGTCAGCACCTCGGCGGCCCGCGGCACTGCGAGCACGGACGCCAACGCCGTCGAGCATTCCCTCCTCAACATTCCATTGCTGTCTGTGCACCGGCCCCCCGCTGAGCCCGCAGTCCACAGTGATGTGGCGGGCCGGACGGTGACGCCGGACGTTCTCGACCCGGCGATAATGAACGCATGCCGTCCGCCGACGAACTTCTGGGGCCCACCGCAGCCGCCACCCTCACCCGGTCCGTCCGGGACGTCATGCCCCGGACCGAGCTTCACGAACTGCCCCGTGCCGCTGAGTCCCTTGACGGACTCGCCCTCCGCGAGCGCTCCGACCTCCTGCGGGACGCGCTCCTCGCGGACATACCGGGCAGTTACCAGGCTTTCGCCCGCGTCATGCGTCAGGCACGGGACCAGAGTGCTGATTTCTCCGGTTGGCTCATCTGGCCGGTCACCGGGGCGGTCGCCACCCGCGCGGTCCAGGAAGACACCGATGCCGCATACACGGATGCCATGGCGCTCCTGGCCGAGCTCACGGGCCGGCTCACCTCCGAGTTCGCCCTCCGCACGCTCCTGCGTCACGACCTCTCCCGGGGCTTGGAGATCATCGCGGGGTGGACGGACTCCGCGGACGAGCACGTGAGACGCCTGGCCAGCGAGGGCACCCGCCCCTACCTCCCCTGGGCGGTGCGCGTCCCGGAGATCACCACCCATCCGGGCATCACCGTGCACATCCTCGATGCTCTCTACCGGGACGGCAGCGAGTACGTGCGGCGTTCGGTGGCCAATCACCTCAATGATCTCAGCCGGGACGCCCCGGATCTCGCGGTCCACACGGCGCAGCGGTGGCTGGACGACCCTGAGCCGACGACGCCCGCGCTCGCCCGCCACGGCCTGCGCACTCTCGTCAAGAAAGGTCACCCCGGGGCGCTGGCCCTGCTCGGGTTCACGCCCGCCTCGGTAGACGTGGACGGTCCGCACGTCACCGAGTTCCGGGTGCCCTGGGGAGGGGAGGTTCGCTTCACCGCAGTACTGCGCAACAGCGGACCGGAGCCTGCCCGTCTCGCGATCGACTATGTGATGCACCACCGCAAGGCCAACGGCACCCTCAGCGCCAAGGTCTTCAAGCTCTCCACCCGGGACCTCGAGTCCGGCGAGGAAATGGTCATCGACCGGGCCCATTCCTTTCGATCCATCACCACTCGCCGCTACTACCCCGGCGACCATGCGGTCGCGCTCCAGGTCAACGGGGTCGCCACGACTCCGGTGCCGTTCGAGCTACTGCCCGCGGACGCCGCCCCCTGAGTCAGACCCGGCCCGCACTTGACGCACCACCGGACAAGTACAGGCTGAGCCCTCAGGCCTCGGCCTCCTGGCGCGAAGCCCGCGCCAGCCGTTCGACGAGCTCGTCCGGGATCGGCTTGCGCGGCGAGAAGGTGATGCCGGTCTTGGTCGCCTTCAGTCCAGCCGCCGCGATGTCCTCGGCATGGGCGGAGATGGCGCCCGGTAGGAGATACAGCCCGCACTGCTTGCTGAACGCCGCATAGCTCGCCACCACGGTGCCGCCGATGCTAAACCCCGGCATGTTGTACGCGACCATCTCCTCCGCCTCCGGCAAGGTGCGGGCAAGAATCGAGCGCAATCGTTGCAGCTCGGGCTGGAAGGGCTCGGCTGCTGCGGCGATGTAGGCGTCGTGGTCTGCGATCGTCGTCATAGTTGTGGCTCGCCTCCGATTCCAGTTGCTCTCATGATCCTCGTTCCCTGCTGCCTTATACGGTCCCATAGTTCGGCTCACCCGCATCATCACGACGCCGGCCGCCCGGGTCCCGGCGCGCGTTGGGCATTCGCGGATCGAGACCCGGACTTCCCCGGCGTCAGGAGCGCGGCCCCGGAGAGGTCCAGCGGACGGTTGCCCGGATCGTCGTCATCACGTGCTCGGGAAGATAGGGATTGGACGCCCCGCCGTCATGGTCACCCCAGCGGATCTCAACCACATCCCCTGCGGAGACCTCCGACTCGCTGACCACACCCAGGGACACCCACCCGACGTTGACGGTGAAGGCGTGCACGTGGGTGGTGCCCACCATCTGGTCCCCGAAGGTGATCTCGTCATGGTGCAGCGCGGACATCTTGTACGGGTCCAGCGGCCGGTACTGATCGGGCCGGCCCAACTCGGAACCGGCCGTGATCCGCTGGGCGTCATCCGGGTCCCAGACCAGCCAGGCTTTGCGGCCGTGGGGTTCGTCCTTCACACGTTCCAGCGCCTCGCGGCCGACGAAGTCATG
Source organism: Citricoccus alkalitolerans (assembly GCF_039528175.1). Lineage (NCBI taxonomy): Bacteria > Bacillati > Actinomycetota > Actinomycetes > Micrococcales > Micrococcaceae > Citricoccus > Citricoccus alkalitolerans. Next base: position 456,417 of record NZ_BAAALH010000002.1, read on the forward strand.
GTCGAACTTCACCATGTGCCCGTAGCCGAGGTCCCACGGAGTACGGTAGTAGTCCTGCACGGCGTCCGGCCGGTAGCTGCCGGCCAGCACGACCCCGCGGCTCTCGAAGCCGGGGTCGGGCAGCCATTCGCGGTAGGGGCGCATGGAGTCTCCGGTGTAGATCGCTGGGACCGGCAGCGGGATCCAGCCGCTTTCCGCCAAGGTAGAGCCGTAGGCGATGGATCCGCCCTGCACCATGCCGAATTCCTCACCAGCCTTCAGGATCGCCTGGAGGAATTCCTCGCGGTGTTCCTCCGGCCCGAACATCTCCAGCCCCGTGTTCTCCGCCTCAGGCCAGACGGCCCCGGCCGCGCCGGGTCCACGGACCGGCAGGGCCGGCCCAGTGAGTTCGCCGTGGCCAGCCGGGGTTCCGACTAGATCCGGAGTTCGCCGCACGGTCACTGTGTTGATCCGGTCAGTCCGCGAACCCCGCCAGCACCTCCCGCACCACCGCACCCGGGTTCGCCGCCTCCATCAACGCACGGACCATCACGACGCCGGCCACGCCCGTTCCAGCAAGGGCGGCGGCATCGGCGGGGGTCACGTCCCCGGCTTCATCCGGCCGGTAGACGGCTGCCCAACCCTCTGAAGTGTCCAGCCAAACATCTCAGTTGCCCTGTCGAGCTGAGTCCGGTTGGCCGCTGCGGGCTCCTGTCGCGGGGATTCCCCGCGATCATGAGTTTTCCCCGTGATCATCGGCGGGAGATCTCACGATCACCGGGAATTGCGGGAAGCGGGAAGGGAGAGGCGCCAAAGCCCGCCAGCACCTCCCGCACCACCGCGCCCGGATCCTCCGCCTCCATCAACGCCCGCACCATCACGACGCCGGCCACGCCCGTCCCAGCCAACGCGGCAGCATCGGCCGGGGTCACGTCCCCGATCGCGACGATCGGCAGGGTGGTGGCGGCCACGAGCTCCCGGTAGCCGTCCACCCCGAGTGGTGGGCGGCCGGAGTCCTTGGTCGGCGTCAGGCGGAAAGGCCCGGCGCCGATGTAGTCGAGCATCTCGCGCTGGGCCTCTGCGGCGTGGACCAGCTCGAGGGTCCCGGTGGTCAGCCCGATGATGGCCTCCGGCCCCAGGAGGGCGCGGGCGTCGGCCACGGGCAGGTCGTCCTGTCCCAGGTGCACGCCGTGCACTGCGGCTCCCCGCAACCGGGCGGCCCACGCCACGTCCGGCCGGTCGTCCACCAGCACCCGGGTGGCCGGGCGGACGGCGTGCACCGCCTCGGCCACGGCACTGGTCAACTCCAGCAGTTCGGCCGCGGAGGCCTCCTTGGCCCGCACCTGCACCACACCGGCTCCGGCGGCCGCCGCTGCCGCGGCCACCTCCACGGTGCGCCGGCCAGTGCCGGAGGTGACCAGGTAGCAGCGCAGGTCGAGAGGATCCTGGGGTGCCCTCATGGGGCTAGAAGAAGTCACGCGGACATCCCTTCGCTAGTCCGAACTAGATCAGGTGCCACGGGTGTGATCTCAGCGCCGGACGGCGCACCCCGTGTCCAGGAGTCAGTGTAGGGCAGAGACCACACACCACCTCTTGCAGGACCGGCCCAGGGTTGAGTCACTCCGCAGAGCTACCGGACGTGCGCCCTCCGGGGTGACGATCCGCGGGCCCGTGCTCCGTAGCGTGCACTCCGCACGGCAACAACGCCGGAGACGAGGAGCCCCCATGCAACCCACACCCAGACCTGCATCCCCACCCGCGCCCCTGAGCCAGCCGCCGACGCCGTCGGTCCAGAAGACCCCGTTCTGGACCCGCCCGTCCGTGCGAGCCAGCACCATGGTGCTCGCTTTCGCTGCCCTGATGATCATCACCAATTCCGCCGCGTCCGCACTCGGCAGCCCGGCCGCCGCACTGCTGATCGGCCCCGCCCTCGGTGTCCTCGTGCTGTGGCTCTACTCCGCCGCCGTCCGCCGCATCGAGCAGCGTCCCGTCATCGAGCTCGCCCGGCCCACCGCTGCGAGACGGCTGCTCCTCGGCACGCTCGGCGGACTCACTCTGGCGGTCGTCTCCATCGGCCTCATCGCCGCCTTCGGCGGGTACGAGATCGTCGGCTGGGGAACACTCGCTGGAGCACTCACCGTCGTCGGGATGATGTTCGCCGTGGCCGTCGCCGAGGAGGTCCTCTTCCGCGGAGTGATCTTCCGACTCGTCCAGCATCGCTGGGGTACGTGGATGACCCTCGCGGCGTCCGCGCTCCTGTTCGGCCTCGTCCATCTCGTCAACCCCGGAGCCACCCTCTGGGGAGCCCTCACGCTCGCCGTCGAGGCAGGTCTCATGCTCGGCGCCGCCTATGTGGCCACGGGTTCGTTGTGGCTGCCCATCGGCCTCCACCTCGGGTGGAACATCACCACCGTCGCGATCTTCGGCACTATCGGCTCCGGAGGCGACGCGCGCGAAGCTCTCGTGGAGGCAGTGACTCCCGGCCCCGTCTGGCTCACCGGCGGCAGCTTCGGACCCGAAGCCAGCCTCATCTCCGTGGCGGTCTGCTCCATCGCCACCGTGCTCCTGCTGGTCTCCGCCCACCGAAACGGCCGGATCACCCGCCCTCAGAAACCCGTCAGTACCTCACGCACCGCGGCCCGCTGATCATCGGCCTCCCTCGGCGCCCACCCCGTCCAGCGCGTCGAGCAGGTGCATCCGGAAAGAGCCCGGCCCGGCGGCCCGCTCCGCGGCGAGTTCCCCGGCCACGTTCATCCACACCGTGGCGGCCAGCGCGGCCTCGAAGCCGTCCTCGGCCACCACCGAGCACGCCGCGGTCAGCGCCCCGAGCAGGCACCCCGTGCCGGTGACCCGGGTGAGCTGGGAGGTCCCGCGCGCCACCAGGGTGCTGCGGCCGGCGTCGAGCACCAGGTCTGTTGCCCCGGAGACCGCGACGGCTCCCCCGGTCCTCCGCACCACCTCCCGGGCTGCCTCGTCGGCGCCCGCCGGCGCCGAGAGAGAATCGGCACCGCGCCCGCCCGTACCGGAACCCACCAGGGCGAGTACCTCCGAGGCGTTGCCGCGTACCACCACGGGTCGCGAGTCCAGCAGCCGGCGAGCCAGGGGCGTGCGGACGGGGGCGAGGCCGATGGCGGTGGGATCGAGCACCCAGGGGCGGCCGTCCCGCACGGCGGCGGCCACGGTGGCGGGGATGCCGTCCATCGCGTCCGTGCTGAGGGTGCCGAGGTTGACCGCGAGCGCGTCGGCCACGGTGGTCACCACGGGCGCCTCGGCCTCCGTCTCGGTCATCATGGGGCGGGCGCCGGCGGCCAGCAGCCCGTCCGCCACGATCCCCATGGACACGGTGGCGGTGATGCAGTGCACCAGTGGCGCGCGCTCTCGCACCGCGGAGATCACGTGCGCGACGGCGGCCAGGTCCGGATCGTGTCCCAGGTCCGGTCCCAGCGGCGTCTGCGCGGCGTCCCGGGTCACGATCCCGGGGACAGGTGCGGCCACACGGCCGTCACCAGGCTCGCGATGACGACGGCCGCGCCAGCCGCGTACGGCCACCAGATCCCCGTGATCTCCGTGGTCTCCGGTGGGGCGGGATTCGCCGTGGGCCCCGCCCCGACCGCGCGGTCCGTTGCGGCCTCGGACACTCCTCGGCGCGAGGTGTCCCAGAGACTGGGCTTTGCGGCGTAGTAGGCCTCCGGGCCGGTCAGGGTAGCTGAGGACGCGGAATCCTCGGCCTCCGTGCCGGACGCGTCAGGATGACCGGGATGACCGGCGCCGCCGGGCTGGGAGCCGCCGGCGCGCCCCGGCTTCTGCCCGTCCGTCCAGCCGACCAGGCCCAGGTTGGACGGCAGGAGGATCGCCGCGGCGAAGATGACCAGGTAGAGGCCGATGAGGGCCAGGAGCAGCCCGAAGTACATATCCCCGACCCAGGTGCTGCCCAGCACCTCGGCGTCGACGGCGGCGGCGTACCGGTGCAGGCCACCGCGCCAGCGGCCCACCGGCCAGTAGTAGCCCGCCAGGCCCACGAGCATGAAGGCCGTCACGGCCACGGCCAGCCCCATGCCCACCCCGGCCCAGCGGTTCCTGCGCGGCGGGACGGGGCGCCCGGGCCATCCGATCCAGGCCACCATGTAGGCCAGGAATCCGAGGATGGCCGGCGCCATGACCACCAGGGTCCCGAGCATCAGCCCCAACCAGTGGCCGGCGGTCTCCGGGCCTCTCGAGGCATCCACGCTGCCGAGCCCGGTCACGCCCAGCATGGTCCGGACGAACCAGCCTCCCCAGAGCCACGAATAGCTGAGGAAGACCACCAGCCCCGCGAGCGCCCAGAGGAACCTCCGTCTCAGAAACCCCAGATAGACGTTCATGTGCTCCCTTCCTCCGCGTGACCGCCTGGACCCGACCGCATGGGGAGAGGTCCCCATCGCGCGGCCCGATGTCTTCGGCAACAATACCGAGGAGATGTCCTGTCCAGACAACGAGAGAGTGAGGCTTGCCGGACCATGACCACCTACGATCTGGACCCGGATGGGCTGCGCGGCGTCGCGACGTCCACCGCATCGGCCCTGGAGCCATTGGAGACCCATCGCTCCGACTGCAGCACGGCCGTGGATGAGGCCGCCGCCTCCGTCCAAAGTGCCGAGGTCGCCGGGGCGCTGCTCAACGTCTGGAACCTGCTGCTGGCCCCGCAGTTCGAGGGTGTCGAACAACGGCTCGCGAAGATGACCACGGGACTGACGAACGCCGCCTCACACTACGAACAGGGCGACAACGGCATGATCGAGGACGCGATGCGCTCGACGGACGAGACGGTCGAGCTGGACATCACGGACGCCAAACAGGTCACGGCGGAGGAGAACTGATGAGTCTGGACACCTCCGGCCTGTACGCGACCTGGCCGATCGGCGCGGAGGTGCGCGCCGACGGCAAGGACATCCAGAAGGCCACCCAGGCCTATGGCCAACTGATCATCGACTCCCAGTCGACGTGGACCGCACTGGACCAGTCCTTCCGCCAGCCGGAGTCACAGGCCGAGACCGCCAAGGCCGCCTACGACGATCTCGTGGTCGGCGGCACCGCCATCGGCACCGCGGGCAGCCGGATCCGGGACGCCCTGGTGACCTACGGCGACACCGTGGATGACCTGCAGCGGGACCGGCGCCTGGCCAAGACGGCCGCGCGGGAGTACAACACCGCTGCCGGCGCCGGCGACGAGATCCCCACGAGCGGCCCGGGATCCCGGGCAGCCATCCAGGCGCAGATCGACTCCGTGACCCGACGGCTCCAAGAGGCCATGGACACCTGTGCCGAGACCCTCAACGGCCTGGAACTCGAGCTCGACGTCGCCAGCTTCACGGACGGTCCGGTGCCCGGCATCATCACCACCGCGTTGAAGGACGGGCTGGGCAAGCTGTCCTTCTCGGACATCTCGTACACCGATTTCCACCACGTCGAGACGATCCGAAACCCCACGGTGGTCAACCGGCTGACGAACACGAGCATCAGCATCGGGACCCGGCCGCACTTCCCGTTCTTCGGTGTGGACGTGGACACGCCCACCAGCACCACATCGACCTCGGCGCACTCGACCACCCGCATCGAGACCAGGTCGAACTTCCTGTTGCCGGCCCCCATGGGCTGGATGGGGAAGATCCCGGGCCGGCTCGGTGACAGCTACCGCGCCCGCGTGGACGCCGACGGCCGGGCCCACCGGGTGGAGACCACGCGGACCCGCGTGCGGGACGGCGGGATCTTCGGCCGCAACGGCACCGTCACCACCACCACGACCACCACTCACACGGACACCTCGAACAACCGGTGGCGTCCGAGTGACGTCACCGCGACCACCGACGGGTGGCGGGGCGGCCTCAACCGCGCGGCCCGCGTGGCCGGACCGGTCGGTGACATCGTCGGTGTCGCGTTCACCTTCGAGGGCGCCTACAACGAGCACTACCAGGAGATCGGCAACGATCCCCGATACGCGGACCTGTCCCCGGCGGAGCGTGAGAACGAGGTCCTCGAGAACACCGTCGTCACCACGGTGACGGACACGGGCATCGACTTCGCCGCGGGTGGAACGGGCGCCGCCATCGGTGCCGCCGTGGGCGGGCCGGTGGGGGCCGTCGTCGGGTTCGGCGTGGGGCTCGGCCTGAGCTGGGCGTCTGACCAGGATTGGTTCGGCGGCAAGTCGGTGAAGGACTGGGCCTCCGACGGGGCCAACGCCGCGGTCGATGGGATCAAGGACAAGTGGAACGATTGGTTCGGATAGGCACCCCCTGATCCAGTCCAGCCCAGACCGGTCCAACGCAGCCCAGACCGGCGATCGTCCTCGAAGGAGCACCGACCACGTGAATCACGACGAGCAGTTGCCGTCCGGGTGGACGTCCAGCGGTATCCCCGGTTCCGACGTCCTGGTGCCTCCCGGGTGGACGGTGGCGGCCACTCCCTCGGCGGACCCGCTGGCAACGATCTATGCGCCGGCGGAATCGGACGACGGTCTCCGGCCGACGCTCGTCATCCGGCGCGGGCCCACGGGAGGGGCCTCTCTGGCGGCCGTGTCCGCGCAGGGCATGACGACGATGCTCGTCAGTTGGCCCGGCAGCCATCTGGTGTCCAATGACGCCATGGAGATCCAGGGCTTCGAGGTCCGGGCGCAGCGCTACCTCGTCGACGGGCCGGGACGGTCCGCCGTGGTGGAGCGGTGGCTGGTCCTCACCGGGGCCACCGTGGTGGAACTGACGGGCACGGTCCCGGTCTCCAGGTTCCTGGAGGTGATGCCGGACATCGAAACGATGATCATGAACGGCACCTACGCGGATGCGCCCCCCTCGGCCCCCGAACCACCGCCCGGGACCTATGGTGAGCCCCGCATCGACGAACAGTTCTCGGAGACTGTCGGCCACCGGCTGGAGGCCGTCGACGCCCTGCGCCGCGATCAGCCGCTCGCTGTACGGGGGGCGGCGGTCTCCGAGTCCGCCCTGGACCTCCTCCAGGGCGCCGCGTCGACGGGATGCCTCGGCAGTCTCGCCGAGGAGCAGTGGCCGGAGGAGGTGGCGATGCTGCGGTCACAGGGCCTTCTGGAGGATCGGACCCTCTCCGCGGAGGCGACGCGCCTGCTGGAGCCGGTCACCGATCAGTACGCGTATCTCCGGGTCAGTGCCAGCCATCGTCAGCGGGAGAGCCACCTGCACCTGTGGCTGGGCCACGGAGGGTCTGCCCTGGCGGCCGTCGGCGCCCCGATCCAACACCTCGTGACGCTGGACGCGGAGGACCACCACCGGCTCCGGGACGTCCTGGTGCTGGACGCCACCGCCGCGGAAGAGGTCCCCGGCGTCATCGCCCGGTGGATGGGACTCGGCCCGACGTGGCCGGTCACCTCCACCTCCCACGAACTCACCGCCGATGAGCTGGAGGACCGCCTCGCCACCGGCCCCCGCACCGGCGCGGATCCCTCCGCCTCGCTGGCCGCCCGATGGGCTGACAGCGAATGGGTGATGATCACCATCGAGGAGGTCGGCGTCGGGGACGGGCCCAACATCACGTTGCTCCACGCCGAGGGGGCCGGCTACGCCCAGCCGACGCCGGTCGACGGTGACTGGACCGACGTCGCCGATGCCACGCGCCTGCGCTTCGTCCCCCTGGCACCGAGGCAGGTCTGGGACGTGGTGGTGGGCATCGTGGACCACCTGGTCACCGCGGGGTGACGTCGAGGTCACCGTCCAGGTCCCGGGGCGCCAGCCTCGGCCCGAGCGCAGCGCCCAGGGTGAGCAGCGCTCCCCCGAGGCCCACGAGCACCATGACGGAGCCGTGGCGGCCCAGCGCCGGTTCGATCAGCGGCAGGTAGAACGGGTAGAGCGCCGGCACCACCAGGGACAGGCTGTAACCCATGCCGTAGCCGGTGGAGCGGATCTCCGTGGGGAAACGTTCGGAGAGGTAGGCGGCCACCGGCCCGTAGGCGGAGACCGTGATGACCTGCAGCACCGCGGCGAACACGGCCGCCAGCACCAGGGTGGGGGCGGTGAGGGCGAGCCACCACACCACCGGACCGGCCAGGGCGGCCACCAGCCCCCAGAGCATGAACAGCCGGCGCCGGCCGGTGAACGTGGAGAGGTGACCGGCCACGGCCATCACCACGGCCTGGGCCACCGAGGCCAGACCGATGACCACCGGGACGGCCGCCGGATCCAGGGCGGAGTCCGTGGTCAGGCGTTCGGTCAGCAACAGCACCGTGCTGTAGGTCAGCAGCCAGAGCCCGGTCATCAGCAGGAAGACCTGCCAAAAGGCGCGGGCCCATCGGCCGGTCAGCAAGGATCCCAGGCCCGACGCCGGCCGTTCGCCCGCGCGCTCGACCGGCTGTCGGGCGCTTCGGTGGAACACGGGAGCGTCGGCCACCTGACGGCGATAGTAGACGAGCATGCCGAGGGAGAGGGCGGCGCCAATGACGAACAGCAGCCGCCAACCCCACAGGGCATACTGCTCCGGGCCGATCAGCGCGAGCAGCCCGGCTACGGAGAACGCGATGGTGGCCTGCGCCCAGGGTGCCATCGAGAGAATCAGCCCGCTCATGAGGCCGCGCTTGCGGCCGGTGGACCATTCCATGGCCAGCGGGATGGCCGCGGAGTACTCCCCCGCCACGAAGATCCCGCCGAGGAACCGCAGCGCCAGGATCAGCGCCACAGTCCACGCGCCGAGCAGCTCGTGGGTGGGCATGGCCGCGATGGCCAGTGCACAGGCGGCCGTGCCGGCGATCGCGATGCGGGTGGTGCGGGTGCGCCCGAGCCGGTCGGAGATTCGCCCGAACACAATTCCGCCGACCGGCCGGCCGAAGAGCATCGCCACGATGATCAGTGCCCCTGTGGACGCAGTGGCGGCCGGGCCGGCGAGCACGAGCATGGCCGGGGCCAGTGCGGTGACCGGCAGGAAGACGTGGATGTTGTCGATCCAGTTGCCCACCACGCCGGCGCGCAAGGCAGCTTTGCCCTCCGGTGGCATGGCCGCGACGCCGGCCTGCGCTGGCGTTTGGTGCGGGGGTTGCGGCGGGTCCTGTTGCGGGCCCTGTTGCGGGGCGAGTCCTCGCGTGAGCTTGGGGGCGGTGGTCATCGGGCAGCCACGGCGAGATCTGCGGTGGCGCGGTCGGCCGAGTCACCGGATGACTCCCCCGCCGACTGGCGCGCCGGGGCCGCCTCGGCAGATCGCTGCGGCGGTGCCGCCGCTTCGGGTTCGAGCCGCGTCGCCTGCTCGAAGAACTCGAGCTCGTGCCGGCAGGCGATCAGGTACGCCCGGGCCGCGGCAGCCCGCACGGACGGGCTGGCACCGGCGAGCTCCAGCTCCACCTGCTCCAGGGCCCCTTGCACGGCGGTGACGAAGGCGGGGTCCCGGTAGGTGTCCAGCCAGGCGGCATAGGGGTGATCAGCTGGGACGTCCGGGATCCCGCCGCCCACCTGGGCGTAGAGCCAGAAGCACGGCAGCACCGCGGCGACCCCCACGGCCCGGTCCTCGCCGAGGGTGGTGGCGAGGAGGAAGTCCGTGTAGGCGCTGGTCACGGGGCTGGCGGTGGTGCGGGCGGACTCGGGCCGGGTGGCCATCCACGTCCGGTGCAGGTCGGCCTCCTCGGTGATGGCCCCGGTGGAGGCCTGGGACCAGAACTGCTGCGACTCGGTGCTGGCAGAACGCGCGGCGAGGGCAGCCAGGGCCCGGGCATAACGGTTCAGATAGAGCGCGTCCTGGGCCAGGTAGAAGGTGAAATCAGCCTCGGACAGGCTGCCGTCCACCAGGGCTTGCACGAAGTCCGACGCCCCGATGGCTGCCGTCGTCTCCGCGCCAGCTTCCCAGAGGGCTGCAGTCCAGGGACCGACCGGTGTAACAGCGGGGGCAACAGAAGGCACGGTCTGAACGACGTCGGCTGGCGTCTCCGTCGTGAGAGTCCGGCCGCGCTGGGCGTCGGGATCCCGCGGGGCATCCAAGTCCTGAGGGGCCTCGAGAACGGGCGGGACGGCGTCGTGGGCCAACCAAGGATTGGCAGCGCCGGCAGCCTGCAGCCGGCGGGAGCGGTGCGCGTGATCCACGGGGCCGTGGCCGGAGCCGACCTGCAGGGCTGCTCCGTGGAGGATGGCCTCGTGTAGCCAGCCAGTGGCCCAGGTCAGTGCGGCTTCCGGGGTGTCTCCGCGGCCGAGGCGTGTGGCCAGGGCGGATGACAGGGAGCAGCCGGTGCCGTGGGTGCTGGTGGTGTCCACGCGGGTGGAGGGTACGGCGATGCGGGTGCCGTCCGGGCCGACCCAGGTGTTGGTGACTCGCTTGCCGTCCAGGTGCCCGGTCTTCACGACGACGGCCACGCCCGTCTCGGCGGACCAGCGGCCAGCCTGGTCGAGCGCCTCGTCCTCAGTGGTCGCGCGGGGCTGGCCGGTGAGGACGGCGAGCTCGTCGATATTGGGAGTGACCACGGTGGCGCGGCGGCAGAAGGCGACCATCGCCTGCTCGGCCTCGGGCTGCAGGAGGCGGTCCCCGCTGGTGGCGATCATGACCGGGTCCACCACGAGGATGCTCGGCGGATTCTGGTCGAGCCAGGCGGCGACCGTGGCGATGATGTCAGCGGTACCGAGCATGCCGGTCTTCACCGCGTCCAGGGTGACGTCGTCACTGACGGCGGTCAGCTGGGTGGCGAGAAACTCCGTGGGCGGGACGTGGACGTCTCGCACGCCGTGGGTGTTCTGGGCGACCAAGGTGGTCACGACGGCCATGCCGTAGCCGCCGGCCGCGGTGATCGACTTGAGGTCTGCGGCAGTGCCGGCGCCTCCGGTCGGATCGGTCCCAGCGATCGAGAGCACGCAGGGAACAGAGGAATTCTGGGTATGGCAAGAAGAAGTCACGCGGACATCCCTTCGCTAGTTCGAACTAGATCAGGTTCCACGGGTGTTATCTCAGCGCCGGTCGGCGCACCCCGTGTCCACGAGCCAGTGTAGGGCAAGTCACCATTGGGCCGTCGGTAGGTTCGCGCTCAAATCAGTGCGACACCGGGCGCGACACCAAGGGCGAGGCAAGGGCGGACTGACTTAGCGACCACACACCAACATAACTTCTCTGGTCAACGGCGAGAGTAAGGTCAGCCTGCCCAAACTTACGTCAGAGTTTTTGACCAGCTGCTCAGTGACGAGGACGATCAGTGTAGACCGCTGGAAATCGGGGCTACTGGTAGAGGCAAAACAACTGGGCTTGGCGGGACACTTGCTTCACGTCAAATCCGCTAGTAGTAGTCGCATCCAAGGCTCCCTCGAATCCCGCGCCAGAGCCCTCATCACGAACGGAACTGGCGAGCTCTCAACCGTGCGCTGGGCAAGAGTTGCAGATGCCAGAGTTTCGATTCCGTTCCCGCAAGGCTCCGTTCGACGGCGTTGACCCGCTGGCCCGCACCTATGGGGGTCTGCGCATTCGAACCTGCGACCCCTTGGAGGATCCGGTCAGTTTCCGGTCTCCGCCGATCGTCTCGGGAACTCGCGGATTCCCTGGGTAGTGCACGTCAGTGCGTCGTTATCGCCCGAGTCGTGTGATTTGGGACAATCGAGAGATGACGTACTTTGCGCTGTCTCGGGAGGCTCTGCTCGGCCGCTCGGTCGAGGTGCTCGCGCCGCTGGGGTGGGCGTCGTACGGTCTTTGGCATCAGCTCGGCACGGAGCAGATTGTGAAGCTCGCTCGCCGCGGCGCCGACCCCGCAGAGGTTGACGCCCTGGTCACCGAGCAGTGGCACACTGAGAGCGAGGTGTTCCTCCGCAACGTCGCGGTGCCCCTTCGTCGGTACGGCAAGGACGTCGACCACCAGTTCCAGCGGCTCCAGTTCCAGCGCGGCAATCTCATCGACCAGGCCGTGAAGTGCCACAAGGCCGGCAACTACGCGGCAGCGACGCTCCTCACGCTCGCACAGATCGACGGGCTCACGCGGGACATCACAGGCGCCACGTTCTTCTCCAACTCCACGAACGATCCCTACCTCGACGACTCAACGCTGGCCGGCATCGCTACGAACTTGCCGATCGTGCGAGAACCATTCAAGGAGAAGGTCGCTTTGACCGGCTTCTACGGCAAGCTCTCCCGGCACGGCGCCGCGCATGGCCGGGACTTGTCCTTTGGCACGAAGGTTACCTCAACGAAGAGCCTCGTGCTGATGGGCGCCCTGGTGGAGTACCTGGAAGAACGTGCCGCAAAGGTCGCTAAGAAGTACCGCAAGCAGCGAGAGATCGAAGCACAACGACAGTCCGGAACAGACGGCAATGGCAGGTTGAACGACGACCGGCACCTCGACCAGCTCTACTTCCTCGCCGCTGACCTCGACAGCCACATCCTCTCCCAGGCGATACTGCCCTTCGCTCGACCAGAGAGCTGGCCTGAGAAGGCCCACGAGCTGATCGAACAGAGGATGCTCAGCCGCCGCTCCTTCACCTGGGGAGGCGTGGACGCAACCTCCTACTGGTGGTCCTACCGCACGCCCGCTGGCCGGCACCTCGGTGCCGCAGCACGACGGTACGGCTCCGGACTACCGCTCGACTGGCGACAGTGGCGCTGGGACGACACCGACCCTCCTGCCGGAGCCCCGTGGGACCACGACGGGTGGGCCGAGTACGACGGGAACAACGCCTCGCCGAACTGGACCATCGATCCGCTCCCAACAGGATGACGGGTCATCAGCCACAAGCCTGCTGCACACTGCAGCAGCCACGACTCGTCCCAGGACGACTGGTCGCACCGCTACCAGTCGCAACCCAGGGCCTACATTGACCCCTCACCTGAGGGTCTCCTGGTTGAACTACGAGCCGAGGTCGTGGCACTCGACCTCCACCCGCATGGTCCGGCTGCGAGCTCGGGTGCTGGCGCTCAGCCAGTCGGCGTCTACCCATCACGGGGCGCGCCGGAATGCGGCCTGAGACGCGCCATGGATGGCCAGCACGCGCACAAAGACCTTGCGCCTCCACGCACCTTCATCCATAGTGATGACGGTCGCGTGAGCCACATCACATTTCACTCCTCGCGCGGCGATCAGGACCGACCCCGCGGAGGAATCATGCCGTCCACACCTCACACCTCGCACGTCCCCCGCCGCACCCTCCTGGGCGCCGGTGGCATCGCTGCCCTCAGCGCCCCGATCCTGAGTGCGGGCGCCGCCAGCGCCGCCACGGGACCCGTGCTGGCCACGGCCGCGAACGTGCCGGACACCGGCATGCACCTGGTAACCCTCGGAACCGCTGCCGGACCGGCGATCCGCGGGACCCGGCACGGGATCGCGAGCGCCGTCGTCGTCGATGGGCTGCACTACCTGGTGGACTTCGGGCTGGGGATGCCGCGGCAGGCCGTCGAGGCGGGCCTGACGGGCAACAAGCTGCGTCAGGCGTTCGTCACGCACCTGCACTCGGACCACATCTCCGAGCTGAGCGCCTACATGCTCTACAACTGGGACACCCCGGTGCAGGGCGTCACCTCCCGGGTGGGGATCATGGGTCCGGGCCGCGCCCGCCTGCCCAAGGACATCCGGCCGGTCGTCTCCCCGCCGCAGACTGGCATGAAGGACGTCATTGACAACCTGATGCGCGCCAACGCCTATGACATCAACTTCCGCACCACGGACGAGGCTCGGATCCCGCTCAACGACCTCTTCGAGGGCGTGGACATCGAGCTGCCCCGGCGCCCGCGGGCGGATCCGGACCGCAACCCTGTTCCGGACATGGAGCCGTTCACCATCTACGAGGACGACCGCGTGCGGGTGAAGGCCACCCTGGTGGAGCATCTGCCGGTGTTCCCGGCCTTCGGGTTCCGCTTCGAGAGCGACTATGGCGTGATCACCTTCTCCGGTGACACCGCCGAGACTCCCAACATGGTCCGGCTCAGCCAGGACGCCGACTTCCTGGTCCACGAGGTCGTCAACATGGACTACTACCGGGACCAGGACTTCACCGAGGAGTTCCTGCACCACCTGGAGTCCAGCCACACCTCCCCGGAGGGCATCGGGCGAATCGCCGCCGAGGCCGGGGTGAAGAAGGTGGTGGTCAGCCACATGGCCGGGGTCTTCTCCGACGCCGACCTGGCCGGCATCGCCGAGTTCTACGACGGGCCGTACACCCTGGCCGCCGACCGGCAGCTCTTCAGCGTCTGACGGGGACCGGCGCGGATAGACTGCCCGAATGTCCGCGCCTCCCCCGTCCCAGCACACCCCCGACCGTACCCTGCTCGTGGGCTGCGGCGCACTGGGCACCCGGCTCGGGCAGCGCCTGGCCGCGGACGGCGGGGAGGTGTTCGGCCTGCGCCGCACCACGGCCGGGCTTCCTGTCACCTTCACCGCCCTGCCGGTGGACCTGCGGTCACCCGTGCGCACCGCCCTGCCGGCCGTGGACGCCTTGGTCATCACCCTGCCTCCCGGCGAGCCGGTGGCCAGCTCCGCGCCGGGCACGGCACCCGGGTCGGCATCCGCCAGGCAACCCGCGCACGACGGCGGCTACCTCACCTCGCTGCGGAACCTCGCCGCCGCGTTGCCGCAGGTCCCACCCCGCGTGGTCCTGGTCTCCTCCACCCGCGTGCTGGGTGGCCACACCCACGGCCGTCCCCTCACCGAACTGGACGCTCCCGCCCCGGTGGGCCTGCGCGCCGCCACCCTGCTCGAGGGCGAGCGGCTGGCCACGGAACTCTTCGACGCCCACATCCTCCGACCGGCCGGGATCTACGGGCCGGGCCGCGAGATGTTGCTGCGCAAGGTCCTTGAGGGTGCCCCGGTGCAGTACGCCCGCCGCACGAACCGCATCCACGAGGACGACCTGGTCCGCACCCTGCACGCCCTGCTGACCACGGAGGAGCCGCCCCGCCTGCTGCACGCGGTGGACCGGGCACCGGCACCGCTGGGCGAGGTCATCACCTACATCGCCCAGCGCCTCGGGGTCCCGCCACCACCGGCCATCACGCCGGCAGAGGCCACCGGCACCGTCCTGGACGGCACCCGGCTCCTGGACTTCCTGGGAAGCCTCGAGCATCCCACCTACCAGTCCGGGTATGACCATCTCATCGCTGCCCGGAACGGTGCAGAATCCGGGCAGCAGCCCTAGGGCACGTGGTGGCCGGCTGCCTGGAGCAGCCCGTACCACTCGCCCCGGGTGAGCGGGAGATCGGACCCGGCCACCGCGTCGGCGAGCCGCTGCGGGTTGGTGGTGCCGAGGACCACCTGCATGCGGGCGGGGTGGCGGGTGATCCAGGCCGTGGCGATCGCCGTCGGGGTGACACCGTACTGGGCCGCCAGACGGTCCAGCTCCGCGTTGAGCGCCGGATGGTCCGTGGAGCCGAAGAACACGCCGGACCCGTTGCCCTTCTGGAAGGGCGACCAGGCCTGGATCGTGATGCCCTGGACGCGGCAGTAGTCCAGGAT
Organism: Citricoccus alkalitolerans; assembly: GCF_039528175.1. NCBI lineage: Bacteria > Bacillati > Actinomycetota > Actinomycetes > Micrococcales > Micrococcaceae > Citricoccus > Citricoccus alkalitolerans. The sequence continues at coordinate 471,781 of NZ_BAAALH010000002.1, forward strand.
CCCGCCGCCATCGCGCGTCAGGGCGTCCTCCTGGCCGGCCATGTTCGAGGTCAGCCCCTGGGCCACGATCGTCGAGTGCGTGAGGGAGAGCTGGACCTGGTTGACGAGCAGCGGCTGACGGACAGCGGACGTGAGCAGATCGATCTGGCGGGGTGTGTGATTGGAGACGCCGAAGGACCGCACCTTCCCGGCCGACTCGAGCTCGTCGAACGCGCGGGCCACCTCCTCCGGCTCCACGAGCGCATCCGGGCGGTGCAGCAGCAACACGTCGATGTACTCGGTGCGCAGCGCCCGCAGCGACTCCTCCACGGAAGTGACGATGTGCTCGTAGGAGGAGTCATAGTGCCACTGATCGTCCACGATTCCGGTCTTAGTCTGCAGGGTGATCTGCTCCCGATCGGCGCTGCTGAGACTCAGCGCCTCGGCGAAGACGCGTTCGCAGTGGTGGTAGCCGCCAGGGTGTTTGAAGCCGTAGAGGTCCGCGTGGTCGAAGAAGTCGACGCCGGCCTCCCGCGCCGCACCGTAGAGCGCCCGGACGTGCTCGGGCGACATGTCGGCGATCCGCATCATGCCGGCGATGATGTTGGGCACGGGGGACTCGGTACTGCCGAGGGGCACGGTCTTCATGGGGCTCCTTGGGTTTCGGTCGGTCGGCATCGGCCGACGTCGTCCCCCATGATGCCCTGCGAGAGCCCTCCGTGGCAGGGCTCACCCCGACCCGAGGGCTCCGTCACAGGGGTACCACTGGGGACTCCCAGTCCCCCTCACCGGGTGGTTCACTGAACCGGTGACCGTGGCGGGCGACCCCCGCGGCGGCCACCTCCATCCGTACAGACCGTGCAAAGGATCTTGATGACTGCTGTCCCCGCCTACATCGCCGCCAACGCCACCGACCCGATGACCCTCGGGACCATCGAGCGCCGCCCGGTCGGCCCGCACGACGTACGGATCGACATCCGCTGGTCCGGCATCTGCCACTCAGACATCCATACCGTCCGGGGCGACTGGGGGCCGCAGCCCTACCCGCTCACCGTCGGACACGAAATTGCCGGGATCGTGGCGGAGGTCGGCTCCGAGGTGACCACCCATCAGGTGGGCGACCGGGCCGGCGTCGGCTGCATGGTGAACTCCTGCGGCCACTGCACCAACTGCGCGAACGGGGACGAGCAGTACTGCCTGGAGGGCATGGTCGGCACCTACGGCGCCACGGACCGGGACGGCACCACCACCCAGGGTGGCTACTCCACCGGGATCGTGGTGGATGCCGACTTCGTGCTCCGCATCCCCGAGTCCATCCCCTTCGAGAAGGCCGCGCCCCTTCTGTGCGCCGGGATCACCACCTACTCCCCCCTCAGGCACTGGGGCGCCGGGCCGGGAACCCGCGTGGGGGTGGTCGGCTTCGGCGGGCTCGGGCATATGGCCGTGAAGCTCGCCCACGCCATGGGTGCCGAGGTCACCGTGCTCTCCCAGTCACTGCGGAAGCAGGAGGACGGCGAGCGCCTGGGCGCGGACCACTACTACGCCACCAGTGACCCGGAGACCTTCACGGCGTTGTCCCAGAGCCTGGACCTGATCATCAACACGGTCAGCGCCCCGGTGGACGTGGATGCCTTCCTGGGCCTGCTCGCCGTCAACGGCGCCCTGGTGAACGTGGGCGCCCCGTCCGAGCCGATGAGCCTGAACGTCAGCTCCCTGCTGGGCGGACGCCGCACCTACGCCGGTTCCATGATCGGCGGGATCGCGGAGACCCAGGAGATGCTGGACTTCTGCGCCGAGCACGGCATCGCCGCCGAGGTCGAGGTCATCGATGCCGAGCAGATCAACGAGGCCTGGGAGCGGGTCCTGGCCTCAGACGTGCGCTACCGCTTCGTGATCGACGCCTCCACGTTCACGGCCTGATCCGGAGCCGCCGCTGCGTGCACGAACGGACGCAGCGGCGGCGGGTGGACGTCTTCATCCCTGACGGACGACGGCATCCCCTGGACTCGCCGCCAGGGACGCCAGCATCTGCAGCCCCTCCGCCGACGCCGAGCCCGGCTCGGCGGTGTAGACCACCATGGCCAGCCCCTCCTCGGCGGTGATCAGCAGCTCCTCGTAGGCCAGGACAAGCTCCCCGACCTGAGGGTGGTGGAAACGCTTGGTGCCAGCGCCGTGGGTCCGCACATCGTGGGCGGCCCACAGCGCCCTGAAGGTCTCGCTCTGCGTGGACAGCTCGCCCACCAGGTCCTGGATGCCCCGGTTCTGCGGGTCGCGGCCGGCCTCGGCCCGCATGCTGCCGACGCACATGTGCGCGAATCGGTCCCATTCGGGGTAGAAGTCGCGGGAGGCCGGGTCCAGGAACTGGAACCGGGCCAGATTGGGTGTGCGGCCGCCGTCGCCGATCACCGGCGAGTAGAACGCGCGACCGAGGCGATTGACGGCGACGAGGTCCTGGACCGGGTTCCGCACGAAGGCCACGGCCCCCTGCATGGACTCCAGGGTCCACTGCAGGCTCTCGCGCGGCTGCCGTGGCGCGGAGGCGGGCCGGCGGTGCCGCCCGGACGTCGGGATGCCGTCGGCCGCCCGGGCCAGATCGAACAGGTGGGCCCGTTCGGTCTCGTTGAGCATCAGGGCGCGGCTCAAAGAATCCAGGACCGATGCCGACGCCCCGGCGATCGCGCCGCGCTCCAGCTTCGTGTAGTACTCCACGCTGACCCCCGCCAGGGTGGCGACCTCATGGCGCCGCAGTCCCGGAACCCGCCGGTTCCCGCCCGCCGGCAGCCCGGCCCGCTCCGGGGTGACCTTGGCGCGGCGGGACATGAGGAACTCGCGAACCTCGGCCTTGTTGTCCATGACGTCAGCGTAGGCCAGGCCGCGGACGGTGAAGGAGTCCCCCGCAATACCCCTCTCGGCAGGGACTCCCCCGGTGTGGCCGCGCGTGATGGTCTGGAGCAAGATTCCCCGGCCAGCCCCCGGCGCTCAGCACCAGCCATCAGAAGGAGAAGCCCATGCGTGCAGTCATCATGGAACTCGAGGACCTGCTCGCGGCGCTGAACGCCGGTGAGACCATCACGGGTGATTCACCCCTGCACGAGGTCATGCACCACACCAGTCAGGAGGCCCTGCGCCTCACCGCTGAGCTCAATGGCGGGTACCACGAGCCGGCCCGGGTCCGGGAGCTGCTGTCCGAGCTGTTCGGCCGGCCGGTCCCGAAGACGGTGATGCTGTTCCCGCCCTTCCGCACCGACTTCGGCAAGAACACCGTCCTGGGCGAACGGGTCTTCCTCAACTCCGGCTGCGCCTTCCAGGACCAGGGCGGCATCACCATCGGAGACGGCTGCCAGATCGGGCACAACACCGTGATCGCCACGCTCAACCACGCCCTCGACCCGGCGCACCGCCTGGACATGCACCCGGCGCCCGTGGTGATCGGGACGAACGTCTGGATCGGTTCCAACGCGACCATCCTGCCTGGCGTGACCATCGGGGACAACGCCGTGGTGGCCGCGGCCGCCGTGGTGACCAAGGACGTCCCGGCGGGCTCCGTGGTCGTCGGCTCCCCGGCCCGGGCGGTGCGGTCCGTGACCGGGGAGCCGGGCGCCGGGCCCGCATGACCTCGGGGGGTCAGGCCTTGGTGGTCTCCGGTCGAACGGGCGCCTGGATGACCAGGTCCTCCACGTCAGCCGGACGGGCCCCGGCGTCCTCGTCCGGCGCCGGCGTTCCGTCCAGGTCCTGGATGTCCTGACGAGACCGGTCACGGGAGGAGATCAGTGCCGTCAGGCTCACCGCGGAGAAGAGGATCCACATGCCCGCGACCAGAGAGAGAGATCCACCCCCGGCGGTGACCAGCACGGTGGCGATCATCGGCGTGAACCCGGCGCCCAGCGTGGAGGCCATCTGATAGCCGATCGAGGTGCCGGAGTAGCGCACCGAGGTGGGGAACAGCTCTCCGGCGTAGGCGCCGTAGGGGCCGGCGGTGAATCCCTGCACCGTGGAGAGGCCGAGGAAGATCGCGAGCAGGAAGGCCGCCGTCGTCCCCATCTCCAGCATCCACATCACGGGGAAAGCCAGCACCATGGCCCCGATGTTGCCGGCGATCAGGATCTTCCGGCGTCCCAGACGGTCGGAGAGCTTGGAGGCCAGGATGATCATGGCGATGGTGGCCACACCGCCGATCGCCTTCATGTTCAGGACCTCCGTGGGGGCCAGCACTGCCTGCTGCACAGCGTAGGAGATGGCCCAGGCGCCCATGAGTCCCTGGGCCATCTGACCGGAGAGTCCGGCGCCGAGCGCCGTCAGGAGCGCCCGCGGATGCTCGCGGAACAGCTCCGCGACCGGAACGCGCGTCTTCTTCTTCACACTGCGCTCGGAGAGCTCCCGGAAGACCCGCGACTCGGAGACCCGCATGCGGATGAAGATGGCCAGCATCATCAACACGGCGGAGAAGACGAAGGGCACGCGCCAGCCCCATTCCAGGAAAGCATCCCCTGGGAGAGCGGCCATCGCGGACAGGATCAGGGTGCCGGCGATGGTCCCCGCGGGTGCGCCCATGTACGCGAAGGCCGAGGCGAAGCCCCGTGACTCCTTCTTGGCGTTCTCGAAGGCGAGCAGCATGGCCCCGCCCCATTCGCCGCCCACGGCGATGCCCTGCAGCAGACGGAGGGTGACCAGCAGGATGGGTGCCCAGATGCCGATTTGCTCACTGGTGGGCAGCAGACCGATCAGCGTCGAGGCGATGCCCATGATCAACACCGTGCCGATCAGAATGGCCTTGCGTCCGATCCGGTCACCCAGGTTGCCGAAGATGAGGGCGCCGAGGGGACGGGCGACGTAGCCGACGGCCAGGGTACCGAAGGAGACGAACAACCCGGTGGCCGGATCCAGGTCGGAGAAGAAGATCTGGTTGAAGACGATCCCGGCGGCCGTGGCGTACAGGATGAAGTCGTAGTACTCCACGGCCGTGCCGAGGAAGCTGGAGAACAGAATGCGGCGCATCTCTGCCGGCGGCGCGTGATAGGCACCTCCGGGGGCAGGCGTGGTACTCATGGTCGTGTCCTCCTGGTTCATGATGCGCTCGTGACGGAAACGCGGGTCACCGGGCCGGCGTCGTGGATGATGGTGTCCTGCGGGAGAACCGCGCTCTGGCCCCCGGAGTCACCGAAGGGAATGACCTCCAGGTCCTCCGGAATCACCAGCGGACCGCTGTAGGTGCCGCGGGCCTTCTCCCAGGCCTCCGGCGGGGAGTAGCTGGGGACGAGGTGATGCAGTGCCAGGCGCCCGACGCCGGCCGCGGACGCGATCTGCCCGGCCTGTTCGGCTGTGGTGTGGGCACGGCGGTGGTGCGCCATGGTGGCCTGGAGCATCGGGGCATCCGAATACCGGCGCGCCAGTTCGTCCAGGTTGATGGCCTCGTGCAGCAACAGGTCGGTTCCCCGGGCGAGGCGGACCATGTTCTCGCATGGCGCGGTGTCACCGGAGATGGTGACGGACCCTGCCTCGGTGTCGAAGCGGAACGCGAAGGCGGGCGCGGTTGGATGGTGGGAGACCAGGATGGCGGAGACGGTGACGTTCTCATCCCGGAACACCTCGAACGGCTCCATCTCCGGAGACACGTTGTGGTCCGGATCGAAACCGCAGGCCGCCGGGATCTCGATCTCCCGCGGCTGGAACTGCTCGGCCGGACTCTTGGCCAGGGAGTCGAAGATCCGGTCATTGCAGTCCGTGGCGTAGGCGCCCAGCAGGCCCCGCACCAGCCCAGACACCCCGGGAGTCGGGTTCTCCGGAGCCACCGGGACGGGGTTCTCCGTGGCATGCGCGGACAGTGGGGGCAGCTTGCCCCGGTCTCCGGGACCGATGATCGGAATCGGCCCGCGCGGAGAATTCTTCAGCTCGAAGGCTCCGAACAGCAGCAGCGAGGGCAGGTCAACGGTGTGGTCCGAGTGCATGTGCGTGACGAAGACCCCGCCGAGGTCCTTCATCAGCAGGCCGGATGTGTTCGCCTGCCGGCCGGCGCCCTGCCCGCAGTCCACCAGGTACCAGGTGTGGTTGACCACAACCGCGGTGGCGATGCCAGACCGGGACTGTCCCCGGTGGTCCTGCCACCACCGCGGACCGCCGGCGGTGCCGAGGGTGACGACGTAGGGGGTGTGCGCCATGTGTGAATCTCCTTGGGTTGTTCTCAACGGCCTCCAGCTTTGTGCGCTGCATCACTTTTGTCGAGCTATAGTTTCTTGGCAGACGCACAAGGAGAACTTATGAACGACGTGACGCTGCGCCAGCTGGAGTACCTGGCCGCCATTGCCGAGACAGGTTCAGCGACGCTCGCTGCCGAGCAGTGCCATGTCACGCAGGCGGCTGTCAGCCTGGCCCTGACACAGTTGGAACGAAGCCTGGGTGCCACGCTCGTGGTCCGGAGGCGCGGTCGGGGGGTCTCTCTGACGCCTGAGGGGCAGGCCGTGGCAGCCCGAGCTCGCCTCATCGTCGATCAGGTGGAGGAGATCGGTACCGTGGTCCGGGGTCTGCACGGAGAACTCTCGGGGCGCCTCACGGTCGGGGTGTTCAGCACCCTCGCCCGTGACACCATCCCCGCGTTGCTGGACTGGTTCGTCACGCACCACCCGGGGGTGGAACTCGACTTCATCGAGGGATCCGGCCCCGAGATCCAGGAGGCCATGCTGGCCGGGCGCGCCCAGCTGTGCGTGGTCTACGAGGCTCAGCTGTTGCCAGACTGTCAGGGTGAGGCCCTCACCGACAGCCGCCGGCTCGTGGCACTGGGCCTGGACCACCCCCTGGCGGCCCACACCGAGATCCGGCTGGCAGACCTCGCCCCCTACCCCGGGATCTTCGTGGCGGAGGAGCCGGCCTTCCAACGCACCCTGGCCGAATTCGCGGCAGCGGGGGTGGAGCCGCATGTGCCGTGGCGATCCGCCAGCGTGCCCGCCATCCACAACGTGGTGGGACGCAACCTGGCATACTCCCTGTTGATGCAGCCCGTGTCGCACAGCCCCGAGGGGCTGCCACTGATCTACCGGGCGCTCGCCGACGCCAACCCGCGCAATGCCGTCATGGTGGCCCGGCCGCATGGGGTGACGACGAGTGCCCTCGTCCACGAGGCCCTCGTGGCCCTTCGGGAGCACTGGTCATCGTCGGTGGCGCAGCCCCAGAGGTAGCGGCGGGAAGGTGGGTCGGCCGCAGCCTCCCCTCACCCTCCCGACCCGCGACCTGTGGGCGGTCTGCCGCGGAGCAGCGGCAATCAGTCCGTGAGATACCCGTTGGGGTTAAGCACGAACTTCGTCGCCGCACCGGCGTCGAACTCGGCGTAGCCGCGTGGGGCGTCCTCGAGGGAGATCGCCTTCGCATTGACGGCCTTCGCGATCGGCGCCTTGTCGTGCAGGATCGCCATCATCAGCTGGCGGTTGTACTTCATCACCGGACATTGTCCCGTGGCGAAGGACAGGGACTTGGCCCAGCCCGTGCCCAGCGAGAGGGACAGCGACCCCTTCTTGGCGGACTCGTCCACGGCTCCCGGGTCTCCCGTGACGTACAGACCCGGAATGCCGAGGGATCCACCGGCGGTGGTGATGTCCATGAGGGAGTTCAGGACCGTCGCCGGAGCCTCGTGGTCGGCATCCTTGCCGTGCCCGCGGGCCTCGAAACCGACGGCGTCAATGCCGCTGTCCACTTCGGGGACGCCGAGGATCTGCTCGATCTGATCCTGGAGGGGTCCTTCGCCGACGTTGACGGTCTCACAGCCGAAGGTGCGCGCCTGCGCCAGGCGGTCCTCGTTCATATCTCCCACAATCACGACGGCGGCACCGAGCAGCTGTGCGCCCATGGCCGCGGCCAGGCCCACGGGGCCCGCGCCGGCGACGTAGACGGTGGAACCGACACCCACCCCGGCCGTGACAGCACCATGGAAGCCGGTGGGGAAGATATCGGAGAGCATGGTGAGGTCCATGATCTTCTCCAGCGCCTGGTCCCGGTCCGGGAACTTCAGCAGATTCCAGTCTGCGTAAGGGACGAGGACGTACTCGGCCTGTCCGCCGACCCAGCCACCCATGTCCACGTAGCCATAGGCACTGCCCGGACGGTCTGGGTTCACGTTCAAGCAGATGCCGGTCTTGAGCACCTTGCAGTTGCGGCACCGGCCGCAGGAGATGTTGAACGGGACGGAGACGATGTCTCCGACCTCGATGAACTCGACATCCGGGCCGACCTCCACCACTTCACCGGTGATCTCGTGACCCAGAACCAGGTTGGCAGGGGCCGTGGTCCGGCCGCGCACCATGTGCTGGTCCGAGCCGCAGATGTTGGTGGCGACGGTCTTGAGGATGACCCCGTGAGGGACTTTGCGTCCCACGTTGGCCGGGTTCACCCCCGGACCGTCCTTCAACTCGAAGGTCGGGTAGTCGGTGTCGATGACCTCGACGACACCTGGTTCCTTGTAGGCGACGGCACGATTTCCTGGCATATCTGTTCCTCACTTCTGTGTCTGTGTTTCAGCGGGACGCCACGGGGCACACGGATGAAGTTCTCCCGGCGAGCTCCGTGGCCGATGCGCACACTGCCGGGTCAATTCGTCCCGCGTCACCATTGACGTGGCTGTGACACACATCATACCTTTGATACTACCCTGGTATATCAGTTTGCGAACATAGGTCTACCAGGAAGCTATGTATCGAGGGAACGAGTACCGAGAGATGGAGCCGATAGTGCCTGAGACCGCACGGGACCACGTCCTGACCTTTGACAGCCCGGAGAGACCGGGGATCGTGCACGCTCTCACCGGCGTCCTCCTGAGGCACGGTGGCGACATCGTGGAGCTGAAGACCTTCGATGACCCCCGGGCGGCGCACTTCTTCGCCCGCGTGCACTTCCGCCTCGACGATGGGGTGGAAGGGACCGCCGCCGCGGCATCGGTCCGGAGGGACATGGAGGGCCTCGCGGCAGAGCACGGCGCCCGCTGGGATGTCCAGCCGGCGAGCCAGCGACGCCGCGTGCTGATCATGGTCTCGAAGTTCGATCACTGCCTCAATGACCTGCTGTACCGCGCCCGGATCGGTGAACTGCCGGTGGAGATCGCCGCCGTGGTCTCCAACCACCCGGACCATCAGAGGTCCGTGGAGTGGCACGGCATCCCGTTCTTCCACATCCCCGTCACGCCGGAGAACAAGCCGGAGGCGGAACAGCGACTGCTCGACCTCACCGATCGGTTCGAGATCGACCTGGTGGTGTTGGCTCGCTATATGCAGGTGCTCTCCGATTCCCTGGCCACCAAAATGGAGGGGCGCATCATCAACATCCACCACTCCTTCCTGCCCTCCTTCAAGGGCGCCAAGCCCTACCACCAGGCCTTCGAGCGGGGCGTGAAGACGGTCGGCGCCACGGCACACTACGTCAACAGCGAGCTGGACGAGGGGCCGATCATCGCCCAGCAGGTGGTCCAGGTGGACCACACGCACGGCCCGGAAGAGCTCGTGGCCGCCGGTCGGGACACGGAGCGCAAGGCGTTGTCCGATGCCGTCCGCTGGCACTGTGAAGGGCGCGTCATGCTCCACGGGGGCCGGACGGTCGTCCTGCGCTGACCGGCGGTGCCCTCTCCGGAGGGCACCGATCCGGGAGGCACCGTTCCGGGCGGCACCGCCGCCGGACACTACGTGACTGACCCCCGTCCAACGGACGGGGGTCAGTCGTGTCCTACCTGTCATCACGGGTACTGGGTGTCCGAGCAGGTCGACCCCAGCCACGTGATCAGACCCGCTGATCCACGCTGCCCGGATCCTCGAGGTTCTCCATCTCTTCGACGTCGAGGTCCAGCGCCTCCTCGTGGTGCCCACCCTGGTCCAGGAACTCTTGGGAGGACTCGAATTCGGGAGTGTCAAAAACCTCACCGGCGAGCGGATCCTCGGCAGCGGCCACCATGTGGATCACGCCGGTCTCGGGATCCGTGACGGTCTCGCTCGGAGGCACGTGGCGGAAGGTGATGATCTGGGTCTCGCCGGAGCCGTTCTCGTTCCGCCCCTGCACGGGCAGTCCCGCCAGTGCGGTTGCGGCTCCGCCGACCCCGTGCAGCAGACTTCGCTCGCCCTTCCACGATCCATCGGTGTGGGCTCCGTTTCCGGTGTCCCCGTGGCCTATGCCGTCCGCGCCCGCCACGGGGGCATCAGTGGTGTTGATGACCTCCATGTAGTTCGGCATGGTCGCGATCTCGTGCCGGAACGCCCGCAGCAGGGAGATACAGGTGAGCACCATGATGACGGAGAACGGTGCGGCCGTGGCGATCGAGAGCGTCTGCAGGGCGGTGAGCGCGGCATCGCCGCCGACCACCAGCAGCACGGCCGCGGCGATGCCCTCGAGGAGGGCCCAGTACGTCCGGGTGGAGGCCGGCGTCCTCGTGCTGCCACCGCTGGCGAGCATGTCGATGACGAGCGAGCCTGAGTCGGAGGAGGTGACGAAGAAGAACACGATCACCACCATCGCGGTCACGCTGAGCACGGTGGCCAAGGGGAAGGCGTCCAGGAACGCGAACAGGGCCGTGGTGCTGTCCACCGCACCGTCCACCACGAGTTCGGCAGTACCCTCCCGCTGGAAGAGGATGGCACTCTCGCCGAAGACCGTGAACCAGAGCAGGCTGGCCAGCGTCGGGGCCAGCAGCACCCCCACGATGAACTGCCGGATGGTCCTGCCACGGGAGATGCGGGCGATGAACATGCCGACGAACGGAGCCCAGCTGACCCACCACCCCCAGTAGAAGATGGTCCAGCCGTTCTCCCATCCGTCCTCGGAGAGCGGGCCGACGTGGAGCATGGCCTCCGGCAGCAGCGAGACGTAGGCACCCAGGTTGTCCGGGAAGGCCTTGAGCAGGAACAGCGTCGGTCCGAGGATGAAGACCACCAGGGCCAGCAGGGCGGCCAGCGACATGTTGATGTTGGAGAGCCACTTCAGTCCCTTGTGCACGCCGGAGACGACGGACCAGACGGCGATGAGCGTGATGCCGGCGATGAGGACGATGATCAGCCACGTGGAGCGTTCGGCCCAGCCGAGGTAGCTCAGGCCGCCCATGATCTGCTCGATGCCGAACCCGAAGGAGGTCGCGATGCCGAAGAGGGTCCCCACCACGGCAACGGTGTCCACGGCGTGACCGATCCAGCCTTCTACGCGCCGGCGTCCGATCAGGGGCTCAAGCAGCCATCGCACGGCCAGTGGGCGTCCGCGGCGGAAGGACATGTACGCCAGCCCCAAACCGACGATCGCATAGATCGCCCAGGGGTGCAGGCCCCAGTGGAGCATCGTCAGGCCCATCGAGCCGCTTGCCGCCTCAGCGGATCCCGGCTCGTTCCCGAACGCCTCGGGCGGAAGGGCGTAGTGACTCAGCGGCTCGGCGACCCCGAAGAACACGAGCCCGATGCCCATGCCTGCGCTGAAGAGCATCAGGAACCAGGACACGATCCCGAACTCCGGGCTCTCGTCATCCCGGCCCAACCGGATCCGGCCGACCTTGGACGCCGCAACATAGACCGCGAAGACGAGGAAGATGTTGACCGCGATGACGTACCACCAGCCGACGCCGTCCGTGATGGCGGTGTTGAGCTGGGAGGTCGCGTCCGCCAAGGTGTCCCCGGAGACCCGGCTGAAGATCACCGCAAAGAGGATCAGAGCCACAATCACCACGGAGGCGGGGATGAAGACCGGTTTGAGGATCGTGTCCGCCGCACGTGCGCGCGGCGGGTCACTGGTGCCGTCTTCCGCGGAGGAAGTGGTTCTTAAGTTCATACAAAGCTCTTCTCTGAAGGGGTGACGGGGTCAGGCTGACTCAGCCGCGCAGTCGCGTCATCTCCGGGTCGTACAGCGGATCGTCCACCACGGTGGCTGCGATCCGGCGCCCGAGGTACTCGATCTCCACCGCGTCCCCGGTCTCCACCCGGTCCGGCAACCACGCGTAGGCGATCGGCTTGCGCACGGTGTATCCGTAGGCGGCACTGGTGACGTAGCCCGAGACCTCGCCGTCGAGGTACACAGGCTCCGTGCCGAGGACCACTGAGACCCCGTCGTCCACCGTGAGGCACCGCAGTCGCGTGGTCGCCGCCGCGGCTCGCTCCGCCAGTGCGCTCTTGCCGACGAAGTCATCGGTCTTCGAGGCCTTGACGGCGAAACCGAGTCCGGCCTGCTCCGGCTCGTGGTCGCTGGTCATGTCCGTGCCGAAGGACCGGAAGCCCTTCTCCAGGCGCATCGAGTTGAAGGCCTCGCGGCCCCCGGCAATGATCCCGTGGTCCTGACCCGCCTCCCAGATCACGTCCCAGAGCCGGTGGCCGACGTCGGCCGAGGCGTAGAGCTCCCAGCCGAACTCGCCCACGTAGGACAGGCGCATGGCGGTCACCGGGATACCGCCGATCGAGATCTCCTTGGTGCGGAAGTACTTCAGCCCGTCCTTGCTCAGATCATCGCGGCTGACTTTCTCCATGACGGCGGTGGCGAGCGGTCCCCAGAGCCCGATGCAGCAGGTGCCGCCGGTGATGTCCCGGACGGTGACCCACTGGGCCGGATTCTCCTCGTTCTGGTGGCGTGCCTCGCGGGAGATGTAGGCCAGGTCCACGTTGGAGTTCACACCGGCCTGGTAGGTCTGCTCGGACCGACGTGCGACCGTGATGTCACTGGTGATACCGCCGGCCTGGTCCAGGAGGAGCGTGTAGCTGACCGCGCCCGGCGCCCGCAGCATGCTGGACGTCGTCAGCCTATGCAGCAGAGGGCCGGCGCCCGGTCCCGTGATTTCCAGGCGCTTGAGCGGGGTCATGTCGAACATGGCCACGGCGGTCCGCGTCTTCCAGACCTCGGCGGCGGCGATCGGGGAGTGGAACTTGTTGGACCAGTCGTCGCGTTCCGGGGCGGCCCACTCGGAGGGCATCTCGTCCAGCAGGGCGGCGTTCGCCTCGAACCAGTGAGGCCGCTCCCAACCCGTGCCCTCCAGGTAGAACGCGCCGAGGGCCTTCTGTTGCTCGTGGAAGGGACTGACCCGCACGTTGCGTGGGGACAACCGCGGCTCCAGGGGGTGGCGAACGTCGTAGATCTCGACGAAGTTCTGCTGCGAGGTCTCCGAGACGTACTCGGGCGTGGTCTGCACGTCCTCGAACCGGTTCAGATCGCAGTCGGACAGGTCGATGCTCGACTGTCCGGTCGCGATCAGCTCGGCGACGGCCCTCGCGATGCCGGGACCGTGCGTGACCCAGACCGCCTCGGCCGCGAAGAAGCCGTCCACGTGGCGGGATTCGCCGACCAGCGAGCCGCCGTCCGGGGTGAAGGAGAAGATGCCGTTGAATCCGCGCTTGATCTCGGTGTTCCTCAAGTCCGGCAGCAGCTCCTGGCTGGCCTGCCACTCGGCCGCGAAGTCCTCCGGGGTGAACGGCAGGGACGAGGGCATCCGCTCGCTGGTGATGTCCTCCGGCCGGTAGGCCGGGAGTGTGTCGAGGTCGACCGGCAGGGGCCGGTGCGCGTAGGAACCGATGCCGATGGTGTCACCCCACTCGCGGTAGTACAGGTCTCGGTCCTGGTAGCGCAGAATCGGGCGGCTGGCGCCATTGGGAAGTTCGTTGACTCCGTCCAGGGACGGGACCGGCGTAGTCCAGGCGAACTGGTGGGCCAGTGGCAGCAGCGGGATCTCGGTGCCGACCATCTTGCCGATGTTCGGTCCCCAGAAACCGGCGCAGGACACCACGACGTCGGCCGGGAAGCGCTCCTCGCCCGCCACCACCGCGGTGACCCGACCGCCGGACTGCTCGATGTCAGTGACCGTGGTCCGGTCGCGGAACTCGACTCCGGCGGCCCGGGCCCGCTCCATGACGAGCTGGGTCCCCTGGGCGGCCAGCGCCAGGCCATCGCCGGGGGTGAGGAGCCCGCCGAGCGGCATGTCCGGGTTGAGCAGGGGGAAGAGCCGGAGGCATTCGTCGGCGTCGACCACGTGCGCTTCCACCCCATACGAGCGGTTCCAGCCCGCGCGGCGGTGGAGGTCCTGCAGGCGTTCTTCCGTGGTGGCGACCTCGAGGCCGCCCACGGGCAAGAAGGAGCCGCGGCCGTCTGGGCCGGTCAGCGAGGTCAGCTTTTCGATCGTGTACTGCGCGAACGCCGTCATCGACTTCGAGCCGTTGGAGGAGAAGACGAGGCCCGGCGCATGCGAGGTTGAGCCGCCCGGGATCCCCAGCGGACCCTGTTCGAGGACGAGGGTGTTGGTGTGTCCGAGCTGGGCGAGTTCGTCGGCGAGGTTCGCCCCGACGATGCCGGCCCCGATGATGACGACCCGGGGAGAGGGTGTAGGCCTCATTGATCACTCCTAGTTGTGCTGACGTCTGTGTTGCTCCCGGCGATGTGCGGCGCCGGTGATGTTCTGTGGAGGGATGGCCCTCCCGCCGGTCTCCGGCGTCCGGTCCTGGTCTAGGCGTCCACGACGAGGTCGGTCTGCGCCGTCGAGCAGCACGGCAGGAACTTTCCGGCGTCGATCTCGCGGGCACGGATGCCGCCCTGGTGATTCATGTCCACCTCGCCGCTGATCTTGACGACCTTGCAGGAACCACACATGCCCTCCCGGCAGTTCGCCCCGATGCGCACGCCCGCCTCCCGGGCGGCGTCCAGGACGTTCGCCTGCGGGTCGATGCGGACATTCAGGCGGGTGCGCAGGAACGACATCGTCAGGCTGCCCTCCCCGACCACCTCGAAGGTGGACGGGTCAGCCTGCCCGGTCTCGCCCGACTCAGCCGGCCCCGATGGAGTCGGGTTCGCCGGGGCAGACTCGGCAGGCGCCGGGTTCGCAGGAGCAGAGTCGGCAGGCGCCGAGTTTGCAGGAGCAGAGTCGGCAGGCGCCGAGTTCTCGGGGGCCGCCGTGGCACCGTCACCCTCGGCGGCGCTGAGCTCCGCGATCCGGTAGAGATCCAGCGCGCCGGTGGGCGGGTCGATGGCGTCGGCCGGGGCCTCCCGTGCCGCTTCGCGGGCGGCGTCCTGGGCGGCTGCGTACTCCTCGGCGAAACTGCCGGCGAGAGCCACTTCCTCCCGGTATTCCTGCACGATTTCGTGAGTGCCGGAGAACGACTCAACGAAGATCGACGTCTCGTCCACGCCCACCTTCTCCAACAGCTCGGCGGCGACATCGATATACCCCTCCGGGCCGCAGGCGAACACCTTGCGACCGTTGGCGTCGGGGACCACGGTGTCCACCATCTCGGAGGTGAGCCGACCGACCATCCCCTCCCAGGTGCCGGGGACGCTCCGATCACCCAGCGAGTAGTACACGGTGATCCGCGAATCGACTGCGGCCAAGTGCTCGAGTTCGTGAGAGAACGCGAAGGTCCCGGGCGCAGCCCCGTGATACAGCATGACCACGTCGGCGCGGCCCGGGAGGGAGTGAATCGTCCGGATCATCGACATCAGCGGGGTGATGCCCGAGCCGGCCGCCAGGAAGAGGTAGCGCGCCCGGCGGTCATAGTCGGGCAGGTGGAATGCCCCCACGGGGCCGAGCACCTCCAGCACGCTGCCGGGCCGGATGTTCTCGTGGATCCATGGCGAGACCGTGCCACCCTCCTCACGCTTGACGGTGATGGCAAAGGTCCACGGTTCCGTCGGCGCGCTGGACAACGAGTAGCTGCGGTTGACCGGCTCAGCGTCCGGACCGAACACCGGGAAGGCGATGTTGAGGTACTGCCCGGAGCGGAAGGCGAGCGGGGCGCCGTCCGTCCGGCGCATGACGACGGTGAGCATGCCCCCGGCTTCCGGGATGGTCTGGACGCACTCGGCCAGGAACTCCTGCGGGTACCAGGGGTCCAGGGCCCGGGCGGCCGCCGCGAAGGGCAGGTCGGCCGTGGCCCGGGCCACCCGGTTCCACGGCATCTCCAGGCCCCGGACGCGCCGGACCTCCGGGATCGTGGTGAGGGTGGTGCTGATGGTCATGCCACGTGCTCACGCATGCGCTGGGTGTACCAGTTGATGAACGCCTCGACCTGGTACTCGCTCTTCATGTAGGGCCCTGGCTCGTAGGCCGGGCTGCTTGCGCCCTGCTGGCACATCTCCACGAAGTTCTTGTCCTGCAGGTTCGTCTGCTTCCACGTGTGGGTGAGCGCGTCCACGTCGTAGTCCACCCCTTCGACGGCGTCGTCGGCCACGAGCCAGGTGGTGCGCACCAGTGTCTGGTGCTCGTTGATCGGGAACGCAGCGAAGGTGATCACGTGGTCGGAGATCAGGTGGAACCACGAGTTCGGTTGCAGGTGCATGGAACAGCGGCCCAGCCGGAAGTCGCGCAGGTCTCCCAACAGCTTTTTGGACAAGCGGCGGCCGGTAGCGGAGAAGGACTCCCCCGCGCCGTCGAGCGGCTCACGGGAGATCCGGATCCCGGTGACGCGGGTGTCGAGTTCCTCGACGACCTCGAAGGGCAGCCCGTAGCGGGTGCAGCGCCCCCGCAGGGCGTCCTCAGCCTCGACGTTGCGGTTCCAGACGTCCTCCAGGTGGGGCGGGACGATCCCCTCGGAGAGGCCCCAGGTGGGGAAGAGCGAGCAGGCCAGCTCGGGGTGGCCATCGCAGTGGTAGCACTCGCGATTGTTCTCCATCACGAGCTTCCAGTTGCCCTCCTCGATGATGTCCTGCTGGTAGGCCACCCGGGAGTTGGCAATCTCATGCGGGGCCAGGTACGGCTCGAAGATCTCGGCCACCTCGTCGAAGTCGGCGGGCGGCTCGTCCGCCAGGCAGACGAACACGAGCCCGGCGACCACGCGGCCGTGCGCCTTCTTCAGCGCGAAGCACGCCTTGTCGAAGGACGTCTCACCAGGGGAGGAGGCGTGGATCAGATCACCGTCGGGCGAGTAGGTCCAGGAGTGGTATCCGCACACCAGGTTGCCCGTGGTGCCCGTCTTCTCCGGGAGGACCCGGGCACCACGGTGGCGGCACACGTTGTGCAGGACGTTCACCCCGTCGTCAGTGCGGAGGACGATCAGGGAGTACGGACCGTAGTCGACAGTGACATAGTCACCCGGCTCCGGGATCTCGGCGAGACTGGCGGCGAAGAGCCAGTGCCGACCGAAGATCCCCTGCATGTCTGCGGCGAAGATCTCAGGGTCGGTATAGAACGGCGCCTCCAACGAGTAGCCGGTGCGGCGCTCGTCCAACAAAAGGCGCAACTGGGCGGTCTGCTCCTCGGTGGGGGCAACGGCGAGGCGGCCGCGGCTGGCGGCACTGGAGTTCACGGCAAGGGTCACGGTACTGATTCCTCGAGTCTGCGGAGTTCTGGGGCCTGCTGCGGGCCGCGCAGGGGCGGCACCGTTACAGCGATGTGATCAACGACACATCGATCGTAGAGTCCCGACAATGCAATAAAAAGCTCGGATATCCGGCGGGAACCATGCAGAATCAGTGCATGATCGATCGACGCCTCCTCACCCTCCGGACGTTCGCCTCCTGTGGCAGCATCGCGGCGACCGCGGAGCTCACCGGCTACTCCCCGTCCGCCGTCTCGGCGCAGCTGCGGGAGCTCCAACAGTCGCTCGGCATGCGCCTGCTGCTGAAGGAGGGCCGCGGGCTACACCTGACGGCCACCGGGCGCTATCTCGTCGAGCAGACGGACGGCCTGGTTGAAGAGTGCGACCGCATCACCTCGACCATGGCGTCCGTCGCCGGGTCGACGCCCATCGAGTTCGGCCTGGGTGGCTTCTCGACTGCGGCGTCCAGCCTGCTCGTCCCCCTCGCGGCGGAACTGCGGGCCACGCAGCCGAAGGTCACCGTGCGGGTGGTCGAGGCGAGCCCGTCGCGGTGCCTGGACCTCCTCCTCGCGGAGCGGATCGATCTCGCCGTCGTCGTGGCCACCGAGGCCGATGCCGACGTCGGCTCCGATTCCCGCGTCGAGGAGACGCCGCTGCTGGACGATCCGTTGGACGTCATGCTGCCGTTGGACCACCGGCTGGCCGAGAACTCATCCGTCTCGCTGCACGAACTCGTGGGCGAGGTCTGGATCACGGACGCTCCGGGTACCGCCTACCGCGCCCTGTTCTCCTCTGCATTCACTGCGGTCGGCGTGAACCCGAAGGTCCAGCACGAGGTGACCGAATGGGAGACGACGACGGCTCTCGTCGGGGCCGGGATGGGCCTCGGCCTGGTGCCGCGCCTGGCCAGTCTGGCGGGGTCCGAGAACGTGCGGCGTGTGCCCATCGCGGGTCCGGCGCGCCCGACGCGTCGGATCGTGGCTGCGGCGCGCCGGGGCACGGCGACCGCACCCATCATCGCCGCTTCCCTGGCGCACCTGAAGGATGCCGCCCGGCGTCTGCTCTCGGAGCGCCTGGCGGAGAATCCCTAGCTTCAGCCCCCCCATGGACGGCCGTCGTCAGATCGTCGGCTCCGCGCGAGGGCGCGATCGGCAAGGTCCAGGCGGGCTACGACCCGTGTCATTGGCACCGCGCCGCGGGCACGATGCCGAACCCCCGAGACTCTCCCCGCCACCGTCCCGTGCCCACGCTGTGACCAGCACCTCGCTCTGGCCTCACCCTGCCTGTTCCGCGCGGTCCCGCAACCACGTGGTCAGTTCCTGACAGGCCAGGTCCAGGTTCCCCATCTGACAGTGCTGATCGGCATGCTCTGCCTCGGTGAAGGTGCGCACCGTGAGGCTGCGGGCCACCGTGAGCGCACGGGCCTGCGCCCGGGCCAGCACCGGCGGCTGGAACGCGTCGTGCTCACCGCACATCAGCAGCACGTCCTGGCGCACCCGCTCGCTGCCCAAATGTCGGGCGTTCATGCCCATGAACCAGTCAACTACGTCGGCTGGGTCGTCACTGTCCACCATGTACAACACCTGGTCAACCACCGTGCGCAGCGTCGGGCTCAGGCGGACGCGGGTGCGCACATTCCAACGCATGAAATCACGGTGCCTCAACATCCCCCGGACCGGCACCCGCACCACCTGCGGCAGCCGGTGAAGCCAGTCAAAGACAGGGGGCCAGGCCACCACGCGCTGAATGCGGGTCTCCAAACCGGCGGCTCGCAGCGCCCAGTACCCACCCATCGAGAGGCCCACGAGCGTGGCCCGCTCCACGCCGAAGTGATCCAGCACTGCACTCACCGGCTTCTCCCAGTCATGGTCGAAGGTCAGACCATTCAGCGTCCGCGCTCCGCCCTGCCCCGGCCCTTCGAAGGCGATGACCTCGAATCCCGCGGCGGCGAGGCGCTGCCAGATGGCGTGGAACTCCTCGATGACTGAGTCGAACCCGCCGTGCAGCAACACCGTGGACCCGGCGCCCGGGCCGGCTGCGGGCAGCCGATAGGCGGGCAGGCTCGCCGAGGCATAGGGCACCTCGTGGCGCACGAGACCGGTGCCCGCGAACGCGGCCTCGTACAGTTCCCGGAGGCGCCGGTAGCGTTCGGCTTTCTGTTCCGACCGCGGCGGGGTGAAGAACTCCGCCAGGCGCAGATAGCCTGCAGCATGTCGTAGCCTGCCGGCTGCTGCAGACCGCGCCGAAAGGTCTTCGAACACGTCGATGCAGTCGGCCACCGACTGGACACGGGCGGCAGCACCGTACAGCTCGCCGCGGTCGGCGAAGCCCAGTGCGTGCGCCCGGTTGAACTGGTAGTTGATGAAGTCCTTGCGATGGAAGTGCTCAAACCCCACCGGCAGGGCCTCGACCCCTGGACTGGTCATGTACGCAATGTACGGTGGGCTGCTCAGCCTTGGACACAGCCGACTTGCCCGAAGATTCCGCAGACTAGCCCCGCTGGAATGCCACGATCCGCTCGATAGCCTCGGCCACGGCGTCGTACCCGGCGGCGAAGGACAACCGGACGTAGTCCTCCCCGTGCGCGGTGTCGAAATCGGTACCGGGTGTCAGTGCCACGTGGGCCCGCTCCAGCAACGCCTCACAGTAGACGGTCGAGGTGCCATACCGCGCGAGCATGGCCTCCCCCGGCTTCGCCCAGAAGTAGAAGGCACCGTCCGCCGGCGCGGCGTCGGCCCAGCCCAATCTGTCCTGGTTCTTCAGCACCAGGGCGCGGGCCCGGGCGAAGCCGGCCACCTGGGCATCACAGGCGGCGTAGGACTCGTCGGAGAAGGCCTCGACTGCGGCGTACTGGGCGGGGGCCGGCGGGCAGAGGGACACCGAACCGGAGAGTCCGCCGATCGCCGGCGCCAGGTCCTCCGGCATCAGCATCCAGCCGATACGCCAGCCCGGCATGCCCCAGTACTTCGAGAACGAGCTGATCACCATCGCCTCCGTGGAGTACTCCCAGGCGCAGACCCCACGCTCGACGTCGGCTCGGTCACCCGGCGCTGCCGCCGCGCCATCCGCGTCGTTCCCGTCGGACGCGTCAACTGCGTCAGCTGTGGCAGCCCCGCCAATCCCGTCGGAGGAGCCGTACGTGATGCCGTGGTAGATCTCGTCCGACACCAGACGCACCCCGCGCTCCCGGCACCACGTGGCCAGCACGGCCATCTCGGCCCGGGTCGCCATGGTGCCGGTCGGGTTGTTCGGGGAGGCGAGAATCAAACCGGCCAACGGGCCGTGCGTGGACTCGGCCTCCTCGAGCAGCGCGGGGGTGGGCTGGAAGCGGACGGCAGGGCCGGCGTCGATCTCCACCACCTGGCAACCGAGCGCGGCGAGGATGTTGCGGTAGGCGGCGTAGCCAGGGCGGGCCATCGCTACCCTGTCCCCCGGGTTGAACGCGGCCAGGAACCCGGCCATGAAGGCCCCCGAGGATCCGGTGGTCACGGCCACCCGCGCCGGGTCCACGTCCACCCCGTACCAGCGGGCGTAGTGGCCGGCGATCGCGGTGCGCAATTCCTCGATGCCGAGGGTCGGCGTGTAGTTCAGTGCCCGTCCGGACGCGTGCAGTTCGGCGGCCCGGGCGCTGACCCCCGCAGGAGCTCCACCGCCGGGTTCACCCGCGCACAGGCTCACGACGTCGGCCCCCGCCGCCCGCAGCTCCGCCACCTGGCCGAGGATGGTCATCACCTGGAAGGCGGGCACCTGCGAGCGGGAGGAGGGTGCGAGCGGTGGGGCCGGGGGAAGCGACGTGGAGGACTGGCCATCAGGCTGCGGGCTGGAGATCATGCCCCATTGAATCAGCCGGCGGCCGGCGCCGTGAGCCCGTTGACCATGGCATCGATCCGCTGCGGAGACATGGCGTGGTGGATGGCGAGCATGCTGGCACCGAGGACGCCTGCATCCAGTCCAGAGCCCGACTGGACGATCTGCAGGTGCTGTGTGGCCAGCGGGACGGTCCGGGAGTACACCGCCTCGCGGATGCCCGCGATGAAGTGTTCGCCGGTCAGTGTCATGGAGCCGCCGATCACGATCACGGACGGATTGATGAGGCTGATGCAGGCGGACAGGACCTCGCCGACGTCCCGCCCCGCCTGCCGGACCGCGTGGACCGCCTCGGTGTGACCGGCTTGAACCAGACGCACCACGTCCTCCCCCGTGTGGGCATCCAGGCCCTGCGTGCGCAGTTGGGCCGCCACCGCCGGACCGGAGGCCACGGCCTCCAGGCAATCCTGGTTGCCGCAGTGACAGGGGACGCCGCTGCCACGGTGCACGCGGATGTGGCCGATGTCCCCGGCGACGCCGTCAGCGCCGCGCTGCAGCCGGCCGCTGGCGACGATGCCGGCACCGATGCCGGTGGCCACCTTCACGAACATCAGGTCGTCCACGTCCGGCCAGGCGACGTTGCGCTCCCCGAGCGCCATGATGTTGACGTCGTTGTCCACCAGGACCGGCACGTGGAAGTGGTCCTGCAGAAACCCGGGCACATCAAACCCGTTCCAGCCGGGCATGATCGGTGGATTGATGGGCCGGCCGGTGCGGTGCTCCACGGGGCCGGGGACGCCGATGCCGATGGCCAGCAGGTCCCCCGTGGTGCGTTGCGACTCCCCGAGGAGGCTCGTGGCCAGTTCGACGACAGCCTGCAGCACCACCTGGGGGCCTTGAGCTACCGCCATGGTGCGGGTGGCCTCCCGGAGGCGGTGGCCGGCGAGATCCGTCACGGCCAACCGAAGGTGGGACGCCCCGATGTCCACGCCGAGCACCACCTTGCTGCCCGCCTGCAGGGCGATGCGTGAGGATGGACGGCCCCCGGTGGAAACCGCCTCGTCGACGTAACCGACCAGTCCCAACTCCATCAGTGCCTCGATGCGAAGGGTCACGGTGGACCGGGACAGCCCCATGCGCTCCGCCAGCTCGGTCCTGGTGCGGGGGCGTCCGTCCCGCAGGATCTGGAACAGTTCGCTGGCACCCGATCCGCCCAGACCGTCCAGGCCGTCAAACCTGCTTATGTCGTTCATCGACTCATTACAGCACAGGTCTCGACGCAACAATCCACCGGTCTCCGCCATCCGCCCGGAGCACCCTAGACCTTGAGTGGTTTCGCCGCGCCCCGGCGTTCATTGCGGGCGGCGAAGCGTTGCTGCAGGAGGACAGCCACCACGATGATCAGGCCCTTGGCCAACGCCTGCACGGAGGTGTCCATGTTGTTCTGGGTGAACACGTTGGTCAGCGTGCTGAAGATCAGCACGCCGAGGACCGTTCCCATGATGGTGCCACGGCCACCGATGAGCAGGGTGCCGCCCACCACGACGGCGGCGATCGCGTCCAGCTCGTAGAGCAGTCCGTGCGTGGAGGTGCCGGCCGTAGTGCGGCCCATCATCATGAGACCGGCGACCCCGGCCGCGAGCCCGGCCAGAACGTACAGGTAGACGAGGTGCCGTTTGACCTTGACGCCGGCCAGGCGCGATGCCTCGATGTTGCCGCCGATGGCGACGGTGCGGCGCCCGAACGTGGTGCGATTGAGCAGGAACCAGCCGGCCCCGGCCACGAGGGCGAAGATCCAGACCAGCACGGGCACGCCGAGGAAGTCGGCGCGCATGAAGTCCAGGAAGTCGGTGTTGTTCACGATCAGCGTCCTGCGCCCGGAGATGAGCTCGGCGAGTCCGCGCGCGGCCACCAGCATGGCCAGCGTGGCGATGAAGGCCACCACATTGCCGTAGGCGATGATCACGCCGTTCACGAGCCCGGCGATCCCGCCCACGAGGAGGGCCACGAGCACCATCACCAGCCACGTGGACTGCGTGGCGGCCAGCTGGACACTGGCCAGGCTGGCCACCACCGTTGTCAGACCCATGACCGAGCCGACGGACAGGTCGATGCCGCCGGCCGTGATCACGAAGGTGATGCCGATGCCGATCACGCCGATGATCGAGGCATGGCGGAGGATGGTGAGGATGTTCTCGACCGCCAGGAACCTCTCTCCGCTGGTGATGAGGCCGATGGCGATGAGCGCGGCCAGGGCGATGACGAGGCCCAGGCTCCGGGCGCCGGAGCCGTGGAGGAGGTTTCGCCCGGGAGTCCTGCCGCCGGGAGCACTGTGGCTGGACGCCGGAGCCGGATGCCGCTCGGCCACGGGTGTCTTCTGCTCGCTCACGCGGCACTTCCCTTCATCACGAGGTCGAGCACTCCGTGCTCATCGATTGCGTTGGCGTCGGACTCCGCGAGGACCCGCCCATCGTCGATGACGAGGACGCGGTCAGCCAGGCCGAGGACTTCCTCGATCTCACTCGAGATCACGATGATGGCGGTGCCGTCCGCGGCCAGCCGCCGGATGAGCGCGTAGATCTCCGCGCGGGCGCCGACGTCCACGCCACGGGTCGGCTCGTCCAGCAGGAGCACCGGGGTGCCGTGCACCAGCCACCGGGCCAGGAGGATCTTCTGCTGGTTGCCTCCGGACAGCGTCCGCGCCGGGCGGTCAGGATCAGCGGGGCGCAGCTCCAGGGCGTCGATCTGCTCCCGCGCGGCCTGGCGTTCGGCTGACTCGTCGAGCAGGCCGGCCCGGGCAAAGCGCCCGAAGGTGGACAGGGTCACGTTCCGGTAGAGCGGCTCGTCCAGAATGAGTCCCTGGCTCTTGCGCTCCTCGGGGGACAAGCCGAGGCCGACATCCACGGCCGCGCTGACCGAGCCGGGCGTGAGCCTCCTGCCGTTCACGCGGACGCGCCCGGCGGTCGCCTTCCGGGCGCCGTAGATGGTCTCGATGATCTCCGAGCGCTGCGAACCGACCAGGCCGGCGAGACCGAGGATCTCGCCGGTACGGACGGTGAAGCTGACCGGCTCGAAGTGGCCCTCCAGTTCCAGTCCGTCCACCTCGAGCGCCACGGGAGCATCCGCGGCAACGGGCGTTCGCGGCGGGAACACGTTCGCGACCTCACGGCCGGTCATGAGTTGGATCAGCTCCGCCTTCGGGGTCTCCGTGACATGGAGGCCGTTCGCGGTGCTCCGGCCGTCCTTGATGACGGAGATGCGGTCCCCGATCTGCCGGATCTCCTCCAGGCGGTGCGAGATGTAGACCACGGCGATGCCCTGGGCCGTGAGCTCGCGGATCACCCGGAACAGGTTCTGCACCTCTCCGGAGTCCAGAATCGCACTGGGCTCATCCATGATGATCAGCTTGGTGTTCCGCGAGAGCGCGCGGGCGAGGCTGACGATCTGCTGGTTCGCGGCGGAGAGCGAGCCGACCTCTCGCGACAGGGAGAGGCCGCCGTGGCCCAGCCGCTGCAGCAGGGTCCGTGCGGCCGCGTTCGCCCTCTTCACATGCAGCACTCCCCCGGTCGCCTGCTCGTGGCCCAGGAAGATGTTCTCCGCGATGGTCAGCCCGTCCACCACGTCGAGCTCCTGGTACATCGTGGCGATGCCGAGTTCCAGCGCGGTGGCGGGGCTGTCGAGCTCGATGGCGCGACCCTCCCAGAGGATCTGGCCCTCATCCGGTCGATGTGCGCCGGAGAGCGTCTTGATGAGGGTGGACTTGCCTGCCCCGTTCTGGCCCATGACGCAGTGGACTTCCCCCGCGCGCACGTCCAGGTCGACGCCTTTGAGCGCTTGGACGGCAGCGAAGCGCTTGGAGAGCCCCCGCACCTTGAGCAATGGCGTCGCCTGATCCTGTACCGACATGTGACGAAGCTAACACATTATGTCGATCATCGGTACAAGGGCGTCGATTTTTCCCGTGGTTCTGTTATTGTGACTCGCATCACGTCGATGAGCCGTCTTTCGGAAACAGGCTCCACCCGACGCAGACGCACCACTCATCGAGGAGACAGACATGCTCGCAGTTCGTACCGGACGGTCAATGCTCGTCACCACCGGCGCCCTCCTGGCGGTCGGTGCACTCGTCGCCGGTTGCTCATCCGGATCAGCAGGTGACAGCGCCCAGCCCACCAATGCCTCGGTGGAGGGCAACACCGAGGAAGGCGAGACCGTGGTCGTCGGCTTTTCGGGCCCCGCGGCGGACCACGGCTGGCTCGGAGCCATCAACGCCGCCGCCAACGCAGAGGCGGAGCAGTACGGTGACATCGATTTCCGCGTGGCCGAGGGCACCAACGACGCCAACCTGCAGATCAGCCAGGTGGAGCAGTTCATCAACGACGGCGTGGACGCCATCGTCCTGCTCCCCACGGACGGCGCCGCCCTCACGGCCGTCGCGACCAAGGCCATGGAAGCCGGGATCCCGGTGGTCAACGTGGACCGCGAATTCTCCAGCCCGGCAGCGGCTCGCACCACGATTCTCGGGGACAACTACGGCATGGGACAGAGCGCCGGAAACTACATCTGCGAGCAGATGAGTGACACTCCGGATGCCGTCGTCGCCGAGGTCGCCGGCATCGATTCCCTGCCGTTGACCCAGGACCGCAGCCAGGGCTTCGCCGACGCTCTGGAGTCCTGTGGCCTCGACGTGGACAACCGCGTGGCCGCCGACTTCACGGTCCAGGGCGGCGAGGCCGCCACGTCTCAGCTGCTCGCTGCCGCCCCGGAGATCGACGCCCTCTGGAACCATGACGACGACCAGGGCATCGGCGTCCTGTCCGCCATCGACAACGCCGGCCGTGACGAGTTCATCATGGTCGGTGGCGGCGGTTCCGCCAACGCCATGCGGGAGATCCAGTCCGGTGAAAGCGTTCTCCAGGCCACGGTGATCTACCCGTCCACGCAGGCAGCCGACGGCGTCCGACTGGCGCGGCTGATCGCCCAGGGCAAGGCCATGAGCGACCTGGTGGAGGTGGAGGTCCCCAAGCGGATCGTGCTGAACGCCCCGGTGGTTACCAGCGAGAACGTCGAGGAGTATCTCCCCACCGCGTTCGAGTCGTAGAGCCATCCGGTGCGGGGCGGGACGATCCCTTTCGGAACGCCCCGCCCTGCATGCCGCCATCCAGCCGAATCCCCCTGCAGGAGAAACCATGCCCCGCCCCGTACCACCCCTGAGGATCGCCCTGATCGGGCACGGCTTCATGGGAGCCGCCCATTCGCAGGGTTGGCGGGTGGCACACCGGTTCTTCGATCTGTCCGTCCGCCCGGAGATGACGTTGCTGGTGGGCCGCCATGCCGAACGGGTCGAGGCCGCCGCCTCCCGGTGGGGGTGGGCGGAGACCGCCACGGACTGGCGAACCGCGATCGAGCGGGAGGACATCGACGTGGTGGACATCGTGACCCCCGGCGGTTCTCACGCCGAGATTGCCATCGCCGCACTCGAGGCCGGCAAGCACGTGCTGTGCGAGAAGCCACTGGCGAACACCCTCGAGGAGGCCGCGGCGATGGCCGAGGCCGCGGAACGGACCGGGGCGGACGTCTTCGCCATGATCGGGTTCACCTACCGCCGGGTGCCGGCGGCGGCGTTCGCCCGGGACCTTGTCCGGTCCGGTGCGGTCGGCGAGGTCCGCCAGGTCCGCGCCTCCTACCTGCAGGACTGGCTGTACGACGCCGATGCGCCCCTGACGTGGCGGCTCCAGCAGGAGCATGCCGGCTCCGGCGCACTCGGTGACCTGGGGGCCCATGCCGTCGACCTGTCTCAGTTCATCACCGGCCAGGCGGTGGCCGGCGTGAGCGGCATCCTGACCACGTTCGTCGGAGAACGGCCGCTGCCGGGCTCGGCGTCGGAGCGTGGACGGGTGTCCGTGGACGATGCCGCGTTGTTCACCGCCCGATTCGACGGCGGTGCCATCGGCTCCTTCGAGGCCACCCGCATGGCCACCGGACGCAAGAACTCCCTGCGCATCGAGGTCTCCGGATCCCTCGGCGCGATCGCGTTCGACCTGGAGGACTACAACACGTTGGGCTTCTACGACGCGACCGCCCCTGGCACCCGGCAGGGCTTCACCGACATCATGGTCACGGAGCCCGAGCACCCCTATATGTCCGCCTGGTGGCCCACCGGTCACGCGCTCGGCTACGAACACGGCTTCGTGCACCAGGCCCGGGACTTCGTCGAAGCCGTCGCCGGGGGCCTGCAGCCCGAGCCCTCCTTCGCCGACGGCTACCAGGTGCAGCGCGTCCTCGACGGCGTCCAGCGCAGTGCGGAGCACGGCAGCACGTGGACGGCGACCGGCTAGCGACGATGCCCGCCGCACCACCGAGCCACACCACCGAACTGCATCCCTGAACCCCGAACCGAAGGATCAACCGGATGGAACGCAACTACACCCTGTTCACCGGCCAGTGGGTTGACCTGCCCCTCGAAGACGTCGCTGACCTGGCGGCCGGCTGGGGCTACGACGGATTGGAGATCGCGGTCTCCGGCGGACACCTCGACGCCTGGCGCTGGGATGATGACGACTACATCGCCGACCGCCTCGGCATCCTGGAGCGGCATGGGCTGAGCGTCTGGGCCATCTCGAACCATCTGACCGGTCAGGCGGTCTGCGACGATCCGATCGACTTCCGTCACCAGTCGATCGTCGGCGACCGGGTGTGGGGCGACGGCGACCCGGAGGGCGTCCGCCGACGGGCGGCCGAGGAGCTCAAGAACACCGCGCGGCTGGCACGGCGGCTGGGAGTGGACACCGTCGTCGGATTCACCGGGTCCTCGATCTGGCAGTACGTGACCTTGTTCCCGCCCGTGCCGGGGAAGGTCATCGACGCCGGCTACCGGGACTTCGCCGACCGGTGGAACCCCATCCTGGACGTCTTCGACGAGTGCGGGGTGCGATTCGCCCTTGAGGTGCACCCGACCGAGATCGCCTACGACTACTGGTCGACGGTCAAGACGCTCGAAGCCGTGGGCCACCGTGAGGCGTTCGGCTTGAACTGGGATCCGAGCCACATGATGTGGCAGGGAATCGATCCGGTGGCGTTCATCTCCGACTTCGCCGACCGGATCTATCACGTGGACTGCAAGGACACCCGGATGCGGATGGGCGGCGGCCGCAACGGCGTGCTCGGCTCACATCTGCCGTGGGGCGACCCGCGGCGCGGCTGGGACTTCGTCTCAGTCGGACGAGGCGATGTGCCCTGGGAGGACGCCTTCCGTGCCCTGACGGCCATCGGCTACGACGGTCCGATCTCGATCGAGTGGGAGGACGCCGGGATGGACCGGCTGCACGGTGCACCGGAGGCCCTCCAGGTGCTGCGCAAGCTGGACTTCCCCCCGCCCTCCGCCTCCTTCGACGCGGCATTCACCCAGTCCTGACCGGAGCCGGGACCGCAGTCCCGGCTCCGAGGTGAAGACGCCGTGAGCTCCGAGTCCCTGGCGTCGGGGCGCCGAGCGACCAGCTGGGACGTTCTCCTGGCGGCCCGCCTCTATGAGCTCGGGGTGGCGCTCGGATAGGTGTTCTCGAAGTCCGGGATGGCGTCTTCGTGAACCTCCACGGACGACATCATCCGCTCCAGCTCGCGATACTCCGTCGTCGAGAGGAATGCCTGCATCGCCTCGTCGCCCTGCTCGGCGGTGAGGGCCTCGACCACGGGCAGGGCGATGGACGTGCTCAGGTACAGCCCCGTAAAGTCCTTGGCCGGATGGTCGTCAGTCATCAGGTGTATCCACGCTGCCTGCACGGATTCCGGTGATTCCGGGTCTACGGCGTGGGGTAGGTCCGCGACCTGCACGGACAGTCCCTCCGTTGCCTCGCCCCACAGCGGCGACATGTCGAAGTCCTCGGATTCGGCCAGATGCTGCGTCAGGAGGTACACCGACGCATCGTCCTGGTAGGACGTCACGTCGTCGAGACGTTCTGCCGCCACGGTGCGCACGAGCGTGGGATATGCACCGTCTCCACCCCGGGCGCCGGAGACGGTTGTCAGGCCCACGACGATGTCATCGTCCTTGTCCGTGATCGTGTACCGCTCGGTCACTCCAGCAGGCGGGCCATCCGACGATGCGCTACAAACCTCACAGTCGACGGTCCATCCTGCGGGGATGGACAGGCTGACTGTCCCGGCCTCCGTGGTGAAGACCTCGTCATCCGCCTGGGGCGGCTGACCCGAATCACCGCTTTCCCTGGCAGAGGCGGTGACGCTCGGCGTCGGCTCCGTGGAGCCGCCTGCCGAACTCGAGGCTGAGGCGGACGCGGCGGTGGGGGCCTGACCGGAGGTCCCCGCCGAGTCGGCACCCGCGTCACAACCGGCCACGGTGAGCACCAGGGAGGCGGCGGCCAAGCCGGTCCACGTTCGCCGTCCACGCACGGTGGCCTGTCTCCTCATCGTCTCTCCTCTGCTATGGATGGCGGTCTGACGTCTCGAAACTGAACCGGCCGCTGACCGGATCGGGACCGCCGAAAAGGCTCTGCTTGTACGCATAGTCCCACATCAGACGGTCAGGTTGTCAGTGGAGAGGCACGACCGGATCCCCGGGAGGCGCCGAGGATCGGACGGGTCATCGTCCGTGCGGGGCATCGGGATCCGACGGTGAGGTGCGACGCCAGTGCACCACGAGTTCCTTGGTCCTCACAATGCGCAGCGCCGTCACCAACGCGATGCCGCCGATGATGTTGAACAGCAGGGTGTAGCCGAACCAGCCCAGCCACTGCCAGACGGAGATGTCCGCCCCGGACTGCAGTGCGCCGAAGATCAGCAGGGAGTCCAGGATCGAGTGGAAGAGCTGGAGACCAGCCAGCAGGAATCCCCCGGCCACCGCGGCGATGACCCTGACCACTTCGGACGTCGCGCCCTTCTGCATCCGCGTCATCAACGTCATGGTGCTTCCGCCCAGGAGCGCGAGGCAGACGGTCTGCAGTGAGAAGGGAGCGTCAACGAAGTGATGAGCGGACTCCGCGATGAGCGCGTGCCATTCGGGGAACGCCTGCGTGACCAGCCACATGATGATCCACCCGCCGGCCAGGTTGCTCACGAGCGTCCCAACCCAGAGTTTGGCCAGTTTCCAGATGCTCGCCTGGCGGGTGACGAGGCCCACCACGGGCATCAGGAAATCCTCCGTGAACAGCTCGCTGTGCGCCAGCAGCACGGCAATCAGCCCCACGCTGAAGGCCAGCCCCGCGAGCAGATGACTGTCGGTTTCGTGGAGGACTGCCAGGTAGGCCATCACGCCCAGCCCGACTTCCATGCCACCGAACAGGCCGGTGATGATCACGGCGCGGAAGGAGCGGTGCAGCCGTTCGGCACCCTCCTTCACCGTGCTCTCGAAGGCTTCCTGTAAGTGCTGCTCCACCGGAAACTCGTTGTCGCCGAGCTCCCGGCGCCGGTCCTCGCTCATCCGCACTCCCTGATGTGTCGGTCCCCCGTGGCGGCCCCTCGCGGAAGATGGTGCACTTCAGAGTAGCCCGGTCAGTTATCCGATCCGCAGCACCGGCTTGATGGTCTCACCCGAGGTGGAGTCGGCGAACGCCTGGTCCACCTGGTCGAAGTCGTAGAACCGGACCAGCTCGTCGAACGGAAACCGGCCCTGCTGGTAGAGCGAGACCAAGGCCGGGATCAGGTCCTGAGAGGTGCCGGATCCGCCCAGGGTGCCCACCACGTGCTTGCCCCACAGGGTCCGCTGGTGGTCCAGGCTGAACCGCGCCTCGGCCGGTGCCCCGCCGATCAGGATCAGCGTGCCCAGCATGCCGATGGCCTCAGCGGCCTCCTCGATCACGGCGACCACCCCGGTGCAGTCCACGGCATAGTCCGCCGGTCCACCGCAAATCTCCAGGATGCGCTCCAGCGCGTTTTCACCCCTGGAGTTGATGACGTGGGTGGCACCGTACCGGGTGGCCAGGTCCAGGCGGGAGTCATGCAGGTCGATGGCGATGATCGCGGTGGCCGGGGTGTTCCGTGCCGCCATGACCGCCGCGAGTCCCACTGCTCCCGCGCCGTAGATGACCACGGACTCGCCGGCGGAGGGACGTGCGGTGTTCAGGATGGCCCCCGCCCCGGTGGTGATGCCGCAGGCCAGCACGCCCACCAACTCCAAAGGGACCTCCGGGTCCACCGTCACGAGGGCGTTCGCGTTGGCCAGGGCATAGGTTGCGAAGGAGGACTGGCCGAAGAAGTGCCCGGACAGCGCGGATCCGTCCGCACGGGTATACGCGGAGGTTCCGGCCTGCGGGCCGATGAACCGCTGTCCGCTGGCCACGGCCGGACCGAGCAGGTCGCAGTAGCGATGTTCGCCGCGGCGGCAGTTCCGGCACTGGCCGCAGTAGGGCCAGCCCATGATGACGTGGTCGCCCACCGCCACGGTGGTGACCCCCTCCCCGAGCGCCTCCACCACGCCCGAGCCCTCATGGCCGAGCACACCGGGCAGCGGCAGGGGCATGTCCCCGGCCTTGGTGATGGCGTCAGTGTGGCATACGCCGGAGGCGACCACCCGCACCAGCACCTCGCCCGGGCCCGGCTGCTCGAGCTCGAGCTCCTCCCGGACGAACGGGGCGTTCTTCTCCTCGACAACCAGTGCTTCGATCTTCACAGTGGCCTCCTAAGCCATGATCAGGGCGGGCTGATACCCGTCCGGGCGTTTGCGGTAAATCCGGGCCGGACGGCCCAGTCCGTTGCCACCCGGCGGCACGGCGCGCTCCTCGAGTGCCTCGAGGAGTGGCTCCATGGTCCGCCGGAAGGTGTCCTTCTGATGGACGGCTCCCACCACGGCGTCATGCGCCTGGCGAAGCTGGGTCATGGTGAATTGGGAGTCCAACAGGTTCCACGGGTCCGGGGCCTGACCGTACTCCCAGCGCACCATCTTCACGGCCCACGCGATGATCTCGTCGTGGCTGAAGGGCAGGCCGTGCACCTGGGACACCGGTCGCAGCTGGCCATGCCCGTGCTGCAGACCCAGTTCGAGAGCGGATAACGGCAGCACGTCCAGGTGCGTGACGGTGAGGACCCAGCCGCGTTCGTCACGCTCGGGATCATCGAAGACATGGAGCTGCCTCGGCGAGCGGCCCTGGATGTGCATCCGGGTGTCCAGGCACCGCAGCACCGCGTCACCCAACCGCTCGCGTTCGCGCAGCATGGTGCCGGGCAGCATCCACTCCCCCGCATGGCTACCCTGGTCCCGCTTCCGCAGGACCACGTTCAGTTCCCCGTCGGCCACGGTCAGGAGCACGACGTCGGCCGCCACCGAGGGGCGGGGATAGGCCAGCAGGTCATCGCGTTCCGGGGACATGCCACCCAATCTATCCACCCCGGCCCGGTGCCTCACGCCGACCATGGGGCAGGTCTCGGTCAGGTCCTCCGGCAACGCCTCAAACGAACAGGCCGGCAGCATCACGGACGAACTCCTCGCCCGTGCGAAAGGTGGTGTCCCAGATCTTCAGCGCATCGGCCACCGGCTCCTGCATGGTGGCGCGGCTGAATCCCTCCACGCCGTACCGGCCCGAATAGCCCAGGGCCTGGACCCCCTCCAGGATCCGGACGAGGTCCAGGGAGCCCGTGGAGAGCAGTCCGCGGGAGGACTGTCCGAACTCCACGTACCCGAGGTGGGGAAGGGCATGGGCCACCGCCCCGAGCAGGTCCGGTTCCTCGATCGCCATGTGGAAGGTGTCCAGATGGATCTTCAGGTTCCTCGACCCGGAGAACTCCACGAACCGCACGGCCTGGGCCGCCGTGTTCAGCACGGAGGTCTCGTACCGGTTGACCACCTCGAAGGTCATGAGGACCCCAGAGGCGGCTGCCTCATCAGCCACGTCACCCACCAGTTGCGCCGTGTTGGCGAGGGCCCCCTCCGAGGGCCGATCGGTGGTGTCACCGTGGACGCCGTAGGGCACGCCGTTGAGCTGGTCCCCGCCCATCCGCGCAGCCATCTCCACGAACCGGCGCAACTGCTCGAATCCGCGCCGGCGCACGGTCGGCTCGTCAGACATGACGTTCGCCCCCGGGGACTGGACGGCCATCGTGATGGGAGCCAGGCCGGCGTCGTGAATCCGCTGTCCGAGGGCCTCGATGCCGCGACTGGACGGGTCCAGTGGGCCGAGCACCACGCGCCGGTATCCGGCGTCCTTCAAGACAGGGAGCGAGCGGGTGAACTCCTCGCTGAAGGGGTCCGTGGTGAAGGCCGCGCTCTGACAGGCCAGGTCCACCCGCACCTCAGAACTCCGGCAGCTCGAAGCGGTGCTTGAACACCGAGTAGCCGTCATCCACGTTCACCACGGTGCCGTTCATGGCATTGGACTCCTCCGAGAACAGGAAGGCCACCACGTTGGCGATCTCCTCTGGCTCGGTCATCTTGTTGCGCAGCTGCTCGGAGGCGAACAGCTCCCGCAGGTGCTGGGGGAACTGCTGAATGATCGCGGTGTTGGCGCGGCCGGGAGTGATCGCCAACACCCGGGTGCCGTGTTCGGCCAGCTCGTAGGCGGCCGAGCGGGTGAAGGAGATGACGGCGGCCTTGGCGGCGCTGTAGGTGAAGGACAACTCCGCAGCCTGCTCGCCGTAGATGGAGGACGTGTTGACGATGACCCCACCGCCGCCCTGCTTCACGAACTGCCGTGCTGCGGCCAGGATGCCGTAGTACACGCCGTCCTGGTCGACCCGGATCATCGGGTGATAGTCCCTGGCCGGATCGTGGTCCAGCAGCGGCTTGCCGCCGGCGATGCCCGCGTTGTTGAAGATCCCATCCAACTGGCCGAAGGCGTCCACGGCGGACTGTACGGCCTGCTCGACGGCGGCGAAGTCCGAGACGTCTACGGCCACGGCATGTGCCGTACCACCGGCTGCCGCCACCTCGTCGGCCACCGACTGGGCGCCGGCGAGGTTCAGGTCGGCCACGACCACCCTGGCGCCCTTCTCGGCGCAGCGGCGCACGGTGGCTCGGCCGATGCCGCTCGCACCGCCGGTGATCAGCAGGACTTTGTCCGTCAGGGTGGTCATGGATTCTCCTTGGTGGGTCAGGGTCGGGTTGGTTAGAACATGCCGTGCGAGAGGGCCAGCGCCCCACCGTCGACGGCCAGGACGGCGCCGGTGACGAAAGAGCTGCCCGGCGCCACGAGGAAGAGCATCGGAGCCTGGATCTCCGCCATGGTGCCCATCCGGGCCAGCGGGATGGTCTCCTCCCACATCTGCTCCCCCGCCTCGTCCAGCACGGCGTCCCCGCCGATCCGGGTGCCCTTGAAGGGGCCGGGGGCGATCACGTTCACGCGGATCCCTCGGGGTGCCAGTTCCAGGGCGGCCTGCCGGGCGAGGTTGATGATCCCGGCCTTGGTGGCACCGTAGGCGTAGGAGACCATCGGATCGGTGCGCAGACCGGCAGTGGACGAGGTGACCAGGATCCGGCCATGGTCCGGCAGCACGCGGGCGGCGGCCCGGACGGTCTCGAAGGTGCCATTGAGGTTGGTGGCCACCACATTCCGCCATTCCTCATCCGGGTACCGTCCGATGGCCCCGGCCTCCGTGCGGTAGCTGCCGCCACCGGCGATGCCGGCATTGGCCACCACCACCGTCGGTCGGCCCACCTCGATCACGATTCGCTCCAGTACTTCGTCGATGGCGCCCGGCGCGGCCAGGTCGGCGGCATAGGCGTGGGCCTTGCCCCCGGTGGCTGTGATCGTGTCCCTGACCTCGTCCAGCCGGCGTTGGTCCCGGCCGAGGACGACGACGGTCGCACCCGCGTCGGCGTAGATCTCTGCCGCGGCGCGGCCGATTCCGCTCGAGGCCCCGGTGACCACGACGATGTCGTCGCGCATCGAGAACAGGTCCATCAGGTGCTGGGTGCCGGTGGTGGCTTCGGTGGTGGAGTCGGTGGTGGTCATCTCAGGCCTTTCAGATCGGGCGGGATCACATGGACGGGGTGAACTCCGCCGCGTTGTCGCGGTCGATCAACTCGCCCTCGACCTCGACGAAGTTCTCCTCGGGCAAGGTGCCGTCAGCCCGGTAGGCCTCGATGTCCTCGACGACGACGTCAACCACGGAGAACCAGTCCTGGTGGACGGAGGCGTAGAACGGGCCGTCCTTCTTGATCTCCTCAACGGCCACGCCGAGTGCGTCCACGCCGGTGACGTAGATGTCATCCTGGCCGGCTTCGCTGATGGCCTGAGCGGCCCCCAGTGCGGCGTGGTCCCAGCCGACCCACACGCCGTCCAGGCCGTCCGGGTTCGCCTGCAGGAAGTCGGTGACGAACTTCAGCGCCTCCTCCTGGGACGTGCCCGGGTTCAGAGCCTGCTTCATCTCACCGCCGGCGATGTTGGCCCCGGCCTCCTCGAGCATGTCGTAGGCGAGGTTGCTGCGGGTCATGATGCCGATGTGGGGATCGTGCCCGATCACCATGACATCCTTGCCCTCCAGGCCACCCATGGCCTCCTCGAGCGCGCCCACGGTGAGTGAGGCGAGCTGGTCCTGATCGAAGGTGACGTCCTCCACGAAGTCCTCGTTGGGCTCCACTCCGCCATCGATGGAGAAGATGGGGATGTCTGCGGACTCGGCGGCGTTGACGAGCGGGGCGATCTGGCGTGGATCGGGGAAGCCCGCCAGGATGACGTCTGCCCCCTGGGTGATGGCGGACTGCATGTCCGAGTTGATCTTGTCGTAATCGAAGTCGGAGGTGTACAGGGTGACGTCCCAGCCCTTGGCCTTGCCCTCCTCCACGAACTTGTCCAGGGTCAGTTTGCCGCCGGGCGTCGCGTAGCCGGCGGTGAAGGCAGCGACCTTGAAGGTGCCGTCATCGCCGGAGCCGCCGGAGCTCCCAGCTGCTCCGGCGTCGGTGCCGGGGCCCGAGCAGCCCGTCAAGCCGAGCATGGTGGCAGCAGCAAGGGCGGTGATGATTTTCAGTCGAGTGCGCATGGGTTTCTCCCGAGGTAGGGCACACCGTGGTGTGGGGATAGAGGGGTGACAAGGGGTGACGAAGAGGACGACTGGCGGGCGTCAAGCCCGACGTGATTTGAAGGAGGAGAGCAGCACGGCGGCGACGATGATGATTCCGGTCAGCACCTGCTGCACATAGGTGTTGACGCCCACGATGTTCAGGCCGTTCTGCAGGACGCCGATGATGCCGACGCCCACGAGGGTTCCGCCGAGGTTGGCCTGGCCGGAGTTGGAGAGTGTCATGCCCAGGAACACCGCTGCCACGGCCAGCATCATGTAGTCGTTGGCGCTGGTGGCGCTGGCGCTGGACAGCCGGCTGACCAGAACGATCCCGCCCAGCCCGGAGACCAGGCCGGCCAGGGCGAAGGCCCAGAACACGTTGCCGCGCACGCTGACGCCGGACAACCGAGCCACGTCAGCGTTGCCGCCGACCGCGTACCAGCGGCGGCCGACCGTGGTGTACTTCAGCACGACCCAGATGACCAGGGCGACGACCAGGGCGATCACCACGGGCATCGGCAGGCCGGCGATGCGGGACTGGCCGACCCAGAAGAAGACCTCGGGCATGCCGTACAGGGTGGTGCCGTCCGTGACGATGAAAGCGAGGCCGCCGACGGTGGTCAGGGTTGCCAGGGTGGCCACGATGGCCGAGATGTTCAGGAAGGCCACCAGGAAGCCGTTGATCATACCCACTCCCAGGCCGACCAACAGCCCCAGGATGATCGCGACGGGCACCGGGAGACCGGACAGCATGAAGGCCGAGGCGCTGGCTCCGGAGAGAGTGGCCGTGGTGCCGACCGAGAGGTCGAAATGACCGGTGACCATGACGATGGTCTGGGCCCCCGCGATGATCGTCAGGATGGCCACCTGGGCCAGGATGTTCGTCAGGTTGCCGAAGCTCAGGAATCCGCTGGGACTCATGACGCCGAAAATGACGATCAATCCCACGAGGGCAATGATGGTGCCGCTCTGGAGCACCACCTGAGAGAAGGACTTACGCTCTTCACGAGCTTCGTCGGGTTGGTCCTGAGGCAACTGCGCTGCCGAGACGGTTTCGGTGGTTGCCATGTCAGGCATTCCTTCCGTAGCAATAGGAGAGCAGGAGCTCCTCGTCGGCGCCCTCGGCGGGCACCTGCCCGGAGATCCGGCCCTCGTGCATGATGAGGATTCGATCGGAGAGGCCGATCAATTCGGGTAGTTCGGAACTCACGGCGATGATCGTGGTCCCCTGGGCAGCCAGCTCGCGGATGAGGCGGTAGATCTCGGCCTTCGTGCCGACGTCGATCCCCCGGGTGGGTTCGTCGAGCAACAGGACGTGCGGCTCCCGGGCCAGCATCTTGGCCAGGACGACCTTCTGTTGGTTGCCTCCCGAGAGCAGACCGACGTGCTGCCGTGGGCCGCGCGCCTTGATCCGCAGGTTCTCCATGCTCCGGCGCGCCAACTCGGTCACCCGGCGGGCCGACACCCATCCTCCGGTGCTGACCTTCTCCAGGTTGGCCAGGGCGATGTTGTCCTGGATCGAGGCGTTCAGGGATACGCCTTGACTGCGGCGCTCCTCGGGAACCAGCACCATGCCGGCATTCAGGACCGCGCCGACGTCGCCCTTGGCGGGCAGTTCCCGCCCCGCCACCGTGATGGTGCCTCCGGTGGCCTTCTGGGCCCCGGCCAGCAGGCGCAAGAGTTCGCTGCGCCCGGAACCGGCCAGTCCGCCGATACCGAGGACTTCGCCGGCATGTGCGGTGAACGAGACGTCTTGGACCCGGCGGCCGGTCAGCGACTCAACCGAGACCACAGCGCGGTCCGTCGCGGTGCCCCGCTCCGGAAACAGTTCGCCCGGGGCGCGGCCGACCATGGTGGAGAT
The DNA here is from genome assembly GCF_039528175.1 of Citricoccus alkalitolerans. Classification (NCBI taxonomy): domain Bacteria; kingdom Bacillati; phylum Actinomycetota; class Actinomycetes; order Micrococcales; family Micrococcaceae; genus Citricoccus; species Citricoccus alkalitolerans. Next base: position 509,596 of record NZ_BAAALH010000002.1, read on the forward strand.
GACGCTGTCGATCGTGATGTCCGCGACGTCCCGGGTGGAGATGGTCGATCCGTTGCGCATGATCGTCACGCGGTCGCACAGCTCGAACACCTCTTCCAGCCGGTGCGAGACATAGACAATCCCGACGCCTTCGTCGCGCAGGCTGCGCAGTACGGCAAAGAGGTCCTTGATCTCGGTGTCCGTCAGGGAGGCGGTGGGCTCATCGAGGATCAGGACGCGAGCGTCGGCGGCCAGAGCACGGGCCACGGCCACCATCGTCTGCTGCACCGGCGAGAGCTGCCCGGCCAGCCGACGGACGGGGATGCGCTGGTTGAGCCGGTCCAGGTGCCGGCGGGCCTCACGGTGGGCCTCCGGCCATCGCACCAGGCCCGCGGTGTTCGGGGTGCGCTCACCGAGCAGGATGTTCTCGGCCACGCTGATCGTCGGCACGATGGACAGCTCCTGGTACAGGGCGACCACGCCGGCCTGATGGGCGTCCTTCACCCCGGTGAACTGAACTGTCTCGCCATCTGAGGCGATCGAGCCGGCATCCGGACGGTACACACCCGTCAGGATCTTGATCAGTGTCGACTTGCCGGCACCGTTCTCCCCGAGCAGGGCATGGATCTCCCCGGGCCGGACCTCCAGCCGCGCCTCAGTCAGGGCGGCCACGCCGTCGAAATGCTTGGAGATGCCGGTGGCCCGCAGCGCCAGGCGCCCGGCCCCGACCTCGTCTCGCTGTTCCATCACCGGAGCGCTCATGCGTCCTCCGGCAGCCGGTTGCAGCGGATGACAACCTTGGGGAAGGTGCCCCCCATGTGCGTCTCGAAGGCCTCGGACGCATCCTCCAGGTCGAAGACCGACTGCAGGAAGGGTTCCAGGTCCAGTTCGTCCAAGAGCCGCACGGCCCGCGGGAACGTGTAGGGAGAGACGAAGACCCCGGTCAGCGTCAGCTCCTTGCGGTAGAGGTAGTCGGAGAGGTTCAGCGGCAGCTCGTAGTCCTCCGGGTACATGGCCCCGTAGACCACGGTGCCGCCTGGGGCCGCGATGTCCAGCAGACCCGCCACCGCGTGCCGGGAGCCGGAGGCATCGATCACGACGTCGAATCCCGCCCCCGCGGTGATCTCACGTGTCCGCTCCTCCAGGGACTCGTCATTGGGGTCGATCACGTGGAGCGCTCCGAAGCGCCGGGCGAGGTCGCGGCGCTCCGCGATCGGCTCGATGAGGGTGAGCGAGGTGGCCCCGTACCGCGCCATGAGCTGCAGAGTGAGCTGGCCGATGGGCCCGCCGCCGCAGATCGCCACCCGATCGCCCGGACGAACGCGGGTCTTGTCCGCGATCCGCACGGCCACGGAGGTCGGCTCCAGCAGGCAGCCCTTGAGCAGGGAGACCTCCTCCGGAAGCTTGTAGACCTGGGATTCGTGCCAGACGACGGACCGGGCCATGCCGGGACGGTTGTAGTCGCCCAGGTGTTCGCAGAACTGCTGGCGTCCGTCCTGGCAGGGCTGGCAGGCCCCGCAGAAGCGGACGAAGTTGCCGGAGACACGGTCCCCCACCCGCAGGTCGGCCCGGCGGACCTCCGGACCCAGTTCGGCCACGACGCCGGAGATCTCATGTCCCAGCCCGATCGGAACCTCCGTGCCGAAGAAGCCTTCGGCCAGGTGCGGATCGGATCCGCAGATCGCGGCGTAGGCGACCGTGATGCGCACGTCCTGCGGCCCCACGGCGTCCGCCGGGAAGGTGACGACGCCGATGCTGCCGCGCTGGCCGGCGTCGGGCGCCCGAAGGCTGCCGATACGGGTGACCGCGACGGTCTCGACGTCGCCCGATGCCCCTTCCGGAGCAGCACTGACGGTGGTGGTGGTGCTGGTCATGCGGTGACCTCCGCGCGTCCGCGTCCGGCAGGGCCGCCACCGGAGACCGTGAGGGCCGCGTCCACGGTGGCCTGCAGCCCATAGCCGTGCTTGTCCCGGAGCTCGGTGTCCTCGCCGAAGCCCGCGAAGACCTGGGGGATCCCCAGCCGACGGAAGCCGTCGAGCCGGATGCCCCGGTCCGCGATGACGTCTGAGATCTGGGAGGCGAGCCCGCCGTAGGCCAGGTGGTCCTCGACCACCACGAACCGGCCGGTCTCCTCGGCGCAGCGCAGGATGAGGTCCTCGTCGATCGGCTTGAGCGTGAACATGTCCACCACGCGGGCGTCGATGCCGTGTTCGGCGGCCAGGATGTCCGCGGCCTCGAGAGCCTGGGACACGGTCTCGCCGTGGGCGAAGAGGGTGAGGTCGGTGCCCTCGCGGGCGGTGATGCCCTTGCCGATCTCGATCTGCACGGAGCCGGGCTCGTAGACCACCTTGTCCTTCTTGCCGACGGCCAGCCGGATGTACAGCGGCCCGGGCATGGACATGGACTGGCGCAACACCTCCCCGACCATGAGGGGGTCTCCGATAGAGGTGACGGTCATGTTCACCAGGGAGGTCATCAGGCCGAGGTCCTCGACGGCGTAGTGGGTGGAGCCTCCGTTGCCGACCAGCCCGCCATGGGTCCCGACGATCTTCACGGGAAGGTTGGGATAGCAGATATCCGAACGGACCTGCTCCAGGGCGCGCATGCTCAGGAACGGGAGCATGCCGGAGACCACGGGGATGTTGCCCTCGTTGGCCAGGCCGGCGGCAATGCCCACGCAGGCCTGTTCGGACAGGCCCACGTCCACGAAACGGTCCGGGTAGGCGTCCCGGAACTCGACCAGGGTGGCCCCGATATCCGGTGTCAGCACCCACAGGTTGTCATGGGTCTCGCCGAGCTCCTTGAGCGTCTGACCGATCACGGTCCGGGAGGAGAGCAACTCTCCGAAGGTGAAGGAGGTGATCTGGTCCGTGCCGGGTTCGGTCACTGTCTTGGCTGCGGTGGACATGCTCACGCCGCCTTTCGTCCGTGGGCCAGCGAGGTCAGCGCCCGCGCCAGGTCCGTGTCATTGAGGGAGCCGGCGTGCCAGGCCAGGTTGCGCTCCATGAAGTCGACGCCCTTGCCCTTGACGGTGTCGCAGATGACCACCGTGGGCACGTCCGAGTCCGGGGCCGGCAGAGAGTCGAAGGCCTGCACGAGGGCGGCCATGTCATGGCCGTTCACCTCGATGACGTTCCAGCCGAACGCACGCCACTTGTCCGGATAGGGCTCCAGCTTCACGCGCTCCTCGGAGAAACTCGTCATCAACTGCCGGTTGCGATCGATGAACGCCACCAGATTGCCCAGGTTGTTGCTGTGGGCTGCCAGTGCGGCCTCCCACACCGAGCCCTCGCCCGTCTCGCCGTCCCCCATCAGGGTGAAGACGCGGTGGTCCATGCCGCTGCGCTTGCCGTGCAGGGCCATGCCGGTGGCCAGCGGCAGGCCGTGGCCGAGGGAGCCGGTGGACACCTCCACACCGGGCAATTGCACCTTGCACGGGTGCATGCCGTAGGCGGAGCCGAGCTGGCCGTAGGTGTCCACGATCTCGCGGTAGTCGAAGAACCCACGGATGGCCATCGTGATGTACATGCAGACCGCTGCGTGGCCCTTGCTGAGGACGAACCGGTCCCGCTCGGGGTTGTGCAGGTCCTGTGGATCCACGTGCATTCCGTATTGAAACAACAAGGTCAATATGTCAGCACAGGAAAGATCACCACCTATGTGAACTGAACCGTCATACTCTCCGCAGAGAAGGAGCAATTTCTCCCTCAGCTCGTACGAAAGGTCCTCCAACTCGGAAACGCCTGTCTCCGGCCTGGTGATCGTTGCCGCCATCTGCTCCCCCAAGGAAATCGGGTTGCCCAGCCACTTCGCTGAGATGTGATCTATGTCTCCCGAGACCATAGGCTCCCCCAGGGGTCCACGTAAAGGGGTATTTCACGCAAATTTGCGCTAACTACGTTTCAGGCTTCCTGACCTGGGCTTTTGTTGCGGAATCCACCCAACCGCACATCGCTGCACCGAAAACCACCCCTCGGCGGCAACACTTCCTTGACGCACCCCGAACAGCTTTGGTTCACTATCCTTGAAGTGATGTGGCTCACGCTGGCGCACCTGCGTCGCCAGAGTTCACCGTCTCACCGCGGAATCGGTTTCCACCGAACTTGTTTTCGGCATTTCACTTCAGATCGGCCGCATTCATCATCCCTGAAAGAGGCATCATGACTGACACCACCACCTCCCCATCTCCGGGAAGCATCGAGGATCACGATCGTCCCAGCACACCGCTGTACTACGGGGGCCGGGAACACCAGGGCGAGTCGACGCTGACCGTCGTCAATCCCGCCAAGCCCTCCGAGGTGGTGGGCCAGGCGGCCGCCGCGTCGCGCGAGCAGGCACTGGCCGCCGTCGCCGCCGCCCAGGACGCCTTCCCTGCCTGGGCCGCCCTGTCCGGAACCGAGCGCGGCGAGGCCTTGACCGCGGCTGCGGCCGCCATCATGGAGGGCTCCGAACAGGAGGCCGCCATCCTCTCCTCCGAGAACGGCAAGGTGGTCGGGGAATCGACCTTCGACCTGATGGGCCTGCTCCAGCGCTTCGAGCTGGCGATCGGCCTGGCCGAGGAGGTGGACGCTGTCGAGACCCTCCCGGGGCCGCCTACCGAGGTGCGCATCTCCCATCAGCCCATGGGCGTGGTGACGATCATCGTGCCCTTCAACTGGCCCATCGCCATCCTGGGCGCCTCCCTGCCCTATGCCCTGATGGCCGGAAACACCGTGGTGGTCAAGCCACCGCCCTCCTGCCCACTGGCCACCACCCGCGCCGTTCAGCGCGTGGCGGAGCGGCTGCCCGCCGGTGTTCTCAATGTGGTGACCGGCGAGGATGCGGAGATCGGTGAGGCCCTGGTCTCCAATGAAGGCGTGGCCAAGGTCTGCTTCACCGGCTCTGTCGGTGGCGGAAAGAAGATCATGTCCATGGCCGCGCAGACGCTGACCAACGTCACCCTGGAACTCGGTGGCAATGACGGCGTGCTGATTCTCGAGGACGCCGAGTTCACCGAGCAGAACATGGACCTGCTGTTCATGGGCATCTTCGGCACCACCGGCCAGGTCTGCATGAACGCCAAGCGCATCTACGTCCACTCCTCCAAGAGGGACGAACTCGTCACCGAGTTGACCAGGCGCCTGGAAGGCGTCACCCTCGGGCCCGCCACAGACCCCGCCACCACCATGGGCCCGTTCCACCAGAAGGCACAGCTCGAGTTCGTGCAGGCCCTGGTCCAGGAGGCCAAGGACTCCGGTGCCGAGGTCCGCGAGTTCGGCGAGCTGCCCGGCGGCGAATGGGCTGAGGGACACTTCATGCGCCCCTCACTCGTACTGGACCCGGACCCGGCCCTCCGGGTGGTCACCGAGGAGCAGTTCGGCCCGACCATCCCGATCCTCACCTTCGAGGACCTCGAGGACGGCATTCGGATGGTCAACGACACGCAATACGGCCTGTGCAACTCCGTGTGGACCTCTGACGAGCAGACCGCCATCGACGTCGGCTCACGACTGCAGGCGGGCTACGTCTTCCACAACACCCACGGACCCGCACTGCTGGACCAGCGTGCCCCTTTCGGCGGCATCAAGCAGTCCGGCATCGGCCGCGAGATGGGCACCATCGGCCTGCGCAACTTTCAGGAGCCCCATGCCCTGGGCCTGCTGAAGGCGGAGCCCTCGTCCGGTGAGGCAGACGGCTCGCCTGTCGGCTGACGCCTCCTCCCGTCCACGACGCCAAGCGGCGGTCGATTTCCCCGTGCTGAGGCCTTCCCGCCCCAGCACGGTGCGAGATCGACCGCCGCTTGCACGAAGAGCGAGCGGTCACACCGCCGCCGGCTGGGCACGCTCCTTGTAGGCCGCACGGAGGGAGAACCCCTCCGTCAGGACCTCTTCGCGGGTGATCTGCATCCCGGCCGCGAGGACCTTCCGCGCGGAGAGGTGGTCACTGGGCATGTTCACCGATTCCACGGCGGCCAGGATGCCGTCGCGGAAGCAGAACACGGAGAACTTCGGGTGGGCAGGATCAGGGTCACCCACCACCACGGTCTCGTCGCCCGCCCGCACGATGTTCGCCATCTGCAACCGGAACGGGCCTTGGGTGGACCAGAACCACGGCAGTTCCGCATACGCGTCCTCGGCACCGAGGATCACCCGGGCCACGTGCCGCGCGTGGTCGGTGGCATTCTGCACGGACTCGAGCCGGAACGGTCCGCCGGCGTGCACGCAGGGGAACGCGGCGCAGTCCCCGATCGCGTAGATGTCCGGGTCCGCGGTGCGCAGGTGGGCATCCACCACGATCCCGTTGGCAGTCTCCAGCCCGGCCTCGGTGGCCAACTGGTCGTTCGGCTGGACCCCGACGCCGGCCACCACCAGGTCTGCCGGGTACCGGTCCCCGGTGGTCGAGACGGCGAACCCGACCCGGCCGTCGTCGCCGGCCTCGAAGGACGCGATGCCCTCGTTCAGCCGCAGGTCGATGCCCAGGGCGCGGTGGGCGCCGGCGAACCAGTCGCCCAGCAGCGGGGTGAGCGCACGGCCCATAGGGCGGGGCGCGAACTCCAGGACGGTGACCTGGCAGCCTCGAGCGAGCGCCGCCGTCGCGAATTCCAGGCCGATGAACCCGGCGCCGACCACGACCACGTTCCTCGCGGTATCCAGGGCTCGGCCCAACTGTTCGGCATCCTCCAGGGTGCGCAGTCCGTGGATGCCCGGCAGATCGATACCCGGAGTCGGCAGCTCGCGGTTGCGGGCACCCGTCGCGAAGACCAGCGAGTCATAGTCCAGCACGGCTCCGTCCGCCAGGGAGACGGCCTGGGCGGACCGGTCCACGGCCACGGCGGCGGTACCGGTGCGCAGGTCGATCTGCTGCTCGGCGAAGAACGCCTCGCCGCGCAACGGCAGGGGCGAGGCAGAGGCCCCGTCAGCACCGTCAGCAGGACGGGCCTTCAGATAGTCCTTGGACAGCGGCGGCCGCTGATAGGGGAGGCCGGGTTCCTCGGCCACGATGGTGACCTTGCCGTCGAAGCCCTCGGAGCGCAGGGAGGCTGCGGCCTGCAGCCCGGCCTGGCCGCCGCCGATGATGACCACGCCGCGGCCGCCCCGGTCCGCCGCTGAGGCCCGGTTCTGGCTCTGGTTCTGGAGCTCACTCATGGCTCAGACCTGCTCTTCAGGGATATCGACCTCGATGGCGTCCGGGCCGCTGCCGCCGACCTCGATCTGGCAGCCCAGACGGCTCCGGCGCTCATCGCGCTCCGAGGCGGTGACCTCGAGCATCTCCTCCTCGTCATCGCCGATCTCCGGCAGGGCTTCGAGGTAGTCCTCACGGACGTACACGTGGCACGTGGCGCACATCGCCTGACCGCCGCATTCCCCGACGATGCCGGGGACACTGTTCTTCAGCGCCGCCTGCATGATGCGCTCGGGCTTCTCGAGCTCGATGACCTGGGTGTCGCCGTCGGGCTGGTGGTAGGTGATGGTGGGCATGGTGGGCTCCTGGTTGGTCGGCCCGGCGGCGGTGCCGGGATCAGCGGGTGACGTGACCTCCAGAATGTGCTGGACACCACATCGGCGCAAAGTGGAAGATTAGGGATAGTTCATCGCTTTGACCGATAAAGGAGCCCCGTGGCCCTGCCCTTCACCCTGCGCCAGCTGGAGATCTTCGATGCCGTGATCCGGACCGGCTCCCTCTCCGCCGCCGCCCGTGATCTGCACACGGCCCAGTCCTCCGTGTCTTCGGCGATCGACGAACTCGAGAAGCAGGTCGGCCAACGGCTTCTCGTCCGCCGCAAGGCCCAGGGCGCCTGGCCCACCGCCGCGGGCCGCCAATTGCACCGGGAGGCGGGGATCGTCCTCCACACCGCGCAGGAGGCTGGCCGGATCCTGCAGGAGCGGGACGGTCAGCTGCGCGGCCCGTTGACGATCGGCGTCTATCAGACCTTGGCACCCTATGTCCTCCCCCTGCTCTTGGGGGACTTCGCCGAGGAGCATCCCCTGGTGGAGCTGTCCTTCGTGGAGGTCCAGCATGCCGAGCTGATGGCCGGCTTGACGTCCGGCGCCATCGACGTGGGCTTCACCTACCTCCATGAGGTCCCGGCCGAGGTGGATCACCAACCCATCCTCGAGCGGCCACCCTACGTCCTGATGCCGGCCTCCCACCCGCTGGCGAACCGGCCCTCCGTGACCCTGGCCGATCTGACCGGGGAGAAGATCATCCTGCTCGGCGACGCCCCCAGCAAGGCGAACACGCTCCGGGACCTGGACACCACGGAGGACGACGAGCGCATCGCATGGGTCACCTCGTCCCTGCCCCTGACCCGCGCCCTCGTGGGCAAGGGCCTGGGAGTGGCCATCCTGGTGCAGCCGGATGCGTCCCCGTGGACCGTGGACGGTCATCCGGTGGTCGAGGTGCCCTTGAACGTCAAGGACGGGAACGTCTTCGTGCACATCGCCTGGCTCAAACCCCAGGCCCGGAGCCGGCCCCCGCGCCGCATCACCGAGATGGTCACCTTCGCCGAGGCGAACTTCGGGCCCCATATCGCTCGGATCGATGAGGGGCGGCGCCTGCGCAAGGCCTCGGACGTTGCTCGAGGTAGTGACTCATGGCACACTGAGTTGCAATTGCAACGAGCGGCCTCCGGGCCGGTGAAGGAGAGACCATGACCACCGTGGCCGGCGGCGTACCCCTACTCGATGTGGACCCCTTCTCCGTCCCCTCGCTGCAGGACCCGCACCCCGTCGAGGACGCGATCCGCGAGGCCGGACCGATCGTCTGGCTCGAGTCCCACGGCGTCTGGGCCACGGGCCGGGCGGACCTGGTCCAGGAGATCTTCCTGGACCAGGAGACCTTCATCTCCTCGCACGGCACCGGCTTGACCAACACCGCCCTGCAGGCGAATTGGCGCAAGCCGAGCGTGATTCTGGAGCAGGACCAACCGCAGCACACCGCCACGCGCAAGCTCATGAACTCGGTGCTCTCCCTCAAGGTCGTCAAGCAGCTCAAGGAGGACTTCCAGGCCGAGGCCTTCGCCGTGGTGGACGAGGTCTGTGCCCGGGGCGAGTTCGATGCCGTGACGGACCTCGCCGAGGCTTTTCCGCTGCGGGTACTGCCGGACGCCGTGGGGCTGGCCCCCGAGGGGCGGCAGTTCCTACTCAAGTACGCCAACCTGAACTTCCAGGCCATGGGCCCCCGGGACGACGCGCTCTACGAGGAGGCGGTGGTCCAGGCGGCCGAGGCCACCGAGTACGTGGAATGGCAGATGCGCCGAGAGAACCTGGACCAGACCAAACTCGCCGGGAAGTTCTTCGCCGCGGCGGACGAGGGTGCCATCACGGAGGAGACGGCCGGGTTGCTGGTGCGGACCTTCCTCTCCGCCGGACTGGACACCACCATGCTCGGGATCGGCAACGCCCTGCTGGCCCTGTCCCGCACCCCGGACGCCTGGTCCGCCCTCCGTGCGGATCCGTCCCTGGCCCGTACGGTCTTCGAGGAGACCCTGCGCTGCCATGCCCCGAGTCCCTACATCGGCCGGACCGTGGGCAAGCGCACCGAACTCGGCGGGGCGGTGCTGGAACCCGAGCAGAAGATCATCAACTGCCTCTCCGCCGCCAACCGGGATCCGAGACGCTGGCCCAACCCAGAGGCCTTCGACATCACTCGCGACGTCCGCGGCCACTCGGCCTTCGGCTACGGCATCCACGCCTGCGTGGGCCAGATGATGGCCCGCATGGAGGCCGAGTGCCTGCTGACGGCCTTCGCCACCCGTGTGGACTCGCTCGAGGTCACGGCCGAACCCGTGCGCAAGCTCAACCACTGGCTGCGTGGCTACACCGCGATGCCGATGCGGGTGACGCTGAAGTAGCCCACTCCCGCCGAACCTCCGTCGGAGATCCGCATCAGTTGCAGGCCGCCGCCCGGGCCACCGCGTCCAGCCACAGGTAGACAGCCCAGGCGCCCGGGTCCGGGTGCCCCTTGACGCGGTCCCCCGCGTAGCTGGAACGGCCCCGGCGCGGGGCCATGTCCGCGGTGGCCTCGGCGCCGGCCCGGGCCGCGTCCGCAGCGGCGCGCAAGGCCAACGGCAGCGGTGCGGACCCGGCACCGGCGAAGGCCTCAGCCGCCGGGGCGAGGGCATCAAGCATGGTGCGGTCCCCGGGGCGGGCCCCGCCCAGATCCTGGATCCCGTGCTGGCCGGCAGCCAGCGCCCTGGCCCAGTCAGCGGAGACCGGCCGCTCGATGCCGGCCAGCGCCTCGGAGGCTATCAGCAGGAAGACCGCATACAGGGGCCCAGAGGTGCCACCGATGCTCTTGCGGGCCACCGCGGACACCCGCCGCAGCAGCAGGTCCGGACGGCACGGCAGGCTGGCCTGTTCCTGGAGCACCGCGCGGGCGCCGCGGTCCAGACTGTGGCCGAGGTCGCCGTCTCCCACCTGCTGGTCCATGGCCGTGAGCTCAGGCTCCGCGTCCTGCAACGCCCGCAGGACACCCTCCAGCACCGTCCACCCGGGTCCGGCGAGCGCCGGACCCTCCAGGGCGAACGCATCGGCCGGCGGCGCTGCCAGGATCGGCTCGGCATTCACCCGGCCGGAGAGGGCAGGCCACGCCGACGTCTGTGCCGGCGCATCCAGGAGCTCCAGCAGGCCGTCGTCCACGGCCAGGAGGGACAAGGACACGCCTTCCATCTCCATGGCCGTCAAGAAGGTGCCGGACCACGCCCGCACCACGTCGAGCCCTCGTTCCTGCAACCGGCTCAGGGCGGCGTCGGCCACCAGGGATATCTCCATCACTGAGCTGCCGCCCAGGTTGTTGACCAGCAGGGCGACCCGGCCGGTCTCGGGAATCCGACCCACCGCCAGGCAAGCGGACAGCAACCGGTCCACGGTCTCGGTGGCGGTCGCCAGGGCGGAGCGCTGCACCCCTTGCTCGCCATGGATACCCAGGCCCCACTCGACCTCGTCCTCACCGAGCTCGAAGCTCGGACTTCCGGCCGCCGGCACGGTGCATGAGCCCAGGGCCACGCCCATGGTGGCGAGGGAGTCCGCCGCAGTCTGTGCCGTTCGCGCCGCAGCTTCCAGGTCCTGGCCGGCGGCAGCCGCGGCCCCGGCGATCTTGTGGACCAGCACCGTGCCCGCGATGCCGCGATGCCCCGCATGGTCCTCGGACCCGGCGAGGGCGACGTCATCCGCCACCACGACCATCCGGACGTCGATGCCGTCCGCGCGGGCCAGTTCCGCGGCCAATCCGAAGTTCAGCCGGTCACCCGTGTAGCTCTTCACGATCAGCAGCACCCCAGCCCCGGAGTCCACCGCACGAATGCCGGCAAGGATGTCGTCCACCGAGGGGGAGGTGAAGACCTCACCTGAGACCGCACCGGCCAGCATGCCGGCTCCCACGAATCCCGCATGTGCAGGCTCGTGGCCGGCACCACCGCCGGAGAGTACAGCCACCCGGCAGCGCTCGGAGGCGCGTGCCTCCACCACTGTGCGGGAGCCCTCCAGCAACCGCAGGCCCGGGTTCAACCGCACCAGTCCGGTCAGGGATTCGACCACGACGTTGCGCGGGTTGTTGATGAGCTTCTTCATGCTGTCCTTCGTCTCTGCAATGGTCACTACTGATGGTTTGATGGGCCACATGACGTCCGCCGCCGAACCGATCCGCACCCGACTCAAGCACACGATCGACCGGGAGACCTTCCCCCCGGCTTACCTGTCCCTCGTGGACAATGCCCACGTGTGGGGTGGTTCGCGCCTCTACAACGAGCGGTTCGGGGTCACCTCGCCGGACTTCGCCATCCTGTCCACGCTGTCCAACCGCCCGGGATGCCAGGCGGTGGACATCTCGGAGCAGGTGGCCCTGGACAAGTCGGTGGTCAGCCGCCGCCTCCAGCGGCTGCGGGACAAGGGACTCATCTGCTGGGAGCAGGAGGGATCCCGCCGCCGGTTGTTCCTGACCCCCGAAGGAGCCGAGGTGCACGATGCGGTGCTGCCCGTGGCCTTGGAGCGCGCAGAGCTGATGGTGCACGGCTTCTCCGCGGAGGAACGCGAGGTGCTGCAGTCCTTCCTGCGGCGGATGTACGAGAACATTCCCTTGATGAACAACCCGCCCTCACTCGACAACGCCTGAACCACCAGACCTCCTCCCCAGCCCCAGCCCACGATTTTTGGTACTTGTCGAATCGTATGTGAGATGCGACACTCGTTGCAATTGCAACTCGGAAAGTGGCCTTTCTGGCCCCACTCCGCCGGACCCCTCCGGATCACTCAAGGCAGGTACCCATGAACAGAATTCGCGCCATCCTCGCCACCGCGGCCGCCTCCATGCTGTTGCTGACCGGCTGCGGCAGCGGCACCACCTCCGGTGCTGCCACCTCAGAGGGGGCCACTGCGGATGCCGCCTCTCCTGCGGCGTCCGAAGCCTCCGGCGCCGCGGCTGACGGTGAACTGCAGACCGTCCGGGTGGCTGCCGTACCCGTGGTGGACGTAGCCGCCATCTACCTTGGCGAGGAGAAGGGATTCTTCGCCGAGAAGGGCATGACGGTCGACATCCAGTTCACCACCGGAAGCTCGATCTCCATCCCCGCCTTGCTGCAGGACCAGTACGACGTGGTCTACACCGGCAGTGTCAACGCCTTCCAGGCCCGCGAGAAGGGGCTTCCGGTGATCGCGGTGGCCGAGGGCGGCCGCACCACGGGCGAGCCCGGCGCAGACCACGGCGGCATCGTCGTCCCCGCGGATTCGGAGATTCAGGATGCCGGCGACCTCGAAGGCAGGTCTGTAGCCGTCAACGCGGTCAAAGGGCTTCACGAGGCCGCCATCCGCCAGTCCGTGAAGAAGGCCGGCGGAGACCCGGACCAGGTGAACTTCCTTGAGCTGGCCCTGCCGGACATGCAGCCAGCCCTGGAACGTGGCTCCGTGGACGCCATCTCCACCTCGGAGCCCTTCCTCGGCAATGCCAAGGATGCGGGGCACCGCCTGATCGCAGACCCCTACATCGATGTGGACCCGGAGTTCGTCACAGCCGTCTACCTGACCTCTGAACAGAAGTGGGCCCAAGACCCGGAGTTCGTCAAGGACTTCGTGAAGGTCGTCAAGAAATCGCAGGAGTACGCCACGGAGCACCCGGACGAGTTCCGAACTGAGCTGTCCAACTTCACGGAGATCGATCCGGAGACCGCTAAGACGATGATCCTCACCACGTTCGGTTGGGGCTTCCCCGAGCAGGCCATGCTGCGCGGCTCACAGGCCTCGCAGGAGGCCGGGATCATCGAGGATGCCGACGCCGGACTCGATGGCCTCGTGGTGGACGTGCTGCAGTAGGGATCAGGCCGCGGTCAACCGCAGCGGCAGGCTGTCCCAACCGCGCAGGGTGTTGTTGAGCTGAAGCCGGGCTTCCCCGGCCACCTCGAGGGTGGCCACCTTGCGGGCCAGCGCCCCGAGCAGGCATTCCCCCTCCAGCCGGGCCATGATCTGCCCGACGCAGGAGTGGATGCCGAAGCCGAAGCCCACGTGACCGGAGGCCTGTCGGCTGATGTCAAAGGCGTCCGGGTCCTCCCAGTGGCGCGGGTCCCGGTTCGCGGCGGCCAGGAACATCAGGATCTTGGCCCCCTCGGGCAGGAGTACACCGGAGACCCTCGTGTCCTCGTTCACGGTTCGGAAAAAGGTCTGGACGGGTGAGACATAGCGGACCGTCTCGTCGAAGGCCGCCCGGGCCCTGGACGGGTCCTGGCGCAACGCGGCCCACTGCTCCGGGTGTTCGGCCAACTCACGCAGCGCGGCACCGATGCCGTGGACGGTCGTGTCCACGCCGGCGGTCAGGAAGGACCGCAGCAACCGTGCGGCCTCGTCCTCGTCCATCCCCGCTTCGATGGCCTTCTCATGCAGGGCCGCACCGAACCGCCCCGGCTTGGGGGTGCCCACCACGCACTGGTCCACGATCCACGGGGCCGCCTTGCCGCCGGTCTCCATGGCCTGCTCATACAGCAGGTTCTGGGGACCGAAGGCATTGAATGCCATGTTGCCGTAGGGCAACAGGTTCTCCCGCCCCCTCTCGGACAGGCCGATGAAGTCTGGGAACACGGACAGGGGGTACGCAGCCGCCAGATCGGTGACACCGTCGATCTCCACCGTGGAGTTCTCGGCGAAAAGCTCCTCCACCATCCGATGGGCGGTGTCCTGGAACTCCTCCCGAATCTGGCGCATGGTCTTGGGGTTGAACACCGAGGTCGCCACCTTGCGGGCTTGGGTGTGCTGGGGCGGGTCCGCCTCCAGCAACAACGACGGCGGCCGCCAGGGTTTCTCCTTCTGGTAGTCCGAGAGGCCCACGCCGCGTCCGGACACGAAGATCTCGTGGTTCTGCAGCACGTGGACCACCTCGTCATAGCGGGCCACCGCATAGACGCCATAACGGGGCAGCCAGGCGACTGGCCCGGCCTCGCGCAAGGCCTCGTGCATGGGGTAGGGATCGGTCAGGGTCTCGTCCGAGAACGGGTCACGGTCGACCACCGGGACTCCGGCGGGGGCGGGAGGGGCCGTGAGAGGTGGAGCGGGGCGCTCTCCGTGGGGGCTCACCGGGGCCTGAATGGCGGTGGTGTCAGTCATGAGGGCTTCTCCAGTCAGTCGGTGTAGGCCGTGCCCTGGACATCCAGGGCCTCGTCGATCAGGTCGTATTCGAGCATCAGGTCGGCGCCCTGCTGCAGCTTTTCGAGGTCCAGTTCGGCGGAGAACACCGGCAGCTCGATCTCCTGCACCACCTCCGCGGTCACGGTGGTGAACTCGGGTACCAAGGCAGTGAAGGCCTCGCGGTTTCCGTCCAGGTCCTGGATGGACCGGCTCAGGGAGTCGCGCAGACCGGCGATGATCTCAGGGTTCGCCTCGGCGTAGTCCCGGGTGGTGATCCATCCGGCCACCGGCATGTCCGCGGCAGGCCCGTCGAAGAGGTTTCCGATCTTCACGAGCCCCTCCTGCTCGGCAACGACCTGGAACGGCTCGACCTGCCAGACGGCGTCCACGTTGCCGTTCTGCACGGCGGCGGCCATGTCCGGCAGCGGCATCTCCAGAACCTGGACGTCTTCCGGAGAGAGCCCGGCCTCCTCCAGCTGGGCATAGAGGGCCACCGTGCCGATGTTCTGCAGGTTGTTGACCGCGAAGCTCTTGCCCTTCAGGTCCGCGACCTCTTCGATCCCCGAGTCCGGGTCCACGTAGATGCCGTGGTCATCGGCGCCGACGTCGTTGCCGGCGATCAGGACGATGGGCAGTCCTTGCTGGGCGGCGAGCAGAGCTGAGGTGTAGTTGGCGTAGGTCACGTCCACGTTCCCGGAGGCCAGCGCTGGGATGGCGGCCGCGCCGCCCTGGGTCTGGACTAGCTCGGCGTCGATGCCGGCGTCCTCGAGGTACCCCTGCCCGTCGGCATTGACGAGCGTGGAGGTGTGCACGAGCGGGAAGTAGCCGATATTGACGGACTCCAACTCGCCCGACCCCTTCTCGGCGGCGGAGGACGATCCGGCAGTGTCCGCTTCGGCGCTGCTGGGTGAGCCGGAACCACAGGCGGTCAGAGTCAGTCCGGCAACGGACAGGACGCCGATGGCCAGCAGGCTGCGGCGTCGGGCGGCCGGAAGTTCTCGTGTGGGCATCGTGGTCTCCTTGGGTGACGTCGGTGCCTTCGACTATGAGTCATGTCACACTGTTCTCATCGGAGTCCTCCCTTTGAAAGGAAACCCATGGCCAGAACGTCCGCAGGCCGGTCCTCACTGAGCCGTGCGGTGGACCTGCTGGACGCCTTTGACTCCAACTCGGTGTTCCTCACCGCCACCGAGATCGCCCAGCGCACCGGCAGCCCCGTCTCCACCACCCACCGCCTGCTGGGAGAGCTGACCTCGCTCGGCCTGCTCGAACGTGTCCCCGACCGGACCTACCGACTCGGGGCGAGGATCTGGGAATGGTCAGCGCGCTCCCCCGGTGCCGCAGGCCTGCGGGCCGCGGCGCTGCCCCACCTGCAAAAGGTCCACCATGCCGTCCGGCAGCACGCGCAGATCGGGATCCTCTCGGGCCATGATGTCCTGTTCATCGAACGGCTGTCCGCCCCGGACGCCGTCGTCAACTATTCGGTGATCGGTCAGCGGCTGCCCGCACTGGCCTCATCCTCCGGCCTCGTGCAACTCGCGTGGCTGCCGGAGCGGGAGCAGGAGGCCGCACTGGCCGCCGGGCTGAAACAGTTCACCTCGCTGACCGTGACGGATCCGGCCCAGATCCGCCGCCGCCTCGCCGAGATCCGCCGCACCGGCCACGTGGTCAATGACGGCTTCCTGCACACCGCCGCGCGCGGCATCGCAGTGCCGCTGCGCGGGCATCAGGACGACCTGCTGGGTGCACTCTCCGTCATCGTCCCCAATGACGCCGCTCCCGTGCTGCCATATATCGCCCTCCTGCAGACCGCCGCCGCGGCGATCACCCGGGACTACGCGACCCTGACCAGCGGTCACGATGTCCACCGTTCTTAGCGTGGTGTTCACCAGGCGCTCTCCTGCGCGTTGACGGCGGCCGGTGGACTGGCGGGGTCACGGTGGGGGAAACCCCACGCCTCTCATCACTCGCGCCTGGCTCTCCCACGGTCAGGCAACCGAGGCCTGAAATCGGAGCTCCACATGCAGCACAAGCTTCCAGCGGCCGCCCTGGCCGGACTCATGACCATCGGCTTCCTGGCCACGCCAGCCACCGCCACCAACACCGAAGATCCCTCCGCCGCTCCGGCTGCGGCCGAGTGCACTGCGGATCACTTCGCGGACAACCATCCCGGCTCGCAGTACTTCGACTACGTCCGCTGGATGCAGTGCTCCGGCATCACCACCGGCTACGCGAACAACACCTACCGCAAGGGCACGGACATCGACCGCGGCGAGTCCATGGCCTTCGTGTACCGCTACCTCAAGCCCGAGTACACCCCGGGCGAGGCCACCTTCCCGGATGTCCCGCTGGGCAAGACCCACTTCGAGGCCATCGAGTGGGGCGCCGCCGAGGAGATCACCACCGGCTACGAGGACGGCACTTTCCAGCCCAACCGCTCCGTCACCCGCGCCGAGTTCGCCTCCTTCCTCTACCGGGCCGTCGATCCGGAGAGCATCGGCGAGGTCACCTTCCAGGACGTCTCCGACTCCAGCGCGCACCTCGAGGCCATCACCTGGCTGGCCTCCGAAGGCATCTCTACCGGATACAAGGACGGCACCTTCAAACCCCACAACACCATCACCCGTGGCGAGGTCGCCGCACTGATGACCCGCATGGACGAGGTCCTGAACGAGGACGAGCCCGAGGAGCCGGAGGTTCCCGAGCCGGAGATGCCCGCCGGCGAGCCGGTCCTGCTGACCGATCCGTTCCTGCAGGCTCCCGAGGTCGGCCAGACCAACGTCGCGTGGTTCACCGAACTCGAGGGCAGCCAGCACTGGGTCATCACCGGTGACGTCTACGGGCTGACCCCTGAGGACCTGATGCCCACCGTGGACAAGGCCACCAACTCCCGCTCCGGCGTCTTCCAGTCCGAGGCGGCCAACACGCAGTTCACCGTCACCCGGGCGGAGACCATGCAGATGTCCCGCACCGCCGAGGACGCGAAGTCCGTGCTCTCGGACGCCCCGGCAGAGGAGGACGGGATCGTCTCCCGGGATATCTTCCGCCACGAGGCCACCGTGACGGGGCTGGAGGGCGCCGGAGAGGTGGAGTACCGCGTGGTCTCCCTCCTGGACGGAAAGCCGGTCCTCTCGGACACGTTCGCCCTGGAAGACGCGAAGACCGCCGAGGAGGACGCCAACATCCTGCTGACCTCGGACCACCAGGCCAAGAACAACACCCCGGCCAACCTCGAGTGGGCCGAGACCGTCATCGGTGACATCGACGCTGTCTTCATGGCCGGCGACCTGGCCAACGTTCCGGACCGCGCCTCCGAGTGGTTCGACTCGGAGAACGGCCTGGCCTTCTTCCCCGGCCTGCAGGGCAACGCCGGCTTCGAGGCTCCCAACGGCCAGACCTATGACGGCGGACAGATCATCCAGTACGCCCCGCTCTACACGGCCATCGGTAACCACGAGGTCCAGGGCCGGGTCGACGGCATGACCTCCCTGGACGAGTCCTTCAACTCCCCGGTGCCGCGCGAGGTGGCCGAGGCCGAATACGAGAAGGTCGCCGCAGAGGTCAACCCGGACGGCCACGCCGAGGTCAAGGAGCAGTGGATCGAGGACAACTCCTTCTCCACCACCACCTACGAGGAGCTCTTCACCCTCCCCGAGTCCGAGGCTGGTGGCGAGACCTACTACGCCACCAGCGTGGGCAACACCCGCCTGATCTCCCTCTACTCCACGCGCATCTGGCGCTCCGGCACCGCCGAGTCCGACCCGGCCGCACGCCAGGCCGCCTCGCGTTTCCAGGAGGCCGCGGACACGCTGGACGACCCGATGGCCCAGGGCCACGGCTCGTTCATCTTCGAGACCCTGGCCGTGGACTCGGACCAGTACCGCTGGCTGCAGGACGAACTGGCCTCGGACGCCACCACCGAGGCGGAGAACGTGGTCGTCATGATGCACGAGGGCCCGCAGGGCCTGGGTGACAACGTGACCCCCGCCTTCGCGGAGCCGACGAAGATCGAGGAGAAGGACGCCGAGGGCAACGTCACCGGCATCCGCTACGAGTACGAGGCGGAGGACAACAAGCTCCTCACCGACCTCACTCCGCTGATCGATGCCGAGGGCACGACCGTGGACCTGGTCTTCAACGGCCACTCCCACCTGTGGAACCGCTTCGAGTCCGAGCACGGCGTGAATTACCTGGAGACCTCCAACGTGGGCAACTCCTACGGCGCCTACCACGAGCTCTCCGGCGACTCCCGCCCTGTCCCCGGTGCCCCCTGGAACGCTGACAACTATGTGGAGCAGGGCAGCCCTGGCGGCCTGGAGCCCATCGTCCCGTCCGAGCGTCCGTTCGCGTCCCTGGTGGATCCGGATCAGGATGCCCCGTATGTGGCCTCCAACGACTACAGCATCTTCACCAACCTGGACGCCCAGGCCGGCTCGGTGACCTCGTTCATCCTGGACACCAAGAACCCGGACGCGCAGCCGGAGGTTCTGGACGTGTTCATGCTCGACTGATCCGGTGACATGACAGCATCAGGGGCCGCCGGTGTCTTCGGAC
>NZ_BAAALH010000002.1:528746-579248 GCF_039528175.1 Citricoccus alkalitolerans
ATGCCGTAGCTTGTCCTGGTGAGGCACCCGAAGAACCCCCAGATGCCCGACGGCGGCGCACCAGGGCGCGTGCCCGCCTCGATCGCGCTGGCCTCCTTCACCTCCAGCGTGGACCGTTTCGCGGTCAGCCCGCTGCTGGTGTTCCTGGCCGTGGACCTGGGCGCCTCCCTGGAGGAGGCGGTGGCGGTGGCCGGGGCGTACTTCCTGGCGTACGGCTTCACGCAACCGCTCTGGGGTGGCCTCTCGGACCGGTTCGGGCGGATGCGGGTGATGCGGATCGCCCTGACCGGCTCCGTGGTGTTCGGCCTGCTCTCCGCAATCGCGCCCACCCTGCCGCTGCTCATCGTCTTCCGCTGCCTGACCGGCGCGTGCTTCGGCGGGGTCATCCCCACCGCCATCACCTTCATCGGGGACACCGTGCCCCCGCTGCGTCGCCAGGCCGCGTTGGCGGACAACATGGCGGCCATCGCGGTGGGGACGGCGATCGCGACGGCCGCGGCCGGCGTCGTAGGCGAGACTGTGGGCTGGCGGCTGATGTTCGCCCTCCCGCCGGTGCTGGCTGTCGGCTGCATCGTGGCCCTGTGGACCACTGCCGAACCCCCGCTGCCCGCCCGGAGGCCCCTGCTGGGGGCCTTCGCCGAGGCATTGCGGCACCGGTGGATGCTGGCGGTGATCGGCCTGGTGTTCGTGGAAGGGGCCGTGGTGCTGGGGTTGCTGACCCTGCTGGCGCCGGCGCTGCAGGACCAGGGCCTGGACGCGTCCGTGGCGGGCCTGGCCGTGGCTGCGTACGGGGTATCCACGCTGGCGTGCAGCCGGCTGGTCCGGCCCATCCTCCGCCGACTGTCCGTCCCGGCGACCATGGCCCTCGGCGGGGCGGGCATGGTGGCCGGCTACGCCGCCGTCGCCGTTCACGTCTCGGTGCCGACGGTCGCCTTCGCCGCCGCTGCGCTGGGCTGGACGTGGGCCCTGCTGCACACCTCGTTGCAGGTCTGGGCCACTGAGGTGCTGCCGGGGCTGCGCGGGACCGCCGTCGCCCTGTTCGCCGCATCCCTGTTCGCCGGCAGTTCGGTGGGCGCGCTGGTGGCGGGCCCCTTCGCCGACGCCGGCCAGTGGGGCTGGCTGTTCGGCGCCACGGCCGCTATGGCCGCGGTACTGCTGGGGCTCGTGGTGGTGGCGCAACGACGTTACCTGGGTTCCGTCCCGACGTCCTGACGTCCTGACACGGAGGCCATTCAGCAGGGACCACGCAGAATCCGTCCCCTGACATCGTATGATCCTGTGGTCATCACCGCTCATCGCCCCACGCCGGAATGCTCCCCCCGCCGGCGTCCAGGCTCACACCGAAGGTTCCGCACATGACCCTGTCTCGCCCTGCCCGCACCCTGGTTCCGGCCGCCGTGCTCGCCATCGGACTCCTGACCGTCACCGCCTGCTCCGCAGTCCCAGAGGGCGTGGACGAGGCCGGCCGGGCCTTCGGGGTCGAGCTCAACCCCGAGCGGAAGGACGCCGACAGCCTGCTGCCAGGTGAGTGCTTCATCGAGCCGGAGGCCGACGAGCTCATCGGCGTCAGCATGGTCGGCTGCGGCGAGGAGCATGACAACGAGGTGCTGCATGTGGTCACGGTCCCGGTCTCAGTGGAGTATCCGGGCGACGACCCCGAGAACTGGTGGGAACACGAACAGGTCTGCGCCGGCCAGGTCTTCGAGGACTACGTGGACGAGGTCTGGGAGGACTCACCGGATTGGAACTTCTACTCGCTCCTGCCCAGCGAGTACTCCTGGGCGAGCGGCGAGAGGAGGGTCCACTGCGTGCTGTACCGGATGGACGGCACCTCCTGGACCGGCAGCCCCTCCACGGGGAACACCCAGCTCGTCAGCGGCTGAGCACCTCGCTCCGGGCCGCCTTCCGATCCGCTGAGGGGGACGCGTCGGCCACGTGACCATCACCGTCCCGGGCGGGGATGGTGGCCCGGGCGGCCTCAGGCGAGACGATCGACATGCTTCCCGTGGCCAGCGGTTCAGTCTCGACCGAACGCTCGATCCGGGTGGCCAGTGGCTTCTGCTTCAGGAACATCAGCAGCACGGCGGCGAGCAGGCCCAGGGGCGCGATCCACAGGAAGATCGGGGTCAAGGCGTCGCTGTAGGCCGTGATCACCGTGTCATGGAGGGATTCCGGCAGTCCGGCGACGACCGCGGGGGTCAGCGAATCGGCGTTGCCCATCTGACCGGCTCCGGAGGCGGGCAAGCGCTCGGTGAACAGGTTGGCCAGGCGGGCGGCGAACAGGCTGCCGACCAGGGAGGAGCCCAGGGTGGCCCCGATCTGGCGGAAGTAGTTGTTCGAGGCGGTGGCCGTTCCGACCATGGAGATCGGGAAGGTGTTCTGCACGACCAGCACGAGGATCTGCATGGACAGGCCCAGGCCGATGCCAAGCAGGCCCAGGTAGGTGCAGGCCACCCACACCGGCTGATGCGGGTCCATCAGGGACAGCAGGCCCATGGCGATGGCGATGATGAAGGACCCTGCCACCGGGTACCACTTGTACTTCCCGTACTTGGAGACCAGTTGCCCCGAGACGGTCGAGGTGATGAGCATGGCTCCCATCATCGGGATCATCATGAGCCCGGCCACGGAGGCCTCCAGCCCGAAGGACATCTGCAGGTACGTGGGCATGTAGCCCAGGGCGCCGAACATCGCGACGCCGATGAACAGGCCGGAGATGGTGGTCAGCACGAAGTTGCGCTCCCGGAACAGGGTCATCGGGATCAGCGGCTCCGCGGTGCGACGCTCCACCAGCACGAAGGCGACGGCGGCCAGTACGAAGAGTGCGGCGAGCCCCAGGATCAGCGGGTCGGTCCACGCGTAGGTCCCGCCACCCCAGGTGGTCACGAGAACCATGGCCGTGGTGGCCACGGCGATCAGCGCCATGCCGCCCCAGTCCAGGGTCGGGCGCCCCCGGGTGTTGCGGGGCAGCTTGAGGAACACGATGGCCGCTAGCAGGGCCACCACGCCGATCGGGAGGTTGATCCAGAAGGCCCAGCGCCAGCCGGGACCATCCGTGAACCAGCCGCCGAGCAGGGGGCCGATCACCGAGGAGAGGGCGAAGACACCGCCCATGATGCCCATGTACTTGCCGCGCTCGCGGGCCGGAACCACGTCCGCGATGGCCGCTTGGGACAGGATCATCAAGCCGCCGCCGCCGAGTCCCTGGACAACACGGGCCACGATCAGAGTGCCCATGTCCGGGGCCAGGCCACCGACCACCGAGCCACCCATGAACACGGAGATGGCGAAGATCAGCAGTGGCTTGCGGCCGATCTGGTCACCGAGCTTGCCATAGATGGGCATGGCGATGGTGGTGGCCAGGATGAAGGCGGTGATGACCCAGACCATGCTGGAGACGCCGTTGAGCTCACCGACGATGGTGGGCAGAGCCGTGGAGAAGACCGTCTGGTTCAGGGAGGCCAGCAGCATGGCCAGCATGAGACCGATGAACAGCGGGACGAGCGTTCCCTTCGGAATCGCGGAACCGGGCGTGGCCGAGGGTGTGGCCGGGCCGGCGTCGGACACGGTCTTCTGGACCGGTGCGGCGGGGGCGGATGCGGACCCCTTGAGAGCATCCTCGGGGTGGTGGGTCATGAAAGCTTCCTATAAAGGTCCTGGTAGAGGTCAAGGGCATCGTCCACGGAGGACTGTTCGAGATATCCGCCCGCCCCGCCACGGGTCACGATGAGATAGCGCAGCGGGACGCCGGCTGCCATGGTGAGCATGCGGGCCGTCCGCTCCACGCTGTGGCCGTTGAGACCGCCGGACCACGCCGGATGGTCAGCCATGGCCGTGGCGATCATCTGATAGACGAGGTCCTCGCCCTGCATCATCATTTCCCGGCGACGCAACAGCAGGTGCGGGAACTTCTCGAAGAGTCTGCCCCGCCGATCGGCATCCCCCTCCGCGTACGTGCTCCGGCCGACCGTCAGTAGGAGTTCCGTGGTGCGGTGAATCAGCCCCGCTTCATCGAGGAAGTTCTCGGGGAGCTCCGGCGCACTGGGCGGCATCACGCCGAGAATGGCGTCTTCCTTGGTGGGGAAGTAATTGAAGAACGTCCGCTGCGAGATTCCGGCCTCGCTGGCGATGGCCTCGACGGTGACGTGCTTGGTGTCGTCATCGAGGGCGAGCTCCGCGGCAGCGTCATGGATGGCGTGCCAGGTCTCGGTCTTCTTGCGCTCGCGAAGGGACGTCGAAGCGGGGGAATCCATGGGGGGCATGCGTCTATTTTTGCACAACTGCACTTATTGCGCAACTGCAAAATTGCAGTGATGCAGCTCACTGTAATTCACTCACTGCAATTCAACAGGGCCGGCAGGCGGCCCGGAGTCACCTACCGCCCATGCAGGGCGTTCAACTGGTTCGCCGCAGACTTGATGGACTCCTCGGCGGAGGGCTCCTGGGCCCGGCCTTCCTGCGGACCACCCTCCTGGCCCCTCTGCTGCCCAGCCTGCCCCTCCGCCATGCGGCGCACCTCGGCGATCTTCAGGCCCTTGACCTGGTCCAGCAGCTCTCCGAGGACAGACCCTGGCAGGGCTCCGGCCCGGGAGAAGACCAGAACGCCGCCACGGAAGGCCATCAGCGTGGGAATGGACGTGATGCCGGCCATCGCGGCCAGCTGCTGCTCGGCCTCAGTGTCCACCTTGGCGAACACCACGTCGGGGTATTGCTCGGAGGCGGCCTCGAATACGGGGGCGAACTGGCGGCACGGGCCGCACCACGCCGCCCAGAAGTCGACGAGGACGGTCTCATTCTCGGCAACGGCGGTCCCGAAGGTGTCTACGGTGAGGTCAACGGTGGCCATGGGGCTCCTGTCAGAAGAGGGGTCGGAATCTACACCCCACAACCCGTCCAACCCTGTCCGCTATTCCTGGGCGCGCGCCAACTCGGTCAGCAGCCGGGCCAACTCGGCCTGGTCCCGCTGGGACAAGACCGAGAAGTAGTCGCCCGCCTCCCGGCGCCGAGCCTCGCGGACCTCTTCCCGCAGGCCGACGCCGGCCCCGGACAGGCTGATGCGCGTGGCCCGGCGGTCCGCGGGGTCGGGGCGACGCTCCACGAGACCCTTGGCCTCCAATTGATCGATGACCTCCGTGGCCGAGCGTGGGGCGATCCGCAGTCGGTCGGCGATGTCCTTCAGGCGCAGGCCCTCCTCGACGTGCCGACCCGCCTCCTCACACCGACGATGCTCAGCACACGCACCGTGACCATCCGGCCCATGCCCGTGGGCGCCACCACCCACGGCCTGCAGGGCCCGGAACTGATACGGCGTCAGATCGAAGGGGGCCAGTTGATGACTCCACCGGTGGCGCAGCCGGCGGAAGGCGGCGTGCATGAGGTCGCCGAGGTCGGGGGTCTCGGCCGCGGGGCCACCAGCAGTCATGCCCCTCATTCTACGCGATTATTGACGCCCAACCTCTTAGTGAGGTAACCTCTCTATGTCTCCTGAAGGGAGGACCATGAGCACCCCAGCCCTCCACACCCCGTCCGACCCGCCCAGCGGTGGCGGTCGCGGACCGGCACGGGTCGATCCGGCCGACAAGGACCAACTGCAGCGCCACCCCGTGTCCCTGCGCCGCATCGCGGCGCTCTTCGCCCCGCACAAGGTGACCATCGCCGTCGTCGTACTGTTGATCTCCGTCTCCTCGGTGGTCAATCTCGCCCAGCCGTTCCTGGTCCGCGGGGTGATCGATGACGCCCTGCCGCACCAGAACCTCCCCCTCTTGGCCGTCCTGGCCGGCTCGATGGTCGCCGTGGCGGCAGTGACCGCCGTGATCGGCGTGGTCCAGACGTGGATGGCCACGCAGATGGGCCAACGGGTCATGCACACGCTGCGCGTCAAGCTCTTCACACACCTGCAGCAGCAGTCGCTGGGATTCTTCACCAGGACCCGCGGTGGTGAGGTCCAGTCCCGCCTGACGCATGACATCGCGGGCATGCAGTCCGTGGTCACCTCCACCGCCACGGGAGTCGCCACCAACCTGACCACCACGGTGGCCACCGCCGTCGCCATGGTGGCCCTGTCCCCGCAGCTCTCGCTGATCTCCCTGGTGGTGCTGCCGCCGGCCATCTGGCTCTCTCGCCGGGTGGCCCTGATCCGCCGCGCCGTCACCGCCGAACGCCAAGAGACGCTCGCCGCGCTGCACACCCAGGTGGAGGAAGGCCTCTCCGTCTCCGGCGTGCGCCTGGCCAAGACCCTCGGCACCACCGAGCGGGATGCCGGCCGCTTCACCGATCGCTCCGAGGCGCTCGTGGGCCTGGAGATGCGATCCCAGCTGGCCGGCCGCTGGCGGATGGCGACCATGCAGATCATCTTCGCCGCCATCCCCGCCGTGATCTACCTGGCCGCCGGCTTCCCGGCAACCTCCGGCGGCATGACCATCGGTACGCTCGTGGCGTTCACCGCCCTGCAGGGCACCGTGTTCCGCCCCGTTATGGGCCTACTGAACATCGGCGTCCAGTGGGTCACTGCGCTGGCCTTCTTCTCACGCATCTTCGAATACCTCGACCTTGATCCCGAGTTGAAGCCGCCTGCCTCCCCCGCCGCGATCGAGCCGAACCAGGTCCGCGGTGAGGTCCGCTTCGAGAACGTCTCCTTCTCCTACGACGGCGGCGCCGGGCGGGTGCTTGACAGCATCGACCTGGTGATCCCGGCTGGAACGTCCACGGCCGTCGTCGGCCCCACCGGGTCCGGCAAGTCCACGCTGGCCGGGCTCCTCGCCCGGCTCTACGACGCCACCACCGGCCGCGTCACGATCGACGGGACCAACGTCAGGGACATCGCCCCGCAGGACCTGGCGAGGATCGTCGGGGTGGTCTCCCAGGAGACCTATCTGGTCCACGCCTCCGTGCGGGAGAACCTGCTCCTGGCGGACCCGGAGGCCACCGATGCCCGCCTCTGGGAGGTCCTCGGCGCCGCCTCGCTGGCAGACACCGTCGCGGCCCTGCCCGAGGGGTTGGACACCCTGGTCGGCGCCCGCGGCCACCGATTCTCCGGCGGCGAACAGCAGCGGCTGGCCATCGCCCGGACCATCCTGCGTGATCCCCCCGTGCTGGTCCTGGACGAGGCGACCTCGGCCTTGGACAACACCACCGAGGCCCGCGTGCAGGCCGCCCTGGACCGTCTCTCCGTGGGCCGCACCACGCTGGTGATCGCCCACCGCCTGTCCACCGTCACCGAGGCAGGCCAGATCGTGGTGCTCGACGCCGGCCGAATCGTGGAGCAGGGCAGCCCGGCTACGCTCCTGGCGAGCAGCGGCCCCTTCGCCCTCCTCGCCGCCCGAGGCGGACAGCCATGGGCCGCGGCCCTCAGATCGCCAGTCGCTACGGGCTAGCCAGGCCACCCGGGACCGTGCCTAGGGTGGCCACGGACCCACCCAGTCCTGCAGTCCGGGACCACGTCCCGCACGGCGGCGTCGGCGCCCTCCGCGTCACAGGTCACGGCCTGCAGAACCCGACGAAAGGCCAGGCCCATGCCCGAGCAGCAGCCTCAGATCCCCGGCTCCCCCGGCGGCACCGAACCCCCCGTCGAGGAGCCCACCACGCCGGCCGGGCCACTGCCACCCCAGCCGGACCAGTCCGGGCCGGCCACGGTCTCACCGACCGGCCAGGAGACCGGTACACCTCAGGAGAAGATGGCGCAGGCAGGGAAGTTCCTGACCACCGCGCACGGGGCCCGCCTCAGAGACTCAGACCATTCGTTGAAGGCCGGCAACCGTGGGCCCATCCTGCTTCAAGATCACCATTTCCGGGAGAAGATCAGCCACTTCGATCATGAGCGGATCCCGGAGCGGGTGGTGCATGCACGCGGCGCGGGTGCCCACGGCACGTTCCGGGGCTACGGCACGGCCTCGAAGCTCAGCATGGCGGGGGTGTTCGCCCAGGACAAGGAGACGGAGGTGTTCGTCCGCTTCTCCACCGTGGTCGGCTCTCGCGGGTCATCGGACCTGGCCCGGGACACCCGGGGCTTCGCGACCAAGTTCTACACGGATGAGGGCACCTGGGATCTGGTCGGCAACAACATCCCGGTGTTCTTCATCCAGGACGCCCTCAAGTTCCCGGACGTGGCGCACGCCGTCAAACCGCACCCGGACCGGGAGATCCCCCAAGCGCAGTCTGCCCATGACACGTTCTGGGACTTCGTCTCCCTGCACACCGAGGCCCAGCACCACACCATGTGGAATATGGCGGACCGCGGCATCCCCCGCTCCTATCGGATGATGGAGGGCTTCGGCGTCCACACCTTCCGCCTCGTCGCCCAGGACGGCTCCACCGTGCTGGTGAAGTTCCATTGGAAGCCCAAGCTGGGCGTGCACTCGGTCACCTGGGAGGAGGCCCAGATCATCAGCGGTGCGGATCCGGATTTCCACCGCCGGGACCTCGCCGACGCCATCGAGGCCGGGGCGTTCCCCGAGTGGGAGCTGGGTGTGCAGGTCTTCGAGGACACCGAGGACCAGATGTTCGCCGGGATCGACCTGCTCGATCCCACCAAGATCGTCCCGGAGGAACTGGTGCCGGTGGAGCCGATCGGCCTGATGACCCTGCACCACAACCCGTCCAACTACTTCGCCGAGACGGAGCAGGTGGCGTTCAACCCGAACAACCTCGTGCCCGGCATCGACGTCACCAATGACCCGCTGTTGCAGGGACGCCTGTTCTCATACCTGGACACCCAGATCACCCGCCTCGGCGGGCCGAACTGGAACCAGCTGCCCATCAACCGTCCGCACGCCGCGGTGAACGACATGCTGAGGGACGGCATGCACCAGACAGCGGTGCACGCCGGGGTGGCCCCCTACCGGCCGAATTCGCTGGACGGCGGCAATCCCTTCGAGACGCCCGACGGCGACCGGCCCTTCATCGATCATCCCGCCCCGGTGTCCGCCTCGGTGAAGGAACGGGCCCTGCCGGCCTCTTTCGACGACCACTTCAGCCAGGTCCGGCTGTTCTTCCGGTCCCTCTCCGAGGTGGAGAAGGAACACGTGGCGCAGGCCTACACCTTCGAACTCGGAAAGTGCTACGAACAGGCCATCCGCGAGCGCCAGCTGAAGGCCCTGGCCGCGATCGATCCCACCTTGGCGCAGGTCGTCGCGGACGGGTTGGGCCTGCCGGTGCCGAAGCCGGCGGAGTCTCCGGCCGACGTCGTGCCGTCCCCGGCGCTGTCCCAGGTGGGCCGGGAATGGCCGATCGACGGACGGCAAGTGGGCATCGTGGTCGGGCCGGAGGTGGATGCCGGCGAACTGTCCGGGGCGGTCACCGCGGTGCACCAGGCCGGGTTGGTGCCGCTGGTCATCGCGCCGAGCGGCGGAGAGGCCGCCACGCGGCTGCTGGGCAAGGACCTGGTGGCCCAACGCACCTACCTCACCGCCCGGTCCATCGAGTTCGACGCCGTCCTGGTCGCCTCCGCGACGCCGCCGGCCCCGGACGCCGCCAACGGCCTCGACAGCAAGGTCGGAGCCTCCTCTCCGGAGGGCATCGATCCGCGCGTCTCCCTGCTGCTGGGCGAAGTGTGGCGCCAGGCCAAGGCCATCGGCGCCTACGGGGCCGGCGAGGATGTGCTCCGGACGGCCGGGTATCTGGAGGGAGCCGGCGTCGTCACCGGTGCCGGAGGCGAGGAAGCGGTCCAGCAGCTGCTGCGCCTGATGCCCGCGCACCGGGTCTGGGAGCGGTTCCCAACAACGGGCCGCTTCGCCACCACCTGATCCTGGCCCTCTCCACTCCGACCCCACCCTCCGGCCCGCCGCCGGTCACCGCGCCGCCCATCGGCGCCTGACCAGCGGCGGGCCGGTCAGTGAGTCGGGAGGTGCCACGTCGGCCCGGTGAGGATCGGGAGTGACCGACGACGACAGCCCCACCCTGCCCGGACTCCGCCAGGGCAGTTCAGCTGCGTGGCTCCCGTTCGTCCTGTCTTTGATTGCGCTGGCCGCCATCGTCATCTGGGGACTCCGGATCTATCCCGACCTGCCCGAGACCATTCCCACGCACTGGGGCTCCGGAGGGGTACCCGATGCCTGGGAGGAGAAGTCCTTCGGAACCGTGTTCATGGCTGGATCTCCCTGTTGACCGTGCTGCTCGTCGGGTACCTGGGCGTCCAGGGCTGGATCACGCCGGACGAGGTCTCTCTCCAGTGGCCGATGGCCCTCTACCTCGTCCTGATCTTCGTGATGATCTTCCTGCCCTACCGGCGCTGGAGCCGCTGGGCCGACGCCCAGGCTGGCGAGCACGGCTTCACTCCCACCGCGGATGAACAGGCCGAGGAGAGACTCTGGCTCCCCGGGGGGATCTACAACAATCCGGATGAGCCCTTGATCTTGGTCTCCAAGCGGGAGGGCTACGGCACCGGCGCCACCATCAACGTGGGCAACCGGGCCGGCGGGACCGCCGCGATCGTGTTCCTTGTCGTGATCGTGGGCGGCCCCTTGGCACTGGTCTTCGCGGTGGCCTGATGCGCCACCTCCTCTCGCCTCGGCCCGGTGTCAGCGCGGCCCCACCCGATCAGGCCGATTAGGCCGATCAGAGGAGAACCGTGGCAGGAAGGACAGAGCCACCATCGTCACGCCCAGGCCCAGATGCAGCCAATTGTCGGCGTCATTGAGAGGCACGAAGTTCGCGGGTGAGTCGTGGCCGATGAACAGGCCGTACAACCACAGCACCAGGTAGATCACGCCGCCCCACAACAGGTAGTGCCGCGCCATGGGCCCTGTTCGGGCCAGGGCGAGTCCGGCGATGCCGTAGAGCAGGTGGACGACGTTGTGCAGGATGGAGACCTGGAAGACTCCCATCAGCATGGCTTCGGAGTGGTGTCCGGCGAACTGAAGGGTCTCGTAGTTGGTGGTCAGGCCGGGGATGAATCCGGCGATGCCGACCAGCAGGAAGACGACTCCGTACACCATGGCGACGATCTGGACGGGGCTGCGACCAGCCCTGCCCTCGCCTGCTGCAGGGCGTGCGGGTGTGGTGGGATGCTGCGACGACGTGGACATGACGGTTCCTTTCGTCAGGCGTGAATTCCACAGGCGGTTGGCCGTAGTCCGATGATGACGCAGTGGCGCAACAGGGTGAAGATCTCGAAGGCGATGAGATCCCGGAGGCGCGGACCGGCCCTTCCCTACACCCAGGGGCAGGTGACTACGGTGGACCGCGGACACGGACACCGCATCCAGGAGAGACCATGTTCACCCCAGATATCGCCCCCGGCGTGCACCTCATCGAGCATGGCAACGTCAACTGCTACCTCGTGGAGGATGAGGAGGGCCTGACCCTTGTCGATGCCGGATTGCCGGGGGTCTGGACGGAGTTGGGCCAGGCGATCCGCGTCGTCGGTCGACGGCCGGAGGACGTGAAGGCTTTGGTGCTCACTCACGCCCACTTCGACCACGTGGGCGTCGCGCGGCGCCTGGTCCAACGGCTGGGGTTACCGGTGTACGGCCACCGGGACGAGCGCACGCTGGCAGCCCACCCCTACCGGTACGCCCATGAGAACCCCCGGGCCACCTATCCGCTGAAGCACCCGCGGGCCGTGCCGATCCTGACCTCCATGCTGTTCGCTGGCGCCCTGGGCGTGAGGGGCGTCCACGTCACGAACGAGCTGGATCCCTCCGCTCCGGTGCCCGTTCCAGGACGCCCCCTGGTGATCGCCAGTCCGGGGCACACCGCCGGCCACTGTGCACTCCACCTGCCCGAGCGGGACGTCCTGTTGACCGGTGACGCCCTGGTGACGCTGGACCCGTACACCGGGGAGACCGGGCCCAGGATCGTCGCCGGGGCGGCCACCGCGGACAGCGAACTGGCCCTACGGAGCCTGGACGCCCTCGCCCAGACGGGGGCCGGCACGGTCCTGACCGGCCATGGCCGGCCCTGGACTGGGGGCATCGAAGGCGCTGTGGCCGAGGCACGTCGCCACGGGTGCTCCTGATCTGATGACCCGATGAGTACAGCCCTCTTGGGAGCGATCGGGCGAACTTCACGACGACGGACCCTCGTTTCCCGACGCGACGCCCGGATACGGTGGGAGCGTGAGCCGGATCCCGCAACCCACCCTGTCCCTGCAGGCGAACTTCGCCTCCGATCTGCCGGAACTGTCCATCCCGTGGCAGGCCGAGGAGACCCCCGAGCCGCGACTGCTGGTGGTCAATGAACCGTTGGCCGCCGATCTCGGCCTGGACCCTGAGTGGCTTCGCAGCCAGGACGGCATCGGCCTCCTGACCGGCAACCGCGTGCCCGAGGATGCCGCGCCCGTGGCCCAGGCGTACGCGGGACACCAGTTCGGCTCCTACGTTCCCCGGCTGGGCGACGGCCGAGCCCTGTTGCTGGGCGAGATCACGGACAGCGGCGGCCACCGGCGTGATATCCACCTCAAGGGTTCCGGGCGCACGCCCTTCGCCCGCGGCGGGGACGGGAGGGCCGTGGTCGGGCCGATGCTCCGGGAGTACCTCGTCAGCGAGGCCATGCATGGACTCGGCATCCCCACCACCCGTTCGCTGGCCGTCGTCGCCACCGGCCGGACCGTTTTGCGCGAGGAGGGTCCGATGCGGGGAGCCGTACTCGCCCGCGTGGCGGCCAGCCACCTGCGCGTGGGCAGCTTCCAGTACGCCCGCAACCATGAGGACCCTGCCGTCCTCCGCCGCCTGATGGACCAGGCCGTGGCCCTGCACCATCCGACGGCGGCTCAGGACGCCAACCCGTCGCTGTCCCTGCTGCGCGGAGTCATGAAGGCGCAGGCCGGCCTGGTGGCCCAGTGGCTCCTGGTCGGGTTCGTGCACGGGGTGATGAACACAGACAACATGACCATCTCCGGAGAGACCATCGACTACGGCCCCTGCGCTTTCATGGACGCCTTCGACCGCAACGCCGTCTACAGCTCCATCGACACCGGCGGGCGGTATGCCTACGGGAATCAGCCGGCGGTCGCCCAGTGGAACCTGGCTCGCTTCGCCGAAGCCCTGCTGCCGCTGTTGCACGAAGACCAGGACCAGGCCGTCTCCCTGGCCACGGAGGCCCTGGGAGAGTTCCCCCGGGAGTTCGGGACGGCCTTCTCGGCCGGAATGCGCCGCAAGCTGGGCTTGCCCGCGGACGCTCCGGATGAAGCCGTGGGCCCGCTGATCGATGACCTGCTCGCCCTACTGCACCAGGACCACGTGGATTACACCCAGTTCTTCCGCCACCTGGGCCAAGCCGCCCGCAAGGATCTGGGCCCGGTGCGGGACGTGTTCACCGACCGGCCCACCCTCGACTCCTGGCTTGAACGCTGGCAGTCCTTCATCCCGGATCCCGAGTCCATGGAACGCGCGAATCCGGTCTACATCCCCCGCAACCATCTGGTCGAGGAGGCCCTCAACGCCGCGACGGCCGGTGACCTGGCGCCTTTGCACCGCCTGCTGGAGGCCGTGAGCGACCCCTTCCACGAGCGCCCCGGATTTGAGCGCTACGCCGGGCCCCCGCCCGAGGACTTCGGCCGGTACCGCACCTACTGCGGGACGTGAACGGAACTCAGACCACAGTAAGACCGACTCAAGGAGGGCCGCCTGATGGCGGAGACATCACAGCATGGCCACCGCGCCGACGTCGTGGACATCCTGACTACGGATCACCGGGAGATGTTGGATCTGCTGCGACGGATTCCGGACACCACCGATCCCGCTGAGCGGCGGGACCTCGCCGATGCAGTCATCGCCGAGGTGATGCGCCACGCCGTGGCCGAGGAGATGTACGTCTACCCGGCCATGGAGGAGCACCTCCCCCAGGGCGCGGAGGAGGTCGAGCATGACAAGAAGGAGCACGACGAGCTCGTGACCGTCATGAAGCAGCTGGAGGATGCCGACTCCGCCGACCAGGCGTTCCTGGACCTCGTCCGGCAGATGACGGACATGTTGAGCCACCACATCGAGGATGAGGAGGCCGAACAGTTCCCGAAGCTGCGAACCAGCATCCCGGCGGACCAGCTGGTGGACCTGGGGACCAAGGTGGACAACGCCAAGAAGCTGGCCCCGACCCGCCCCCACCCCCATGCTCCGCACTCAGAGCTGTTCCACAAGACGGTGGGGCCAGGCGTGGGCATGGTGGACCGGCTCCGGGACCTGCTCACCTCGCGGAATACGAACTAGGTGACGTTCGCCCGGACGGACAGACCGTCAGGGCTCCCGGTCCACGGCGACCAGCCGGACCTCCACCAGCCTCCCGCCCTGCACCGCAGCGGTCATCAGGGTGCACTCGGGTTGCCGTCGGCGGTCCGTGGGCGAACCCGGATTCAGCAGTCGCAGGCCAGGGTTCGCGGTAGCCTCTCCGGCCACCGAGTCCCAAGGGATATGGCTGTGGCCGAAGACGAGGACATCGTCCTCCGGAAATGCGGTGGCCATCCGCTGCTCCCGGCCGCGGGCCGCCCCGGTCTCGTGGGTGATGGCGAACCGAACGCCTTCGATCTCCACGCGCGCGATCTCCGGCAATCGTCGGCGCAACTCCTCGCCATCGTTGTTGCCCCACACACCCACCAGGCGGCGCGCACGGGCCTGGAGCTCGTCCAGCACCTCCGGGACCTGCCAGTCTCCGGCATGGAACACGACGTCGGCCGCCTCCACGGCCTGCCACACCTGCGCGGGCAGGGCGCGCGCCCTGCGCGGGACATGCGTGTCGGCCAGCAGCAGAAGGCGGACCGGGGTGGAGGGCATGCCCATACGCTAGCGGCCTCCGATCGGTCCGCAGGACGTTGATGGGTCACGACTCTGCCCGGGTGTGCTGGGGGCGCGGGTCGTGTACTTCCAGCCCGCGACGGGGTCCGCATGTACCGCTACACGGGCGGGATGATCACAACTCGGCGCGTCGGACCGTGCGCGTCACCGTCTTCATGATCATGAGCGCCAGCAGCAGGATGCCCACGTAGCCGTTGATCACATAGACGATATTGACCATCTGGTCGAACGGCAGGACCAGACCGATGACGGTTCCCAGGGCGGCCAGCCCCAGTGTGAGGAACTTATAGGAGCCGGTCGTGTCTGCGAAGAACCGGGAGGACACGGTCCACAGTAGCGGGACCGCCGTGGTGTAGATGCCGGTCAGGATGATCACTGCGAAGCCGGCGGCCAGCCACGGGGCGGCATCGGCAGCGAGGACGAGCATCGGGATCTGGGTGCCAGCCACTGCCTCGAGGTTCGCCAGCAGGCCAAGTCCGACGATGACGCAGGCCACGGAGAAGACCACGCCGCCGGCCACACCGCCGCTGGCAGCCTCCCGCCGGCTGCGGGCCGTCTTGCCTAGGGCCGTCAGGAAAGCCGCGAGCCACAGCATGCAGAAACCCACATAGGACAGTCCGGCCATGAACCAGTTGGTGGAGGCCTGGGTCAACTCCAGTCCCGGCAGGAGGGCCACGCCATCAGCGATCCCCTCTGGGTTGCGGACGATCCCTAGGATGCCCAGGGCAATGGCGATGACCACGATCAGCGGCCCTACCTTGCCGATCACGTCCACCAGGCTCTTCAACCCGAACCAGACGGTGATGCCCACGACCGCTGCCAGGCCGATTCCGCCCACGTACCTGGACAGCCCGTATTGCTCCTGAAAGACCGCACCGGCGCCGGCGACCATCACCGTGAAGGACAGGAAGACGAAGAGGATCGAGAAGTAGTCGAAGAATGTCCCCAGGTAGCGCCCGCAGTAATATTGGAAAATCCGCGAGGGTCGATCAAACTTCTTCGCCTGGCCGACCACGAAGAACTCCACGCAAACATAGGTGATGAGTACCAGGACCAACAGGCCGGTGCCGAAGATCCCCCAGTATCCATAGGAGGTGAAGTACTGCAGGATCTCCTGGCCGGTGGCGAAGCCCGAACCGATGAGGAACGCAATGATCGCGCCTGCATAGGTGAGAACCCGAAGTGCGCTGGTTCTCTCCCCGGTCGCCAGATACGTACTGGTTGGAGTGGTCTGTGCCATAGGAGTGCCTCCTGAGAAGGGTGATGGGACTGAGACTCACCATCCGCGATTCGGATGGACAAGCTCGGCGCGGAACACAGGACGGCTGAGCGAAGCGCGGCGGGCACGAACATGGTCAGCGAACCACCAGCCAGTCTCCGGTGTTCATAGGTCGATACTTCGATGGGATCGGCAAGGGACCCACATCCGCACCGCAGGACGAAACGACTGTGGAGAGGATCTACTTCGCGACCTGCAACGACATGGCACCCGAGGGAGGATGCCGCAGGATGATTCCCCTGGAGTTCACCGCCCAGTCGCCACTTGATATATCAACTGACACGGAACGATATGTCACAGGTGTGACCGAGTCAACACTTTGCTGCGGACCATGAGAGAGGCATCTGCTCACTCCGCGGTGCGCTCTTGCAGTACACCGGCCACAAGGGAGCCGATCCGCCCCGATGGTCGAGGTGCTTACCGGATTCGCAGGTGGCCCTTGGTGCGTCAACGTGCCATCCACCCCCAGGTCATCTTTCGACCCCCAGTTAAGGCGAACGGGCCGGCGTCGGGAACAATGAAGGCAACGGGAGAGTTGCGCCAGTCACCGCCACCCGGCAATACCTGGCGCACTGCACCCCGACCCTGTACCTGCTGGAAGGATCCCCGTGGCAGAACACCAGTTCGGCTTCCGTACCCGCGCGCTGCATGCTGGCGCCGTCCCTGATGCCGTGCACGGCTCCCGCGCCGTGCCGATCCACCAGACGACCTCCTATGTCTTCGAGTCCGCTCAGGATGCCGCGAACCTCTTCGCGCTGCAGAAGTACGGCAACATCTACTCCCGCATCGGCAATCCCACGGTCGCCGCCTTCGAGGAGCGCATGGCGGCGCTGGAGGGGGGCATCGGGGCGGTCGCGACGGCGTCCGGCATGTCCGCCGAGTTCGTGACCTTCGCCGCGCTGGCTGGCGCCGGGGACCACATCGTTGCCTCGTCCAAGCTCTATGGCGGCACCATCACGCAGCTCGATGTCTCGCTGCGCCGCTTCGGGGTGGAGACCACCTTCGTGGACTCGATGGAGGCAGCGGACTTCGAGGCCGCCATCCAGCCGAACACGAAGGCCGTCTACACGGAGATCGTGGCCAACCCCTCGGGGGACATCGTGGATCTGCCGGGGTTGGCCCGTGTGGCCCACGCCGCCGGGGTGCCGCTGATCGTGGACGCCACCCTGACCCCGCCGTACCTGATCCGCCCCTTCGAGCACGGCGCGGACATCGTCATCCACTCCGCCACCAAGTTCCTCGGCGGCCACGGCACCACCCTGGGCGGCGTCGTCGTCGAGTCCGGGCTGTTCCCGTGGGACAACGGCAAGTTCCCGGCCATGACCGAGCCCGTGCCCTCGTACGGTGGCGTCTCCTGGTGGGGCAACTTCGGCGAGTACGGATTCCTGACCAAGCTGCGCTCCGAGCAGCTGCGCGATTTCGGCCCCGCCCTGCCGCCGGCCTCCGCCCAGCAGCTGATGCTCGGCATCGAGACCCTGGCCCAGCGCATGGACGCCCACCTGGCCAACGCCCAACGGGTGGCCGAGTGGCTCGAGGCCGACCATCGCATCTCCTGGGTGAACTTCGCCGGCCTGCCCTCCCACCCGCACCACGAGCGCGGCAAGGAATTGCTCCCGCTGGGTGTGGGCTCCGTGTTCAGCTTCGGGGTCAAGGGAGGGCGCGACGCCGGCGCCTCCTTCATCTCGCACCTCCAGTTGGCCAGCCACCTGGCCAACATCGGCGATGCGAAGACCCTCGTCCTGCACCCCGCCTCCACCACGCACCAGCAGCTGAGCGCTGAGCAGCTCGTCTCCGCGGGCGTTCCGGAGGACCTGATCCGCCTGTCCGTGGGCATCGAGGACGTGGAGGACATCCTCTGGGACCTGGACCAGGCCCTCGAGGCCGCCGTGAACGGCGCCGCCAGCACTGTCCCCGCCACCGAGGAGGCCTCCGCATGAGCACCGCACTGCCTGACCGCACCTGGACCGGCCCGTCCGCACCCGAGCGCCTGCGCCTGCTGCGGGAGGCCAAGTCCATCGCCATCGTCGGCGCCTCGGACAAGCCGGCCCGCGCGTCCTACTTCGTGGCGACCTACCTGAACAGTTCGACCACGTTCGACCTGTACTTCATCAACCCGATCCTCGCCGAGAAGGGCACCGAGATCCTCGGCCACCGGGTCTACGCCTCACTGGCCGACCTGCCAGTGGTGCCGGATCTGGTGGAGGTCTTCCGCAAGGCCGAGGACACCCCCGACATCGTGGAGGAGGCCCGTGCCATCGGTGCGAAGACCGTCTGGCTGCAGCTGGGCATCTGGAACGAGGAGGCCGCCCACGCGGCCGAATCGGGCGGGATGAACATGGTCATGGACCGTTGCGTGAAGATCGAGCACGCCCGCTTCCACGGGGGCCTGAACCTGGCCGGATTCAACACCGGGGTGATCTCCTCCCGGCGGCAGCAGCTGGACCATTAGAGGGCTACCGGCCTCCCGGCCACCGCGCGCCTCCGGCTCCGGATCGACGAACGGAGCCGGAGGTGCGCGTCAGCTTCGAAGTCACTTCTTCAGCAGTCCCTGCGTCACGTTCTTGGGCCGCTGCATCTCGCCGTGCTTGGCACCGAGGATGACGACGGTACCGGCGAGGACCGGGATGGCCCATTGCAGTTGACGTAATTGGTTCTGCGCCTGCTTGAGCTCCGGCGACGCGGTCGGGGCCGGTTCCGTGGCACCCTCGGATCCCTGGTGTGACAACTCATCGACCTTCTTGCCCAGCATCCCTGAGTAGAGGGTCACACCGGCTCCGGCGACCGTCACGCCGAACTTGATCCAGGTCCACCGCATGACGCCGTCCTGGGTCGCGTAGCGGCCCTTGTTCTCCCACAGAATGGGCAGCAGAGACGCCAGATGTGCGGTGCAGGCTGCTGTCTGCACGGGGGTCCACTTCTTCCAGCCCAGACTCGCCAGACGCGTACGTTCCGCGGGGTCCTTCGCCTCGGCGGTGGCACCATTGAGCCCCACGGCGCCCATCAGGGAGCCGCCGAACCAGGCAGCGGCCGACAGGTCGTGGACAGAACGGGCAAAGAGGTTTCCTGGCATGTTGTGATGTCCTTCCGGTGAGATGTCCTCTGGTGTCTCCTACCGTTCCAACTCCGGCACCTGCCGTAAAGAGCTCTTCCGCTTCGATCTTCTACAGTGAGTCCATGACGGCCACGACTGCAGAGATCCACCGGCTCGCCCACGATGTCTTCGGCTGGGATGAATTACGCCCCAACCAGGCGGAGGCCGTCGAGGCCGCGCTCGCCGGACAAGACGTGCTGGCAGTGATGCCCACGGGGTACGGGAAGTCGGCGATCTACCAGCTTGCCGGCATCCTGGCGGACGGTCCCTGCGTGGTCATCTCCCCGCTGATTGCCCTTCAGGCCGACCAACGGGACGGACTCAACGAGCTCTCCGGACGGGCGCGGACGCGTGCCGTCGCCATCAATTCCTCGCTCTCCGCGCGTGCACAGGAACGTGCCTGGCATGCCGTGGAGAGTGGAGAGGTGACCTTCCTGTTCCTGACCCCGGAACAGCTGGCCAAGGACGAGGTGTTGGCCAGGGTTCGCGATGTTCGTCCGGCGTTTCTCACCGTCGACGAGGCCCACTGCGTCTCGGCCTGGGGCCACGACTTCCGCCCGGATTACCTCCGGCTCGGTGCGGCCCGTCTCCGGATGGGCTCGCCGACGATCATCGCCCTCACCGCGACAGCCTCGACTCCCGTCCGGCAGGAGATCGTCGAGGGGCTGGACCTGGCCGATCCGCTCGTGATCGCGCTGGGATTCGATCGGCCCAACCTGCACTTGGCAGTGGAGCGTCACCATGAGGACAGCGGCAAACGTGATTCCGTGCTGGAGCAGGTCGTAGGGATGCCCCGCCCGGGGCTGCTCTACACGGCAACACGCCGCGACGCCGAGGACTATGCCGCCGGACTCAGTAAACGGGGGCTGACGGCCCGGGCTTATCATGCCGGCCAGAAGGCTGCCGACCGGGATGAGACCCTGCACCAGTTCCTGGATGGCGACGTCGATGCCGTGGTGGCCACGAGCGCCTTCGGCATGGGCATCGACAAGGGCGATGTGCGATTCGTGGTGCACGCCGACATCACTGATTCGCTGGACACCTACTACCAGGAGGCAGGCCGCGCGGGCCGCGACGGCCGGGAGGCCCGAGTGGTGCTGCACTACCGCAGCGAGGACCTCGGCCTGCGCAGCTTCTTCAATGCTCACCGTGCGGACCAGGACGTGGTGGCGGCGGTCGTCCGGGAATTGCAGCGCACGGACGGTCCCCTGCGCCTCACTCACCTGAAGCGTGCCGTGGACGTCAGCGCCCGCCGGGTCACCGGCACGGTCAATCTGTTGCAGGCTGCGGGCGCCGTGGTCTCCTCCCGCCAAGGACTGACCATGGTGGAGGGAGTCGGGCCGAAGACGGCCGCCCGACTTGCCGAGGAAACCGCCGAGCGGATGGAGCGAATTGACGGCTCACGCATCGAGATGATGCGCGGCTACGCGGAGACCGACGGTTGCCGTCGCCAGTACCTGCTGAGTTACTTCGGTGAGGAATTGGCCGACCCTTGCGGCCATTGCGATACCTGTGACGCCGGCACCGCCGAGGATCTGACGCACAGTGACGGGCAGTTTGCCCTGCAGAGCGACGTGGTTCACCGGGAGTGGGGCGCGGGCCTCGT
The DNA here is from genome assembly GCF_039528175.1 of Citricoccus alkalitolerans. Lineage (NCBI taxonomy): Bacteria > Bacillati > Actinomycetota > Actinomycetes > Micrococcales > Micrococcaceae > Citricoccus > Citricoccus alkalitolerans. The sequence continues at coordinate 549,446 of NZ_BAAALH010000002.1, forward strand.
GATGAGCGTCAACGATGACCGGATCACCGTTCTCTTCGAGGAGCAGGGATACCGGACTCTGTCGCTGGAGGCCGTGCGTGAGCAAGGGCTCCTCACCAGGACATAACCGGCCCGGGGATACTGCCACAGGCGAGGTGGTGCCGACTCAGTTGGCGGGTGTTGCCCGTCGGCCCGACTCAGGCCCGTGGTGGCCGGTTGGCCCTGCCAACACCGCCGTCGCCTGACTGGCCACCGGGACCACCGGTGAACCGGCGAGCGGCATCCATGACTCGGTCGATGCCGGATGCCCGGCCCGCACCAGGCCTCTTTCCACTGGCCCGCCGCCTGAGGGCGCTCGTAGCCTGATGAATCATCTTCCGGCCCTGCGGGCCGTTCGCGAACGATAGGCCCTTACTAGCCAAGTCCTTGAATGTCATGATCTCTCCTCGGTGGCATGGTTGCTGCACCACATCCTCGTACGAGTGAGACCCCGGGTTACCGGCTGCGGAGGGGAATCGCATTGGCCGGACCCGGGGTCCCTGTCATCACTCGCACCTTCATCACTCGCACCATGATGAGGTGCTTTCAGCATAGGAAGCGAACTTGTGCCCGCACCCCACACAGCCTGTGAGAAAGCTGTGATCCGTCCTCGAGTGCTGCCGCCGACTCCAGCTAGCCGGCACAGCGCCGGTAGACCATCACACTGAGGGCATACCCGAGCTCCAGGATACCCAGGCACCAGGCCAGGGCAACCCAGATCTCCGTCCCGACTGGCTGGCCGCTGAACGGGTTGCGGACCGTGTTGACGATGGACGTCACGGGCTGGTGCCCGGCGAAGGCCGCAAGGGTCCGACGGCAGACGGCAGACGGCAGACGGCAGACGGCAGAAACTACCCGGCACATGACGAGACCCCGGACTGGAGCCACCAGGGGTGGCATACCAGGTCCGGGGTCCCTGTCATCACTCGCACCTTCATCACTCGCACCTTGATGAAGCTCTTCCAGAGTAGGGATCCGAAATGTGGACGAACTCCACAGCCCCTGTGCGTTCGCTGGTCTTCGCTGGCCAAGGGGCCTGCGACGACGGACCGGCGGACAGGGCAGGGCCCCGGGTAGTCCGGCGGCGTGAGGGGAACGCCATCTGCCGGGCCCGGGGCCCTCTGTCATCACTCGCACCTTGATGAGGTGGTTCCACCCTAAGAACCAGGAGTGGGAATGGCCCGGGCATCAGCTGTGAGGTCGCTGGCAATGGTGAAGCCGCCTAGGAACCGACGGACCCCAACTGATCCACGTCCGTACGGCGGTTGGCCAGCACCGGCAGGAAAGAGCGCACCTCGTCGATGCGCTCTCGGGTGACATCGGCGGTCTCGACCGCCTCGCCCTCCTCGCCAAGGAAGGCCACGGGCACGGCGAGCGGGTCGATGATGGCCGAGTGGCCCACGGTGTTGTCACTGCGTGTTCCCGCGGCCACGATCCACACGGTGTTCTCCACGGCGCGTGCCTTGAGCAGCAGTTGCCAGTGCTCGATCTTGTAGTCGCCCTTGAACCAGGCGGCCGGCACCAGCACGACGTCCGCCCCCGCCACGGCCAGCGAGCGCGCCACCTCCGGGAAGCGCAGGTCGTAGCAGGTCATGATGCCGAACCGCAGGCCGCCGAGCTCCACCATCAGGGTGCCCCGGTCGCCGGCGGTGATGCGGTCCGATTCCCTGTACTTGAAGGCGTCATAGAGGTGCAGCTTGCGGTAAGTCCCCAGGATCTTGCCCGTGGCGTCCACCGCAACCACCGTGTTGTAGGGACGCTCGGTGCCCGAGGGCTCGTATCCGCCGGCCACCACGGCGATGGACAGGTCCGCCGCGATCCGGGTGACCTCGGAGACGAAAGCCGACCAGCCGGCGTCGACGGCCTCCGCCAGGGGACCGTCCACGTGCCGCACGGTGAACATGGACTCCTCGGGGAACAGCACCAGCTCGGCGCCTTCGTCCTTGGCGGATTCCGCCAGACGCCGCAGCGTGGCAACGTTCTCGGCGACCACACCCGTGGGGCGGAATTGTCCGACGCTGATCCTCATGTGACCGTCCTCCTCGCATGGTGTGAAACCGTCCTCCCAGCCTAACCTGAGGCCATGTCCGCCGCCTCTGACCACGCTCCCGGACGCCGGGTCACCACCGACGTCCTGGTGGTGGGCGCAGGACCAACCGGACTGATGGCGGGTGCCTGGTGTGCGAAGCTCGGCCTCCAGTCCCTCGTGGTGGACGGCAAGACCGGACCGACCCGCGAGTCCCGGGCCCTGGCCGTGCAGGCCCGCTCCCTGGAGGTCTACCGGCAGCTCGGCCTGGCACAGGCCGTGCTGGACGGTGCGATCCCCGCCACGTCCGTCAGCCCCGGGTTCGGCCACCGCACACTGGGCACGGTGCGGCTGGACCGGATGGGCCAGCAGCTGACGCCCTTCCCGGGAATCACCATCTTCGAGCAGAGCGCGAACGAGGCAATGCTGGCCGGCCACCTCCGGGACCAGCACCGGCCCGTCGCCTGGGGCACCTCGTTCCGGTCCTTCACCACCGATCCCCGGGCGGAAGGTCCGGGGGCAACCGTCACCGTCGAGCTCGACTCCCCTGAAGGACTGGTCCAGGTCAGGGCCCGGTATGTGGTGGCCGCCGACGGTGCCTCGTCAGCGGTCCGGCGCGTCCTGAACATCCCCTTCGAAGGTGCCACCAACCGGTTCGAGTTCTACGTGCTGGATGCCTACGGCGTCACCGGCACCGAGTCCGGCATCACCCTGCGAGCCTCCCGCGAGCACTTCATGCTGGCGTTCCCCCTGGGCGGCGATGGCCGCGGCGGCCGGCGCGCACGCCTCCTCGGCATCCTGCGCGTCGAGGACACAAGCCCGGCAGCTACCGGCGAGGACGCCGGCACGATGGCCGAGTCGCCCGCTGCCGATGCCCGCGATGAGGCCCGGGCCCGCGATTCCCTGGCCGGGGAGTTCGGCGTCCGGTATGCCGGCACGGACTGGTACAGCACCTACCGGGTGCATCACCGCTTGGCCGCCGGCTTCCGGGCCGGCAGGGTGTTCCTGGCGGGGGACGCCGCGCACATCCACTCCCCCGTCGGGGCGCAGGGGATGAACACGGGACTGCAGGACGCGCAGAACATCGTCTGCGCCCTCGCTGATGTCCTCGCCGGCCGGGAGCCCGAGGAGGTCCTCGACCGCTATGAGGCCGAGCGCCGGCCGGTGGCCCTGAACCTGGTCCGGACCACCGACGTGGTGTTCGGAGCCGTCACCTCCCTGTCCCCCCTGGCACGCCTGGCACGGACGCGGGTCTTCCCCGTGGTCGCACCGGTACTGCTGCGCGTGGCCCCTCGACTTCCCCTGGGCGGCCGGATGTTCGGCTATCTTTCCCAGACCCGGATCCACTACCGGATGCCGGGGACGAAGGCCGACCGCACCGGCCAACGACGGCGGCGCCGCGGCAAGGTTCGGGGCCGTCGCCTTCCCTGGGTGCCAGACGGCGGCCATACCGGTCCGGTGCCCGGCGGGGACGGGCGCGGGGACAACCATGAGGTGCTCGCCACGGCCGAGTGGCAGGTGCACGCCTACGGTCCGGCAGCCGAGAGGTTGGCGCGGGACCTGGCCGAGCGCCACCGGGACAGGGCCGCCGGACGTGCCAGGCCGGCGTCGGGACTGCCGGTGTACGGGTTCCGGGCAGCCCCGGAGGCGGGGCTGCCCGACGGTACGGCACTGCTGGTTCGCCCGGACGGCTTCGTGGTGGAGGTGGTCAGTCCTCGATGAGGTCCCGGACCTGGACCACCTGGTCCCGGCCCGGCCCGACGCCGATCGCGGACATCCGGGTGCCGGACATCCTCTCCAGTGCCAGCACGTAGTCGCGGGCATTGACCGGCAGGTCCTCCATGGTGCGGGCACCGGAGATGTCCTCGGTCCACCCCTCGAAGTACTCGAAGATCGGCTTGGCGTGGTGGAACGCGGTCTGTGTCATGGGCATCTCGTCATGCCGCACCCCGTCCACGTCATACGCCACGCACACCGGGATCTGCTCGATGCCGGTGAGGACGTCCAACTTGGTGAGGAAGTAGTCGGTGAAACCGTTGATGCGGGTGGCGTAGCGGGCCATCACGGCGTCATACCAGCCGGTGCGGCGCGGGCGGCCGGTGTTCACGCCGAACTCGCCGCCCACGGTGCGCAGGCGCGTGCCCATGCCGTCCTCGTCGAAGAGCTCGGTGGGGAACGGGCCGGCCCCCACCCGGGTGGTGTAGGCCTTGACGATGCCGATGGTGCGGGTGAAGCGGGTGGGGCCGATCCCCGCGCCCACGGAGGCGCCGCCGGCGGTCGGGTTGGAGGACGTCACGAACGGATAGGTGCCGTGGTCCACATCCAGGTAGGTGGCCTGGCCGCCCTCCATCAAGACAACCTTGCCCTCATCGAGGGCGTCGTTGAGCAGGATGGTGGAGTCCACGACCATGGGACGCAGCCGCTCGGCGTAGGACAGGAAGTACTCGGCGATCTCATCCACGGTGATGGCCCGGCGGTTGTACAGCTTGACCAGCAGCTCGTTCTTCTGGCGCAGGGCGCCCTCGATCTTCTGGCGCAGGATCGACTCGTCGAAGACGTCCTGGACGCGGATGCCGAGGCGGCCGACCTTGTCCATGTAGGTGGGGCCGATGCCACGGCCGGTGGTGCCGATGGCGCGCTTGCCGAGGAAGCGTTCGGTGACCTTGTCCATGGTCTGGTGATACGGAGCCACCAGGTGCGCATTGGCAGAGATCTTCAGGTGGTCACAGCGCTGACCGCGGGCCTCGAGCCCGTCGATCTCCTCGAACAGGGCCTCGAGGTTGACCACCACGCCGTTGCCGATCACCGGGACGGCGTTCGGAGACAGGATGCCAGCCGGCAGCAGCTTGAGTTCGAACTTCTCACCGCCGACGACGACGGTGTGTCCGGCATTGTTGCCGCCGTTGGGCTTGACCACGTAGTCCACGCGGCCGCCCAGCAGATCGGTGGCCTTCCCCTTGCCCTCGTCGCCCCACTGGGCGCCGACGATCGCGATTGCTGGCATGAATGCATCTCTCCTGAGCAGGCCACGGCAACCGTACTTGCGGCGGTCCCGTCCGGCCCTCGACATGGAAAACGCCCCCGGTGACCGCTCCCACGGTTCTCTGCCGTGCGGTGCATCACACGAGGGCCTTACAACCGGAGTTTACCAGTCAGGGCCCATGGGGAGTTCTGCCCATCGCCCCGCCCCCGCAGTCGGCCTAGGCTGTCGGCGGAGCCAACGGGGTTCACAGGTCGCTGGAGCGGGGAGATCGCATGACGGACTGGCACGTCGATGAGGAGCCGGCACGGTCCACCGTGCGCACGGCCACGTCGAAGATCGACGAGATCGTCGAGTTCGCCCCCACCATGACCGCCCGCTTCGAATCCGCCGCCACGGCGTGCGACCACCTGGAGATCGGCTCGGCGATCGACGACCTGCTGCAACAGGTGGCCGATCCCCTGCTCCAGGCGGTGGCCGGCTCAGGAAACAACATCTGCTCCTCGACGACCGAGCTCATCAACGCGATCGCGAGCGCCGATCTGACCATGGCCGCCGACGCCGAGGAGGATGTCTACACCATCCCCGAAGCCCCGGCCGCAGGCCCCCAGTCGGAAGGATGACCATGGCCGTCGACACCAGCCAGCTGCCCACCCGACTGCCGTCCTCCGGGACGATCGACCCCGCGGCGAGGAAGGTCCGTTCCCTGGGGACCACGGTCAGCGGTCACTACGCGGACGCGGCCGAGACCTGGACCCAACTCAGCGACGGGCGCCTGATCACGCCCCACAGCGCCCGCGTGTACACGGCCTTCGTGGACGTGATGAAACCCTATGTGGACGCCTACGAGACGCTCACAGACGAGGCCGCCTCCGCCCTGGAGAATTTCTCCGACGACATCGAGGGGCTTCGCACCCGGTACACGGATGCCAAGACCGACGCGGCCACGCACAACACGATGCCGAGGGTCGACCGCCCGGACGACTACGCCGATGACGGCGCCGGCATCCAAAGCCGCGTGGACGCCGTGGCCGAGGACTATGACACCGCGGTCCAGACCTGCGCGAACGCCCTCAGGGGTCTCAACCCCACCTCCGGCGTGACCGTCAACGCGAACCTCTCCGACGCCATGCTGGCGATCGGCGCCTCCCAGAACACCGCGGCGTCCGGCGGCGCCGGCGCACTGAGCCTGCGCACGCGGGACGGCAAGCTCTATTTCCAGTTCGATGCCCAGCACTACCAGACCCTGACCGGCAAGCCCGGGAGCTGGCAGACCTCCCGCCTCTCCTCGTCCACCCTGGGACAGCTTGGCGTCCCCCAGAGCTACCTCAACCGACTCAACGACGCCGCCACGGGCGGGAACCGGCTGAGCAACAACACCACCGGCGCCATGCTGGACGGCCTCGATCCGAAGACCCCGCTCGGCGCCCTGGTGGCCCGCTACCCCTTCTTGAAGAACACCAAGCTGAACGTCGACGGCGGCCGGGGGACCTTCCGCGTGCAGCTCACCTCCGGAAGCGGGCGGTCCCCCAGCGGGACGCCGACCTCGGTCACCGCACTGACGAGCCGCCTGCGCACCGTCGAACGGATCGCCGGGAACCCTGCACTCGGTCGGACCCTGCTGGTCGGCGGCGCGGCACTGACCTTCACCGGCGAGTACGGCAGCTCCTACAACGAGTCCCTAATGCGCAATCCGGGCGCCAGTGAGGCCGAACACCAGCGGACCGCCGCCGTGGATGCGGGGGTCGTGGCGGGTGCCGAGACAGCCGGCGCCCTCGTCGGGGCCCGCGTGGGGCAGGTCGCCGGGGCCGCCATCGGCCAGGCTCTCATCCCCATCCCCGGCGTGGGTGCCGCGATCGGCGGTGTGGCCGGAAACTTCATCGGTGGCTTCGTCGGCGGGAAGGTCGGCAACAGCGTGGGCCAGGCCATCAACGAGTTCCGGCACACGGACGGCAACGTGTTGGAGAAGGGTGCCGCCGCCGGCAAGGCGTTCCTGTCCTCCCTCAACCCCTTCGGCTGAGTTCGGTCCCGTGGTCCTGCAGCGGATACGGTGGACGGAGTCGAACCGAGGAGCCGGATGAATTCCCTGCTGGAACACCTGTTCTTCCTCACCATCGCGGTGATTCCCGCAATGGCCGGCCTCATCCCGGGTTACTTGGCGTGGACTGGCAGATACCGCAACTGGGCCCGGCAGCCGAAGTCCACCTGGTCCACCACGCGGTACAACATGTTCCCCCTGCACATCGGCTGGATCGGGATCACCTGGATCATGCTGTGGGTCAGCATCTGGGTCGACCACTTCCGGCCGGGCTGGACGAGCAGCGTGCTCGGTTTCTCGCTGCTCTTCCCGTTCCTCGTCATCACCGTCGTCCTCAACTTCTGGTGGCCACGGGCCCTCACTCCCGCCTGGCACCAGGACTGGGTGGACCACGGCGGTCAGTACGACACCCCGCTGCGCCGCCCCGACGGCCCGTGACCACGGACCTGCCTTTGACCCGGAAAGAGTACCCATGAACCCTTCAGCGCCGGCCCCGATCACCGGTTACCTCGGCATCCTGCAGTTCCGGCCAGCCCCCCACTGGGTCCCCGAGTCGGTCCGCCCGGAGATCGAGCTGATTGCCACCCTCCCGGTGGACGAGGACACGTTCCGTCCCTCGATCGTGGTCACGGTCAACCCCTTCGAGGGCAGCGTCCGTGAGTTCAGCGTCAAGGCACTGACAGGGTTGACCTCGACTCTCCGGGAATGCCGGATTATCGACGTCGGCGGCTGGGAGCGCCGCCCCGGGGACCGGCCGCAGGATCACCTGGGCATCGAGACGGACACCTCCCTGCAGTCCCGCCGCATCGAGTACCTCCACCGCGCGGACAACGGCCGGCTGGTCTCCGGCGTGGACCACCTGGTGTTGATGGATGGTTGGGCGGTCCAGATATCGACCACCTGCGCGGTCCAGGACCGGCTCTTCCTCACCGCGGACCTGGAGGCGATGGCCCGCAGCGTGGAGCTCGCGCCGGACGGCATGGCCCCGCCCTCGGCTCCGGTCACGGCCGAACCCGGGTACGATGCCACCGCCGCAGCCGCCTTCGACCTTCCCGTCGAGGACCTCGCGCCGTGGCAATACTCCGACGGCACGGACCGCGGGGGCGACTGGCTGACCCCGGCGGCGGTCGAGCGACTCCAAGAGCTCGGTACTGTCGCCAACGGACGCCTTGGATGGCCAGGCCAGGACGGGTCGGCGGCCGAGCTCGAGGCCGCTGGGCTGGTGGAGGACGGCCACCTGACCGAGGTCGGCGACCTCCTCTCCGCCACCCTGACGGAGTCGGCGTTCCGCCTGCGCCTGACGGGTACCGCAGGGGACGGGGATCACCTCGTCCAGGTGTTCGGCCTCTCCGACGTGGCCCTCATGGTCTCGCAGCCGGGCTTCGGCGAACGGGTGCTCGGCACGCCATGGGAGTCCCCCGGTCCCGAGCACCTGCACGTGGGCATGGTCCCGCTCTCCGAGCTCTCGGCTCGGCTGCTCGCGTGGGCGGGAGCCTCCCCCGCCTGGAATCTCCTGCCGACCCCGGCCCTGCTCGCACCTGCGGTCTACGACGCGCGGCTGGCTGGGCCAACGCCACCGCCTGCCGGGGCCGACCCCGCCCTGACGGCCCTGTGGGACCAGCCCTGGTGGGTGTGGCGGATCGAGGCTGACGCGGACGGTGCCGAGGGCTTCCCCGAGACCACGGTGCTCACCACCCCTCAGCGCGGCACATACCGGGTCGGCCTGGTGCCCGAGCCGGCCACGGGGCAGGACCGGGTGCTGCTCTGGCCAGTGGAGAGCTCGTTCCTGTTGGCCCTGGTGGAAGACCTCATTCAGGCCGCTCACTTCGGGCGGGCGCCCCAGCTGAGCTGATGCTCAACTGAGCTGCGCCTCAGGGCGCCTTCTCGGCGTAGTCGCGCAGTGACTCGAGCTGACCCGCGTCCGCGTCGGCGAGCGCGGCGGCCAGGCCGAGTGCCTCCTCGCGCAATTCCTCCGCGGCGCGCACGGCGATCCGCAGGTGCACCCGGGTGGAGCCGGCGTCGGGCAGCAGGAGGTAGCCGTATTCCACGCGCACATCGGCGTCATCGGCACCGGAGACCATGGTCAGCCCGTGCCCGGGATCATAGGTGGCCAGCGTGTACTGGCGCTGGTGGCCGCCGATCGCGTAGGAGAGCTCCTGACCCGGGCCCGCCGGCCCGTTGACGTGCATCTGCTCGACATCGGCCAGCCACGCCGGCGCAGCCGCCCAGTCCGTGAGCAACTCCCACACCCTCGGCGCCGGCAGGTGGACCACGATGTCGTCTTCGAGGGCCGCGATGGTCAACATGGTCCGATCCTCACCCCTGCACACCCCCGGTGTTAAGGGTGAAACGCCGCCGGGTTCCGTCCAGCCCATGCCACGCCTGCCTATGGTGGTGCCAGTCACCTTCGCCCAGGGGCCCGGGCGTCACCATCGCACCGTACGACGCCGGCCCTGCACCGTCAGGAGCCATCGGCATGTCCAGCACCCCGGGAACCTCCGAGACAACGCCGCGGCGCAAGGAGGGCACCCCGCTCTCGCGCGCCATGCGACCCGTCAACCACGTGGTGGAACGGTTCATCCCGTCCGCTCTGGTGTTCTCGATCGTGTTGACCTTCATCGTCGCGGTCCTGGCCCTGATCCTGACCGGAACCGGCCCCGGCGACCTTGTGGTCCACTGGGGCGACGGCCTGGCCGGACTGCTCGACTTCATCACCCAGATGGCGCTGATCCTGCTGCTCGGCCACATCCTGGCCAACACCGGACCGATCCGGCGAGTGCTGGCCTTCCTCGGCTCGGTCCCCCGCACGGAGCTCGCCTCCTACGTGTTCGTCTTCGCCGTGGCCGCCGTGGCCAGCCTCATCACCTGGGGGCTGGGCCTGGTGGTCGGTGGATTGCTGGCACGGGAGGTCGCCTACCAGGGGCGGGAGCGCGGCCTGAAGCTGCACTTCCCCATGCTGGTGGCCGCCGGCTTCGCCGGCTTCGTGGTCTGGCACATGGGCTACTCGGCCTCCGGCCCCCTGACCGCAGCCACCGAGGGATCCTTCCTCATGGATTCCCTGGGCGGACAGCCGGTGCCGATCAGCGAGACCGTGTTCTCCTCCTGGAACATGATCGCCGCCGTGGTGACGATCCTCGTAGTGGCCCTGGCCCTGTTCCTGGTGGCTCCCCGCCGCGGGGACAGGATCGTGGAGCTGGCCCTGGACGCGCGCGAGCAGGGCAACGACGGTCAGGAAGAGGTCGTGACCCCGGCCGACCGCGTGGACGCCAGCCGACTGCCGACCCTGCTGCTCGGCCTGATGCTGGTGATCTACCTGGTCCTGCACTTCGCGCAGGGCGGCACGCTCACCCTGGACACCGTGAACTGGTCCTTCCTCGCCCTGATCCTGTTGCTGGTGCGCAATCCCTTCGAGCTGATCCACCTGACCAAGAACGCCGCCTCCAACGTCGGGGAGATCCTGCTGCAGTTCCCCCTCTATGCGGGCATCCTGGGGATGATGTCCGGAACCGGCCTGATCGAGGTGTTCTCGGACGCCATCGTGTCCATCTCCAACCCCGTGACCTTCGGGCTCCTCGCCTTCCTGGCCGCCGGCCTGGTGAACTTCTTCGTTCCCTCCGGCGGCGGGCAGTTCGCGGTACAGGGTCCCATCATGCTCGGGGCCGGCGCCGACCTCGGTGTGGACCCCGCGATCACGATCATGGCCGTGTCTTACGGAGATCAGTGGACGAACATGATCCAGCCGTTCTGGGCCCTCCCCCTGCTGGCGATCGCCGGGCTGAAGATGCGGGACATCCTCGGCTACACGACCGTGGTGTTCATCGCCTCCGGACTCGTGTTCGCCGGGACACTGTTGATCGTGTCCCTCTGACACCTGCCGCGTCAGCAGAATCCGTGCCCAGCGACGCGGACCGGAGTCTCACCCCGCGCCGAGCCGGCCGCCGGACTCCTGGAGGTAGCAGACCCCGCAGAGGGACTCGTAGGTGACCTCCACGCCGTCGATGGCCACCTGGTCGCCCTCGAAGACGAAGCGCTCGCGACGGGACTCGCGCGCATCGGCGGCCGGACCGGCGTCGTGCCCCACCACCGCGTCCACCACCTTGCGGGTGTTGAAGATGGCCTTGCGCCCGCACCGGCAGATGGTCTTGAGCTCCTCGAGGGAGTGCGCCACCTCCAGGAGCCGGGCCGAACCGGGGAAGGAGGCCGTGCGGAAGTCGGTGCGGATGCCGTAGGCCATCACGGGCACGCCCTCGAGAACGGCGATCCTCAGCAGGTCGTCCACCTGGGCGGGTTCAAGGAACTGGGCCTCGTCCACGAGCAGGCAGGCGACGGGCTTGACCTCGGCGTCCAGGTGCGTGAGCAGGGCGGTCGGATCATCGCCACGGGCCTCCTGACGGAACAGTGCCATCAAGTCGGCTCCGGGCGGGATCAGGAAGTCGGCATTCCGGGTGACGCCCAGCCGGGAGACGATCTGGTCCTCGCCCTTCGAGTCCACCTGGGGCTTGGCCAGCAGGACCCGCTGCCCGCGTTCCTCGTAGTTGAACGCGGCCTGGAGGAGTCCGGTCGACTTGCCGGAGTTCATCGCCCCGTAGCGGAAGTAGAGCTTGGCCACGATCGAGAAGTCTAGTGCTGGTCCGGTGCGCTACGTGATCGAGTTCGGGTGCTTCGCCAGCGGGGTGACCTTGATGTCCATGTAGGGATACATGGGGAAGCCGCTGAGGATGGTGTGCAGCTCGTCATTGTCGGCCACGTCATAGACGGAGTAGTTGGCGTATTCGCCCACCACGCGCCAGATGTCCCGCATCCTGCCCTCGCGCTGCAGGTTGCCCGAGTACTCCTTCTCCTTGACCTGGAAATCGGCCTTGACCTCGTCGGTCATCGACTCGGGGAAGGTCACGTCCATCCGTGCCAGAAACAGCATCGTCACTCCTTCGTACGGCGCAATCATGCGGTGGTTGCCCTGGGGCTGAGATCGCCGATCCCTGCACTGTGCGGGCAGAACACACCCGTGGTTTCTGCCCGCAAAGTACGGGGCGTTAGGCCGTTGCCACTATAGACGGCCCGCGGGACATGTCCGGCGGCACAACCCCTGGTGCACGATGCCGGCCCGTTCAGTACAGGACAGAGTCGTCCGGACGCTCGGGCTCGGGGTGAAGCGCGGCGAGCACCTCCAGGGCGGCCTCAGTGGCGCGGTTCGGCCTCTTCGGGTGGAGCAATGTGGCCGTCAGATACCGGGCCGGTCCGGCCAACGGCCGCAAGGCCAACCCGGGGGTCTCCACATGGGCCACGGAGGAGATCGTGAGGGTGACGCCGACGCCGGCCGCCACCAATCCGAGGATTGTGTAGGAATCCGGGGCCTCCTGCACCAGGCGTGGAGTGAAGCCGGCGCGGTTGGCCAGGCGCAGCCCCATGTCCCGGACGCTCGATCCCTGCTGGGCGGGAAACATGACCCACGGCTCCGAGGCCAGTGCACGGATATCGATCTGCTCCTCACCGGCCAACGGATGGTCGGAGGACACCCCCACCAGCACCCGTTCGTACTCGAAGACCCGGTCCTCGAGGCCGGAGTAGGTCAGGGGCCGTCGCCCGAAGGCGATGTCCAGGTCCCCTGCCGCCACCAGCGAGGGTGCCGCACCGGCATAGATCATGGAGCGCAGGCGGAGGTCCACTCCGGGCGCGTCGCGCCGGACGGCCCGGGCAATTCCCGGCAGCCACGGCCGCGAGGAGGCGCCCGCGTACCCCAGGGTCACGGATCCGAGCAGGGGTGCACCCTCCTGGTGGACGGCGCGCGTCATCAACCGGGCCGATTCCACCGCCTGCCGGGCATGCGGCAGGGCGGCCTCCCCGGCAGCGGTGAGCCTGACGGTCCGGGTGGTCCGTCCCACCACCGGCTCGCCCAATTCCTTCTCCAGCTTCCGGATCCACTGGCTGACCAGCGGTTGGGCCACACCGAGCCTCTCGGCCGCACGGGTGAAGTGGAGTTCCTCGGCCAGCATCACGAACGCCTGGAGCATCTTGATGTCCATGAGTCTCCGTCCAGGTCAGCGGAATTCATCACGTTCCTGCATAAAACTATCCCGAATCCATCTTGGACAGAAGTGAGAGTCGCGTGAACCATGGACACCTGTGGGTGGCGTCACCAGCCCCCGTGTGTCAGTTCACGGTCGTCAGACACCCACCCCGCACCATTGATCGAGAGAGACAGTCATGGACGAGCCACAGTCCCCGCGCTGGCGCCAGCGTCCCGAACCCTCCACCTGGGGTGATTTCGGACCGGACGACGCCCTGGGCCGCATCAACCTGCTCACGTCCGCCAAGGTCGCCGAAGGCCTGGCCGAGGTCCATGAAGGGCGTGCCCTCGCCCTCGGGTTGCCCCTGACCCTCCCGGGGGGCCAAGCCCTGAACGCCAACCGCCTGCCGCCCTTGGTGCGCCCGACCCTGCGGCAGGGGCGTTCCGGCGCCAACTGCATCATGGAGCCCCTGTCTCCCGGCTCCTCGGACGTGCTCAGTGACGACCTCGTGGTCCTGCACAACCAGTACTCCACCCAGTGGGACGCCTTCGCCCACGTGGGCTCGATGTTCGATACCGACGGTGACGGCGTTCCCGAGCCGGTCTACTACAACGGCTTCCGCGCCGGGATCGAGGTGCGGGGGGCCACGGATCCGGCGGACTGTGGGGTCCCCGGTCCCCATCAGCCCACGACGGCGGACCTGGGCCCGGTCGGCATCGGCACCGTGGCCTCACATCCGGTCCAGGGACGTGCTGTGTTGATCGATCTGGCCCACCACTTCGGCACGGACCACCAGATCATCGGCTTCAACCAGATCCGCACCGTCCTGGACGCCGACGGCATCGAGGTCCGCCCCGGGGACATCGTCACCTTCCACACCGGTTTCGCCGCCAAGGTGCTCGAGATGGCCGGCGATCCCGATCCGGACGTGCTGCACCACTACGGCGCCGTCCTCGACGGTCGCGATCCGGCGCTGCTGGACTGGGTCACCGAGACCGGCATTGCCGCCATCGCCGCGGACAACTATGCCGTGGAGCTGTACCCGGCCACCCCGGCGCCGGCACCGGCCTCCATCCTGCCGCTGCACGAGCACTGTCTGTTCAAGCTGGGCGTCCCCCTCGGAGAACTCTGGTACCTCACCGAGCTCGCCGCGGCACTGCGGGAGGCCGGCCGCACGGCCTTCCTGCTCACGGCACCACCCCTGAACCTGCCGGGCGCCTCCGGCTCGCCGCTCAACCCGATCGCCACGATCTGAGGACCGCATGAACGAGAACACCTCCACTGACCATGCCGGCACCACCAGCACCGTCAGCACTACCTCCGCCAGGAATGCCGCGGGCACCGAGCACCGCACCACCCGTGAACGTGTCCTGGTGACCGGCGGGGCCCACGGCATCGGCGCCGCCATCGCGGAACGCTGCCGTCAGGACGGCTATGAACCGGTCATCCTGGACCGAGAGGGTGAGGACGCCATCCATGGCGACCTCTCCGATCCTGACTCCACCGCCCAGGCTCTCGAGCGAGCACTGGCTGACGGGCCGATCACGCGTCTGGTGAACAACGTCGGGGCCGTGTTCCCCAACGCCGTCACGGACCAGACCCTGGACCAGTTCGACGCCGCCGTGGCCCTGAACCTGCGCAGCGCCCTGCAATGCATTCAGGCCCTGCTGCCCGGGATGCGGGAGGCCGGCTTCGGCCGGATCGTCAACATGTCCTCCCGGGCGGCCCTCGGCAAGGAGCTTCGCGTGGCCTACGCCGCCACCAAGGCCGGGCTGCTGGGCCTGACCCGCGTCGTGGCCTTGGAGGAGGGCCGCAACGGCATCACCGCCAACGCGATCGGCCCCGGTCCCATCGCCACGGACCTGTTCACCCGGGCCAACCCGGCCGATTCCCCGAAGACCAGGGCCATCATCGAGTCGGTGCCCGTGCGGCGCATGGGCTCGGCCGAGGACGTGGCCCATGCCGCGTCCTACCTGCTGGACTCCCGCAGCGGCTTCGTCACCGGCCAGACCCTCTACGTCTGCGGCGGCCTGACCGTGGGACGCGCCGATGTCTGAGCAGGTGGCACAGCCTGAGAAGATCGCCGTTGTCGGCGGCGGGTCCATCGGCGTCGCCTTCGCCCTGGTCTTCGCCCGCGCCGGGCACCCGGTCACCGTGTGTGAACCCGAGGCCGCCCGCAGGGAGGCCGTCCCCGGGGAACTGGGCGCGAAGCTCACCGCCCTGGCCGAAGCGGGCCTGCTGACCGAGTCCCCCGCGGCCATCGCCTCCCGCGTCACCGTCGAGGCCGAGCTGACCACCGCCGTGGCCGGCGCGACCCTCGTCCAGGAATGTGTGCCGGAACGACTCGAGGTCAAGCGCTCGATCTTCGCCGAACTCGGTGCGGCAACCGGTCCGGAGACAGTCTTGGCCAGCTCCTCCTCGGCGATCCCGGCCTCACAGACCGCCGAAGGCCTCCCCTCCGCGGACCGGATCCTCGTGGCCCACCCCGGCAATCCGCCGTTCCTGCTGCCCGTCATCGAACTGGTGCCCTCCCCGCTCACCCGGCCGGCCGTCGTCGCCACCGCCCATGGCCTCTATGCCGGGGCCGGGATGTCCCCGGTGACCGTGGCCCGGGAGGTGGAGGGCTTCCTCTTCAACCGCCTGCAGGGCGCCGTACTGCGTGAGGCCTATGCTCTCGTGCGGGACGGGGTCGCCACCGTGGAGGACATCGACACGGTCATGAGGGACGGCCTCGGGCGCCGCTGGTCCTTCATGGGGCCCTTCGAGACCTCGGACCTCAACACCCGCGGCGGCATCTCCTCGCACGCGGAGAAGATGGGCCCGGCCTATGCGCGCATGGGCGCCGAACGCGGCCAGCACGATCCCTGGACCCCCGAGCTGGTGGCCGAGGTGGAGCGCCAGCGCCGTGCCCTGCTTCCCCTGGAGCGCTGGGAGGACCGGGTGACCTGGCGCGACAAGCGGCTCATCGAACTGTTGCGCACTACTGAACAATCCGCACCTTCCACACTTTCCGCACCGAGTATCCCCCATCGTCTCCGAAAGAGTGATCATGACCACAACAACTGAACGCCCACAACGGCCCCAGAAGGGCAATGTCCTGGACCGGACCGCCGGATTCTTCACCAACCTGATGGACAAGTACCTGCCGGATCCGCTGGTCATCGCGATCATGCTGACGGGCCTCACCATGATCCTGGCCATCCTGGCCCAGGGTTCCTCGCCCCTGGAGGTCGTCGAGTACTGGGGTGGCGGATTCTGGGACCTGCTGGCCTTCACCATGCAGATGACCGTGGTCCTGCTGGCCGGCTACATCCTGGCCAAGACCCCCCTGGTCGATCGCCTGCTGGACGCCTTGACCATCCGGATCTCCTCCCCGCAGGTGGCCATCGTCGTCGCAACCCTCGTGGGCGGCATCGGCAGCTGGCTGAACTGGGGCTTCGGCCTCGTCATGGGCGGCATCATCGCCCAGAAGCTGGCCATGAACGTCAAGGGACTGCACTACCCGCTGGCGATCGCCGCCGGCTACTCCGGCTTCGCCGTCTACGGCATCGGCCTGTCCGGATCCGTGCCACTGCTGATCGCCACGGAAGGCCACTTCCTGCAGGAACAGGTGGGCATCATCCCGTTGGCGGACACCATCTTCTCGCCCTACCTGTTGCTGACCAACCTCGCCGTGCTCCTCTTCCTGCCGCTGTTCAACATGGCACTGCACCCGAAGGACCCGGCCAAGATCAAGGAGATGGACCGCACGTCCCACGCCGTCGACGCCCCCATCAAGGAGCTCGACCAACGCACCACGCTCGCGGCGAAGCTGAACAACAGCCCGATCATCGGCATCGGCATCGGCCTGATCGCCCTCGTCTACGCGTTCAACTACTTCTTCCAGGGCGGCACCCTGAACCTGGATGCGGTGAACTTCATGTTCCTGTTCCTCGGCATCATCCTGTTCGCCCGACCCTCCGCCTTCCTGGCGGCGGTGAACGACGGCGTCAAGATCGTCTCCGGCATCATCATCCAGTACCCGTTCTACGCCGGCATCATGGGCATCCTGGTGGGCTCCGGCCTCGTGGTGTCCTTCGCCGACTGGTTCGGCACCTTCTCCACCGCTGAGACCCTGCCGTTCTGGTCCTTCATCTCCGGCGGCATCATCAACCTGCTCGCGCCCTCCGGTGGTGGCCAGTGGGCCGTTCAGGGCCCGGTGATGATGGAGGCCGCCCAGGCGATGGGCGCCAACAACGCCGCCACCGCGGTCGCCGTGCAGATCGGTGACCAGTGGACGAACATGGTCCAACCGTTCTGGATCCTGCCGGTCCTGGCCATCTCCGGCCTGAAACTGCGGGACGTGATGGGCTACATGGTGCTGATCCTGGTGTTCCTGGGCGTCATCTTCGGCGCCGCCGTGCTCCTCTGGGGCTTCCTGGCCGTCTGACCGGCAGAGCCCGAAGAACCTGCAGAGTCCGACGAAAGGACGCGACCCACCATGCCGTACCTGATCGAAACCTATGACGCCCCTGAACGGGCCCAGGTCCGCCAGGACCGCTACGCCGAACACCTGGAGTTCCTGTCCGCGAATGCGGAACTGCTCCTGGCCTGCGGCGCCAAGCTCTCGGACGACGGCACTCACGCCGACGGCGGGATCTACCTCGTGGACCTCGAGACGAGGGACGAGGCGGAGGCCTTCATCGCCCGCGACCCCTTCTCCCAGGGCAACCTGTTCCGGGAGGTCGTCGTGCGCCGCTGGCGCAAGGCGTACCTGGACGGCCGGACCTTCCTCCCCCGCACCTCGTAGCCCCCGCCCCCGCGTAGGTCACCCAGAGGCCGTTCCAGGAACTCAGGAAGCGGGCAGGACGAAGCCGGGTCGCCGCACGGTGATCCGGCTTCGTGCCTCCCCGGGGATGCCGTCGGCATCCAGCGGGAGCCCGACGACGGCGTCGCCGCGTTCCAGCGCGACCAGCAGCGTGGGTGCCACGGCCGGATGACCGAGCGCTATGTGCCGGGGCCAGTTCCCGCCACACGGCACCTCGGCGACGAGTTCGGGGGTCCCGGCACGGCGGATCACGCCGATGGTGTCCCGCCCGCGGTTGGCCACATAGATCAGCGACCCGTCAGGGGACACCACCAGGTGCGAGGGCAGGTTGTCCTGGGCGGATCCGGGATCCTGGTCCTGACCGTGAGTCGGGACGATGGCGACCTCGGGGAATCCCTCGGCGGTGGCGTCCAGATCCAGCACGTGCAGCCGCGAGTCCAGTTCGCCCACCACGGCCAGGTGACGCCCCTCGACGCCGGCCTCCGGCAACGGCGGCAACAGCGCGAGATGGCGGGGGCCCGTGCCGGCGGGCAGGAGGTGGACCCAGGACGGCGGGCAGTCCACTCCCACAACCCCAGTCTCCCCGGGAGCACTACCCGCCCCGTTCCGGACGATGTCCTGGATGGAGTACTCGAGGACGCGGTCGGCGCCCAGGTCCGTGACGAGCAGGCGGTCATCATCCAGGAACAGCACGAAGTGCAGGTGCGGGGCCTCCTGGCGGGAGACTACCGGTCCGGACCCGTCCGGTGCCTGGACAGCCATCGGCTGCCCCAGTAGGCCGCCCTCAAGGACGGGGGTCACCGTCAGGGTGCCGGAGTCGTAGGAGGCCGCGGCCAGCCAGGTGCCGGAGGGGTTGAGGTCCGCATGGCAGGTATTCGCGCCACCGGTGGCCACGCGCTGGGAGGTCACCCAGCCGACGTCGTTGCCGGGGGACGGGGACAGGGCGGCGATCGCCCCCTCGGGAAGGTGCAGGGCGGCATACAACGTGCCCTCCGAGTCCGTGCCCGATCGGCCACGGACCAGCCACGAGGGGGCGTCAGGGCCACCCCCGGCCACGACGTCCGCGTGCTCCGGCCAGCCGGTGGTGCGCACGAGCCCGCCGGCGTTGGCCAGGGCGGGGGCATCCTCGCCCGGGGTATTGAAGGTGCCCACAAGGATGGTGTCAGCCCCTGCGGGGCCGTCGCTGCCGCCTGCGCCGACGGCGGGGTTCGGCATCATGGCTCAGCCCCGGGCGATCTGCTCTGTGGCCGTGGGATCGGCGTCCACCAGGAAGGCCTCGATGCGGTGGACCTCTTCGGCCTCCCCGATGGCGGCGGCGGCCTGGCCGAGCATGTAGAGCGACCGGAGGAAACCGCGGTTCGGCTCGTGGGAGTAGGGCACGGGGCCGGCACCCCGCCAGCCCGCACCCCGCAACGAATCCAGGCCACGGTGGTACCCCACCCGGGCGAAGGCGTAGGCGTCGATGGTGCGCCCCTCAGCCCAGGCATCCTCGGCCATCAGAGCCCAGGCAAGGGAGGACTTGGGGAACCGGGTGGCGATGTCCTCCGGCAGGTCGCCCGCCTCGATCCGAGCCAGGACTTCCGGCTCCTCCGGAAGCTGCGTGGGGGCGGGCTGCATGAGGTTCTTGCCGACGAGGGATGCGTCAGAGGACATGGTGCTCCTTGGTGCGGATGGCTCCGGGGGCGGGCGGCACCGGTACTGGCGCGGTGGCCCACGCCGGAGCAGGATGGGACACCTCTGACCCTACCCGTGGAACCCCGCTTGAGCCGTGGGACGGGTCACCGCCGCCGAGCACCGATTTCGGCGAGTCCGGTTGGCTAGGATGCCACTATGCGCACCTCCCACCGCCATCTCCCCTGGTCAGTCGCGGGCCTGGGCCTCGCCGTGGCAGTGATGGCCTCCGGTTGCGGCGATACATCCGATTCCTCCGACTCCCCCGGGGCGGGCGGGGCCGCTGCCGCGGAGGAACAGGAAGCAGGAGCACTGCGCATCAGCGCCATACCGGACACGGACCCCTCCGACCTCGCCGAGCGCGAGGAGGCGATGGGCGCCTACCTTGCGGCAGAGCTGGGCGTGGAGGTCGAGTACGTCCCCGTCAGTGACTACGCCGCTTCCGTCAGCCTGTTCGGCACCGGGGACCTCGACCTGGTCTTCTACGGGGGCCTGACCGGCGTCCAGGCACGATTGCGCACCGAGGGAGCGGCAGTCCTGGCCCAGCGGGACATCGACGAGCGCTTCCGCAGTGTCTTCATCGCCCATCGCGATGCCGGCTTGGAACCGGTCGAGGACGTGGCCGGTTTGGCAGAACTGGCGGACACGCGGTTCACCTTCGGCAGCGAGTCCTCCACGTCCGGGCGCCTCATGCCGTCCTATTTCCTGGATCAGGCCGGCGTGGACCCGGCGGCCGACCTCGACGGTGAGCCCGGATTCTCCGGCTCCCATGACCTGACCATCGACCTGGTGGAATCCGGCAGCTACGAGGTCGGGGCCCTCAACGAACAGGTGTGGCGGTCCCGGACCGAGGCCGGAACGGTGGACACGGAGACCGTGCGGGAGATCTTCACGACCCCGGAGTATGCCGACTACCACTGGATCGGCTCCCCCGCCATGGACGAGCGGCTCGGCGAGGGCTTCACCGCAGACCTCCGGCAGGCCCTGCTCGACCTCGACGGATCCGACCCGGAGGAGGCGGCGCTCCTCGAGGCCTACGGTGCGGAGGCGATCATCCCGGCGGAGGCCTCCGATCATGCGCGGATCGAGGAGATCGGCCGTACGCTCGGCCTGATCCGATGACACATGCCTGACCCAAGGACGGAGCCGACGCCCGCCGTGTCCCTGCAGGGCCTCACCGTGGCCTACGGGGGCCACGGAGCCCACGGGGGTCGACCGGCTCTGGACGGGATCACCCTCCGGATCCAGCCCGGCGAACGGGTGGCTCTGGTGGGGCCCAGCGGCGCGGGCAAGTCCACCTTGCTGGGTCTGTGCAACGGCACTGTCACTCCCACCTCCGGCCGGGCCCAGGTCCTGGGCACGGACCCCGCCCGTGCGTCCTCACGTGGATTGAGGGCCTTGCGGAGCAGGATCGGCTCCGTGCACCAGCACCTCAACCTGGTCGGCCCGCTGCGGGTGGTGCACAACGTCAACGCCGGCCACCTGGGCAGCTGGGGCCGGTGGCGGGCCCTACGCTCCCTGGTCCGCCCACTACAGGTGGACGAGGCTCGCGGAGCCCTGGCCCGGGTGGGGATCGCCGGCCACCTGCACCAGCGCACCGACCGGCTCTCCGGCGGGGAGCAGCAGCGCGTGGCGCTGGCCCGGGTCCTGGTACAGGACCCGGATCTCGTCCTCGCCGACGAACCGGTCTCCAGCCTGGACCCCACCCGTGCCGACGAGGTGATGGGCTTGCTCTGCGGAGTGTTGAGCCGGGATCGACCGCGCCGGACGCTGCTGGTGAGCCTGCACGACTTCGACCTCGCCGTTCGCCACTGCGACCGCGTGGTGGGACTGCGCCAGGGTCGCGTCGTCCTCGATCTCCCGGCCGCCGACGTGGATCAGCAGGCTCGGGAGCGCCTCTACGAGCTGGAATCCGAACGGTGAACCCCAGCGGACTGACGGCCCTGACCCGGCTGGAAGGGTCCGGCCGGCACCCTGGCTGGCAGTCCGGTCTGCAACCTGGCCAGCAGTCAGGTCAGCGATCCGACCGGCCCGCCCGGCGATCCCGGTGGCCACTACGCGGCGGTGGACGGATCTGGGCGGCCGCGTGGGCGCTCGTCCTCGTGTGGTCCGTGAGCAGCTGGCTGGCCGAGGACGGCCCCCTGGTCAACACCAGGGGCTGGCCGATGTTCGTCGAGTTCTTCGCCGCAACCCTCACGCCGGACCTGTCGGCGGACTTCCTGGCCCGCATCGCCGAGGCCACCCTGACCACGCTCTCCTTCGCAGTCCTGGGGACGATTCTGGCCGTGGCCGGGGGCCTGGTGGTCGGGGTGCTCATCTCGGAGACCTGGTGGGCGGCCGGATCTCCGTCCCGTGGTCGGTCACTGGCCAGCCGCACAGCCCGCCAGGCCGGTTGGCTGGTCGCCCGGCTCAGCCTGGCGCTGCCGCGGGGCATCCACGAGGCCGTCTGGGCCCTGCTGCTGCTCAGCGTGCTCGGCCGGGACCCGCTGGTGGGGGTGCTGGCGATCGCGATCCCCTTCGGGGCCATCACGGCCAAGGTCTACGCCGAGATCATCGACGAGTCCGCCAGCGGCCCCTTCGAGGCGCTGCGGGCGTCCGGCGCCCGCCGCGGGCCCGCGCTGCTCTACGCCGTGGCGCCGATCGCCCTTCCGGACCTGTCCTCGTATGCCTTCTACCGGTTCGAGTGCGCCGTCCGCTCAGCCGTGATCCTCGGCATGGTGGGTGCCGGCGGCCTCGGCTTCGAACTGGTCCTGAGCTTCTCCGGGTCTCGTCACGGTGAGGTCTGGACGCTGATCTTCACCATGGTGCTGTTGGGGGCCGTGGTGGACCGGTGGGGTTCCGGCCTCCGGCGTGCCGGCGGGCGGCGTTGGCGCACCGGGGGGACGGTGCTGATCACGGCGGCCCTCGCGATCGCCGCGCTTGCGCACTTGGGGCCGGACCTGTCCCGGCTGTTCTCCGATCGGACCGCCGGCCTGTTCGTCGGCCTGGTGGATGACCTGCTGCCGCCGGCCCTGCCCGACGGCGGGTGGTCCCGGTTGCTCGAGGACTCACTCGAGACGCTGCAGATGTCCCTCGTGGCCGGGTCGATCGCCGGCGTCGCGGCCGTGGGAGCGGCCTTCGTGGCGGCCCGTGGCCGGGGCACCGGTGCCAGCCCCGTTCGACGGATAGCCGGGACAGCGGCCCGTTGGCTGCTGTTGTTCACGCGGTCTCTGCCGCCGCCGGTCTGGGCCCTGCTGGCCCTGTTCCTGTTCCTGCCCGGGCCACTGCCCGGGGCGCTGGCGTTGGCCGCCTACAACTTCGGGATCCTGGGGCGGCTCTGCGCCGAGGTGGTGGAGAACCTCGACCGGCGCTCCCACGACCACCTCATCGCCGCCGGTGCCCCGCCGTTCAGCGCTTTCGCCTACGGGACCCTCCCGCAGGCAGGAGGCAGGTTCCTGTCCTACGGGTTGTACCGCTGGGAGGTGGCCCTGCGGGAGACGGTCGTGGTCGGCGTGGTGGGGGCCGGCGGCCTGGGCCGGCTGCTGGAGGACCAGCGGGTCACCTTCGACTACGGCGGCATGACCGGGACCATTCTGGCCCTGGTGGTGCTCTCAGCCCTGGTGGACCTGATCAGCAACGCGGTGCGGCGCACCCTGCGCTGACCGAGCCACCTCAGTCGTCTCCGAGGCCCATCTCTCGGGCCTTGCGCTCCCAGGCCTCATGTTCGCTGTCCCGCAGCTCACGCTTCTCCACGCGGGCCTCGAGACGGTCGATGCGGCGCTCCACCTCGGGCTTGACCTGCCCCGACTCCAACGCCTCGATGCGCTTCTTGAGGCGCTCGAGTTCCTCCGGGTCGGTCGACTCACCATCCGAGCCCGGAATGGCCTTGCCGGTCACCATGCTGAAGACCATGATGCCGCCCCAGACGAGGATGGCGATGATGGCGATCCATGCGAACCAGGGCATGGGCTTCTCCTTCTCGAGGACGGCGGCCGGTGCCCCCACTGCGGAATGAGCCCGGCCGGCGTCGTGATGGGTTAACCGATGGACTGACCGGCGGAGCCGAGTTCCTGGCAGGCCTGCCCCACGCGGGTGGCCATGGCCTCCTCGGCTTTGGCACCCCAGGTGCGCGGGTCGTAGAACTTCTTGTTGCCGACCTCGCCGTCGACCTTCAGGACGCCATCGTAGTTCTGGAACATGTGCGTCACCACGGGGCGGGTGAAGGCGTACTGGGTGTCCGTGTCCACATTCATCTTGATGACGCCGTAGGACACCGCGTCCGAGATCTCCTGGGCTGACGAGCCGGAACCGCCATGGAAGACCAGATCGAAGGGGCGGCTCTGGCCGATACTGGCGCCGACCTCGCGCTGGATCTCGTCCAGGATCTCCGGGCGCAGCCTGACGTTGCCGGGCTTGTAAACGCCGTGGACGTTGCCGAAGGTCAGGGCCGTGATGTAACGGCCGTTCTCCCCGGCGCCGAGGGCCTCGATGGTGGCCAGGCCGTCCGCCACGGAGGTGTAGAGCTTGTCATTGATCTCGTGCGCCACGCCGTCCTCCTCGCCGCCGACCACGCCGATCTCCACTTCGAGGATCTGCCGGTTGGCGCGGGTGCGGGCCAGTAACTCGCGGCCGATGCGCAGGTTCTCCTCGAGGGTCTCGGCCGAGCCATCCCACATGTGCGAGTTGAAGAACGGGTCACGGCCGGCCTTGACCTCGGCCTCGGAGGCATCCAGCAGCGGCATGACGAAGCCGTCCAGCTTGTCCTTCGGGCAGTGGTCCGTGTGCAGGGCGATGTTGACGTCGTACTGTTTGGCCACCTCGCGCGCGAAGGCCACCATGGCCAGTGAACCGGTGACCATGTCCTTGACGGAGGAACCGGAGAAGTAGGCCGCGCCGCCCGTGGAGGCCTGGATGATGCCGTCCGAACCGGCCTCGGCGAAGCCTCGGATGGCGGCGTTCAGCGTCTGGGAGCTGGTGACGTTGATGGCCGGGTAGGCATAACCGCCGTTCTTGGCGGAGTCGATCATTTCGGCGTACTTGTCCGGTGAGGCGATGGGCATTGCGGCTCCTTGACATCGATAGGTATCGGGTGACCCTGTCCACGTCCCATCCTAGTCAACCGAGGCCGCTGGATCCGCCGGCTGCCCCACCCCGCCAGGGGTGCTGACTGGCGCCGTGTTGCCGGATCCAGGCATGCATGGCGATTCCGGCAGCCACCCCGGCGTTGATCGACCGGGTGGATCCGTACTGCGCGATGGACAGCGTGGCCTCGGCCGCAGCGTGCACCTCCTCGGACAGCCCGGGGCCCTCCTGGCCGAACACCAGCACGCACCGTTCGGGCAGGTCATACGTTTCCAACGGCACGGAGTCCGGGAAGATGTCGATGCCGATCACGGCCAGCCCCTCGGCCGCCGCCCATGCCGTGAAGTCCTCGACAGAGGGGTGGTGGTGCACGTGCAGATAGCGGTCCGTGACCATGGCCCCGCGGCGGTTCCAGCGGCGCCGGCCGATGATGTGCACGCCGGCCGCATTGAAGGCATTGGCGGTGCGCACCACGGTCCCGATGTTCAGATCATGCTGCCAGTTCTCGATCGCCACGTGGAATGGGTGCCGCCTGGAGTCCAGGTCTGCCACAATCGCCTCGAGCGTCCAGTACCGGTAGTGGTCCGCCACATTGCGCCGGTCGCCCTCGCGCAGGAGTTCGGGGTCCCACTGCTCCCCCGCGGGCCAATCACCCTCCCAGGGGCCCACGCCCACCTCGCGCTTGGCCTCCCCGGTGCTCACGACGTCGGCGCCCGGCTCCACCAGCACGTCGGGCTCGGGTGCCCCCCGAGCAGGGGCGAGGGAGTCGCCCGAGGCTACCGGGCCGGCGTCGGGCGTCACTTGACGCGGTCGACGAGCGCCCAGGAGGCGAGCGCCGAGGCCCCTGCCACGGTCAGGACGGCCGGCCACGGACCGATCCTCTTGGCCAGCGGGTGGGAGGCGCCGAAGCCGCCGATGTACAACACCGACAGCGTGACGGTGGTGGCGGCGCCACCCTTGGCGGCCCACGTGCGGCCCGCGTAGGCACCGGCCGCGGCCAGGACCACACCGCCGAGGGCGCGGACGCCGGTCTCGCGGGCGGTGAGGTAGCCGCCGACGAGCCCGAGGGCGGCCAGGGGGGCGGTCACGACGGACTCTGCGGGCTTGAACACACCGGTTTCGCTCATGGGCACCACGGTAGCCGCTGTCTCCGGCGCACAATGGACCCGTGACCATCGTCGACAACGCCATCTACAAGGACGGCCAGCGCATTCTGGCGCCCACCTCACTGCAGGAGACCTTCGAGCAGTGCAAACGGCTCGGCGGGATGGCGTGGGTGGGGCTGTACCGGCCGGATGAGGCGGAATTGCAGGAGGTGGCGCACGAGCTCAATCTGCACGAGCTGGCCGTGGAGGACGCCCTGGTGGGCGGGCAGCGGGCCAAGCTCGAACACTATGGCGACGACCGCTTCTTCGTATTGATCCCGGCCCGGTACCTGGACGAGACGGAGACGGTGGAGTTCGGCGAGCTCAACGTGTTCGTCGGCCGCGACTTCGTGGTCACGGTCCGCCATTCCGAGGTCCCGGACCTCTCCCGGGTCCGTCGCCACCTGGAGGAGCAACAGCCGGAACTGCTCTCCGCCGGCACCTCCGCCGTGGTGCATGGGATCCTCGACTCCGTGGTGGACGACTACTTCCCCGTGGCCGAGGGCCTGGAGAACGACATCGCCGAAATCGAGGACGAGATCTTCGCCGGGGACGGCAACGTGACCCGCCGCATCTACGAGCTCTCCCGCGAGGTGGTGGGCTTCCAACGGGCCATCCGGTCCCTGCCACACATGCTGGAGACCATGATCGATGCCCTCAGCAAGGAGCAGGATGCTGATCCGGGCAAGCTCGAGGTGGTCCGCAAACTGCGCGACGTGCACGATCACACTGTATTGATCAACGACCGGGTCGCCTCCATGCGCACGATGCTCGAACATACCCTGGAACTGGACTCCACCTTGACCTCGAAGAAGCTCGCCGAGGTCTCCGTGGCGCAGAACGAGCAGGTCAAGCGCATCTCATCCTGGGCGGCCATCATCTTCGCGCCCCAGCTGGTGGGCTCGGTCTACGGCATGAACTTCGACCTCATGCCCGAACTGCACTGGGTGTGGGGCTACCCGTTCGCCCTCGGGCTGATGCTGGCGGTGGCCCTGACGTTGTTCATCCTGTTCAAGCGCAACGACTGGTTGTAGCCCACGGGTCTCCGAACCGCTCAGTCGAGGCCGAGCTCGTCCTTGCCGTAGGCATACAGGTACTTCACCCCGGCCTCCTCCTCGATGCGTTCGGCGGAACCCGTGTCCCGGTCCACGATCACGGCCACGGCCTGAACCAGGCCGCCGGCCTGGCGGACTCCCTCGACGGCGGTCAGCGCCGAACCACCGGTGGTGGAAGTGTCCTCGAGGACGACGACGGGGCGCCCTTCCACGGACGGCCCCTCCACCTGACGGCCCATGCCGTAGGACTTCTGCGCCTTGCGGACCACGAAGGCATCCAGGGGCCGGCCCTGACGGCCGGCCTCGTGCAGCATGGCGGTGCCGACCGGGTCCGCGCCCATGGTCAGTCCGCCGACGGCCTGGGCCTCGACTCCAGCCTCGTCCAGCAGGTCCAGCATGACCCGGCCCACCAGGGGAGCGGCCTCGTGGTGGAGGGTGATGCGGCGCAGGTCGATGTAGTAGTCGGCCTCCTTGCCGGAGGAGAGGGTGACCCTTCCGCGCACCACGGCCAGTTCCTTGATGAGTTCCAGCAGTCGGGCACGGTCCTGAGTCTGAGTCGTCATGGACTCCATCCTAGATTCCCCCGGCTCTGGATTCTCCGGCAGCCCACTCCTAGGGTGGTGCCATGAGTGACCCCATTGACCGGGACGCCCCGTCGGGCAACCCCACCGAACAGATGCTCAGCTACTGGATCAACCTGGTGGACACCCTGCTGACCACGCGCGTCAACGAGTCCCTCGCCGAACACGGACTCACACGCGCCCAGTGGCACCTGATGAACACCCTGACGGCCCGGCCTCAGACCACCGAGGAACTCAGGCAGTCGCTGGCGCCCGCCGCGGCCACCACCGAGGAGGGGCCGCGAACGGTGGAAGAGCACCTGGACGAGCTCGTCGAGTCCGGCTGGCTGGTGGCCGAGGGCGGGATGTACACGCTGACCAGCACGGGCCGCACGTCCGGCGAGCGCGTGGCCGCCGTGGTCGAGGAGCTGCGGGCCGAGATCACCGAGGGGTTCAATGACAGCGAGTACCAGATGGTGGTCCAGGCGCTGAAGACCATGGCCAGGAACCTCGGCTGGGAACATGCCTGAAACATCCAGGCCCCTAGGCTGGGCTCATGCGTGAACTGCAGCGAGAGATCATCGCCGAGATGGGTGTCAGTCCCGAGATCGATCCGGCCGTCGAGGCGGCCAGACGCGTGGCCTTCCTTCAGGACTATCTTCGGACCACCGGAGCGCAGGGATTCGTCCTCGGCATCTCCGGAGGCCTGGACTCCACCCTGGCGGGCCGTTTGGCGCAGCTGGCCGTCGAGGGGCTGAGGGCCGAGGGCGGACAGGCCGAGTTCGTCGCGGTCCGCCTGCCCTACAACGTGCAGCATGACGAGGACGACGCCCAGGCCGCCCTGGACTTCATCGGCGCCGACCGTGAGGTCACCTATGACATAGCCGCCGCCGTGGACGGGTTCGAGTCCGAGTTCGCCTCCGCCATCGGTGAACCGATCTCCGACTTCAACAAGGGCAATGTCAAGGCGCGCGTGCGCATGGTCGCCCAGTATGCGATCGCCGGGGGGCGTGGCCTCCTGGTGATCGGCACGGACCAGGCCGCCGAGTCCGTGACCGGTTTCTTCACCAAGTACGGCGACGGCGGCGTGGACGTGCTGCCCCTGTTCGGCTTGCACAAGCGCCAGAACCGTGCGCTGCTCCAGCACCTCGGAGCAGCCGAGCGGCTGTGGGCCAAGGTGCCCACTGCGGACCTGCTGGACGGTAAGCCGGGCCAGACTGACGAGGCCGAACTCGGCCTGGACTATGACACGATCGACGACTACCTCGAGGGCCGGACCATCCCGGACGAGGCCGCCCAGAAGCTGGAATCGATCTACCTGCGCTCCCGGCACAAGCGCACCACGCCGGTGACCATCCTGGACGAATGGTGGCGCGGTTGACGTTCGCCCGGGCATGACGCTGGCCTAACGCCCCACAGGCACCTTCCGCATGACCAGCCAGGACACCCCGTTGGCGAGGACGGCGATCACGAACAGCAGGCCGGAGATCTTGGCGATGAGGTTCGTCGAGAAGAACGTCATGAAGTCCATCCCGGTGCCGAGCACCAGGGCCAGCGCCCCGAGGATGACCACCAGCAGCCCGGCGATCCCGGCCATCACGCCGTACTGGCTCCATCGCAGGTAGACCGCTGCCAGTCCGGCCCCGACCGAGAGGCACGCCAAGGTGATCGCGAAGCTGATGAGCAGGGTCGCCCCCAGGTCGCCGTCACCAAGTGCGTAGACATCGAACATGCGCGCTCCGGTGAACCAGTGGCCGGTGGCCTGCTCCAGCAGCAGGAAGACCCCCATCAGGGCGGACAGGTAGGTGGACTGCACCACGATCCACAGGGCGGTCCCGGCCCAGTAGTGCCGGCGGGTGGATCCCATCATGCCGATGGCGAAGGGCATGGTCCGGGCGTAGGCGTAGACACCGATCGTCACGATGAAGCCCGGCCAGGACCACAGCGCCGCCTGGTTGTAGCGGAAGCCTTCGGCGATCTCTTCGGCCGTGGCCGGTGTCAGGGCCACCAGCAGCAGGAAGATGACGACGCACACGGCGGCCACGGAGGCCAGCATGATGATCGGCACCCAGACCATCTGCAGGCGGTCCACGAAGTGCAGTCGGACGATCCGCAGGACGGGATTCATCCCGCGGTGGGCAGTGGCGGCCGGGGAAGGCCCGGCCTGGGTCAGGGTTGCGGTGCTCATCGTGACTCCTTCGGGGTTCCGGCGGCGGTTTCGTCCACGGTGTCGGTGGGCCGCGAGCCGATCGCGGCCACCAGGTCCTGGAGTCCGACCGGTCCGATCTCCAGGTGTTGTTCGGCCGCGGCGTCGGCCAGGCCGGCGTCGGGCTGCCCGGCCAGGGTGACGGAGGACAGGCCGCCGATCCGGCGCGAGTGCAGGACGCTCCTGCCCTCCGAGAGCTGCCCGACGGCGGCCGCCGGGCCGGAGAGG
>NZ_BAAALH010000002.1:579282-587322 GCF_039528175.1 Citricoccus alkalitolerans
AGGGAGAAGGCGGCGCTGCGCGCCGAGTCCGAGTCGGCGTCCATGAGGATCCGGCCGTCGTCGATCACCAGGACCTTCTCCAACAGGTCCGCGGCCTCATCGATGAGGTGGGTGGACATCACGATGGTGCGGGGGTGCTCCAGGTAGTCCTGCAGCATCACGTCGTAGAACAGCTGGCGGGCGGTGGCATCCAGGCCGAGGTAGGGCTCGTCGAAGAATGTCAGCGGGGCCCGGGAGGCGAGGCCGACGACGATCGCCACCGAGGACAGCTGTCCGCGCGAGAGCTTCTGGATCTTGGTCTCCACCGGCAGCCGGAACATCCTCACCAGCCGTTCGGCGAATTCCTGGTCCCAGCTCTCGAAGAACCAGGGGGCGGACTTCAGCACGTGCCCGGCCTTGAAGGACTCCGGGTACTTCTGGTTCTCCCGGGCGAAGCACAGGTGTGAGGCCGTCTCGACGTCCTCGAAGGGTTCCCGGCCCATCACGGAGACCTCCCCCTGGGTGGCCCGGTCCTGCCCGGAGAGGATGGACAGGGCGGTGGTCTTACCGGCGCCGTTGCGGCCGAGCAGGCCGCAGATGGAGTTGGCGGGGATATCGAAGTCGAGGCCGTGCAGAATCTCCTTGCGGCCGAAGGACTTCCGCAGCCCGCGAACGCTGATCACCGCCTCGGGATTGATCGGCTGCCCGGCCGGCAGCGGCCGGGCCTCGTGGCTCAGGGCGTCGGCGGCATGGCCGATGCCCGTGCCACTACCGGACGTGGGCTCGGCCGCAAAGGGCGCGGCGGCCGCAGTGCCGGACGAGGTGCCAGGCGTGGTTCCGGATGGGGCGTCGCGTGCCGTGCGGTTGATGCCGCCGGGAGCGGTCTCGGGAACGGTGTTGGGAGTGACGTGCATGATTCCCCCTACAGGGCTGATCGGGTGGTGTCTGCGATGGTCGTGAGATCGGCGGCGGTACTGCGGATCATCTCGGAGAGGTCCTCCGGAGTGATCTCCAACCGGGCCGCCTCGGTGAGCAACGGGTGGATGTACTGCCGGGTGAAGGCCTCGCGGCGGGAGCTCAGTAGTTTCTGCCGGGCACCGGGCACCACGAACATGCCGATGCCCCGTTTCTTGTAGAGGATCCCCGTGTCCACCAGCAGATTGATCCCCTTGTTGGCGGTGGCCGGATTGATCCGGAGGAACGCGGAGAACTCGGTGGTGGAGGGCACCTGCGTCTCCTCCGGGTAGGTTCCGTCCACGATCCCCTGCTCGATCCGGAGCGCCAGCTGGCGGAAGATCGGCTGCGTGGCGTCCATCTCCATGCGGCGCTCCATTCCTCGGCGTCGGAACCGGCAGCCGCGGTCGGCCTGGTCCGTTGGTTCGTTACTTGTGTAACTAACCTAGCAACCCATCCGCTCCATGTCCATCCCCCTTTCTGTCGAGTCCGGGTGGGTAGTGCACGCGAATACCCACTGGACTCGACTGAGAATCTCCTGCCTCCGGTTCGTTAGGCTGGGCAGGTGAAGATCGCGACCTGGAATGTGAACTCCCTCCGTGCCCGAGCCGACCGCGTCGAGTCCTGGCTCGAACGCACCGACGTGGATGTCCTGGCCATCCAGGAGACCAAGTGCAAGGACGAGAACTTCCCGTGGGAGCTCTTCGAGCGCATGGACTACGAGGTGGCTCACTTCGGCTTCTCCCAGTGGAACGGGGTGGCCATCGCCTCCCGCGTTGGCCTGACTGACGTTGAGCGCACTTTCTCGGGCCAGCCCGCGTTCGGCAAGGGCGGCCTGGACCCGGTCCAGGAGGCCCGGGCCATCGCGGCGACCGTGGGAACGGGGGCGGACGCGGTGCGCCTGTGGTCCCTCTACGTCCCCAACGGCCGAGCCCTCGAGGACGAGCACATGCCCTACAAGCTGCAGTGGCTCCACGTCCTCAAGGAGCAGGCCGCCGCGGATCTCGCCGCAGACCCGAACCTGCGCCTGGCCCTGACGGGGGACTGGAACATCGCCCCGCAGGACGAGGACGTCTGGGACATCCAGTTCTTCCGGGACCAGGGCCTGACCCACGTGTCCGCACCGGAGCGCGCCGCCTTCCACGCCTTCGAGGAGGCCGGGTTCCAGGACGTCGTCCGCCCGCGCCACCCGGGCCCCGGGGTCTACACCTACTGGGACTACACGCAGTTGCGCTTCCCCAAGAAGGAGGGCATGCGCATCGACTTCGTCCTGGCCTCACCGGCTCTTGCCGACTCCGTCGCGGACGCCTGGATCGATCGTGAGGAACGCAAGGGCAAGGGCGCCTCGGACCATGCCCCCGTGGTCGTGGACCTCGGCCCCTGAGCCGGAACGCCATGGAGTACCAGTCCGAACTGCGCGTCTACCAGCCCCTCGCAGCCTTTCCCGACGCCGTCCAGGCCGAGTACCAGCGAGCCAGCCGCCGCACGCGCGCGGCGGTCGAGCAGGAGTCCACCCTCCGGGCACAACGCCGGCTGCTGCGGGACGTCGCCGACCCGTTCCCGCACGGCCGTGACCTGGTCCGCGTGCTGCGGGTCCCCGTGGCCGACGGCGAGATCCCGGTCTCCGAGTACTTCTGCCCGGACGAGATGGCCCTGCGGAGCGAACTGGCGGCCGAGCAGCTGGCCGACTCGATGCGACCGCAGATCTTAACCTTGCTCGTCCCGGAGGCGGCCCGGCAGGCCAACATCGAGCGGCTGGCGGAGCGACTGGAGTTCGAGGACTCCGAGGCCCTGCACCAGGTCCATACCCGCACCGCGGTGTGGGGCGTGCCCGCCGGCTGGTTCGCATTGGTCCACGAGGACGATGAGGTGACCGTGATCGGGGACCCGGACTCCCCCGAGTCCGTGCGCCGCACCGTGCCGTTGGAACTGGCCCTGGAGCGGGGCCGGCATGCCGCCGTCGTACTCTCCCTGCACGCCCCGGACATGGACCTGCTGAACGACCTGACCATCCTGGTGTCCTGGCTGGAGTCCTTCCACCCGGATTCCCGTGTTGAGCTGGACTACGGCAGGCTGGCCCGGCTCGTGTGGCCGGACGACTCCCCCTTCGATGTCCGCACCGCGATCGAGGCCTTGGAGGACGGCGAGACCGAAGCCGCCGTGATCGCGAACCACCGGATGGTGCGCCGTTGGTTGCCGGTTCGGCAACTGGGGCGGGCGAGCTGACGCACACCCCTTCCCTGGAACCGGCGGACCACTAGGCTGGGCGCATGACCACGGGACCGCTGAGCACCCCACCGTCCGAGGCACGCAACCACCCCGTCAACCCCTGGTGGGTGGACGCGGTGATCTACCAGGTCTACCCCCGTTCCTTCGCGGACGCGGACGGGGACGGCATGGGCGATCTCGCCGGCGTGATCGCCCAGTTGCCGTATCTCGAAGAGCTCGGGGTGGACGCGATCTGGCTCTCGCCGTTCTACGTCTCACCGCAGCGGGACGGCGGCTATGACGTGGCAGACTACCGGGACGTGGACCCCCTCTTCGGCCGCCTGGAGGATGCCGAACGGCTGCTGGACGCCGCCCACGAGGCCGGGCTCCGGGTGGTCGTGGACCTGGTACCCAACCACACCTCCTCCGACCATCCCTGGTTCGTCGAGGCAGTGTCCGCAGACCCGGACACCGAGTCCGGCCGCGCAGTCCGCGACCGTTACATGTTCCGGCCGGGGACCGGGGAGGACGGCGCGGAGCCCCCGAACAATTGGCAGTCCACGTTCGGCGGTCCGGCCTGGACGCGCATCACGAATCCGGACGGCACACCCGGGGACTGGTACCTGCACCTGTTCGACTCCTCCCAGCCGGACCTGAACTGGGAGAGCACCGAGGTCCGGCATGAGTTCGAGGACATCCTGCGCTTCTGGCTCGACCGTGGCGTGGACGGCTTCCGCGTGGACGTGGCCCACGGACTCGTCAAGGCCGAGGGCCTGCCGGACCACCACGCCCGTCCGGGCATGGTCACGGACGCCGCGCCCCTCGCCGCCGCAGTGGATCCCGATGCCGGCGAGGACGTCGCCGGCCACCGCGAGGCCAACCCGCAGGACCACGCCCACCCCGTCCCCTATCACGACCAGGAGGGGGTCCACGAGATCTATCGTTCGTGGAACGCCGTCCTGGCCGAGTATGACCACGATCCGGTGCTGGTGGCCGAGGCCTGGGTGTCCCCGCTGGAGCGGTTGTTCCGTTACGTCCGCCCGGGTGAGATGCACCAGGCCTTCAACTTCACCTTCCTTCTGGCGGGGTGGGACGCGGTGCGCATGTCCGATGCGATCACGGTCTCCGTCCAGGAGGCCGAAAAGGTCGGGGCGCCGAACACCTGGGTGCTGTCCAACCACGACACGGTCCGGCACGCCTCACGCTTCGGGCTCGCTGACCCCACGCGCTATCCCAACGGCCTCGGCGCCGAGGACGAGCAGCCGGACGAGGCCCTGGGCTGGAAGCGCGGCCGCGCCGCCGCGATGATCGAGCTGGGGCTGCCCGGTTCCGCCTACATCTACCAGGGAGACGAACTGGGCCTGCCCGAGCACACAACCCTGGATGACTCCCTCCGTCAGGACCCCACATTCGTGCGCACCGAGGGCGCGGAGAAGGGCCGGGACGGCTGCCGCATCCCCCTGCCCTGGCGCGCCGACGCACCCGGGTTCGGTTTCGCCGTCGGGCATCATGCTGACACCAGGCCTCCGGTCACCCCAGCCACCCCCGGGCACGACGCCGGCGCGGCCCCTGTCGCTCCCGCGGCACCGTGGCTGCCCCAGCCGGAGTCCTACGGGACGTACGCGGCGGACCGGCAGGTCGACGTCGCCGGTTCGACCTTCGAGCTGTACCGGCAGCTGCTCGGCATCCGCGGGGAACTGGACCTGGGCACCGGGACCTTCGCGTGGTCCCGCTTCCACAGCCCCGAGCTCGGCGTGCTGGCGTTCACTGTGGCCACGGGCGGCGGCCAGGGCGGGTATGATCTCGATTCCGGTGACCACATCCCGGAGAAGGTCGCCCTCGTCATGGCCAACATGGGCCAGGCGGCGGTGGAGGTCCCCGAGGAATATGCCGCGGCGATCTTCAGCCACGACGAGGCGATGCAGGACGGGCAGCTGATGCCTGATTCCGCCGCGTGGTTCCTCCGACGCTGAGGCACCGAGGACGACGAAGGCCCCCACTCTGCTGAGTGGGGGCCTTCTCTTGCTGGTGGCTCCGACCGGCGTCGATCCGGTGACCTTTCGATTTTCAGTCGAACGCTCTACCAACTGAGCTACAGAGCCTGGCATCTCCGGTCGAGACCGGTGATCGCCAAGATCCTCCGAACCGGGAAAACCGGCGATCGGAACATCCGAGCGACCCTGACGGGACTTGAACCCGCGACCTCCGCCGTGACAGGGCGGCGCGCTAACCAACTGCGCTACAGGGCCAGTGTGCGAGAACTAACTCTACCAGACTGATTCCGGGCTTCTGACCACGAGTGGCCGGTCCAGCCGGAAGGCTGGTCGTGCAAGTACTGCGTACCCCCAACGGGATTCGAACCCGTGTCGCCGCCGTGAAAGGGCGGTGTCCTAGGCCTCTAGACGATGGGGGCCAGAACGCTTCGGGTTCCCGAAGTGGACCCATAGGAGTTTAGGCCGTCGAGGCCTCCCACCGCAAACTGCGTCCACGCACACGAGGCAGGATGGGGAGGGTGAACGACGACTCCACCCCCTCTCCCACCGACCCCGCCGATCCCGCCGGCCCTGACCCCGTGGGCGCCGACATGTCCGAGGAGGACTTCGACCAGGCGGTCTCCGATGCCCTGGACGCCATCCCTCCCGCACTGGCCCAGCGGCTGTCCAACGTGGCCGTCTTCGTGGAGGAGGAGTACGAACCAGAACCAT
Source organism: Citricoccus alkalitolerans (assembly GCF_039528175.1). Classification (NCBI taxonomy): domain Bacteria; kingdom Bacillati; phylum Actinomycetota; class Actinomycetes; order Micrococcales; family Micrococcaceae; genus Citricoccus; species Citricoccus alkalitolerans. Next base: position 585,129 of record NZ_BAAALH010000002.1, read on the forward strand.
GGGAAGACCCGCAGATGGAACTGCTGGGCCTGTACGACGGCATCCCGCTGACGGAACGGGGTGAGATGCCGTTCCAGCTCCCAGACCGGATCGTGGTCTTCCGCGGTCCGTTGTTGCGGATGTGCAGTGACCGCGAGGAACTCGTCGACGAGATCACCGTGACCGTGGTCCACGAGGTCGCGCACTTCTTCGGAATCGATGACGACACCCTGCATGAATTGGGCTGGGGATAGCCGCCTGGAGACAACGTTCTACCCTGGGCCGGCACCACGGGGCCGGCAACACGCCCGGCGATTCCCCGGGAAATGACACCACTGTTGTTTATGATTCCAATGGGACTCGTGTTGCTTTTGTGACAATAGTGCATCTATTGTCACTACCGTGGCGCCTTTTGGCAGGCCGCGTGACCATCGCGCAGTGATCTCGTGACGGTGACGTGACCATCCCGCACCGTGGTCCGGCCCATCCTGGTGATGACCGGACCTGCCAACCCACTCGCACGGGTGCCACAGTGAGGAACTGCCGTGAACACCCGCCGCACCGTGGGCGTGACCGCCGTCGTGGCCGCCGTCGCCGCCACCGCCCTGGCAGCCGTATCCCTACCGGCCGTCTTCGACGCCTCCTCGGACACCGTCCAGGCGAACCTGCAGCGCGCCGACCAGTCGACGAAGGCCAACGAACCGGACATCGACCGCCCGGAGATCCCCGCCCTCGATGACGTGGTGGCCGCCAAGGAGCAGTCCTCATCCAAGACCGCGATGGCCGATCGCCTGCAGGCCTCCATCCGCCAGTCCACAGAGCGGGAACGCCAGGCCGAGGCCCGCGCCCAGCAGGCCAACGAAGGCGTCCGCACTGCCAACGAGGCCCTGGCAGAACGTCACGAGACCGCCGACGCCGCCCGGCAACGCGCCGATGCGACCACCGAGGCAGCCGGCACCGCCCGTGACGAGTCCGGCGCCGTGGCCGCGGACCTGTACCGCGGGGGCCAGACCAGCGCCGGCGAGGTCCTCCTCGGCGACGAGGACACCCTGGCCCACCAGGCCACCGCCGAGAAGGTCGCCGCGGACAAGGCCCGCGCGGCCGAGGAGTCCGCACGTCAGGCCGCGGAGGCTGAGGAGCTGGCCCGTCAGGCCGAGGCCGCCCAGTCCGCCCAGGCGGAGGCCACCGCCGCTGCCGAGGAGCAGCAGCGCCGCCTCGAGGCGGCGGCCCAGGCGGCGGCGGAAGCCGAGCAGCAGAACGAGGCCGACCGCCAGCAGCTCATCACCCTCTTGGCCGAGCTCGAGGACCTCACCGTGGCCGAGGCCACCAGCCAGGTCGAGGCCATGGAGCAGTCCGAGCGGGACAACGCCCTCCAGGAGGCCATCGCCGCCTCGGAGCAGCCGGCCGAGGAGCAGCCGGCGGACGCTCCGGTACCGACCACCGCACCCGCTGCCGGCACAGACCCGGCGAGCACCGCACCGGCCACCACGGTTCCCGTGATCCCCGCGGCCCCGGCGAGCACCCCCACGGCATCGGCCACGCCGACCCCCTCGGCGACGCCCTCTCCCACGGCGACGCCGACCCCGTCCGCCACCGCGACTGCCTCGCCGTCCCCCACGAGGACGGCAACGGCCTCTCCCGCTCCCACAAGGACCCCGACGGCGACCCCAACCCCCACCCGGACCACCCCGGCTCCGGCTCCGAGCACGTCGACCGCGCCGAAGCCCACCCAGACGACCGCTCCGAAGCCCACCCCGGCGCCGACGTCGGGCTCGTGGACCTCGACCGCCACCACCTGGGCCGTCAACAAGGCCAACGAGGCGGGCACCTACTACACGTGGGGTGGCAACGGCCCGAAGGGCTATGACTGCTCGGGCTTCACCCGCGACGCCTTCGATGCCGCCGGCAAGTACCTGCCGCGCACATCGACGGATCAGTACCGGGCCGCCAAGCAGTACGTCCCGCTGTCCCAGCTGCAGCCCGGTGACCTGGTGTTCTGGTCCTCCAATGGCGGCTCCAGCATGTACCACGTGGCCGTCTACATCGGTGACGGCAAGATCGCGCACGCCCGCAACCCCAGCATGGGCATCTCCGTGACCGCGCTGAACTACGGCGGCATGTACAACATCCACCCGTACGCCGGTCGCTACTGACCGTCAGGTCACCCGTTACCCCACAGCTCACGACGCCGGCCGGTCACCTTCCCTGCGGAAGG
>NZ_BAAALH010000002.1:587333-637570 GCF_039528175.1 Citricoccus alkalitolerans
GGTGAACCCGGTGAGCTTTGCGGGCAGAAATAAGTACCAATTTCTGCCCGCAAAGCTCAGGAGAAGGTGGGGCCGAAGCTGGCGCGGTGGGCCAGTCGGCTGTCCTTGAGGTACGGGACCACCATGACGGGACCGTGCGCGTGGGAGATGACGCCCTGGGAGGTCGAGCCCAGCAGGGCGCCGGTGAAGCCGCCGTGACCGCGGGTGCCGACCACGGTCAGCCGGGCCGTCTTGGACTCGTTGACCATGACGTCCACGGGGACACCGTCCACGATGTCCGAGGTGATCTCGAGGGACGGAAACTCCGATTTCAGCCAGTCGATGCCGGCCTCGAGCCGTTCCCGCATCTCCCCCACCAGGGACTGCTCGTCCACGGTGGCGGGCAGCCAGGCGACGGCCCCGGAGATCGGCGGCATGGCGATCACCACGCGCAGCGGGGACTGACGGACCTCGGCCTCGAGGGCGGCGGCGAGGGCCGCGATCCGGCCCTGTTCGGAACCGTCCACGCCCACGATGACGGGAACCCCGGCAGCGGCACGGGAGGCGTGCTCGCCCTTGGGGACGATCACCACGGGGCACTTGGCGTGGGCGGGCAGGGCGGAGGCCACGGACCCGAGCAACCGGCCGAAGAAGCCGCCGCGTCCACGCGTACCGGCCACCAGCAGGTTGGCGTTGGCGGAGTAGTCGACGAGGACCCCGGCGGCATCCCCCATCTCCACGCGATGCACGAGCGGCACCTCGAGCTGGCCGAGCTGATTGACCACGCCCTGCAGCACCTGCATGGCGCCGTCACGGATCATCGTGTCATCCGGAACGCCGTAGCCGGCCTCGAGGGCCGAGGCCGCGAACACGGGCATCGTGTAGGCGGTGACGAGGGTCAGCGGCAATCCGCGCAGCTCGGCCTCCCGGGCGGCCCACTTGGCGGCCGAGACGGACTGCTCGGAGCCGTCCACACCCACCACGATGCCGTGCGTGGTGGCGGCGTCCTGGGTGCTGGGGGTGTTGTCCTGTTCGTGCGAACCGGTCATGACGGCCTCCTGTCATTCACGCCGTTGTCCTCGTTGACACGGGCTGATGGTGATTCCAGTTTAGGACCCCAGCAACGGTTCCCCGCAGTACCTGGACCCCGCCGTGAAGTCATCGAGGGGTTCCACCAGGCGCGTGGGCAGGGGGTCGGACAGCAGGTGGCGCACGAGGGCGTCCCGGCGGGTGCCCCCTCCGGTCAACGGCCCGTTGCTCGCCACGAATACGATGTTGCCCCGGCGCCGCCCCTTGAGCATCTGTGGATCGGCCAGCGCGGCGACCGTGGAGAACGCCTCTCGGAGGGTCGCCGCCTCCTGCCGGGCCGCTGTCAGATCCGGGCCCCCGCCGTGATTGACGAGGTAGATCCCGTCTCCCACCACGCGGGCCGCGGCCCGGGCCGCCTCCACCCCGAGCAGGTGTCTGGGCGTGAACTGGTCCTTCGGAGTGGCCCCGGCGAACACGTCCCGGATGATCACGTCCCGGCTGCCCTCATGTGCCCCGGCCAGCACCTCGCCCGCTTCCGCCACCCGGATGCGCAGCTGCGGGGCGCGGGGAAGGGCGAAGCGCGCCCGTGCCAGGGCGGCCAGGCCGGCATCGAGTTCAACGGCGGTCTGCCGGGCATTCGGGAACCACACCGCCGCCCAGCGGGCCAGGGTGCACCCGGCGCCACCGAGGTGCAGGATCCGCAACCCGGCATCCGGTTCCCACCGGTGCATTATGACGGCGGCCATCCACCGCATGTACTCGAAGCCCAAGTCCAGCGGGGTCTCCGGATTGATCTGGGAAGACTCCGCCCCGTTGAGCTTGAGCAGCCAGGCGCCGTCCGTGAACGGGTCGCGCAGGATCTCGGCAGTGCCGGCGTCGATGGGGAAGACCCCGGGCTCGATGACCGGCTCGTCTGCGCCGCGGCGGCGGCCGCGTTCGACGCGGTGGTCCTTCACGCCGCCCTGGGCCGCCTTCGCCCCGGCTTTGCCGGCTTTCGCTCTGTTCTTGCCGGACTTCGAACCGCGGTCACCCGCCACGGCGCACCATGAGCCGTTCCGTCAGCCCGGACCAAGGGCCGTCCAGGGGTACAGGATCCCCCACGGCGGCGAAGCCGTGCCGCCGGTAGAAGGACTGGGCGCGGGCATTGTCCTCGACCACCCACAGCAGGCACGGGCTGTCGCCGATCGCCCGTTCGAGCAGGGCATCGGCCACGCCGCTGCCCTGGGCCTCCGCCAGGACGTACAGCGCGGAGAGTTGAGTCTGCGGCAGATCGGCATCCGGCGGGTCCTGGACGGGGCCGGCCGCGGCCAGGCCCACGCACCGACCCCGGGTGTCCTCCGCCATCCAGAGGACCTGCCCCTTCGCCATCAGCCCACGCCAGTGTTCGGCCTGGCGGTCCAGGGTGGCCTCCGCGGCGGCGAAGAACGATTCGTCCCGCAGGTGCCCGTAGGCCTCCCGCCAGGCCCGTGCCTTCATGGAGAGCACGGCCTCGAGGTCCGCCGGGGCGGCGTCGCGAACGTAGTAGCGGGTGCCGGCGGCACCGTGTCCTCGCCGGGTCACTGGTCCTTCAGGGCTGCTTCCAGCCGTTCGAGCTTGCCGTCCAACTCGCCGGTGTGGCCGGGACGGATGTCCGCCTTGAGAACCAGGGAGATGCGGGACCCGAAGGGGGCCACGGCCTCGACGGCCTGCTTGACCACGCCCATGACCTCATCCCATTCACCCTCGATCTCCGTGAACATCGAGGAGGTGCGGTGGGGCAGGCCGGAACCGCGGACCACCTTCACGGCCGCAGCCACGGCGTCGTGCACGGAACCGTCCCCGGGCCGGCTCTGGGCGGCCGGGCCATCGGGACGGGGGTTGCCGGAGGGGGAGACAGAGAAGGCGATGATCATGTGCCCAGTCTGCCCCACCACCCCCGGCGGACCGAAGCCCCCGGGCCGCGTCAGCCGTCGAAGAGCGGGGAGACAGCCTTGACCAGTTCGCTGCCACCCAGCACCACGAACACCAGGGCGGTGATGCCGAGCAGGCCGTTGTGCACCCAGTTGTTGCGGAATTGGGAGGGGACCAACCGCTTCTGGTTGTTCAGGACCAACAGGGTGACCGCCAGGAATGGCATGAACAGCGCGCCGAGCGTGCCGTAAAGCAGGATCAGGAAGATCGGCCGGTCCAGGAACAGCAGGGACATCGGCAGGATGGTCAGCCAGATCAGGTAGAAGCGGGCCGGCTTCGACCTCAGCGACGGGGCGTCGTCCTGGTCAAGGCTGTCCGCGGGCTTGCGGAAGTTCGTCCAGAAGTCGGCGAACATCAGGGAGACACCGTGCCAGACGCCCAGCAGGGAGGAGAAGGACGCGGCGAAGAAGCCGATGAGGAAGACGTAGGAGTATGCCTCGCCGTAGCGTTCGGCCAGCACGTTGCCGACATCCAGCAGCCCCTCGTCACCGGCGGAGATCGCCAGGCCGGCCGAGTGCAGCAGCTCCACGCCCATGATCATGGTGGCGATGACGAAGATGCCGGTGAGGGAGTAGGAGACCGCGTTGTCATACCGCATGACCTTCATCCACTTGGGCCGGTTCCAGCCCTTCTCACGTAGCCAGTACCCGTAGGCCGCCAGGGTGATGGTGCCGCCCACGCCGCCGGCCAGGCCGAGCACGTAGAACATGGACCCATCCTCTTCGGGGATGCGCGGGATGAGGCCGGTGAGGATCTCCCCGATGTTCGGAGCGGTCAGGAATGCGGACCACAGCACCGTGATGAACATGATGCCGATCAGCACCGTCATCAGCTTCTCGATGAGGTTGTACTTGTTGAGCCAGACCAAACTCATGCCAATCAGGCCGGCGGCGATCGCGAAGACCTTGGAGTCCACCGCCGGGAAGAGCGCCGACAGGGGCAGCGCCACCGAACTCATGGCGGTGGCACCGTAGACGAAGCCCCAGATGATGATGTAGATGCCGAAGTACCAGCTGGTCCAGACGCCGAGGGTGCGCCAGCCCTGGAAGATCGTCTTGCCGGTGGACAGGTAGTACCGGCCCACACCCTCCACGAGCACGATCTTGAAGATGACGCCCAGGACCACGGCCCACATCAGGGCATAGCCATAGCGGGAGCCCGCCGTCAGGGTGGCGACCAGGTCGGCCGCACCCACACCGGTCGCGGCTGCCACGATGCCCGGGCCCAGGGAATTCCATTTGACCTTGACGGGCGTCTCGTTGATCTCGGCGTCGGTGAAACCGACGATGTTCGGATTGTGGACGGGATGCCCCATGTCCACGTGGTCGCCTCTTGACATCTGTGCCCCTCGTTACTACTCCGTGCGTTGTGCACCACAGACTAGTGTGGTTGTCCGCGAGTCGAGGAATCTTCGTCGATCCTGCACCTGGGCACCGGCGCGACCTGCGGGGACACACCCTTACCTGTCAATCCGCCGGCACCACCGCCACGTCACCCTCACGCCGGGAATCCCTGGCCCCGGTGATGGTGCCGGCCCCGTAGTCGATCTCCAACGCCTGCACCGAGCCAAAGACGGCATCGGCCCGCTCGGTCACACGCGGCTGCCACCCACGCTGGCGGATCAGCGCGGCCACGTCTTGCGCGGGCTGTTCCTCCAGGGAGAGCGCACCGTCCTGGAGGTAGTGGCGCGGGGAGTCGACCGCTTCCTGCAACGGCACGTCCTGCAGGGCCCAGGGCACCATGACGGTGGCGAGGATCGCGGGGATGACCTGCCCGCCCGGGGACCCCAGTCCCATCACCACGCGGCCCTCGGAGTCCAGAACCAGGCTGGGCGTTGACCAGCTGACGGACTTGCGCCCCGGCTCCGGCTGGTTGGCGGGGGTGTCCAGGGCCTCGAACCGGGACAACTGGTTGTTGAGGAAGAACCCTCCGACGGTGCTGGACTCGGCGCCGCCCCAGAAGCTGGTGATCGTGTTCGTCATGGACACCGTCAGGCCTTCGTCGTCGACCACGGTCAGGTGCGTGGTGTTCCCCGCTTCAACAAGCTCAGCAGGTTCAGCGGGCGCAGCGGACTCGGTGGAGGAGGTGAGGGCCGGCGCCACCTCGGTCCGGGCCAGCTCGGCGTTGGCCTCCGGGTCCGTGAGCCGCTCCACGGGGACGTCCACGAAGGCCGGGTCCCCGAAGGACTCCGTCACGCTGGCATCCGCCACCTGCCAGGCCGCGGCCATGGCGTCCACGTACTCCGCGGAGCCGGGCTCGGTCTCCGCCACCCCGAGCGCCTCGGCGACCTGCAGGAATTGCACGACGGCGGCGCCCGGCAGCGGCGGTGCGGCCGAGACGTATTCGTAGTCACCGACCGGGCCGCTGACCGGTGTGGAGGTGACCGTCTCATAGGCGGCGAGGGACTCGGCATCGAGCCCGTCCACGGCGGTGAGGTCGTCCGCCAGGCTTCCCGTGTAGAGAGCGTCCGGGCCCTCTTGGGCGAGCGTCTTCAGGGTGGCCGCCAACTGGGTTTGGACCAGGGTCTCCCCCTCCTCGAGCGGCGCGGCTCCCCCCGCGCCCCCACCGGAGTGGAACGGGGCCTGCTCCTTGATGGCCCCGGGCCCGTAGTCAGAGCGCATCCGTTGGGCCAACAGGGGCGAGACCGGAAACCCCTCATCCGCCAGCTCGATGGCGGGGGCCAGCAACTCGGACCACTCCAGGGAGCCGTGTTCGGCGTGCAGGGTGGCCATACCGTCCACGAAACCCGGGACACCGGTGCCGGAGGAGGGGATGTTCCCGTCCTGGGCCACGGTCTCGCGGTAGTCATAGGCCTGCGGGTCACCGTCTCCGCGGGCGACCAGCGCCGAACCACCTCCCCCGATGCCCGAGGCGAAGGGTTCCACCACGGCCACGGCGAAGGCGGTGGCGATGGCGGCATCGGCGGCATTGCCGCCCTGTTCCAGGATTTCGGCCCCGACCTCCACCGCCGCCGGGTGTCCGGCGGCGACTGCCTGCTCCTGGAGGGCCGCCTCGGAGGCCGACGGGGCCGGCGTCGTTCCGGGGGTGCCGTTCGAGGGTGGACCGGAGGCTGAGGAGGATGGGGAGCCGGACGCCGGTCCGGACGGTTCATCCGGTGCTGGGGAGGCGCATCCGGCCAGGGCCAGCAGCGCGGCCGAGAGGGCGGCCACGCGGGCCAGGGCGGGGACGGAGGTGCGGGACCGCTGCATCAGGGTTCCTCGGGTGCTCGAGTACGGCGGGCCCGAGCGATCCTAACGGTTCCGCCTGCATGCCGTCTGGGCGGCGGCTGGGCGCCTCAACCAGTCGCCTTCTCTACACTGCCCACGACCTCCCCCGCCACCACCACCGCACAGGACAGAATGGCTTCCATGACCCCAGCCAACGTGCCGGCCGCCTCGGATTCCTCCGCGGCGTCTCCGCCCCCCGGCGTGCGCCTGACCGGCCTCGACGCGGCCCGGGCACTGGCCATCGTCGGCATGATCGCAGTGAACGTGGGTCCTCGGGGAGAGCCAGGGATGGCGGGATTCGTGTACGACCTGCCGGTGGGGCGGGCCTCCATCCTGTTCGTGGTGCTGGCCGGGGTGGGGATGTCCTTCCTGACCCGGGCCGCCCGCGCACCCAGCGGGCGGCTGCCGTGGCGGACAGTGCTGTGGCGCTCCGCGCTGCTGTTCGCCGGCGGACTGGCCCTGCAGGAACTCGGCCACAACGTCAGTGTCATTCTCGCCGTGTACGGGGCGCTGTTCCTGCTGTCCCTGCCGTTGCTGAGGGCTCCGACGCCGGTCCTCGCCGCCCTGGCAGGAATCCTGTTGGCCGTGGGACCCGTGGTCTGGATCGGGGTGCAGCTGGCCTCCGGGACCGTCTTCCAGTTCGCCGACCCGGACCTGAGCAACGACGTGCCCCACCTGCTCCACCGGATCTTCATCTCCGGCTCCTACCCGGTACTCGTGTGGTGTGTGCCCTTCCTGGTGGGGCTCATCCTGGGACGGGCGCCGTTGACCGACCGCAGGCTGCAGAAGCGGCTGGTGCTGTGGGGCGGTGGTGCGGCCGCCGGCGCCTACGCACTCTCGCAGGTGCTGATCCGGCTGCTGGGCCAGCCGGGCGACGAGATCGGCTGGGACCGGCTCCTGTCCGCCGTGGGACACTCGCAGATGCCGTTGTGGCTGATCTCCAGCATCGGTACGGCACTGGTGGCCATCGGCGGGCTCCTCTGGGCCGGGGACCTCGTGGACCGCCGCCTGGGGATGCTGGTCTCGGCCGGACGGCTGTCCCTCAGCATCTACGTGGCGCACCTGTTCGTCCTGGCCGCCATCATCCGGCCGGAGCCGCACACCCTGCTCCGGGGCTACCTCATCACGATCGTGTTGTCCGCGGTGCTGGTCCTACTGGCCCACTTGTGGGTGAGATGGCGGCCGATCGGACCACTGGAGCAGCTCATGCGCCTGCCCGGGAGGCGCTGACGTTCAGGCCGGGGTGCCGACCAGCACGCGCTCATGGCGTCGCACCCGCTCCAGCACACGGGCCGGCAGGTTCGTGGTGATCTGCTGCACCCCGGCCCTCAGCAGCAGGTCCACGTCCTCGTCCCGGTCCGCCGTCCACACCCGCAGGGTGCGCCCCGCGGCGAGCCACGCCTTCACGTCGGCCAGATTCTGGCGCACGTAGGCGAGCCCCGGCCCGGCGATGCCGGTACGGCCCTCCCAGATCAACCGTTCGCCGTCCGCCACGGCCTGGCGCAGCGTGGCCCGCACGGCGGCACGGCTCAGTGGGCCGAGGTTGAAGCGGCTCGGCACCGGCTCGGCGGGCACCACGGAGAGTAGCTGGCACAGGTACTCGGAACCCACGAACGGCGCGAGGTACTGCAGGGAGCCGGCGTAGAAGCTCATGAACGTCACCTCGACCGCCCCGATCGCCGAGGTCTCCGGATCCCAGCCGGCACCCAGCAGCCAGGACAGGGCGCGTTCCTCGAGCTCATGACCGAAAGGGCTCGGATGCTTGAGCTCCAGGGCCAGCCGCACGGGGCGGCCGGCGGCAACGAGCAACTCGACCAGGTCCGGCAACGTCAGCAGCTGGGCGGAGGCGGAACCATACTCGCCCGGGATCCGCACGCCCTTCCACCGGTGGAAGTCGAGCCGGCGCAGCTCGGCCAGCGTATGGTCCGCCACGGAACCTGATCCGTCTGAGGTGCGCTCCAGGGTCGGATCGTGCAGGCAGACCAGGTGCCGGTCCCGGGTCAGGTGGACGTCCACCTCCACGCCGTCCGCGCCCTCGGCGAGTGCGTGCAGGAACGCCGCGCGGGTGTTCTCGGCGTAGGCTCCGGAGGACCCCCGGTGGGCGATCACCAGCGGTCGCCGCAACGGCCGGTGCCGGTCGACGTCGGTATGGCTCGGGGTGGTGCCGGGGCCTGGGGTGTCGAACACATCCTCAGGCTAGGGGGCCCGCCCCACGGAAACCGCCGGCGGCAGGCGTCGGGCTGGTTAACTTGTGCTGACACTTTGACCCCGGCCGGAGGACCTATGGAGAACATGATGCTCGACGCCGGCCCCTCCGAGGCCCAGCGCGCCTCCGCCCTGCGCCGGATGAAGGCGGTGGCCACGGGCGTCCTGGTGCTGCTGGCGGCGGTCTTCGTGGTGTCCTTCGCCCTGCAGGATGACCACCCCTGGCTGAGGTATGTCCGGGCGGCAGCCGAGGGCGGCATGGTGGGCGCCCTCGCCGACTGGTTCGCGGTCACCGCCCTGTTCCGGCACCCGATGGGCTTGAAGATCCCGCACACGGCGATCATTCCGCGGAAGAAGGACACCATCGGGGAGTCCCTGGGAGCTTTCGTGCAGGAGAACTTCCTGGACGGGGACGTGGCCCGGGAGAAGCTCGCCGGGCTGAAACTCGCCGACCGCACCGGGGCCTGGCTGCGCCAGCGCCCGCATGCGGAGCGGGTGGCGGTGGAGGTCTCCGCCTCCGCCGAACGGATCCTGGATGCCATGGACGATGTCCTGGTGCGGGACCTGCTGGCCAATCTGGCCCAGAAACACATGATCGACCCCGATTGGGCGCCCACTCTGTCCGAGGTCCTGGGCAAGGTGACCGCCGAACGCCACCACGATCAGGTGGTGGACCTGCTGGTGGCCCGGACCGGAGACTGGGTCACCCGGCACCCCGAGTTCTTCCTGAACAGCGTGCGGCAACGTTCCCCGCAGTGGGTGCCGGGCGTCGTCGACCAATTGCTGGCCGAGCGGATTCATGCCGAGGCCCTGAAGTACCTCGCTGCCGTGCGAGAGGATCCGGACCACGAGCTGCGCCGCTCCGTGGATGACTGGCTCGCGGACCTGGTGACTGACCTGCACCGGGATCCGGCCACCAGGGCGAAGGTGGAGCAGGCCAAGAGGGAGCTGTTCAACGATCCGCGCATGCGGGAGTGGGCCGAGCGGGCGTGGGCGACGACCAAGTCGGCGCTGCTGGCCCAGCTGCGGGATCCCGGGTCTGACCTGCATCTGGCCCTGGTGGCCGCCCTGCAGGACGTCGGCGTCCGGCTCGAGGAGGATCCGGCGCTGGCGGGCCGGGTGGACGGCTGGGCCTCCGACGGCGCCCAGCACCTGGCCCGCCGCTACGGTCCGGAGCTGGTGGCGATCTTCGGCGAGACCATCCAACGCTGGGATGGCCGGCAGGCCTCCCGCACCATCGAGCTGTACCTGGGCCGGGACCTGCAGTTCATCCGGATCAACGGCTCCATCGTCGGAGCCCTGGCCGGCCTGGCGATCTACACGGTCGCCACGCTGGCCTTCGGCTAGCTGTACTGACGGGGCGGTTCACTGTCCGCGGATGCGGTTCCGGCGGTGTTCGGCGCGGGCGGCCTCCACGTCCGCCGCGAACCCGGCCGGGTCCTCCGCCTTCAGGGCGTCGAGGGTGCCGTCCGCACGCAGTGCCTCGATGTCCGCGCGCACGTCATCCTCGAGTAGGGCCGCCAAGTCCGGATCCGTGCCGGTGTCCTCCGCCTCCGCGGTCAACTCTCCCGCCCCACGGGAGCCCGAGTCGGAACGCCGTGGTTTCGGTTTCTTCCCGGCCGGCAGGGCCTGGAGGTCCGTCACCAGCCCCCCGGGCAGTGATGCCGGCAGGGGCCCGAAGATGTTCTGGGCCGCCTTGATGACGCTCTTGCCCATGGACCGGTTACCGACGCCGCCGATCACGGCGCCCACCCCGAAGGGCACCAGGCGACCGAGCATGCCGGCACCCTGCCGGACGATGAACTTCTTCATAAACATGCGTTTCATCTGCTGGAACAGCGCATCGGAGATGCCTGACGCCCCGGAGATGGCAGCCACCGCGCCTGCCAGCGGGCCGGACCCGGAGCCATTCGCCTGGCTGGTGAAGTCACGCAGGAGCTTGCGGCCGTCATCACCGAGCATCACGGCCATGACCAGGGTCTGCGCGCGCTGCGGGTCGTCGGTGGTCACCCCCATCAGCTCCGCCACGGACTGGGCGTACAGGGCCGTGGCCTCGAGGAAGCCAATGGTGGCCGCGGCGGAGAGGCCCAGGGCGGCGGCCGTGCCGACCCCCGGCACCACGGCGGTACCCCCGACGGCGGCCCCGCCTCCGGTGACCGCGGTCAGGTACTGCGTCCCCAGGCGTTCGGCGAGCTGGGCTGGAGTCTCCTCCGGATGTGATCGGCGCAGGCGGTTGAGATTGCGCAGCACCAGCGGGCGCTGGACCTCGACGGCCTTGAGCACGATCTTCTGGAAGGCCGGGGTCGGGTTCCCATGCGGGTCCACGGCCCGGTTCAGGGCGAAATCGGTCGCCTTCTGCCCGGCGACCGTCGAGATGATCGATTTCTTTGCCATGGTGCTGGCCTCCTGGAACTGGTGAATCCTACCGACGACGCTACCGGAGCGTGTGCTTCAGGAAGATCCGGACGTCCCGGGCCTCCTCGGCGCTCATCCCGTGCCCCATGCCCTCATAGGTGCGGGCCGTGAGCCGGGTGTTGGCGTCCAGCCAGCCGGCCGTGTACGCGATGGCATCCGGGTTGATGACGAGATCCTCCACGTCCCGGCCCCAGAAGAAGGGCCTGGGCCCCGGGCCCTCCGGGGGCGAGTCCAGGGTCTCCAGCAACGGGTTGGAGAGCACGAAGCCGCTGAGGCCCACCACGCAGCTGAAGGCCTCCGGTCGGAGCCGGTACACCGTGGAGGCCATGGCCATCCCCTGGGAGTGGCCCAGCACCGAGACCGTCCGGAAGCCGCTCCGGGTGACCTCATCGGCATCGAGCAGGTCGAAGACCCGATGGGCGGCCGCCACCACCTCGGCGAAGTCGTTCGTCAGGAAATAGTCCAGCAGGAACCAGCCCCAGGCGCCCGGATCGGAGCCTGGACCGGCCCCGGCACCGTCCGTGCCCTCCATGACCGGCGCGGCGCCGGCGTCGATCTCGAACCCGCCGCGTACGGCCAGGCCCGTGGCGTTCTCGGGAAGCATCCCGAAGTAGGCCTGGGCGGCCCGGACCTCGTTGGACCCGTAGCCGTGGATGACCAGCACGAGGTCAGTGCCGTGGCGCTGCGACTCGGGCCGTGACCAGACCACGTGGTGGCCGGTGGACAGGGTCTCCCGCACGGGCCCGTCAGTCGCTTCCGGAGCCGAGGTCGAGGTCGGTCCAGACCAGGCGGTGCTCACTCGGGGTGGTCTCGTTGGGTTCGCCCGGTTCGCCACCGGGGGCATTGGCGCGGGTGAGGTGCGAGCCGAGCTGACCGGACTGGGGCCAGAAAACGCCGGACGCGGCGGTGGTCAGGGAGGACGACGGCAGCAGGTAGTCCGATCGTGCCACCGTCCAGTCACCGCCCTCACGGCCCACCACCTCGGTGGCCATAGGATGCTCGTCCCCGGTGAGGGCCCCGGCGCCGCGCGAGGTGGGCTCCGGGTCCTGGATCGCCTCCGACTCCAGCAGGCCGGCGATGACCGAGGGATGCTCCTCATCGTCCAGGGCGGTGCCGGTCAGCGGTCCGAACTCGCCGGCCAGGATGAAGGACTCGCCCTCGCCCAGACCGCCGGACTGACCCTCGTCGTCCTCGATGTAGGCGGAGTCTGCCGGGTCACCTGAGACGTAGTCCGCCCACAGCCGCATCTCGTCGTGGTGACGTTCCGCTCCACCGAAGCCGTTCTCGCCATCATCCGGCCGGGCGGCCAGCACGTGCACGGTCTGGTCGCCGACCTGTACGGGGATGTCCCAGTGCGAGGTGGACGAGAGCCGCAGGACGGACCGCTCGAGATCGGAGAAGGTGTCCTCCGGGATGGCGTTGCCCGGCATGGAATCCCACGGCAGTTCCTGGAAGGTGCGGATGCCCTCCGTGTCCAGGGGATGCTTGGAGTACAGCAACATGCCGTGCTGGCCAGCGAACTCGCCTGGGCCGAACGCGTCCCCGGGGCCGCCGATGATGCCGTCGTTGTCCAGGTCCGCCCCGGTGTCCACTCCGTTGTTGACCTCGGCCACGTACATGTAGGGGTAGTCGATGCCCTGCTGCCCACCCGTTCCGACGGCCAGGTAGTTCGTCCGGAAGGACTGGGCGAACTCCTCGCCGCCGTCCACGTCCACGTCCGTCAGCAGCACGATGTCCGGCGCGGCCCGCTGGACGGTCTCGGCCACCTGCTGCCCCTGCTCATCCCCGGGGGCGGAGAGATCTTCGGTCAGCTCCCCGGGGCCGGAGCGGCTCAGCCCGGCCGAGAAGGTGGCGACCCGCAGGTTATCCGGGGCTGCGGAGGGCACCTGCCCCTCCTTGATCCACAGCATCTGCCGCAACAGGTCGGGGTTCTCGGGAAGGGCGTCGTTGAAGTCGAAGGAGGCCACGCGTTGCGCCGGCGAGATCGAGGTGTGCGCTACGGGTGTTCGCTGGATGGCCGGTGCGGCCGTCGCCGCGGGTGCGGCAAGCAGCGCCGCCACGGCGGCTGCAGGCACAAGGGCACCGCCAAGCACCATGCGCCGACGGAGCACCCGGGGGAAAGCACTCATGCGCCCCACCCTAGGCATGGACACCCTTCGGCGATAGGGCCACCCCGGGGCCGCGAGGGCAGGTCACGGCACTGATCGGGCGATGACCGAACTCAACGGACCGGCCCAGAACCGCGAGGACAGCGCGTGTCGCGGCCACTATCTTCAGAGTGGTTCAACGGTTCCGCCCCTCATTCGAGCCGCAGAACTCGTCATGCGGTTATCAAATCTTGATCTGGGCAGTGCCACCGAGACTTTTCCGAAACATTTGCGGTCAACCTGATTCCTGGAGACCGGAACGGCGGGGACTGCCGACGTCGCAGCTCGGGTGAGGAGCGAGCACACCTTGGCATAGGGCACGGAAACGGCCCCTGACCCGGCGTGATGCCGATTCAGGGGCCGCTGTGCGGTGGGCCCTGCGGGGATCGAACCCGCGACCCGCGGATTAAAAGTCCGATGCTCTGCCAACTGAGCTAAAGGCCCTGGCCAGCCAGTGGCCGCATCCCATGCTAGCGGACAGACGCCCCCCGGAGGCCATCGCTCGCCCGGTGCCCGAGGCCAAGACCGTGCCGCCGGTGAAGGCGTACCGTGGAGTGGGTTCCCGGTGGCGCCGCCCCTTGCAGTACCACGCCCCACGCGGGATCGTGACCCAGAGCAGACACACCCCCTCCCGGAAAGGTGGCCCTCCCGTGACATCCTCCCGGAAACGTTCCGGCCGGTCCCCGAGCTCGACAGCGGCCGGCACCGCCCGCCGTCACCGGCCACGGCCGTTCGCCCCGGACCAATTCTCCGCCTTCCAAGGTGGCGCCGATCCTGCGGTCACCGCAGAGGGCGCGGCATTGCTGGCCCGCGCCCTGGTCGACGGCGGCCGGTCCACCTCAGACCGGTCAGCGATCCGGCGGCTGGTCGGTCTGGTCGAGGAGGCCGGGATCGACACCGTGGCCCAGTGGTGGGCCGATGCCCCGGCGATCTCCCTGAGCGGTGTCCTCTGGCGTCTGTACGCCCTCCGCTCGGCGACGATTCGCAACGGGGCCCAGTGGGCCGCCTGGTACCGTGCCGGCCACGACGCGCATGTGGCCCGCGCCGTGGCGGGGCCGGTCGAACCGCCCGGCGCAGGCGAACTGCAGCAACTGACGACCGACATCCTCACCGGGGCCTTCACCGGAGACTTCGACGTGGCACTCGAGCGGGCCGCCGCCTACAGCCGGGTGATCTGCCTGGGCCAGGCACACCACTCCGAGGCCCTTGAGGCCGGCCAGCCTGCCCAGGCCGCTGTCCTGCTGCACCAGGCCAAACGGCTCCTGGGCACCGCCGAGGAACTCGAGGAGGCGGCCGCCGCCTGGCGCCGCGGCACGCTCGATTGAGCCGAGGGCTGACAACAACGGCACCGGTGGACATCCGCGCCCCGGACCGCGCACACTGGATACCGGTGCCGGACCGCGGTAACCCCGGGCTCCAATATTCTGCCGCTACGAGCGGCCACTCGCCGAGAGGCGTTCCCGGTCCGGCACCGCCCCCTTGAGCGGGATACCCTCTTCTTTGATGAACCTCTCACTGTCCTCCCTCCTCGCCCCAGACACCGCAAGCCTCGAACACCTCGCAGCCCTGGCGGATGGCCTGGGTGCCGCCGTGCATCAGGTCGCCCAGTTGATGGGCTCCTCCAAGCCCGCCGCTGAGGACGTCAGTACCCGGTTGTCCGAGATCGACAGCGAGTCCAGCGTCCGCCACATGGCCTTGCTCACCAGCCTGCGCAGTTCCTTCATCACGCCCCTGCCACGCCAGGACCTCTACCTGATGGCGGACGGACTCAACAATGCCGTGGAGAAGGTCTGCAATGCCGGACTGCTCATCGTCTCCACCGAGCAGTACCGATTGCCGGCCGAGGCCATGGACGTCCTGGAGACCTTGGGACGGCAAGCTGAGCTCCTCAAGGAGGCCACTGCCCAGTTCCGGACCCTTGATGCCCTCGAGGAGACCTGGATCCAGCTCCAGCGCAACTCGAAGCGCGCCGAGCGCGTCATGGTCGAATGGGTCTCCGGGATGACCGGTGACCTGCTGCAGCGCAGCTACAACCGGCAACGGGAGGCAGCGCACGCCGTGGATGCCGCCATCGTCGCCGTCCGGCAGGTCACCGTCCACGTTGGCAGTGTCCTGGTGCAGGAGTCCTGACGGACGTGTCCCCCCTCGTCCTGGTCCTGCTGTGCCTCGTGCTCGCCCTCACGGTCGGGTACGGGCTGCTCAACGGCATGCGGGACGCGCCCAACGCAATAGCCCTGCCAGTCCGCAGCCGGGCCCTCACGCCGGGGGTGGCCCTGCTCCTGGCCGCCGTGATGAACCTCGGCGGCGGAATCCTGTCCGGTGGCCTGCTGACCGCCGTGTGGCGGGAGCTCCCCCCAGCCATCCCCGACGGCGGACCGGGCCTGCTGATGGCCGTCGTCGCCTTGGCCGTTGCGATCGCCTGGGGGCTGTTCGCCTGGCAGCGCGGCCTGCCCGTATCCATGACGCATGCCCTCATCGCCGGTCTCATCGGGGCCGGCGTGGCCCTGACCGTGACCGGTGACGCCTCCTTCGAGGGGATCTGGTCCCCCGTGTTGGTCACCGCGATGCTGGTGGGGCTGCTGCTGACCCCGCTGCTGGGCAGCTTCCTGTCCTGGATCCTCGTCACCCCGGCCACCTGGTTGGCCCGCGATGCCGCGCCCGGCGCGGTCAACCACACCGCCCGCATGGGGCTGGCGATCACCGGTGCCGCCAACGCCCTCGGCCACGGCGTGCAGTCCGGCCAGCGGATGGCCTTCATGGTTGCCCTCGCCCTCACCGCCATCGGCCGGCCCGACGCGATGGGTTGGTGGATTCCGGTGGCGACCGGTCTCATCCTAGCCATCGGCACACTGTTCGGCGGGTGGCGTGTTGCCCACACCCTCACGGAGAAGCTCGTGCACCTGGACCCGCTGCGCTCCGCGGTGGCCTCAACCGTCAGCGCCGGGCTGCTGTTCGTGGGCTCGTTCGCCCTCCACCTGCCCCTGTCCTCCACCCATGCCGCAGCGGCGACCATCCTTGGCGCCGGCCAGAACCAGCGCTATACCGCGGTCCGCTGGCAGCAGGTCCAGCGGGTCATCGGCTACTGGCTCGCGACCCTGGTGGTGCCCGCGGCCGCGGCGCTCATCCTCGCCGCAGCAGCCAGCCCGCTGTTCTGAGGCGAGCCCAGCCTGAGCTGAGCCTGCCGGCGGTGGTCAGCCGAAGCGGCCGGAGACGTAGTCCTCGGTCTGCTTGTTGGCCGGGTTGTTGAAGATGACGGAGGTCTCGTCGTACTCGATGAGCTTGCCGGGCTTGCCGGTGCCTGCGATGTTGAAGAACGCCGTCTTGTCAGCCACTCGAGCAGCCTGCTGCATGTTGTGCGTCACGATCACCACGGTGAACTCGTTCTTCAGCTCATTGATCAGGTCCTCGATGGCCAGGGTGGAGATCGGGTCCAGGGCGGAGCAGGGCTCGTCCATGAGGATTACATCCGGCTCCACGGCGATGGAACGGGCGATGCACAGTCGCTGCTGCTGGCCGCCCGACAGGCCGGAGCCTGGCTTGTCCAGCCGGTCCTTGACCTCATTCCAGAGGTTGGCTCCGCGCAGGGACTTCTCCACGATCCCGTCCGCCTCCGAGCGGGACATCCGAGCGCCGTTAAGCTTGTGACCGGCCAGGATGTTGTCCCGGATGGACATGGTGGGGAAGGGGTTCGGGCGCTGGAAGACCATGCCCACCTGCGTGCGGACGGTGACCGGGTCCACGCCCGAGGCGTAGACGTCCTCGCCGTCCAGGAGCAGCCGTCCCTCGGCGCGCGCCCCGGGGAGAACCTCGTGCATGCGGTTGATGGTCCGCAGGAAGGTGGTCTTGCCGCAACCCGACGGGCCGATGAACGCGGTGACGGACCGGGGTTCGATGTTGATGTTGACGCCTTCCACAGCCAGGAAGTTGCCGTAGTAGACGTTGAGGTCAATGGCTTCGATGCGCTTTGACATGTGGATTCCTCTGTCTTTCGTCTCTGCTCGGCTTAGCGGCCGGAGTTCTTCGGCGCGAACGCCTTGGCGATGATGCGTGCGGCCAGGTTCAGCAGCATCACGATGACGATCAGGACCAGGGCCGCGGCCCAGGCACGGTCCGCCGAGGGCATGCCGGCAGCCGGCGCGGTCGGGTTCATCAGCTGGCGGTAGATGAACACCGGCAGTGCCGTCATCCACTCGCCGAACGGATTCCAGTTGGTCGCGGCCGCATAGCCAGCGGTCACCAGGATCGGTGCCGTCTCGCCCGTCACACGAGCAATGGCCAGGGTGATGCCGGAGGCGATACCGGACATGGCCGTGGGGAGCACGACCTTGAAGATGGTCCGCCACTTGCGCACGCCGAGGGCATAGGACGCCTCCCGGAGCTCGTTCGGGACCACTCGAAGCATCTCCTCGGTGGAGCGGACCACCACGGGGATCATCAGCACGGACAGGGCGATGGCCGCCGTCAGGCCCATCTTGATCATCTGCACGTGCCGCGGTGTCTCCCCGATGAACGTGGTGATGAACAGTTCCATCAGGGCGAACGCGAACAGGCCGGCCACGATCGAGGGGATGCCGGTCATGACATCCACGAAGAACACGATGGCGCGGGAGAACCAGCCGCCCCGGCTGTACTCCACCAGGTAGATCGAGGTCAGCAGGCCGATCGGAACCGAGATGATCGTGGCCATCAGCGTGATCATCAGGGTGCCGGCCAGGCCGTGCAGGAAGCCGCCCTGCACGGAGCCGCCCTCATTCTGTGTCGCGATGTCATCCGCGCCGGTCACGCCGCTCATGTCTGTCCACAGCAGTTGCGGATTGGCCAGCAGCGTGGGCAGGCCGTTGGCGAACACGGTCCAGACCACGGAGATCAGCGGGATGAGCGCCAGGATGAAGGCGGACCACACGAGGTTGCGCCAGATGCCGTCCGTGGCACGGCGTTTGTTCTCGATGACGTAGGTGGCGGCGTACATGCCGGCGATGTAGAGAATGGCGGCGAAGATCAGCCAGCCGGTCCAGCTGAAGGATCCGCCGCCCAGCAGGGCCGTGAGGCCGGCGGCCAGGACCAGCGCGCCGATGGCGACGGCGATCCAGGTCCAGCGCGGCATCTGTCCGGCAGTCAGGGAGTTCTTCCTGGTTCCGCCCGGTTGCGGGGCGACGCCCCGCTGGGTGGTGTCAGTTGAGGTGGTCATCAGTTCGCTCCCGAGAATTCCTTGTGCCGGTTGACGATCCAGCGCGCGATCATGTTGACCACGAGGGTGATGATGAAGAGCATCAAGCCGGCTGCGATCAGCTCGGACTGGCGCATGCCGAAGGCCTCGGGGAAGTTCAGGGCGATCTCAGACGGGATGGTCGCGTTCCGCCCAGAGGTGATGATGCTCCACGAGAAGATGCCCGGGGAGAGCACCAGGGTGACGGCCATGGTCTCGCCGAGGGCTCGGCCGAGACCCAGCATGATCGAGGAGATGATGCCCGCCCGGGCGAACGGGAAGACGGTCATCCGGATCATCTCCCAGCGGGTGGCACCGAGCGCCAGGGCGGCTTCCTCGTGCAGCTTGGGGGTCTGGATGAAGATCTCGCGGCAGAGGGAGGTGATGATCGGCAGGATCATCACGGCCAGCACGATCGCGGACGTCAGCAGGGCGCGGCCGGTATTGCCGGCGTCGCCTCCGAACAGGGGGATCCATCCCAGGTACTCGTGCAGCCACTTGTAGAGAGGCACCACCCCCCCGGCCAGCGTGGTCATGCCCCATGCGCCGAAGACCACGGACGGAATGGCCGCCAGCAGGTCGATGACGTAGCCGACCGGGGTCGCCACCGACTTGGGGGCATAGTGCGAGATGTAGAGGGCGATCCCCACCGCCACCGGGGTGGCCAGCAGGATGGCGATGATGGAGGCGATCAGCGTGCCGGCCATGAGCGGCCAGACGTACTGCCAGAACGTGTCCGCGCTCTCGATGGTGTCCTGAGTGGAGAAGACCTCCGGCCACAGGGCCGGTAGGGACTCGACCAGCAGGAAGATCGCGACGAACGCCAGGACCAACAGGATGATGACGCCTGCCGCTAGGGCCAGGCCGGAGAAGACCTTGTCCCCTGCTGCGCCGCCACGCGACGCGGTGAGCGACGACTTCTTAGCCGGCTCAGTGGCAGTTTCAGTCACGGTGACTCCCCTCGGAGTTCGTGGTGCGGACCCGGGGTCCACATCTCAGGAATGGATGGCGTGTAAAGCATGGCACAGCCGCCGACCCTACTTGAGAGGGTCGGCGGCTGGACCGTGAGGCCAATCAGCACCGGCCGGAACCGGCGATGATCAACCCTGGACGGAGATGGCCTGGATGGACTCCAGAGCGGACTCGCGGGTGGCCTCGGAGATCGGGGCATTGCCCGCGGAGGACTCGGCAGCGGTCTGGCCCTCCTCGGACACCACGTACTCGCCGAAGGCCTTGGCCGCGTCAGCGGTCTCCTGATCCTGGTACTGGTTGCAGAAGATGTGGTACGAGACCAGCACGATCGGGTAGACGCCATCCTCGGTGGTGGTGCGGTCGAGCTCCACGGCACCGGCCTCGCCCGGCGCTGCCTTCTCGACGGCGGCAGCGGCAGCATCGGCGGAGTACGGCACGTACTCCTCGCCGACCTGGACGGCCACGGTGCCGAGATCGCCGATCTGGGAGGCATCGGCGTAGGTGATGGCACCGTCGGTGGACTGGGCAAGGGAGACCACACCGGACGTCTGCTGGGCAGACTCGGCGGTGATCTCAGAAGGCCAGGTCTCGACGACGTCGTAGGTCCAGGACTCCGGAGCCGCGGCCGTCAGGTAGTCGGTGAAGTTCTCGGTGGTGCCGGAGTCATCGGCACGGTGCACCACGGTGATGTCGGTGTCCGGCAGTTCGGCATCCGGGTTCTGATCGGCGATGGCCGGATCGTTCCAGGTGGTGATCTCGCCGGTGAAGACCTGGGCGAGGGTCTCGGCATCCATGTTGACCTGGTCGACACCTTCGAGGTTGAAGGCGACGGCGACCGGGGAGATGTAGGACGGGACGTGGAAGACGCCCTCCGGGCCACAGATCTGCTCGGCGGAGGCCATCTCCTCTTCGTCCATGGCGGCGTCGGAGCCGGCGAAGGAGTACTGGCCGGCGAGGAAGCCCTCACGGCCGGAGCCGGAGCCCACCGGGTCGTACTGGACGGTCAGGTCCGGGTGGACCTCGGTGACGCCGTTGGTCCAGGCGGTCATGGCGGACTCCTGCGAGGAGGCGCCACCACCGATCAGGGTGCCCGAGACCTCGGCCGGGGCACCCGACTCGGAGCCGGCCGGAGCGGAGGACTCGGAGCCGCCGTTGCCGCCGCAGGCGGTCAGGGCCAGAGCGGCGACAGACAGGACGGCGGCGTAGCGCCCGATGCGAAGAGCCTTCACGGATATGCCTCTTTCGAGTTCGATGACAGTGCAGGCGAGGCCGTCACCACTGCTTGTCCGAGTGGCAACTGACGAGCAGGGCAGGGATGCCGATGGCCTCGATCCACCAGAAAGCTATGGGGGCAAGGTGACGCGAGGGTCGGTGCAAGATTAACGCGAGCTTAACGAGGTCACGGCATCGGAGGTGGCATCACCGCCCCGACGGGCGGGGAGGCCAGTAATGGCGCGGAAGTAACCGACTTCTCTGAAGATTTCCTTGTCGGCGTGAGTAATCTCACGCCGCCGGGGACTCCACCAGCGTCCCGCCACGGCTCCTCGGCGGTCCCGTGGTCGCGGTCCCGGCCCGGGTCGATCGTCCACCACGCCGGCCGCTCCCGCCTAAGCTAGTCGGCATGGAGCAGCAGCCCGCGTCCGGCTCCTCCTGGACGAGAACGGTGACGAAGGCACGGCAGTGGTGGACCCGCACATGGTCCTTCGCCACCCGCCGGGCACGCTCGGGCGCCTCCCGGGTCACCTCGGCCCTGGTCCCGGCCGCCGTCACCGCCCTCTGCGCCGTGCTCGCGTACGTCTTCGCCGAGCTCGTCCTGGGCCACGAGGATCCCCTCTTCGCCGCCACAGCAGCGCTCATCGCCCTCGGCTTCAACCGGGACCCGAAGGTCCGCAAGGTCATCGAGGTAGCCGTGGGATGCACCCTCGGCATTCTCATCGGCGACCTCATGCAGGCCGTGCTGGGCCAGGGCTATTGGCAGGCCGTGCTGGTCGTCTACACCTCGATCCTGGTCGCCCGATTCATCGACTCCGGGGCCACCTTCACCCTGCAGATGAGCTTGCAGTCAGTATTGGTGGTGCTCCTGCCAGCAGCGGAGGGTGGGCCGTTCACGCGCAGCCAAGATGCCATCGTCGGTGGTTTCATCGCTCTTCTGGTGACCCTGCTGATGCCGAAGAACCTGCGCAAGGAGGCTGCCACCGGCCTGCGCGACCTCTACGCGACGCTCACGGGTGCCCTGCGGGACTGCTCCGAGGCGCTGCGCTCCCATGAGTCCCGGACCGCGTGGATGGGCCTGGTGGCCTGCCGTGGCACGCAGACCGCCGTGGAGAACCTGCGCAAGGACGTCAAGAACGCCCGTGAGCTGGCCACCTTCTCCCCCACCAAGCGGCGCGCCCGCCCCGAGCTGGACGAGACGGCCCACACCGTGGAGATGTCCGATCTGGCGGTGCGGAGCATGCGAGTCGT
Source organism: Citricoccus alkalitolerans (assembly GCF_039528175.1). Lineage (NCBI taxonomy): Bacteria > Bacillati > Actinomycetota > Actinomycetes > Micrococcales > Micrococcaceae > Citricoccus > Citricoccus alkalitolerans. The sequence continues at coordinate 608,927 of NZ_BAAALH010000002.1, forward strand.
AGCCCGCCGTGTCATCAGTGTGATCGACAACGGCGCCCTGGACGACGAGGGAACCGGCCTGCTGGCGGACTGGTTCGACGAGGCCGCGGACGCCGTCGGAATCCTGGGCCGGTCCCTGGGGGAGCCGGCGGCGGCCGGCCGGCACAAGTCGCTCTCCGTGGCCCGGGGTGCCCTCGGCGGGGCGGCCGCGCGGCTCGATCCAGCGGAGTTGGGCGCCACGACCCTGCACGCCGAGGCACTCGTCATGCTGTTGCGACCCATGATGGTCGACCTCATCGAGGCCACCGGATCCTCCCACGACGAGGCCGTCGGGTACCTGCCGCGCCTCTGAGATCAGGCTCAGGTGGACTCTGCACCGGCCCCGGAGTTAGCGCGTCCGTGCGCGGCACTAGCCTTGGTCCATGGCAACGAAGACCAGCAGACGAGCGACCCCCGGCTACCGCTGCAGCGAGTGCGGGTGGACGACCGCCAAGTGGGTGGGGCGGTGCGGCGAGTGCCAGGCCTGGGGCACGGTGACCGAGGCCGGAGCGGACGCCTCATCCGGCCGCACGCCCCCCGCCACGGTCGCGACGCCGGCCGTGCCGATCGGTGAGATCGACGCCTCACAGGCCCGCTTCCACACCACCGGGGTGTCAGAACTGGACCGGGTGCTCGGCGGCGGACTGGTTCCGGGCGCGGTGGTTCTGATGGCCGGCGAGCCCGGCATCGGCAAATCCACCCTGTTGCTGGACGTGGCTGCCAAGGTGGCACGGCACCGCCGCCCGGAGGGGTCCACGCGGTCTGTCCTGTATGTGACCGGGGAGGAGTCCGCGGCCCAGGTGCGGTTGCGTGCAGACCGGATCGGCGCGGTCGCCGACACCCTGTTCCTGGCGGCCGAGACGGATCTCGGTCGGGCCCTGGGCCAGATCGAGAGGGCCGAACCGGACCTGCTGATCGTGGACTCCGTCCAGACGCTGCAGTCCCAGTCCGTGGACGGCACCGCCGGAGGCGTCACCCAGGTGCGCGAGGTGGCGGCCAGTCTGATCAACGAGGCCAAGAGCCGGAACATGACCACCGTGCTCGTGGGCCACGTGACCAAGGACGGTTCCATAGCCGGTCCCCGCCTGCTGGAGCACCTGGTGGACGTGGTCTGCCAGTTCGAGGGTGAGCGGCACTCACGCCTGCGCCTGGTCCGGGCCGTGAAGAACCGCTATGGGCCGACGGACGAGGTGGGGTGCTTCGACTTGGGAGATGCCGGCATCGTCTCCCTGGAGGACCCCTCCGGGCTGTTCCTGTCCGGGACCCTAAACCCCGTGGAGGGCACCTGCGTGACGGTGACCCTGGAGGGGCGGCGGCCTCTGGTGGCCGAGGTCCAGTCCCTGCTGACCCCGTCCGGGCAGGGCAGCCCGCGCCGGACGGTCAGTGGGCTGGACTCGGCCCGCATCAACATGATCCTGGCCGTCCTGCAGCGCCGAGCGGGATTCCCCCTGAACCAGGACGACTGTTACGTGGCCACCGTGGGCGGGGTACGGCTGACCGAGCCGGCGTCTGACCTGGCGGCGGCCCTGGCCATCGCGAGCGCCAAGCTCAATGCCGTGGTGCCCAAGGGCCTGATCGCCTTCGGGGAGCTGGGGCTGGCCGGGGAGGTCCGCCCCGTGCCGGGCATCGGCCGGCGCATCCGCGAGGCCGCCCGGTTGGGTTTCCGCCGTGCTGTGGTGCCCAAGTCCCCCGAACCGCTGGGTGAGTTGCCGGACGGCGTGGCCGTGGCCGAGGTCCGCACGCTGACGGAGGCCCTGGAGACCATGAAGGACTGGGCCTCCTGATCCCCCGGCCTCCTGACCGGGATCACTGCAGGTTGAACGTCACTGGCTGGGCCCTGAGGTCCCCCAAGGACACCTCGAGACGATAGGTACCGCTGCGGGGCTCCTGGGTGGTCTCGCCGCAGTCCTCGGAGGAGCGCACGCGCGGCCAGGTGAACCGGGCACGCTCCTGCTCATCCGGGGAGATCTCCACCAGGGCGTCCTGGCCGTCCACCTGGCAGTCCTCCGTGGAGAAGATCCGGTCCGGGCCGGAGTACACGGTGAACACCTGCTGCGTGGTGCCGAGGTTCGCCTCGCAGGGTTCCTCACCCGTGTTGTCCACGCGCAACTCCAGGACCGGTTCCTCCCCCTCCCCGTAAGTCGGCTGATCCGTCGCGGCGGAGATCACGATGTCCCCGGGCGGGCAATTGCCCGAGGCCGCGGCCTCACCGGAGGCCGAGGTCGAGTCAGATGAGGACGGCTCAGCCTCGGCCCCGTCGGTGGCGTCGGATTCGGGCGCGGATCCCGTGGCGGACGCCGATGGCGAGGCCTCGCCGGAGGGGGTGGCGGCCACGCTCGGGGACGGTGTCGGCACGGGGGCGTCCTCGCTGCCGGCCGGCCGGAAGAGCGAGACAAGCCACCAGACCAGCCCGACCACGATCGCCAGGACCACCACGACCAGCACGAGGGCGACCAGCCGGCGACGGCGGTACACCGCGCTCGATTGCGGTCGCAGCAGGTCGTTGTTTCGGGGCTCACCGGGCATACCTCCAGCCTAGGGACAGCGGTGGCCGGACCCGGACTGGCCACGCCGAGGATCGGCAGGCGCACTACAGTAGACGGCATGTCTGCGCCGGTGATCACGTCCACCCTTCACCACCGGGTCAACGACTGGTTCTCCGGCCATGCCCGGGATCTGCCGTGGCGTGACCCGGAGTGTGACCCGTGGGGTGTCCTCGTCAGCGAGATCATGCTGCAGCAGACCCCTGTGGTGCGAGTGCTGCCCGTCTGGACGGCCTGGATGGAACGCTGGCCCACACCGCGGGACCTGGCCGCAGAGCCACCGGGCGAGGTCATCCGCGCCTGGGGCCGGTTGGGCTACCCACGCCGGGCACTCCGACTACAGGCTGCCGCCGCGGCGATCGCCGGCTCCCACGGGAACCGGGTGCCGTACCGTGTCGACCAGCTCCTCGCCCTGCCCGGCGTCGGCACCTACACGGCCGCCGCAGTCGCCTGCTTCGCCTTCGATCAGCCTGAGGTGGTGGTGGACACCAACATCCGCCGGGCACACGCGAGGATGGTCTCGGGCCGGGCGCTGCCGGAGAAATCCCTGACCAGTGCCGAGATGGCCCTGGCCCGGGACCTCATGCCCGAGGATCCAGACCAGGCCTGCCGGTGGAATGCCGCGGTGATGGAGCTGGGGGCTCTGATCTGCACGGCCCGATCCCCCCAGTGCGAGCTCTGTCCGGTGGCGGACCTCTGCGCCTGGCGAGCGGCGGGCATGCCGGAGCCGCACTACAAGCCCACGGGCCAGGCCTGGGCCGGCACCGACCGCCAGGTGCGCGGCGCCGTCATGTCCCTACTCCGTGCCAGCGGTTCCGTGAGGCTCTCCGCCCTTCCCGCACTCACGACGTCGGCCGGCACCTTGGGCGCGCATCGCCCGGAAGCCGTCCAGTATGAGCGGTGCGTGGACGGCCTGGTGTCAGACGGACTGGCCGTCCGGAACGGCAACGGCCCGGAGGCCATGCTCAGCCTGCCTGGCTGAGGGCCCCCGGGCCGCCCGGTGCCGGAACCCACGGCCGCCGTCTCGACGACCGTGGCTCCGACGACAGCGTTGGTCAGTTCTTCTTGTCTCCGCCGAAGAGGTTCCCGGCGGCGTCCTTGACATCCTCGACCTTGTCCTTGATCCCGGCCTTGGCCTCATCGGCCCGGCCCTCGTTCTTCAGACGGTCGTTGTCCGTCGCCTCTCCCAGACCCTGCTTGGCCTGGCCCTTGACCTCGTCAGCCTTGTTCTCAAAGCGATCTCCGGTACCCATAGTCTCCTCCTCGCGACGGTGGACGGCCGGCCCCGGCCGACCCTTGCCCCTGCAGTCAAACATGGCAACCCGAGCTGTGGCTACAGGTTGATGATCATGCGGGTGTTGCCGAGGGTGTTGGGCTTGACCCGGGCCAGGTCCAGGAACTCGGCTACGCCCTCGTCCTGGGAGCGCAGCAGCTCGGAGTAGACCTCCGGGTCGACGACCGACTGATCTGCCATGACCGCGAATCCGTGGCGGCTGAAGAAATCGACCTCGAAGGTCAGGCAGAACACCCGGGTCACACCCAACGCGCGGGCCCGGTCCAGCAGCCGATCCAGGACGCGGTGGCCCACCCCGTGGCCGCGCCACTGACTCGACGTGGCCAGTGTGCGCACCTCGGCGATGTCCTCCCAGATCACGTGGAGGGCACCGAATCCTGCCAGCGTGCCGTCCGGCGCCTCGGCCACCATGAACTCCTGGATGGACTCGTAGTAGGCCACGGCTTCCTTCTGCAGCAGCACGCGTTCACGGGCCAGTGGCTCCACGAGGGCGCGGATGGCCGGGACGTCCTGAGTCCGCGCGGTCCGGATGATGAGTGCAGTCGAGTCCATCGGTTCAGTGTAGGACTCCGTCAGCGGCGTCAGCCCCCTACGGCAGAGGACCCGCCCTTCGGGGCGGGTCCTCTCGGCATCAGCTGCCGTCAAGCCTCGGGGCCGGGCTGACGCCCGCACCGGATGGGTGTCAGTGGTCAGTTGCTCTGCTCGTCGTTGCCCTGACCGCCGAGGAACTTGTACTGTGCACCGTCAACGGCACCGTTGACGGCGTCACCATGCTCACCCAGCTTGTCGCCATGCTGTTCCTGGGCGCCGTCCACGGTCTCATTGAGCTTGTCACCATGCTCGTCGGCGAGGTTTCCGAGGTTATCTGCGAAGGACATGGGCATCTCCTTGTTCGGGAACACGACGGGTCACCCGAAGGGCCCCCGCCGCTTCGCCATCCAGCGGTAGTCCCAAACCTAGAGGGACGGAGCGGCTGGGTTCAATCCCTCCAGACTGGGAATCCCCTGATCAACCACTGAATCAGCTGCTCGCGATGGACTCCTCGAACCTACTGCCCGGGGGCCGAGGCTTCGATCTCCCCGTGTTCCGGAGCCGCTTCCAGGGCCTCGGGCTGGTGGGCGACGGTGAAGGTGAGCTTGGCCGTCTCCGCCTCCCCTTCCAGACCCACGCTGATGGCAGAACCGGGCGTGATCTCCCCGAACAGTATCCGCTCGGAGAGCTGGTCCTCCACGAGGTGCTGGATGGTACGACGCAGCGGGCGGGCGCCCATGGCTGGGTCGTAGCCCCGGTTGGCCAGAAACTCCTTGGCCGGGGTGGACACGCTGATGGTGAGGTCCTGCTCGTCCAGGCGCTTCTGCAGGCGCGCGATGAACAGGTCCACGATCTGCACGATCTCGCCCCTGGACAACTGCGGGAAGACGATCACGTCATCCACGCGGTTGAGGAACTCCGGCCGGAAATGCTGGCGCAGTTCCTCCTGGACCTTGCCCTTCATCCGGTCGTACCCGGTCTGCGTGTCCGCGGCGGACTGGAAGCCCGTCATGACGCCCTTGGAGATGTCCTTGGTGCCGAGGTTCGTGGTCATGATGATCACGGTGTTCTTGAAGTCCACCACGCGGCCCTGGGAATCGGTCAGGCGGCCGTCCTCCAAGATCTGAAGCAGAGAGTTGAACAGGTCCGCGTGGGCCTTCTCCACCTCGTCGAACAGCACCACGGAGAACGGGCGGCGACGGACCTTCTCCGTCAGCTGGCCGCCTTCCTCGTAGCCCACATAGCCGGGAGGGGCACCGAAGAGACGGGAGACGGTGTGCTTCTCCTGGAACTCGGACATGTCCAGCGTGATGAGGGCTTCCTCGTCACCGAACAGGAACTCGGCCAGGGCCTTCGCCAGCTCGGTCTTGCCGACGCCCGTGGGTCCGGCGAAGATGAACGAGCCGGAGGGCCGGTTCGGATCCTTCAGGCCCGCGCGGGTCCGGCGGATCGCCTGAGACAGCGACTTGATGGCCTCGTTCTGGCCGATGACCCGCTGGTGGAGCTCGGCCTCCATGTTGCGCAGTCGATCGGTCTCCTCCTCGGTGAGCTTGAAGACCGGGATCCCCGTGGAGGCGGAGAGCACCTCGGCGATGAGATCGTCATCCACCTCGGCAATGCCCTCGGTGACGGAGGTCCGCCATTCCTCTTCCTTCTGGTTGCGCTCGTCCGTGAGCTTCTGCTCCTGGTCGCGCAGGTTGGCTGCACCCTCGAAGTCCTGGCCGTCGATGGCGGCCTCCTTCTCGGCGCGGACCTCGGCGATCCGGGCCTCGAACTCCTTGATCTCCGGCGGTGTGGTCATCCGCTTGATGCGCAACCGTGCCCCGGCCTCGTCGATCAGGTCGATGGCCTTGTCCGGCAGGAACCGGTCCGAGACGTACCGGTCAGCCAGGGTGGCGGCCGACTTCAGGGCCTCGTCCGTGATCGAGACCCGGTGGTGTGCCTCGTAACGGTCACGCAGCCCCCGGAGGATCTCGGTGGTCTCTTCGACGGAGGGCTCGTTGACCTGGATCGGCTGGAAGCGGCGCTCCAGCGCGGCATCCTTCTCGATGTGCTTGCGGTACTCGTCCAGGGTGGTCGCACCGATGGTCTGGAGTTCGCCGCGGGCCAGCATCGGCTTCAGGATCGACGCGGCGTCGATGGCGCCCTCGGCGGCACCCGCGCCCACGAGGGTGTGGATCTCGTCGATGAACAGGATGATGTCCCCACGGGTGCGGATCTCCTTGAGCACCTTCTTCAGGCGCTCCTCGAAGTCACCGCGGTAGCGGGAACCGGCGACCAGCGAGCCGAGGTCCAGCGTGTACAGCTGCTTGTCCATCAGCGTTTCCGGGACATCGTTGCGGACGATGGCCTGGGCCAGGCCCTCAACCACGGCCGTCTTGCCGACGCCGGGCTCACCGATGAGCACAGGGTTGTTCTTGGTGCGGCGGGACAGCACCTGCATGACCCGCTCCATCTCGAGGGCACGCCCGATGACCGGGTCCAGTTTGCCCTCGCGGGCCGCGGCGGTCAGGTTGCGGCCGAACTGGTCCAGCACCACCGAGCCGGCGGGGGCCCCTTCGGACTGGCCGCCGGCGGAGACGCCGGCTCCGGCGGTCTCCTTGCCGCTGGCACCACCCTGATAGCCGGACAGCAACTGGATGACGGTCTGGCGGACCCGGTTGAGGTCAGCGCCGAGCTTCACCAGCACCTGGGCGGCCACGCCCTCGCCCTCGCGGATCAGCCCCAGCAGGATGTGCTCGGTACCGATGTAATTGTGGCCCAGTTGGAGGGCCTCGCGCAGGGAGAGCTCCAGGACCTTCTTCGCCCGTGGCGTGAAGGGGATGTGGCCGGACGGGGTCTGCTGACCCTGGCCGATGATTTCCTGGACCTGCTCGCGCACCGCGCCCAGGGAGATGTTGAGCGACTCGAGGGCCTTGGCGGCCACTCCTTCGCCTTCATGGATCAGACCGAGCAGGATGTGCTCGGTACCGATGTAGCTGTGGTTGAGCATCCGCGCTTCTTCCTGCGCGAGCACCACCACCCGCCGGGCACGGTCCGTGAATCTCTCAAACATTTGGGCACACTCCTTGCTGACTGTGGTGTCGATGCTACGCATCGCAAGACGACTTCGGGCGGCTGTTCGCCACTGGGAGAACAGCCGCCCGAAGGGGAGCGGGTGCGGCGCGGGGACGGGAGCGGAGTGGTCCGCCCTACCGCGCCACTGAATTACTTCTTCGCGTTCCGGTATGCCTCGACGATGTCCCGGTGCAGCCGCCCCCGGCGGGAGACCTCATAGCCGTTGTCCGCGGCCCATTCACGGATCTTCGCCGCCTCATTCGCGGGGGCCGGCGGTGCCACGGCGCGTGCCTTGCGGATGTACCCCTTCAGGGTTGTGCGCAATTCCTTGGCGTGCTCCGCCGACAGGTCGATTTCATAGTGGCGTCCGTCCAAGGCGAACTGAACGGTTTCTTCAGCCGGTGTTCCGTCCAGATCGTCAACCAAGACCACTTCCACTTTCTGTGCCAAGACTCCCCCTAGGTGTTCTGCTTTTCCCTCTCCAGCATCCGTTCAATCGACCGCGGTGATCCACGGACAATGCAACGGCAATCTGGAATCTGATCCACTGATCTTGATCCGAATACCGAGTATTGCGGAGAAGATAAGAAACCTTCAACTCAGAACGGCTTCCAGGTCATCATTCCATGCGAACTCACAGGTTCGGAATGCGTGATGAATCGGAGCAGCAAAGATCCTCAACGCCGTCTTTCACCCTGATATGGCGAGGCATTAACCGATCAAGGAGTGACATATTCTCGTGTCATTGACACCAGAATGGCGTTGTTTTCCCGGGTATCCACTCTCCCTGGACCTGGGGGTGAAACCGTGCCGCGACCGGTGCCCGGGACGGACCGGAGGTTCAGTCGCGGGGGGACTGACCGCGTCGGTCGAACTGGCCAGAGCCACCGAGCCGATCGACTCCGTCGACCCGACCAGGGTCGTCCTGTCGGTCCGCTGTCATGCCCTGCCCCCCACGCCGGCGGGCCCACTCTTGCGCCTCGCGCTCCTCGAGCTCCGCCTTGGCCTGGCGCTCCCCGGTGTCCACCCGGAACACCGAGCGCATGACGAGCCAGAAGATCAGGGCCAGACCCACGGAGGGGGCCAGGACGGAGAAGTAATCCCAGAAGCTTGCCATCAGTGACCGCTCCCGGGGGCCTCTGGCTTGAGCAGGGGGAACAGGATGGTCTCCCTGATTCCGGCACCGGTGAAGAGCATGACGAGCCGGTCGATGCCGAGACCGATGCCGCCCATGGGCGGGGCTCCGTACTCGAGGGCTCGCAGGAAGTCTTCGTCGAACTGCATGGCCTCGTCGTCCCCGGCCGCTGAGGCCCGGGACTGCTCCACGAGCCGCTCTCGCTGGATGACCGGATCGATCAACTCGGAGAACGCGGTGCCGCGCTCCATACCACCGATGATCAGGTCCCAGGCCTCGATGACCTCCGGCTGGTCCCGGTGCGGGCGGGCCAGCGGCTGAGCTGCGGGCGGGTAGTTGTAGACGAAGGTCGGGTTGATCAGAGTCGGCTCGACGATCTCCCCGAACAACTCGAGGACCATCTTCTCGGCGTCCCAGAAAGGATCGAACTTCACCTCGTGCTTCTCGGCGACCGCCCGCAGTTCCTCGACGGCGGTGTCCGGGGTGATCTCCTGACCCACAGCCTCGGACAAGCCGGGGTATACCTCGATCCAAGCCCACTCCCCACCCAGGTCGATCTCGCCCTGGGCGGTCTGGATGAGACGACCGGCGCCCACGGCATCGGCGGCGTTCAGGATCATCTCCTTCATTCGGTCCGCCATGACGTACATGTCCGCCCAGGCCTCGTACGATTCCAGCATGGTGAACTCGGGCGAGTGCGTGGAGTCCACGCCCTCGTTGCGGAAGACGCGGCCGATCTCGAAGACCCGGTCGATGCCGCCGACGACAGTCCGCTTCAGATAGAGCTCCGTGGCGATGCGCAGGGTCATGTCCTGGCCGAAGGCATTGAGGTGGGTCTCGAACGGGCGGGCGTGCGCGCCGCCGTGCACGAGCTGCAGGATCGGGGTCTCGACCTCCACGTAGTCGCGCGCTTCCAGGGTGGTGCGAATGGATCGGATGATGGCCGCCCGGGTATGCACCATCTTCCGGGCCTCGGGCCTGACGATCAGGTCCGCGTAACGCTGGCGGACGCGGGTCTCCTCATTGAGTTCGGCGTGCAGCACGGGAAGCGGCCGCAGGGCCTTGGAGGCCATCTGCCAGGAGTCGGCCATGATGGACAGCTCGCCGCGGCGCGAGGCGATGACCTCGCCGCTCACAGCCAGGTGGTCGCCGAGGTCCACGAGACGCTTCCAGTCCGCGAGGGAGTCCTCGCCGACATTCGCCAGGGAGACCATGACCTGCAGGCGGACTCCCTCGCCGCCGTCGTCTCCCACGCCGCCTTCCTGCAGCGTGGCGAAGCACAGCTTGCCGGTGTTCCGCAGGAACACGACGCGGCCGGCAACGCCGACCGCGTCTCCCGTCTCCGTGCCGGGTTCGAGGTCGGGGTAGGCCTCGCGGATCTGCTGCAGGGAGTGGGTGCGCCCGACGGCGACCGGGTACGCCTCGCGCCCGGCGGCCAGCATCTCGGCGCGCTTGTCATGGCGCACCTGGCGCTGATCGGTGGTGCTGGTGGGATTGTCCGTGCTCACGGTCATCCAGTCTACGTGCCCCCGGCCGGACGCACATTGACGCTCGAGTGTCACCAGATGGTGACGCGGTCCTCCGGGTCCAGCCACATCGCGTCGCCGGGTTCCGTGCCGTACGCCTCGTGGAACGCGTCCAGGTTCTTCACCACCTGGTTGCAGCGGAACTCGTTGGGCGAGTGCGGGTCCGAGGTGATGCGTGTGATCGCGGTCTCCGTGCGGGTCAACTGGCGCCAGCACTCGGCCCAGGACGCGAAGAACGCCCGGTCCTGCTCGCGGGAGGCCTCGGCGGCGTCGGCCCGCTCCGCGGGGCCGTCGGTATCCGCGTGGCCCTCGGTGTCAGCCCTCTGCTCCTCAGTGCCGGCACCGTCCGCGCCGAGATTCTCCTCGCGCCAGATGCCCAGCGCCTGGGAGGCGATGCCGAGCCCGCCCAGGTCGCCGATGTTCTCGCCGAGCGTGAGTTCGCCGTTGACGCGGTGATCGGGGGCCTCGGCAGGGCTCAGCACCTCGTACTGGCCGACGAGCTGGGCGGTGCGCTCCTCGAAGGCCGCGCGGTCGGCGTCGGTCCACCAGTTCTGCAGGGAGCCGTCGCCGGCGTACTGCGAGCCCTGGTCATCGAAGCCGTGGCCGATCTCATGGCCGATGACCGCGCCGATGGCCCCGAAGTTCTCCGCCGCCAGACGGTTCGGGTCGAAGAACGGGGGCTGGAGGATGGCCGCGGGGAACACGATCGCATTCTCCAATGGGGAGTAATAGGCATTGACCGTCTGCGGGGTCATGTGCCACTCCTCCGGGTCCGGCCCCGTCTCGATCCTGGCGAGGTCCCGTTCGAACTCGAACGCATTGGCGGCCCGGACATTGGCGATGAGGTTCTCCGGGTCTACCGCCAGGGACGAGTAGTCGATCCACTTCACGGGGAAGCCGACCATGGGCTTGAACATGGACAGCTTCTCCAGGGCCTTCTGGCGGGTGTCCTCACCCATCCAGTCGAGGCTACTGATCGACCGGCGGTAGGCCTCGATGAGGGCGGAGATGAGGCTGTCCATGGCGGCCTGGTGACCGGCCGGGAAGTGCTTCGCCACATACAGCCGGCCGACGTCCTCGCCCACGGCGCCGTTCACGAAGGCGACGCCGCGCTTCCAACGGGGCCGGACCTCCTCGGTGCCGGCGATCTTGCGGCCGTAGAACTCGAAGTTCTCGTTGACGAAGGCCTCGGTCAGGTAGGGCGCGGCGGACCGGAGCAGCTGCAGCTGCAGCCACCGCTTCCACGTGCCCAGATCCTCGTCCATGAGCAACCTCTGCATCGCGGCCAGGAAGTCCGGCTGCCAGGCGACAACCTCGGCACTGCGGGCACCGGAGGCGCCGACCCCCTCGAGCCAGCGATCGGCCAGCGGGAAGGCCTCCAGCAGGGCGGTCCGGTCCAGGAGGTTGTACCGGGCCACAGCGTCCCGGACCTTGACGACGTCCCAGTGGGCCGCAGCGATCTTGGCCTCCAGGTCCACCACCCGGTCCGCGTCCCGCTCGGCCTCGTCCCGGTCCCCACCGATGCCGGCGAGCATGAACACGTTGTCCACGTGCTGGCGGTAGTCCGTGACCAGATCCGCGAACTTCTCCTCGCGGTAGTAGGACTCATCCGGCAGTCCGAGGCCGTCCTGGATCAGGTGCAGCAGCATGCGCTCGGGGTTGCCGGCGTCGTTGAGGGAGCCCGTGGCGATCAGCCCACTGACGCCGGCGCGCTGCAACTGGCCGGAGAGCTGGATGAACTCCTCCGGGGTGGACACGCCCTCGATCTGGGCCAGGTCGGCGACGATCGGTTCGAGGCCGCGCTCCTCCACTCCGGATTCATCCATGAAGGACGCGAAGAGGGCGCCGATCCGGCGGCGAGCGCCGTCGTCGTCATTCCCCGCAGTGAAGGAACCGGACTCACGTCCCGCGCCCGGACCGGACCAGAAATGAGCGGCCGCGTCCTCCGCGATGTGCCGCACGGCCAGTTCCGAGGCATCCCGCAACTCCATGAACGCCCCGTAGGCGCCCTGGTCCGCGGGGATCGAGTTGGACTGCAGCCAGGCACCGTTGACGTGCCGGTAGAGGTCCTCGCGGGCGCTGGGCTGCCGGGATGGGGTGGTTTCAGTCACGGATGCTCCTAGGAAGGGCCGGGCATGTCCACCGATCCTAGCGGCGAAGGGCCCCGACTCAGACGAGCGACTGCAGACGGGCCAGGGACTGGTCCATCTGATCCGAGCTGATGGCGGGGAAGATGTTCTTGGCCAGCAGCTCCTGATCGGTGACCTGGGACCAGTCGTAGGTGAGAGAGACCTCCGTGGTGTCCTGGTCCACCGGTTCCAGCTGGTACACCCACTGCCAGCCGCCCGGTTCCCCTCCGACGGGGCCCGGCTTCCAGCCCACGAGCTTGTTCTCGTCATAGGCCACGACATGGTTCTCACGCTGGTAGTCACCACCCTGGGACTCGGCGTGCATGTTCATGACGAACGTGTCCCCGACCTGCTGGATGCGCTGGGACTTCTCATCCGCGCGCACCATGTCAGAGCCGTCGAACTCCTGATGCCTGGCCGGCAGGGTCAGGATCCGGAAGATGTCCTTGGCCGGAGCCTCGATGGTCCGGGTGACAGTCTGCTTCTTCTCGCCGTGTGCGGTCTCGTTCATCGTCATGCTGCACCCTAAACATGTCCGGCTCCCGAGTTTCAAGGGCGGTGGCGCTCGGACCGGTCAACCGGAGCAGTTGGTCAGAGCGGTTTGCCGGGGCGATGGTCATCCCGCGTCATCCCGGTCTACCGCCGCATGGCCGGCAGGATCATGTTGTCGATGAGCCGGACCGATTCGACGGTGGCGGCCACCAGGGCCAGCGCCTCATGGTCCAGGGGGGCGGCGAGCTGCTCGGCGCTCAGGGGCTCCAGGGTCGAGTGGTCCACGATCTCCAGATAGTCCAGGCCCGCCAGGGGCTCGGCCCGGACCAACGCGCGGGCCGAGTCAAGATCGAGGGGACGGCCGGCGTCGGCGGCCAGGCGCAGGGATTCCAAGGCGCGGTGCAGCACCAGGGCCGCCTCTAGGCCCGCGGGGGACAGCCGGGTGTTCCGGCTGGATAACGCGAGGCCCTCCGGTGAGCGGATCAACGGGACCGGGCGGATCTCGAGGTCGAAGTCCAGATCCGCCTGCATCCGTCGCAGGACGGCCAGCTGCTGGGCGTCCTTCTGCCCGAAATAGCTGCGCAGCCGCGCAGGGGCGGGTGGCATCGCGGCATGCCAGAGCTTCGCGACCACGGTGCAGACGCCGTCGAAGTGCCCCGGACGGGCGGCGCCCTCGAGGACCTCGCCCATGTGGCCGGCGGTGACGGTGACCCTGGGCGCGTCCGGATAGCCCGGATACATCTCTTGCAGGTCCGGGGCGAAGACCAGCTCGCAACCCTCGGCACCCAGAATCGCCCGGTCCGCCTCGAGGGTGCGCGGGTAGTTCTCCAGGTCGGACGGATCACCGAACTGCAGCGGGTTGACGAACACCGAGGCGATCACGATGTCGTTCTCCTCGCCGGCCTGCCGGACCAGGGCCGCATGACCGCCGTGCAGCGCGCCCATGGTCGGGATCAACCCCACGGTGGGCTCAGGCACCCCGGCGGCGACGGCGGCCCGCACCTTCTCCGAGAGCGCGGCCTTGAATGCCGCCCGGGTGGTGTGCACGGCGGGCAGGTCACCGGCAACCGGGGCCGGCTGGCGAGCCGTGTCCTCCAGGGTCAGGCCGGTGCCGGCGGGGATAGGGGTGCGGTCGGGAACGCGGTCGAGCGGGGTCACGCAGGCGAGTCTAGGACGGTCCAGGCGGGCGCTTCCTGTCGAGTCGTCAGTTGGCGTGGCGAAAGGCCCCCCACCGGCGCCACAACTCCCGATTCGATGCCCGGTTCGGCCTGCCTCCGCACGCGGGCCGTCAGGGTCACTGGTCCAACAGGTCCAGCAGTTCGGCCACTCTCGCCTCGGACAGCGCCCCCCGGGCCAGGGCGCGCTGTGCGGTCGCCGAGGCCATGGCGCGGTAGGCCTGCCCGACGTCGGCCGGGATTCCCTCGGCGGCGAGCACCTGCAGGTGCCGGCGCACCGTGCCCACGTCACCACGGGCCACCGGCCCGGTGAGGGCCCCATCCCCGTTGGCGAGGGCGTTCTCGAGGGAGGCGTTCAACAGCGGGGAGAGCATCCGGCCGGTCTGCTCCACGCCGATCGAGGCCAGGACCTGTGCGGCCTGCGAGGTCAGGGTGACGAGGTGGTTCGAGGCGTGCGCGAGGGCCGCGTGGTAGGTTCCACGGTCTGCCTCGGCGATGACGGCAGGCTCGCCGCCCATCTCCACCACGAGGGCCTGGGCCACCGGCAGCACGATCGGGTCGGCGGTGACCCCGAACATGCAGTCCTGCAGCCGGGCCAGGTCCAGGGTCAGCCCCGTGAAGGACATGGCGGGGTGGATCGCGAGTGGGATCGCCCCGGAGGCCCGCACCGGGTCCAGCACGGAGACACCGTGCGCACCGGAGGTGTGGACCACGAGGTGGCCGGTCTGGAAGTGACCGGCCTCGGCGAGTCCTGAGACCAGGTCCGGCAGCACGTCGTCGGGAACGGCAAGCAGGACCATCTCGGATCGGCGCAGGATCTCCGGGATCTCGAGCACCGGAACCTCGGGCAGCAGGGCTTCCGCCCGGCTGCGGGAGGCCTCGGAGACAGCGTGCACGCCCGTGACGGCGTGGCCGGCGTTGCGCAGGGCAGCCCCCAGCACGGCACCGACCTTGCCGGCTCCGATGACACCGACACCCAGCCGGCCCGGGCGGTTCTGCGGCTCAGCAGCCCAGGGCTGGGTGCTCACTGCTTGATCGCCTGCTGAGTGCGTTGCTCGAAGCGGGCCAACTCGTCCTCGCGCATCCACTGGTTGCGGTCCCGCATGCGACGGGAGACGGCGGCGATGTCCGCCTCCTCGTGGAACAGGCGAACGGCGACATCCAGATCCGCGTGCGGCAGCAACGGCACCACGGGGCCAGCGGTGGAGTGGAATCGCAGGGTGGCCACGCGCAGGCGTCGTTCGAGGGGACCCTGGTGCAGGCCGATGGATTGGATCCGCTCGTGCGGCATCAGGACCAGGTAACGCTCGAGCCTGCCCGAGCGCAGCAGGACCATGGTGTCCGTGGACCGGTAGGCGTTGCGTTTCCAGGTCAGCGGGTCCAGCCACCACACGCGCCGCGGCGAGTGCGTGAAGCCCTGCCCGTCGCCGCTGCCGGTGATGCCTTCACCGATGACCTCGGGCGCGTTCTCCACGCCCGGGTCCGGCGCCACCACGGAGAGCACGCGCATGACGTCCTCGATGGTCCCGACCGGCAGCACCGTGGACTTGTCGCTGCCGGTCCCCTCCACGCTGGGGCCGTAGCCCGCCACGTTGACACTCATCTTGTACCAGCCGAAGGCCCGCCACAGCAGCCCTTGGCTGATGCGGATCGCCTGGACACGGCCCGGCGGGACGGTCTGCTGCGAGGTCTCGAGCAGGCCGTACCGCAGGCGCAACCCGTCCGGAGAGGTCGCGACCGTGAAGTTGTAGCCCTTGTTGAATCCGCCCCACGCGACGCCGATCAGGGAGAACGCGAAGGGGATGAGGACGAACAGCAGGATCAGCCACCAATTGTCCTCGCCGTCCTGGGGGATGGTCATGTCCAGGATCCAGGCACCCAGGACCAGGAGGATGATGATGGAGAACATCACGAGCATCGCCGTGGACAACAGCACCGACCCGATCATCCGGCCCGCCGGGACCTTGAGCATGACGTGCTCGGGCGCCTCCGGGAGGGGCTGCTGCGGGGCCTCGGCCGGAGGCGGGCCCTCGCCGGGGTCCTCATTCAGCTCCTCACCCGACTCGGCAGTAGCCGCCGCGGCACCCCGCCGTGCAATCTCCTCGGGGTCCGCCGCGGCACGGATGCCCGCGGCACGGCCCATGATCTCGGCGCGGAGGATGCGGGCCTCGTCCTCCTTGATGAAGGCCAGCTGCATGGCCGTACTGCCGCCGTCCGCCGCCTCGAACTTCAGTTCCGCGAGTCCGAAGATGCGCGCCACCAGCGGTTGTCGGATGTCCACGGCCTGGACCCGGTCGTAGCGCACACGCCGGTGCTGACGGAAGATCACGCCGGTGTCCAGCAGGACCTGTTCCTCGGCGAGCTGGTACTTCGTGAAGCGCCAGGAGAAGTAGTAGATGACCACCATGACCACGAACACCGCACCGTAGATGGCCAGGGTGATCCACAGTCGTCCGGCATCTTGGAACTCGCCCTGGCCGACGAGGGTCCGGACCATGTCCTCGCCAAAGGACTGAGTGGCGAAGAACAGCATGGCGACGAGGATCACCCAGCCCCGCACCCAGGGGCTGATGGGATGCACGCGGTGCCATTCGCCGTCGGCCGCCTCCGGACGCCCCGCGCCGGGGGATGGCTCAGCCGGCGCCGTCACAGTCCGGCCAGACGTGCCTGTCCGCGGGCCATGAGCTGGTCGCGGAGCCGTTCACTGTCCTCGGCCGGAATGCCTTCGATGGTGGCGTTGGTGGCCGCCGAGGCGGTCTGCAGTTCCAGGGAGCGGATGCCGAAGCGCCGCTGCACGGGGCCCTCCTTGATGTCGAGGTACTGGAGGCGGCCGTAGGGGACGGCCAGCACGCGGCGGAACCACAGGCCGGACTTGAACACGAAATCGTCCTCACGTTCGGCGTAGCCCATGGCGCGCACTCGGCGCGGGACGAGTACCAGGTCCACGAGGCCCCACACCAGCACGACCCCCGGCAGCCCCCAGGCCAGCCAGGCCGGGTAGGCGGGCCAGACATCCACCAGCATGAGGACCAGCGGGACGGCCAGGACCGCCGTGATGATCAGTGTGGTGAGGCCAGTGGAGATGAGGTGGGCCGGGACCAGCTTCGGGGACACCGGGATCCAGTCCACCTGCTCCAGGTCGCCCACATCATGAGTCGTTCGTTCGCGCATATCCGCCTTCCCCCTCCGCGCCGTAGGCGGGTCCGGTCTGTCCCCGGCGCCCCTCGCCGTTCCGGCCGTTTGCGTCTGTGGTGCCGTCCGCCCCGTCTTCCGGGGGTAGGCGGCAGAATTGCTCCACGATGTATCCCACGATAACCAGAACCAATCCCGCGACCACCATCAGCAGTGCGTCGTTCACCGTGGGGGTGCCGAAGCCGGTAGCCGAGGTCAGGTGAACGAGGACGCCCCCGTGCCAGCCTGCGATGAGCGATCCGGCGTAGGCCCCGGCCTGCGCCAGTGCCAGGGTCCGAGTGGCCACGAACGGGTTCATTCGGGCTGCAGGCGGGCGCTTCTTGTCCCGTTGGACGCGGATGCCGAGCACGAGCACCAGCAGGGCGACGGATCCGAGGGTGATCGTGGAGGAGCGCACCAGCACCGGTGCGACCACGCCCACCTCGGCCGTCAGCAGCGCGGCCACCCAGCCCAGTCCGCCGGAGACGAGCAGGATCAGCAACAGCCACAGGGGGCGGATGCCGTTCATGAGCCCGGCCCCTCGGTGCCGGTGGGCAGCCGCCGTACCGACCCGGCGTCGTCCGCCTGTGCGGCCAGGTCCGCGACGAGCGCACCGCTGAGCGTGGCCTCGGGGTCCATCCAGGACCACGGGGTGAGCACGAACGCGCGGAGGTGGGCGCGTGGGTGCGGAAGGGTGAGGTCGGGCTCGTCC
This sequence comes from Citricoccus alkalitolerans, assembly GCF_039528175.1. Classification (NCBI taxonomy): domain Bacteria; kingdom Bacillati; phylum Actinomycetota; class Actinomycetes; order Micrococcales; family Micrococcaceae; genus Citricoccus; species Citricoccus alkalitolerans. The sequence goes on from NZ_BAAALH010000002.1 coordinate 626,710, forward strand.
GAGGTGAGGTCATCGTAGGTGATCACATCGATGTCCAGGGTGCGCGGTCCCCAGCGCACCTCGCGGGTGCGGTGGTGCGTGCGCTCGATCTCCTGGCCGGCCGCGAGCAGGGCACGCGGGGACAGGCGAGTCATGAGGGTCAGCACGAGATTGAGGTAGTCGGGCTGGCCCGGGGGGCCGCCCACCGGCTGGGTCACCGCCACCGGGGACACCCCGGTCAGTTCGATCCCCGGCGCTTCGGCGAGCTGGCGGACCGCTTCCGTGAGGGTCGCGGCTGCGTCACCCAGGTTCGCCCCGAGTGCCAGCACCGCCGGGACCGGGACGTGCGGGACGCGGTCGAGGTCGGGGCCCTGATGACCGGCCTCGTCAGCGGGCGAGGCGTGCGAGGTCACGTCCGGCTCCGGAAGACCGTGACCGCGACGTCAGTGAAGTCCGCCTGGATGGGGGCGTGCGGTTTGTGCACGGTCACCTCGACAGCGGTGGCCACGGGCTGTTCGGCGAGGAGTGCGCGGGCGATGCGGTCGGCGACGGTCTCGATGAGATCGAGGGACTCCCCCGTGACCACGCCGAGCACCGTCTCGGCGACCTGGGCGTAGTTGACGGTGCGGGCCAGGTCGTCACCGGCGGCGGCCGGTGCCGCGTCCAGGTGCACCACCACGTCCGTGGTGAAGTCCTGGCCGTCCCGCTTCTCCTCGGCGAAGACACCGTGGAATCCCCGAGCGGTCAGCCCGGTGAGGGTGATGCGGTCGACCGGCCGCCCGCCGGTGCTCTCGACCACGGCTCAGGCTCCCCGACGGCGGGTGCTGGCGGATTCCGGATCCAGCCACGCCCGAGCGGTCTTGACCGCGTGGAGGCTGGGCTCGATCTCGTGGACACGCACTCCCCACACCCGGCTCAGGGCGGACAGGGCGGAGACGGCTGCGGTGGCGTGGTCGCGGTCCGCGGGCGCCGGTTCTGCGCCGGCCTCATTGGCCAGCAGGGTACCGAGGAAGCGTTTGCGGGAAGCGGCCACGAGGACCGGGAATCCGAGGGACTGCAGGCGGTCCAGGCCCTTCAGCAGCTCCCAGTTCTGCGCGCCGGCCTTCGCGAAGCCCAGTCCCGGGTCCAGGATGAGCTGCGCGGGCTGGACGCCGGCCGCCAGGAACGCGTCCTTCAGCTCGGTCAGCTCCCGGGTCACATCCTCGACCACGTCACCGTAGTCCGCGAGGGAATCCATGGTCTTGGAGTCCCCGCGGTTGTGCATGAGGACGTACGTCGCCCCCGTGCGGGCTATCAGCTCGGGCATCTCCGGTTCATAGTTCAGCCCCGAGACGTCGTTGATGATGACGTCCCCGAGCCTGAGGGCTGCCTCGGCGGTGACGGTGTGCATGGTGTCCACGGACACCACGGCGCCGGCCTTCACGAGGGCCTCGACGACGGGCAGGATGCGGTTCTGCTCCGTGACCGGGTCGATGGCCTCCGCCCCGGGACGGGTGGATTCCCCACCCACGTCAATGATGTCCGCACCGGCGTAGTGCAGGCGCAGCCCCTGCTCGATGGCAGCATCCGCGGCGAGGTACTCCCCGCCGTCCGAGAAGGAGTTGTGGGTGACGTTCACGACGCCCATGATCAGCGTGCGGTCCGTGGGCAGGTCACGCAAGGTGCGGCGGCGAACCTTGCGGACCACCGAGAGGGGGCCCGTGTTGGGCCCGGTTCCGGTCTGTGCTGCCATCGAGTCCATCGGTGGTCCTTTCATCGCGGTGGCCGGTGACGCCGGTGGCGCGCGGCAGGTCAGAGCTGCTGGCGGTGCCTTGGTGGCGCCGAGCTCAACCGTGCAGGATCAGGCTCATCGCCTCGGAGCGGGTGGAGGAGTCGCGGAGCTGGCCCCGGACGGCCGAGGTCACGGTCTTGGCACCGGGCTTGCGGACGCCACGCATGGACATGCACATGTGCTCGGCCTCGATCACCACGATGGCCCCGCGGGGGCTCAAGTGGGCCATGAGGGCCTCCACGATCTGCGTGGTCAGCCGCTCCTGAACCTGGGGACGCCGGGCGAAGACCTCCACCAGCCGGGCCAGCTTGCTCAGTCCGGTGACCAACCCCTCCGGGGAGGGGATGTAGCCGATGTGGGCGGTGCCGTGGAAGGGCACCAGGTGGTGTTCGCACGTGGAGTAGAACGGGATGTCCTTCACCAGCACGAGTTCCTCATGAGCGATGTCGAAGGTGACGCCCAGGATGTCACCGGGATCCTGCTTCACGCCGGCGAAGAACTCGCCGTAGGCCTTGGCCACGCGCTTCGGGGTGTCCTGGAGACCCTCCCGGTCCGGGTCCTCGCCGATCGCCTCGAGGATCTCGCGCACGGCTGCCTCGATGCGGGGACGGTCCACCCCGGCTGGGGACAGCTCAGCCTCGTCGTCCACGTCCACGTCCCTCAGGGTGTTCTGTGTCTGCTCCACGATTCCGATCCTATCGGTGAGTGAACCGGTGCGGCGGCCGGGCCACCGGGCGGTGGCCGGTGGCGGACCGGTCAGGTCTGGTCGGCGCGAGGCAGGTCCGTGGGGCCCGAGGGCCCCCCGGGCCGGCCGGTCCCGCCGTCGGGCTTCCCGGGCAGCTGACTGCCGGGGCTGGGGTCCACCGTGGGATTCAGCGAATCCGAGGAGGACTCGGGGTCCACGGGAGGTTCCTGCTCCGGATCGGAGTGACCGTCAGAACCCCTGCGGCCGGCGTCGCCTCCCTGGCCGTTCGATCCGGCCTTCTCCGCCACGGCCCGGCGCTCGGCCGGGGACAGGATGGGCGGCTGGTCGGAGACCGGCCGGTCCTCGCTGGAGAGCCATACGGTGCGGGGCTCGCGTTGGCGGATCTCGGAGAAGATCTCGGCGATCTGGGCCTGGTTGAGGGTCTCCTTGGCCAGCAGCTCGTAGGCGAGCCGGTCCAGGATCTCCCGGTTCTCGTTGATGATCCAGTATGCCTCGTCATGGGCCTGGTCCAGGAGCTGGCGCACCTCGGCGTCCACCAGGCCGGCGACCTGCTCGGAGTATTCACGGCCGCTGCTCATGTCCCGGCCCATGAAGGGCTCACCGCTTCCGGTGCCGAGCTTCACAGCGCCGATGCGCTCGCTCATGCCGTACTCAGTGACCATCTTCTTGGCCGTGTCTGTGGCCTTGGAGATGTCATTCGAGGCTCCGGTGGACGGATCGTGGAAGATGATCTCCTCGGCCACGCGGCCGCCCATGGCGTAGGCGAGCTGGTCGAGGAGCTCGTTGCGGGTGACGGAGTACTTGTCGTCCTCCGGGACCACCATGGTGTAGCCGAGAGCGCGCCCACGCGGCAGGATCGTGATCTTGGTGACGGGCGCCGAATTGCGCAGTCCGGCCGCCACCAGCGCGTGGCCACCCTCGTGATAGGCGGTGACCTTTCGCTCGTGCTCCTTCATCAGGCGGGAACGCTTCTGCGGTCCGGCCATGACGCGGTCCACAGCCTCGTCCAGGGCGCGGTCGTCGATCAACTGCGCATTGGAGCGGGCCGTGAGGAGTGCGGCCTCGTTGAGGACGTTGGCCAGATCAGCACCGGTGAATCCGGGGGTGCGCTTGGCCAGGCCCCGCAGGTCCACCCCGGGGGCCATCGGCTTGCCCTGGGCGTGCACGGACAGGATCTGGTGACGGCCCTCCAGGTCCGGGGCCTCCACCGGGATCTGCCGGTCGAACCGGCCCGGGCGCAGCAGGGCGGGGTCCAGCACGTCGGGCCGGTTGGTGGCCGCGATGAGGATGACGTTGGTGGTGGCGTCGAAACCGTCCATCTCAACCAGCAACTGGTTCAGGGTCTGCTCGCGTTCGTCATTGCCGCCGCCCACGCCGGCACCACGGTGGCGGCCGACGGCGTCGATCTCGTCCACGAAGATGATGGCCGGGGAGTTGTTCTTGGCCTGCTCGAACAGGTCGCGCACCCGGGAGGCACCCACGCCCACGAACATCTCGACGAAGTCGGAGCCGGAGATCGAGTAGAACGGCACCCCGGCCTCGCCGGCCACGGCCTTGGCGAGCAGGGTCTTACCGGTGCCGGGCGGGCCGTACAGCAGCACGCCCTTGGGAATCTTGGCGCCGACGGCCTGGAACTTGGCGGGCTCCTCGAGGAATTCCTTGATCTCGTGGAGTTCCTCCACGGCCTCCTCGGCCCCGGCGACGTCCGCGAAGGTCACCTGGGGCATGTCCTTGGTGATCAGTTTCGCCTTGGACTTGCCGAATTGCATGACCTTGCCGCCGCCGCCCTGCATGCGGGACATCAGGAACCAGAAGACCAGGCCGATCAGGAGGAAGGGGATGATGAAGCCCAGCATGGACAGCAGCCAGTTGTTCTGCACCGGCTCGTCCGTGAAGCCGTCCAGGCCGGAGGCGTCGATGGTCTCGACCACGTTGTCCGCACGGGCCGTCGAGTAGTAGAAGTAGACGTCCGTGCCGAGGTCACGGCCGTCCTGGGAGTAGGACTCGCGCAGGGTCAGGTCGACGCGCTGCTCGCCGTCCTGGATCTTGGCCTGAGCGGCCCTGTCCTCCTCGAGCAGGACGAGGCCCACGTTGGTGTCCACCCGGGCGGAGGATCCCTGCGTCAGCGCCGGGATGATCAGCATCAGGAACACGGCGGCCAAAACGATCCAGATGATCGGGCCCTTGAAGACCTTCTTGGCTTTCAACAACTCTCCTGACCTTGACCTGCTCCGATGGGCACGGCGTGTCCATCCGGTACGGCACTGTGCCGTTGACCCGCTGCGGAACGGAGCAACCGGCTCCGGGCAGAGCCGTACCCGTCCACGGTACCGGGGGACAGTCTACGGCCGGGGTCTGAGAGTTCGCCGTTCGCGGGAGGTGGAATGGCCGCGAGCGCCGTCGGGGAACGGCGTCAGGAGTAGACGTGCGGGGCGAGCGTCCCGATGAAGTCCAGGTTGCGGTACTTCTCGTCGAAGTCCAGGCCGTAGCCGACCACGAACTCGTTGGGGATGTCCTGGCCGACGTACTTGACGTCGATCTCGACCTTCATGGCCTCCGGCTTGCGCAGGAAGGCGCAGATCTCCACCGAGGCGGGGCCACGGGACTCGAGATTGGTCTTGAGCCAGGACAGCGTCAGGCCGGAGTCGATGATGTCCTCGACGATGAGCACGTGGCGGCCCATGAGGTCGGCGTCCAGGTCCTTGAGGATCCGCACCACACCGGAGGACTGGGTCCCCGAGCCATAGGAGGAGACGGCCATGAAGTCGAGGGTGACGTGCGAGTGCAGTGCGCGGGAGAGATCTGCCATGACCATCACCGCCCCCTTGAGCACCGCCACCAGGAGGACGTCCTTGCCCTCGTAGTCGCGGTCGATCTGGGCTGCCAGATCCTTGATGGTGTCCTGGATCTGCTCTGTGGTCATGAGCACATGATCCAGGTCGCCGTGCACGTCCTGTGCTTCCATGCGGGCTGCTCCTGCTGCGGGTTTCTGTGGCTTGCGCTACCGGGAAGGCGCCGGGGGAACTGGGGGGTCCGCAAGGGACTCCAGGACCGCTCCGGTGCCGAAGTCCAGTGTCGCATACCCGCCGGTACGACGGCGGTGGGAGACCACGCCGCCCGGCAACTGGACCGGCCCGGCCGAAGTTCCCCCGCCGGACCGGCCGGCGATCAACCCGTCCACGGCCAGCACGCGTTCGCGGCTGGGCCGCTCACCGCCCGCTGCGACGACGGCGCAGCCGATGACCCGGTACCGGATCGCGTCCGGCAGCGTCGCCAGCTCCTCCAGTGGCAGGGACACGTTCGCGCCCCGACCGGCCGTGATGTCGGGACGGCTGCCGGCGCCGGAGACATGTCCGCCGGACCTGTACCTCACGAGTCGCGTGTACTCACGGGAGGCCCACTGCTCGAGGGCATCGGCGTCCTCGGCCGCGATGTCCGCACTGCGGGCCAGGGCCGCGGATAGGCCGGGGCCCAGACCTGCCTCCGGATCCTCGAGCGCGGGCAGGACGCGGGTGCGGAGCCGCGATCGCAGGTATGCCGGGTCCGCGTTGGCCGGATCCTGCCACCAAAGCACGCCGGCCCAGCGGCAGATGATCTCCGTCTCCTCCCGCGTCAGGTCCAGCAGCGGACGCAGGATCAGCCCCCGACGGCGGGGGATCCCCGCGAGCGACCGCGTCCCAGATCCCCGGGCGAGACCCAGGAGGACCTGTTCGGCCTGGTCGTCGCGGGTGTGCGCCAGCAGCACGGCGCCGGAGTCCAGACGCTGGGCGGCGCCCTCGAGCGCGGCGTAGCGGGCCTGGCGGGCCTCGGCCTCGGGTCCGGCGCCGGTGGCGGGGACCTGGACGCGCTCGATCACCACCGGGTCGAGCCCCAGTTGCCGTGCGATGGCGGCGGCGCGGTCTGCCACGGCCGCGGAGCCCGCCTGGAGACCGTGGTCCACGACGACGGCGCCCGCACCACCGTCCAGCGCCGGGTTGGCCCGGGTGCGGACAGCCTCCGCGGTGGCCACGGCGAGCGCCAGGGAGTCCGCACCACCGGAGAGGCCGACCAGCGGCGTCCGACGGCCCTGGGTGGCGGCAGCGACCGCATGCACGGCCCGGTGGAGGGCCTCCGGCCAACGGAAGGCGGGCGGCCAGGCCTCCGGGCCGGCCGGAGTCGTGCGGGGGTCCGGGCCGTCCGGTACCGCGTTCAGCCCGTCCCCCGGATGCGCTGGATCCACTGTTCCGGGTGCTGGATCTCCTGCTCCCCGGGCAGGTTCTCAGCCTTCTCCCACACCACATTGAAGCCGTCCATGCCGAGTTCCCGGACCACATGTTTCACGAATCTCTGACCCTCACGGTACTGGCGCATCTTGGCGTCCATGCCCAAGATGCGGCGGATCCAGCGGTCCAGGGAGGAGCGGGTGGCGCCACGGTGATCGAAGCGCTGGCGGATGGTCTTGACGGTGGGGACCACAGAGGAGTCGATGGCATCCATCACCACGTTGGCGTGCCCCTCCAGCAGGGACATCACAGCGTTGAGGTGGGCGAGGCGCTTCTTGTCCTCGGGGTCCTGGATCAGCTCGAGCAGACCCATGGAGGCGGGATGCTCCTCCGTGCCCAGCTCGGCGGAGCCCTGGCCCCGCTCCACAGAGTCAGGGTCCGCCTCCGGCCCCTGCAGCAGGGCCCGGACACGGGCGGAGAGGCGCTCCGGCAGGGTGTCGGCCTTCTCGAACATGCCCGCGACCAGGGCCACGATGTGGGACTGCAGGTGCTCGCGCAGCCACGGGGCGGCCGCGAACTGCACACGGTGGGTCTGCTCGTGCAGGCAGACCCAGAGCCGGAAGTCCTCCGGGTCCACATTCAGCTCCACCCTGACCTCAGCGATGTTGGGTGCCACCAGCAGCAGTCGGCCGCCCTCGGGCCCGGCGGACGTCCCGTCCGGGCCCGACAGGGCACAGAACGGCTCGTATTGGCCGAGGACCTTCGAGGAGAGGAAGGCCAGGAGGGCACCGGCCTCCATGGCGGTGGCCACGGTTCCGACTCCACCGGTGGCGCGGGCATACTCGGCTGGGCGGACCGACTGGACGTGCTCGAAGGCCGGCCCCAGCAGCGTGGAGAAGGCCTGGACATTGGCCTGCGTCCAGGTCGGGCGGTCCACCACGAGCACCTCGGAATCACGCAGGTCCTCCGCGGCGTCCAGCTGGGTGATCCGGTGGACGTGGTCCACGGACACCTCGGCGGCGCGGCGCAGGCCGTTGGCCTCACGCTCCGCCTGGTGACGGGTGAACCTAGGCCCGGCGGCACACAGGCGGGCCGCGGTGGAAGCGGCCAAGTCCCAATTCACCGGGGACGGGACGCTCTGACTCGCGACGTATTCCATGGACCCATCCCACCACACGGCGGGCCTGACGCACAGAACGCTGTGGCGAGGGCGAGAGCGAGGGCGAGAACGCCGTCGCGGGGGGCGGATGCGGCGATGGGGGCTGTTCAGCCGCGCAGCGTAGCCGCGCGGTCCAGGACGTCTGCGAGGGCGGCGGCCCCGGCGATACGGGCGGCCTCAGCCGTGGCGCGGAGTTGCTCTCCCGTGGCCAATCCCACCAGCGGGGCTACGGGATCGGGATCCCGGAGTGCGCCAGACTCGGGCGCCAGATGGAGAGGCTGCCGGGACCGGGAGGCATGGGTGGTCAGGACCGGCTCCGAGGCTTCCACCTCGGCCAGCACCCGGGTCAGATCCTCCTCGTCCTGGCGCTCCTCCAGCATGACCAGTCGCTCATAGACGGCGGGATTGCCGATCTTGATGCGCTGGGCATTGATCAGTTGGGACAGCATGGGCGCGGAGAGCCCCAGCACTCGGGCCAGGGACCGTTGGCTGAGCCCGTAGGCGGCCATGATGACGCCGAAGCGCTCAGACAGGGAGATCCCGTAGATGGCCTGCTGCTGGGCGAGGCGCTGATCGGTGTCCGGCGAAGGCATGGGGTTCATCCTAGCCAGATTTCCACTTGCAAAGGCGCGCCGTGGACCTATCCTCGGTCTGTCCAAGGGCACTCCGGCCGGCAGCCACACACCGTGTCCTAGCGGCAGCCGCACCCGGCGAGAACGACGGCCCCGCGGTCCACGGCGAAACGAGCGTTGTCCAGCACGCCCGGCTGGCCGTTGGCGACGAAGCTGAACAACAGTGTCCGGCCGTCCTCGGTCTTCACGGTGCCGGTCAGTGAGGCGACGGAGCTGAGCGTGCCCGTCTTCGCCTGCACGTTGCCTGCGGCCTCGGTTCCGACCATGCGCTCCTCCAGCGTGCCCTGCTCCCCGGCCACGGGCAGGCCGGTGACGGCCGCCTCCAGGTCGGGGGCCGTCGTCGCAACCTGCATGGCCGCGGTCAGCTGGGAGGCGGACACCAGGTTCTCGCCGGAGAGGCCGGAGGCATCCACCAGAGCCAGCCCCGTGGTGTCCACCTCGAGCCCCGCCAGGGTCTCCTCGATGGTCTGCGCGGCACCCGAGAAACTGCCTGGCGCGCCGGCGGCGAGCGCCAGGTTGCGCCCGGTGGCCTCGGCCACCTGGTTATCGGAGGACTGGAGCATGTACGTCATCTGCTCGGCCAGCGACGCGGACTGCACGCTCGCCAATTCCGTGCCCGTTGATTCCGGTTCCGGAGACGTCGGCTCAGCCGCCGCCGAGTCGGCCGGAACCCGGCTCGTCTCCGCGGCGAGGGTGATGTCTAGTTCGAGGGTCTGCGCGTGCGCGGCCAGCTGGTCACGGAACACCTCGGCTGCATACAGCGCCGGGTCGTGGAGGCGGTCGGTGTCCCTGCTGGGCACGGCCCTGCCCCCGTAGGTGGCCATCGGCTGCACCACGGAGGCGTTGCCGGAGGACACGATGTCGCCGCTCCAGTCCGGCGAGGTTGCGGGACCCTCGTAGCCCGAGTCGTCGAGTTGGACCGAGACCGTGCCCGTGGTGCCCTGGGCCTGGAGAGCCTCGGCCGTCTTCAGCGCCAGCGTTCCGAGCCCGGCTCGTCCGTTCGCCTCATCAGCGTTCGCGCCGGTCCCCAGCATCACGTCTCCCCCGGCCTCCAGCACGACGGCAGTGCCTTCCGGTCCCGCGGGCATGCCCACGGCCGCCGTGGTGTACCGGTGGTCCGGCCCGAGGACATCCAGGGCGGCCACGGCGGTCAGGACCTTGACGGCGGAGGCCGGCACCACGGCGGTGTCCGCTCCCTGGTCGTAGAGCAGTTCCCCGGTCAGTCCATCCCGGACCGCGGCGGAGACGGAGCCGTCCTGCACTGTCAGCGCCTCGTCCAGTAGCGGCGACAAGACCTCCGGGTCCGGACTCGGGACCAACAGCGGTGTCAGATCAGGGAAGTCCAGGAACTCGGTCAGAGCGGCCACGGCGGAGGCCGCCGCCAGTGGTTCGGCGGTGCTGGCAGGGTCAGCGGTGCTGGGAAGCGCAGTAGTGGAAGACGGGACGGCGCCGGACGCCTGACTGGGCTGGGAGGAGCCGGCCGACGTCGTGCTGCTGGTGGTGTTGCTGGCGGCCGCACCGGATGTGCCGGTGGACGCCGGGACCGGTATGACGGTGCAACCGGCCAGCAGCGTGGCCACCATAGCCCCCAGAGCCACTCGTGCCACCTTCGCCGCTCGCGCGGTCCAGGAGATCGGTCTGCCCGCGCGGGCGGGCCGGCGCAGGGCAGGGCGTTCGGTCACGGTGGGGCTTTCCTGGTGGGGCGCGGGATACCCTTGATTCTAGACGCCGCGCCTGGCAGCGCCATCCGGCGCGGTGACCACAGAAGCCCACCCGAAGCAGCGCCTAGGAGCACCGCCCATGAGCCATGACGTCACCATCGAGATCCCGGCTGGATCCCGCGTCAAGTACGAGTTCGATCACGAGTCCGGACGCCTGCGTCTGGACCGCATCCTCTTCACGTCCATGCAGTACCCCACGCACTACGGGTACTTCGAGGACACGCTGGGCGAGGACGGCGACCCGCTGGACGCCATGGTGTTCCTGCCCGGCTTCGACCTCGTTCCCGGTGTGATCGTGGAGGCCCGCCCCATCGGCGTGTTCAATATGACGGATGACGGCGGCGGCGATGCCAAGCTGCTGTGTGTTCCGGCGGACAAGCGCTTCGACCACATCCAGGAACTCGAGGACATCGACGAGTGGTTGAAGAAGGAGATCGAGCACTTCTTCACCCGCTACAAGGACCTGGAGCCCGGCAAGTGGGTCAAGGCCGAGGGTTGGCAGGGCCGCGAGGCCGCTGAGGCTGAACTCGCCGCATCGGTCGAGCGCTTCGCCGCCCACGGCCAGGAGACCCCGGAGGACGAACCGCAGGGCCGCGACGTCGAGACCGAGGAAGAGAACCCGGCCGTCTCCTCGGGCGCCCCGCAGGGCCGCGACGCCTGATCGCCTCCCTGACCTGACCACGTCGAGGGC
>NZ_BAAALH010000002.1:637610-727613 GCF_039528175.1 Citricoccus alkalitolerans
ACGGCCCTCGACGTGGTTAAGAGAAGTTGTCACGAGGGAGGTGGCCCTGCCGGCCGGGGCGCGGGTTGCTGGCAGAATCAAGGCCATGCCCAACTATGTCCTGACGATCAACCAGCGTGATTCGCGGGAAGTCGGGGACATGGTCGGCGACCTGTTGCGATCGCTGCGGCCCGTGAGCACGGTGGTGCCATTCCAGCGCTCCTTCGGCGACGAGGCCATCGGCATCGTGCCGGACGCCCGATCTGCCGTCGATGCCGCCATGCGGGCCCTGCGCCAGCGGCGCTGGAATGTGGGCATCGGTGTCGGCCCTGTGGGTCCGGCCAGCGCGGAGCACGGCGGTTCCCTGCCGGACACCCAGGTCATCCACGACGTCGGCGGGCCGGGGTTGGTCTACGCGCGGCGGGCGGTAGAGGAGGCGGCCAGGACCGGGACCCGCGTTCCGGTGGCCGTGGACGGCCCCGACGCGGACGTGGCCGAGGAGGCCGAGGCCGTGCTGCGACTCATCGGGCAGTTGGTGCTGACCCGCACTGATGCGGAATGGGCGGTACTCGACCTGCTGGTCCCGGGGGTCCGGGGACAGCAGAAGCCCGTGGCCGCCGAGCTCGGGATCACGGTGCAAGCCGTCTCCAAGGCGGTGCAGCGCTCCTTCTGGAATGAGGAGCACGCCTGCCGCCCAGCGGCCGAACGACTGCTCTCACTGGTGGACGCGGTCGAACTCCCGCGTTGAGGTTCTCCCTTGCTGACTGTCGGTCGACTCTGGGTGGGTGTCCGAGCCGGACACCCACCTGAGATCGACTGAGGACGCCGTGGTAGTGAAGTGGATCAGGTGAGCAGCGAGCGCAGGACGGCGGCGGCGCCGTTCTCACTGACGTTTCCGGTCACTTCATCGGCGACCTTGACGACCTCCGGCGGCGCCTGGCCCATGGCCACACCGCGGCCGGCCCATGCCAGCATCTCGATGTCGTTGCGACCGTCACCGACGGCCACCGTGTCGTCGATGTGCACGCCCAGGTGGTCGCGCAGGGCCTCCAGCCCGGACGCCTTGGTGACGCCGGCGGCGGCGATGTCCAGCCAGGCGGACCAGCCCACGGAGTACGTGACACCCTGCAGGCCGATGGATTCGACGGCCTCGCCGAATTCCTCGGCCGAGGAATCGGTCGAGAACACGACGAGGCGCACCGCGGTGGCCTCCATCAACTCCTCGAAGGTCACTCCCTCGGCCTGGACACCGAAGCTCATGTCCTGGAAGCGCTCGGTGGACAGGAAGCGTCCACGGTCGTCCTCGATGGCGTACTTCGCGCTCGGCAGGCGGTGGCGCAGGGAACGCAGAGCCGGCGCCGGGTCGAAGGTCCTGCGGTCGATGACCTCGTAGCCGGCCTCGAGGTCAGTGGACAGCTTCAGGGTGACGCCGCCGTTGCTGCAGACGCTGTGCCCCTGCTCCAAGCCGATGGTCTGGATGATCGGCAGGGTCGCCGCGAGCGATCGGCCCGTGGCGATGAGGACGTGGTGGCCTGCCTCGACCACGGCACGCGCGGCCTCCCGCACCTCATCGTCCATGTGGCCGTCGTGGTCCACGAGCGTTCCGTCCACGTCCAGGCACACCATCTTGCGGGACTCGTTGCCGTGGGGCTGGTGGCCCGACGAGGTCATGTCCGAGGTGGGACGGTAGGTGGTCTGGAGGGAACCGGTGATCGGGTTCCGGTCTTCATGCCGGTCTTCGGTGCCGGCGTTCCTTGAATTGAGCATGCCCCTAGTCAAGCAGACCGCACGGACACGCAGTAGTCGGTTCCCTGTCGGCGGATGACGGGACGGTTAACACTCACAGGTTGTCCCCAGTGTGGACATCTTGTCCCCAGGGTGGATTCCATCCTGAGGGGCTACTTCGAGAGGACCGGCAGGACCTCGAGGCCGCCCAGGTAGGGCCGCAGGGCCGCCGGAACGTTGACGGAGCCATCCGCATTCTGGTGGTTCTCCAGAATGGCCACGAGCCACCGGGTGGTGGCCAGGGTGCCGTTGAGGGTGGCGACCATGCGCGTGCCGCCCTTGGAGCCGCTCTTGCCGCCTTCTCCGGCGGTCACGCGCTCACGGATGTTCAGGCGGCGGGCCTGGAATGTGGTGCAGTTCGAGGTGGAGGTCAGCTCCCGGTACGTCTCCTGGGTGGGGACCCAGGCCTCACAGTCGAACTTGCGGGCGGCACTCATGCCGAGGTCGCCGGCGGCCGTGTCGATCACGCGGTAGGGCAGCTCGACCATGGCGAGCATCTGCTCCTCCCAGTCCAGGAGCCGGGCGTGCTCCTCGGCGGCGCGCTCCGTCGAGGTGTAGATGAACATCTCCAGTTTGTTGAACTGGTGCACGCGGATGATGCCGCGGGTGTCCTTGCCGGCAGAGCCCGCCTCGCGGCGGTAGCAGGTGGACCAACCGGCGTAGCGGATCGGCTCTTCCCCCAGTTCAAGGATCTCGTCCGCGTGATAGCCGGCCAGTGCGACCTCGGAGGTGCCGACCAGGTACAGGTCGTCCCGCTCGAGCTTGTAGATCTCGTCATCGTGCTCCACGTCGAAGCCCGTGCCCTGCATCGTCTCGGGACGTACCAGGGTGGGGGTCATCATGGGGATGAAGCCGTTCTTCAGGGCTAGGTCCAGGCCCATCTGCATCAGCGCCAGTTCCAGGCGGGCGCCCACCCCCTTGAGGAAGTAGAACCGGGACCCGGAGACCTTGGCACCGCGCTCCATGTCGATCGCGCCGATCAGCTCACCGATCTCCAGGTGATCCCGTGCGGCGAAGCCGTCGGCGGAGAAGTCCCGGATGGTGCCCACGGTCTTGATGGTGCTGAAGTCGTCCTCACCGCCGGCGGGCACGCCATCCTCGATGAGGTTCGGGAACCGGCGCTGCAGGCCGTCGAGCCGGGTCTTCGCCTCGTCTGAGGCGGCCTCGGCCGCCTTGACGTTGGCGGAGAGCTCCTTGACCTCTGCCAGCAACCGCTGCTTCTCTTCACCCTTGGCGGCGGCGACCCGCTTGCCGAAGGCCTTCTGCTCGGCGCGGAGCTCCTCGAACGCCGTGATCGACGAACGGCGCTCCGCGTCGGCGGACACGATCTGCTCGACGAGTGACTCGTCGGCGCCGCGTGCGCGCTGGGAGGCCACATAGAGGTCCGGGTTTTCAATGAGGTGCTTGACGTCGATCACGCACACCAGCCTAGCCAGTCTCCGGCCGCGTCACTGCAGGATGGCGATGCCGGGCCTCCCCGTAGACTGCTGCTCATGCCCGTTGAACTGGTCCTGGTCATCATCGCCCTCGTCCTCGTGGTGGCCGCGCTGGCTTTCGCCACGGGGCTCTGGACCGGGCAGCGGCGCCTGCGCCATCGTATGGACCGCCTCGACGGCCAGGTCACCTCGCTGCACGGCAACGTCCAGACCCTGCCGGGCCGGATGGACGACCTCAACGGCAGAGTCCAGGCCCTGGACGGGCAGGTCAGCGAGATCGCTGACGCACCCCTGGTGGCTCGCGCCATGGACCACCCCCAGCGCGTTGCCCTCGTGCTCAACCCGTCCAAGAACGGGGCGGACCGCATCCGCGCGAAGGCCACTGCCGCCGTCGCCGAGGCCGGACTGCCCGAGCTGAAGGTCTACGAGACCACCGTGGAGGACCCAGGCCAGAAGATGGCGCGGGATGCCATCCGGGACGGCGCCGACGTCGTGATCGCCGCAGGTGGCGACGGCACGGTGCGGTTCGTGGCCGAGGAACTGGCCGGGACCGACGTCGCGCTGGCGCTCGTGCCGATGGGCACCGGCAACCTGCTGGCGCGGAATCTCAAGCTGCCGTTGGACGACCACCAGGCCTGCATCAACACGGCCATCCACGGGTCCACGCGCGAGATCGACTCCGTCACCATCAAGCTTGAGGGCACCGACGGCGAGGTCAAGAAGAACACCTTCCTGGTGATCGCCGGCGCGGGCATCGACGCGGAGGTCATGGGTGACACCCGTGATGACCTCAAGGCTCGGGCCGGCTGGCTGGCCTACGGTGAGGCGGGCATGCGCCACCTGGCCGGCAAGCGCAAGGAGATCTCCGTCTCCCTCGACGGCGGCGCCCCCCAGCGGCGCAAGGTCCGGTCCGTGATGGTCGCCAACTGTGGCGAGCTCACCGCGGGAATGGACTTCATCCCGGACGCCCGGTTCGACGACGGCCTGCTGGACGTGGTCATGCTCTCCCCGCGCCATGTGGGCGACTGGGTCCGCATCGCCGCCAAGACGCTGTCCAAGTCCACCACGGAGATCCCCGTGATGGAGACCCACCAGGCGACCCGGTGCCGTGTGGTGCTGCACGAGCCGATGGTCGCCCAGCTCGACGGTGACGCGATCATGGAGGTCAAGGTCATCGACGCGCGGGTCAAGCCGGATTCCCTGCGGGTGCAGATGCCGGCCACGGACGTGCCGGACTCGGCCGCCGCCCCGGCCATGCGGCCGGAGGCCGTCCCGGAGGCGGCGGACTGAGCCCTACCGCTCCATGATGGCCGTGACCCACTCCTGCCCGGCCCGGTAGGCCGCATCCTGGGTGTGCGCCGGGATCGAGTACTTCAGCTTGTCGGCACGGGGGTAGGACCCGAGAAAGCGGATGCCGGGGATCATCCGGTACAGGGCGGCGAGCGCGGCCTTCACCCGCTCCTCGGCCACATGGCCCTCGAAGTCGATCGAGAAGAAGTAACTGCCCAGGCCGGCCCCGGTGGGACGGGACTCGATCCGCGAGAGGTTGATTCCGCGCGTCGAGAACTGGTCGAGGATGTCCATCAGCGCGCCGGGGTGGTCCTCCGGCAGTGGCACGACGACGGTCGTCTTGTCCGAGCCCGTCGGCGCCGGCACGGGGCCCGGGCGGGAGACGAGGACGAACCGGGTCACGGCACCGGCCGTGTCCTCGATGGCCGAGGCCAGCACGGGCAGGCCGGTCTGCTCCGCCACGAGCGGCGCACAGACGGCGGCATCGTAGGTCGTGGAGTCGTCGAGCAGGCCCCGGGCCGCGCCGGCGGTCGAGTTGCCCGGGACGAACTCCGCCTGGGGGATGTGGGCCGCGGCCCAGTTGCGCACCTGCGCCCAGCCGTGGGTGTGGGTGGAGACCGTCCGGATCTCGTTCAGCTGAAGCTGACGCCGGCCGACCAGCACGAAGCTGATCGGCACGAGGATCTCCCGCCGGATCTGCAGGTTGTCGTCCGCGGCGATGTCATCCAGGGTGGCGGTGACGCCGCCCTCCACAGAGTTCTCGATCGGCACCACGGCAAAGTCGGCGGTGCCGTCGCGGACCTCCGCGAGCGCTGTGATCACCGAGCCGACAGGGTCGCACTGGGCTCCCTTGGTGTCCGGGACCTGGCGCAGGGCCGCCTCCGTGAAGGTCCCGGCGGGGCCGAGGTAGACGTACCGCGCACGCTCGGTGCCCGTTTCGCCCGGGGTGGGCGAGCCGGCGTCGTACGTGGGTTCGGCCGGCGGAACAGCAGCGTTCACTTGACGGTCGGCTCGGCTCCGCCGTCCGCCTCCATGGGCCGTTCGGACTCGAGCCAGGCACCGGAGCCGCCGGCGATGTTGATGGCGGAGTAACCGCGGTCCACCATGAATCCGGCCGCGCGCATGGAGCGGCCGCCGGTTCGGCAGATCACGTAGTAGTCGGTGTCCGGGTCCAGCTCCTCGATCCGCTCGGGCAGCTCACCGAGGGGGATGTGCAGGGCGCCGGCAGCGCGGCCCAGGACCCATTCATCATCCTCCCGGACATCGAGGATGGTGGCGTTCTCGGGGACGTCGCCGACTGGGACGGTTTCGAACATGCTCATGGTGACCAGCCTATCGAGGGGGGCGGACGGCTGGAACCATGCGACCCGGCGTCGCCCGATGGCGCTCGTTACAGTGGGGGGATGAACCACCCGGATACCCCCGCCGATGCGACCGGCTCCAACCTGGATGGCCTGACCGCCCTGCAATTGCGGGACGCCCTGGCGGCCGGGGAGGAGTCCGCCGTCGCCGTCACGCGGCACTTCCTGGCCGTGACCGAGGGGCGCAACCCCGAACTGGGGGCGTTCATCACCTTCGACCCGGAGGCAGCCCTCCAGCGCGCCGAGGAGCTGGACTGGCGCTTCGCCGACGCCGGCGTCACCGGTTCCCTGCACGGATTGCCATTGGCGTTCAAGGACCTGGTGGACGTGGCCGGGATGCGCACCTCGTACGGCTCCCGCGTGACGGCGCAGGCCCCCGTGGCCACAGAGGACGACCCGCTGGCGGCCGCACTGCACGCCGCCGGGGCCCTCTCCACCGGCAAGACCACCGTTCCGGAGTTCGGCCTGCCCTGCCACTCGGAGAACCTCATCTCCGCCCCGGCGCGCAATCCGCTCGACCCGGAACGCACCGCGGGCGGCTCCACGGGCGGTGGTGCCGCGGCCGTGGCGGCCGGCATGCTGCCGTTCGCCCCCGGGAGCGACGGCGGCGGGTCCATCCGCATCCCGGCGGCGGCCTGCGGACTGGTGGGCCTGAAACCGGGGCGGGGGACCGTTCCCACCGATCAGCAGGACGACTCGGTGCGAAACCTCACGGTCTCGGGGCCGTTGGCGCGCAACGCCGCGGACGCCGCCCTGTTGTACGACGCCATGCTGGGCGGCCCCGGCGGCGAGGGTCGAAGCCTGCCGCGGGCCCTGGAGGCCGCGTCGGGACAACTGCGCATCGGGTACTCCACCGCCTCCCCCTTCTCCCCGGACCTGGACATCACGCTGGCCCGGCCGGCCGTGGACGCCCTCACCGCCGCCGCCGCGGCTCTGGGCCGGGACGGGCACGAGGTGGTGGAGGCCGACCTCTCCTACGCGACCGGGTACCACCGGGATTTCCGCACCGTATGGACGTCGGCCCTGACCAAGGTCCCCCTGCCGGAGGGGGCAGAGCCTCTCCTCGGGCCGCTATCCGCCCACTTCCTGGAGCTGGCCCGGGGCTACTCCGAGGACCACCTCGTCACCTCGGTGGGACGCCTGACCGACTGGGCCGCCGATGCCCGCCGTCAGCTGGCCGCGCACGATGTGGTGCTGACGCCGGTCCTGGCCTTCGCCCCGCCGGCGATCGGCACGTTCACCGCCCTGCCCCCGGCCGAGGACTACGAGCTGCAGTGCCGGTTCACGCCGTACACGTCCATGGTCAACGTCATGGGGCTGCCGGCCATCTCCGTCCCCGTACTACGGGACGCGGACGGGTTCAGCTGGTCCGTCCAGGCCATTGGCCGGCCCGGAACGGAGGGCCCCTTGCTGGCGCTGGCCGCCCGGATGGAACAGTTGCTGGCCGGTTAGACCCGGTCAGACGAAGAGCAGCGCCATGAATCCGAGAACGGCGAGGAGCGTGAACCCGGTCATCAGATAGCCCATGACCAGTCCGGCGATCGCGAAACCCCGGCCCTGACGGTCGCGGTGCAAGCTGAGGTGGCCGAGGATGACCGCCAGGATCTGGGGCACGAAGAGGAAGCCGCCGGTCACCACGCCGACGATGCCCAACACCATGGATGCCACGGCCAAGCCGGTGGGCTGGGCCGAATGGCCTGCCGATGGGAACGGGCTGCCCGCTTGACGACCGGACGCGTCCCACGGTCCCGTGTGGCCCGGGCGTGGGCCGTAGGGGTTTCCGGCCCCGCTCTGGCCGTAGGGTCCGCTCTGTCCGGACGGAGTGCCCTGACCTGACGGATTGGCGATGACCGGATAGTCACCCTGGATAGGGTACTGGCCCTGGCCATTGCCGTAGGGGCCGGCCAGGGGCTGGTCTGCGTAGGGGTTGCGCGCGGCGGCCTCGTGGCCGGGTGCCTGCCGAGGATCGGCGGGCGTGGCCGGTGCGGAGGGGTCCGAGTACCAGGAGGGGTGTTGCGGGTCATTGAACGGACGGTTGCCGTCCGACGACTCGGACGGCTGGCCACCGTGCTGACGTGCGTCCCGATCGGACATGGCTCCCCTTGGCTCTTCGACTGGTGCGGGCCCGCCCGGATGCTGGGCGAGCCAGCCGCCGGAGGGCGGGATGATGAGCATCAGTCTACGGAACGGATCGGGCACCGTCCCGGTCGCCGCCGATCCCTATCGTGTCCGCGCCCGCATGCAGGATGATCGAGACCGCAGGGCCGGACCGTCCGACGCTGGCGGCAACGGGAGGGATTCGATGACGATGTTCACGGCGACCACGCCTCGCGATATCGATGCTGCACCGGGGTATCGACGCCGCTGCGCCGTGCCCCCGTATCTGCTGGAGCACTTGTCTCGGCACCGGCCGCCGGTCGCCGTCGCGAGGACCCTGGGACTGGATGAACAGGTCCGCGAGCGGCGACACCGTGGGGCCCTGCCGGAGCGCGCCCTCGCCGCCCCGGCGGGCACCCTGGATCGCACGATCTCGGATGCGGAGAACACCGAGGAGCTCCCGGGCAGGACCGTGCGAACGGAGGGACAGCCACCGGTGGAGGACGTGTCCGTCAACGAGGCCTATGACGGGATCGGCTCCGTGCACGCGTTCCTCGAGGAGGTCTACCGGCAGTCCTCCCTGGACGGGACCGGGCTGGGACTGCTCGCGACCGTCCACTATGGCCAGCGCTATGACAACGCGTTCTGGGACGGGACGCAAATGGTGTTCGGGGACGGCGACGGTGAGGTCTTCACGGGCTTCACGCCTTCGGTGTCCGTGATCGCCCACGAGCTCGCGCACGGGCTGATGCAGTATTCCTCGGACCTGCTCTACGAAGGCCAGTCCGGTGCCCTGAACGAGTCCTTCTCCGACGTGCTCGGCGTCCTGGTGGACCAGTACGCGCAGGGCCAGACGGCCGAGCAGGCCAGTTGGCTGATCGGCTCGGAGATCTTCGGTGAGGGCGTCCAGGCTGACGGACTGCGCTCCATGGCCGCGCCGGGGACCGCCTATGATGACCCGCGGTTGGGGCGGGATCCGCAACCGGCGCACATGGACGACTACGTGGAGACTACGGCGGACTACGGCGGGGTGCACCTGAACTCCGGCATCCCCAACAAGGCCTTCCACCTCGCGGCGATGGCCCTCGGCGGACACTCCTGGGAGCGGGCAGGGCAGGTCTGGTTCGATGTCGTCACAGGCGAGTCGCTGCCTCGGGATGCCGACTTCGTCAGCTTCGCAGGGGCCACCGTGCTGATGGCCGGGGAGCGATTCGACGAGGCCGTGGCCACGGCGATCCGAGACGCCTGGGAGCAGGTCGGGGTCCTGGCGGCCCGGTCCTGACCGGCGGCCCCGGATCAACCGGCACCGGCAGCCCCCCTGCGTAGGCTTGCACCATGGATGGCACTGCTGACAGCCCCCCGGGACCGCCGGGGAAACCTGGAGAACCTGCAGAACCCGGAGAACCTCAACGAGGTTCGGGAGCCGCACGGTTCGAGGTCACAGTGGAGCGTTCCGGCGGGATCGCCGGGATGGTGCGTCGGTGGTCCGCCCCGGTTCCCGACGACGGCGGACCGGCCGCGCGTGCGGCACACCGGATCGCAGGCCTTGGCTCACCAGGGCAGCACAGCCACCGTGCCGAGGAGGACGACCGTGGAACCGGCCCCGCCCTGCAGACCGAACCCTCGCAGGAGGAGCCAAGCCGGGTGCGGGACGGCTTCGTCTGGGCCGTGACCTGTGGGGAAGGCTCCCTGCGATGCGACGAGGAGGGCCGGCGTCGTGATCCGGAGGTGGATGCCCTCATCTCCGTGGTGACCGCGCCCCAGTAGTCCGGCACGGACCGGACGGCTGAGAGAAACCGAGTGGTGTCACGGTAGGCACACTCTCTGTCCGCCCCGGGCCGGGCGTGCCACAGTGGTGACATGAGCTTTGAGAACACCTCTCCCGATGCCGCTGTCACCCAGGTGAAGCCCGCCGCCGAACGAGCCGGGACTCGCGCCCTCGCGCAGGATCTGGTGGACGTGCCGGCCTTGCTGGCCGCCTATGCCGAGCTGCATCCGGACCCCGCGGATTCTGCCCAACAGGTCGCCTTCGGAACCTCTGGGCACCGCGGTTCCTCGCTCAAGGCCTCCTTCAACGAGGACCACATCGCGGCCATCACCCAGGCGATCATCGAGTACCGTGCCGCCCAGGGCGTCACCGGGCCGCTACTGATGGGCAAGGACACGCACGCCCTGTCCGGGCCGGCCCAGGACACTGCGCTGGAGGTGCTCATGGGCAATGGCGTTCGGACCCTGATCGACTCCCGGGAGGGCTACACCCCCACCCCCGCCCTCTCCCACGCGATCCTCGCCTTCAACGCCGAACCCTCGAGCGGGGAGGGCGAGGCGGACGGCATCGTCATCACCCCGTCCCACAATCCGCCCACCGATGGCGGCATCAAGTACAACCCTCCCCACGGTGGACCCGCGGACACGGACGCCACGAACTGGATCGCCGACCGCGCCAACGCCCTGCTCGCCGGCGGCCTCGCGGATGTTCAGCGCCTCCCGCTGGCCGAGGCCCGGCAGCATGACGCGCTGGGGACCTACGACTTCCTGGACCGATATGTCACAGACCTGCCGACGGTGATCGATCTGGATGCCATCCGCCAGGCCAGGGTACGCATCGGCGCGGACCCCCTGGGCGGCGCGTCCGTGGGGTACTGGGGAGAGATCGGAGCCCGGCACGGCCTGGACCTGACCGTCGTGAACCCGGAGGTCGATCCGCAGTGGGGATTCATGACCCTGGACTGGGACGGGAAGATCCGCATGGACTGTTCCTCCCCCAACGCGATGGCCTCCTTGATCGAGCGGATGCGGGCCGAGGGGACCGGTGAGAACCAGTCGGCCGGCGCTGCCCCCTTCGACATCGCCACCGGCAACGACGCCGACGCTGACCGCCACGGGATCGTCACCCCGGACGGCGGGCTGATGAATCCGAACCATTTCCTGTCCGTCGCCATTGACTATCTCTACCGGCACCGTCGCGGCTGGCCGGCCGGTGCCGGCGTCGGGAAGACCCTCGTCTCCTCCTCGATGATCGATCGGGTGGCCGCGGGACTGGGCCGGCCCCTCGTGGAGGTGCCGGTCGGCTTCAAGTGGTTCGTGCCCGGACTACTGGATGGCACCGGGGTGTTCGGCGGCGAGGAGTCCGCCGGCGCCTCCTTCGTGCGTTTCGACGGCAGCGCCTGGTCCACGGACAAAGACGGATTGCTGCTGTGTCTGCTCGCCGCGGAGATTCGCGCGGTGACGGGCAAGACCCCCTCCGAGTACTACGCGGAGCTGGTGGAGCAGTACGGCGATCCCGTGTACGCCCGCATCGACGCCCCGGCGACCGCCGAGCAGAAGGCGAAGCTCAAGAGGATGTCCCCGTCCGACGTCACCGCTGACACTTTGGCCGGCGAACCGATCACCGCCAAGATGACCGAGGCCCCCGGCAACGGCGCGGCGATCGGCGGTCTCAAGGTCACCACCGAGAACGCCTGGTTCGCGGCCCGGCCCTCCGGCACCGAGGACGTGTACAAGATCTACGCCGAGTCGTTCGTCTCCGCCGAACACCTTGCTCAAGTGCAGGCGGAGGCCAAGGCGATCGTGGACGCCGTCATCGCCTGATCCTCTCCCGCCGGCAGGTCACAGCAGGCGCTTGAGGGCCTGTCGCTTGGCCCAGGTGTAGGGCGGGTAGACCATCCTCAGGGTGTCCACTTGGTCGGTCTTCGTCACGGCAGGGCGCAGCTGGGAGAACGTCTCGAATCCCGCCCGCCCGTGATAGGCACCCAGGCCGGAGGCGCCCACCCCGCCGAAGGGCAGCGTGGGCAGTCCCACCTGCAGCAGGGCCACGTCGAAGGCCATGCCGCCGGCGGTGACGCGCTCCTCGAAGGCCCGGTGGTAACGGTGCTTGTCCGTGAACAGGTAGGCGGCCAGGGGGTGCGGCCGGGCCGTGATGAACTCCACGGCCTCCTCGAAGGTGTCCACCCGGACGATCGGCAACACCGGCCCGAAGATCTCCTCCGCCATCAGGGCACTGTCCGGGGACACATCCGCCACCACCGTCGGCTCCAAGAACCGGTCGGCGACGTCGGCCCGGCCGCCATGCACGAGCCGCGCCGGCGGGCGCCCCTCGACTCCGGACCGAGAACTAGCACCGCCTTCAGCAGCCTCACCCGTACTGGCACTGTCCCCGCCTCCGCCACCCGACAGGGAATCTTCCAGCAGGGCCACGGTCCGTTGCAGGTGCTCGGTGCTGACCATGCGGCCGTAGTCCGGCGATTGCTGCGCATCCCTGCCGTAGAACTCCTCGATGGCCTTCGGCAGGTGCTTCTCGAGCTGCCGCTGGGACTCCTCCCCCACGGCCAGCACGTAGTCCGGGGCCACGCAGGTCTGGCCGGCGTTGGTGAACTTGCCGAAGGCGATCCGGCGGGCGATCGCCGGCCAGTTCCGTCCGTCCGCCACCACGCACGGGGACTTGCCGCCCAACTCCAGGGTCACCGGGGTCAGCTGCTTCGCGGCGGCCTCGTAGACGATCCGCCCCACGCGCTCCCCGCCGGTGTAGAAGATGTGGTCGAACTTCTCGGCCAGCAGGGCCTGCACGGCCTCGGCCCCGCCCTGCACCACGGCGACGGCGCGCGGATCAAGGTACTGCGGGATGAGCCGGCCGATGAGTTCGGCGGCGGCGGGTGCCTTCTCGCTGGGCTTGAGCACCACGGAGTTGCCGGCCGCCACGGCCGCCACCAGCGGGCCAAGCAGGGTCTGGATCGGGTAGTTCCACGGCCCGATGATCAACACGGTCCCCAGAGGCCTCGCCTCGATCTTGGCGCTGGCGGGGCGGAACGCCAGCGGCACCTTCGCCGACTCCGGCTCCATCCAGTCGGTCAGGTACAGCAGGGCGTGGTCCACCTCGGAGCGGGTGGGCTGGACCTCGGTCAGCATCGCCTCGACGGCGGGTTTGCCGAGGTCTGCCGCCAGAGCCGCGCAGATCGCGTCGGCCTGCTCCTCCAGCATCCGGCGGATCCCCTTGAGCTGACCGGCCCGGAAACGCCGCGGGTGCGCCAAGCGCAGGGCCGCCGCCTGGCGCATTCTCGTGACGGCGGTGGCCGGCTCCTCGTTCCCGCTGGCCACGTCCGGTCCGGCCGGAACGTGCAGCATCGGCGCCGGGTCGAGCGCCGTGTCCTCCGGCTCGGGGCCGTCCCCGTGATGGCCGGGGTTCAGGGTCTGGTCCGCGATGAAGTCCGGAATCTGGGGCATCCCCCCACGGTAACGTCATAGGCCCACGCCGCGCAGCCGCTCAGGCCGCACCAGACTCACTCCAACTTTGCGGGCAGAGATCAGTACTGATATCTGCCCTGAAAGTGCGGGTTTAACGCTGTGGCCAGTACCCGCGGGCCTCCATCACGGAGGCCAGTGCCTCGGCATCGTCCGTCATCAGGCCGTCCACACCGAGGGCCAGCAGGCGCTCCATCTCCGCGGGCTCGTCCACCACCCAGACGTGGACCTGCAGTCCGGCGGCCTGGCACCGGGACACGAAGGTGCGCGTCACCACGGGGATGGGACCCTGCTTCACCGGGACCTGGACGCAGTCGACGTGGACCAGCCGGCGCGCCACGAACCGGGTCAACCCCAGGGGTGCCGCCAGCACGAGAGCGGCGATGGCCCATCCGCCGCCGGACATCGCGATCCGGCGGCCGGCCGTCCGGGTGAAGCGCCGGCGGCGGGAATCATGGAATGAGGCGATCAGCACCCGGTCCCAGGCATCATGGCGGGCCAGCAGGGGCACCATGGCCTCGCCCGCGGCATCGTCTTTGAGATCCACGTTGAGGTGCACATCAGGCCACGCGGTCAGCAGGTCCTCGAAGCGCAGCAGGTGCTCGCCCTCGAGCAGGTCGCTCCCGGCGAACCCCGCCTCGGACACCAGCGCCTCACCTCCACCCGAGGACACCCGCTCCCGCACCGGACCGCGGGAAGACCCCTGCCCGGTGGCTGGATCCAGTACCCGGAGCGCGCTGAGTTCCTCCCAGGTGTGGTCCGAGATCCTCCCCGAACCGGTCGTGACGCGGTCCAGGACCTCATCGTGGAAGACCATGAGCACCCCGTCCTTCGAGGTGCGCACGTCCAACTCGAGGTAGCCGTATCCGCGGTCCACGGCGCTGCGAAACGCGGTCAGCGTGTTCTCCCGGGTGGTGTCTGCCCCGCGGTGGGCGAAGGCCAGTGGCCAGCCCCGGCGGGCGGGGAGGGAATCCGTCAGATAGAGAGGCAGGAGGGTGCGCTTCACGCGTCCACCCTATCCGTCAGCCGAGGGTGAGCAGTTGTTCGATGACCTGGGCCACCCCGTCGTCATCGCAGGCTCCGGTGGTCGCGTCCGCGGCCGCCAGCAGGGTCGGGTGTCCGGATGCAACGGCGTACCCGGTGCCGGCCCAGTGGATCATCTCCAGGTCGTTGGGCATGTCCCCGAACGCCACGACCTCGCTGGCGAAGATGCCGTGTTCGGCGGCGAAGCCGGCCAAGGTCGTGGCCTTGTTGACCTCCGGCCGGGACAACTCCAGCAGGCTCATCCCGGGTGCGGAATGCGTCACGGCGAGCAGGTCCCCCAGCAGGTCCCGGACCTCGGCCAGGAAGGCATCGGGCTCATGGGAGCGCGTCTTGACCAGGAACTTCACCACGGCGGGATCCGCGGGCAGGACCTCGTCCAGGCGCGGTGCAACGTGGACGCCGGCGGCCAGTTCGCCGGACACCAGGTCCCCCGTGGCCTCGGCATCCTGGCGGTCGATGAAGGCGGCATCCAAGTGGAAGCCCTCGAGGGTTTCCATTCCGAACGACGCCGACGGGTCCAGAGTCGCGATCATCTCGCGCGCCTGCAGCACGGTCTCGAAGTCCATGGGCTTGGAGTCGATCACCTGTTCCCGCACGAGGTCGTAGACGACGGCTCCGTTCGAACAGATGATGGGCCCGGCATGACCCAGCGCCTCGGTCAGCGGCGTCAGCCAGCGGATGGGCCGGCCGGTCACGAAGACCACCTGGATGCCGGCGTCATGCGCCGCCTGGAAGGCCTCCACCGTGCGCGGCGAGATCAGGCCGGTGCGGGTGTGGTCATAGCCGATGATGGTGCCGTCCAGGTCGCTGGCGATCAACCGGGGCCGGCGGAGGGCCGGACCGGCCGGAGCCGGCGGCACCGGTTCGTAAGTCGGTTCTGGACGGGACATGGCCCCATTCTAGGCCGGGTGCCGGTGGGGGCGACGATGCAGGCGAACCGGCGGGGCGCCTCAGCCGAGCTCGTCCCGCGTGGGCGGATCAGCCCCCAGCCGGGACGAGGTGATGGCCGCCGCCCGCGCGGCATAGGCGAGCACCGCCGTCGTATCCTCCGGGCTGATGTTCCGCAGTGCCTCGCGGTTCTCGGCGCCCAGGAGCCGGCGGTCCTTCAGGGCGACCAACAGGGCAGCGGTGAAGGAGTCGCCCGCCCCCACCGTGTCCGCGACCTCCACGGGCGTGACGGGATGTTCGGTCACGCCGGCGGCAGTGGCGCACAGGAGCGAGGTCTCCCCGCGGGTCACCACCACCATCGCCGGCTCGATCCGCTGCCACTCGACGAGCACGTCCTCGAGTGCACGGTCCGGGTACAGCCAGGCCAGATCCTCGTCCGAGGCGTGCACGATGTCCGCGAACGCCACTGACTCCTCGGCCCGGCGGCGGGCGGTTGTCCGATCGGGGACGATCGAGGGGCGGCAGTTCGGGTCGTAGCTCAGGGTGACATCCGGCTCGAGCGTGGTCAGCAACTCCATGACGGTGGACGCGCCCGGCTCGAGCATCGTGGCGATGGATCCCGTATGCAGGTGCTCGAGGGTCCGTGCCCGGCCGTCCCGGTCCAGTACGGCGCGCACCAGCCGGGCCGTCTCATCAGGATCGGGCAGCGACCAGTCCAGGTCGAACTCGTAGTGGGCCACCCCGGTGGGGTCCAGGCGGGCAGTGGCCACAGAGGTCGGCAGGCTGTCAGGGTCCAGCACCGAGTCCACACCGTTGCGGTCGAGGTGCTCGCGGACCATGGTGCCGTAGTCATCATGGCCATAGCGGCCGGCGAAGAACACGTTCTCTCCGAGCCGGGCCAGGCCGACGGCCACATTGAGGGGACTGCCGCCGACGTGGACCCGCGGCGTCGCGGTATCGGAAAGGACGACGTCGACGAGCGCCTCGCCGACCACACCCACGTAATCAGTCACAGATCAACGGTACCCTACCGCTCAGTTGCCCTCTCGGTTTTCGACCGGCCCTCCGGACGTCCGCCAGGCAGTTCCCACACCCCGACCCGACCGGAAAGACGCCCGTGACCTCGAAGGACCCCACAGAGCCCACCAACGGACCCGCCAACAGGCCTACCACGGGAGCCTCCGCAGGTGCGGCTGCCGCACCCATCACAGCGGCCGCCGCCGGAGAGCAGCGGTCCCCGGGCCGCCGGCTCGGCATGGGTTGGCGCCTGCATGGCGACGGCCGTCACATCACCCCGGGCGAGGTCGTTGCCCCGGACGAGCGGCTCGCCTGGCCACAGACCATCGGCGTCGGCATCCAACATGTGATGGCCATGTTCGGCGCCACCGTGCTCGTGCCCACCATCACCGGCTTCCCGGTGACCGCCTCCCTGTTCTTCTCGGGCGTGGGCACCCTGCTGTTCCTGATCATCACCGCCGGCCGGGTGCCGTCGTATCTCGGCAGCTCGTTCGCGTTCATCGCGCCCATCAGCGCGGCGATGAACCAGCACGGCATCGGTGGGGCCCTCGGAGGCGTTTTCGTCTCCGGAGCCGCGCTGTTCCTCGTCGGCCTGGTCGTGCAGCGGGCCGGGACCGGGTGGATCCACGCGCTCATGCCCCCCGTGGTCATGGGGACGATCGTGGCCCTGATCGGCCTGAACCTCGCCGGTTCCACCACTGAGGCCATGGTCTCGGTGCCCCTGACCACGTTCTCCACCTCACTGGCCATCGTGGTGTGCGCCGTGCTGTTCAAAGGCCTGCTGGGGCGGCTGTCCATCCTGCTCGGCATCATCGTGGGCTATCTCGTGGCCCTGGCTCAGGGGCAGATCGACTTCAGCCCCATCGGTGAGGCCGCAGTGGTCGGAATGCCGCCCTTCCACGCTCCCGAGTTCCACTGGGACGTGCTGTTCCTCTTCCTGCCCGTGGTCCTGGTCCTCGTGGCGGAGAACATCGGCCACGTGAAGACGGTCGGCCTCATGACGAACCGCAACCTGGACTCCTCCAACGGTCGGGCCCTGATGGCCGACGGCCTGGCGACCACCCTCTCCGGCCTCGGCGGTGGCGTGGGCACCACCACCTACGCCGAGAACATCGGCGTCATGGCCTCCTCCCGCGTCTACTCCACCGCGGCCTACTGGGTGGCGGGGAGCGTGGCCCTCGCCCTCGCGTTCTTCCCACAGTTCGGCGCCCTGATCAACACCATCCCCGGGGGAGTCGCGGGAGGGGCGGGGATCATTCTCTACGGCATGATCGGCGTGATGGGCGTGCGCATCTGGGTGCAGAACCGGGTCGACTTCTCGAACACGATCAACCTGATGTCCGCCGGTGCGGGTCTCATCGTCGCGATCGCCGACCCGACCCTGGACGTCGCCGGTATGCAGTTCGGCGGCATCGCCCTCGGAACCGCGACCGTGCTCGTGGTCTTCCACCTCATGACCGCCATCGCCCGCTGGCGCGGCACCGAGCCGGTCCCCGCAGATCCGGACGAGAATCCCTACGAGTCCTCCGAGCCCGGCCGCCTGGGCTGAATCACCCGGCTGCGGCGGAAGCGGCGGAGGCGCACGACGCCGGCCGCACGCTTCGCGGGTTCGGCCGGCTCCCGGATGGGGTCTCGTTCAGCGGCGCTTGCCGCCCTTCGATCCGTGGGAGCCCTTCGAGCTTTTGGCCGCGCCCTTGGAGCTCTTGGAGCCTCTGGGCCCTTGGGCTCCCTTTCCACCTTTCGCGAACGCGCCATTGCGGCCCGCGGTGGTGGCCTTGCCGCTGCGGGATGCACCGGTGGCCGCGGTGGAGGTCTGGAGGTGGTCATTCCGGGACGACCCGGGGCGGCGGCCCTTCGCGGCGCCGACGAAGTCCTGCACGAGCTGGGAGTCCACGGCCTTCAACCAGGCCAGGCCCACGCCCCACCCGGGGTGTGCGTCCGACGCCTCCGCGGCGTCACCTCGACGTTCGAGCGGCAGCACCAGGACATCCTTGCGGCCGAACATGCGGGCCACCGAGGCGGGCAGGACTACGTGGCCTGCGCCCGTGGCCACGATCTCCACGGCCATCCGCTCGCCTGCACCCGGGACCTCCGGGGCGTCCAGGGGGTCGGCTGGCGGCTCGGGGGCGAAGCTCGCCGGGTCCATCCGCTCGGATGAATCCAGCTCGGAGCACGGCACGGGGCCGTCGGCGGCGGCATCCCACGCTGCCAGCAGGTGGTCCTGGCCCACACAGACCACCGGGTCCTCCTCGTAGAAGCGGACCACGTGCACATCGGCGGGATCCACGCCGCTGGCGACGAGGAGTGCCTCGGGGGTGGAGTCGAGCCGCCAGCGCAGGTAGCCGAGCTGCGGGAGCCCGCGCGGAGCCGAGCCGTCCGGGCCGGGGGCGAGGAACGCGACTTGCGCGCCGACGTCGTGGTTCACCAGGTGGACCCGGCGCTCTCGAGAAGTGAAGCGGTCCACCCACTTGGAGGGCGAGGCGCCGGGGATGGTGGAGAGGAACAGTGTCTCCGGGACGAACTCGTCTGCTGGCGACGGCCCGGAGGGGGGCGGAGACGGGGGCACCGGTGGTTACTCGACCTTGTCCTTCAGGAATCGCACGGTGCGGGACCAGGCGAGCTCGGCCTCCTCGGGGCGGTAGTTGCCCTGCGGGTTCTCGTCATTGTGGAAGGCGTGCGGGGCATCGTAGAAGAAGTACTCGACCTCGGCTCCGGACTCCTCGCGGATCTGCTGCTCCTGGGCGCGGGCGTCCTGGGGCGGGAACATGGAATCCTGCTCGGCGTAGTGGCCCTGAATGGCGGCCTTCACCCCGGCGTAGGCCTGCGGGACGGCCTGGCCGACGCCATAGAACGGAACCGCGGCGGAGACCTTCGCACCCTGGTCAGCGGCCAGGGCGAGCACGAACCCGCCACCCATGCAGAACCCGACGGTACCGACCGTCTTCGAGGTGACCGAGTCCAGGGACAGCAGGTAGTCGACGGCCCCGGCCAGCTGGCGCGCCCCCTCCTCGGCGGGAAGGTTCTGCATCATCTCGCCGGCTTCCTCGCCATCGTGGGCGACCCAACCGCCGAACAGGTCCGGGGCCAGGGCGGTGAAGCCCTCCGCCGCCAACCGGTCGCAGACATCCCGCATGTGGTCCGTGAGCCCCCACCATTCCTGGATGACGATGACGCCAGGACCGGACCCGGATTCGGGGGTGGCCAGGTAGCCGTGACCCCGACCGTCGCCGCCTTCGCTCCCCTCCTTTTCCGGCAAGGCAAAGGTGGTGTTCTGGTGCGGGGTCTTTTCGGCCACTGGTCCTCCTTGGATCCGCGGGTGAAGCTGGTGGTGAGCGTCACGGCCAGTCTAGGGGTGTTCTCGAAGGCGACAAGTGTTGATACTGGGTTTTTAAGCGACCGCCCGTGTTGCCCGTCCACCAGGAGGGCCGGTGACGGTCTGCCGTCACAGCACTGGAGGATCGCACCATGTCTGTCCCGTACAAGCCCAGCACCACAGCCCGCTTGGTGGCCGAGTTCCTCGGCACCTTCGTCCTCGTCTTCGGCGGTTGCGGCACCGCCGTCTTCGCAGCCCAGGTCATGGACGATGCGGCCGGCGTCAACATGGGCGTCGGCTTCCTCGGGGTCGCCTTCGCCTTCGGCCTGACCGTGGTCGTCATGGCCTACGCGGTGGGACACATCTCCGGTGGCCACTTCAACCCCGCTGTCACGCTGGGCACCGCACTGGCGGGCCGGACCAAATGGTCCGACGTCGGCCCCTACATGCTCATCCAGGTCCTGGGCGCCACGGTGGCCGGCGGTGTCCTGCTGGCGATCGCCTCCGGAAAGGCCGGATTCGACGCCCAGGAGTCCGGATTCGCCACCAACGGCTACGGCGAGCGCTCACCGGACGGCTACTCGATGCTGTCCGTGCTGCTGATCGAGATCGTCCTGACCGCCGTGTTCCTCTATGTCATCCTCGGCGTCACGGACCGCCGCGCCCCGGCCGGCTTCGGCCCTTTGGCCATTGGCCTGTCCCTGACCCTGATCCACCTCATCTCCATCCCCGTGTCCAACACCTCCGTGAACCCGGCCCGCTCCCTCGGCGTGGCCTGGTTCGCCGGCGGTGAGGCGCTGGGACAGGTCTGGCTGTTCATCCTGGCCCCGCTCGTGGGAGCCGCGATCGCCGGGTTGACCTACAACCTGCTCTTCCCGGACCGCGGATCCGTCAATGCCGACATCGCCGGGCAGGAAGCCAACGACGACACGGCCTGATCCGCTCTCGGCCCCGCCAGGTCACATCCTGATGTCCGAAGCGCCCCGTCGTCCCGGTTGATCTCCAGGACAACGGGGCGCTCTGACCTGCGGCTGCAGGCGGGGGCGTGCTCAGGCTCAGACCTGGGCGCCCTCTTCGGCCGGCAGGACGAAGGAGGCGTCGATCTGGATCTTGACGGCGTCGGAGACGAGCACGCCACCGGCCGCGGCCTGCAGCGGCGCGTTCCAGGTGATGCCGAAGTCCTTGCGCGAGATCTCACCGGAGGCCTCGAAACCGGCGCGGGTCATCCCGAAGGCGTCGACAGTCTGGCCGCCGAACTCCGCCTTGAGCTGGACCGGGTTGGTGACGCCCTTGATGGTCAGGTCGCCCACGAGGGTGAACTCCTGCGGGTCGTTGCCGTTGGCACGGACCTCGGTGGAGACGAAGGTCATGTTCGGGTGGGACTCGGTCTCGAAGAAGTCGGCGGCCTTGATGTGGGCATCGCGGTCCGGCTGGCCGGTGTCGACCGAGTTGGCGTCGATGGTGATGTCCACGTTGGAGGCGGTGGCGTCATCGGCCACGACCAGCGATCCCTCGACGGCGTTGAAGGTGCCGCGGACCTTGGAGATGCCAGCGTGGCGGACCGTGAAGTCCACATCGGTGTGGGTGGCGTCCAGGTTCCAGGTTCCGGGGGTCAATGCGGTCATGAGAAGTCTCCTTGCGTTGAAAGCGGTGGCGTCCGGACCGCAGCCCGTCCGTTCCACCCATATTGGTTGAACGTTCAAGAGAACCATGGTGGATCCGATACTATTCCCCGCCCCGGCATGAACTTCGGATGAACTGATCGAGGCGCCCCCGCGGACGGCGGCCGACGGCGGCCGTTCCGCCTCGCGGGTAACCGGGCCTTCCGCGCGTTCTGCCGAGCGAATCCTCAGACACCCAGGCGCCTCAACCGCTCCTGGGTGCCGGTCGTTTGGATAGGCTCAAGACAGCCCTTCGGCCGATACGGCAGACAAGCCCGGTGCCCGCCTGGGCACTGTGAGTACGTCTCGCCGTGATCGGCCCCTCGACAACCTGCATTGGGAGTACTTGTGAAGATTGCGATCCTCGGCGGCGACGGCTTCTGCGGCTGGCCCGCATCCCTGCACCTCTCGGACCAGGGCCACGAGGTCATCATCGTGGACAACTTCTCCCGGCGCGTGATCGACGAAGAACTCGAGGCCGAGTCCCTGACCCCCATCCGGTCCCTCTCCGAACGACGCGCAGCCTGGCGGGAGGTCTCCGGCCGTCAGATCGGCTTCGCCTTCATCGATGTGGCCCAGGACTACGAGGGACTGCTGGAGCTCTTCCGCACCGAGCGTCCGGACGCCGTCGTCCACTTCGCCGAGCAACGCGCCGCGCCGTACTCCATGAAGTCCTCGAAGAACAAGCGCTACACCGTGGACAACAACGTCAACGCCACGCACCACGTGCTGAACGCGATCGTCGAGTCCGGCGTGGACATCCACCTGGTCCACCTCGGCACCATGGGCGTCTACGGCTACGGCACGGCCGGCATGAAGATCCCCGAGGGCTACTTGGACATTGAGGTCACCGCGGACGGCGACGCGAACGATGACACTCATGGCGCTGCGAACGGCCTGTCCGATCAGCCGGCCGCACCGCGGCGCATCGGACAGCAGATCCTGTATCCGAGCAATCCGGGCTCGATCTACCACCTGACCAAGGTCCTGGACCAGCACCTCTTCGCCTACTACGTGAAGAACGACTCGCTGCGGATCACCGACCTGCACCAGGGCATCATCTGGGGTACCCACACGGCCCAGACCCAGCTCGACGAGCGCCTGATCAACCGCTTCGACTATGACGGCGACTACGGCACCGTGCTGAACCGCTTCCTCATGCAGGCCGCCGTGGGCCATCCCCTCACGGTGCACGGCACGGGTGGCCAGACGCGTGCGTTCATCCATCTGCAGGACATGGTGCGTTGCGTGCAGATCGCCCTGGAGAACCCTCCGGCCGCGGGCGAGCGTGTCAAGATCTTCAACCAGATGACCGAGACCCACCGCGTGCGGGACCTGGCGGAGTTGATCGGCAGGATCACCGGCGCCGAGGTGGCCCTGGTGCCGAACCCGCGCAAGGAGTCGGCCGAGAATGACCTGCACGTCGTCAACGACACGTTCCTGGACCTCGGACTCCACCCGACCACCCTGTCCGAGGGGCTGCTGCTCGAGGTCGAGCAGATCGCCGAGAAGTACCGGGACCGCGCGGACCTGTCCAAGATCCCCGCCACCTCGCTCTGGACCGCCGACCAGCAAGCCGGCGTCCCGGCAGCGGCACCGGCCGGGCCGGCGTCGTCCTCGGTCCCGGACCTGGCCCCGGTGAAGTAGCGGGAGCGGGTCCCGCACATGCGCATCGCGATGTTCACCGAGGTTTTCCTGCCGAAAATCGACGGCGTGGTGACCCGGGTGGTGCGCACCCTGGAACAGCTGGAGGAGATGGGGCACGAGGTCCTGCTCTTCGCGCCCGGCGATACGCCGTCGGAGTATGCCGGGCACGAGGTGGTGAGGGTGCGGAGCTTCTCCCTGCGCTTCCTGTACCCGGAGTTGAAGGTGGGAGTACCGACGTCGGCCATCGCCCGGCGGGTGGAGGCCTTCCGCCCGCACGTGGTGCACACGGTCAACCCGATCTGGCTGTCCGCCTACGGCGTGCTCTCGGCCGGGCGGCGGGACCTGCCCCAGCTGGCGAGCTTCCACACGGACGTGCCGAAGTACACGGAATCACTGCGCGTGGGTTGGGCCCGACACCCGCTCGAGTCCTGGATCCAGTTCCTCCACAACAAGGCCGAGGTGAACCTGTGCACCTCCGGGCCCATGGTGGAACGTGCCCGTGAGGTCGGCATCCAGCGGGTGGACCTGTGGCCGAAGGCCGTGGACACGGTCGGCTACCACCCCACCAAGGCCACCGAGCAGATGCGGGCGAAGCTGACCGCAGGCCATCCCGAGGCCCCACTGGTGGTCTATGTGGGGCGCATGAGCCGGGAGAAGGACCTGGATCAGCTGGTCGAGCCGATGCGCCGTGTCCGCGAGCGGATTCCCGGTGCGCGGCTGGCGATGGTCGGCTCCGGCCCATACCGAGAGGACCTGGAGCGGATGTTCGACCCGGCGTACACCGTTTTCACGGGTTATCTGTCCGGCGCGGATCTCGCCTCCGCCTATGCCAGCGCGGACGCCTTCGCCTTCCCTTCCACCACGGAGACCCTGGGCCTGGTGGCCCTGGAGTCCATGGCCTCCGGGGTGCCCGTGGTCGGAGTCCGCGCCGGTGGCATCCCCTTCGTGGTCGACGACGGCCGCACCGGCTTCCTGGTCGACCCCGGCGATGTGGACGGCTGGGTGGACCACCTGGTGCGCCTCCTCGGACACTGCGGGCTCCGGGCCGCGATGGGCGAGGCGGCCCGCGCCGAGGCCGAGCGGCATTCGTGGCGTGCCGCCACCGAGGCCCTCGTGGGCTTCTACGAGCGGGCAATCGAGACGCACTGGGGCAGCACCCACCGGGAACTCAACGGCCCCCTCCTGGACCGCTTCGCCAAGCCGATGCCCCGGGCG
Organism: Citricoccus alkalitolerans; assembly: GCF_039528175.1. NCBI lineage: Bacteria > Bacillati > Actinomycetota > Actinomycetes > Micrococcales > Micrococcaceae > Citricoccus > Citricoccus alkalitolerans. Next base: position 661,582 of record NZ_BAAALH010000002.1, read on the forward strand.
CTGGACTGAGGAACCTCGCTCGCCGCCAGCTATAGCGATCCTGCCGGGCCACGGCGATTATCACTGTGGCCCGGCGGGATCGCTGTGTATGCCGATAGCACCGCAACCCTGAGCGGGCCGCTGACCAACAGAGGCCCCGGGGACGACGAAGGCCCCGGATCCATGATCCGGGGCCTTCGCTGTACTTGACTCGCGTGCGCGAGGGGGGACTTGAACCCCCACGTCCTTTCGAACACTGGCACCTGAAGCCAGCGCGTCTGCCAATTCCGCCACTCGCGCGAGGTTTTGGTCTGTCTTCCCGGTCGAAAGGCCTGTATGGAATCCTTCGTACCGGTCAGAACAGCAGGATCTATCCTATCCCCACCCCCACGGATTCCCAAATCGAGGACAGACCGAGGACCAGTTGAGGGCCAACCGAGCGCCTGGAACCAGCCTGAAAGATCGCATTGAAACCGCATTGAGACCCGTCACCGGCCTGTTCCTCACAGTTTGCTCATTCGTGCCGCGTACTATCGACACAGACATCTGCGGAAAGGAGCACCCCCGCGTGGGTCTTCTGGATAACCTCGAGCGCGGCCTGGAGAAGGCTGTGCAGTCAGCCTTCTCGGCCGGCGGCTCCCGAGCAGTCAAGCCGGTCGAGATCGCCAACGCCCTGAGACTGACCATGGACGATGAGGCCATGGTCCTCTCCGAGGGCCGCACTTTCGTGCCCAACGTCTTCATCATCCGGTTCTCCTCCCCGGACTTCGAACTGGCCCGCAAATGGGGCTCTGCCCTGGCGGAGGAGCTCTGTGACGAGGCCATCCGGCACGCCCGGGACCAGGGTTACACCCTGCACGGCCCGGTCCGCGTCACCTTCGTGGAGGAGGCGTCGCTGCGCGCCGGCAAGCTGGACATCGAGTCCGCCTCGGACCGCTCCGGCGGTTCGGACCAGATGCACGACGCCGGCTCCTCGCCTTCCGGAACCGGCTCGGCCGCCGTCGTGTCCCAGGCTCCGGTGGACCGGAACGTTCCGGTGCCGCCCGTTGCCCCGGCACCCCGGCCCGCGCCCTCAGCGGCTGCGCAGGCGGAGGTCCCCGGGCGGACGCCGAGCCCGTCCCCCCAACGTCCGGCCCAGCCGTCCCGACCGGCCACCGCGCCGCTGCAACCCGTGCTCGAGATCGACGGCCGCAAGTACGGCATCAACGCCGACTCGGTCGTGCTCGGCCGTTCCGCCGATGCGGACATCCTGGTGGAGGACACGGGTGTCTCCCGCCGCCACCTGGAGATCATTACCCGGGGCAGCACCGTCATGGCGGTGGACCTGGGCTCCACGAACGGCATCTACGTCAACGACCGTAAAGTGGACGGCTCCACCGTGCTGCGGCACGGTGACCGAATCACGATGGGACGTGTTGCCATGGTCTTCAGGATGCTGCCCGCGCGGGACACGCCGGGCCAGGGAGGAGCCTCATGAGTGAACTTGCCGTGGCCGCCCTGCGGCTGGGCCTGCTGCTGGTCATGTGGATCCTCATCATCTCGATCGTCTCCTCCCAGGGGCGGGACCTCATGGTCGGCGCCCGCAACAAGGTCCGTCCCCGCGGCAAGGGCACCGCGCCCGTCGCCGCCGGAGCTGCCGCCGGTACGGCCGGCGTTCCCGGTGGCGGTTCATCCGCATCGGGGGCCGGAGGCCAGAACACCGGCCAGCAACAGGCCCGGCCGCTGCCGACGCGGCTCCAGGTCACGGAGGGCCCGCTCCAGGGCTCCGTCGTGGAACTGCACGGAGCTCCTCTCCTGCTCGGGCGTGCCCAAGAGGCTGACCTGGTGCTGGACGACGACTACGTCTCGGGCCGCCATGCCCGGCTGTTTCCGCAAGGTTCACGCTGGTTCCTCGAGGACCTCGGCTCGACCAACGGCACCTACGTGTCCGGATCCCAGCTGACCCGCACCGTGGCTGTGGACCCGGGCACCCCGATCCGGATCGGCAAGACCGTCCTGGAACTGAGGGCCTGACGCCGATGCCTTTGGTCCTCCGCTTCGCTGCGCGATCCGATGTGGGCAGGGTCAGGTCGAAGAACGACGACTCTGCCTATGCCGGATTACACCTGGCCGTCGTGGCCGACGGCATGGGCGGGCACGTGGGGGGCGACGTGGCCAGCGCCTCCACGGTGCTGGACCTGGCCCCCCTGGACGCCACCGGCTATGCCAGTCCGGAGACCGTGCTACCGGACGAGATCCAGAACGCGAACCTGATCCTCAACGACCTGGTCCATGCCAGTCCCAAGCTCGCCGGAATGGGGACCACGTGCACGGCGATGCTGCTCGCCGGGCGGACCATCCACATGGCGCACATCGGAGACTCCAGGGCCTACCGGCTCAAGGACGACACCTTCGAGCAGATCAGCATCGACCACACCTTCGTGCAGCGGCTCGTGGACGAGGGACGGCTGGACCCCGCCGAGGCCGAGTCGCATCCCCACAAGAACGTGCTCATGCGGGTGCTCGGGGACGTGGACGCCTCCCCGGAGCTGGACATCTCGGCCGTGGACGCCGCACCCGGTGAACGCTGGCTGCTGTGCTCCGACGGGCTGACGGCCGTGGTGCCCCCCTCCGTGATCGAGCAGAAGCTGCGCCACCGGAGCGACTTGCAGGCCGTGGTCGATGAACTGGTCGAACTGACCCTGGCCGGCGGCGCTCCGGACAACGTCACCATCGTGGCCCTGGAGGTGGACGAGGCCACCGAGGCCGAGGCTGCCCTGCCCTCCCCCGCCCACCTCTCCGACCAGGCCCTCGCCGCCGCCACCCCGGGCGAGGCTGGCCCCGTCTCGGCCTCCCTGTTGCGGGAGGACCTGGAGTCCCGTCCCCACGTCCTCGTCGGCGCCGCCGACCTGGCGACCCAGACCGGCAAGATCCCGATCGTCACCCGCCGCAGCACCCAGAAACGCGCGGCGGCCCTGTTGACCGGCGCGGCCAGCCACGGTGCCCAGGCCGACGGCGCCCTGACCGACCCGCTGGCGGTTTCCGCCGCCTCGGAGCTCATCGAGGGCCATCGTGACCGGATCGATGGCTCAGCTGACGGTCTCGGTGACGGCTCGGACTCCGACGGGCCCGAACCGGAGGAAACGCGGGACGGGACACAGGAGGAGGAGCGGCCGCGCCGACGTCGTTCAGTCTTCATCCCGGTCTTCACCGCACTGTTGGCCCTGATCTTCGCGGTGCTGTTGCTCTGGGGTTACCTGTGGACCCAGACGCAGTACTACGTGGGTGCCCAGGACGGGCGGGTCGCCATCTACAACGGCGTCTCGCAGCGACTGGGTCCGATCCAGCTGTCCCACCTCGACAGCGAGACGGACGTGGCGCTGGAGGACCTGCCGGCGTATTCGCGTCAACGTGTTGAGTCCGGCCTGCCGGCCCGCGACCTCGAGCACGCCCAGCAGATCGTTGCCGACCTGGAGAACTCCGCGACCCCGGATCCACCCGCTACACCGAGCCCGACCCCCTCTGGGACGCCGAGCGACTCTCCGTCCGGGATTCCCACGGGCAGTCCTACCTCCACGCCCCCAACCACCCCTCCAGGAGGTGATCGCTGATGTCCCAGGTCACGTCCACCCCCCGCCCGCGGCGCAACACCGAACTAGTGCTGCTGATCCTGGGGCTGTGCATCGGCACCGGTGCCAGCCTGCTCGCCGGCCTCGGCATGGACCGCGAGATCACCTCCGACTACTGGGTACAGGCGGCCGTGCTGGCCATCATGTCCCTGGTCTTCCACCTGGTGCTGCGCCTGCGGGCACGGTATGCCGATCCGTACATCCTGCCTATCGTGGTCACCCTCAACGGACTCGGGATCGCCATGATCCACCGCATCGACGTGGCCGAGGGGGACGACGCCGCCTCCCGCCAGCTGATGTGGACCGTGGTGGCCATGGGCGTGTCCATCGCCCTGCTCTGGCTGCTCAAGGACCACCGGGTCCTGCGGCGCTGGCCCTATCTGTTCCTCGCTGCCTCCGGCATCCTGCTGCTGTTGCCGCTGATCCCGGGCCTGGGCATGGAGATCAACGGGGCCCGGATCTGGATCAACCTCGGCGTGGGATCCTTCCAACCGGGGGAGATCGCCAAGATCACCCTGGCCATCTTCTTCGCGGGCTACCTCTCCGCCAATCGGGACCTCATCCTGCTGGCCGGCAAGAAGATCGGCCCTGTGACCTTCCCCCGCTTCCGGGACATGGGGCCGCTGGTGATCGCGTGGCTGATCTCCATGGGCGTGCTCGTGTTCCAGCGGGACCTCGGCTCCGCCATCCTGTTCTTCGGGCTGTTCATGGCCATGATCTACCTGGCCACCTCCCGGGTGTCCTGGATCATCCTCGGTCTGGTCCTCGTGGCTGTGGGCGGGCTGATCGCCGTGAACACGATCTCCCACGTGGGGCTGCGCGTGGATGCCTGGCTCCATGCCTTCGACCCGGAGGTCTACAACCGTGGCGCCGGCAGTTACCAGATCGTCCAAGGCCTGTTCGGCCTCGCCTCCGGTGGCCTCCTCGGCACCGGTCTGGGCGGAGGGCGGCCAGACATCGTGGCCTACGCCAATTCGGACATGATCATCGCCTCGTTCGGCGAGGAGCTCGGCTTCATCGGCCTGTCCGCGATCCTGATGCTCTTCGTGCTGCTGGTGACCCGCATGCTCCGCGCCGCCTTGGGAACCCGTGACTCCTTCGGCAAGCTCCTGGCCGCCGGGCTGGCCTTCACCATGGCCCTGCAGTGCTTCGTGGTCATCGGCGGAGTCACCATGGTGATCCCGCTGACCGGCCTCACCACGCCGTTCATGGCGGCCGGTGGATCCTCGCTGTTGGCCAACTGGATCGTGGTGGCGCTCGTGCTGATGGTGTCCCAGTCCGCGCGCAAGCCGGTCGCCGTCGGTCCCATGGTCAACGCGTCCGGCTCCGGATCAGGTCATCAGGACCGCACGTCCGGCGTTCCGGTCGAGACGCCGGCAGGAGGGGTCACCGCATGAACCAGGCCATCCGCAACTCGTGGGTCGTCATCGTCGCCATGTTCATGGTGCTCCTGGTGGCCATCTCCGTCATCCAAGTCATCGCCGCCGATGCCCTGAAGAACAACGACTTCAACTCGCGTCAGCTCTACCAGGAGTTCGGCTCCGCCCGGGGCCCGATCCTCGTAGACGGCAATCCGATCGCCGAATCGGTGGAGTCCAACGACGACTTCAACTACCAGCGCGTCTACCACGACACCGAGCTGTACTCGGGGCTGACAGGTTTCTACTCCCTGACCTACGGTGCCACCGGCCTCGAGGACAAGCTCAACCGCTATCTGGCCGGATCCTCGGACGGCCAGTTCGTGGATCGCATCATCGAACTGTTCTCCGGCACCCAGATGGAGGGCGCCCAGGTCGAGCTGACCATCGATCCGGCCATGCAGGAGTTGGCCTACTCGGTGATGCCGGAGGGGGTGGAGGCCTCCGTGGTCATCACCGATCCGGAGAGTGGGGACATCCTGGCCATGGCCTCCAAGCCCAGCTATGACACGAACCTGCTCGCCACGCACAGTGGGGCCGAGGCCTCGGCGAACATGGAAGAGCTGCAGTCCGTGCCGGGATTGAGTCCCTATGTCAACCGGCCCACCGCCTCCCTGCCGGCTCCAGGCTCCACGTTCAAGCTCATCGACACGGTGGCCATGCTCGAGTCCGGTGAGTACCAACCGGATCAGGTCCTCGACGTCCCGGATTCCATCACCCTCCCGAACACGAGCACGCCCCTGGGCAACTTCGGTGGTGGCCTGTGCGGCAGGCTGGACGAGGCCACCCTCGACGAGATCTTCGCCCAGTCCTGCAACACGCCCTTCGCCCTCGCGGCCATGGAGCTGGGCCAGGACCGGATCCGCACCACGGCGGAGAACTTCGGGTTCAACGAGTCCTTCGACATCCCCCTGACGGTCGCCGCCTCGCAGTTCCCCGAGGACCTGGACGACGCGGCCCTGGCCCAGTCCTCGATCGGCCAGCGGGACGTCAAGGCCACCGCCCTGCAGATGAACATGGTGGCCGCCGCCATCGCCAACGACGGGACGATGATGAAACCGCAGCTGATCGACACGATCCGCGGCTCGGACCTGACGCTGCTGGAGGACGTGCAGCCAGAGGTCTTCAAGCGCTCCACCACCCCAGAGATCGCCGAGCAGATGACGGAACTGATGCGCGGTCCGCTCGACGGCGGAACGGCCTACCGCGCCCAGTCCGACCGGGTGGACATCGCCGCCAAGACCGGCACCGCCCAGTTGGGTGCGGACAACGACCTGGTCAATTCGTGGATCACCGGATTCGCTCCGGCCGATGACCCGCAGGTGGCCGTCACGATCGTGTACCAGAACATCGACTTCGACACCGGCAGCGAGCTGACGTCGACCAATCTGAAGGAAATCATGGAGGCGGTGGTCACACAGTGAGGCCGACATCGGGTATCACGCTGGGCGGCAGGTATCAGCTCACCGAGCGCATCGCCATCGGCGGCATGGGCGAGGTCTGGAAGGCCAAGGACAAGATCCTGGGCCGGCTGACGGCGGTGAAGATCCTCAAGGAGGAGTACACCGGTGACGCGAATTTCCTGCGCCGCTTCCGGGCGGAGGCCCAGCACACGGCGTTGTTGAACCATCCCGGCGTCGCGAACGTCTTCGACTACGGCGAGGAGGACGGCTCCGGCTACCTCGTCATGGAGCTGGTCCCCGGGCCGCCGCTCTCGGCGATCCTGGACAAGGAGAAGGTCCTCTCTCCGGACCGGACCCTGAACATCATCGCGCAGACCGCCCGTGCCCTGTCCGCCGCCCACGCCCAGGGCCTGGTACACCGCGATGTGAAGCCCGGGAACCTGCTGATCACTCCGCACGGCCGCGTCAAGGTCACCGACTTCGGCATCGCCCGGCTCGCCGACCAGGTGCCGTTGACCGCCACCGGCCAGGTCATGGGCACCGCCCAGTACCTGGCCCCGGAACAGGCCACCGGACAGCAGGCCACCGGTTCCTCGGACATCTACTCCCTCGGTGTCATCGGCTACGAGAGCCTCGTGGGACACCGTCCCTTCTCCGGCGAGTCCCAGATCGCGATCGCGCTGGCTCAGGTCAATGACCCGCCGCCACCTCTGCCGGACACCATCCCTGAACCGGTGCGGGCCCTGATCATGTCCATGCTGGCCAAGGAGGCCCACGAGCGTCCGGCCAACGCTACCGCCCTGGCCGAGGCCGCGGAGTCCCTGCGCCAGCAGGACACGGCGGCGGCCGCCGCCGCCGTGCCCGGGATGATTCCGTTCCTGACCGGGGGAGCCGCCGCCGCGGCCCTTGCCGCCCAAGGCGCCCAGACGCAAGCCCTCACGCAGGCCGTGGACTACTCGGGCATGTCAGACACCCATGCCACCGAGGTCATCAGCGGTGCTTCCGGTTCGGAGGGCACGGGCACCTCCGCGCTGCCCGTGGCCGAGGCCGCCGGCGCAGGTGCCGGCGCGGCCGGTGCCATCTCGGCCACAGAGGACCCGGATGCCTACCGCGCCGGGGACTCCCCGGACCCGGACGCCGAGGGCTACAACGACGAGCTGGATCGCACGGCCGGACGCAAGAAGCGCAGCCCGTGGACCTGGCCGATGATCGGGCTGCTTGCCCTCATCGTCTTCGTCATCCTCGGCATCTGGCTCGGGCCCCAGTTGACCGGCGGTGGCGAGGAGTCCTCCTCGGCTCCGGTGACCTCCGCCTCCGAATCGCCGTCGTCCAGCTCATCAGGACCCGAGACCGTATCCATCAACTCAGAGGACTACGTCGGTTCGGACATCAACACTGTCGAGGCTGCGCTGCGGGACCTGGGCATGGACGTCACCAGCCAGGAGGTCCCGAGCAACGAGCGCCAGGGCATGGTCCTGACCCTGTCACACACTGGCGACGTCCCGGTGGGAACCCTCATCACCGTGCGTTACTCTGCGGGTCCTCCCCCGGAGCCCACCACCCAGGCGCCGACCACCCCGCCCCCGCCTCAGGAAACCGCTACACAGGCGCCACCGGACGAGACCACCACGCAGGAGCCCACACAGGCTCCCACCTCTCAAGAGCCGTCCGAGGATCCCACCACCCAGGAGCCCACACAGGAGACGACCGAGGCTGCCACCACCCAGGAACCGACTCCGACGACCACCGACGAGCCGGCACCCTAACCAGGACGAGAGCGGAGGGACCGGACCCGGAACCGTCGGCCTGGATCTCCTCGACCACCGCCAGTATTCGAATCCCAGAACAGGACGAACGACAGTGCCACATCAACGCATCCTCAACGGCCGTTACGAGGTCGGTGACCTCATCGGCCGGGGGGGCATGGCCGATGTGTTCCAAGGTCGGGACCAGAAACTCGGTCGCAGGATCGCCATCAAGCTGATGCGACCGGACTTGGCCCGCGATCCGCAGTTCCAGTCCCGATTCCGCCGGGAGGCCCAGTCTTCCGCCGCGCTGAACCACCCGAACATCGTCTCGGTTTTCGACACGGGCGAGGAACGGTTCGAGGACGGCGCCTACGAGGGCGTCGCCTGCCCCTTCATGGTCATGGAGTTCGTGGACGGCCGCACGCTACGCGACCTGTTGCGCCATGAAGAGATTACCGTGGACCAAGCCATCGAGTGGACCTCCGGGGTGCTCGCCGCCCTGAACTACAGCCACGAGGAAGGCATCGTCCACCGGGACATCAAGCCGGCCAACATCATGGTCACCAAGTCCGGGGCCGTGAAGGTCATGGACTTCGGCATCGCCCGCGCCCTGTCCGATTCGGCCGCCACGATGACACAGACCCAGGCCGTGGTCGGAACCGCCCAGTACCTGTCACCGGAGCAGGCCCGGGGCGAGTCCGTAGATTCGCGGTCGGACCTGTACTCCGCAGGCTGCCTGCTGTTCGAACTGTTGACCGGGCGCCCACCGTTCGTGGGGGATTCCGCCGTGGCAGTGGCCTATCAGCACGTCCGGGAGGAACCTCCCGTCCCCTCCACTCTCAATCCGACCGTCTCGCCTGCCCTGGACGCAGTGGTCTCTCGCGCGCTCTCCAAGGACCGCGTGGACCGGTTCCAGTCCGGCCTGGAATTCCGTGCCAGCCTGAACCGGGCAGCTGAGCAGCCCGACGCCGGCCCCGCGCAGCATTCGTCCCGCTCGGCCGCCGCGGGGGGCCGGTCCGGGGGCATTGCCGGTCCCACCGCCGGCTCCGCCGCGGGGGCAGCCGCCGGTGCCGCCGCCGTCGGAATGTATCCGGACGGCGCCACGGAGGCCATGACCGCCGTCTCTCCCCGGCCGGAGAGAGAGACCAGGGCGATGGCCGCCGTCGGGAACGAGCCCGGTAGCGAACCCAGGACCGAGAGGTACTCAGGCCTCTCGGGTGACCCGTACTCGAACCAGCAGACCGGGGACCTCTCCGCCCCCACCGCGGCCACACCTCCCGCACCACGGGAGGACACAGGCCACCTCCTGGACCTGAGGGACGAACCGCGCGCGGACGGTCAGCCGAAGAAGCGCAAGGCACACCGTGTCTGGGTGCCCATCCTCGTGGTCATCCTGGCCCTGGCTGCTGTGGCCGGTGGGTGGTTCCTGATGGAGGAACTGAACCGGCGCAATGTGGAGGCCAATCAGGTGACGGTCCCGTCCGTGACCGAGATGACCCAGATCGAGGCCCAGAACGCGCTGACCTCCGCGGAACTGCGGCCCATCCTGGAAGAGGTGCACGATGACGAGGTCCAACGGGACCTGGCCGTCGGCACTGAACCTGACAGCGGAACCATCGTCCAGAAAAACCAGGAGATCACCCTCTTCATCTCCAAGGGTCCTGAACAAGTGGAGATCTCCGCGGACCTGGCCGGGCAATCGGAGGCCACGGCGCGGGACACCCTTGAGGGACTGGGTCTGTCCATCTCCTCGGTCCGCTATGTCCCCTCGGCCGACGTCCCGCGGGACCGGCTGGTCGGCACCTCCCCGGAACTCGGAGCCACCGTGAGGTCGGGCTCTTCTGTGGAGCTGCAGATGTCCTCGGGCAACATCGGTGTGCCCAACCTCGTCGGCCTGACCCAGGAGGAGGCACGAGCGGCCCTCCAGGAGTTGGGCCTGCAGATGACCGTCTCCGAGGTAGAACGCGAAGCGCCGGTGGAACCGGGCACCGTGGTCGGTCAGGAACAGCCTGAGGGAACCGAGGTGCCCCAGGACTCTTCCGTCACGGTCGAGGTGGCGAAGGCCCCCGAGGAGCCGTCTGCCTCTCCTTCCCCATCCCCGTCTCCGTCTCCGTCGAGTGAGTCACCCAGCGGATCCCCGAGTCCGAGCGACTCCGCGTCCGACTCACCCAGCGAGTCGCCCAGCCCGACGGAGTCATCTGCCGGCGCCTCCGGGTCCCAACCCACCGGCCCGGGCAACAATCGGGGCCGCGGGAGCGGCTGAGCCGCAGGCTGGCCGCATGCAGTCACGGCGGAACGCGTTAGTTCGTCACCGGTGAGGTCAGTTCATCACCGGTGAGAGGGTGTCGGCCCGCGCGGCCGCACCCTCCATGCCCAGGAATTCGAGCCAGTTCCCCAGCATCCGGTAGCCGCCCTCGGTCAGCACGGATTCCGGATGGAACTGGACCCCCCACAGCGGAGCGCTGCGATGGGCCACGCCCATGACGATCCCGCTGTCCGTCTCCGCGGTGATCTCCAGGTCCTCGGGGATGGTGGCCCGCACGGCCGCCAGGGAATGGTAGCGGGTGGCGGTGAAGGGGTCCGGGACGCCGGCGAACATCGGGTGCCCCCCGTGGACGACCCGGGAGGTCTTGCCATGCATGAGTTCCTCAGCGTGCGTCACGGTGGCCCCGTGGGCCTCGGAGATCGCCTGATGGCCCAGGCAGACGCCGTAGAGCGGCTTGCTCTGCACGGCGGCCCATCGGACCATGTCTGTGCTGATGCCGGCCTCGGCGGGTGTCCCCGGTCCGGGAGACAAGAGGATCCCATCCCGTTCCGCCGCTAGCTCGGTCGCCTCATCAACGCTCACAGCATCGTTGCGGACCACGAGGGTGTCCGCCCCCAGTTCCCGCAGATAGCCCACGAGCGTGTAGACGAAGCTGTCATAGTTGTCGACCACGAGGATCCGGGCGGGGGATTCTGCGCCGGAGTCGGTGGCATGGTCCGAGTCGGTGGATTCGGTCGGAGAGGTCATGAGCGGAGGTCCCATCGAGTGTCGGGCGATCAGGGCTGCGGAGGCGGGTCGGGAGGTGCTCGGCGCACCGGGGAGAGCCTCCGGGTGGTCTCACGGGCGGGCCCATGGTCTCCATGGGTTCGCCGCTAGACTGGGCCGAGTACTTCATCTGAAGCAGACTACGCCGTGACCGGTTCTGGTGCGGCGACGTGACCGAACCATCGTGGACAGGAATCGAAGTGCCCGAGTCGGAGTCCCGCAAGACCGGCCAGATCGGCCAGAAGAGCAAGAGTGCTGGGCAGGCCGAGCGAGGCCAGCGCCGGGCCGATCTCCGCGCGGAGAAGCCCGAGCCCGGCCCGTTGCCCACCTGGTACAAAGCGATCATGTTCGGCCTGATGATCGTCGGCCTGCTGTGGATCGTCGTCTACTACCTCACCATGGGGGTGGCTCCCATCCCGCAGGCCGGTGGCTGGAACATCGGCATCGGCTTCGGCATCGCCTGCGTGGGCTTCCTCATGACCACGCGTTGGCGCTAGACGTTCCTGTCCGCTCGATAGAGGTCCCTCAGTAGACAGACCTCGGCCCCGTGGTGGATGGCCTCGCGGTTGATGTGCAGAACCAGCTCCAGCATGGAGTGCTCACTCCACGGCCCCTCGGCCTCTCCCGCGGCTGCGCCGAGGGCGTCCTCATCGAGCGAGTCCACCGCGTCACACCAGGCCGCCACAGCGGCATCGAGCCTCTCGTAGGCCTCCCGAGCCGTCCCCGGGTAGTCGTAGGTGAAGTAGTCCGTGTCCGGGCCGCCGAAGTGCCCAGCCATCCGTGCCCCGAACACGCCCACGAGCAAGTGGGCCATCCTCCACGCGATCGTCGTCATCGGTGCCGGATCCGGCTCGGGGAAGGCGAAGTCGACCACCCAGTCGCCGCCACCAGCCTGCACGGCACCCGGATAGTCCGGCGCAGTAGCACCCCGTGGACGTAGCCCCCACGCCCCACGTGCCGGTTCCCAGTGGTACTCCTCGTCGCTCATCCCCGCCAGCCGACGGGACAGATGGTGGTCCCAATGCCCACCCAATTGGTGGGACAGCTGTCCGAGCGGCAGGGCGACGGGCCTGTGGTTATCTTTTGACGAGCCTGTGGATTCAACGGGGTGATCTGTCATGATCCGATGCTCGCGTCTCCGTAGCAATTGTGGAAGACCTAACGAGTGAGACCGCCGAAACGCCCGAGTTTTCCACAGTGGGCGAGTTTTCTGCAATTAGGCTTCTGACATGGGGTTTTATTATCCACAGGGCTATCCACAGTGTGAACAACATGCCTGTCATTCATCCACACTGTGGATAACGCCTGTGGATAACTTGAGCCACGAATCACAAGCATGTCATTCCATCCACATCAGTGGATAACTCTGTGGATAAACAAAAGACCCGTGGAGGGTCGATCCTCAGGGATCGTTCCTCCACGGGTCCGTGCTGCCTGACCGACGCGCTGTGACTCAGAGGGCGTCGACCGTCGTGAGTCGACGGCCCGGCGTCAGGCGACCAGTGACGTCCTGCTCACATGTCCAGCCAGTATTCGACCAGGGTGGAGTCCGTGAGTCGCAGGATGCCCACGACCGTGAGTGCCACCAACACCGCAAGTATTCCCGCCAGGAGGAGCCACTGGACGGTGGACGCCCGCTGGTCCAGCCGCGCCGGAAACCCTGGTCCGCGATGACCACGGGGCAGATAGGCCACCACTGCGGCACAGGCGGCCCCGGTGACCAGGCCGCCGATGTGCCCCTGCCAGGAGATGTTGGCCCCCGGGAGGAAGGAGATCACCAGGTTCACTCCGATCAGGGCGGCGATCCCGGTGACGTTCCCCCCGGTCCGGCGCATCACGATGAACAGGGCCGCGAAGAGCCCGTACACGGCACCGGAGGCGCCCACCACCGGGACGTACGGGTTGGAGAGCAGCAGCACTGCCACGGAGCCGCCGAAGGCGGACAGCAGGTAGAGCGCCAGGAACCGACGCCATCCGAGGACGGGTTCCAGCATGCGTCCCATGAGCCACAGGGTGTACAGGTTGAGCACGATGTGCAGCGGATTGCCCAGCGAGTGCAGGAAGGCCGAGGTCAGCATCCGCCACGGCTCCATGGCCTCGGAGGAGGTATGCAACCCGGCGAAGAAGAACTGCTCGGTGATCCCGATGCGCTGACCCGAGGTGATCCACTGCAGGGCATACATGGCCACACAGAGCCCGATCATGGTCCAGGTGACCCACGGTTGCCCAGACCGGCGGCGCACGACGGTCCGGGCCGGCCGGCCCGTGCCCGCGCCAGGAGGAAGGATCAGCCGGCCCTGGCCATAGGCAGGCCCCGCCGCCTCGGCGGGTCCGGAGGACGGAACTCCCCACGGATCGGTGGACGGCTGTCCAGAGCCGGCTGTGCCTGTTCCGTCCGGACCTCGGCCAGCGGCACAGTCGGCACAGTGGATGCCGACGGCGGCCGGACGCTGGCATTCCGGGCATGCCGGACGTCCGCAGCGTTGGCATTGGATAAACGAAGGGCGGTCCGGATGGCGGGGGCAGACCGGCAGTCGCCGGCCCACCCCCTCGTCCGGACCGCCCGCGGTCTGGTGGGACAAGGAGACTCAGGCTTCCTTGATCTCGATGGACTCGATCGAGACGCCCTCGAGCGGCTTGTCACGACCATCGGTGGCCACGGCATTCAAGGCGTCGACGACCTTCTGGGAGGCCTCGTCCTTCACTTCACCGAAGATGGTGTGCTTGCCCTGCAGCCAGGTGGTCGGCACGGTGGTGATGAAGAACTGCGAGCCGTTGGTCCCGCGTCCGTTCTGGATGCCGGCATTGGCCATGGCCAGCTTGTAGGGAGCGTTGAAATCCAGGTCCGGGCTGATCTCGTCATCGAACTGGTAGCCGGGGCCGCCGAAGCCCTGGCCGAGCGGGTCGCCGCCCTGGATCATGAAGTCCTTGATGATGCGGTGGAAGACGGTCCCGTTGTACAGCGGGGTGCCGTTGTGGGTCTCCCCGGTCTCCGGGTGGGTCCACTCACGCTCACCGGTGGACAGTCCGACGAAATTCTGGACGGTCTTCGGGGCGTGGTTTCCGTAGAGCTCGACGAGGATGTCGCCGGCGGTGGTCTTGATGGTGGCGGTGTGCGTTGCAATGGCAGTCATGGTCGCCATTGTTCCACCACGCCGCCGGTCAGAACCCGCCGCGGCTCAATGGTGGTGACAACTTCGCCCACAGCCGAATCCCCATGCTCCGCGCTCACCGTGCCGTGTCGGCCCGGACCCCGTAGGCTATCTCCAGGACCGGCGTACCGGTGGGTTGCCGGCACACCACAGTGCACAACCGCACGTCATGGAGGTTCAGATGAGCAAGAAGACGACTGTCCCGAGCATCGAAGACCGGATCAACGCCGGCGTGGACCATGCGGCGCATTGGGCCGCCCCAAAGGTTGAGGCCGCGCTGGCCTGGGCCGAACGGGGCCTCGGTGAGGGCAAAGTCCAGGGCAGGACCGCCGGGGAGAAGACCTCCCAGCAGCTGTCCGAGGCCGTGGAGAAGCTCAGCCCGCAGGTCAGGGCCGGCCTGACTCAGGCGAGCTCAGTCCTGTCTGGGGCCGTTGACAAGGTCTCCCCGCAGGTCCAGGCTCAACTTGACCGACTGGCCCCGGTCTTCGAGGAGGCTCGCAGCAAGGTGGAGAGCGAGTACGTCCCCGCCGCGTCGGCACGCCTCGCCAGCGCGGCCGGCCAGGCCTCGAAGACAGCCCACGGCATCAAGGTCTCCCCAGCCGTCGAGAAGGCCCTGGTGAACATCACCGGTGACAAGAAGGCCGTGAAGAAGCTCAAGAAGGCCGCTGAGGAGTACGCCAAGACGGCGGAGAAGCAGCTGAAGAAGCAGGCCAAGAAGCAGCACAAGGGCGGCAAGGGCTGGATCGTGACCGGCATCGTGGTGGCCGCTGGCGTGGCGGCCGTCGCCGTCTGGCAGCTGACCAAGCCGGTCGAGGATCCGTGGAAGACCCCGGCCCCCTCACCGCTGCCGAAGCAGGACGCACCGTCCGCCCCGGCACCGTCCGGCGCCGATCCGGACCTGGCCGTCACGGCTCCTTCCGTTCCGGGGCCGACTCCGGCCGCTGGCTCCGCGCCAGCCGCCCCGGCTCCCAGTGTCGCCGCAGGCACCGCCACCGTGGACACCGTGGATGCCACCGAGGAGAAGGTCGAGGGGATTCCCGCCCCGAAGTCCGCAGAGTGACGCTGACCCGGCTCCCGGCCGCCGGTTGAAACAGAAGGGGCCCGGGTCACCAGTGGTGCTGGTGTCCCGGGCCCCTCTCTCGTGCTCGAAGCAAGACGTTGGTGTCGCGTCCGTGGTCGTTGCACCCGTCGACCTCGACGATCTTCCTCAGGTGGGAGGCGACGTCTCGAAGGTAGGACGGAACGGCAGCACCAGGTGCAACCGGCCTCCGCCGTCAGGGTTGACACCGAGCTCCGGCGAGCCGCCTCGGCTCTCCGCCCGAGCACGGTGGGGGGCCAGTCCCGAAAGCATCGGATCCACGGAACCGGGCCCACCGCCGTCGTCGTCGAAGACGGTATCGAGGACCCAGGGGGCGCCCGATTCGGAGGGCCGCTCAATGTCGATCCGCACCGTCACCGGGCTTGTCCTCGGCGGGGCGATCACCCCCAGCAGACCGACGCCGCCTGGAGCTCCGAGGAGACCGGCACCGTGGCGGTGAGCACCGGGTCGATCGCCCCTCCCGTCATCACTTGCGAGGGCTGGAACTCCCGGCCCAACTTGCTGCACCTGGCTGCCGACGAGGACTGGCTCCCCGTCAGCGGCTATCTGGTGACGATCTCCTTCGGAGACGGCGACGGGGACGGCGTGGACGACGAAGTTCCCGCGTCCTGGGGCGACAGGACAGGACACCGACGGCACCCGTTTCGTCCCCGCCAACACTCCGACCTACGTCCCCGCCTCCGCCTCGGCGATCGCGTGGGAGTATCAACAGCGGATGGGCATACACCTGGCAGGGCACCGTGTCCGTGTCGGCGATCGGAGCCGGCGGCTGGGCCTCTGCGGCCAACGTCCTACCCCTGGACGATCGGGTACAACGTGCTCGGCGGTGGATTCGGCACCTGAGGCTTAGGGGGCGACTACCCATGTCGGCTGCCGACTGATGCAGAGAGGCCCAGGACACCAGTTACTGGTGACCCGGGCCTCTACTCTCGGTGGAGGCAAGGGGACTCGAACCCCTAACCCCCTGCTTGCAAAGCAGGTGCGCTACCAATTGCGCCATGCCCCCGAGGGGTGTTCAGTTATGTGCGTCCGGAAGATCCTGACGCGGACTTCCGGCTCCGTCCAATGAATCTGTAGCCGAGCTCCAGACCTGCTTGCCGCGTTCGTTCTCCCGCCAGAAGCGGATCCCGAGCACTGCGGCCACGCCCGCTGCCAGGGCAACCAGTCGAACTACCGGCTTCATGGTGCCGCCTTCCCCGGCCTACGGCCGGATGGGGACTGCGTGGGTGGGCGTACCAAGACTTGAACTTGGGACCTCTTCGTTATCAGCGAAGCGCTCTAACCGCCTGAGCTATACGCCCTCACGTTTCGAAAGACCGAACCAAATCGCGTCTCCGGAACGAGAGTCAACATTACCCCAGCGTGGCTGACCGTCAAAATCGAGGAACGATCCCGTCGAGCCTCTCGTTGTGCGGGCAGAGATTGGGGGTGCTCACTCCCAATCTCTGCCCGCACAACGACCACTGTGGGGTTCAGTCATCGGTCAGGGTGACTCCAATGCCGCCGACAAGGGTCGCGGAGATGTTGTACAACACGGCTGCGAGCATGCTCAGGGCCGTCAGCAGCACCACATTGACCACCGCGATGATCGTGGCGAAGGAGGCAACTTGGCCCAGCGAGATCAACTGCTGCACGGTGAACGATCCTCCCTCAGAGCCCAGGACCTGGGCCAGGAGATCGTTGACCTGGTCGAAGATGCCGGTCAGGTCCATGACGGTCCACAGCACCACGGCTCCGACCACGGTGACGATGCCCAAGGCCACCGACAGCAGGAAGGCCATCTTCAGCACCGACCACGGATCCACCTTGGAGACGAGCAACCGGGCCTTACGGACCTTGGCCTTGGGTGCCGGACGTACCAGCCCCTGGGCGGCAGGCCGCTGCGCGGGGCGCTTCTGGGCGGATCCCGTGGATCCAGCGGGACGGGCATTCTGCGGACGCTGTCCGGGCTGACGGGAACCCTGCGCCGAAGGACGCTGCTGCGTCCCGCGAGGTGTGGCTCCCCTGTCCGACGAACCGCCGGCCGGGCGTTGGCCTGCGGGCCGGGGCGTTCCGGATGTGCTCACTACTGTCCTCCGTCAATCTCCGCGTCTGGGTCAGGATCGACCGCTGCGGATTCGGTGGCTGTCACGGTCGTGTCGGTCCCCTCCGCACTGGCGGGGGCGGCCGTCTCAGAGTCCAAGGGTACTTCACCCTCGGTAACATCCCCCGCGACCTCGCCTTCGGGATTCTCGTCTGCCACACCGTTGAGCTGCTTCTCGTTGTTGAGCGTGACGGCGATGATCCGGTCGTTCTTGTCTGGCTTGGCGAAGATGACACCCATGGTGTTGCGGCCCTTGGCCAGGACGCCAGTGACGGCTGAGCGGACCACCTTACCGGAATTCATCACCACCAGTACCTCGTCCTGTTCCTCCACCACCAGGCCACCGGTCAGCTCGCCGCGATCCTCGACGATGTTGCCGACCTTGATGCCCAGACCACCGCGATTCTGCACGCGGTACTCGTCCACCGTGGAACGCTTGGCGTAGCCACCCTCAGTGACAATGAACACGAAGGCGTCCTCACGGATCACGTCCGCGGTGAGGAGCTCGTCTCCCTGGCGGAATTTCATGCCGGTGACGCCGGAGGTGGCGCGGCCCATGGGACGCAACGCCTCATTGGTGGCATTGAAGCGCAACGACTGACCGTTCTTGGAGATCAGGATCAGGTCATCCTCCTCCGAGACCAGCTTGGCCGAGACGACCTCGTCGTCATCGCGCAGCTTGATGGCGATGACGCCGGCAGAGCGGTTGGTGTCGTAATCCGCCAACAGGGTCTTCTTGACGAGGCCCTGCCGGGTGGCGAGCACCAAGTAGGGTGCCCGTCCATAGTCGGCGAGGGGCAGCGCCTGGGCGATCCGCTCCTCGGGCTGGAAGGCCATCAGGTTGGCCATGTGCTGGCCCTTGGCATCCCTTCCTGCTTCCTGCAGCTCGTAGGTCTTGATGCGGTAGACCCGGCCCAGATTCGTGAAGAACAGGATCCAATGGTGCGTGGACGTGGTGAAGAAGTGCTCCACCACATCATCGTTGCGCAGGGCGGCACCACGCACGCCCTTGCCGCCGCGGTTCTGGGCACGGTAGTTGTCGATCCGCGTGCGCTTGATATAGCCGCCGCGGGTGATGGTGACCACCATCTCCTCTTCGGGGATGAGGTCCTCGATCGACATGTCGCCGTCATAGCCGTACATGATCTCCGAACGGCGTTCATCGCCGTACTTCGTGACGATCTCGGCCAGTTCGGTGGAGACCACCTCGCGCTGGCGTTCCGGGGAGGCCAGGATCGCATTGTACTGGGCGATCTTCGCCTGCAGCTCGTCGTACTCTTCCTGGATGCCCTGGCGCTCCAGTGCGGCCAGCTGCCGCAGCTGCATGTTGAGGATGGCCTTGGCCTGGTCGTCGTCGATGTCCAACAGCGTCTTGAGAGACTCCCGGGCGGCATCGGCGCTGGCGGAGGCCCGGATGGTGGCGATGACTTCATCCAGCATGTCCAGGGCCTTGAGCAGCCCCAGCAGGATGTGGGCGCGTTCCTCGGCCTTGCGCTTGCGGAACTCCGTGCGTCGGACGATCACTTCGATCTGGTGCATCACCCAGTGGTGCACGAATCCGTCCAGGGACAGGGTCCGCGGGACTCCATCCACGAGGGCGAGCATGTTGGCGGAGAAGTTCTCCTGCAGCTGGGTGTGCTTGTAGAGGTTGTTGAGCACCACCTTGGCGACTGCGTCCCGTTTGAGGACGATCACCAGGCGCTGCCCAGTGCGGCCTGAGGTCTCGTCGCGCATGTCCGCGATCCCCGAGAGCTTGCCGTCGCGGACCATCTCGGCGATCTTGGCGGCCAGGTTGTCCGGGTTGGCCATGTAGGGAAGTTCGGTGACCACCAGGCACGTCCGGCCCTGGATCTCCTCGACATTGACCACTGCGCGCATCGCGATGGACCCACGCCCGGTGCGGTACGCGTCCTCGATGCCCTTGCGTCCGAGGATCTGTGCGCCGGACGGGAAGTCCGGGCCCTTGATCCTCTGCATCAAGGCGGCCAAGAGCTCCTCGCGGGAGGCCTCCGGGTTCTCCAGGTACCACTGCACGCCGTCGACGACCTCACGCAGGTTGTGCGGCGGGATGTTGGTGGCCATGCCCACGGCGATGCCGGAGGAGCCGTTGACCAGCAGATTCGGGAACCGGGCCGGCATGACGGTCGGCTCCTGCTGTTTGCCGTCGTAATTGTCCTGGAAGTCGACCGTGTCTTCCTGGATGTCCCGGACCATCTCCATGGCCAGGGGTGCCATCTTGGTCTCCGTGTAACGCTGGGCGGCGGCCCCGTCGTTGCCGGGAGAACCGAAGTTGCCCTGGCCGAGCGCCAGCGGGTAGCGCATGACCCAGTCCTGGATGAGGCGGACGAGGGCGTCGTAGATCGCCGAGTCACCGTGCGGGTGATAGTTGCCCATCACCTCGCCGACCACACGGGCGGACTTGTTGAACGAGCGGTCCGGGCGGTAGCCGCCGTCGAACATGCCGTACAGCACCCGACGGTGCACGGGCTTCAGCCCGTCGCGCACGTCCGGCAGTGCACGGCCCACGATGACCGCCATGGCGTAGTCCAGGTAGGACCGCTTCATCTCAGTCTGCAGGTCAACCTGCTCGACCTTGTCATGCTCGGTCAGCGGCGGGGCGATCACCGCGGTTTCACCCTCATCAGCCGGCAGGCCGGCGTCGGGGTTCCCGGTGTTGTCCGGGTTCACGTTCTCGTTCTCAGGGTTTTGCTCGTCAGTCACGCGCGGTGTCCTCGGGTCTCAAAGTGTGGGCCGGCGCCACGGTCCGGGCGCCGATCACTCGGTGCCGCCGGGCCGCGGCCGTTCCCGGCCGGGATGGGTAGCGGAGGGGATCAGAAGGCTCAGATGTCCAAGAAGCGGACGTCCTTGGCGTTCTGCTGGATGAAGGAACGGCGTGATTCGACGTCCTCTCCCATCAGCATGGAGAAGATCTCATCCGCTGCGGCCGCGTCATCCATCGTGACCTGCAACAGGGTCCGGTGTTCCGGATCCATGGTGGTGTCCCACAGCTCCTTGAAGTCCATCTCACCCAGGCCCTTGTAGCGCTGGACGCCGTTGTCCTTCGGGTAACGCCAGCCGCGGGCGAGGCCGGCCTCCACGGCCCGGTCCCGTTCCTCATCGGAGAAGACGTAGTCATGCGGGGCGTTGGACCACTTGATCCGGTACAGCGGCGGCTGCGCCAGGAACACGAAGCCGTGCTCGATCAGCGGCCGCATGTAACGGAACAGCACCGTCAGCAGCAGCGTGGTGATGTGCTGGCCGTCCACATCGGCATCCGCCATCAGGACGATCTTGTGGTAGCGGAGCTTCGTGATGTCGAACTCCTCGCCGATGCCGGTGCCGAAGGCGGTGATCATCGACTGGACCTCGGCGTTGGACAAGGCCCGGTCCAGGCGGGCCCGCTCCACGTTCAGGATCTTCCCGCGCAAGGGGAGGATGGCCTGGGTGCTGGGGTTGCGGCCCTGCTTGGCCGAACCGCCGGCGGAATCGCCCTCCACGATGTAGACCTCGCACTCGACGGGGTTCTTCGAGGAGCAGTCGGCGAGCTTGCCGGGCATTCCGAAGGACTCCAGTGGAGACTTGCGGCGGGCATTGTCCCGGGCCTTGCGGGCGGCCATCCGAGCCTGGGAGGCCAGTTGGGCCTTGCGGATGATGTCCTTGGCCGGGCCGGGGTTGCGCTCCAGCCAATCACCGAGCTGATCGGAGACGATCTTCTGGATGAAGCCCTTGGCCTCGGAGTTGCCGAGCTTGGTCTTGGTCTGCCCCTCGAATTGGGGTTCGGAGAGCTTGATGGACAGCACGGCGGTGAGGCCTTCGCGGACATCGTCGCCCGAGAGGTTCTCGTCCTTGGCCCTGAGAATCTCCTTCTCCCGCGCATAGCGGTTGACCAGGGAGGTCAGGGCGGCGCGGAAGCCCTCTTCATGGCTACCGCCCTCGTGCGTGTTGATGGTGTTGGCGTAGGTGTGCACGGATTCGGAGTAGGCCGTGGTCCACTGCATGGCCACCTCGGCGGCCATCTTGCGGTCGGTGTCCTCGGTCTCGAAGGCGATGACGTCCGCGTGGACCATGTCGACCTTCTTGTTCGAGTTCAGGTGTTCGACGTAGTCCAGCAGACCGTTGTCGTACTTGTAGTCGACCATGCGCTTCTTCGCGCTGACCAGGTCTTCGCCGATCGTGTCCGGATGGGACTCCGCTTCGGTCCGACGGTCTGCCTCGGTGTCCGGCACGCCATCGCCATCGGTGTCTCCGGCGATCTCATCCTGCTGGATCTCGTTCGTCTCGATCAAGCGCTCATCCGTGAGGGTGATGCGCAGGCCCTTGTTGAGGAACGCCATCTGCTGGAAGCGTGCGCGGAGGGTCTCGAAGTCGAAATCGATCGTGTCGAAGATCTCCGGGTCCGGGTAGAACGTCTGGGTGGTGCCCGTCTCCTCTGTCTCTCCGGCCTTGACGAGCTCGCCCTGCGGCACGCCGCCATTGGCGAAGCTCATCTTCCAGAGGCTTCCCTGGCGGCGGATCTCGGTGTTCACGCGGGTGGACAGCGCGTTCACCACGGAGATGCCCACCCCGTGCAGGCCACCGGAGACCGCATAGCCCCCGCCGCCGAACTTGCCGCCGGCGTGCAGGATAGTCATGACGACCTCCACGGTCGGACGACCCTCGGTGGGGTGCATGTCCACCGGGATGCCGCGGCCGTTGTCCTCCACGCGGACGCCGCCGTCTGCCTGCAGGGTCACGTGGATGGTGTCGCAGTATCCGGCCAGCGCCTCGTCCACGGAGTTGTCCACGACCTCGGACACCAGATGGTGCAGACCGCGCGGTCCCGTGGACCCGATGTACATACCGGGCCGTTTGCGGACGGCCTCCAATCCCTCGAGGACCGTGATGTCCCCGGCACCGTACTCGTGCTCCACCTTGCGGGTCGCCTCGGTGATCTGCGTCGATGGGGTGGATGCCTCCGAGGCCGCCGCGTCGGTCTCCGCCAGGGCGGTGGACTCGACGGTGGGATCCTGCGGGGCGCCGCTCTGGTCTGTGCCGTTGTTCTCTTCGGCCACGGGCGTCTACGGCTCCTCTGTTGGGGTACTGGTCTTCACATCGCATGTACCAAGGGGGTCCTGGCGCCGGGGCGCACGGAAAGTGTCCCTTTCGGCACGATTCCGTCTCATTCTACCCCCCGACACGCCGTATCGTGCGTCTTCAGTGGGGTGTTCCGGGGATAAAACATGGCCTCTGCGGAACAGAATCGGCGATTCCGACCACCCGGGGTACCCCCTCCCGGTCCCGATCCGCCCAACGGGGTTCCAGTTCGCCAAATCGCCGTTGGCGGATTCTCCGGCGCATGCCGCCGTCTCCGGGAGCGGCGCCGTCACCGATCCGATCAGCCGTAGGTGTCCCGGGGGCCGCGGCCCTTGACCACCCGTGGGCCCTTGCGCCATGAGGGTGCGGCTGGGCCTGCCACCCGCAGGCTCGTCACTATTCCGGGGCCGAGGGCCTGTTCGAACCGCTGAAGGAGGGCCGGTGTCAACAGTTTGAGCTGGGTGGCCCACGCGGTGGAATCACAGCGGACGGTCACCACGGCGTTCTCGAAGCTCTCGGGCCGGCAGTGCAACCCGATGTCCGCGCCGACCAGTTCGTCCCATCGGGACAGGACGGATCCCACGGCAACGGGCGAGGACCAACCGCGTTCAGTGACCAACCGACCGAAGACATCGCCCACCATCCGCGGGTCGCGGGCATCCGGACCCCGACGCCGGCCCGGAACCGGTCCGATCCCGGCCTCCGATGCAGCGGTGGCCCCGCGGCCTTTGGCCGCCGGTCGCCGACGACGGACCTCACCTCGGGACTCCGCGGCCTGGCGCACGCGGTTGAGGGCCACAATCGCCGCATCGGGATCATCCTCGATCCCGTCCGGGGAGGTTTCCCTCTCCGGTGCGGGTACCGAGGCGTCTGGGCTGGTCACGGTGAGTCCTCCGGTTCGGCTGCGGCCGGTCCGGTGGACTGGGCCTGGTGGACCACGCTCCCGTCGTCCTCCAGAGAGACACTGATCCTCGGTCCAGCCAGCTCGTCCGGAATGTCCGCGGCGACGGCGGCCGTGACCAGCAATTGCTCGGCGCCGGAGGCCAGATCAGCAAGCCGGCTGCGGCGGGCGGCGTCGAGTTCGGCGAAGACGTCGTCGAGGATGAGCACGGGTCGGGCATGAGGATCCGGATCGTCGGCCACCAGGATGCGGTAGCTGGCCAGCTTGAGCGCCAGTGCCATGGACCAGGTCTCACCGTGGGAGGCGAACCCCTTCACCGGTGCCGGGCCGAGGGTCAGTGCCAGGTCGTCACGGTGTGGGCCGGCCAGCGTGACGCCGCGGTCCCGTTCCTGCCGATGACGGGACTCGAGTTCTGTGAGCAGTGCCTCGTGGAGGGCCTGTTC
This sequence comes from Citricoccus alkalitolerans, assembly GCF_039528175.1. NCBI lineage: Bacteria > Bacillati > Actinomycetota > Actinomycetes > Micrococcales > Micrococcaceae > Citricoccus > Citricoccus alkalitolerans. Next base: position 685,520 of record NZ_BAAALH010000002.1, read on the forward strand.
GTCCGGAACCTCCTGGTGCTGGCCACCCGCCAGCGGGACAGTGGATTCATAGCTGAACCCTGCGGTCTTCACACTCTCCGCCAGGGCCGTGTAGGACTCGGTGAGCGGATGGGCGAGCATCTTCAGCACGTGGAGCCGGCCGTTGAGGACCCGAGCACCGGCACGGGCGAGGTGTTCGTCCCACACCCCGAGGGTGTGAACGTGTTCCTCAGTCCATCGTCCGGACTGTTTGGCGTTCTTCAACAAGGCGTTGCGTTGCTTCAGCACCCGGTCGTAATCGCTGCGGGCATCTCCCAGGGCTGGGCGCAGCTGCACCACGAGATCGTCCAGGAATCGACGTCGAACGGACGGGTCGCCATTGATCAGGGCCAGATCCTCCGGAGCGAACAGCACCGACCGCAACAGTCCGAGACCCTCGCGGGCCCGTTGTGGGGCGCCCCGGTTGACGGCGGACCGGTTGGATTTGCCGGGATTGATCTCCAGTTCGAGGGACATGGCCCGGTCTCCTCGGTGGATACGACCGCGGATGATCGCTTGTGAGGCACCGAAGTGCACCAAGGGGGAGTCGGTGGACACCCGGTGGGAGACCTGCGTGGCCAGGTAACCGACGGCCTCGACGATATTCGTCTTTCCGGCCCCGTTGGATCCGACCAGCACATTGGGGCCCGGCATCAGGGAGACATCGGCCTGCTGGTAGGAGCGGTACTGCGTGAGGGAGAGGTGGGAGAGAAACACGTTTCGGTGTCGGTGACCTGACTGGGCTGGCAGTCGGGTCAGTTGGCCAGACGCACCGGCATGACCAGGTACCGGTAGTCGTCCTGTTCGGGTGAGTCCTGTTCCTGCTGTGCGGTCATCAGGGCCGGCTTCGGTGCTGTGGTGAAGGAGAAGCGCACATATGGGGCGTTGATGACGTTGAGTCCTTCACCCAGGTAGGACGGATTGAACGCCACGGTGATCTCGTCGCCGTCGAGGACCGAGTCCAGGGATTCGTTTGCCGAGGCGTCGTCGCCAGCACCGGCGTCCAAGGTGACGTGGCCGTCATTGAACATCATGCGCACAGCGGTGTTGCGTTCGGCGACGAGGGCCACGCGTCGGACGGCCTCGACCAGCGGACCCGTCGGGACCACCGCGTGGATGGGGCTCGACTCCGGGAAGAGTGCCCGGATCTTCGGGTACTCCCCGTCCACCAACAGACTCGTGGTGCGTCGGCCTCCGGAGGCGAAGCCCACCAGGTCCGAGGTGGACGACTCCTTGGGTAACCGAAGCTGGAGATCTCCGCCGCCAGCCAACGATTTGGCGACTTCCGTGAGGGTCTTGGACTTGACCAGAAGCGACGTCGAGATCGAGGGATCGGCAGGGGACCAGTTGAGTTCCTTCATGGCCAGCCGGTATCGATCCGTGGCCAGGAAGGTGATGCGGTCGCCCTCGATCTCAAGCTTCACCGCGGTGAGGATCGGCAGGGTGTCATCCTTGGAAGCCGCCACGGTCACTTGCGCGACCGCATGGGCGAAAGCCTCTCCGTCCACAGTGCCTGCGGACTCAGGCATCTCCGGAAGGGCCGGATACTCATCGACGGGCATGGTGGCCAGAGCGAAGCGCGAGTTCCGGCAGGTCAGGACCACCTTGGTGCCATCGGTTTCCACGGTGACGGGAGCCGCCGGAAGAGAGCGGACGATGTCGTTGAGCAGCCGGCCGGAAACGAGGATCTTGCCCGGTGTCTCGATATCGGCCTCGATCTCGAGTTGCGCCGAGGTCTCATAGTCGAAGCTGGCGATGGAGACCAGGTTGTCCTCGGCGGTGATCAGCAATCCGGACAGCACTGGTAGCGGCGGGCGAGGGGACAGGGAACGTGCGGTCCAGGAGACGGCGTCCGTCAGGATGTCTCGCTCAACGGTGAACTTCACAGAAGTTTCCGCCTTTCTCGTAGACGGCAGGTGGTGTTGGTCTTCCTCCAGATGCCCCCGCCGGGCATCTTTTGAATCACACGTCTGAGCCGTGTGCTGTGTCAGCTTACCGTGACTCGCCGAGGGCGCGAATGTTGGCATTTGTGCCGTGGATGTGGTTGAGAGATGTGCCTCGGCGATGAGGACCGTCTTCGAAGCGTCCCACGTTTCGAGGGGTTGGTCAGATCGGGCGAGCGCGTTCGGCAGGCAGGGGTGGATGTTCTTGGGATTCATTCTTAACAGGGATCAGTAGTGTTAATAAGTCCTGTGGATACTGTGGATAACGCGATCCGACGGTGTGATGCCGCCCTTCTTCCTGTGGACCCTGCAGTGGACTTCTCTCGCTTGCGCTGTGCACCGTCGGTGCATAACTTTCGGGCGTGGATCTGCGAATTCACAGGGAAGCGTGTAGTTATCCAGAGACTCGCCCGAACACTCCACTTAAGCATCCACAGGTTTGTCCACAGCTGTGGGTTGAGTTCTGCGAGACCTCCCACAACCTGTGGATATCTGTGGACAACTGTGGATAAGGTGCGACCGAGAGCGGCCACTCCGGGGTTCTTCCTGTGGAATGACCTTGTCGTTAAGGATCAAGGTTGCCTCTGGATGTGGGACAGCCCGAGGCGGAGTCTGGAACTGGGCTCGGGGTGGGCTCGGGATGGAGGCACGGTGGCGAAACGCGCGCAGCTTTGAACCAACGCGTCTGAGAGCGACGTCAGGTCTGCAATGACGTCAGCCACGCCACGACCGGTGAGGTCAGCGGGCGCGCTGCTGCTGCTTGATCCGGTTCGTCAGCTCGGTGACCTGGTTGTAGATCGTCCGGCGTTCAGCCATCAGCTCGCGGATCTTGCGGTCTGCGTGGATCACCGTGGTGTGGTCCCGCCCACCGAGCTCCTGACCGATCTTCGGCAGGGACATCTCCGTCAGCTCCCGCAGGAGGTACATGGCGATCTGCCGGGCCGTGACGAGGGTCCTGGTGCGTGACTTGGAGGTCAGCTCCTCCATGGTCAGGTTGAAGTACGCGGCCGTCTCGTTGAGGATCGTCGGCGCGGTGATCTCATGGGCGTCCTCATGGGTGATGAGATCCCGCAGAACCTGCTCCGCCAGTTGGATCCCGACCGGCTGCTTGTTCAGCGACGCGAAGGCGGTGACACGGATGAGGGCACCCTCCAACTCGCGGATATTGGTGGAGATGTTGGAACCGATGTACTCGAGGACCTCGGGCGGGGCCGTCAGTCCCTCGGCTTCTGCCTTCTTGCGGAGGATGGCGATGCGAGTCTCCAGGTCCGGCGGCTGGATGTCCGTGATCAGGCCCCACTCGAAGCGGGAGCGCAGCCGTTCCTCGAATCCGGACAGTTGCTTGGGGGGAAGGTCGGAGGTGATCACGACCTGCTTGTTGTTGTTGTAAAGGGTGTTGAACGTGTGGAAGAACTCCTCGACGGTCGCTTCCTTGTCCGCCAGGAACTGGATGTCGTCGATGAGCAGGATGTCCACATTGCGGTACACCTGTTTGAAGCTCGCACCCTCGTCGTGGCGGATCGAGTTGATGAAGTCGTTGGTGAACTCCTCGGAGTTCACGTAGCGGACGCGCAGTCCCGGATACAGGTGACGGGCATAATGGCCGATCGCGTGCAGCAGGTGTGTCTTCCCCAGCCCGGATTCACCGTAGATGAACAGCGGGTTGTAGGCCTTCGCGGGTGCTTCGGCGACGGCGTTCGCGGCGGCATGGGCGAAGCGGTTCGAGGAACCGATGACGAAGGTCTCGAAGTGGTACCGCGGGTTCAGGCGGCTGGTCTCATCCGAGGTCGACGGCGGCGCGGGAGCCGGCGCTGCTGAACGGAGCGGGGCATGGGGGGATGGAGCCGAGCGGGTGTGCTGCGCCTCGCGGACGGGCGGCGCCGCGGCGGTCGGGGGCTGATAGTCCTCGCCCGTCTGGGCCATCAGGGTCGAATCGATCGAATAGGCGCACAGGATCTCGGTCCTGAACACATTCCCGAGCGCTTCGGCGAGGGAGTCCTTGAGTTGGGACTGCAGGACCTCACGGGTGAGTTCGTTCGGGACAGCGAGCAACAAGGTCGTGCCGATCAGCCCTTGGGGCTGGGCGAGGCCCACGTGGCCGAGTTGCCGAGGGGAAACACGGTCGTCTTCCTCAAGGGTGCGAACCACCTTGCGCCACGAGCTGCTGACAGCCTCATCTGCAACCATGGGGGCTGGGGTCCTTCCGTCGGCGTCGAACCGAGTCTAACGGCAATCCACAGAGTTATTCACAGGCAGTGGATAACTTCGGGGAGGGTACAGGTCCAGTGTGCGCAGCGGCATCGAGACTGTAATTTGACGCTGGCAGCCCACCATCCCTAAACTTGATTGGTCCCCGCGGGGTTGTTTAGCCGTGCTCTGAATCGACTGGAATACTCCGGATCGACCTCAGGGCGTAGTCAACCAGCGGACAGCCGAAGGCCCAGGCCTGTTGGATCGGTGTCTTCAGCGGGGAAGTCCTAGTCAGAGCGTCTACCGGTTCTTCCCCCAGGTACAACGGGTCCGGGCGCATACACACGTTGTGGAGATATCAAGTGAGCAAGCGGACTTTTCAGCCGAATAACCGCCGCCGGGCCAAGAAGCACGGTTTCCGCGCCCGGATGCGTACCCGCGCCGGCCGCGCCATCCTGGCAACCCGCCGTACCAAGGGCCGCACGGAACTGTCCGCCTGATCCGGCCTGAGGCCGATCAGCAGAGCGGACGACACGGCGTGCTGCCCCGCGAGAAACGGGTACGCACCCCCGCGGATTTTTCCCAGACACTGCGTTCCGGCGCCCGAACAGGGCGCCGGAACGTTGTCGTGTCCGCACACCTTTCTGATCCCACGCTCCCCAGTGAGGCCGATAGCTCGGCCGGACCGGTGCGCGTGGGTTTCGTCGTCTCCAAGGCCGTCGGCAATGCGGTGGTTCGCAATCGCGTCAAGCGCCGGCTCCGGGCCGCCGTGGCCGAACAGCTCAGGGGACCACTGGCGCAGCACCCGGGTGCGACGGTCGTGGTCCGTGCTCTGCCGCCGTCGGGAACGGCCGCCTGGAACGAGCTCAGGAAGGACCTGGACTCGGCCTTGGCGGGTGCCCTGCGGAAGGAAACGGGCCGGCGTCGTCCCACCGGTGCTGTGCCTCACGGCCGGTCCTCGTCACAGGTTCAGGGCCCGGGGATGGAGATGAACGCATGATCACGCAGTCCCCGTTCACCACTCGGCCCGGCGCGGCCGAATGGAGCTGGCTCCGCGCCATGCCGTCCACCGTGCTGGCCTGGTTGCTGGTGGCCTACCGCGCCGTGATCTCGCCGCTCTACGGCCAGGTCTGCCGCTACTTCCCCTCGTGCTCCGCCTATGCGCTCGAGGCGGTTCACGTCCACGGGGCCCTGAAGGGCTCGTGGCTCTCGGCACGCCGACTCGGCAGCTGCCACCCCTGGTCTAAAGGCGGCGTCGATGCGGTCCCACCCGGCAAGAGGATTTGGCCACTGGGCCGCCGACCCAAGATCATTGACCTTAACCATCCCGTCATCCCCCCGGATCCTCCGGCGGAACAGTAGGAGATCATGGACTTCTTCCAAATCATTCTCTGGCCCTTCAAGTGGGTGATGTCCTGGATCCTCGGTGCCTTCCACACGGTCCTGGAACTGGTCGGCATGGACCCGAACAGCGGGTTCACCTGGACCCTTTCGATCATCCTGCTCGTGGTGCTGGTGCGGACCCTGTTGATTCCGCTGTTCGTCAAGCAGGTCAAGTCTCAGCGCGCCATGCAGGCACTGCAGCCGGACATCAAGAAGCTCCAGGCCAAGTACAAGGGCAAGACGGACCAGTTGTCCCGTCAGGCCATGGCCATGGAACAGCAGACCCTGTTCAAGGAACACGGCACCAGCCCTTTCGCGGCCTGCCTGCCGATGCTCGTGCAGATGCCGTTCTTCTTCGCCCTGTTCCAGATCCTGACCGGGGCTGGGGCTGCCGCCGAGCGTGGCGAAGGGGAGGCCGCGCTGACCGCGGACCAGATCCGTTCCTTCGGAGACGCGATCTTCCTCGGTGCCCCCATGCAGGCCACCTTCCTGGGATCCCTGGGAGAGAACCTCAACGTGTCCGTGATCATGGTCTCCGTCGTCATGATCATCCTCATGTCCGGCTCGCAGTTCTACATGCAGAAGATGCTGATGAGCAAGAACATGTCCGAGGCCGCCATGACGGGGCCCTTCGCCCAGTCACAGAAGTTCATGCTCTACATCCTTCCGTTGGTGTTCGGCATCGGCGGCATCAACTTCCCGATCGGCGTGCTCATCTACTGGACCGCCACGAACTTCTGGGCCGTGGCTCAGCAGATGTGGATCATCCGCAACAACCCGACCCCGGGCTCGCTGGCGGAGCAGGAACTGAACGAACGTCGTGCGGTCAAGGGCCTTCCCCCCGTTGGCAAGGCAGCCCAGGAGGCGGCCGCCAAGGCGGAGATCGAGGCGGCCAAGCCCCAGCAGACCGGTCAGCGCCAGCAGCCCAAGCGCAAGACCAAGAAGAGGAGATGACCATGACTGACGCGTCCAGCAGACCGGCCGAAGAGGTCGCGGAGTCGGTCGAGACGTCAGAGCAGCCCGCTATGGGGCAGACCACCGGCCAGAGCGGAGATCAGAGCGGAGCGCAGGCTACCGAACAGGCTTCGGACCAGGCCGTGGACGGAGGATCCGGCCAGGACGCCGCTGCATCGCCGGACGCGTCCGATGACTCCTCCGTCCCGTCCGCCAGCCGCCTTGAGGAGGAGGGGGACATCGCAGCGGACTACGTCGAGGAGCTGCTGGACATCTCCGACCTCGACGGTGACATCGATATCGAGATCCGCAACGGCCGCACCTACGTCTCCGTGATCGCGGAAGAGGGGGACGACCGCCTGCGCGATCTCCTGGGCAAGGACGGCAAGGGCCTGGAGGCCCTGCAGGAGCTCGTGCGCCTGGCAGTGCTGTCAGCCACCGGCAACCGCTCCCGTCTTGTCCTGGACATCGCGGGGTACCGCACCGAACGCGCCCAGGAGTTGGAGCAGCTCGCCCAGGAGGCCATCGTCAAGGTCCGTGAGACTGGAGAGCCACTGCACCTGCGGCCGATGGGCGCCTACGAACGCAAGATCGTGCACGATGTCATCGCTGAGGGCGGTCTCGTGAGCGAATCGGAGGGCGAGGGCCCGCGTCGGCATGTGGTGGTCTCCGACGGTGTCTGAACAGTCCCAACCAGATCGTGAGCAGATCCCGCCGCAGTCGACTCGGGACGCTGAGAATCCTCCGATTGAGCCCCAGGACCCCCCGGAACTGACCGGTGACCTGTTGACGGCGGCCGAGGAACTCTTCGGCGACCGGATCGCTCTTGCCGTTCGTTTCGTGGAACACCTGTCCTCCACCGGAATCGAGTGGGGACTCCTGGGTCCGCGGGAGGTACCGAGGCTGTGGGAACGCCATGTCTTGAACTGTGCAGTGGTGGGAGACCTGCTGCCGGAAGGTGCCCTGGTGGCCGACGTCGGCTCGGGCGCCGGACTGCCGGGCCTCGCCCTGGCTTTGGCCCGGCCTGATTGCCAGTTCATCCTCATCGAACCGCTGGAACGGCGGGTGGCCTGGTTGGACATGGTGGTCGATGATCTCGGGTTGGACCACGTCGACGTGGTCCGGGCCCGGTCGGAACAGGTGGTGGGCAACGTGGTCGTGGACATCGTGACCGCCCGAGCCGTGTCCGCCCTCAAGACCTTGATTCCGTTGACCCTTCCGCTGTTACAGGGCTCCGGGCAGTTGTTGGCCATCAAGGGCCGAAGTGCTGCCGAAGAGGTCAAGTCGGCAGCCAAGGTCCTCAAGAAGCACAAGGGGTCCACCCCGATTATTGAGACGGTGGGCGAGGATCTGTTGGCCGAGCCCACCACAGTGGTACGGGTGCGTGTGGGCTCCTCACGCTGACCAGTAGGCTGGAGTGGTTGGATGCCACGGCCGAAAGTTCGTTTCGCCGTCTATCAACCTCGGGAGGTTGTTCTCATTGACTAATGAGTCGGAAGTTTCACGGGAAACCGTCAGTACCGTGGACTCGTCCGTGGCGGACGACATCGAGACGCCCTTGGCCCGCGAACTGGCCCAGGAGAATCGTCGACGGGACAAGCTGAAGGGTCGCAAACTGCCCTCCCCGAGTGAAACGCGCATTGTCACCGTGTCCAATCAGAAGGGCGGTGTCGGCAAGACCACGACGACGGTCAATCTCTCGGCAGCCCTGGCCCGAGCGGGCATGCAGGTCCTCGTCGTGGACATCGATCCTCAGGGCAACGCCTCCACGGCGCTGGCTATCCCCCACAACTCGGATGTGGACAGTGTCTACGACGTCCTTATCGATGAACTGCCCATGGCCGATGTGGTCAAGCCTTGCCCCGATGTGGAGGGGCTCGTGGTGGCTCCGGCTACGATCGACCTCGCCGGAGCTGAGATCGAGCTGGTCTCCCTCGTGGCACGTGAACAACGCCTGTCGCGTGCGTTGAACGAGTACTTCACCTACCGGGAGAAGCAGGGGCTTCCGCGGCTCGACTATGTCTTCATCGACTGTCCTCCAAGCCTTGGCCTGCTCACCGTCAATGCCTTTGTGGCCGCGAGCGAGGTTCTCATCCCCATCCAGACCGAGTACTACGCTCTGGAGGGGCTCTCCCAGTTGCTCAACAACATCCGGATGATCCAGAAGCACCTGAACTCGTCTCTCAAGGTGTCCACGATCATCCTGACCATGTATGACGGACGCACCAACTTGGCGACCCAGGTAGCCGGCGAGGTTCGTGAGCACTTCCCGGACGAAGTGCTCAAGACGGTGATTCCTCGCAACGTGCGCATCTCCGAGGCCCCCAGCTTCCAGCAGACGGTGCTCACCTATGATCCTCAGTCCGCCGGTGCACTGTCCTACCGGGAAGCTGCTGTGGAGATCGCTGATCGTGGACACGCGGCAGGAATGTGACCTGACCCTGCAAATCGCCGTCATCGGCTGACCCAACCTCTTGGGGTTTATATATTGTCTCTTCTGAGCCGGACGAGGCTGGATCGCGTTGCCCTCCAAGAGCCAGTCAGTGGCCGGAACATCGGGCTGGAGTGGCGGGTAGACCATACTGCGTGATAGAGAGCTTATCCTCATAGGCATTGCCTCGTGGCTGGTCCCCGTGGCCGTTCCACGTGAAACATTCCTGGAGAACTGACCGTTCGGGATGTTGACAGGCCGAAGGGCTTGGGTTGATGGGCGGCTGGCTTCGTACCGACGTCTCTCGTTCTCATCGGAGTCACGCATGCCGAAAGGCCACACCGCGTGGCCTATATCTGGATGGCCGCGCCTTGTCAGCAGAGTTTTGCCAGCTATCACAGTGATTCAGCTGGGAGAGGGCAGCTTGAATGGGCCCGCAGGCAGAGTCCGGGGTGAAGCTGTGTTCACTTTGGAGATGACGTTTCACCTGACGCCACTTGAGAGATGACGTTTCACATGAAACGGTCTACGCCGCCGAGTTGACGAGTCCGAAGAACTCCACACGTATCCGACTGGCAGGCTGCTGCGGCTGGAAACAATGCCACTCAGGAGGCTCTGCGGTTAGGCCACCGCTGCGGAGGATACCCGGTGCCGCTACCGATTTGGGGCGTGCCAAGACCCGCCGATGCCAGGCGAGTGGGTTCTGGCGAACCCGGTGGTCTGTCTGCTTGTTCCACGTGAAACATACGTCCTGGTGGTCCCTGCACTCGTGCTGGGCAATTCGTCGAGTCGAGCCCACTGGTACAAGGAGAGGTGTAGACGTTTGTGATTGATGTGCCTGTCTGCACTCGTATCCGCAAACCGACCTTTCAATGTCCTTATCGTCGCGGCTAGAACAAGGTCTAGCCCGGAATGGACGTACGTGACAGCCTTCTCACCAAACTAGGCGCGATCACGGACGGCATGGGTTGCACGTGAAACGCCGGGAGCCGTCGTAGGAGTGTAGGCCCCAGCTGCCTCCAGCGGGTTTCACGTGAAACACGGAGACGAGTAGGAACGTACGTGGGTTAGCGGTGCTTCACGTGAAACATGGCCCTACTTTGCCACAGCGGCCCCACGGTCGGCAGCAGCAGAGGCTGGTGTTGGTTTGAATCACTGAGCTATAGCGAGAGCAGGGCTTCACCGCATCGGTTCCCACCCGCAATGTCCTGCCAGCTGGCGCCCCGGAAGTTCCTGGGGTTGCTTTAGTCAAGATGTCCACCGCGATGCTGTTCCTGCGCCCGTCTACCCCGCAGTGTTCCTATGAAGTGCCTGTGCATTCGTGCGTCACCCTGCCAGGCGGTCCTTCTGCGCTTCCTGCGGTCGACTCCGGCCACACGTGTCAGGAGTCCAGCTCTTGCTGAGCCTCAGGCCGAGGAGTCCAATGGTTGGTTGCCCGCCTACCCCGCCTCGGCGAGCGTCGCGCACCCATGTGCTGACTGGGCTATCGTTCCACGTGAAACGTAACAGACGGGCTAACAAGGCGGTCGTAATCGTCACCGGGCGTTTCACGTGAAACGGACCCGAGACCGGAAAGGTAGTCCTCAGCCCGTATCTTCGGCCCACTGATGCGTGTTCGAACCTAGCGTCAGAGTGGTGGGAATAGTGTTCCGTCATCATGTGCGCGGACTCAACTATAGGCCCGTGATTTAGATAGACAATGTGACACGAGCCCACACAGTCTCATCCCGAATGTGACACGGCATTGGTCGACGCGACAACAACGCAGAATCCGGTTTCACGTGAAACAGCAGTAGACTGGAAACCGATGCTGGGCGCGATCTAAGGAGTATGCGTGAAGAAGAACCGACGGGGTCTTGGTAGGGGACTAGAGGCACTGATTCAGAACACGAGCTCCGAAGAAGCCGCCGCTCCGGATCTGGCCCACGATGATCCACAGGATCACCCTGGAACAGTAGACTCAAACGCTTCCGAACCAGTCGAAGCTGGACAGACGAAGCAAGAAGCTCCTCGGGGGGGCGAACGTAGGGATTCGAGCACGCAGTCTTCGGAATCGGCTGTCGCCTCGGGTGCTCCTGAGGGTGTTGGCACGACATCGGAGCCGGCCTCCCGTGAGCCAGCCTCTGCTGGTCCGGAAGCCAGCGATCATCCCGGTCAGACCGACCTCGCGAGTCGATATCTCGGAGCTCGTCATCCCGATGTGGCTCGCGCTCCGGTTGCACGTGAAACACGACGTCCGGTCGACGTCTTCTTCCCTGATCGACGGACTGTCACTGCGGATGATGCGTCTGGTCTGTCACCTGCCCCAGGGGCGACCGACGTGAGCGATGTGGCGACGGCCGGTCGGAAGGGGAAATCGCGGCCCACGATGCCGGGCGTGAAATCCGTTGGCATCTCGGGCGTTACAACGGAGGCCGCTCCCTCAGAACGATACGCACAGGCGGAACAACCGGAAAAGCTTGAGTTCAAGGGCACCGGATCGGAGGCCGAGACAGGTGATCGCGATCAGGTCCGGCCGCAGGTCCGTCACCATGGGGCCGTTGGCGATGCAGAGCTGCGAACGATCCCGACGGGCGACATCCATCCCAATCCCCGTCAGCCTCGTGAGGTGTTCGACGAGGATGACATGGACGAGTTGGTGGCGTCCATCGCCGAGGTGGGAGTCCTCCAGCCCATTGTGGTGCGACCCGTTGAAGGGCCCTCTCCGTTTGAACTCGTCATGGGCGAACGTCGCTGGCGTGCGTCTCAACGCGCAGGTCTGGCCGAGATTCCCGCCATTGTGCGGCATACGGCGGACACGGACCTGCTGAGGGACGCCCTCTTGGAGAACCTGCACCGGAGTCAGCTGAATCCCCTCGAGGAGGCTGCCGCCTACGAGCAGCTCCTGGAGGACTTCAACTGTACCCAGGAGGAACTTTCCTCCCGCATCGGGCGGTCCCGGCCGCAGATCACGAACACCCTGAGGCTGCTGAAGCTGCCCCCGTTGGTGCAGCGCCGGGTCGCGTCCGGTGTCCTTTCCGCAGGTCACGCTCGTGCGCTCCTGGCCCTGGTCGACCCGGCCGACATGGAACGCCTGGCGCAGAAGGTGGTATCGGAAGGGCTATCGGTTCGGGCGACGGAGGAGCTCGTCTCACTGCAGGATGGCGTCCGCCAGGTGAAGCCGAAGAGCCGCGCTCCGAGGAGTGATCGGCATGAACGATTGGACTATCTGGCGAACACCTTGACGGATCGTCTGGACACCACGGTGAAGATCACTCTGGGAGCCCGTAAGGGAAAGATTGCCATCGACTTCGCATCGGTGGACGACCTCAACAGGATTATGGACCTGATCGATCAATCTGGCACCAACGGTGCACGTGGCTAAAGCCGGTTAGACAGTGACACAATCGACCTAGACAAGGTCCTAATAGCAGAAGGGCCCCGATTCTGTCAGATCGGGACCCTTCTAGCCACGTACGTCAGTGGCTAATGTTCACTTGAGGTACTCCGCGAACTCCGTCTCCAGCACCTGCTTGGGCTTGGCGCCGATGGAAGTGGCGACCTTTTCGCCCCCCTGGAAGACCATCACCGCGGGAATGCTGGTGATGCCGTAGTTGGCGGCTGCCTGGGGGTTGTCATCGACGTTGAGCTTGGCCACGGTGATCTTGTCAGCGTGCTCGGTTGCCATCTCTTCGAGGATGGGGCTCAGCATGCGGCAGGGGCCGCACCATTCTGCCCAGAAGTCGACGATGACGGGCTTGTCCGAGTTCAGGACCTTCTCCTGGAAGTCCTGGTCGGTGACGTCAATGGTGCTCATGGTTCCTCCTGGTGGGGTTGGTCTGGAATGCCGGCAGGGGGCCGGTATTCAGGTCTGTGTGGTCCGGAGCCCTAGACGGCTGCCGCGACCAGTTCCTTGACGTCCGCAAGGTAATGCTCGACGTCCTGGGCGGCGACGCATCCACTGCCGGCGGCGGTGATGGCCTGGCGATAGGTCGGGTCGGTGACATCTCCGGCCGCGAAGACTCCGGGAAGCGACGTGCGGGTGCTGGGGTGGTCGATCCGGACCGTGCCGTCGGCATTGAGCTCGACCTGGTCCTTGACGAGGTCGGTTCGGGGATCCGATCCGATGGCCACGAACAGTCCCGTGACGTCCAGGGTGGACTCCTCACCGGACTTCAGATTGCGCAGGTGCAGGGTCTTGAGCTTCTCCTCGCCGTCGAGGCCGGTGACCTCGGTGTCCCAGATGAACTCGATCTTCTCGTGGGCCAAGGCCCGGTCAGCCATGGTCTTCGAGGCACGCAGGTCATCACGACGGTGGATCACGGTGACCTTGGACGCGAACTTGGTGAGGAATAGTGCCTCCTCCATGGCGGAGTCGCCACCGCCCACAACGGCGATGTTCTGGTCGCGGAAGAAGAATCCGTCACACGTGGCGCACCAGCTCACGCCATGGCCGGAGAAGCGCTTCTCACCTTCCACGCCGAGTTCCCGGTAGGCGGACCCTGTGGACAGGACCACCGCGTGGGCCCGGTACTCAGTGCCGTTGCCGAGAGTGACGACCTTCGGAGAGGCCTTCAGGTCCACCGCCACGACATCCTCATACTGGACTTCAGCGCCGAACCGGGTGGCCTGCTGTTCGAGGTGGCCCATCAGTTCCGGACCGAGGATGCCCTCGGGGAAGCCGGGGAAGTTCTCCACATCGGTGGTGTTCATCAACTCACCGCCGGCGGTCACTGACCCGGCGACCACAAGAGGATTCAGGTTCGCGCGTGCAGCGTAGATGGCGGCGGTGTAGCCCGCCGGGCCCGATCCGATGATGACGACGTCCCGGACGACGTCGGTGGACTCTGGAGCCTCGGTCACGGTGATTCCTTCAGGGTAGGCAACTGGAACTGTTAACGGTGGAACATCCCCCGGCAGAAACCTATTCCATGCCTGTTCCCGTCCAGCAGATGTCCTGGCATGACCTCGACGGCCCCTCGTCACCTGAAAGGCCTGGGGACAGCCTGGCTATCGCCTCCACCATCCTAGGCGGGGTCCGCCGGGCGCAGAGGCGCGTCTTCCGCCCAGCGGAGGTGGCGCACCCGGTCCACAGCCCCTGGTCAGTTGACCTCGACCTCGGCGATCCTCAGGCCGTAGGGCCGGTTGGACGTGGCATTGGAGAGCTCGGGCAGTTCAGTGAAGTTGATGATCACGTACTGTGCCTCCGCGGTACTGCCGTCCTCGGCGGGGATCGGCACGCTGACCTCGGGCCCTGTGAGGGAGCCCTCGGCAATCTGCCGGGCGTCGTCGATCTCCGGGGTATCGCTCAGCAGCACCGAGAACGATCCGCCGCTGCCGTTGTTCTGGGTGATGTCCACCTGGGAGACGGCGCTGGGTTCCTCCAGCTCGATCACCAGGGCCATGTTGGAGGCGTAACCGCCGAAGGCCGGCTGGGCGAAGGTGTAGGTCTGCCAGGCCGTGGCGGGATTGCCGTCGATGGCATTGGGAAGGGTGGAGTCCGTCTCCGCACTGAGGCCGTTGTCGTCCGGAACCACGCGGGTGGCCGAGACGATGGCCGGTTCCGGCAGTTGTGAGTCCTGGGTCGGCTGTTGAGAGGACTCGGCCGGCGAGGACCCCGGAGTGCTGGAGTCGCCCCCACCCGCCTCCGGATTGCGATTGTTGTCCAGGATGTTGAAGGCGAACACCGATCCGAGGATGAGCAGCAGGACCAGGATTCCGCCGACCAGCCAGCGGGCGCCCCGCGGCTTGTCGTCCTCGTCGTGCTCCTCGTAGTCGTCGAACTCGGGATAGTCATAGTCGTCGCCGTGGTCAACGTCCGGATGATGGCCAGGGCCGCCTGCCGATCCACCACGGGAGCCTCCGCCGGCCCCAACAGAGCCAGCGCCGGCAGCCAACCCAGCGCCAACGACGCCGGCCCCGAGTACACCGGCCCCGCGGCGCTCGTCGGAGTGGGGCTGATCGGCCGCACCGGCTTGATCGTCGCGGGAGGGTTCGTAGGGGCCGTCGTCCCAGAGCGTCACCTTGGGGCGCTCAGCGCCGCGCCGGTGCGGGTCCCGCCCCGGCTTGGGGCTGTGCCGGCCGATGGCCGGCGAGGCGACGGCGGCCGTGAGGGTCTCGCCCGTCACCTCGCCTGTGTCCTCGGAGGGGCCGAGGTCGGAGGCATCTCGGGACGGTTCGTCGCTTCCCTCATCGGAGGGGGACTCCACCACGGGGGACGCGGAGGTCGCAGCAGCGTTCCGGTCGGCAGCCGAGTCGGTCACGGTGACCTCGTCGTGGGCGCCGGTCCAGTCGGCATCACTGACCGTCTCCGGCAGGGGTGTCTCATCGGTGCGGAGCACCGCGGAACGGTACGGATCGTGCTCGTGCCGAGCGCCGTCGTCGTGCTCCTGGACGTTCCTCGTCGCCGCAGGGTCGGCAGCAGCACCGGCACCCACTGCACCAGCAGCAGTCCTGCCGTCCACGGCGTCCTTGGCGGCGTCATCCGAGCCGAGCCGCTGGCTCAGGCGGTCGGAGATGCCTCGCAGGAACTTGGGGCGGCGTGTCTCCGTCTCCGGCCCGGTATAGCCGTCATCCAGCTCCTCGTAGTACTCCTCGTCATCCTCGTAGACCTGCGGCTCGTAGGTGCGCGCCTCGCCGAAGATCTCCGAGCCGAGGGTGTCCGTGTAGAAGGGCTCCACGTAGACCTGCTGCTCGCGGGTCATGTCCAGCAGGTCCTCGGGCGCCGGGTTGCCGCCGGCGATCAGGTAGGTGCGGCCCTCGCTGAGGCCGAGGTCGAGGACCTGGATGGTGCCCTGCCGCTCACCGGTGGCGAGTTCGCGGGCGGAAGCGGCCACTTGGGAGGCATGCGAGGAGGAGGCGACCAGGATGGAGACATCACGGTTCAGGACTTGGTCGCGGCCTTCCAGCACCATGTCCTGGTCGGCTGACGTCAGCACATGTCCGGTGACGAGGTATCGGCCTCCGAGGACCATTCCCTCTTCAATGGGCTGCGGCACGGTGTTCCTCCAGGTCGGTGGCCCGGGCCAACGGTTGGGTATGGCCGTCCAGGTGGACGGGGGTGCCTCTGGTGCCACTGCGGGCAGTGGCCGGCCACGGCGGACCCGGGTGCGGTCGGGTCCATGCTACGGCCGACGGCGGGTTGGCGCGCGGTGAACCGCCGGACGGCAGGGCAGGAAATTACCGGGCCAACCCGGGGATTCGCCGGGCCAGCGGCCCCAGGAACTCGGCCAGCTCGGGCAGCCGCATGGCGCGCAGCATCACGAAGTACACCACCAACATGACCAACCCGACGACGGCGCAGCTCACCAAGGCGGTGATGATCGTGGACCAGGGGAACCCGCCGGAGTACCCGCCGATCAGCCACAGCACCAGCGCGCCAGCCACGCCGGAGACGACGGAGGCCACGCCGGTGCGCAGATAGGCGTCCAGGACCTCGCCGGCGCCGTAGTCCCCGTAGTGTCGACGCACCAGCACGTGGGCGGCGACGAACTGGGCCACGTGCAGGAGGGTGAACACGGAGACCATGAGGTAGGCCATGGCCCAGCTGGGCATGAAGATCGAGGCCACGTAGGCGATGATCAGCGTGAACGCCGCGGTCCCGACCTGCACCAGCATCGGGATCCGCGCGTTCTCGGCCGCGTAGAACAGGCGCATGAGGTAGATGTGGGCCGAACGGAACGGCATGCCCAGCGCCAGCAGGATGAGGAGCTGCCCGATGGCCACGGCGGACGCCGCGGCGGTCTCCGAGGAACCGGCGAAGACGCGTCCCAGGGGCCCGGCCAGGACCAGCACCACGACGGTGGAGAACATCATCGGGACCGCGAAGTTCCGCAGGCCCCGGCTGATGGTGGCCAGGGCCTCGGGGACATCGTCCCGGTGCAGCGACCGCGCGAGCTGGTTGAACAGCACGGTGGCCAGGGACAGGACGAACACCGAGTGTGGCAGCACGGTGATCAGCTGGGCGATGTTCAGCGCCATGAGCCCGGGAATCGAGGCCTCGACGACGGCGGGGTCCAGCCCTTCGAACGGCCCGCCGGACCCGCTGGCCTCACCCAGGGAGGCACGGGCCTCCGTGGCCCCGGAGACCAGGCGGGCAACCAGCAGATTGACGACGTTTCCGGCCATCATGGTCACGAGGGTGTACCCGGCGAGCTTGCCCGTGGACCGCAGCCCCATGCCCTTCCAGCCGAACTTCGGCTTCAGCCCCAGCCCGAGCCGGCTCAGCGGGACGAACAGCACGAGGGCCTGGACCACGATCCCCAGGGTGTGTCCACCGGCCAGGAGGACCGTCTGGCCAGTGGTCCACTCCGCCAGTTGATCGCCACCGGCCTGGTAGGAGCCGAACATCGCGAGGTAGAGGCCGATGACACCGATCGCCACCACGTTGTTGGCCACCGGGGCCCACATGTAGGCGCCGAAACGGCCGTTGGCGTTGAGGACCTGCCCCAGCACCGCGTACACGCCGTAGAAGAAGATTTGCGGGAAGGTCCAGAGCGCGAACGCCGTGCCCAGGGCCAGCATCGCCGGGGACCAGTTGCTGGTCAGCGCCACCATGATGGGGGCGGCCGCGAGTGTGATGGCCAGGGTGGCCGCGGCCATGACGATCATCGCGAGGGTGATCAGCCGCGAGGTGTAGTCGGAGCCCTTGTCCGGCTTCTTCGCCGCCTTGATGAGCTGTGGGACCAGCACCACGTTGAACACACCGCCGGCCAGCAGCATGTAGATGATGTTCGGGATCGTGTTCGCGGACTCGAAGATGTCCGCGGCCATGGCGGTGGAACCGATGGCCACCGTGAGCAGGGCCGTGCGGACGAAGCCGAGGATGCGGGACACCAGGGTGCCTGCGGCCATGATGGCACTGGACTTCGCCGTGTTGTCCGCCTCGGAGGAGGCAGTTGCGGAGGGTGTGACGGAGGCCGAGGCGGAACCGGGGTCAGACGCGGAGACTGGAGCGGGGTCAGGGGCGGGAACCGGAGCAGGAGGACGGGCGGTGTTCCCGGGACCACGTGGGGGCACCTTGCCGGGGCGCCGCGGACCGAGGGAATCGCCGCGGTCCGGGGTGTCCGGCGTCGTGGTGGGGGTGTTCTTCACCGCTCGGAGTCCGACAGGTCCTGGAACCTGTCCTCATAGTCGGGGAGCACGTCCCGCGCGAGGTCCACGATCCGCCGCTCATTGGGGAAGGACAGCTTGGCGTTGAGCACGTCCAGGCCGACCCAGGCGACGTCAACGGCCTCATGGTCCGGGTCGTTCTCCGTGGTCAGTTCGCCCCCCGTGGCCTGCAGCAGGTAGTGGTGCACGGTCTTGTGCACGCGGTGGCTAGACACGGTGAACCAGTAGTCGATGGATCCGAGCGACGCCAGGATGTCCCCGGCGATCCCGGTCTCCTCCTCGACCTCGCGGATGGCTGCCTCACCGTGACTCTCGACGCCCTCCGGATGGCCCTTGGGCAGGCACCACTCCAGCCGGCCGCCGCGGTTGTAGCGGGCGATGATGGCGACCTCGAGCCGACCCCCGAACCTCCGCACCACCAGTCCGCCGGCAGAGATCTCCTCCACCGTGGGCAGGGAGCCCTGCGCGGACTCGCCGGGCGTACCCGGTTGTCCCGGGCGCCGGGGCACACGCCGGCCCACCGATGCGGTGAGCGGAGTGCGCTTGGGGGCGCTCGGAACGGGATGAGCCATGCATTCCACTGTAGCGGGCCGAACCGGAACCGCATCCGGCAACACCGGAGTCCGCACCCCGGTTGTCCTCACCCGGCCCCCGGATCTGGCACCCTTAAGCACACGATGAATCCCACCGCCCCCTCCTCTCCTTCGCCCGGCACGCCCGTCACCGCCGGCGTCCAGCCCTCCGGCACCGACCTGGCTGACCTCGTTGGCCGAACCGACCTCGTCGCCTTGCCCGTGGGGTTCCCGACCGGTGCCGGCCTTCCTCCCGTGGTGCTGGAACTGGGCCGGCTGTTCGAGGCCGCTGGGCACGAGCTGTCCCTGGTGGGCGGCCCGGTCCGGGACCTGTTCCTCGGCCGGGTGTCCCCGGACCTGGACTTCACCACCGATGCTGATCCGGACACCACCCTGAGGATCGCCCGGAAATGGGCGGATGCGCACTGGGACATCGGCCGGAAATTCGGCACCATCGGCTTCTCGAAGGGTGGATGGCAACTCGAGGTCACCACGTACCGCGCCGAGAAGTATGACCGCGACTCCCGCAAGCCGCAGGTCGCCTTCGGGGACTCCCTCGACGAGGACCTGCTGCGCCGCGATTTCACCGTCAATGCGATGGCCATCCGGCTGCCCTCCCTGGAACTCGTGGACCCCTTCGGCGGGGTCAAGGACCTGGCGGCCGGACGGCTTCGTACGCCCGGCACGCCCGAGGACTCCTTCTCCGATGACCCGCTGCGGATGATGCGGGCTGCGCGGTTCGCCTCCCAGCTGGGCATCGGCGTGGACCCGTCCGTGGTGGAGGCCATGACGGCGATGGCCGAGCGGATCACGATCATCTCCGCAGAACGCGTCCGGGACGAGCTGGTCAAGCTGGTCAACGGTTCCCATCCGCGGGCCGGCCTCAATCTGCTCGTGGACACCGGCCTGGCCGAGCACGTACTGCCCGAACTGCCGGCCCTGAAGTTGGAGACCGACGAGCACCATCGACACAAGGACGTCTACGAACACTCGCTGACGGTCCTGGACCAGGCGATAGGCCATGAGTACCCCGCAGAGCTTGAGGAGCAGTGGGCGGCGGAGCACCCGGAGGCGCCGGGTGCCGGGCCAGCCGGTCCAGTCGGGACCGGCGAGGCAGCCGAGGCCAGCGATGGCGAGACGGAAACAGGACGGTTCGCGCCGCCGTCGGGCACCTATGTTCCCGCACCGGACTTCATCCTGCGCTTCGCGGCGTTGATGCACGACGTCGGCAAGCCGGCGACCCGGCGCTTCGAGCCGAGCGGTGCGGTCACCTTCCGCCACCATGACGTGGTGGGGGCCAAGCTGGTCAAGCAGCGGATGCGCGCGTTGAAGTTCGACAACGACACGATCAAGGCGGTGGCGCGGCTGGTGGAACTGCACATGCGCTTCTACGGTTACGGCGATGCCGGCTGGACCGATTCGGCTGTCCGTCGGTATGTCAACGACGCCGGCCCGGTGCTGCCGCGACTGCATGCCCTGACCCGATCGGACGTCACCACGCGCAACCGCCGGAAGGCCGAGCGGCTGGCGTTCGCGTATGACGACCTAGAACGGCGCATGGTGGAGATCGCCGAGAAGGAGGAGCTCCAGGCGGTGCGCCCGGACCTGGACGGATCTCAGGTCATGCAGATTCTCGGCATCAAGCCCGGGCCCGTGGTGGGGCGCGCCTACAAGCACCTGCTGGAGTATCGCCTGGACGAGGGGCCGCACGACGAGGAGACGGCCACGGCCGAGCTGTTGCGCTGGTGGGCAGAGCAGCCGGAGTCGTCGGACTGACCCGAGTTGCGATCACGACGGACGCCGAGGCGCGCCGAGGAATCCACCGACGAGCGTGCTCGTCACTCCGGGGCACAGGTCAGAACAGCCCGGTGACGTTGCCCTCAGCGTCCACGTCCATGGAGTCGGCCGCCGGCTTCTTCGGCAGCCCGGGCATGGTCATGACCGCCCCGGTCAGGGCGACCACGAACCCGGCACCCGGCCGCAGCAGGAGCTCACGCACCAGGACGGTGAAGTCACTGGGCGCCCCCAGCACCGCCGGGTCGTCAGTGAACGAGTACTGGGTCTTGGCCATGCACACGGGCAGGTGGTCCCAGCCCTCCTCGACCAGTTGGACGAGCTGCCGGGCCGCGGTGGGTGCGTACTCCACGGCGGATCCGCCGTAGATCTGGGTGACGACGGCCTCGATCCGGTCCGCGACCGTCATGTCCTCGGTCCAGAGGGAATGCCAGCCGGAGTCCGCCTCCTCGCACGGTAGGACCTCGAGGAGACGGCGGGCCACGTCCAGGGCGCCCGCCCCGCCGCGGGCCCAGACCTCTGCCACCGCTGCGGGCACGCCCCGGCGCGCGCACCACGCGGTGAGCCAGTCCAGTTCGGCCTCAGTGTCCTGCGGGAAGCGGTTGATCGCGACGACCACGGGCACTCCATAGGCGGCCATGTTCTCGATGTGCCGGGCCAGGTTCGCGACGCCGGCCTCCAGGGCCGCGAGGTGGTGCTGTGCCGCGTCCCCGGTGTTCCGGTCCAGCTCCTGCAGGGCCATCCCGCCGTTGAGTTTGAGTGCCCGCACCGTGGCGACGATGACACTGGCCGCCGGCGGGAAGCCCCCGGCAACGGAGGTGATGTCCATGAACTTCTGACCGCCCAGGTCCGCGCCGAAGCCGGCCTCGGTGACCACCATGTCGGACAGCCTCCGGGCGGTGTTGGTGGCGGTGATGGAGTTGGCCCCGTGCGCGATGTTGGCGAACGGCCCGCCGTGGACGAAGGCGGCCGAACCGCCCAGGGTCTGCACCAGGTTGGGGCGGAGCGCGTCCTTGAGCAACACCGCCATGGCTCCCTGCGCGCCGTTCGGCCCCAGGTCCCCGACCGTGACCGGCTTCTGGTCCCGGGTCCTCCCGATGATCATGCGGGACAACCGCTCCTTGAGGTCATCGAGGTCGGTGGCCAGGCAGAACACCGCCATGGTCTCGGTGGCCACCGTGATCTCGAAGCCGTTCTCCCGGGGGACCCCCTCGGAGCGACCGCCGAGACCGATGATGGTCTCCCGCAGTGCGCGGTCGTTCGTGTCCAGTGCCCGCTTGATCGAGATGGTGCGGGGATCGAGGCCGAGGGCATTGCCCCGGTGCAGGTGGTTGTCCACGAGGGCGCAGAGCAGGTTGTGGGCTGACGTGATCGCATGGAAATCGCCCGTGAAGTGCAGGTTGATGTTCTCCATCGGCACCACCTGCGCGTACCCGCCGCCGGTGGCGCCGCCCTTCATGCCGAACACGGGGCCGAGGGAGGGCTCACGCAGGGCCGCGATCGCGGTCTTGCCGGCCCATGAGTCCGGCGCGTCCTCGGCCTGCGCCAGGAGGTTCAGGCCGTCCGTGAGGCCGACGGTGACGGTCGATTTGCCCTCACCGGCCGGCGTCGGGCTGATGCCGGTGACCAGAACGACCCTGCCGGGCGTGGCGGGAGACTCCGGAAGGCGGCGGGTGTCCACCTTGGCCATGTGGTGTCCGTAGGGGATGAGCGCGTCGGCGGGGATCCCGGCCCGGCGGGCCACGTCGGCCACCGGTTCGAGCGTCGCGGCCGCGGAGATCTCGGCGTCGTTCATGGGGGTGATCCTCGCACAGGCATTGCGGAGTGGGAACGGGCCCTGCCCTACACCGGCCACGAGACTGGCGGCCGACCGAAGACGTCGAAACGGCCACAGGGGCCGATCCGAGGTATCCGTCGACCGCCAGATGTGGGTCGGTGGACGCTGGTCACCGGGGAAAGATGATGAAGTCCGGCGGCAACGGGATGTCGTCCCGGCTCGGGGA
Organism: Citricoccus alkalitolerans; assembly: GCF_039528175.1. Taxonomy (NCBI): domain Bacteria; kingdom Bacillati; phylum Actinomycetota; class Actinomycetes; order Micrococcales; family Micrococcaceae; genus Citricoccus; species Citricoccus alkalitolerans. The sequence continues at coordinate 707,898 of NZ_BAAALH010000002.1, forward strand.
CCGTTCCTGGTCAGGCAGAAAGGGTGCCGGGCGGAAGATGGTCCCGAAACGCTGCTTGCCGGACCGCCGGCGTTTGCCGCGGTGGTCATCGAAGTGCTCACTCACGTGCTGTCACCCCCTTCCCGCGACTGAAGGGGTCCGGTCAGGATCGGTGGTGTGCTGTGTGGAGAGCCGTGCGGAGAGATGGATGGACATGGCTGGGGTTCCCTTGGTCGGGGGCCTCAGCGATGGGCAAGCGGCTCAGGGGACGTCCACCAGACAGGTCTGGAAGGGGGTCCTGCTCTACGGTTCTTCCTGGACGGGAAGGGGAAGCTCAGCTGGTTGCCGTCAACGCGGAGGCGGGGTTGGGCAGATGAATGGCGGCGACTCCTGGCCGCGCCAGGTGGAAGCCGGACGCGGTGTAGCCACCGTTCTCAAAGTCATTTCCATAAATCATCAATTTCCCCACCTCCTTCAGATGAGTCTGTCCGCCGATGAAGAGCGGAATAGCCGACAAGGAAGCGCGCCGAATCCTCACGGATCAGGGCACCACTGGAGGCTAGCACCGGACCTGTGGCGTGCGACACCCCTACTGGAGAGTAGTTTCAGCAACCAGAAAAAGGTGGCGGTCGAGATCGCACCGATTCTCCGGGTTCAATGCCGGAAAACGGTGCGGTCTCGACCGCCAGTTGATGCAGAGGGCTGAAGGGCGAGGGGTTAGCGCTCGATCTCGCCGCGGATGAAGGCCTCGACGAGCTCGTGAGCCTCATCGTCATGGTGCTGGACCGGCGGGGACTTCATGAAGTAGGACGAGGCCGAGAGGATCGGCCCGCCGATGCCGCGGTCCAGGGCGATCTTGGCCGCGCGGACGGCGTCGATGATCACGCCGGCGGAGTTCGGCGAATCCCACACCTCGAGCTTGTACTCGAGGGAGACGGGGGCGTCGCCGAAGTTGCGGCCCTCGAGGCGGACGAAGGCCCACTTGCGGTCGTCCAGCCAGGACACGTAGTCCGAGGGGCCGATGTGCACGTCATCCTCGCCGAGCTTCGCGGAGGTGTTGGAGGTGACGGCCTGCGTCTTGGAGACCTTCTTGGACTCCAGGCGCTCCCGCTCGAGCATGTTCTTGAAGTCCATGTTGCCGCCGACGTTCAACTGGTAGGTGCGGTCCAGGGTGACGCCGCGGTCCTCGAAGAGCTTCGCCATCACGCGGTGGGTGATGGTGGCGCCGATCTGGGACTTGATGTCATCGCCCACGATCGGCACGCCGGCGGAGGTGAACTTCTCGGCCCAGGCCGGGGTTCCCGCGATGAAGACGGGCAGCGCGTTGACGAAGGCGACCTTCGCGTCGATGGCGGCCTGTGCGTAGAACTTGGCCGCCTCCTCCGAGCCGACCGGGAGGTAGCAGACGATGACATCCGCCTGGGTGTCCTTGAGGATCTGGACCACGTCGACCGGCTCGGCGTCCGACTCCTCGATCGTCTCGCGGTAGTACTTGCCGAGACCGTCCAGCGTCGGGCCGCGCTGCACCGTCACCTGGGTGGCGGGGACGTCGGCGATCTTGATGGTGTTGTTCTCGGAGGCGGTCAGGGCCTCGGAGAGCTCCACGCCGACCTTCTTGGCGTCCACGTCGAACGCAGCCACGAACTCGAGGTCATCCACGTGATAGTCACCGAACTTCACGTGCATGAGTCCGGGGACCTTCTCGTCCACGGAGGCATTTCGGTAGTACTCCACCCCCTGGATCAGCGAGGTGGCGCAGTTTCCCACGCCCGCAATGGCCACACGAATCGGGTTCTTAGACACCGGTACTCCTTGTTGTCCTGATGGTCCTGGGGCCGCACGCCGGGCGCGGCGGACCGGGTCCCGCATGACGGGATTCAACGCTGGTGGGTGCCGCCAACCCGAGTGGGCGCGGCACAACCTCATCCACTTTACGCCGGTTGACGTCCGTGGACGGCATCGTGTCCAACCGTGCCGGGATCCTCGCTATTCCCGTTCTCGGTTCCCGGCCGTTCCCAGTTGCCTGTGGAGACCGGTCCCGCCCTCCGTAGGATGGGACCCATGAGCGTGCGCACCCCGGCCCCCGGCCCGCGGAAGGCCGAGGCCGCCTCGTCCACCATCCCCGGCGGTCACGACGCCGGCCGCCCGCTCCCGGCCTCCGTCCCGTCCCGCACGGACGGCCTGGTGCGCAGGATGCGAGAGCTGCTCGGTGGACCGATCGGCCGGCACACCGTCCCCGGGCGGATGACGGGCACGTTCTTCACCCCGATGCGGGTCCTGATCCTGCTGACCACCCTCTCGGCGATCGTCGCCGTCCTGTTGAAGTCCCCCTGCCGGCTGAACGGCTGGGGTCAGCCCACCGTGTACTACGCCGGCTGCTACTCGGACTGGTCCGCACTCTACGGAGGACGCGGCTTCGCGGAGGACCCCTTCGCCCCCTTTGCCGCGGGGGCGAGCTTCGAGTATCCGGTGCTGATGTCCGTGGTCGCCTCGATCGCGGCGGTGATCTCCCAGACGGTGCCGTTCTCGGAACTCAACCCCTCACTGGCCTACTGGGACGTGAACTTCGTGTTCACCGCGGTGCTGTGGATCGTCACCGTGGTGGTCACGGCCAAGTCCGCCGGACGGCGGCCCTGGGACGCGCTCATGGTGGCCGTGGCCCCGGGCATCATCCTGGCCGGTTCCGTGAACTGGGACCTGTGGGCAGTCGCGCTGCTGGCGGTGGGGATGTGGCTGTTCGGCGGCCGCAGGCCCCTGTTGGCTGGGATCTTCTTCGGCCTCGGTGCCGCCATGAAGCTCTACCCGCTGCTGATCCTCGGCGCCTTGCTCATACTGGCGGTCCGCTCCCTGAAGTGGGCGCCGTTCCTCTGGGCCGCACTGGGTACTGTGGCGGCCTGGATGGCGGTCAACCTGCCGATGATGATCGGCAACGTCCAGGCGTGGAGTGTGTTCTTCACCTTCTCCGGCGAGCGTGGCCCAGGGCTGAGCTCGATCTGGCATGCGTGGGACGTCACCGTGGGCAAGATCGGCGGGCCGACCATCAACGCCGAACAGCTGTCCCTGCTGGCCTACGGAGCCTTCTCCGCCTGCTGCTGTGCCATCTTCGCCCTGGGCGTGCTGTGCCGTTACCGGCCGCGGGTGGCCCACCTGGCCTTTCTGATCGTGGCCGCGTTCGTGCTGTGCAACAAGGTGTACTCGCCCCAGTTCGTCGTCTGGCTCATCCCCCTGGCGGCGCTCGCCGCCCCGCGCTGGCGCGACTTCCTGATCTGGCAGTTCCTGGAGGTCCTGCATTTCTGGGCCATCTGGATGTACCTCGCGAAGGGTGCCTCCGGCTCCGAGGTCCAGCACTCCCTGGACGACACGTTCTACGTGTTGGCCGTCCTCGGCCACATGGCCGCCACCGTCTACCTGATGTTCCGGGTGGTGAAGCAGATGCTGCATCCCTGGGAGGACCCGGTGCGGGCCTCCTTGCCCGGCGGGCGGATCTGGCGGACTGGAAACGCCGGCCAGGGGCGGGTGGCGGCCGCTGCCCGGCTGGAATCGCTCGGCTTCGACCCTTCCGAGGCCGGCCGGCTCCCCGTGGACGATCCGTTGGGAGGACTCTACGATGACGCCCCCGACCGGGCCCCCTGGCTGCTCAAGGCCGACGCCCCAGTACGGTAGGGCCATGACCGCACCGGACACCGACTCGCCCCGCCCGACCCCGGACCTGCCCGAGTACCTGCAGGACCTGGCCGACTTCGTGATGGACAGTCCCTCGAGTTACCACGCCGCCGCCGAAGTGGCCCGCCGGCTGGAGGCCGCCGGATATGTCCGCCTGAACGAGGCAGCGGACTTCCCGGCAGAGCCCGGCGGGTACGTGCTGGTCCGGGACGGTGCCGTGATGGCCTGGAGGATTCCCGACGCCGGCCAGAACGCCTCCACCCCGGTGTTCCGGATCCTCGGCGCGCACACCGATTCGCCGACTTTCAAGCTCAAGCCGAAGCCGTCCACGTCTCGCGAGGGCTGGCTGCAGGCCGGAGTGGAGGTCTACGGCGGACCCCTGCTGAATTCCTGGCTGGACCGCGAACTGTGCTTCGCCGGCCGCATGGTGACCGTGGACGGTCGGGAACATCTGGTCCGCACCGGACCGATCGCCCGGTTTCCGCAACTGGCCATCCACTTGGACCGTGAGGTCAACAATGGCTTGAAGCTCGACCGGCAGCAGCACCTGAATCCCGTCTGGGGCGCCGTGGCGCGGGGAGACACCGGCGGACGGACCGCGGACCTGCCGACTGACATCCTGGCCGTCCTGGCACGCACCGCGGGGCTGGAGGCGGACGCGGTGGCCGGCTTCGACGTCGTGATGGCCGATACCCAGGCGCCCGGGGTGTTCGGAGCTTCCGGCGAACTCTTCGCCTCCGGGCGGTTGGACAACCTCTCCTCCGTCCACGCCGGGCTGGTGGCGCTGGAGTCCCTGAGCACCTCCACGGCCCGACCCGGCTCACTTCCAGGCGGCGTGGGGTGGGTTCCGGACGGAAACTCCCACCCCACGTCACCTGAGAACGTGGGAGGGGTGGTGGCGGACGGCGTGGCCGGTGAATACGCCGGGGCACCCGTGATCCCGGTGCTGGCCGCCTTCGACCACGAGGAGCTCGGCTCGGCGTCCCGCTCCGGTGCGGCCGGGCCCGTGTTGGAGGACGTGCTCCGCCGGGTGTTGGACGCGCTCGGTGTCTCGGGCCAGGGAGCCGCGCGGTCTTTGGCGGGCTCCTGGCTGCTCTCTGCAGATGCCGGGCACCTGGTCCACCCCAACTATGCCGAACGGCATGACCCGGTGGTCCACCCCCGGCCCAACGGCGGCCCGCTGCTGAAGATCAACGCCATCCAGCGCTATTCCACCGATGCCGCCGGGGCTGCCGCCTTCGCCCGTTGGTGCGGGGTGGCCGGGGTGCCGTTCCAGGAGTTCGTGTCCCACAACGGCGTGCCGTGCGGTTCCACCATCGGCCCGATCTCCGCGACCCGGCTGGGCGTCCGCACCGTGGACGTGGGCATCGGGCTGTTGTCCATGCACTCCGCCCGTGAGATGTGCGGCACCGAGGACCCGGCACGGTTGGCCAGGGCTGTCACCGCCTTCTACGAGGGCGTCTGATCCGAACCACTGCACCACGGGCGGGAGTGCGGTGCGTTGTCCACAGTGCTGTGGCCGGGGCTGGTGCCGGCGAGCGGAAGCGGATGAGACTGGGATCGATCCGCTTCGATTCCGGTTCGCGGCCCGAGCGGGCACAGGGTAGGATAGACAAGGTTTTCTGCGTGCCGTCCCATGACGGACTCCGCGCAGATCCATCGCACAGAACCTCCTGTTACGGAAGTACCGTGACCGTCAGCCCAAAGGAGGTGGGTTCGCATGCGTGCATATGAACTGATGGTGCTGGTTGATCCCGAAGTGGATGAGCGCACCGTTGAACCGACCCTGCAGAAGTACCTGGAGGTCGTCACCAAGGACGGCGGCTCCGTGGACAAGTTCGATCTCTGGGGCCGGCGTCGCCTGTCCTACGAGATCCAGAAGAAGGCTGAGGCCATCTACGCGGTCATCAACTTCACCAGCTCCCCGGAGACCTCCAAGGAACTGGACCGACTGCTGGGTCTGAACGAGACCATCCTCCGCACCAAGATCACTCGCCCGGAAGAGCAGAAGATCTCCGCGGAGACCGCAGAGTAATTCCCGTGTTGGCATCCCCTGGGAAGCCGCACACCCACGCCGATATCACCGCCGAACGGCACGGACGTAAGGCACTACAGGAGGCATCATGGCCGGAGAAACCGTCATCACCGTTGTTGGAAACCTGACGTCCGACCCGGAACTGCGGTTCACCCCCTCGGGTGCTGCCGTGGCGAACTTCACCATCGCCTCCACGCCTCGGACGTTCGACCGCCAGTCCAACGAGTGGAAGGACGGGGAGACCCTGTTCCTCCGCGCGTCGATCTGGCGCGAGGCGGCGGAGAACGTGGCCGAATCGCTGACCAAGGGCACCCGCGTGGTCGCCCAGGGCCGGCTGAAGGCCCGGAGTTATGAGACCCGTGAGGGCGAGAAGCGTACGTCGTACGAGCTGGACGTCGATGAGATCGGCCCCTCACTGCGCTACGCCACCGCCAAGGTCACCAAGTCCAACCGCTCCGGCGGGGGCGGCTTCGGTGGCAACTCCGGTGGTGGCTTCGGCGGCGGCCAGGGTGGCGGCGGTTTCAACCAGGGGGCCAACCCCGGTGGCCAGGGCGGCGGCAACGCCGGTTGGGGCGCCGGAGGCGGCCAGCAGGGCGATCCATGGGGTGGTCCCTCCACCTCTGCCGGATCCTGGGAGACCCCGGGCAACGACGAACCTCCGTTCTGATCCCGGACTCCCCACCCCACACCGCATCATCCAGGGACTGGTGTCCACCAGGCCCGCCACCGGCCTCCGGTGCCCTCGGGCACTGACTGCCGGACGTCGTCGGGAACCGTTTCCCGCACGGCACAGCAGGTGGCTCGCCACCTGCGATCCCATCCCGCAGAACCGTTCTGCGGGCTCCCGAATATCGAAGGAGCACCACGATGGCGAAGGCTGAAATCCGTAAGCCCAAACCAAAGTCCAACCCCCTGAAGGCCGCTGACATCACCGTCATCGACTACAAGGACGTTGCACTGCTGCGCAAGTTCATCTCCGACCGCGGCAAGATCCGCGCGCGTCGCGTGACCGGCGTGACCGTGCAGGAGCAGCGCAAGATCGCCCAGGCCATCAAGAACGCCCGTGAGGTAGCCCTGCTTCCTTACTCCGGCGCTGGCCGCGGCTGATCGACCGAGTCGAGGAAGGAACAGATACCAGATGGCAAAGCTCATTCTGACCCAGGAAGTGACTGGCCTGGGCTCCGCCGGTGACGTCGTCGACGTCAAGAACGGCTACGCCCGCAACTACCTGCTGCCGCGCGGTTTCGCGACCCCGTGGACCAAGGGCGGGGAGAAGCAGGTCGAGTCGATCAAGACGGCCCGCCAGATCCGCGCCGTGAAGTCCCTCGAGGAGGCCCAGGCCCTGGCTGCACAGCTCCAGGCGTCCGCGGTCAAGCTCGAGGTCACCGCCGGTGAGGGCGGCCGCCTGTTCGGCGCCGTCAAGGCCGCAGACGTGGCTGACGCCGTCGCGGCCGCTGGCCGCGGCAGCATCGACAAGCGCGTCGTGACCCTGCCGTCCGCCATCAAGGCGACCGGCCGGTTCCAGGCTCACGCACGTCTGCACGAGGATGTCCTGGCCGTGATCGACCTGGACGTCGTCGGAGCCAAGACGAAGAAGAAGTAGCTGCAGAAGTGACTGAAGGACTGACTCTCTAGTCGACCTTGGTCCTCAGCACCGCGGCCGGTCGGATCCCCCAGGGAACCGACCGGCCGCGGCATTTAACCGGGACCGTCGCCGCTCCCGTGACCCCGCTCTGCTCAGCCCTCGTTGCGGGGTTGATCGACGACCTCTGTCATGTGGCGGTAGCCCGTCTGCATGAGCTGCTCCAATACCTGCACGTCCACGTCCGCCAGGGTATTGATGTAGAGGCAGCCCTTGCCGGCCTGGTGCTTGCCGAGCCTGGACAGCAACTCGGGGGCTTCGGGTTGCATCAGGAGTCCGTACAGGGACTGGCTGGCCTTGCGCGGGGCGAAGCCAACGGCAAGGGCATCACCTCGGTGCCCAGACTCGTACTCGTAGTGGTAGCTGCCGTAGCCGACCATGGTCGGGCCCCACATCACGGGCACCTCTCCGGTGACACCTCGGAACATCTCGTCCAAGACCCGGGCATCGGCACGGCGGACGGGATGTTCCACCTGTGCGATGAACTCCTCGACGGGAGTCTGCGTGGGTTTCGTCTTGTTCTCATAGCGGGCCATGCGTCTATCCTCCCAGTCCCTACAGAGGGAGGGAATGTGAAAGCACCGGTAGGCCAGTAGAGACTGAGCGAGGACTGGGCGTGACGGATGTGACAACGCGGGAGTCAACAGGTTCCTCGGGCGGCCGGAATGAGCGGTATCGGAGCATACAACCACGGATACAAACCATGTGGACAAGCTGTGGATAACTCTGAAGAGCACGGCCTCGAGGTTGCACCGGTGCCGCTGGCGGTGCTAGATCGCCACCCGTAATCCCCAAGCAAATTCTTTTCTATCCACAGCCTCCAGTTTATAAAACACGATGTCAGACCGGAATTGGTGTGGAATGCACAGACCTTTCCCCGGAGTTGTCCCCACGCTGTGCACACAACACGCCGCTGAATCCACACGTTATCCACAGACTATGTGGATGACCTGGTTGAGGCAGGGGCGACCGGCGAGTAGTGTCTCCTGGTATCCCCTTCAGGCGGAGCCGGGTATTGGCTGGGGTTCACGGCGCACATCCGGCACTACATCGTCTGCGGAATCCGCCGCTTCGGGGTAACCGGTGCGGCGGGTTCCTCTGGGGAAATTCGCACCGCGAGGAGTTTGCCGGGCCGTCCGGTATGGGAAAGGGAATCGAGTACTTGGCATCAGAGGATTTTGATTCCACCGACGGCACCGGCGGCTCGCGGGCACACCTCCTTCCGCCACAGGACCTGGTAGCCGAGCAATCCGTGCTCGGGGGCATGATGCTCTCCAAGGACGCCATCGCGGACGTCGTGGAACTGCTGCGGGGCAACGACTTCTACAAGCCGGCCCACGAGATGATCTACGAGGCGGTCATCGACCTCTATGGCCGTGGTGAGCCCGCTGACGCCGTCACGGTGGCGGACCTCCTCAACAAACGGCAGGAACTCTCGCGCATCGGGGGGCCGGCCGTCCTCCACGAACTCATCCAATCGGTCCCCACCGCGGCCAATGCCGGCTTCTACGCCGAGATCGTGCGTGAGAAGGGCGTGCTCCGCCGCCTGGTCCAGGCCGGCACCAAGATCGTCCAGATGGGTTACGGCCAGGACGGCGAGGTCGAGGAGATCGTCAACGAGGCCCAAGCTGAGATCTACAAGGTCGCCGAGACCCGTCAGTCCGAGGACTATGTAGCGCTGTCCGGGATCCTCGAACACACGGTGGACGAGATCGAGGCCGCGGGGTCCCAAGGCGAGGGCATGACCGGTGTCCCCACCGGCTTCTATGAGTTCGATGAACTGACCCAGGGCCTGCACGGCGGCCAGATGATCGTCATCGCCGCCCGACCCGCCGTCGGCAAGTCCACGCTTGCCCTGGACTTCGCGCGTGCCGCCGCCATCAAGAACAACATGACGTCCGTGTTCTTCTCCCTCGAGATGGGTAAGAACGAGATCGCGATGCGCTTGCTCTCCGCCGAGGCCACCATAGCGTTGCAGGATTTGCGCAAGGGCACCATCCGGGACGAGCAGTGGTCCAAGATCGCCGCCACCGTCGGTCGGCTCAATGACTCCCCCTTCTTCATCGACGACTCCCCGAACATGTCCATGATGGAGATCCGTGCCAAATGCCGCCGCCTGAAGCAGAAGCACGACCTCAAGCTCGTGATCCTCGACTACCTGCAGCTGATGAGCTCCGGCAAGAAGGTCGAGTCACGCCAGCAGGAGGTCGCCGAGTTCTCCCGTGCCCTGAAGCTGCTGGCGAAGGAGCTTGAGGTCCCGGTGATCGCACTGTCCCAGCTGAATCGTGGTTCAGAGCAGCGGACGGACAAGAAGCCGCAGGTGTCCGACCTGCGTGAATCGGGCTCGATCGAGCAGGACGCGGACATGGTCATCCTGCTGCACCGCGAGGACATCTATGACAAGGAGTCCCCTCGCGCGGGCGAGGCGGACCTGATCGTGGCCAAGCACCGCAACGGCCCCACCAAGACCATCGTGCTCGGCTTCCAGGGTCACTACTCACGGTTCTCCAACATGGCTCCCGACGCCGGCGGGTTCTGACGGTGCCCACGGCACCTCCGTGCCCCTCACGCCGCTGATGGACCCGCCGATGGAACTGATAGCGGATCTCTGGACGCGGGCCACCGCCGCCCACGCTCCCCTGGACTGGCCCATCGCGCTGGCGATGGCCGGCGTCGCGCTGGTTCTGGCCTGGACCCCGCCCGGCTACCGTGTGGTGCGGCACGTGGTGACCCTGGTGCACGAGGCCGGACACGCGTTGGTGGCCGTGCTCGCAGGCCGTCGGCTCAGTGGCATCCGGCTGCATTCCGACACCTCCGGGGTGACTCTTTCCCGAGGTAGGCCGCGTGGGCTCGGGATGGTGCTGACCCTGGCGGCCGGCTATCCGGCTCCTGCGCTCGTGGGCCTGGCGGGTGCCTGGCTCGTAGGGGCCGGCTATGCCGCCGGATGGCTGTGGCTGCTCGTCCTGACCTGTGCGTTGATGCTGCTGATGATCCGCAATCTCTATGGGCTGTGGGTGGTGCTGGCGACCGGCGTGGCCGTGGGGGTGTTGTCCTGGCTCGCCTCGCCCGTCGTCCTGGTGGCCGCCGCACACCTGGTGGTCTTCTCCTTGCTTCTGGGGGCCCCCCGCTCCGTGGTGGAGCTGCAGCGGCAGCGGCGCCGGATGCGCCGCGCAGCCGGTGGCCGAGGCGGTTACGCGGGCGGCCTGGCCAGCGATGTCGACCAACTGTCCCGCCTGACACACGTCCCGGCCGCTGTATGGACGGGAGTGTTCTGGCTCGTCTGCGTCGGCTGCCTCGCGGCCGGCGGATGGATGCTGTGGCCTGTGCAGCCGTAGAGGTGTTGACGGCCCCGGCCATGGCGCTCCACGGTTGACCCACGCGGGGCACACCCCGAAGACAATCCGGCTTGGGAGGCACACCATGGCATCGACGAGTACCACGACCACCGACCACGAAGAGATCCGCCGCTGGGTGGAGGAACACGACGGCAGGCCCGCCAGTGTCAAAGGCACCGAAGGTTCTGCAGAGGCGGGGGTGCTGCGCATCGACTTCCCCGGTGGTGCCGATGAGGATGAACTAGAGCACATCGACTGGAGCGACTGGTTCGACAAGTTCGACCGGGAAGGGCTGGCGTTCCTCTACCAGCAACAGAAGGCCGACGGTGGCGACAGCACGTTCTTCAAGCTGGTCTCCCGATGATGCCGGCCATGGCCTCGGCCGAACGGGCGCCGGCCTTCGAACCCCGGCGCATCATCATCTCCGGTGCGGATTCCGGCATCGGGAAGGCAACCGCGGTAGCCCTGGCGACGACGGGGCGCCAGGTGGGCCTCACCTGGCATGAGGACCGGGACGGGGCTGAGGCCACTGCCCAGGAGGTGGAGGCCGCTGGCGGGACGGCTCACGTCCGCCACCTGGATCTGACTGACCCCACCCACGGGACTGCATTGGTGGACGACCTGGCCGAGACGATGGGTGGGGTGGATGCGCTCGTTCTGTGTTCCGGCACTGGTACGGCGACCCGTCTGCTGGACCTGGACCTCGAGACGTGGCAGCACGTCCTGCGGGTGGACCTCGACGGTGCCTTCTGCTGCCTGCAGGCGGCCGCGCGGCGGATGGTGGCGGACGGGACCGCCGGGCGCATCGTCGCCATCACCTCGGTCCATGAGCACGCACCCCGCGTGGGGGCCGGACCGTACTGTGCTGCCAAAGGGGGACTGGGCCTGATGGTCAAGGTCGCTGCCCTGGAACTGGCGGAGTACGGCATCACGGTGAACGCCGTGGCCCCGGGAGAGATCGCCACCCCGATGACGGGCCAGGAGGATGAGTCCGTGGTGCAGGACAAGCGCCGCCCCGGCATCCCCGTCGCTCGCCCCGGCGACGCCCGGGAGGTGGCGGCGACCGTGGCCTTCCTGTGCGGCCCCGACGCCGGCTATGTCACCGGTGCGTCCTGGGCTGTCGACGGCGGCATGCTCACCATGGGTCCGATGGCCGGCTCGCACCTGGACAGCGAGGACTGGCGCCGACCGTGACACGGTCGAGCCTTCCCCGACGTGTGCGCATGCACGGCGACGGGACCTGACATCCGAGGGGTCCGCGCACCTACCATGCGGACCATGAAGGTCGTCGTCCTTGGGGCCACCGGAACCATCGGAACACTCATCACCGCGCGCCTACGCGAGTTCGGCCATGAGGTCCTCGCTGCCAGCCGGAGCTCCGGGGTGGACGCGGTGACGGGCGAGGGGCTCGAGGCGGCACTCGCCGGTGCGGATGCCGTGGTGGATGCGCTGAACCGGGAGACCCTGAGCGCCGCCGCTGCGATCGAGTACTTCGCGACGACGGCCGGCAACGTCTGCGCGGCGGCCCGCCGGGCCGGCGTCGGGCGGCTGGTCTGCGTCTCGATCGCGGGGGCGGCCGATCCGGCCGTGAACAAGGCGTACGGGTATTACCGTGGCAAGGCGGCGCAGGAGCACGCCTACCGTTCCTCGGGACTGCCCGTGACCATCATCCATTCGACGCAGTGGTTCGAGCTGGTCCCCACCATCCTCCGGCGGACCACCGTGGGCCCGGTCGCCGTCCTCCCGACGATGCGCATGGCAGCCGTCTCCGCGGCCTCCGTGGCCCGGCTCGTGGCTGATGAGGTGGCCCGGAAGCCAGACGGACGGACCGGGCACGAGGTGCGGGAGGTCGCCATCCGCGGACCGGAGATCGCCACGGCGGCCGACGTGGCCCGGAAGATGCTGGCGGTGCGGGGTTCCCTCGGTGGCAAGAGCCCGAAGAGGATCCTGGAGGCGCCCCTGTTCGGCCGTGCCATCGCCTCGGGCGGGCTCATCCCGGAGGACGGACTCGTGGACGAGGTCACGCTGGAGCAGTGGCTGGCCGGCACCCGGCCGCACGCCGTCCGGGATGCCTACGACTACGTGATCGTCGGCGCGGGGATGGCGGCCGCCAAGGCCATCGACGGCATCCGGGCCGAGGACCAGGCCGGGAGCATCGGGGTGTTCGGCGAGGATCCCTCCGCCCCGGTGTACCGCCCGGACCTCTCCAAGACCTTGTGGCTGAAGGAGGACGCCAGCCTGGAGGAATCGCTCATGCTCTCCGAGGCGCCCGGTGCGGCGAAGACCCCGGATGAGAGCACCGAGCTTCACCTCGGCACCGCGGTGACGTCCCTGACCCCGGACGACCGCTCACTCGTCCTCGACGGCGGGCAGCGGGTCCGCTACGGCAAGCTCCTGCTGGCCACCGGGGCGGCGCCCCGTCTGACCGGGCTCGAACCCGGCTCGCGGGTCCTCTACTACCGGACCGTGGACGACTTCCGGCGGCTGCGCGAGCTCGCCCGAGCCCGGGCGCACGTGGTCGTGGTGGGTGGTGGGTACATCGGAACCGAGCTCGCGGCCGTGCTGACTCAGAACGGGGTCCGGGTCACCTTCGTGGTCGCCTACGTTCCGTTGCTGGCCCACCTGTTCCCGGACTCGTTGGCCCAGACGGTCACCCGGGAGTTCAGTGACCGCGGTGTCGAACTGGTGGTCGGGAGGCTCGCCGGCGGCTCCACCCGGCGCAAGGGGGTGACCGTCCGCCTCGAGGACGGGACGGAGATCACGGCGGACGCGGCCGTCGTCGGGGTGGGCGTGTCTCCGCGCACCGAATTGGCCCGAGCCGCCGGGCTCGCGGTGGACGACGGGATCCTGGTGGACGACCACTTGCGGACCGGTGCGCACAGCATCTACGCGGCGGGAGATGTGGCCCGTTACCCGGACCGGCTGCTGGGGGTCCGCCGGGTGGAGCACGCGGCCGCGGCCGAGACCATGGGCACGGTGGCCGGGCGCAACATGGCCGGGGCGGACCGCCCCTACCGCACCACGCCGTTCTTCTGGTCCGACCTGTTCGACTTCGGCTATGAGGCCGTCGGCGAGGTGGACACGCGCCACCGGACGGTCGAGGACTGGGCCGTGGGGGAAGACGGCCAACCGGACCACTCCACCGGTGTGATCTACTACGTCAATCGGATCGGCGCAGTCCGGGGCGTGCTGCTGTGGAACGTCTGGGAATCGGTGAGACCGGCCCGGAAGCTCATCGAGAGGACGGGGATCGAGCCGGTCAGGGACCTCGATTCGCTGCGCGGTGAAATCCCGTTGGGGTAGTGGAGGGGTCATGCCGCCGACCGTGCGGTCGGAGAAGATCCCTGCGGCTGGATTCCTTGGTGAGCAGGACGGCGATCGTGCAGATCACCAGCATCCCAGCCCAGAAGGCTCCGACGAGGACCGCTGAACCACCGGCGACGATCATGAGGCCTGCCGCGATCATCGGGGTGAAGCCGGCACCGACCACAGAGGCCCCCTGGTACGCCAGCGAGGCGCCGGTGTACCGAACCTTCCCTGGGAACTGTTCTGCGACGAAGGCGCCGATCGGTCCGTAGAGCAGACCCTGCACGATGCCATTGCCGAGGATCATGGCGAGGGCGAAGCTCCACATGGTTCCGGTGGTGAGCAGCGGGGGCGGAACGGCTGCGCAAGGTCAGGGCTGTCATGGAACTGATCAAGGAGGCGACCCGGGCATAGGGGCATAGGGGCATAGGGTTGTCCGTTGTGGTTCCGGCGGGAGTGGTACCTGGTGCCAGCGGTACACCGCGCCAGCGCGACCCGCCGCTGGGTCGGGCTCTGCGGGTCTGGACCCGCGCAACCCGGCCCAGTCGACGAAGTCGGATCAGCCGCGCCCCCTTTTCCGCTCGAACGTCACCAGGGCGCCGTCACCGAAGGTGCCCGTGGTGGCATAGAGAGTGGAGCCGCCGAAGGACACGTCAGCGGGTGACTCCGCCGCGAAGAGCGTCTTGGCCGATGTGCTGCCCTTCCTGATGACGGAGACCTCCCCGCCGAACATCTCGGCCACCACGATGTCCCCGTTCCGGTCCACATCCAGGCCGGTGGTGCCGTGCATGCCGCTGGCCACGGTCCGCGCCTTCCCTGACCAAGGATTGACCCGGTACACCGTGCTGATCGGCACCATCTCGCCAGCGCTGCCCTGGAGCGTGGAGACGTAGAGGTTCCCATCGCGTCCGACCCGCACGTCCGTGGGCACCGGTTCAACGGTGTAGTCCGCCCCGACGACGCAGTCCGGCAGGGCCAAGCCCGATTCCGGGGCACCCAGTTGAGCGTCGAAGCCGGCCTTCAGTTCCGGCGTCATCGTGATGGTGGTGGCAGGAAGCACGGCCACGGTGGAGATGCGCCGGGTCTTCAGATCGACCTTGAGGATCGCGTTCGCGGCGGCGTCGGCCACATAGGCGGTGTTCCCGTGGACATCGAGTTGGTAGGCGTGAGACTCCACGATGCCCCGGTAGCGATTGAGGGGTAGGCCGGTGGCCTCCTCGAGTACCGCCACCTCGGCGGCACAGGTGGCGTCCAGCCCGCGCAGCCCGTACGTCTGCCGACGATCGGGGTTGTTGCGGTTCTCGTGGGCGATGAAATCCCGGCTGGCCACGGTCCGTTTTCCACGCTCGGAGGTCTTGACGAGGTGGCTGGTGGGGCCGCGACCGAAATCAGACTCGATGTGGAAGGTGGAGCCCTTAGCCACGTCGATGCCGACCAGTTCGTTGGGCATCTCCTCGCTGACGGGAGGCCGCATCTGGTGGACGGTGGTGACAGTCCCCCGTCTGCTGACCTTGGACAGGGTGCCCGTGAAGCTCTGGGTGACGTAGGCCGAACCGTGGTGCCCGGCTGCGACGGACAGGGGGCCGACGAGGCCCTGTGCCACCGTCTCCGGAGCGGGTGGGGTGGGCGGATGGGCCTGGGCGGGTGCTGCGATGAGGGTGACGGCGAGGGCCAGACAACTGGCCGCGGCTGCCGCACGGGACGTGCGCATGGGGGTCCTCCGAAGGGTGAAACGGCTGCGAGTGGACCGTCCCGGGCGGGACGGGCCAGTGCCTGCGCGCGGAGCCGGGGGAGGCCTCCAGTGCGCGGGAACAGCAGGAGAGTATGGCCGAGAAGGCAGGCCGGTCCATCCCCGGCCACCGCCCGGAAATCCGCCGCCGGACCGGGCCCGGTCCGGCGGCAGCAACAGACCATGTCAGGTGATGTCAAGCTCTCAAATGCCCGCATTTCAGGTACGTTCGAGCCAGGTAGGTTCGAGGCTGCTCACCCGGCGGCGCGCCACCAGGGCATGATCGGGGACCGGCACCGCGCGGACCGGTCTCCGTTCACTGGAGGGACCTGGTTAGATGACCGCATGCGAGCTTTCGGATACACGGAGTACGGCGGTCCTGAGGTCATGCACCACCTCGAGATGGAGGACCCGACTCCCGGTGAGGGGCAGGTGCTGATCCGCCTGGCCGCGGCTGGCGTGAACCCGGCGGACATCAAGGTGCGCTCCGGATTGCGCCGGAATCGGATCGAGGTCCGGTTCCCCATGCCCATGGGCCGCGAGGCGGCTGGGGAGGTGCTCGACGTCGGCCCCGGGGTCACCGGGCTCCGTCCCGGAGACGCGGTGTTCGGCTCGACGGCCGCCGGGACCGGTGCGTTTGCCGAACAGGTCCTGCTCAGTGCGGCCAGCACGGCACTGCGGCCCGAGACGGTGTCCGCGGAGCAGGCGGCCTCCCTGCCGGTGTCCGTGTGCACCGCCTTCGATGCCCTGGACGAGCTCGATCTCCCCAACGGAGCCACGCTCGTGGTGCTCGGCGCTGGGGGCGGTGTGGGAACGGCTGCTTGCGGCTTGGCCCGGGACCGCGGACTGACTGTGCTGGGCGTGGCCTCGGAATCCAAGCGGTCGATCGTCGAGGAACTGGGCGCGCGGCATGTGGTCAAGGGGAACGGCTGGACCGAGCGGGTGCGGGGCCTGGCCACGGACGGAGTGGACGGAGTGATCGACACCGTGGGCGGTGAGACCCTGCGCGAAGCCGCCGGACTCATCCGGGCCGTCAGCGGAGCAGGAGGGGCCGGGCGGGGTTCCGGGCGGGGAGGGGCAGAGCGGGGACCGTCCGGTCCGAGCCGTTCGAGCGTGCTGCCGCTGCGCAGTGTGGCCGACTACGACCTGGCCGGGCAGCTCGGCGGTGCGCCCGTCACCCGCCGCCGTACCTCCGCGGTCTACTCGCAGGTCGCCGAGCTGGTGGCCGCGGGATACTTCACCCCCGTGGTCTCCACCGTCTATTCGTTCTCGGAGGCGGCGGAGGCGGTGGCCGCCGTTGAGTCCGGCAGTCCCGTGGGCAACGTGGTGGTCACCGGCTGAGGGCGCGGGGTGACGGAGGTGGCGGTTCCGGAGGCGGCGGTTCAGATCTCGGTGACCCAGGCCGCAGGGATTCACCGAGGTGCTCCTCGGAGCGATAGGGCACCACGTCGAAACCCCCGAGGCCGGAGCCGGCCTCGGCCGGCCTGCCCCAGTCCTGGTGGAACTCGAGCACCGCCCCAGGCTGCGTTGATGACGGCTTGCACCGAACGCTGGGGGATCGGTTCGAGAGGCGGAGCGTAGCCGGTCGGACCGGAGGACGGATCCGTGCCGGTGGCCACCGTGGACCGGCTCGCCGCCGAATCGCCCGGTGCGGGCGCGGTGTCCCCAGACCGGGGAGCGAGGCCTTCCAGGCTCCGGACCCAGCGGGGCCGCCATCGGGCGGGCATGCCCGAGGTGCCCATGAAGTGGCCGGTGACCACGAGGGCCAGCCCGCCGAAGAAGCCCACGGACCACGCGATGCCACTGGCCGTCGTCGGGACTCCGGTGGCGAAGAGGTCAGCCACGGGAGTGGAGAGTCCCATCAGGACGAAGCCGGCGCCCATGGGAACCATGGCGGGTCCGAGGTGGCCGGCGTAGATGAGCGGGCGGGAGATCCACCGGCGGTTCCAGCTGGCGTGGGTGCCCCAGCCACAGATCAGGAATGCCGCGCCGATCAGTAGGAAGAACCACACCCTGACATTCTTGCGCAGGTGGCGATACGGTGGCCACGTCGGCACCGTCACCGGTCCGACCACCCGGCACGTCCAGACGTCACAGGAGGAACTCCATGCCCCGTCCGATCGTCAGCAAGGCCAGCACCCAGTGGGACGGTGACCTGTTCACCGGTTCCGGCACCACCGCCCTCGAGACGTCCAAGGCCGCCACCTTTGACGTGAACTGGAAGGCCCGGGCCGAGGAGGCGGGGGCCACCACGAACCCCGAGGAACTGCTCGCCGCCGCCCATTCCACCTGCTACACCATGCAGTTCTCCAACATGCTGAAGGAGAACGGCACCGCCCCCACCCACCTGGAGACCACCGCGGACGTCACCTTCGAGGCCGGCGTTGGCATCACCGGCATCGTGCTGGTCGTCAAGGGGCAGGTCGAGGGAATCTCCACCGAGGACTTCGTGAAGATCGCGGACCAGGCCAAGGACCAGTGCCCGGTATCCCAGGCGCTCGCCGGCGTCAAGGACATCACGGTGGACGCCACCCTGGCCTGAGGTCAGGCAGCATCGCCTGGGACGCGTGATCACCCTCTCAGGCGAACAACCCCGCAACGAGTTCGTCCGAGCGGCGCTGGCCGGCCGGATCGCTCATGCCGCCGGTCACGAGCAGCTCGTCAGCGCCGGTGAAGTCCACCAGGGACGTCACCGCCGCGCGCACCTCGCCCGGGGTGCCGTAAATCCCGGAGGCGAGGTTCTCCTGAACGCGCCGCCGGTCGCGGTCGGTGACGGAGCCGGCGTCGCCGCTCAGCTTCGTCCGGACTGCCCTGGCAGGTTCCAGGGCGCGGAACTCGCCCTTCACCCTCGTTTGGGCCAGCGCCCATGCCTCCGGTAACACCAGGTCTCGCGCGGCCTCTCGGGTGTCCGCCACGGCGAGGTTCGCCGAGACGATGACGTAGGGTTCCGCGAACCACGGCGATGGGCGGAAGTCGCGCCGGTAGAGGGCGAGGCTCTCATGTTCCGTCCTACCGTGGCGCTGATACAGGGACGGTCCGCCCACGACGACGGCCAGCCCGGCCTCCGCGGCCCAGCGCAGCCCCTGCCCGGTCGCCAGGACGAACACCGGGGTGGCGGCATGGTCCTGCGGGCGCGCGGTGAACCGACCGGTGCCACGGAGGAACCCCAGCAGTTCGGCGAGGTCCTGCGGGAACTGCTGTACGGCATCCGTGTCCCGGCGCAGCGCTGTCCGGACCGCCGGTGTGAAGCCCACGGAGCGGCCCAATCCTAGGTCGATGCGTCCCGGGAACAGGGCTTGGAGGGTGGCCGTCTGCTCAGCAACGACCAGGGGCTGGTGGTTCGGCAGCATGACCCCGCCTGAGCCCACGCGAAGCCGGTCCGTGGCGGCGGCAATGGCGGACATGAGCAGTGTGGGGGCGGAGCCGGCGATGCCGGGTACGCCGTGGTGCTCGGCCACCCAGAACCGCGAGTATCCCAGCTCCTCCGCCCGTTGGGCCCGGGCGATGACTCCCTGCAGCACCTCGGCCTCGCTGACCCCCTCGACCGTGTTGGCACGATCGAGGAGGGACACGGGCAGGGTGGTGGCGGAGTGCGAGGTCATGTCCGGCATAACGGGATCGTCGCACGAATTATTGCCGGGATCGGAGGGGCCGGCGGCGCGGTGGAACCTGCCGGCCGGCGTCGGGCCCTTGCTACCGTGCGGGCATGGCCGTCATCTACGAAACCGCCGCCACCCTCAACGGATTCCTCGCGACCGAGGACGATTCTCTGGACTGGCTGTTTGAGATCCCCGGCGAGCAACCGGACATCACGGACTTCATGGGCTCGGCTGCCGCCATGGTGATGGGCTCCACCACCTATGAATGGGTGTTGGCGATCGAGGACCTCGTGGCCCACCCGGAGAAGTGGGCCTCGTCCATGGGGCGGAAACCGGTGTTCGTGTTCTCCTCCCGGGAGCTGCCCGTTCCGGCCGGAGCGGATGTGCGGATCCTCGACGGCGACGTCGGCCGGCATCTTCCCGAGATC
>NZ_BAAALH010000002.1:727642-742749 GCF_039528175.1 Citricoccus alkalitolerans
GCGACATCTGGATGATGGGCGGTGGGGGGCTGGCCGCCCAGTTCCTTGCCGCTGGCGCGCTGGACCGGATCGCCATCACCCTGGCGCCGGTGACGCTGGCCCGCGGGAAACCGCTGTTCTCCGGCGACGTGTTCTGGGACCGGCTGCGGCTGAGGTCCGCCGAGAAGGTCGGGGAGTGGGCCCGGCTCGTCTATGACGTCACCCCGACCGAGCAGAGCAAGAGTCCGACGGCCATGCTGCCCTCCTGAGGTAGCCCGCGGGCCCGGTTGGTCACGGCAAGTACCGAAAATACTCTGCTCTGTTGTAATAGTGTGTGTCACACAGTAACGTGTGAGACGTGAACGACGAACTGGCTTCCGCCCTCGCCACCCACCGGCAGGAACTGCGGCGCGGCACCCTCGTGGTCGCCTGCCTGCTGGCCTGCCGAACTCCTCGCTACGGGTACGCCCTGCTGGAGTACCTCGCGTCCGCCGGGCTGGACGCGGAGGCCAACACGCTCTACCCGCTGCTGCGCCGGCTGGAAGGCCAAGGTCTCCTAAAGGCGCAGTGGAACACGGAGGAGCCCCGTCCACGGAAGTACTACAGCCTCACCGAGGACGGAGCCGGGATGGCGGACGAGCTCCGGGATGAATGGAAACGACTGACGGCCAGCCTGGCCACCCTCTGGAAGGAATCACCCCGATGACCGCTTTGACGCGTCGCTACATTGACCGGGTCGTCGCGCATGTACCCGAAGGGCAGCGCGAGGACATCTCCCGTGAGCTGGCCGCCCTGATCTCGGACATGCAGGAGGAGCGGCTCGCCAACGGTGCCGGTGAGGCTGCTGCGGAAAGGGATGCCCTCGAGGAACTCGGTGACCCGGCCCGGCTGGCCGCACGGTACCGCAACGCGCCGAACTACCTGATCGGCCCGGAGTTGTATCCCGTCTACGTGCGCGCGTTGCAGTGGCTGGTGCCGGTGGTCCTGTTGGTCTCCCTGATCGTCAACATCGTGGTGTATTCCGCCACGGAGGCCGAGGCCAATATCGGGGCCATGATCGGGCAGATCGTGGGGCCGCTGATCAGCGCGCTGTTCTGGATCCTGGGTTCCGTGACCCTGTTCTTCTGGGTCTTCGAACGCGTCGCCCAGCCGCGGGACAAGACCGCCGTTGCGCGGGACGGGGCCCGGCAGTGGAGCGTCGACGATCTGGGGATCGAGATGGCCCATGCACGGGAGGCTCGCTCCGAGGCCATCGGCGGCCTGGTCATGGTGGTGCTCCTGGCACTGGTGCCGCTGATTCCGACCTCGTTCCTCTACGTGGGCCACTTGAACGCCGGCGGACCGTTCGTCAACCAGGACCTGTGGAACTTCTGGCTCCCGGCCTACTACGTCCTCCTCGCCGTGGAGGCGATGCTGGGCATCTGGACGATCGCCCGCGGCCGCACCACACGGCCTCGACTGGCGGCCAGGGCTGCGCTGGATGTGGTGGCCGGCGTGTTCTTCACCGTGCTGGTCCTGACGCAGCAGGTCATTGACCCCGCAATCAACTCCGGCATCCTCCAGACCTCCGGTGCCACGGACTGGGTGGACGTGCTCTATCTGGTGGTCGTCTGGGTAGTCGTCCTCTGGGACCTGTATGTCTGCGTGAAGTATTGGCGGACCGTGGGCATGCCGGAACGCCTGGTCACGGCCTGATAACGGTGTGAGTTGAGTGCGGTGTTTCTGCGGGCTGATTTGACCCAGATGGCGGCCAGGGGCCGTTCAGCCTGCCGTAAGGTTGCGGTTTAATAACGAACCTGTACCTTTAAGTAACGGTCCGATAACCCCAGCGGATGCCGGACGGCGCCCCACTCCAGTCTGTGAAGGCCACGGAGGTGGGTGCTGTCCGGATTCGGGGACCGCCGTGTGTACACCGTCGTCAAACAAGGTATGAATCCATGAACTACCCCACCCGCCGTGATCGCCTCGCCGCCGAGCTGCAGGCCCGCCGGTCCCGTCGCCGCCGTTCCCTGACCGTCGGCGCCCTCGGCGTGACCACCGCTGCCGGCGCCCTGCTGGCTGGGGTGGCCCCCGCCTCCGCCAACGATGGCTCGCAGCAGGCATCGTCCTATCAGGACTGGAGCTACCAGGGTGAGTCGACCGGCTCGACCTCCTCCACCTACTCATCGTCCGGATCTGCCTCGGACTACTCCAGCGCCTCGGCCGGATCCTCGAGCGAGGGCGCCACCTACCAGCTGGCCTCCTACTCCTCCTCGTCCGGCTCCTTCGGGGCGGCGGCGGACTGGGCTGTGTCCACCGCCAATGACTCCTCTGTGGGCTACTCCTACGGTGGCAACGGGCCGTCCGCCTACGACTGCTCCGGATTCACCCAGAGCGCCTTCGCCCAGTCCGGCGTGGACATCCCGCGGACCTCCGGCGCGCAGTACTCCGGGGCCAGCCAGTATGTGGGGTTGGACGAGCTGCAGGTCGGTGACCTGGTGTTCTGGTCCAACAACGGATCGGCCTCCGGCGTCTACCACGTGGCCATGTATGTGGGTGATGGAAAGATCGCTCACGCCCGCAATTACACCGAGGGTGTCTCCGTCACCGACGTGGACTACAGCCCCACGAACATGATGGGCACCGCCGCCCGGTACTGATCCGGTTCCGTAGCCACTCTCATCGTGCCGGGCCACCATGATTATCATGGTGGCCCGGCACGATTGGTGTGGTTGTACCGACCTATTGCCCGCACGGCGGTCAACCGAACCGCTGACTGCGCAGCAGCTCGTCGGCTCGGCGCGCCACATCAGCCTGCTGGGTGGCCAGGGTCGTCACCAAGCGCCGCGCGTGGCGGACGCGGGCCTCCCACGCCTCACCGCGCTGCTCCCGGCGCGGCAACCGCTCCAGGGCGTCCACCTCGCGCCAGGCGGTGACCAGCGCGGACTCGTAGAGCCGTTGACCGGCCTGTTCGGCGCGTCCGCCGGTCGCCGAGTCCAGGCCCAGCACCGCGACCATATCCAACCGCGAGAGGTCCAGGCCAAGGGCCAGCTGCTCGAGGTCGGTCCGCAGCCCGGCCAGTTGGCGGCGGACGGCGGCGGTGCCCATCCGGCGCCGGCCAGCCTCGACCCCGGCCAGGCTGAGCATGATGATGGTCAGGATCCCGGTCCACGCGCTGAGGAAGACTGCCCAGAACACGGCTGCCGGACTCACTTGGTCCACGGTCAGGCGGTTGTACTCCATGGCCCGTCCCAGGTCCTCCAGCTCGTAGGCGATCCACCAGCCGATGGACACATCGGCCATGTCTCCGGTGCCGTGCACCGTGGGTTCGGTCCCGGTGAAGGCGTAGGCGCCCAGCCTGCTGCTGACGCCCACGCTGAACTCTCCGGTGAGGAAATTGTCGAACGCGTACGTGCCGTCTTCGAGGATCCACACGGGCAGGATGGCCTGGCCCAGGGCCACGTCACCCGTCCGTGCATCCAGCACCTCCGGGAACTCCACGGCCACGTCCTGCTTCACCTGGTCCTGCGCTTCCAGCAGGTCCCAGTAGTCGATGGCCATGCGATGGTCATATTCCGCGTCCGGTGCATAGTCGATGTACCGCTCTGACGGGAGGAGGGCCACGGTGACCTCGACGTCGGCCGGCAGCAGCGCGCCGTCGTCGCTGTATTCAAGGGACCATGCCATCCGCTCGCGGATGTAGTCCAGGTCCAGACTGTCCGCCTGAGTCTGCGGATCGGTCTCCCGGGGCTCCACCGGCCCGGCCAACGCCGCCGGGTCGCCGTAGACCTGCAGCCCGGCCAGGGGGCGGTCTCCGGTGAGGGTCCGACCGTACTGGATGTGACTGTCCTCGATCTGGGAGGAGGCCATGAATCCGGCCCCGAGGGAGACCAACAGCGGAAATACCCCCAGGAGCAGACCGTAAGGGACCCCGGGCGCGGCTTTGGATGCCGGTGGGGGCGCCGTTGACTGGCCATGCCCCGTTTGGCGATCGATCAGCTCCAGCACCCGCTCGGTGGCCTGCAGGGGGCCGAGGTCGGCGCCGTGACCCAGGCCCAGGGCGGAGCGCAGGCTGGTGAAGGAGTCGGTGGCCCCGGCCGTGGCGGCGGAGACACGGGCACGCGCGCGTTCGTCCACTGCCTCATTCATGGTCCGCACGTGAGTGGCGTTGGAGAAGGTCTTCGGTGAGGTCACGTGCCGGGACATCCGGAGGGCCGTGGCGCGGATGTCCTGTTCCGCGGCGTTCCACCGTTGCAGGAGCTCGCCGTGCCGGGAGACCAGCCCCGCCGCTTGTTCATCCGCGCCCTGGCCCGCAGGAGAGGCGCCGGGGGCACCCGGGGGCGCGCCGTCGTCGTGCGCTCGGTCTGGGGACGGGCCGGTCCCGATGCCGGCCGCGACCTCCTGGGCGATGGCCAACAGGCGCGCTCGGTGTGCCTCCAGGGCGCGCGCCTCGGCCGGGTAGCGGTCATGGTGCGCGAGGACCTCGTCGATGGACTGGAGCAGGGGCAGGGCAAGCCGGTCCAGGACGGACCGGGACCCGGCATGGCCGGAGCGGACCTCGGTGGCCTGGGCCAGCACGTCGGCCCGGCGTTGCAGGTCCAGGGTGTCTGCCGAGAATTGCCGGAGATCGACTTCGAGTTGCTCGGCGGTCCGAGCCTGCAGCGGCGGGGAGGCGCGATCGAGGTCCGCCATCAGGGACTGCTCCGTGCGGGCCAGATCACGGGTGAGCCTGCGGATCCGCTTCCAGTCGTTCTGCAGCCCCGCGTGCCGGGGCCGATCCCGCTGGACTCCGGCCAGCTCCACCCGCAACTGCAGGGTCTCCAGCTCGAGGACGGCCCGGGCCAGCCGCAGTTGGGCCTCACCGAAGGTCCGGTACCTCGCGCGCTCGTCACGGCGCCGGCCGATCCAGCGGTACATGACCAGGATGGCGATGAACATCGGCAACGCGGCCAGGGGAGCCCACAGCAGCGGGGTACGGATGCCCGGGTCGAACTGCAGGTCTGCAGCCGTCAGGGCAGCACCGATGATCGCGTGGGGTCCGTGGCCCAGTGTCCGGTTGTTGACGAAGGTCTCACGGATGGTGGCGGCGGTCGAGTAGTCGTCGCCGTAGTCCTCCCCCGCGAAGGCCACGCGGGTGGCGTCATGCAGCGAGAGGTCCGGATCCTCGGGGTCATCCCCGATGGAGAGCATGATGTCCGCATCACCGGTCTCGCCGTTGCTGTACTCGTCCCACTCCAGTTCGCGCTCGACCACGTGCAGGGTGAAGGGCTCGTGGCCCAGCGCGATCCCCTCGGCGGCGGCCTCCACCGATTCCTGGGTGATGCCACGGGGCAGCCCCTCGTCCACCACGAAGGTGATGGGTTCCGTGGGCTGGGCCGTGACCTGCTGGAGGCCGATGGCACCGAGCGCCACGGACACTCCGGCCAGGGACACGGCCAGAAAGGGGAAACGCAAAGGGGGCCGCCGGCGCAGCGGGCGGCCGGGGGGTCGCTGCGAGGAGCCGGGCACGGGCGCCATTCTATGGGCTCGGGCAGTCACGAGACCGTGACCGACCCGTAGGCTGCCAGCAGGTGAGTGCCCGTGTCACTGACTCATTCCCGCCCCGAGGAGCCCTCCGTGACCCACGCCCCGGCGCCCCGCACGGACGAGGACGTCCGTCCCTGCCTGCAGTCGCTTGGACTGCCGGGCCTGGTGGACCTGCACGTGCACTTCATGCCGGACGCCGTCGAGGAGAAGGTCTAAGACTTCTTCGACCGGCAGGGCGAGAACGGCGGGCTGCCGTGGCCGATTGCCTACCGCGTGGGGGCCGACGAGCGCGTCCGCCGCCTGGATGCGCTGGGCGTCACCGCCTACACCACCCTCAATTATGCGCACCGGCCGGGCATGGCCTCCCGGCTCAACGAGTTCTCCACCGCCTTTTTTCGCGGCGTCCCATCCGCGCTCCATCCACTCGACCACCTTCTACCTGGAGCCGGACGGCATGTCAGCGGGACAGCAGGTCGCGGACGCCCTGGAAGCCGGTGCCCGGGCCGTCAAGGTGCATGTCCGGGTCGGCGGGTTCTCTCCCCTGGACCCCGCCCTCACGGAGGCTTGGGCACTTCTGGAGCAGGCCGGGACCCCGGTGGTCATCCACCGTGGCAACGGACCGCACCGGGGAGCCGGCCGGTCTATGACCCGTGGCTCTTGTGGTGCGGCTCGTCACTCCGAGCGGGGGGCGGTGGGCAGGTCCCGGACGGCCGGCCCCTCCAGCAAGGCCCCGTCGGCACCGAACCGAGAGCCGTGCAGCGGGCAGTCCCAGGAGCATTCCGCATCGTTCCATCGCAGGACGCCGCCCATGTGGGGGCACACCGCCGAGACTGTCCTGGTGATGCCGTCCACGGTGGAAGCGCCCACGGGGGCGGCGCCACGCCGGCCGACGATTCCCACGCCCTCGGCCGGGGGCTCGTCCGGCAGTGCGCGTAGTTCGGCCGAGGCCCAGCCACTGGCGAACTCTTTTCCGACGGCGGCGCCGTCCTTCAGCCCGGTCAGCAGGTCGGAGGGGGTGGTGAGGCGCCGGCCGAGGGTCGCGGCCCAGGGAATCTGGCCGCCGAGCATCTCGGCGGTGATGGCCAGCGACGCGGCCACGGCGTTGGTCATGCCCCACTTGTTGTAGCCGGTGGCCAGGTAGATACTGCCCCCTCCGCGCGGCAGCGTGCCGATGAAGGGGATGAGGTTGGCCGAGCGGTAGTCCTGGGCGGACCAGGCGTGGGTGCGTTGGGCGCCGGGGAAGTGCTCCGCAGTCCAGGCCTCGAGTTCGTCCACCGCGGCCTGCGGCGAGTCCTGCCGGCCGACCACGTGACCATTGCCGCCGACCAGCAGCAGCTCCTCGTCGCCGAGCGGCGCGGTGCGCAGGGAACGGGAGGGCGCATCGGCACTGAGGTACATCCCCTGCGGCAGTCCTGCCGGCGACGCCGGGACCCGATAGGCCTGGGCGTAGGAGCGGTGGGGCCGGAGCTTGGCGAAGTAGCCGCCGCGGTCCAGGATGGGGGCGCCGGTGGCCAGTACCAGGTGGTCGGCTTGCACCTGACCGTGGGTGGTCTCCACGGTGAGCGGTGACCCGATCCCCGCCCCGGTGACGCGGACACCCTGGATCAGGGCCCCGCCGTGCTCGCGGAGCTCGGTGGCCAGGGCGTCCAGGACCTCCATCGGATGGATCTGGGCTTGGTCCTCGAGGACGATCGCGCCGGTCACGGGGAACGGCAGCTCGGTCTCGTCCGTCCACGTGACGGACAGGCCGGCGGTCTCGGCGGCCCGCTGTTCGCGCCGCAGGGCCTCGGTGCCCTGGGGGCTGATGGCGTAGGTGTAGGCCCGGCGTCTCTGAAACGGGACGCCGCGCTCCTCGAGGTACCGCAGCAACCACGACTGGCCTTCGAGGTTGCCCTCCACGTAGGCACGCAGGACCTGGTCCGACTGGTGCCGGCTGATCTGGGACAGGGTGGTGCCCTGCAACAGGGACAGCTTGGCCGTGGTGTTGCCGGTGGTTGCCGCGCCGACGGAGCGGGCCTCCAGCACGGCGACCCGCTGGCCCGCACGGGCCAAGAGCACCGCCGTGGTCAGACCGGTCAGGCCGGCACCGGCCACCACCGTGTCATAGTCGGTCCCCGGGACGAACTGTTCGGTCCCGCCGGCGGGGACGGGGTGGGTGTCCAGCCATAGTGAATGCACGGTGGTCGCCTCTCTTCTCCGATGCTCGGTACGCCACGGCGACGAGTCCGGGTAGTCGCGGACAGACGCCACGCTGCCAGCATGCCGTGTCACGCCGGACTTGGCGAGGGCCACCGTGCTGCGGCCGTGGTGCCACACTCCACCACCCGGCCGGCCGGCTTATACGAGCAGGTCTGCGAACCGTCCGATGGCCTCGAGCCCGGTGACCTCTCCGGAGAGCAGGGGCAGCTCCACCATGGGGACGTCCTGCAGTCCCTCCGCGAGCACCTGCAGGTGGCCACTCTCGGCCTCGCGCCGGCGTGCCATGAACTCGTCGGCATCCTGGGGGGAGCGCCGGTTCACCACCAGTGCGGCCGGGTCCACGCCTGTGGCCCTCAGTTGGCCGTGGAGGGCGAGCGTCTCCTGCACGGGCATGCGTTCGGCGGTCAGCACCATGACGAAGGCCGTGGTGGCGGCATCGGCCAGCAGGTGCCGCATGTCCCCGAAGAGCCGTTGACGCCGCTCCAGCACCTTGCGGATCTCTCCCTCGCGCACCTCCTGGGCACTGCGTTCGCGGCCGCGGCGACGGGGGCCGTCCAGGCCCTTCAGGGCGTCCGAGAAACGCTCGGCCTTCTTCCTTCGGCTCAGCAGCCCGTCCGTCCAGGCGGACATGAGTGTGGGCAATTCCAGTAGTCGGGCGGTGTGTCCCGTGGGCGCGGTGTCCAGGACCACCACGTCGAACCGCTCCGACGCCTCCAACACCGTGGTCGACATCTTCTCCAGCAGGGCTGCCTCCTGGGTGCCCGGCGACTGCCGTGCAAGCTCGAAGTAACGATCCACTTCCCGGTGCAGGTGTTCCGGCATCAGACCCTTCACCGTTCGACCCACCGCCGCCAAGTGCTCATGTGCCACGCGGTCGGGGTCCAGCTCCGTGCCACTCACCAGTTCGGTCCCCTCGCCCGTCCACAGCGTTACCTCGGAGTCTCCGACGGGCCGCTCCCAGAGGTGGCCGAGATTGTGCGCGGGATCGGTGGAGACCACCAGGACCCGCTGACCGGCCCGGGCCAGGGCGAGTGCGGTGGCCGAGGACAGGGTGGTCTTGCCGACGCCGCCCTTGCCCCCGAAGAACACCACCCGGCGGCCGCGGAGGATCTCTGTCAGCGTCATCATCCCGCTCCATTCCTGTTCGGCGGTCGGCGCCGCCGGCCTCGGTCCCGGGTCAGCAACAGGAGAGTGAATCGAGAGGGGACCGCTCCATACCCATCCGGCGGTGCCACTCGTGGAAGCGCTCGTACACCACCGGAAGCAGCTCGACCGTGTAGTAGGAGGCCGGGTTCGGCACGCCCAGCGCGTCCGAGAAGACCATCATCATGAACAGGTCCTCCTCGTCCCGCCGGGCCCGTGCGAACGTCGACCGGTAGGGGCCCGCATAGTAGTCCTGCAGGCCGCGCCCGACGCCGGCCAGTCGGCGGCGCCAGCCCGGCACCCCGGTCTCGGTCACAGTTTCGAGACGGAGGGGTCCAACTCGTCGTCCTCAGCCTCGGTGAGCTCCACTGGCGGATCGCGGCGCGCGCGGTTCATCGCTGCCACGGCCTCGACGATGACCCACAGGGCGCAGATCAGGATGATCACGTCCAACACGAGCAGCAGCCAGTTCTGCGTGCTGAAGAACGTGCCGAGCTGGATGATCAGCGCGTACACACTGACGATCGCCACGAAGATCAGCGGGATGAGCACCGGCCATACCGGGCGCCGCAACTGGATGAGCATGACCGCGATGATGGACAGTGTGAGGGCGGCCAGCAACTGGTTGGTGGTGCCGAACAGCGGCCAGATCACCATTCCGCCCGAACCGTCCGCGCCGGCCCCGAAGGACAGGCCCATGGTGACGGCCAGCACGACCAGGGTGGCGACCCAGATGTTGAGCTTGACGCCCATGATCTCACCGATCTCCGTGACCACGAACCGCTGCAGACGCACGCCGGTGTCCATGGTCGTGGCCGCGAAGAGCACCGCCATGGTGGCCAGGATCGTGGCGGACAGTGACGTGGGGATGCCCAACCCGGCATTGAGGATGCCGCCGCCTGCATTCACGAAGGCCTCCACGCCGCCGTCGTTGAAGGCCGCGTAGACCTCTTCCCACTGCGCCAGGGTCTGGAACCCGGCGGTGGTGGCGATGATGGTTCCCAGGGCGAGCAGCCCCTCGCCGACGGCTCCGAAATAGCCGACGAAGCGGGCGTCGGTCTCCTTGTCCAACTGTTTGGCGCTGGTACCGGAGGCGACGATCCCATGGAACCCGGAGATCGCGCCGCAGGCGATGGTCACGAACAGCAGCGGGAAGATCCCCGGGGTCCCCTCCGGGACGTTGTGGTTGATGGCCGGGGCCACCAGGGTGGGAGAGGAGATGGCGATGGCCAGGTAGAGGATTCCGAGCCCGATGAACAGCTGCAGGCCGTTGATGTAGTCGCGCGGCTGCAGCAGCATCCACACCGGCAGCAGGGAGGCCACCCCGGCGTAGAGGAACAGCACCACGATCCAGAAGGCGTTGGCGCTCATGCCGAGGATGGTCTCCGGCAGCATGACGGGGAACATGTCCCCCAAGAATATGAGGCCGTAGAGGGCCACCAGGCCCACGACCGAGACGATGGGCAGGCTCCACTTCAGCCGGTAGATCGCCTGGCCGATCAGCAGTGCCACCACGATCGCCCCCCAGGTGGGGATCACCGCGGTGGGGGTGGAGACCAGCAGGTTGGAGATCACCACGGCGAAGGCCGCGTTGACCATGAGGAGCAGCAGGAAGATGACGATCAGGAACAGGTTGCGTCCATGGCGGCCGATGTACCGGCCGGAGAGGGTCCCCACGGACCGCGCCTTGTTCCGGTTTGACGCCCACATCGCCCCGAGGTCGTGCATGCCCGCGAAGAAGATCGTCCCCAGGGTGACCCACAGGAAGGCGGGGGCCCAGCCCCAGATCACGGCTACGGCGGGTCCGACGATGGGAGCGGCACCGGCGACCGAGGTGAAGTGGTGGCCCCAGAGCACGAACTTGTTGGTGGGGACGTAGTCCACCCCGTCCTCGAAACGGTGCGCGGGGGTGGTGTACTCCGGGTCCAACCGGTACACCTTCTTGGAGAGGTACTTTGAATAGAGGAAGTAGCCGAGCAGGATCATGGCGATCCCGACTACGGCAAGCACAAGCGAATTCATAGTGACCTCATCTGCGGTGTCGGTGCGCGTGACATGGTGCGTTGCCGCACATCTTGCCACCAGGACCCATCTGGACGGAACCGTCCGGGCCATGTCGGACGAGACCAGTAACCCCCTCCATCTCCTCAGCAACGTCAGAAAGGCACCTCATGAACGATTCCACGCCGATCACCGCCCGGGAAACCATCCAACAGTGGTTGGACCACCCGGCCGGCGGGCCCGTGCTGCGCGAGCTCCTGAAGCAGTCGGGGTCCGACCCGGCCGCCCTGGGGCCAGCACTGACCCTGCCGTTGCAGCAGTTGGTGGCCCTGAGCCAGGGCCAGCTGACGCAGGAGTCCGTGGATGCCATGGTGCTCCAGGCCAATGGCGGCGTCATGCCGGACAGTGGTGAGGCCGGCGCGCCGGGTCCCGGGTCGGACCGCTTCGCCGGCCAGACCGTCGTCGTCACCGGGGCGGCCAGCGGCATCGGCCGAGCGACGGCCGAGCGGATCCTGCGGGAGGGCGGCCGCGTCATCGCCGCCGACATCTCGGAGGAGCGGTTGGGGGAGTTCTCCCGCATGGCCGCCACGGACCGGCTGGTGACCGTCACAGCGGACCTGACCCGGTCCGAGTCGGTGGACGCGGTGCTGACCGCTGCGGGCGACTCGATTGACGCGTTGGCCAACGTGGCGGGCATCAATGACGACTTCTCCGCCATCCACGAGGTCAGTGACGAGATGTGGGCCAAGGTCTTCGCCGTCAACGTGGACGGCCTGGTCCGCTTGACCCGGGCGGTCACCGAACGGATGCTCGAGGCGGGGCGGGGATCCATCGTCCACGTCACCTCCGAGGCGGGGTTGCGCGGCTCAGCCTCCGGGGTCGCCTACACGGCCTCGAAGCACGCCGTTGTCGGCATCACCAAGTCCATGGCCTTCATGTATGCCAAGGAAGGCATTCGCACCAACGCAGTGGCGCCAGGCGGGGTGGCTACCGGCATCCCGATGCAGGCGAAGATCGCCGAGTTCGGCAACTCGAAGCTGACGGAGGCCCGCGGGAACATCCCCGGGCTCGGCACCGCGGACCAGCTGGCCGCGGCCATCACCTTCCTGCTCTCGGCCGACAGCGCCAACATCAACGGCGCCGTCCTCACCTCCGATGGCGGCTGGTCAGCCGTCTGACCGCACCAGGGGCGCTTCCGGCGCCCGGACACCCACGCTGGTCATGCGAACAGCCGGTGCGTCGTGCCCGTGAAGGCAACAACACGCCGGAACCGTCGCATGACGGACGGTGGGGCGATCGGCAGGTTGGATGCCGGGATGCCGGGATGCCGCGATGAGTCAGCGCGGATACCTCACGGTTCCGGTTGCTCCGGGTCGGTCACGTCTGCCACCGTCGCGGAGAGGGCCTGGACCAACCGGTCGGCATCGACGGTCACGGCCGCACCCGGGGCTCCCGCGCCGATCGAGACCTGCACCCCCGAGAGGGCGACGTCGGCGATGACCGGCCAGGCCGTCGTCGCGCCGAAGGGCGTAATGGAACCGCGCGGGTACCCGGTGACCTCCAGGCCTCGGAGGCGGAGGGCATGGACAGGCGGTTCACGCCCAAGAACGCGCGCAACTTGGGCCAGGCGATGGTGCGTCCGCCGGGGACGAGCACGAACAGGAAGTCGTTCTCGCCGCGGCGCACCACCAGTGACTTGACCAGCCGGCTCGGATCGACGCCGCGGGCCGCAGCTGCCTCCGCCAGGGAGGAGACCGGGCCGTGCTGTGTCAGGGTGTAGCTCATCCCCGAGGCGATGACGGCCGGCAGACCTGCAGGCTGATCGGCGTCAGGCCCGGTAGAGCGGTGCTGGAGGTTCACGGCGTCAGCGTAGCGGGTCGGGCTTGGGCCGCTAGGACTCCCGCCACCGTGGTGAAGAGGCCGATGATCACCGGTCCACCCTGACGGACGGATGGTTGATGTGTCAAGCAAATGCGGGTAGTGGTGAGAAGGCGCATAGTGGGAAGGCGGCCGCGGCACGCCGCAGTCGGCCGCGCCACAGTCGGCCGCGCCACAGTCGGCCGCACCGCGGGAGATCGAGCCTGCTCAAGCGCGGTCGGTGATTCCGGTGGCTCCCGAGAGTTCGGCGCAGTGGGCGCAGCAGTACATGGTTCCGGACGCTTCGGCACCGTGCCCGAGGATGCGGCATCCGCAGTGGGCGCACGCCGGCGCCATGGTGTGGATGGCGCATTCGAAGCTGTCGAAGGTGCCCTGCCGTTCACCCATGGTGACGGTGAACGCCTTGTCGTAGTCGTTGCCGCAGGTGTCGCAGACGGCCATGACGACCTCTTTCGTAGAAGTGGGGGTGAGGTGTGCGGTACTGCCAGCGTAGGAGCGTCCGGCGCCGGCCGTACAGGTCTCCAGGGCCGTGCGGCCCGGCGCCGGTCCGGTGCAGCCCCTACTGGGCCGGCCCGGATTCGCCAGACGCGAAGGCTGACTCGGAGGTGCTCGGGATGGGTTGGCAGCACTCCGCCAGTCCGACAGGGTGGGGGCATGGCTACTTACACCACGACCAACCCGACCACCGGAATGATCGAACGAGAGTTCCCGATCCTGGACGACGCGGGGGTGGAGGATGTGCTGCACCGCGCGGATGCCGCCTTCCCTGGCTGGCGCTCGACCGCGGTCCAGGAGCGTGTCGAGATCCTGACCAGGGTGGCCGACGCCTACGCGGACCGCAAGGAGGAGCTGGGCCGGCTCATCGCCACCGAGATGGGCAAGCCGCTGCGCGAGGCCATCGGTGAGGCCGAGCTGGCCGGTGAGATCTACCGCTGGTATGCGGAGCGCGGTCCGGACCTTCTGGAGCCGGAGGTGCTGGACCCGCAGGGTGCCGAGGAATCCCTGGTCACCACGGAACCGATCGGGCCGCTCGTGGGCGTGATGCCCTGGAACTACCCCTACTATCAGGTGGCCCGGTTCGCCGCGCCGAACCTGATGGCGGGCAACACGGTCATCCTGAAGCATGCAGAGATCTGTGCCGCCTCCGCACAGGTCATGGAGGAGATCCTCCATGAGGCCGGAGTGCCTGAGGATGCGTACATCAACGTGTACGCCGGGCATGAGCAGATCGCGGCGATGATCGCCGACCCTCGCGTCCACGGGGTCTCCCTGACGGGCAGCGAGCGGGCCGGAGCCGCGGTGGCGGAGACGGCCGGGAAGAACCTCAAGAAGGCGGTGCTGGAGCTCGGCGGGTCGGACGCCTTCGTCATGCTCGAGGATGCTGATGTAGATCGGGTGGCCCGCACCGCCGCCAAGGCCCGGCTCTCCAACGCCGGGCAGGCGTGCAACTCGCCCAAGCGGATGATCGTGCTGAACTCCCAGCTCGAGGACTTCGTGGCCACCGTGACCTCGGTCTTCTCCGAGGCGACCATCGGCGACCCCTTGGAAAAGGGGGTCCGGGTCGGCCCGCTGTCCTCGGTGAAGGCACGGGACACCGTGGTGGAGCAGGTCCAGCGAGCCGTGGAGCAGGGGGCCACCCTGCACACTGGCGGTGATGCCCTCAAGGGTGACGGCGCGTTCATGCGCCCAGCGGTGCTGACCGGGATCACCCCGGAGATGGACGCCTACTCCGAGGAGATCTTCGGCCCGGTGGCCATGGTCTACGGCGTCGATTCCGAGGACGAGGCCGTCCAGTTGGCCAACGATGTGGGGTTCGGTCTCAGTGGATCGGTGTGGGGCAGCGACGTCGGCCGGGCCCAGGCGGTCGCCGATCAGCTGGCCGTGGGTATGGCCTACGTCAACGAGCACGGCACCACCCTCCCCGGGCTGCCCTTCGGCGGCGTAAAGCGCTCCGGCTTCGGCCGCGAGCTCGGCCGCTGGGGCATGGGCGAGTTCGTCAACACCCGATTGCGCCGCACGGCGAAGCCCTGACCCGGGAGCAGTGATTTTATAACTTGACCGACCGGTCGGTACAGTTATGAGGTGATTGAAGAGCAGCCGAACCGTGTCGAACACAGCGGTGTCGGTTCGGGCGGTCCTGCTCCAGAGGAGTCCACGCCGGCCCGGCGCTGGCTGTTCCTCGTCGTGATCTCCTTGGGCCTGCTGATGATCGGGCTGGACAATTCGATCCTCTACACGGCCTTGCCACGGTTGCGCGAACAGCTCCCGGCCACGGAGTCCGAGGGCCTCTGGATCGTCAATGCCTACTCCTTGATGATGGCGGGCCTCCTGCTGGGTACCGGCACGCTGGGGGATCGGATCGGGCATCGCCGAATGTTCCTGATCGGTCTGGTCGTCTTCGG
>NZ_BAAALH010000002.1:742781-773622 GCF_039528175.1 Citricoccus alkalitolerans
GCCGCTCGCGCCCTGCTCGGCGTCGGTGCTGCTGTGATGATGCCCTCCACCCTGGCCCTGATCCGGGTCACGTTCACGAACGAGAGGGAGCGCAGCACCGCCATCGGCGTGTGGGGATCAATCGCCGTGGCGGGCGCTGCGGCAGGGCCCCTGATCGGTGGATTGCTGCTGGAGTTCTTCTGGTGGGGCTCGGTGTTCCTCATCAATGTGCCCATCGTGGTCATCGCGGTGATCGCCACTATCCTGGTCGCCCCGGCCAATCGGCCGAATCCAGCCAAGCGCTGGGATGCGGTGTCCTCGCTGTACGCCCTGTTCGCCCTCTCCGGCCTGGTCATGATGATCAAGGAGCTGGCGAACCCGCATCGTCAGGGATGGCTGCTCGCTGCAGCGGTCATCGTCGGTGCGCTGGGAGCGATCTCCTTCGCCCGCCGTCAAGGCCGAATTGAGGACCCCCTCCTGGTCTGGGAGATCTTCAGGTCGCGGATCTTCACCGGTGGAGTCATGGCTGCTGCCGGCGCCATGATCGTGATGATCGGTGTGGAGCTGATGACGAGCCAGCGGTTCCAGCTCGTCGCGGACTTCAGTCCGTTGCAGGCAGGCCTCGTCGTCGCGACGATCACGGTCACCTCCGTGCCGATGTCCGTCCTCTCCGGTGCCTTCCTGCATCGCCTGGGATTCGCCGGGTTGATCTGCGGCGGATTCGTGGCCATGGCGATCGGCGCCGGCTTGGCGTTCTGGGGAGGCCGGCAGGACCAGTTCGCCCTGTTCATGGCTGGCCTCGTGATGATCGGCGCGGGGACCGGGGCCATCATCTCGGCGTCCACCACGGCCATCATCGATTCTGCTCCGGCCCATCGAGCCGGCATGGCGGCCGGTGTCGAGGAGGTCTCGTTCGAGTTCGGCATCCTGCTGTCCGTGACCCTCGTGGGCAGCCTGTTGCCAGTGCTCTACCTGCTGAACGCGCCGGCAACAGTGCCCGGGGATCCGATGACGGGATTGGCACACCCCGACCTCGGGGCGGCTGCGGGGGTCGCCTACGATCAGGCCTACCTGGCCATCCTGCTGGGCATGGCCGTCTTCGCCGCCGTGATGGCCCTGCTGTCCGCATGGAATTTTCGCGGCAATCCGAAGGGAGTCATCAGTGAGAACCAGTAAACGCGAGCAGATCCTCGCCGACGCGGTCGGCCTCATCGAAGAACGGGGGATCGAATCGGTCACCTTCGAGAATCTGGCGGACGCCTCGGGGCTCTCGAAGTCGGGGCTGATCTACCACTTCCCCTCGCGGCATGAACTGTTGCTGGGCATCCATACCCACATGGCCGAGGTCTGGGCGGAAGAACTCGTCGAGGCCGCAGGAGGTGCGGCCGAGGACGTCAGCGAAGCGGCCCGACTGCGCGCGGTCGTCGTCACGATGGGCAGTAACGCCCCCAGGGCAGAGCTGCTGATGGCCCTGGACGCCGGGACCCACCCCGACTTCTCCGCCCCCTGGGCACGGGTGGATCAGGCCTGGCTGCCCTCTCCCGAGCCGGCCACGGACTCTGAACAGGCTCAGGCCGCCTACCTGGTGCGATTGATGGCCGATGGTCTGTGGATGCACGACCACCTCCATGAACGGCACCTGCCGGACAAGGTGAGGGCGGCACTCATCGAATCCGTTCTGGCACGGATTCCCTGAAGGCTACGGCGACCGGTGGCGGACGGCCTGCGCCGACATGACCGCGGCGCCGAGGGCCTGAACCCGGAACCGGAGTTCCCGGTCGGCGGTGGCCACCACCACGGGCCGGGCCGGGTCTTCGGCCAGGAGTCGCAGGACGGTGTCCACGATCTCGTCGTCCCCCTCGCCCGCCGCGTCCATCACCTCTACGCCGTCGGCGGAGTCGACGCCGCGGGCCTGTCCCTCGGCGACCAGGACGATGCGGGGACGTACGCGCAAGCTGTCCGGGCCGGCGTCGGGCCATGCCAGACCCTCACGCGCCAGGACTGCGAGGTGGTTGCGCAGCGCGAGCGTGGCGCCCTTCCGATCAGCCCACCAGCCGTCCGGGCGGGAGCCGACCACGTTGGCGGCATCGACCACGAGGGCGGGTGGCTGGGAGGTGGTCGGCTCGGCACGTTCCATGGAGCCGATTCTCTCGTGGCGGGCGAGTGGGTTCCAGTTGCCGCCGTGGGTAAGCTCGGGGCCAGAGCGCCATCCCGGTCCTCCAGGGGCCGGCCGGCTGTGCACCGGGCGCCCAGCGCCACGAACCGTTGAACAGATGAACAAGGGAGTGTCATGAGTTTTCTGGATCCGTCAGTGTGGGGCGGCAAGGTCTATACCGAGGGCTGGACGCAGGGCTCGGCCGGGACCGTGGACGTCCTGGAGCCGGCCACCGGCGAGGTGCTGGGACAGGCCGGCATGGCCTCGTCCGACGACGTGTTCGCGGCGGCCACCCGGGCCGCGAAGGCTCAGAAACTGTGGGCGGCAAAGCGACCCGAGGAGCGTGCGGCCGTGCTGCGCCGGGCCGGTCAGGTCTTCGAGGACCACGTGGATGAGCTGCACACGTGGATCCAGCGGGAGACCGGGGCCATTGCCGGCAAGGCGGCGATGGAGACCCACGTGGCTGCCAACGAGTGTTTCGACTCCGCCGCACTGCCGCACCACCCGGCCGGGGAGGTGCTCACCTCGAATGAGCCCCACTGGTCCTTTGCTCGCCGGGTACCGGCCGGCGTCGTCGCGGTGATCTCACCGTTCAACTTCCCGCTGATTCTCTCAATCCGTTCGGTGGCCCCGGCCCTGGCGCTGGGCAACGCGGTGATCTTGAAGCCGGATCCCCGGACCCCAGTCTCCGGCGGGGTGATGATCATGCGGGCCTTCGAAGAGGCCGGGCTGCCGGCCGGCGTGCTGCAGCTGCTGCCCGGTGGGGCGGAGACCGGGGCCGCGCTGTCCGAGGCGCCGGAGGTGCGGATCGTGTCCTTCACCGGCTCGACGGCGGCCGGTCGGAAGGTCGGGGAGGCCTGCGGGCGTAACCTCAAGCGGGCCCACCTGGAACTGGGTGGCAACAACGCCCTCGTGGTGTTGCCGGGGGCCGATGTGGCGGCGGCGGCCTCGGCCGGGGCGTTCGGGGCCTTCATGCACCAGGGACAGGTCTGCATGACCAGCGGCCGGCACCTCGTCCACGAGTCGATCAAGGACGAGTACATCGCCGCATTGCGCCAGAAGGCTGAGAATCTGCCCGTGGGTGACCCCACCGGCCAGGTGGCCCTAGGCCCGATCATCGACGAGAAGCAGCGGGACAACGTCGACCGGATCGTCCGTGGCGCGAAGGATGCCGGAGCGACCATCGAGGCCGGGGGCACCTACGAGAACCTGTTCTACGCACCCACGGTGATCTCCGCGATCGACAGGGACAATCCGGCCTGGGCCGAGGAGATCTTCGGGCCGGTGGCCCCGGTGATGTCCTTCACCACGGTGGAGGAGGCTGCGGAGATCATCAACGCCAACGAGTACGGCCTCTCGCTCGGCATCCTCGGTGACGTGGGCGAGGCGATGAAGCTGGCCGACCTCGTGGACGCCGGCAAGGTCCACAT
Source organism: Citricoccus alkalitolerans (assembly GCF_039528175.1). Taxonomy (NCBI): domain Bacteria; kingdom Bacillati; phylum Actinomycetota; class Actinomycetes; order Micrococcales; family Micrococcaceae; genus Citricoccus; species Citricoccus alkalitolerans. The sequence goes on from NZ_BAAALH010000002.1 coordinate 746,346, forward strand.
CAACGAGCAGACCGTGGCTGACGAGTCCAACGCCCCCATGGGCGGGGTCAAGGCCTCCGGCACCGGCGCCCGGTTCGGCGGCTACACCGCGAACATCGAGGCCTTCACCGAGGTGCAGTGGGTGACGATGCGCCCGGACATCGCCCCCTACCCCTTCTGAACCTCAGCCACCCCTCGTTTTGCGGGCAGAGAATAGTACTATTCTCTGCCCGCAAAACTGGGCAGGCCCGCGGTTGACCTGCGTCGCGGCGGACTGCGGCCTCAGACGAGCAGTGTGGGGCCGCCGTCACCGTGAACGCGGTCGTGCAGGCGTTCCATCCGCCGGTCGAGGTCCAGGGCGGACTGGGTCGCCTCCTTCAGTTCGCCCGCGACGTCGGCCGGCACCTCGCCGTCGTACTTGTACTTGATCTTGTGGTCCAGTGCCGCCCAGAAGTCCATGGCGATGGTCCGGAACTGGATCTCCACCGGGATGCGGACCATCCCGGTGGAGAGGTACACCGGGACGCGGACCGTGGCGTGCAAGGATGTGTATCCGTTGGTCTTCGGATGGGCGATGTAATCCTTCACCTGCACCACCTCCACGTCCGGTCGGTCCGTGAACAACTCGAAGAGCCGGTAGACGTCCCTCCGGAAACTGCAGGTGACCCGGGTCCCGGCGATGTCCGTGATCTCCTGCCGCCACACGTTCAGGTCCAGTGGCAGTCCGCGGCGTCTGGCCTTGGCGACCAGTGAGTCCAGGGACTTCATGCGGGTGGCGAGGTGCTCGATCGGGTTGTAGTCATGCAAGTGCAGGAATTCGTCCTGCAGGATCCGCAGCTTCGTCTCCACCTCGCGCATGGCGAAGTCGTATTCGAGGGTCAGCTGCTGGAACTCGCCGCCGATGGCCGAGAGGCGCTCCGCGAGGTCCGGGGGCAAGGTGGCCAGGTCCAACCCAGTCTCCGGTCCGCCCGGCCCGCGCCGTTCGAGATCGGAGGTGTGCGGCGGTCGTCGGGGGGAATCGTCCATGGGGTCATTGTCGCTCCGTGGCCTGTCAGGACGCCGGGGCGAGGCTGGGCACTGGCTGAGTCGAGCCTGGCGGAGGGGTTTTCGACCCACAGGCTCTGGTCACGCGTTGCACGGAATCCTCGTCTCCTTGTCCGCCGTGACGTTACTGGTCCACCGGGTCAGCGGTCCCGGCCCAAGTAGGTGGGCAACTGATCGAGCCAGTCGAGTGCGGCGCGTTCATAGCCGATGCCCAGGGCGAGGGTGGCCAGCCGGGCATCCCTGCGAGCCGTTCCTTGAAGCGTGGCCCAGTGCCCCTCGTAGGTCTCCAGCCGCTCCCGGTGGCGCCGCCGTTGCTCTTCCAGGAGAGCGTCGAAGCGTTCGGACGGGACATCATCCGCGAAGGACACCGTGAGCAGGAACGGGATACGAACGCTCTCGTCTCCCGGCACCTGCCGGACCCAGTCGAGATAGGCGGCCTGGCCGGCGTCGGTGATCTCATAGGGACGTTTGCGCCGTTCCTGCTGGGGCAGGGCGATCACCAGCCCGGCCTTCTCTAGCTGGCCGAGTTCCCGGTAGGCCTGACTGCGCTGGATGGTCCAGAAATTGCCCACGCGGTCCTTCGCCTGCGCGACCAGTTCCCAGCCTGTCATGGGGCGCTCGGTCAGCAGGCCTAGCAAGGTGCCCGCCGTGGCGCTCACCCTTGGCTGGTCGGCCATCTCATCTCCGTTCCGGGGTTTCCGCGGTGCCGAAAGGTCATTGTTCCACGGGAGCCAGTGAGGCCGAGCGTGCCGCCCTCGCTTTGAGGCGGTGGATCGCCCAGTGTCCGAGGATGGGGACGCCGATGGCGACCGCCAGGATGCCGACCACACCTGCCCCGGCCCGAAGAACCACGACGGCGAGGAACCCCGTGGCGAGTGCGATGAGGTTGAAGCCGACATGGTCGATCAATCGGCCCCGATCAGACCTCCGCCAGGCATGCCCGGCCTGGAGCGCTCGCCAGACCATGTAGAGAGACAGAGCGAACAGACCGATGAAGACCGGACGGGCCGCGGCGCCGACGTCCGACCAACCGACGGCGAGACTGAAGGGCAGAGTCGCACTCATCACGGTGACGCCGGTGGCGTGGATGAGCGGCGAGGGACGTCCCCAGGAGCGCGGTCCGGGGGGAGCAAGAAGCATGGCGAGGCCGGCCACGAAGGCGGCGACGGCGAAAACTGCGTGGACGGAGATGAAGACGAGGTGCCACATGGCGTCCTCCGATCAGGGGATCTGATGCGCCAAGAATCCCACCGTTCACTGTGACAGGTCAATATGTCATGTTCCCTGCACTCGTTGACGGAGTGCGCACGTTCGGAGGGGACGTGGCTCCCTGTGCAGGCCTACTGTGGAGCCACGCAGCGAGAACCTGCGCCCACCGGTCTGTCCCACTGAAGGGGATTGCGATGACCACCACCGACCTCTCCCACTATGATCCGGCCCCGGCCACCCCCCGCGTGGTGGACCTGCCGACCTGGCAGGCCGAGCTCGACGCGCTGCGCCAGCGCGAGAAGGCCGCCACTCGCGAACTGGACGCCATCGCCGCGCAACGACGCCAACTGCCGATGGTGAAGATTCCCGACTACACGCTGGAGGGGGCCTTCGGACCGATCCGGTTCGTGGACCTCTTCGGGGGCAAGCATCAGCTGATCGTCTACAGCCACATGTGGCACGATGGCGCCGAGTACCAGTGCGGCGGCTGCACCTTCTTCTCCTCACAGTTCCCCCGCCTCGAGTTCCTGGAGAACTACGACGCGCGCTTCGTGGTCGTCACCCAGGGGACCATCGACGAGGCCCTGGCCTACCGCAGTCGCGTCGGGAACCGGATGAGCTGGTACTCCACGGCCGGCAGTACCTTCGGGGCCGATGTTGGCGCCCCACCGCATGCCGGATACGCCTTCAACGTGTTTCTGCGTGACGGCGAGGACGTCTACCGGACCTGGCACACCGACGGCCGCGGACTCGAGACGGTGTCCCATGTCTTCGGGCTGATGGACGTCCTGCCCTACGGCCGCCAAGAGTCCTGGCAGCAGTCCCCTGAAGGCTGGCCGGGCGGGGAGGCATGCCACGGCTGGCCCGAGCCCCAGGACGTGGTTAGCTGGTACGGGGTGGAGTGACGAATCTACTGCGACCGCTCCGGCACGAGCAGGCAGAACTCGTTGCCGGACGGGTCGGCCCACGTCGACCACGGCCACTGCGGGTTGTCGATGAGCATCCGCGCTCCCGCCGCCTGAATCCGGTCGGTGGCGGCGCTCTCGTCGGGCCCGGGGCGGACATCCACGTGGAGCCGGTTCTTCCCGCGCTTCGGACCGGATTCACAGAGGAACTCCAGGACGGGACCGGTGCCGGAGGGATGGCGCAGGGTGGCCGGTGCCTCCCCCTCCACTCGGACCCATTCAGTGGCCACCGCCCAGAAGCCGGCGTCCCGCTCGGGATCGGCACTCTCCAGGGCCAGGGCGGCGATGGGGCCGCCGCCGCGGTACGCCGGCCGCTCATCCATGACGCAGAAGACGTTGCCCTCCGGATCCGCCAGGACCACCCAGGGGACGTCGCCCTGGCCGATGTCCGCCGGCGTGGCGCCCAGGCCAAGCAGTCGCTCGACGACATCCTGTTGTTGCCCTCGGTCCCCGCCGGTCAGATCCGCGTGCAGCCGGGATTTCGCCGGCGAGGGGTCCGTGACGCGCTCGAAGCACAGGTCGAGGAAGCGGCCCCCCGGCAGGGGCAACCGGACCTCCACCCCGGCCTCCTCGTCCGTGAGGGGCTCCGCTCCCAGGGCGGCCGCCCAGAATCCCGCCAGCCGGCGCGGATCACGGGCATCGAAGTTCAGGTTCTCCAGGCGCATCCCCCCGGTGTACCAAGGCCGTCACCGGCACGGCAAGGGGCTGACGCCAGGGCAGGAGCCGGCTCACGGTGGAGCGGCGGGCGGCGGGCGGCGAACTCTGGAGCCGCGGGCCGGGCGGGGCTTAACCTCGGCACGGGCGTGCACGTCCGAAGTGCATCATCACGTGCACCATGCCGCCCGGATCAGAGGATTGAGCACGATGAAATACATGCTGATCATGCGGGCCACCGACGCCGCGGTGGAGGCCTCCAAGAGCATTCCGATGGAGGAGATGCTCAACAAGATGGGCGCCTACAACGAGGAACTCATGGGAGCCGGAGTGATGGTGGGCGGCGAGGGACTGGCCTACCCGGAGGACCGGGCGAACTTCGTTCTCGACTTCGCCCAGGACCCGCCGACCGTCTCGGACGCCCCCTACGGCGAGACCGAGGCCTTGTTCAACGGGTTCTGGATGCTCGAGGTCCCCACACGGGAAGACGCGGTGATGTGGGCCAGCAAGTGCCCACTGGGACCGGGATCCAAACTGGAGGTCCGGCGCGTGCAGACGGAGGAAGACTTCACCGACTTCGCGGACAACGAGTACCTCCAGAAAGAGGCGGGCTGGCGCGAAGAGGTGAACCGAGCGGCCGGCGGGAACCCGTAGGCCCTAGGGAGACCCATGGCGGAATTCACGGATCGGTACGACGCCGGCCGGCAGCTGGCCGACCACCTAGCCTCCCGCGGGTGGGCGGGCGAGGCGGGGGCCGACGTCGGGCCTCTGGTGGTCCTGGGTCTTCCGCGCGGCGGCGTACCGGTGGCCGAGGTGGTCGCCCGGGAACTGCGAGCGCCCCTGGACGTCATCATGGTGCGCAAGCTTGGCGTGCCCGCCCACCCGGAACTCGCGATGGGAGCCATCGGCGAGCAGGGCATCCGGGTGTTAGACGCCTCGATCGTGCGGCACTTCGCCGTTACGGAGGACCAGATCGCCGAAGTGGAACGGCGCGAACAGGAGACCCTGCAGCGCCGCGGGGCGTTGTTCCGGGCGGGCCGGGCGCCGCTGGACCTCCGCGGCGCCTCGGCCGTGATCGTGGATGACGGCATGGCCACCGGTGCCACGGCCCGGGTGGCCTGCACCGTGGCTCGCCACTTCGGCGCCGCCCACGTGGTGCTGGCCGTGCCGGTGGCCGCCCGGGACACCGTCAACCGGATCCGGGAGGGCGGTGAAGCCGACGAGGTGGTCGTGGTGGCCACACCCCGGTTCTTCCGGTCCGTCGGCGGGCACTATGCGGACTTCGCCGCCGTGGAGGATGAGGACGTGGTGGCGATCCTTCAGCGGTCCTGATCCTCGAAGAACCTCAACAGTTCCGGTTCGAGCTCCCCCGCCGCCTGCATGGGCAGTGAATGGGTGGTGTCCGGCCAGATCTTCACCGTGGAGTCAGGCAGTGACTCGGCCCGCTCCACCGCGCCCGGGCCACCGGCCAGGGAATCGCGGGAGGCCAGGGCCACGTAGACCGGCATACTGAGCCGTTCCAGCTCGTCATCGGTCAGGGGTGCGGGCTGCGGGAGAGCCGCCTGATAGTGGGCGGTGGCTGCCGTGATCATGCGGGTCATCGGCTCGTCGCGATCCTCCTCCGAGTCGATCTCCGTGCCGCCGATCCGCTCCAGGGCGGTCTCCCGCCAGGCCTCCGGCAGGCCCGGCAGTGAGGCGACCACGCTCCACCACAGCATCTCCGGAGATGGGTTGGCCAGCGTGAAGACCGGGTCGAGGAGCGTGAGCGTGACGGTGCGGTCCGGGTACTGGTGCGCATAGGCCGAAGCCACGGCGCCGCCGAACGAATGGCCCACCAGGTGGACGCCCTCCGGGGCGAGTGCGGACACCACGTCGTCGACCGGGCGAGCCTGGTCCGCGAACTCCTCGAAGGGGACCGCCTGCTCGGACAGGCCAGAGTCACCGAGGGCGTCGAAGGCCAGCACCCGGCGTTCACCCACGAGGTTCTCGAGGTTGTCCATCCACATGGGCACGCCGGAAGCCCGGCCGGGAACCAGCAGGATCGGGGTCTCAGTGCGGTTCTGGTCCGTGGTCCACTCGTAGACGCGGACCGTGCCGTGGCTGGTGCGGACGTCATGGGCATCTGTGGGCTCGGGCAACCGATCCATGGAGTCCCGGTAGGCCGACAGGTAGTCGCTGCGGCCCTCGGTGCTGCGGAAGTGGCCGACGCCGGAAGGGCCGGCGAAGAAGTTCCAGGTGGCGACCAGCCCGGTCCCCACCAAGACCACGAGCAGGCCGATGCCGAGCCACCGGAGGATCCGGCGCCCGCGACTGGGGCGCCGGGGCCGATGGTTTACCAATATGTTCATACTGCAATGGTGATGCAAGTTGTCCGTACTGTAAAGTGGCGGCATGCCGAAGATCGTCGACCATGAGCAGCGCCGCGGGGAGATCGCCTTGGCCCTGTGGCAGGTCATCCACGAACACGGGATCGACGGGGTGTCCTTCCGTGCGGTGGCGAAGGCGGCCGGTGTGTCCATCGGCCGGGTGCAGCACTACTTCACGAGCAAGGATGAGCTGGTGGTGTTCGGTTGCCGCGCGATGGTGTCCGCGGCCGAGCAGCACCACGGTCCGGATCCCTCCCCCCGGGAGCCCGGGCCGGCCCGCGACGAGCTGGCGGACTTCCTCTGCGCCCCTCTCCCGCTCACCGAGGGACTACGGGTGGGCTCCTCGGTGTGGGCCACCTATCTCGCCAAGTCCGTGTCCCATCCGGGCATCGCCGCAGTGGTGGTCGAGGCCATGCGCGGCCGGGTGGAGGCTACGGTCGCACTGCTTGCCGCAGCCCGAGAAACGCAGGAGGCGCAGGGAGCGCGGGGTGATGAACAACTGACCCACAGGGTGGAGGTGGCACCGAAGGCAGCGAAGGTGCAGTCCACCGCCCTGGCTCTGGTCTCACTGTCTGAGGGACTGAATACCCGGGTGTTGGCCGGTGCACTGGGCGCGGACGAGGCCGGTGCCCTGATCCGGGACGCTGTGGACCGCGCAGTCCACGCGGACTGACTTGGCGAGCGGGGAATCCGGCAGGATCGGAGACGCGCAGGGTAGGCCTCGCCCCTAGTGTGGGAGGACCAACCGAACCGGGAGAACCCATGCGGATCGTCATCACGCAGAACACCACCCTGGACGGCCGGGTCGAGATGCTGGACGACTGGTTCGACCCGTCCAACCAGGACGAGGACCTGGCCGCGGAGTTGATGCGGCAGACCGAGCGTGAGGACGTTCTGCTCCTGGGCCGTCAGACCTTCGAGGACTTCCGCGGCTACTGGCCGCTCCAGACCGGGGACACCACCGGTGTCGCCGAGAGTCTCGACCGGGCGGACAAGCGGGTCATCTCCTCGACCCTGACCGATCCGGGATGGCAGAACACCACCGTGATCTCCGGTGACCCGCAGGAAGCTGTGCTCGAGCTGCGGGCCGCACCGGGCCGGGACGTCATCATCACGGGCAGCATCCAGCTGTGCCACGCCCTCATCCGGGCTGGCCTGGTGGACCTCTACCGGATGTTCACCTATCCCGCCTGGCAGGGCCGGGGCCGTGGGTTCTTCCCGGACGGATACTCCGTGCCGCAACTACGGCGCACCGAGACGAAGGCCTTTGCCAGCGGTGTGATCTATGCGGCCTTCGAGCCGCTCGCCGGGCTTGGCTCCGAGCAGGAGGACTGAGGCTATGGGACAGCTGGGCTACTTCTCCATCGGTTCCCTGGACGGGTTCATCGCCGACCCGTCCGGGGACTTCTCCTGGGCCGAGCCGGACGAGGAGGTCCACCAGTACGCCAACGACCAACTGCTGGGGGTGGATCTCCACCTCTACGGCCGGCTGACCTACGACCTGATGACCGTCTGGGAGACTGATCCCGACTTTGCCGCAGCCAACCGGCTGTACTCCGAGTTCGCCGAGCGGTGGATCGACGCGGACAAGATCGTCTACTCCTCGACGCTGGAGGAGCCCGTCACCCGGAGGACGCGCCTGGCGAAGGCCTTCGACCCGGAGGCGGTCCGGGCCCTGAAGGACTCCACGCCCGGAGACCTGATGATCGCAGGGCCCACGCTGGCCGCCCACGCCCTGCGCGCCGGACTGGTCGACGTGGTCGACCAGGTCCTGCTGCCGATCGTCATCGGCGGCGGGCTGCCCGTGTATCCGGCAGGTCTGCGGATAGACCTGGAGCTACTGGACGAGCGGCGTTTCGACGGTGGGGCCGTGGCAGTGCGGCATCGAGTGGTCGGACCGGCACAGACCTCGTGGACTACAGCAGGTTGACCAGCGCCACGAACGTCAGCGTTCCCAGGCCGATGCTGAGCAGGGTCCGCCGACCCCACAGCAAGTGCACCGCCACCGTGACCGCCACCGCCACGACCGCCTTGGCCGCGGTGGCCCAGTCCACGCTGGCCGTACTGACGAAGGTGGAGGCGGCCAGGATGCCGAGGATCCCCACCGGCATCCACAGGCCCATCGCCATGATGAGCCGGGACTTCCGCAGGGGTTTCAGGACGGCGAACGGCAGGGCCCGCAGGGACAGTGTGATAGCGAAGGCGATGCCCAGGGCTCCGGCCACATACCAGGGATCGAGCTCAACCATGGTCAGCGGCCCCCCTTGCGTGCGAGCAGGAACCGGACGGTCAGGGCGGCCACGAACAACAGCATCCCCACGAACAGGGCTGAGTCCGGGACGAGCAGCAGGGCCCCACCGAAGCAGGCCAGGGCCATCGCCAGGGAGGGGATCTCCTTCCGGGAGCGGCAGGCATCCAAGGTCAGAGTGACGAACAGGGCGCACAGGGCGAACTCCAGCCCCTCGACCGGCCCGGGGAGCACCGAGGCGAACAGAACCCCGACCAAGCCGCCGCTAACCCAGTAGACCTGGAAGGCGATCTGGGTGGCGAGCAGCCGCCAGCTGTTCCAGCCCCGGGGGTTCACGGCGGTGATGGCGTAGGCCTCGTCGATCAGTGCATAGACGGAGTATGCCCGCGCCAGGGGATTCTTCACCACGTGCAGCGGGAACGTGAACGCGTAGAACACGTGGCGGAAGTTCACCAGCAACGTGGTCAGCGCGATGGTGGCCAGGGGAGTGGCCGCCGCGATGAGTCCGATCAGCAGCAGTTCCACCGACCCGGCGAAGACGGCGATGGACAGCGCCGGGGCCATCCACCAGGGCAGCCCGTACTGGATCACCAGCAGTCCGAAGGCGATGCCGATCGGAAACATGCCCAGCCCTGCCGGGAGGGACAATCTGATGCCGAAGGCAATCTCCGCACGCCGGTTCACCGGCCGGCTGGCCACCCCACTGCTCATGCCCTCTATGATCCCTCGTCCGAGCGTGCCCCGATGACACACTGCGCGCGGAAACCTCCAGCCGGGTGATGACCAGGCGAGGAGTGGCTGACGGTCAGCTCGAGGACCGGAGGGAGTACTCCGCCGGGGCCGGCTAGGATCCCTCCGGGTACGGCTCCGCTCGCAGCAGCCGCGCCAGGTGGGCCGCATTGCGCGCTGCCCCGGCTGTGGTGGAGGCGACGTTCTCGGGCACCTGATCGAGGTCCTGGTAGTCGACCGTCTGCATGGCCTCACCGACCCAGTAGGTCCCGGCCTGGGCGGGGATGCTGAATCCGATGTCGCTGAGGGCCTGGGTCATGTCGGCGATCGTCTTGTGGGCGCCGTCCTCGTTGCCGACCACAGCCACGATTGCCGTCTTGTCGTACATGATCGGCCGGCCCTGGTCATCGGTCTCGGACAGGTCCGCGTCGAGCCGTTCGATCACCCGTTGGGCGATGCTGCACGGGTGGCCCATCCAGATGGGGGTGGCGAGTACGAGGATGTCCGCGTCCAGGACCTGTTGATGCAGGGCGGGCCAGGCGTCGCCGGGACCCATGTCCACCTGGACTCCCGGTTTCACGTCGTGGTCCACCACCCGGACGGAGGAGGTGGCCACTCCGTTCTTCTCCAGCTCGTCCAGGACATGCCCGGCCATCAGCTCGCTGCTGGAGGGCTTCGGGGACGGGGTCAGCGTGCAGACCAGGGCCAGGGCCGTCAGGCCCTGGGCGGAGGTGGAGTCGGTGCCGGCAGTTGAAGCAGTCATGGTTCCAGAATGGCCACCACCGCCGGCTCCTGGCCAGAGCCGAGTGACATCCAGCCGGTGCTCCGGTACCCTTCACGTCATGAAGCGTTGAGTCCAGCCCCTCCCGCGCCCGAGGCACTGCCCGGCGGGACCCTGCCGGTGCCTTCCAGGACTCTACTCATGACCCACCCCAACTCCCTGCTCTCCGCAGATCTGCGCTCCTCTGGCCTGTCGTCCGACCGGCCGCAGTCCCTCACCCCGGTCGCCTCCGCCCTCGGCGGTGCGGACCACCTCACGCTCGATGGCGTCTCCAAGTCCTTCCCGGACCGGCGCGTGCTGACGGACGTCTCCTGCACAGTGGCCTCCGGCGAGCGTGCGTGCCTCATCGGCGAGAACGGCACCGGCAAGTCCACCCTGCTGCGCATCGTCGCCGGACTGGACGACGACCACGGCGGCCGCGTCACTGTCCCCGGCAGCGTTGGACTGTTCCATCAGCAGCCGCCCTTCGCCCTGGACCTCACCGTCCAGGAGGTGCTGGACGAGGCCACGGCCCCGGCCCGCGCGGTCGCGGAGGAGGTGGTCCGGCTCGCGGATGCGCTCGCAGCCCCGACCGACACCGTCAGCCCGTCTGAGGTCGCCACGGCCTACGACCGCGCCCTCGCCGAGGCCGTCCGCACCCAGGCGTGGGATGTGGACCAGCAGGTGGATCGCCTCGTGGACGGACTCGACCTGGGACGAATCCCACGGACCCGCCCGGCCTCCAGCCTCTCCGGCGGTCAGCTGTCCCGGCTCGCCCTGGCCTGGCTGCTGTTGCGCCGCCCGGACACCCTGCTGCTGGACGAGCCCACCAACCACCTCGACACCCGCGGGACCGCGCTGCTCGTGGACCTGTTGCAGGACTGGGCCGGACCCGTGCTGATCGCCAGCCACGACCGGGCATTCCTCGACGACGCCGCCACCACTCTGCTCGACCTCGACCCCGCCCCGCAGCTCCACCGGGACGCCCCCGGTGCCTCGGACGCCGGCGGCGCGGGCTCCGGTTTCGGGCTCACCCGCTACGGCGGGCGCTACACGGACTACCTGCTGTACCGGATCGGCGAGCGGGAATGGTGGGAGCGCCGGTACCGGGACGAGCAAGCAGAGCTGAAGCGGCTGCGGCGGCAGGTCAGGGACAACCACACCGTGGGCAATGCAGACCGTCCGCCTCCCACGGAGGGCAAGATGGCCCAGAAGTTCTACGCGGACCGCAACGCCAAAGTCGTCTCCCGGCGCGTCAACGAGGCGGCCACGGCGCTGGCCCGGCTGGAGGAATCGCAGGTCCGCAGGCCACCCGCCGTCGTGAGCTTCGGTGGGCTGGCTGCGGCAGCGGCCTCCCATCCTGCCGGCAACGGTGCCCTCAGCGGTGCCGCGGGTGGTGCCTCCGGCGGTGACCACCGCTCAGAAACACGCGGGCAGGGAATCATCCGGCCGGCGTCGGACGCGGGGTCGGTGCTGGTGGCCACCGAGGTGGCCCTGACCGGCCGGTTGGCCCCGGTATCGGTGCACCTCGGCACGCGCTCGCGCCTGCTCATCACGGGGCCCAACGGGGCCGGGAAGTCCACGCTGTTGCGCATCCTGGCCGAGGACCTGATGCCCGACGCCGGCTCGGTCACGACCACCGGCCGGCTCACGGTCGGCCTGTTGGGCCAGGACGCGGAACAACTCACCACGGCTGAGCAGGGGGCCGAAGTCGAGGATGTGACCGTCGCGGAGTCGTACCGACGGGCAGTGGGCGACGCCACCGCGCAGAGGGTGCCCTTGGGGACCTTCGGTCTGATCGCCGGGCGGGACGAGCAGCGCCGTGTCCGGGATCTGTCCGTTGGGCAACGGCGTCGACTGGACCTGGCTGTGCTGCTGGCCGACCCGCCGGACGTGCTGCTGCTGGACGAGCCGACCAATCACTTCTCCCTGCTGCTCTCCACGCAGTTGGAGGCGTCCATCCCGGAGTATCCGGGCGCCGTCGTGGTGGCCAGTCATGACCGATGGCTCCGCGCTGGTTGGCAGGGCGAGAGGATGGACCTCGAGCCTCCGGACCGGGACTGAGCAGCCCGAATCCGCCACTCGATCCCAACCGCAAGCCGCTGACCTGGGCCGAACCCCTCAGCTCGAGGCGGCCGCCGCTCGCTCACGCTCCGTGGTGACCGCTCGGGTGAGAGACACCAGGCGGGCCAGCACTTTGGAGAGTGAGGTGTCGTGGTGGTCGGTCAGCGCCAGCTTCCCGCCGGGGAAATCGACGCGGCGGATCAGGTTCACCGAGTCTCCGACCACATGCATGTTGTAGGAGGCCACGGTGAACCTCCAGGCCTCGTTCGCCCGGACCCCGCCGAGGCCGCCATAGGCCACGATGGCCAGGGTCTTGTCCCTCCACTGCCGGCTCAGCAGGTCGAAGGCGTTCTTGAAGGCGCCGGGGATGTTGCGGTTGTACTCGGGGGTGACGAAGACGAAGCCGTCGCACTCGGCCACCGCATCCCGCCACCGGTGCACCTCGGCCGGCCCGTTCTCGTCCTGGGCCCAGTTCTCACTGGCCATGATGGGCAGGTTGAAGGCCTTGACGTCCAGGACTGTCCACTCCACGTCCGCGGCGCCGGCCTGCGCCCGGGCCCGTTCGGCCACCCAGGCGCCGATGGACTCGCCGAGGCGTCCCTCGCGAACAGATCCGATGACGATGCCGATCTTCATGTGGTGCCCTCCAGTGATGCGTGCTCGTGGCAGGTGCGGCGAGATGACCGCGGTCCTCCCCAGCGTAGGCGGGTCAGGCCATACTGGGCAGAGGGCGGTCATGCGCCGTCCCACAGCTCACCGTCTTCCGAAAGGCGCCCCATGAAGATCGACCAGGCCCACGTGCTCGTCAATGACCAGGATGCCGCCAAGGCGTTCTACACCGAGGTCCTCGGCTTCGAGGTGGAGACAGACTTCGCCAGTGGGGACTTCCGCTGGCTCGCCCTGCGCGCCCCGGGGCCGGACTCCGGTGCCGCCTTGGTGCTCGGCCGCGCCGAGGGTGCGGCGGCGGCCTTCCAGAACGAGACCCGTCTGGCAGGGATGCCCGCCTTCGTCCTGACCCTGACCGGTGGCCGCGAGGAGTTCGAACGGATTCGCGCCCGAGGGGCCGAGGTGATCTCCGAGCCGCAGCAGCAGGAGTACGGCGGCACGGACGCGCTGATCAATGACACGGTGGGCAACATCATCTGCCTGCACCAGGACTGACGGCCGTGGCGCTCCGCACCCTGACGCCGGGGAAGGCTGCCGGGGCACCCGGCCGGTGGACCGGCGTCGGGCGGGTGGTGTTCGCCCTGGCGGCGCTGCTGTCCTTCACGGGCAACGCTCTCTCCTTCCACATCGGCTCCTGGAAGGACTCGGACCTGCCGGTGGACGCGGGCTTCTCGGGTGGCTTCGCCGGCGGCTGGGAGCACCTGGTCAACCAGCCGAGCTACTTCACGTTCCTGTCCAATTTCCTCGTCGGGCTGACCTCACTGCTGCTGGCCCTCCGACCACACCGGTCATCCACCCTGTTCCACGCGCTCCGCATCGCGGCCGTGGTCTGCATCGTCATCACCGGCGTGGTGTTCAACGTGCTGCTGCGGGGCGCTCCGCCGGGGACCCCGGTGGAACATCTGAATGACACGATCCAGCACATCATCACGCCGATCCTGACACCGCTGGTGTGGCTGGTGTTCGACCCCCGCGGCCAGGTCACGTGGAAGCGGATCGGCCTGGCCGCCATCATCCCGCTCGCCTGGCTGGCATTCACCCTGGCGCGGGGGCCGGCGCTCGACTGGTACCCCTACAGCATCCTCGACGTGCCACGCATGGGCTATGACGGGGTGGCGCTCTACGTGGTGGCGATCCTGGGGTTCTTCTTCGTGCTGGCCGCGCTGATGTGGGCCCTCGACCGGCTGCTGGCACGCCTGGTCTCATCGCGGCCGCGATGAATGTCGAGACACGCCGGTCCTTCGACTTCCGCCGAGCGCGTGATGCGGAATCAGGTCTGAAACGGTCTGAGTTCCACCTTGTTGCCGCAGGCCTTCGACGCGCGGGCGGCCAGGTCCTCGGCCTGTTCCGGCCCGGCGGCGTCCACCACCCAGAACCCGCCCATGTGCTGCTGGGCCTGGGTGAACGGGCCGTCGGTGATGACCGGTTCGGCACCGCGAGTGCAGTCCACCACCACGGATTCCTCTGGGGCGACGAGACCGCCGGCGTACACCCACGCGCCCTCGGCCCGGAGTGCCTCGTTGAACTCGCCGACTGCCTGGAACGCTGCCTGCATCTCCTCTTCCGACGTGTAGGGCCCCGTCGCCCGGTGCTGAACACCGGGGGAGTGCCACACGGAAATCAGGTACTCGGGCATGGCCCTCTCCTTACTGCCTGTCGAGTTCCGCTCGATTCGCGCCAGCCTGTGAGCGGGCTTACACTCTATCGGGCCCTTCCTGCCACCGCACCAGGTGGACGGCTGGGGCCAGCCGAGAACCGCTAGATCCCCGGGCGGTCACCCAGCGCAGCCGATCGCGACGCGCCGAACCAGGAGTATGTGCATGACTTCACGCCCTTCCCCCGAGTCAGCAGCCGAGGCGACGCCCGGACCCATGCCGGAGCCGCCCGAGCGCCAGGCCCCCGAGCCGACCGCAGGTCAGGCGCCCACCATCGCGACGGCCACGACGCCCCGGTGGAACCGGTTCGACACGAGCTGGACGACCGGCCTGTTCGGCACGGCCGTAGGCGCCGGCATCCTGTTCCTGCCGATCAACGCCGGGCTCGGTGGGCTGTGGCCGCTGCTCATCGCCACCGTGCTGATCTGGCCGATGACCTACTTCTCCCACCGGGCGCTGTCCCGCATGGTGTGTGCCTCGCCGAACCCGAACCAGGACATCACCGGCGTGGTCCGCGAGTACTTCGGAGAGGCCGCCGGCCGCGTGGTCACCGTCCTGTACTTCCTGGCGATCTACCCGATCGTGCTGATCTACGGGGTGGGCATCACCAACACGGTGGAGAGCCTCATGGTGAACCAGCTCGGCCTGGAACCCTGGCCGCGGTGGCTGCTGTCCGGGGTGCTGGTGCCGGCGATGTCTGCCGTCATGGTCGCCGGCAAGAAGGCCATGCTGGTGGTCACCCAGTGGCTGGTCTTTCCGTTGATCGCGGTGCTGTTCGTGGTCGCGCTGCTGTTGATCCCCCAGTGGTCCTTCGACGGCTTCGGTGCGCTGCCCGCTCCCGGCGACTTCGCGATGTCCCTCTGGCTGATGATCCCGGTGCTGGTCTTCGCGTTCAACCACTCCCCGGCCATCTCCCAGTTCTCCGTGTCCCTGCGCGAACGCTATGGGGCCGGATCCGTGCAGAAGGCGTCCTCCATCCTCCGGATCACCGCGGTGCTGCTGGTCGTCTTCACCATGGGCTTCGTCTGGTCCTGTGTGCTGGCCCTCGGCCCCGAGGGGCTGCAGGAGGCCAAGGAAGCCAATCTTCCGGTGCTCTCCCACCTCGCCAACGTGATGGGCCTGCCCCTCATCGCCTGGCTCGGCCCCGCCGTGGCCATCACGGCGATCGCCTCGTCTTTCTTCGGCCACTGGCTGGGGGCCGCCGAGGGGGCCACGTCGATCGTGCGCACCATGGTGGACCCACAGCAGAAGCGCCTGAGCGACCGCGGCATCACGATCGGCGTGAGCATCTTCCTGATCGTCACCACGTGGCTGGCCGGGGTGCTCAATCCGAGCATCCTGGCGCTGATCGAGTCTCTGGCCGGCCCCGTGATAGCCGCCGTGCTCTACCTCATGCCGATGTATGCCATCCACAAGGTGCCGGCGTTGGCTCGGTTCCGCGGCAAGACCTCGAACGTCTTCGTGGTCATCGCCGGCGTGGTCGCCGTGGGCGGCATCCTCATCAGCCTCTTCCGCTAGTCTCCCGGCTTCGGCTTCCGGCCCGGCCGCCGTCAGAGCTGGGAGAACGCCGCCACGATCGGCTCCTCGCCGTCCACGAAGTCGATCTGTTGTCCGATCGAGTTCGGGGTGGCTAGAGCGACCCGGACAGCCTGGGCCACGTTGCCGCGTGAGGTGTCCCGATTGGCGCCGTCCGCGGTGCCGCTGCCGACGGCGATCATGCCGGTCGGCTCGTCCAGGGTGAGCTTTCCCGGGCCGAGGATAGTCCAGTCGAGTCCGGAGTTGCGCAGGTACTCGTCCGCGGCGGCCTTGGACTCCGCATATGCGAAGAAGGGGTTGTCCTCGGCGATGCCGTGCTGGGTGGTGGCGCCCATGTAGGACACCATGACGTAGCGCTTCACGCCGGCTTGGAGGGCGGCGTCCATGGAACGAATCGCGGCGTCCCGGTCCACGGCATAGGTGCGCTCCGGGTTCCCGCCGCCGGCGCCAGCGGACCAGACGATGGCGTCCTGGCCCTCGAAGGCCCGGACGAGCTCCTCCAGTGAGGCGTTCTCGATGTCCAGCTCCAGGGCCTTCGCGCCGGCGGCCTCAATCTCCGCGGCCTGCTCCGGGCTACGGATGACCGAGGTGACCGTGTGTCCCTCCTGCGCCAGCAGGGGGGCGGTCCGCAGGGCCACCTTGCCGTGTCCGCCGATGATCAGGTAGTTCGCCATGGATCTGGTCCTTCCGTTCGGGTGTCAGTCCTTCCGTGGCCACTGTTGCACTGCACCCGGAGGGCGCGCCAGCGCGTTCGGCTGGCGGCGCAATCGCTCCGGCGGTGAACCCGGGCGTCTTCGGGTCTCCGTGTCTCAGGTGGCTGACGTGTCAGTGACGCCCTCGTAGAGTCCGATCTCGTTGCCATCGAGATCCCGGAACACGGCCCACCAGCTGGTCTCGGTGATCGGGGACCTCGGGGCGATCACGGTGCCGCCCAGGGCGGTGACCGTGGCCAGGGTCTCGTCGATCGAGTCGACCTCCACGGTGGAGCGGGGTTGGGTGAAGTCCGCGCTGCGCGGGGCCAGGCCGCCGCCGCTGACCTCATTCGGGGCCCGCCACATGGGATAGTCCTCGAAGCCGGGGTAGGTCTCGATCTTCCAGCCGAAGACCGAACCGTAGAAGTCGGTGGCGCGCTGATGGTCGGTGACCGGGATGTCGACGTGGGTGATGTCTCCGTGTGCCATGGAGCTATGGTCCGGCAGGAAGCGGGTCCGTGGGAACCCCTCCCTGCCGAGACCGCCACTGCTCATCCAGGATCCCCATCACGTGGGCGTCCACCCATTCGCCGTCGAAGAGCAGCGCCTCGCGCAGGGTGCCCTCCAGACGGAACCCGGCCTTCTCGTAGACATGGCGGGCCCGCGGATTGAAGGCGTAGACCTCGAGCGACACCCGGTGCAGCCCCTGGTCCTCGAAGGCATGCCGCAGGGTCAGCTCCACCGCCTCGCTGCCGAGGCCACGGTCCCGAGCGCCGGAGATCCAGATCCGGAAGCCGCAGGAGAGGTTGTCCTCGTCGAGGTCGTTGAGCACGGACTCCCCGACGATCCGACCGGTGGCCGTCTCCTCGATGACCCACACGATCCGGTCCTTCGCCCGGGACCAGCGCGCGTAGATCTCGGCGAGCTCGTCCACCGACCAGGGCACCTGCCCTTCGGAGTCCGCCGGAGCTCCGTCACCTTCTGAGGTCGGGTGCGGCGGCACGGTGGAGGAGTGCATCGTCCCGGTCAGCCGGGACACCTCGGCATCTGCCAGCAGCGGGTGGAGCACCGCAGCATGCTCCCGCCGGGCCGGAACCAGCTGTATCAGGTCGCCGGCCAATGCCTGCTTGCGGGAGAAATCGGGTGCCGGAGTCACGGCACCATCATGCCAGCGCCGGGCAGGAACCGGGCCTGGGTGGTGGCCGCTGGCCGACTACGGTCAAGCACCCAGGGCGTCAGGGCAGTTGCACGGTCCCGGTCCCCACCTTCTCGGCCGCGGCCCGGTTCGCCGCCGTCCGCGGCAGCACCACCGGGTGGCCCAGCAACGGATCCTTCACGACGTCGGCGTCCAGCCCGTAGATTCCCTCCAGGTTCGCGGGGGTCAGGACCTCCTCCGGTGTCCCCTCGGCCAGGACCTGGCCGTGGGCCATGGCGATGATGTGGTCCGCGGACCGGGCGGCGAGGTTGAGCTCATGCAGCACGGCGACCACGGTGGCCCGGGGCCGCTCGTCTGCACCGGCTGACCTGGGGTCCGGCAGGTCCCGCACCAGGTCCAGCAACTCCACCTGGTGGGACAGGTCCAGGTAGGAGGTGGGTTCATCGAGCAGCACCACGGGGGTCTGCTGGGCCAGCACCAGGGCCAGCCAGGCCCGCTGGCGCTGACCGCCCGAGAGCTCGGCCACGTCCCGGCCGGCCAGCCCGACCAGGTCGGCCAGCTCGAGGGCCTGGGCGATCGCCTCGGTGTCCTGGGCCGTCCGGGCCCCGAACCAGCCACGGTGCGGGTGACGCCCGCGGTCCACGAGTTGCTCCACCGTCATGCCCTCCGGCACCACCGGGGACTGCGGCAGGAGCGCCACGGTGCGGGCATAGCTGCGGGGGTTCCATCTCTCCACGTCCCGGCCGAGGACCTCGAGAGATCCGGTCACCAGGGGCAGCTGCCGGGTCAACCCCTTCAGGAGGGTCGACTTGCCGCAGCCGTTGGCGCCGATGATGGCCGTGGTCTGGCCAGCCGGCACGTCCAGGTCTACGGGCTTCTCCTGCCCCACGACCGTGTGCGGGCCATAGGCCAGGCTCGCGCCGCGCAGGCGGATCGCCGGTTCTACTGTCATCTCAAGCCTTCCGTCCACTTCGAAGCAGGAGCCACAGCATCAGCGGCGCCCCGGCCGCCCCGGTGAGCACGCCGGTGGGCAGGCGGACCCCGCCGAAGGCCTCGGCGGCCGCGAAGTCCGCGACCACCACGATGACCGCGCCGCAGAGGGCCGCCGCCGGCATCGAGGGCCGTCCCCCGGTGAGACCCCGGGCCAGGGGGGTGGAGAGCAGGGCGACGAACGCGAGCGGGCCGGTGGCCGCCGTCGCCGCCGCCGCCAGCAGGGCGCCGGTCACGAGGGACCAGAGGCCCGTCCGGCCGGGCCGGGAGCCCACGCCGTGGGCCAGCTCGCCGCCCAGGTCGGCCGGGGCCAGTCGGGAATGCAGGAGACCGGCGAGCGGTACCAGCACGATCATGATGATGGCCAGCAGGGTGATCCGCTCCCACGTCACCGCGTTGAGGGAACCCGCGGTCCACACAGCCGCGGCCTGCAGATCATGCTGGGACAGGGCCAGCATCGCCCCGGACAGGATGGCCTGGCACAGGGACGCCACGGCGATCCCGGCCACGATGAAGGTGGCCCCGCCCAAGGCGCCCGCCAGCCCGCCGGAACCGGCGCCTGCGGAGGGCCGCCCGGCCATCGAGAACCCGAGGACGATGGCGATCGCCACCAGGCCGCCGAGCAGGGCGGCGGCGGCCATACCCGTCCCCCGCACGCCGCCGAAGGCAAGCACGGTCACGGCGGCGACGGCGGCACCCTGGGTCACGCCGATGATGTCAGGGCTAGCCAGGGGGTTGCGCAGCGTGCGCCGGAAGAGGGCGCCGGCGGCGCCGAACGCCGCCCCGGCCAAGGCTCCGGCCACGGCCCGGGGCAGCTTCTCCTGCATCACGATGAAGGAGGCGCCGGGGATGGTCTCCCCGCCGAGGATGGCGAAGAAGTCGGGGATCGTGACGGTGTAATGGCCCAGCAGCACCCGCACCCCCATCGCCAGCACCAAGGCCGCGGCGAGGCAGAGCGTGGCGGTGAGCAGCCGGCGTCGGGCACGGGAATGCAGCGACCGCACAGCGGCCACCGCAGCCGGGGAGGGTCCAGCCACTGCCTCCGGGGCGGGAGCGGCGGCCGTGGTCTCGATGGATGGCGCGCTCACAGGGAGACCGCCTTCCGGCGCAGCAACAGCAGCAGCACGGGCACGCCGATGACCACCGTGGTCACGCCCACGTGGATCTCCTGAGGCGCCACCACGAGCCGGCCGGCGAGGTCGGCGAGTACGAGCAGGACGGCCCCCCACAGGGCGCAGCCCAACACGAGCACGCGCGTGGAGGCCGGGCGGAACCGGCGCAGGGCATGGGGGACCAGCAGGCCCACGAACACCACGGGACCGGCCAAGGCGGTGGCGGCGGCGGTCAACAGCACGGTGGCACCGAGCAGGACCATGCGCAGGCGTTCGGGGCGGGAACCGAGCCCGTGGGCCAGCTCGTCACCGAGGGCCAGCGCATCCAGCCCGGGGGCGGCCACGAAGACCATCAGGATGCCGAGGGCGATCACGGGGGCCAGCCAGGCGGCGTCTTCCAGTGAGGACCTGGCGACGGAGCCGACGGTCCAGAACCGGAAGCGCTCCAGCACCGCGGGGGAGAGGATCAGCAGGGCGCTGGTGACGGCGGTGCAGCCTGCGGTGACGGCGGCCCCGGCCAGCACGAGAGAGAGGGGCCCCGGGGTGCCGCCCGTGCCGCCCCCCAGCCGGGAGGCGGCCGAGGCAACGGTGTAGACCACCGCGGCGGCCACCAGCGTCCCGAGGATCGCCAGCACCATCACCCCCGCCAGGCCGGCCGAGATGCCGAGGCCCAGGCCCAGGGCCACCGCCAGGGAGGCCCCGGCGGTCAGGCCCAGCAGGCCTGCATCACCGAGCGGGTTGCGGGTGGCTCCCTGCAGGGCCACTCCGGACACCGCGAGGGCCGCGCCCACGAGCACGGCGGTGATGGTGCGTGGAATGCGGGACAGGGCCGCGGCGGCGTCGATGTCCGCCGCCGCGGTGTCACCCCAGCCGGTGAGGAACGCGCCGAGAGCGTCAAGGGTGGTTCCCGGGTCCACGTGGCGGGCCCCGAAGGCCAACGCGGCCAGGCACGCGAATACCAGCACCAGTGCCGGGAGGGCGAGGAATGGCAGGGCGTGGATAGATGCAGCGGTGACCGGCCGGCGTCGTGCCGGAGGCGCGGACCGCTGCTCCGGCGAGCCAGGGGTGCTGGTGCCGGGCGGCGGAGGCTCCGCGGAGGGGCGCTGGAGGGAGAGTCTCATGCGCTCTCTGTCATCAGACGGTGGTCATTGGACTGGTCTGTACTATTCCGCGCTGTCGGCTTGCTCGGCCGCGGCGGCGATGTCCGGGACCACGTTCTCCAGCGCCCACGGGATGGACAGCGGGGAGGCGGCCGAGGTGGACAGGACCTCCTGCTGGTCGGTCTGCACCACGAGCGTCTCATCCTGCACGGCCGGGATCTTGGACAGCAGAGGGTCGGAGGAGATGGCCTCGGTCACCGACTCATCGGTGGCCGAGGTGACGAAGATGTCCGAGTCGAGCTCGTCCGCCCGCTCGGGGGACCAGGTCAGGAAGAAGGCATCCTGGGCCTCGTCGTTGTCCGCCAGCACGGGGGCCAGCTCCATGCCGAGCGAGGTCAGGAACTTCGGCCGGTTGTCCGCGGCGGTGAACAGGTAGATCTGATCGGCGGCGGCCGGATCGACCGTACCCGTCAGGAAGGTGGTGCCGGCCAGGGCGGGGTAGTCCTCCGCGGCCTGGGCGACCTGCCCCTCGACGTCCGTGATGACCTCTTCGGCCTGGTCCTCCTTGCCGAGGGCCTCCCCGATCAGCCGGGTGGAATCCTGCCAGGCGGTGGTGAACGCCGCGGTGTCCTCCGGGTAGGCCACCACGGGGGCGATCTCGGAGAGCTTGTCATACTCATCCTGGGTGATGCCGGAGTAGGCGGCGAGAATGACGTCCGGCTCCGTGGCGGCCAGGGCCTCGAAGTTGATGCCGTCAGCTTCGGAGTACTGTTCCGGGGCCTCTCCGCCGGCCTCCTCGAGGGCGGAATCGAACCAGTCGGTGGACTGGTTCTCGTTGCCGCCGTACTCGGTGGCGGCCACGCCCACGGGCACCACGCCCAGGGCCAGTGCGACGTCCTGGTTCACCCAGGACACGGTGGCCACACGCTCGGGCTGGGCAGGGATCTCGGTCTCGCCGTAGATGTGCTCCACCGTCCGGGGGAACGTGGCGTCCGAGGTCGCGTCGGTGGAGCCGGAGGCCTCGGAGTCCGAGCCGCCGGCCGGCCCTGTGGAGCAGCCGGCGAGCAGGGCGGCGCTCAACGCCAGGGAACCCAGGGACAGGGCACGACGGCGGGTGGTCCGGCCGGCGGTCGGTGCGCCGGCGGTGGGGGAGGGAGATGCAAGGGACACGAGACGGCCTTTCGAGTCATTGGCAAACAAGGGTGTTGCCTAATTACAGGAGGTTAGCCTAGCCTAACAACATGTGCAGCCGCCGTGTGGGGTGGCAGCACACTGCAGTTGGGTCAACGGTGGACGTGCCCAGCGACCGTACCGGATGTGCGAACCCTCCCAGGTTTCCGGTGCAGTCGCTGGGCACGCGTCAGTCGAAGTCCGGCTGGGCGAAGTCCGGTAGCCGTGTCACGGGCATCACGACTACGTCCCAGACCATCCAGTCCACGGAACGGGAGACCTTGGCCGCCTCCTCGATCTGGTCCACGCTGACATCGCCGGACCGGGGGACCAGGAAGACCTCGATGTGCAATCGCCGGCCGAGGTCCCGCACGCGGCAGCCGGCCTGATCCACCCACGGCAAGGCCTGGATGGCGTGGACGGCGTCGGCAATGGCCGGATGCGGACCCTTGTTGTCAGGTGTGGTGGCCCGCCTGTCGATCAGATCCAGGACCGCCGCCCGCAGGTGCCGGACACCATCCTTGAGGATGTCCACCGAGATGACGAAGGCTGCTGCGTAATCCAACCACCACAGGCCGAGGCCGATGCCGGCCACACCGACGATGGAGGCAGCGTTGGTGAGCCAGTCGGCCTTGTTCATGTTCGCGTCGGCGAAGAGCACCTTGTCATTGAGGATCGGCGCGACCTTCAGCTTGGCGCGGGCCAGGAAGATGGGTGGAATGGCGATGACCGCCATGACCCCCATCATGATCCAGCCGAGCCAGACGGTGTTGCCGAACAGCTGCACCGTGCCGACCGTGGGGTGTTCTGCGGTCACCAGGCCACTGACGGCCTCGTAGGCGAGGAACCCGCCGACGAGCGTCAGGGCCACGGAGGAGACGAGGTGGCCGATGCCGGCGGCGCGGTGGACTCCGTAGGGGCGCCGCGCGTTCTGGCGGAACCGGCGGATGGCGAGTAGGGAGATCAGGAAGGAGATCTGCGGGATCGTGGAGAGCATGTCTTCGATCCAGGCGGTCTTCATGGCCTGCGAGTTGCCCAGGACGAAGGCGACGAGGGTGATCGTGCATGCCGTGATGCCCAGACTGAGCCACTCCAGGCGCACTGCCTTGCGCAATGCCTCCTGCTGATCGCGGGGCAGATCCCAGCCGAGCTTCTGTGAGTCGTGCATCACGGGATCACCCTAAGCCTTCCGCAGGTCAGCGACTACTGGCAGGCCCCCAGCCTGAGGGTAAGAGCGCTCCACGGCACCGCTGGGCGGGCATGATGCTGGTGCGGCCGGAGGTTCCTCCGAGACCGCCTCGCTGACCGGGGTTCTCGCCGGGAACCGGCTACCGTGGAGCGAGTGAGCACACACCAGTCAGCCTCAGAGAACCCCTCCTCCGATCAAACGTCGCCGAGCGATGCGCCGGAGGCTGCCGGGGCACCAGCGGACCACGGGGCCACGGTGGCCTCGATGTTCGATGGCATTGCCGGCCGGTATGACCTGATGAACCTCGTGATGACGTGGGGGCAGGAGCCGCGGTTCGTGCGCCGGACCGTGGCGAGGGCCGAGCTGCCTGACCGCCCCGTGGTCCTGGACCTCGCCACCGGCACCGGGGACATCGCCCTGGAGGTCCTACGCTCACACTATGGTGCCCAGGTCACTGGCGCCGACTTCGCACCCGAGATGATGGAGGTCGGCAGGAAGCGGCCGGGTGGCGGTCAGATCGATTGGGTCGAGGCGGATGCCATGGACCTGCCGTTCGAGGACAACACCTTCGACGCCGTCACCCACGGTTACCTGCTGCGCAACGTGGCGGACATCCCCACCACGCTGGCCGAACAGTTCCGGGTGCTCAAGCCCGGCGGCCGCATGGTCGCGCTGGAGACCTCTCCTGCACCGGACAACATGATCAAGCCGTTCTCCACGGCGTACATCAAGTACGTGGTGCCGCAGATCTCCCGGCTGATCACCCGCACCCCGGGTGCCTATGAATACCTCTCCGCCACCAGCCGGGGCTTCAAGACCCCTGCCCAGATCCAGGCACTGCTGGAGGAGGCCGGCTTCGAGGGGGTGGGCCACGAGACCCATCTATTCGGCACGCTCGCGATCCATTGGGCCACTAAACCTCTCTGAGCAGTACCGCTCGGCACACCAGCCGTTCACCTTCCGCAGTGCCGGTTCTACGCTGGAAGTACGCCGGTGCTCCGGCATCGGCGGTCCCTTGGAGGAACGCCATGCGAGATGAAGAGATCCGCGAGAACCAGAAGATCCACCTGCTGGAGAAGGACACGACCGGGTTGTCCCTCGTGTACCGCCTGCTGTGGCGGATCCGCTATGCGGCCAATGATGTCTATGGCCCGGCGAGCCGGCAGGCGGGACTGAACCCGCGGGAGGCACTGCGGGTGGAGCGAGCCCAGCGGGTGGCCGCCGCCTACCGGGAGCAGGAGGAGGAGCCGCCGCCAGCGATCCGCCGAGCCGCCGGTGAGGACGGGGTGACGGAGTCCTGGGAAGCCGCCGGCCAGGGCCACCACGGTCAGCCACCAAAACCCTTCCAGGAGGGTTACCGGTACTTCATGCTGAAGGACGGCGAGGAACCGCCCGTCATGCGGCCGAACGAGACCGGGGACAACACCTGATCCAGATTTCAGTTAGCGCCCTAACTAAAATAGACTGACCTCGGCCACCGTCACCGTGGTGGGATTCCGAACCAGGGGGAACCTGATGACCGAGCAGAGCCCACAGCACCAGCCGAACACGCCCACACGCCAGAAGGCCTACTCGGTGGTGAGGGATAAGACCGGCCTGGGAAAGTGGTTCCGGTTCCAGTGGCGGTTCATCTACATCGCCTCGTGCACGTTCGGCCCGGCCAGCCGCCAGGGCACGCTGGACCCTCGCAAGCAGCTCCAAAAGGAGCGTGCGGTGAAGCTCCTGCAGGGCTACCAGAGCACTGGTCAGCAGCCGCCCGCCGAGTTGCTGGCGTTCACCGGCCTCTGATCGCCCGCCGGCCGGACCGTGCATCCGGACCACGCATGATCACGGGTGGACGCGCTGCATCAGCGTTCTCATGAGCCGGTGCAGGTCCCTTAGCTCGGTCTCGTCCATCTGCAGTCGTTGCATCATCTCCACCGGCACCTGTTCGGCCTGCTGACGCAACGCCCGGCCCTCCTCGGTGAGGGACAGGGCGAGGCCGCGGCCGTCGTCGGGATTCTTCGCCCGCTGGACGTAACCCAACGCCTCCAGGCGCTTGGTCAGCGGGGACAGGGTGGCCGGCTCCATATGCAGCAACTCCGCCAGATCCTTGAGGGACAGGGGTGCGTGCTGCCAGAGCGCGAGCATCACGAGGTACTGCGGGTGAGTCAGCTTCAACGGCTCGAGCACGGGCCGGTAGGCGGCGATCACGCCTCGAGATGCCACGGACAGCGCGAAACAGATCTGACTTTCCAGGGCCAGGGGGTCCGTGATGGGAAGCGGTTCGTCCATACCTCTAGGATGCCTGATGGCTCGCGCTGAAGTCCCCGGCCCGCTCCCCGGGCCCCCGTGGCCGGTGGGGTCATGGTTGCCGCCCATCACGGCCATCGACCATGCCCTGCTGCGAGGGCCGGTACCGCGGGACTGCGCACTGCTGGACTTCCCCGGAACGGACCACCGGGGCATCCTCACCACGGTGGTGGACGAGTGTGTCACCGGGGAAGGGTGGCGGCGGTACCTGAGTCGTCAGACGGGTTGTTCGCGCGGAACAGTTCCGCCATGGCCTCCGCCACGTCCTCGGCCGTGTCCAGGCCGAGGACGTCGAGGAAGGCCTCGCGGTTGAGGCGGGCGTCCAGCCGGGTCACCTCGTCAGCCAGGGTGCGCCCGTCGGGGGTGAACTCCAGTAGCGTCACTCGGCGGTCGTCGGGGCAGGCGGCGCGGGAGACGAGCCCGCGCTGGGTCAGCTTGTCCGCGAGCTTGGTGAAGCCACCGGTCGAGAAGGACGCCGCCCTGGCCAGCGTGGCCATCGGGGCGCGGAGGTCGGGCTGGCGGTGCAGGGTCAGCAGGACCTGGACCTCGGCCTCCGACAGTGAGAACCGTTCGTTGATCGCCCCGTGGATCCGGCGGTTCGTCGCCTCGAAGCCGTTGATGATGCGGCCCCAGAGCTCGACGGCGTGCTCGTCCCGGGACTCCCCGGCGTTAGCACTGGCCATGTGCACCCCTTACGATTAGTTTCCAGTACGCTATCTTCCACGGAAGTCAAAGGCAAGGTGCTCCGCCCCGGCGTGGCTCTCCAGGTCATCCCACAGGTGGACCCGCCGCGGCCGAGATTCGGAGCCTGGTCCGATGCCGTCAGGGAGTGCCCGGCGGGAGAGTGGAGGCATGATGAATCGACCCTCGCCCCTGCTCGCCGCCCGCAGCCTGACCAAGGCCTACGGGCCCACCCGCGCCCTCGACGGCGTGGACCTGACCGTGCACGCCGGGGAGTCCGTGGCCATCATGGGTCCCTCGGGCTCCGGCAAGACCACTCTGATGCACGTGCTCTCTGGGATCCTGTTGCCTGACGCCGGCTCGGTGTCGTTCACCGCGCCCAGTGCCGAGCCGACCGAGATCACCACCCTCAATGAGGAGGCCCGCGCCCGGCTCCGCCGCGAGCGGCTCGGGTTCGTGTTCCAGGACGGGCTGCTGCTGCCCGAGCTGACCGCCCAGGAGAACGTGGCCCTCCCGCTGCTGCTCTCCGGAGTGTCCCGCCCCGCCGCCGAGGCCCACGCGGCCCAATGGCTGGCCGCCCTCGGCCTGGACGGCATGCAGACCCGCCGCCTCGGTGAACTCTCCGGAGGCCAGGCCCAGCGGGTGGCCATCGCCCGCGCCCAGGTGGCCGATCCGCAGGTCGTCTTCGCCGATGAGCCCACCGGCGCCCTCGACTCCACCACCTCGGCCTCCGTCCTCGGAGCCCTGCTCGACTCCACCGTCGGCCGCGGCCGCACCCTCGTCATGGTCACGCACGACCAGGCGACAGCTGACCGCTGCTCCCGCCTCGTACGCGTGCAGGACGGGCGGATCGTGGCCGATTCGGCGGCCGGCGCGACCGGTGCCGACGGACCGGTCGGCTCGGAGACCCACCGGACGGAGGCCATCCGATGACCACCTCCCCGCACACCCATTCCGAGCCCCGCGTGGGGTCCACTCCGCTGGGCGGCCAGGGCGAGCCGGGCACGACGCCGGCCGGTC
>NZ_BAAALH010000002.1:773629-926801 GCF_039528175.1 Citricoccus alkalitolerans
CCGGTCACCTCGCCGCGGTGCCCGGCCGGCCGCCGTCGGGCACCGGGGGCGGTGGCACCGCCGCCGTGCTGAAGTTGTTCCTGGGCAAGCTGTTCTCCGACCGCCAGGTCTGGGGGCTGCCGGTCACCGCCTTCGCGATCGTCGGCACGCTGGCCCTGCTCGTGGCCGGCGGCGCCGCCTCGTTCTGGACGATCGAGGGAGACCTGGCCGGCTTCTATCTGATGCTCTCCGTCTTCGCGCTGATGCTGCTCGTGTTCCCGATGGTCGGCCTGGCCGGCGCCGCGGCCAAACTGCTCGCCCGGCGCCGTGACGAACGACTGTCCTCCCTGCGCCTGCTGGGTGCCGGGACGGGAACGGTGCGCACTCTGGCCGTCGTCGAATCCGTGGTGCTGGCCGCGGCCGGGCTGCTGCTCGGCGTGGTCGGCTACCTGGTGTTCATGCCGCTCGTGGGGCTGATCCCGTTCGCGGGGCGGCCGATCGGGCTGGAGGGGATGTGGCTCGGTACCGGTTGGCTCTTCGCCGTGGTCGGCGCCCTGCTGGTGATGGCCGCCGCGAGCTCGATGGCCGGGTTGCGGCGGATCGAGATCACCCCGCTGGGGGTGCGCACCCGCCAGGAGGCCTCGAAGGTCCACTGGGTCCGCGTGGTGCTGGCCGTGGCGGGCCTGGCACTGGCCCAAGTGGTGCTCAATGCCTTCGGGGCAGCGAACATGATGGTGCTGCTGATCGTCATGCTGGTCGGCTTCAGCCTGCCGATGATCGCCCTGCACTTCATCGGCCCCTGGCTGGTGGGCGTGGTGACGCGCCGGACCTGGCGCCGCGCGGACACCGCTGAGAAGCTCGTGGCTGCCCGCAACGTGCTCGAATCCCCGCAGCAGGCCTGGCGGCAGATCGGCGGGCTGGCCGTGACCGTGTACATCGGTGTGGTCGGGGGAGCGGGCATGGGACTGGCCGACTCTGTCTCGGCCGACGGCATGCGGACTGAGGACCTGATGCTGGTGGCCGACCTGCGTACCGGGGTGCTGCTGACCATGCTCATCGCCTTCGTGCTGACCGCCTGCTCCGTGGGCATCACCCAGGCCGCGCAGGTGCTCGACCGCGCGGACATGTACCGGGGCCTGGGCCGGCTCGGCATGACGGAGTCGAGCATGGAGGCCATCCGCCGGCGTTCGGTGATGGGGCCCTTGTGGATCGTGCTGGTGTTCACCCTGGTGGCCGCTGTGGTGACGACCCTGCCCGTGATCGGTGCCGCCGTGATCTTCAGCCCCCTCTCCATGGGCCTCGTGGCGGCCGTGCTGGTGCTCGGCGTGGTGCTCGTCCGCCTGGGCGTCACCGCCTCCCGGCCCACGCTGCGCGGGGTGCTGGCGGAGGGCTGACGCCCCTGAGCTGCGCTCGCCTGACGCTGTTCGGAACGGCCGTGGCGCAGGTCAGAGAGGCCGCGGTGACGAGATCGTCCCACACAGGGCCGAGGCGGGTGAGTGCGTCAGCGCTGGGTGTTGTCGTAGCGCTGGAGGAAGGCGGAGATCTCGCCGCGGGTGACGGGGTCGGCTGCGTTGAAGTGGCCGTGGGTGTCACCGATGGTGATGCCCTGGGAGGCCAGCCAGGTGATGGCTTCGTAGTGGTGGTTGGTGGTGGGCAGGTCATCGAAGGGGCTGGTCTGGGGTGCGTTGTGTTCCGGGGTGGCCAGTCGGTAGAGGAAGGTGGCGAACTCTCCGCGGGTCACGGGGCGGTGGGGTTGGAAGGTGCCGTTCTGATAGCCGAGGGTGATCTGCTCGGTGGCGGCCCAGGTGATGGCCTCGTAGTGGTTGCTGCCAGGGTTGAGGTCGTCGAAGGGGCTGGTGTCGGGGGCGGTGAAGTCGGGCTTGATGTAGCGGTGGAGGAAGGCGGTGGTCTCGGCGCGGGTGACGTCGTTGCCCTTGCGGAAGGTGCCGTCGGTGTAGCCGGTGGAGATGCCGTGGGTTGCCATCCACTGGACAGGGGCGTAGAACGCCGAGCCGGGCGCATTGTCCGAGAACACCAGGGCGGCCCCGGGTGTCACCCCGGGCGACACGGCACCGGCGGAACTGCCCACCACGTTCGCTGCACTCACCGAGAAGGAATACTCCTCTCCGTTGGTGAGCCCCTCAATGGTGCACATCGTGGCGGACGTGGTGCATATCGCTGCGCCGTCGGCGTTCCGCACCGTGTAGGTGACGTCCGGCAGAGGTGAGGCCGATGCCGGCCAGGAGAGCAGGACGGCGCCGTCTGCGGCCGCCGCCTCGACGTGGTCCGGTTCCGAAGGATTGGTCAGCTCGTGGTCGCCTCCGTCGAGTCCGAGGGTGACGGTGTCCTCGCCGCGGGCCAAGGTCAGTTCGGTCTCGCCATCCGTGGCCACTCGAACCGTGCCCGGAGCGGACCGGTCCAGCTGCGCCCGATCCAGATCAACCGCCATGGTCGCCACGTTCTCGGCGTTCAGGTCGACTTCGTTGCGCGGGGCCCTGTCCCCCTGGGCGACACGCTGTTGCTCCCGCACATTGACGGTCCATCCGTCGATGGTCTGCATCGTATCGGTGTGGACCGGTGCGAACTCGGTGGTGTCCAGCACTCCCGAGGTCGCAGTGGCCCGGCTCCACCGCGCTGAATCATCGCGGGGGTCGAGTCCGGTGAGCCAGTAGGCACCGTCCGTCTCCAGGCCCAGATCCGGGCGGTCATCGCCCGGTTCCCAGCGGTAGACGATGTCCGCCGGGTCGGTGGTCCGGGTCATTCCGGACAGGTACCGGGCCGCGTCCGACCATCCGAGCCAGCCGAACGCACCATGGTCGGCACCCTCGTAGTAGTTGGCCTGATAGGGCACACCGGCGTCTTCCAGCTCGGCGTCCCATACCCGTGTGTTGGCCAAGGCGATGTCCTCGCTACCCGAATCGATGAAGGTGTTCACGTGGCCAAGGTTCTCCACCCGCCCGGGAGCTCCTTCACGGTCGCGCTGGCCCGCGGCGTTGTAGTAGCCCGCACCGGAGGCGATGACCGCACCGGCGAACACGTCGGGATAGTTGGTCAGCAGTCGAGTTGACCCCACTCCACCCATGGAATGGCCGCCGACGACCGTGGATTCGCTGTCGAGGGTGAAGGTTTCCGCGGTTCGGTTCCACACTTCCCAGACGTCCAGTTCTGCGTGGTTGATGTACCAGGTGGACAATCCTCGGCCGAGCGGGGAGACGCAGATAGATCCCCGCTCCTCACACATCGGACCGTAGAGCTCGTCCTTGCGGCTGCCGAGGAAGGCGTTGTGATTCGAGTCGCCACCGTGCAGCAGGATGGTGAGCGGGGCGGGCTCGTCGGCGGAGTACGTCGTCGGAACATAGACCGTGTAGGGCTGGACACGGCCCCAGAAGCTGGCCGGGAGCAGCCCTGGTCCCGGACTCTTGCGCGCCTCCGCGTCCATGCCCTGTGCCAATTCAACTGAGGAGACGAACCATCGGGTCGAGTACCCGGTCGGTGCCGCCTCCGCCGTGGACTCGCGAGCGTCGATGGCGCTCCAGTCGAGGTCGAGCGCGAAGTCGGACAGGTCCCCGTCGGCCAGCAGTTCGGACTGCCTGCCGTTGTTCCAGTGCGTGGCGGCGCTGGAGTAGTCGCCGACCAGGTGCGGCTCGTCCTCCATGTCTCGGAAGGAGGCGTTGTAGATCCGGGTCCCCTCACCGGACTGCGGTGCGGGGGCGAATGCCGTACCGGTGGAATCCGCGAGTCCCGACGCCAATCGGGTCGTCCAGGAGCCATCGGCGGGGAGCACGTCCCTCGGTACCGCGACGACGAAGGACCTCGCGTCCGCGTCCACCGTGATCTGGCCGCCCTCGGACACGACGTCGATCTCCTCGCCGGACTGCAGATCCGTGACCCACGCGCCGCGAGATGACACCACGAGAGACGTGTCGATTCCGGGGGAGCTCGCTCCGGCAGCGGCCGGCCAGTCCTCCACTCCTGTGGTGGTGTCCCGGTCCGTATCGAAGGTCCAGGCAGCGATGGGCACCTCGGGGTCAATCAGGGTGTTCCAGTCGATGCGCCAGTACGTGAACGAGTCGTCCGCCGCGATGGCGGCTCGGAAGATGTCTGCACCGTTGGATCCGGTTGACTCTGGATCGTCGTAGGTGAAGTTACCGGTACCGGTGTCGTCATAGAGCCAATCGGTCCACAGGTAGGCGCCGTCGTCATAGCGGCCCGTCCCCGATGTCCGTGCGAAGGTTTCGGAGAAGTCCCATCCGGAGGCTTTCGGGAGAGTCGGCTCTGGTGCCAAGGCGGCGTCCGGAACACCGTTGGGCAGGCCCGTGCCGCCGGGCGCCGTAGGCCGCTCCAGGGGTGCCGTCGGGTTCGCGGGACCGGATGCGGCGACGGCGGGCAACGCCGCCAGTGGTGTCACCGTGAGGGCCGCAGCCGCGGTGGTTGCGACGATGACTCGCTGCCGCGATGTCGTGTGCCGACGTGTGGGTGCCTGGGACCGGTGTACGGGCGGGATCATCGCGGCTTCTCCTCGGGGTGAGACCGATAGGGATATCAAGTAGCATGAGATTCTGCATCGGGACGCTATTCGTTGAGTGTCAGCGCGTCAATGGTCGACTGGCGCGCGCAGCACGGGGCCGCATTGCCATGGGTATCGTTTAACGATAGGTTGTCATCGATACGCAATCGATGGAGGTCCCTTTTGCCCGCTCCCGTTCCGCGTCCGCTCGTGATCATCCTGCGGGCCATGTTGGTTTTGGCCGCCACTGGCTCCCTGGTCGTCCTGGCGGTGATCCTGCCCTTGTTGTGGATCGACCTCGGCGGTGTGACCGTGGCGTATTCCATACCCCTGGTGGGCGCCCTCGGCCTGGGGGTGCTGTGCCTCCAGGTGGTCGGGGTCTGCCTCTGGCATTTGTTGACGTTGGTGCTGCGCGGTCGGATCTTCTCCCGCGCGGCGTTCCGCTCTGTCGATGTCATCACCGGAGCGGTGGCCACCGGCGGTCTGCTCCTGGTGCTCCTCGGTGTGATGCTGAGCGGGGGGACTGCGGCTCCGGGGATCGTCCTTCTGATCGGTGGGGCCGCCCTGTTGGCCTTCGCGGCGGCCCTGACGGTGAACGTCGCCCGGCGCCTGCTGGCCCAGGCGGTCGATCGGGACGCCCAGGCCAGAAGGCTCGAGGACGAGCTCTCGGACGTGATCTGATGCCGATCATCGTGGACGTGGACGTGATGATGGCCCGGCGCAAGATGTCGGCCGGAGAGCTGGCGGAGGCCGTCGGGATCACCCCGGCGAACCTGGCCGTGTTGAAGAACGGCCGAGCCAAGGCCGTCCGGTTCACCACGCTGGCGGCCTTGTGCCGCGTCCTCGACTGCCAGCCCGGTGACCTCCTGCGCTGGGAGGACCCTGGTCAGCGCACTCTGGAGGACGAGGGCCGGGAGGGTGATGCTGGTGGCGGGTGAGCGGACCGCGAGCGTGGACATCCTGGTCATCGGAGCGGGCCTGGCCGGACTGCACTGTGCCACGCAGTTGGCTCGCGCCGGCCACCATGTGCTCCTGGCGGAGCGACGGCCCACGCTGACGGGCACCGTCCGGACCACGGGAATCTTCGTGCGCCGCACCCTCGAGGACTTCGTGCTGCCCGAGGAGCACCTGGGACCGGCCATCCGCCGCATGGTGCTCTACCCGCCCGGGTTGGCCGGCCCCGTGGAGTTGGCGAGCGATCGGGATGAGTATCGGGTCGGTGACATGGGGCCGCTCTATACGGCGGCCGCCGACGATGCCGTACGTGGTGGTGTCGACTCCCGGCTGGCCACGCGTTTCATCGGCCGGTGGGACGGCGGCTATCACCTGGAGGATGCCGCGGGCCCACTCGAGGTCCGCGCGCGCTTCGTGGTCGGTGCCGATGGCGCGCGGTCCAGGGTGGCGCGGGAACTGGGATTGAGTCGTAACCGCCACCTGCTGGTCGGGGCCGAGGAGGTCTTCGTCGATCGCCCCGATGGTTCTAACCCCGCCTTCCACTGCGTGATCGATCCGAGTGTGGCTCCCGGATACCTCGCGTGGGTGTTGCGGGACGGTGAGCATGTCCACGTGGGCACGGCAGGTCATGCACACCGTTTCCCGCGGGGTCTGTACAGCGCCTTGCGCTCCTTCCGCGAACGGGCGCCGGGATTGCAGGGCTTCGTGAGGCCGGAGCAGGTGGAGAAGCGTGCAGGGCCGATCCCGGTGGGGGGAGTGCTGCCCCGGATCGCCTCCCCGGCGGGGTTGCTCGTGGGTGATGCCGCCGGGGCGGTGTCACCCCTGACGGCCGGCGGCCTCGATCCGTGCCTGCGGCTGTCCGGGCATGCCGCCGAGGTCCTGGACGCGGCACTCCGAGAGGGTCGGCCTGGCGGGCTGGCGGCGTATGACGGCCAGGTCCTGCGGGCCCGGTTTCGGAGGCGGTTGCTGATGCGTAAGGGTCTGGACGGATTGCGTACCCCCGCTCTTGCCTCCACTGCCTTCACCGCGTTGAGGACGCCGCCCGGACGGGCCCTGGCGCGCCGCATCCTTTTCGGCGACGGCTCCTTCCCCTTGCCGTAGCCGGTGCGCGGTCCAGCGCGCCGGGGCCTGCGGCGGCGCCCCGGCCTGGAGCCGCCACCGCAAACTCCCGACCCTGGGCAGAGGTTCGCGGCGAGAGGGCAGTTCATTGAAATCTCAAGGAATGAATGCCGGTGGGGCGGCGTTCCCCTGGTGTGACCGAGAACCCCATCCCTCAGCCCGAGTCGAGGCCCCGAGCGGCAACACCACGCGCCGAGCACTCTGAGCCCGCGACCACCGCCGAACGTCCCGCAGCCCTGACCGCCCCGAGGCCCAACCCGTCCACTGAGCACGCCGACTCTGTGCCCGCCGGCACGGTCGAGTTCGGCTTGCACACCTTCGGTGACGTCACCCAGGATCTCAGCGGTCATCGGCTCGAGCATCCCCAGGTCCTCCGCAATGTCGTGGCGGAGGCGGTGCTGGCGGACCAGACTGGCGTGGACGTCATCGGGATCGGTGAGCACCACCGCCCCGACTATGCAGTGTCCTCGCCGGAGATGGTCCTGTCCGCGATCGCCGGACAGACTGAGCACATCAAGCTGATCTCCGCCGTCACCGTGCTGTCCTCGGATGACCCGGTCCGCGTCTACCAGCGCTTTGCCACGCTCGATGCCGTCTCGAACGGCCGCGCCGAGGTCTCCCTGGGCCGCGGTTCCTTCATCGAGTCCTTCCCGCTGTTCGGTTATGAGCTCTCCGACTACGAGATGCTCTACGAGGAGAAGCTGGATCTCTTCGCCCGCCTTCGGACCGAGAGGCCGGTGACCTGGCAGGGCAACACCCGGGCCGCTTTGCAGCGCCAGTCCGTGTTCCCGACGACGGCCCACGAGTTCGGCCTGCCCGCCTGGGTGGCGGTGGGCGGCACCCCGACCTCGGTGGTGCGCGCGGCCACCTACGGGCTGGGGCTCGAGTTGGCGATCATCGGCGGCACCCCCGATCGGTTCCAGCCCTTCGCGCAGCTCTACCGCCGTGAGATCGAGGCCCGCGGCTTCGAACCGCGCCGGGTGGCCCTGCACTCCCACGGCTTCGTCGCTGCCACGGATGAGGAGGCCGCCGAGCGGTACTACCCGTACTGGGAGGCCGCTATGACGAAGATGGCCGCCGAGCGGGGGTGGCCCGCGCCGACGCCCACTCAGTTCCGACAGGAGATCAGTCACGGCGCCCTGCATCTCGGGTCCCCGGAGACGGTCGCCCGCAAGGTCGCGACCAGCGTCCGTGCGCTGGAGGCCGGCCGCTTCGGCATGAAGTACGGCAACGGTCACCTGCCGCACGAGTACATGATGGAATCGATCGAGCTCTACGGCTCGAAGGTCAAGCCACTGGTCCTGGACATGCTCGCCGGTTCCTGAGGGTTCGGCGGCCGGCTCGTGATGCGATTTCGGGGTCTACCGGCGGCGGGAGAGTGAAGTCGCCGGGTCGGGTGAAATTGTGGGTGAAGTGGGGTGTAACTTTCTGGGTACATGCCTCGTCGAGGCCTGCGATTGCCTAAGCTTCCGTGGGTGACCTCGACGCGTCACCGTCTACGACGCACTGAGTGCTGGCGATCCGCCGAGCTCTGCTTATCTCTCAAGCTTAGGAAACCACTTGTCTGTGCAGACCTTGCCCGTCCCCTCTCAACAACCCCCGACGGGAGCGGTGGAGAAGCAGGATCGGATTCTCTTCCGCCGAGCGCTGGCCTTCAGCGTCAGCCTCGCTGTGCTGGCCGCCAGCTTCGTGGCGGGGATTGCGCCCGCGAGCGCCGTGGAATCCTCGACTCCTCCGGATCCCAATCCAGCGGGAATCCAGCAGTGCGAAGACATCAACCTGGCTATCAGCATGGACCTGTCCAACTCGGTCACCGATTCCCAGTTGACCCAGATGAAGAACCAGCTGGAGAGCCTGGTCAATGACCTGCAGCCCTACCCGATCAACCTCTCCATCCACAACTTCGCGACGAATGCGCCGGCGACGACGCAGACCTCCAACCGCGCCTTGCCGCTGACCTCAGTCGGTGACAACGGCCAGACGGTTGTCAACCACATCCAGGGAGTCCAGCGGCCTGCGAGCAG
Source organism: Citricoccus alkalitolerans (assembly GCF_039528175.1). Lineage (NCBI taxonomy): Bacteria > Bacillati > Actinomycetota > Actinomycetes > Micrococcales > Micrococcaceae > Citricoccus > Citricoccus alkalitolerans. Next base: position 782,213 of record NZ_BAAALH010000002.1, read on the forward strand.
TGTGGGTGGGACGAACTGGGACGCCGCTTTCGACGCCATTCGCACCAGCCCCGAGGACTACGAGGCGCTGCTGTTCCTCACGGACGGCAACCCGACGCAGTACACGACCTCTAGCGGTGGAATCGGTGGTCCGGGCAACTCCACAGACGTAGCAACCATTACCGCCGCCGTCGAGAGTGCGAACGCGCTGAAGGCGGAGGGGACCCGCATCGTCACTGTCGGCCTGACGGACAATCTTTCCGGCCCCGGCCTGGAACAGTTCCATGAGCACGTCCGCCAGGTCTCCGGCGAGGTGTTGGACGAGGACTACTACGTTGCCGACTTCGCCCAGATCGCACGGCAGATCGCCAACGACCTGAACACGCACTGTGCCACGGTCGACTTCTCGAAGTCCGGGGCGTTCGAGCCGGGGTCCTACGGTTCCGTCGGCGAGATCGTCACCTTCGATTTCACGGCCCACAACTCCGGCGCGGTGCCGATGTCCGATGTCCGCGTCTCCGACGCGATGGAAGGCCTTTCGGACGTCGTTTACGGCGAGTGGCCGACCGAGGAGAACGTGCTCTATGGCGGCGAGACGATCACTGCCACCGCGACCTATGCCATCACCCAGGAAGACATCGACCGTGGCTACGTCCGCAACGTGGCGACCTTCACCGGCGCTCCGCCGGCCGGCGACGAGGTCGATACGCCAGACGAAGTCGAAGTCCCGGTCCCGGCTCCGAGCGTCACCCTAACGAAGTCCAATGCACTGGTGGAGGGTTCGACCGGCCGGGCCGGTGATGAGGTCCAGTACACCTTCACCGTGACCAACGACGGCAACACCGAACTGACCGACCTTGTCATCGACGACCCCCTCGAAGGGCTCTCCGAAATCAGCTTCGGAGACTGGCCCTCCACCGAGGGAACGCTCCTGGCCGGCGAATCCGTCAGGGCCACCGCCACCTACACTCTCACCCAGGCGGACGTGAACCTCGGGGCCGTGGACAACACCGCCACGGTGAGCGCCAACCCGCCGACGGGTCCGCCCGAGTCGGTCGTGACCGACGAGGACAGCTCCAGTCTCCCGGTGGACGAATCCGCTGCCCTGACCGTGGAGAAGAACGGTTCTCTTGCCGTCGGCGCGACCGGGGTGGCCGGCGACACCGTTACCTACGACTTCACCCTCACCAATAACGGCAACGTCACCCTCACCGAGGTGGGCCTTGATGACCCGCTCGATGGGCTCTCCGAGATCAGCTTCGGGGCCTGGCCCGCAGACACCGGAGTCCTCCAGCCGGGCGAATTCGTGACTGCCACTGCCACGTACGGGCTCACCCAGGAAGACGTGGACGCTGGCGGCGTGGACAACACCGCCACCGCGGCCGGCACCACTCCCTCCGGCAACCCTGCCACGGGCGAGGACACCGAGACCGTTCCGGTAGCGGCCGCCCCGCAGGTCTCGCTGCTGAAGTCCGGCGAACTGCCGGACGGCGCCAATGCCGCCGGGGAGACGATCGACTACACGTTCGATGTCACCAACGACGGCAATGTCACCCTGTCCGGCGTCACCATCGCCGACGAACTCGAGGGTCTCTCTGACATCACCTACGGTGCATGGCCCAACGCCGAGACTCCCGGAGTGCTCGCCCCCGGCGAGATCGTGACCGCGACCGCGACCTACACCCTGACCCAGTCCGACGTGGACGCCGGCGGAGTGGACAACACCGCGACCGTGACCGGCACCCCGCCGGCCGGCGATCCTGTCACGGACACCGCGAGCGACACCGTGGAGGTCTTCTCGAATCCGCTGATCGACCTGATCAAGACCGGCGGACTCGATGCCGCTGCGGAGGGCCGGGCGGGCGACACCGTCACCTACGGTTTCACCGTCACCAACAACGGCAACGTCACTCTCGGCGGCGTGGGCATCACGGATGAGCTGGACGGCCTCTCCGGCATCAGCTACGGCCAGTGGCCCGATGCCGAGGCCCCGGGCGTCCTGGCCCCCGGCGAACAGGTGACCGCCCAGGCCACCTATGACCTGACCCAGGCGGATGTGGACGCGGGCAGCGTGGAGAACACCGCCACCGTCACCGGCAGCACCCCGGGCGGCGACCCCGTCGAGGATGACGACGGCAACACCGTGTCGGTCGAGCCCGGCCCCGTGCTGGAACTGGGCAAGACCGGGGCCCTGGCTGACGGATCCACCGGTTCCGCGGGCGACACGGTGGAGTACACCTTCCAGGTGACGAACTCCGGCAACGTCACGCTGTCCACCATCGACATCACCGATGAGATGGACGGCGTCTCCGGCATCACCTTCGGCGCATGGCCAGGTGCCGAGGGCACCCTGGCCCCGGGCCAGCAGGTCACCGCAACCGCCACGTACGTGCTGACCCAGGACGATGTGGACGCCGGCGCTGTGGAGAACACTGCCACGGTGACCGGTACGCCGCCGAACAGCGACGATCCCATCGCGCCGGGCGACGGCGTCAGCACGGTACCGATCCCCGCCACCCCGGGCGTGGAGATCACCAAGACCAGCGACCTCGAGGGCAATGCCGGCGACGGCTACCGCATCAACTACACCTTCGATGTGGTCAACACCGGCAACGTCACGCTGACCGCCGTGGCCGTCACGGACGGATTGCTTGACGAGCGCGGCATCGCCCTCGAGTACGGCAGCTGGCCGGATGCCGACGGTGTACTCGCACCCGGTGAACGAGTCACGGCCACCGCGACCTACCCGCTGACCCAGACCCAGGTGGACTCCGGCAGCGTCGAGAACACCGCCTCCGTGACCGGCACCCCGCCGAACGAGCAGACGGAACCGCCCACGGACGAAAGCACCGTCCTCACGAGGGTTCCGGCTGAACCGTCCCTGGAGCTCACCAAGTCCAATGCCCTCGCCGAGGGTGCCGCCGGCATCCCCGGTGATGAGGTGACCTACACCTTCGAGGTGGAGAACACCGGCAACGTCACCATCGCGGGCGTCGAGGTCACCGACGAGATGGAGGGTCTCTCCGAGATCAGCTTCGGGGAGTGGCCCGATCCCGAGGCAGCCGGCTCCCTGGCCCCCGGGCAGACGGTCACCGCCACGGCGACCTACGCGCTCACGCAGGCCGACCTGGATGCCGGTGTCATCGACAACACGGCAAGCGTGACGGGGACACCGCCGAACTCGGACACCCCCGTGGAGGACGAGGACGGCAGCACCCAGCCGCTGCCCCAGGCCCCGACCATCGACGTGGCCAAGTCCGGGGCCATCGACGAGGCCGACGAGCACGTCGCGGGAACCACCGTCGGGTACGACTTCACCGTCACCAACACCGGCAACGTGACCCTCACGGGCGTCTCCCTGTCCGACGAGCTCGCGGGGATCTCCGAGATCACCTTCGGAGCATGGCCCACGGACGGCGCTGCGGGAACGCTGGCCCCCGGTGAATCCGTCACCGCCACGGCCACCTACACCCTGACCCAGGCTGACGTGGACGCCGGCCAGGTGGACAACCTCGTCACCGCGGCGGGCACTCCGCCCTCCGGGGACCCCGTCGGGGATGAGGACACCGCAACCGTGCCGGTGAACGCGAACCCGGCCCTGGCCTTGGCCAAGACCGGCCTGCAGGACCCCGACGCCGAGGGTCGTGCCGGCGACGTCGTGACCTTCACCTTCTCCGCCACCAACACCGGCAACGTGACCCTGAGCGGCGTGGCCATCACGGATGAGCTCGACGGCCTCTCGGGGATCACCTACGGTGCGTGGCCCGCTCAGGCCGGTGTGCTGGCGCCGGGTGAGCGGGTCGAGGCCACCGCCACCTATGAGCTGACCCAGGCGGATGTGGACGCCGGCAGCGTCGTCAATACCGCCACGGTGACCGGTACGCCTCCGAACAGTGACGAGCCGATCGACCCCGCGGAGGCAGACAGCACCGTCCCCGTCGAACCCGGTCCCGGCATGGAACTGGACAAGATCGGGATGCTGTCCCCAGGCGCCTCCGGCACGGCCGGTGACACGGTGGAGTACACCTTCACCGCCACCAACACCGGCAACGTGACCCTGAGCGGCGTGGCCATCACGGATGAGCTCGACGGCCTCTCGGGGATCACCTACGGTGCGTGGCCCGCTCAGGCCGGTGTGCTGGCGCCGGGTGAGCGGGTCGAGGCCACCGCCACCTATGTGCTGACCCAGGCGGATGTGGACGCCGGCGGCGTCGTCAATACCGCCACGGTGACCGGTACGCCTCCGAACAGTGACGAGCCGATCGATCCGGCGGAGGACGGCACGACCGTTCTGGTCCCGCAGGATCCGCTGATCTCGGTGGACAAGGATTCGGTCCTACCCGAGGGCGCCACGCCCCACGCCGGCGACCGGGTGGACTACACCTTCACCGTGACCAATGAGGGCAACGTCACGCTGGATGGCGTCACCCTGTCCGACGAGCTCGCCGGACTGTCCGCACTGGAGTGGGGTGAATGGCCCGGAGTTGAAGGCGTGCTGACGCCAGGCCAGACCGTCACCGCCATCGCAACCCTGACGCTGACCCAGGAGCACATCGATGCCGGCGGTGTCGAGAACACCGTCGACGTGCGCGGCACGCCGCCCACCACCGATCCGGGGACTCCTGCGGACCCGGTGACCGGCGAAGACACCCGGGTTCAGCCGTTGGCGCAGAACCCGGGCATCGCGGTGGAGAAGTCGAGTGAGACCGCCGCCGGCGCCGGCAGCGTCGCCGGGGACACCGTGACCTACACCTTCGAGGTGGAGAACACGGGCAATGTCACCCTGGAGGACGTCGCGTTGGCCGACGAGCTCGAGGGGCTCTCCGGCATCACGGTCGAGAACTGGCCGAATGCCGAGGGCGTGCTAGCTCCGGGCGAGACTGCCGCGGGCACGGCGACCTACACGCTGACCCAGACTGACGTGGATGCCGGCGGTGTGGACAACCGGGTCTCCGCGACCGGAACCCCGCCGAACGACCTGCCCGCTCCAGTGGCGTCCGATGAGGATCACCTGCCGCTGCAGGGGACGCCCCGCCTGTCCCTCGAGAAGTCGGCGTCCCTCGATGACGCTGCGAACACCGCAGCCGGGGACACCGTGACCTTCACCTTCGAGGTGGAGAACACCGGTACCGTCACCCTCTCGGACGTGGGCATCTCGGACGGACTTGAGGGCCTGTCCGAGATCAGCTTCGGGGACTGGCCGGCCGGAGTGGGCACGTTGGCCCCGGGCGAGACCGTCTCGGCGACCGCCACTTATCAGCTGACCCAGGCCGATGTGGACGCCCACGGGGTGGACAACTCCGCCACCGTCACCGGCACCCCGCCGAACAGCGGCACCCCGGTCCGCGGCACCGACGACGTGCGGATCGCCGTCAGCCCAGAGCCGGCCATCTCCCTGGAGAAGACCGCAGACCTCGCTGAGGGCTCGACCGTGGCCACCGGGGAGACCGTGGACTACACGTTCCGGGTGGTCAACGACGGCAACGTCACCTTGACCGATGTGGCGGTTGCCGATGAGATGCCGGGCCTCTCCGAGATCAGCTATGGAGACTGGCCGGGTGCGGCCGGCACGCTGGCCCCGGGCGAGGAGGTCGTCGGCTCGGCCACCTATGTGCTGACGCAGGCGGACGTGGACTCTGGCACGGTGGAGAACACCGCGACCGTGTCCGGGACCCCGCCCACGGGCGGTCCGGAGAACCCGGAGCCGGCCGCTCCGATCGAGGCGGAGGACAGCAACACGTACCCGCTGCCGCAGCTGCCGGAACTGGACCTGACCAAGACCGGCAGCCTGGCCGAGGGCGCCACCGGTGCGGCCGGTGATACGGTGCACTTCAGCTTCGAGGTGGAGAACACCGGCAACGTCACCATCACCGATGTCACGCTCACGGACCGGATGGATGGCCTCTCCGAGATCAGCTACGGGGACTGGCCGAGTGAGGCCGGCACGCTGGCTCCGGGCGAGACCGTCACGGCGTCGGCCACCTATCAGCTGACGCAGGCCGATGCGGACGCCGGTGGGGTGGACAACACCGCCAGCGTGATCGGAACCTCGCCCACCGTGGATCCGGGTGCCCCGGGTCAACCGGGGCAGCCTGAGGGTCCGGTCGACGAGGACAGCGTGACCGTCCCGGTCGGCGGCGCTGCCGGAATCGAGCTGGAGAAGTCGGCAACGCTGGACAACGGTGCGGCGTCGGTTGCCGGTGACACGGTGCGGTACACCTTCGAGGTGACCAACGCCGGCGCCCAGACCCTGAGTGGGATCGTCCTCACCGATGAGATGGACGGCCTGTCCGAGATGGCGTGGGGTGAGTGGCCGGGCGAGGCCGGCACCCTGGCGCCGGGTGAATCCGTCACCGCCGCGGCGGACTACCGGCTCACCCAGGCTGACCTCGATGCCGGAGCCGTGGTCAATACCGCGGATGTCACGGCCACCACTTCCGGTGGCGATCCGGTCAGCAGTACGTCGACCAGCAACCAGGACCTGCCCCGAGCCACGGCACTGGGCCTGGTCAAGCTCGGAGCCCTGACGGACGGCGCCATCGGGGCCGTGGGAGACGAGGTTGTTTACACCTTCGAGGCCGCGAACACCGGCAACGTCACCATCACCGACGTCGTCGTGCACGACGAGAAGGACGGGGTCTCCGAGATCTCCTACGGCGAGTGGCCGGCGGAGGTGGGGGTGCTCGCACCGGGTGAGAGCATCACCGCGACTGCCCTGTACCGCCTCACCGAGGCGGACGTCGCGGCCGGCACGGTGGACAACCAGGCCACCGTCACCGGCACCGATGCCCTACCGGGTGAGGACTCGCATCAGCTGGACCTGCCGCCGTTGGCGCCAGCGGACCAGCAGGACGACCAGCCAGCGGACCAGCAGGCGGGTCACCAGGACGGGACGTCGACGGACCTGGCGACCACCGGCACAGTCCTCGGTGGGCTGCTGGGAGTGGCTTTCCTGCTGCTCCTGATGGGCCTGCTGGCCATCCGGTACGCGAAGCACTCCACAGCAGGACACTGATCGGCTGACATAGCCGCCAGCGTGAGGGGCTCGGAGGGATTTCCTTCCGAGCCCCTCAGCGTCTCCGGGGCTGGTCAGGACCCGGCGCGCAGCGCGGCCGCGATGACCTGGACCAGGTGGCGGCCGTCGAGACCAGCCAGGTCCTTCACCTGGGTGCGGCAGGAGAAGCCGTCGGCCAGCAGGGCACGGTCGGGAGCCGCCTCCGCCTTGGAGAGGATGCCCTGGCGGGCGATCCTCTCAGAGACCTCGTAGTGCCCCTGCTCCATGCCGAAGTTCCCGGCCAGGCCACAGCAGCCGGACGAGGTCTCCACGTCACAGCCCATGGCGTCCAGGATCGCCTCGTCGGCCGAATAGCCCATGACGGCATGGTGGTGGCAGTGCGGTTGGACGAGGAGCCTCCCCTCCGCGCCCCGGACCTGAGGCGGCGTCCAGTCGACTTCGGTCAGCAGTTCGGCCATCGTCCGCACGGCCGACGCCACCTCCCGAGCGCTGGGAAGACCGGGCAGCAGCTCCACGAGATCCGAACGCAGGGCTGCCACACAACTCGGTTCCAGCCCGACGACGGCCCGTCCCGCCCGTACGTGCGGCAGCAGGATCTCCACGGTCCGGCGCAGCTTCTCCTTGGCCGCCGTGAGCTGCCCGGTCGAGATCAGCGTGAGCCCACAGCAGGCCTGCTCACCGGTCGACTGCCCGACCACCTGCACTTCGCACCCGGCGGCATCCAGCACCGTCAGGGCATCGGCGGGGATCTCCGGGGAGAGGGCGTCCGAGAAGGAGTCCACCCACAGCACCACCCGACGCCGGCCGGTGCCGTGCGGCGCGGGCGTCGCCGCCGCAACCCGGCCATCAGCGAACGGTGCCCGGCCGTCGTCGTGCTCCGGGTCCGCCTCGGCCGCCTCCGACCACCGGAAGGGTGCCCGCGGCAGCAGCGGCAGCGACCGCCGGGCGTCCGCCCCCATCAGCGTCATCATCGCTCGGCGCAGCACCGGCACCCGGCTGGCGGCATTGACCAGCGGCGCCATCGGTGCCGCGAGCCGTAGCCAGAACGGCAGCCGCCCCAGGGTGTAGTGAGCCAGTGGCCGCACCTTTCCCCGATAGGTCCGGTGCAGGGTCTCGGACTTGTAGGTGGCCATGTCCACGCCGGTGGGGCAGTCGCTGGCGCAGGCCTTGCAGGACAGGCACAGGTCCAGGGCCTCATGGACCTCGGGGGACTCCCACCCGAGCGTGACGACCCCGCCGTTGAGCATCTCCTGCAGCACCCGGGCGCGGCCGCGCGTCGAGTCCTTGTCATCGCCGGTGGCCAGGTAGGACGGGCACATGAAGGTGCCCTGCTGGCGCAGGTCCGCCCGGCACTTGCCGATGCCCACGCAGCGGTGCACGGCGTCGGCGACCGAGCCGTCGTCATCGGCGAAGGCGAAACCATCCGCGGCCCGCTGTTCGGAGGAGGCGGGGCGGCGCAGGGCCGCGTCGATCGGATCAGGGTCCACCAACACCCCCGGGTTCATCAGCCCCGCCGGGTCGAACAGGGCCTTGAACTGGGCGAAGGCGTCCAGGGCCTGCGGCGAGTACATGGCCGGCAGCAGCTCGCTGCGCGCCCGCCCGTCCCCGTGCTCACCGGCCAGGGATCCGCCGTACCGGGCCACCAGCTGGGCAGCGGCCTCCATGAACTCCCGGAACTCCGAGGAACCGGAGGCGAAGGGGAAGTCGATGCGCATGTGGATGCAGCCGTCACCGAAGTGCCCGTAGGCCAGGCCGGAGAGGCCGCGATCATCCATCAGCTCCTTCAGGTCCCGTAGGTAGGATCCGAGGTGCTCCGGCGGCACGGCGGCGTCCTCCCAGCCGGGCCAGGCGTGGGCGCCAGCGGCCGTCCGCACCGCCAGTCCGGAGCCGTCCGCGCGGATCTGCCACAGCCGGGCGGCCTCCGGGCCGGAGGGCAGCACCACCGCTTCCAGGCCGTGTGCGGCACGGACCATGGCCTCCGCGGCGGCCACCGCCTCCGCGGTGTCCGCTCCACCGACCTCGACCATCAGCCAGCCTCCGCCGGCCGGCAAGGCCGGCACGTCGTCACCGCCGGGGGACCGCCGCACCACCTCGACCATCTCGCCGGACAGGCCCTCCAGCGCCAGCGGCCGATGGGGAAGCAGTGAGGGGACGTCATCCGCCGCCGCGGGCATGTCCGGGTACCCGATCACCGCCAGTGCGGGTGCCGGGGCCCGGGGTACCAGCTCGACCTCGGCCTCGAGCAGCACCCCGCACGTCCCCTCTGTCCCCACGAGTGCCGCGGCCAGGTTGCGGCCGTTCTCCGGCAGCAGGTGCTCGAGGCTGTAGCCGGAGATCTGGCGGTTGAACCGCCCCAGCTCGGTGCGCAGCAGCTCGAGGTGTTGTTGGACGAAAGATTCCAGCCCGGGCACCTGCTCCAGCGCGTAGCGCCCCGGCACCACGTCCAGGATCCGCCCGTTCGGCAGGAGCCAGCGCAGGCGGCGGACGTTGTCCGCGGTCCGTCCGTAGGCGAGTCCGTGGGGGCCGCACGCGTTGTTCCCGATCATCCCGCCGATCGTGCAGCGGCTCGCCGAGGACGGGTCAGGACCGAACCGCAGTCCGTGCGGCGCCGCGGCGGCCTGCAGGTCCGTCAGCACCACTCCCGGCTGCACGACGGCGGAGCGGGACTCCGCGTCGATCCGCATGATCCGATGCAGATGCTTCCCCACATCCAGGACCAGACCGGGCCCGACTGCATTGCCCGCGATGGAGGTGCCGCCGCCGCGCACGGTCACGGGCAGCCCGTGCCGGGCCGCGATCCGGACGGCGGTCACGACGTCGGCCTCGTCCAGCGGGCAGACCACCACCTGTGGGGCAATCCGGTAGTTTGAGGCGTCCGAGGAGTAGAGGGCCCGCCGCAGCGCGGAGGTGTGCACCTCACCGCGTACCTGCCGTTCGAGTGCACGGACCACGGTGTCGGTGCCGGCCTGCTGATCGGAGTCCGGGCCGGCGCTCAGGTCGGCGATCGGGTCGCCAGATAGACGGTCATCGTGGCGTGCGGTCGGCTGGGCGTCCGGATCCAGGTCCGTCTCACGGTCCATGGGTGGGTCCCTTCGGGGTACGGGCGGAATCGGGTCCTGTCCCTGCACTGTGCCGGACCGCGAGGACACGGGCAAGCGTGGAGGACCCTGTCTGTTGTGCCGGGCTTGGGCAATACTGGTCCCATGAGTGATCCAGCCAACACTCCCGCCGCCCCGTCCCCGCACCCCTCCGACGCCGCCCCCGACTGGAAGCCGATCCTCGCCGCACTGGGCAACGAGGCTGCCCGCACGGTCTTCGCCCGGGCAGCCCTCGGCACCCTCGACCCCGTGGCCCGCGGGGACCTGACCACCAAGGAGCAGAAGTCCGTGGCGGGCTGGCTGAAGCTCGGCATCCTGACGGAGGATGACATCGGCTCCGTCACTGTGGACGGCAACGCCCTGCGGGCACCCCTCATCGTGCCCGCCAGTGGCGGTCGGCGGGAGGCGAGGGCCGGCATCGGGAGATTCCTGGTGGACGGACGCGGGCCGCGGATCGATACGATGCCCGCCTCGCCGGCCGAGCGCACCGAGGTGCTGCGGTGGGTCCGCGACCATGCCCTCGGGGCGGACGAGGTCCTCACGGAGGCGCAACTGAACCAGCGATTGCATGTGTTCCACTCGGACGTGGCGATGCTGCGCCGTTACCTGGTGGATGCGTCCCTGCTGGAGCGGACCGCGACGGGCACCGAATACGCGATCCCGGCGGATTCCCGGATCCCCTAGCCGCGGCGGGCGAGGGCCTCACGGATCGTGCGGGTCACCGAGAGGGCTGTCATGCCGGAGGTCTTGGGGTTCTCCGGGCTGGGCGCCGATTCGAAGCCCAGCTCGATCCGACCGGCAGGGCCGGTGGCCAGGATCTCGTGGCGGCTGCGCACGGCGGCCGCGTCAGCGACCAACTCCACCTGGACTCGCTCCAGGGACCGCCGCAACAGGTCCGCGTCCTCCGGCAGATCAGCGCCGCCAACTCCGACGTCGGCCCCCGGCCGCCCGCGCGTGGCCCACGCGAGCCCGACGGCGACGTTGACGTTGGCGGGGAACTGTTCGATGGCCTCGGTGGGACCTCCGGCGAAGACCGACCAGGGGCCGTCCTCCGGGCGGAGTTCGTGCAGCCGCTCCACTTCTGCTGGGGCCATCCAGGGCCGGACCAGGGAGGTGGGCAGCTTGGTGGTGCGGATGCGGACCGAGTCCAGGCCGCCGGCGTCGGCCGCCGCGGAGAGGGCGTCGAAGCCGCCGATGGCCCCGTTCGTGACCCAGAGCCGCCCGGGGCCGGCCAACAGCGTCCGGGCCAGGTTCGGATCGGCGAGGGCTCCGACGCTGGTCAGGACGAGGTCGATTCCTGCGGCGATGACCTCGGGGCCGTGCTCACCGGCTGCGTCGACGCCGGCACACTCCACCACCAGATCGGCCTCGGCCAACGCCTCGGGCCAGGTGGGGCAGCCGGTGTCCTGACCGGTGGTGACCAGCTCGACTCCCGGGACGGTCCGGTGACCGTGGGTGGCCACGTTGCGCTCGGCCGCGCGCAGTTGGAGCCGTCCGGCGTCCCGCTCCGGTGCCAGCAGGGTGGCGACGTGGCGGCCGATGGCGCCAAAGCCCAACAGGAGGACGCGGGCGGGTGAGGATCGAACGGTCGGGGACATGTGGAGTCCTTCGCGGGTGGGGTCTGAGATCAGAGGGGAAGATCTGGGCCGGCATGAGGGCCGTCCGGAGTTCCCAGTCCACACCATCGCCTCGAATGTTCAGACCATGTTGCGTCCCGCCGGTCCGGTGGTCAGGCGACCGCCCGCCGGATCGTCGGCTGCGCGGTCACACCATGTGGCGTGCCGCCTGCTGCACGGCGGCGGTGAGGCGGTCCAGCGCCTCGGTTCCCGCGGACCAGCGCTGCCAGTGCAGGGTCACGCGTGACTGACCCAGTTCGGGGATGGCCACCAGGTCTGGATGGGTGCCCTCCAGGACTCCCTCGGGCAACTGGCCTGCCGGGACCATGCCCCAGCCCAGTCCCGCTGCCACGGCCGCGTTGAACCCGCCGACGGTGGGGACCTGGTGGAGCGGGGGCCCGGCGCCGTCCGTTCCCACGCCGAACGTGCCCAGTCCGCCTGCTCCGGCATCGGACGGCCGGCCGGACTGGCTGGCGCGCCACGCGGCCAACCGGCTGCGTTGCAGGCTGTCCCGGGTACCGAACTCCTGCATGGGAACAGACCCGAAATCCACGGACCCGTCCTCGCGGCGGTACCGGTCCAGCAGGGTGGACGCCGCCACCGCGTGGTAGTCCATGACGCCCAGTTCCATGGAGAGGCAGCCCGAGACCGGAGCCGGGTCCTCGGTGATGGCCGCGATGACTGTGCCAGAGCGCAGCAGCTCGTGCGTGTGCTCCTGGTCCTCGAGGTGTAGTTGCAGCACCGCGTCATCCCAGGTGGCCGCCTGCCGCAGCACCTCCACGAACCAGGTCGCCATCGAGTCGGCGTTGACCGCCACGGACAGTACCGTGCGCCCGCCGGTGCCCTGGCCGAGGGAGCGCCTCGTCTCGTCCTCCAGCACCGCGACCTGCCGGGCGAGACGTAGCATCCGGTCCCCGGCGGACGTGGTGCCCACCGGAACGGTACGCGTGAGAAGGACCTGGCCGGCGTCCTTCTCGAGTGCTTTGATGCGCTGGGAGAAAGCGGAACCGGAGATACGCAGGGACGCGGCGGCAGCGTCGAACGTCCCCTCGTCCACGGCGGCGGCCAGAGCCCGGAGGTGGTCGGTGTTCATGAAGCAAAGCTTAATACCCTGAAGGATATGTAGGTGGAGCGGATAACTCGCCCCGTCCTACCGTGGCTTCGTGACGATCTTCCTTACCGGTCTGCTGACCTGCCTCGCCCTCATTGTGGCCATCGGTGCCCAGAGCCTGTTCATCATGCGCCAGGCCATTCGGCGCGACCACCTGTTCCTGGCGCTCGCGGTCTGCCTCCTCGGGGACTTCCTGCTGATCGGCGCGGGCACGGTAGGCATCGGCGTGATCACCGAGAGGGCGCCGTGGTTGCTCGAGGTGCTCAAGTGGGGCGGGGTCGCCTATCTGCTCTGGTTCGCCTACACCTCCTTCCGCTCGGCCTTCGGCAACCGGCGCCGCATGGCCGTGGAGCCCGACGACGGCACGCGCTCGGGTGCCGAGGCTCCAGAGGAACGGGGTGAGCCGGCGCTGGTGGGCGCCGGAGCCGGCGTCGGGACCTTTTCCGCGGCCGGCCAGGAGGCCCGAGACCCACAGGTCACGGGCCCGTCCACGGAAACGATGGCGGTGGTCTCGGCCCCATCGAAGCCATCCGTGACGTTACACCGTGATTCGCGTCCGTGGCGGGCTCTGACGCCCGCGCTCGCCGTGGTACTGACCGCCCTGTCCGTATCCCTGCTGAATCCGCACGCCATCCTGGACACCGTGGTCATGCTCGGCACCATCGCCAACTCCTACGGGGCGGAGAAGTGGGTGTTCGCCGGTGGCGCGTTGACCGGCTCGGCCCTCTGGTTCCTGGTCCTGGGCCTCGGAGTCCGGGCACTGGCACCCCTGCTGGACACGCCACGGACGTGGAAGATCGTGGACATCGTGGTCGGCTCGATCATGGTCTTCATTGCAGGGTCACTGGCACTGGGCTGATGGTGATCCATGGTGCTCATGCCCCGAAGCGGTGCGGGAATGGCCGCGGGCTGTGCGGCGTTGCCCTGGTGGTTGACCCATCAGCAGCACCCACGAGAATGACCAGGAGCGGGACATGAGAATCGGAATCATCGGCGCCACCGGCATGGCCGGCCAGGAGATCTACCGTGAGGCGGTGCGCCGCGGCGAGGACGCTGTCGCCATCGTTCGAGACGCCGCCAAGGCGAGGGAGGTGCTGGGGGCGGACACCGCGGTGGTGGAGCAGGACGCCTTCGCCTTGACGGCTCAGGATCTGGCCGGCTTCGAGGCCGTCGTCGATGCCTTCGGCACCACACCAGACCGGGCCCGGACCCACAACGAGCTGGTGCGGCAACTGGTGGAGGCCGCCCTGGCCATGGAAGAGTCCGCGCCGCGTCTCGTGTTCATCCTCGGTGCCGGATCCCTCACCGATCCGGAGACCGGTGCTCTGGCGATCGAGGGTATCCGGCAGGCTCCGGGCGCAGAGGCCTGGATCAGCATCCCCGAGGCGGCGTTGGAGCAACTGGAGTACCTGCGGACCGTGGACACCGCTGATTGGGTGGGCATCTCCCCGCAGATGATCTTCTCCCCGGGCAAGGCCACCACGCCGCAGCTCGGCACCGACTTCCTGCTGACTGCCGCCGACGGCGCTCTCACACCACGGCCGGCACCATGGCAGTGGCGATCCTGGACGAGTTGCAGAAACCGTCCCACCACCAGACCCGCTTCACCGTCTCGGACGCCTGAACCGGACTACCGGCGCTGGGACGGTTCGTGTCCTCGGGCGTCGAAGTCGTAGGCCCCAGAGCCCGCGAAGCGCTCGGCGGGCACCGGCCGGCCGGCCAGGGCGAGAATCAGGTCCAGGGCAGTGCCCTTGACCTCGGGTCCGGTGCCGACCCAGTGGTTCACATCCGTGGCCACGAGCGTCAGCCCTCGGGCGCGGGCCTTGGACGGGACCGTGAAGTTGGAGGACTCGAAGAAGTCGAGCAGGGTCACCAGGACCTCGTCCGAATAGGCGCGGCGCAGCCCCAGGGGCACCCGGATGTCCTCACCGTGGATCACCACCTCGCCGAGCCACGCCGGCAGCGTCCCGGTGGGGGAGACGGTCGAGTCGATGGTCTGACGGAACTGCGCCAGCGTTTCTCCGGGGGTGGTGCCGAGCCGTTCCTCCAGCCGGCGCTGGTTGTGCAGGTCGGGTTTGAAGCCAGCGCCGGCGATGCTCCGGATCCAGGCCCAGAAGCCGGTCGAGGCGCCCGCGGTCAGGTGCGCCACGACCTCCTCCACTGTCCACGCCGTAGACAGGGACTGCCGATGCCACTGCTCGTCGTCGAGTCCGGCCAGGTCGTCCGCGAGGGCCGCTCGCTCGGTGTGGATGAGGTCCCAGATGGCGTTCACGTTCCCACCCTAGGCCACTACACTCGGCCCATGGTTCTGCCCCCGAAGCCGGAGTCCCGTCCGACGCCCACTCTGTCCTCCCGCCCGTTCTCGCAGGTCAACGTGTTCTCGGCCCAGCCCGTGGCGGGTAACCCCGTTGCAGTGGTGCACAGGGCGGACGGGATGGATGAGGCGGAGATGGCGGCGTTCGCCCGCTGGACCAACCTGTCCGAGACCACGTTCCTGCTGGCGCCCACCGATCCCGCTGCCGACTACCGTCTGCGAATCTTCACGCCCGGTGGCGAGCTGCCCTTCGCCGGCCATCCGACCCTCGGCTCGGCGCACGCCTGGCTGGCCGCCGGCGGTCGTCCGGCCTCGGCCGGAACGGTGATCCAGGAGTGCGCCGCCGGATTGATCACGCTCCGGCGGGACAATGCCGGCCGCCTCGCCTTCGCCGCTCCGCCCCTGGTGCGCTCCGGTCCAGTCGACAGCGCCGCGGTGGAGCTCGCCCTGGCAGAAGTCGGCCTGGAGCCGGCAGACCTGGTGGATGCGGCCTGGGTGGACAACGGCCCCGGCTGGATGGGCCTGTTGCTCCGTGATGCCGAAGCGGTTCTGCGTGCCCGCGTGGACGGCGTGATCACGGCGGATATCGGACTCGTCGGACCGTCCTCGGCCGGCCCGGCCGACGTCGAGGTCAGGGCGTTCGTCCCGGGCGCCGACGGCCCCGAGGACCCGGTCACCGGGAGCCTGAACGCCGGCCTGGCCCAGTGGCTCATGGGCACGGGCCGGATGCCCGGGAACTACATCGCCTCACAGGGGACCGCCCTCGGCCGTTACGGCCGGGTGCACCTGGACCGGGACCCGCAGGATCCGGGCACCGTCTGGGTGGGCGGCGAGTGCGTCACCGTGGTCGAGGGCACCGTCCACCTGCCGGCCGGGTAGCCGCTCCCATCGCTACCACCCGGTACAACACGCCCTCCGGTGGCGCGTACGGCCAATCCGGCGGAGTCGCGAGAAGATGAATCAATGGAGAACAGAGCCCCGGACGGAGTCAGCGCCCCTCAGCCGATCGAGGTCGCCGCAGTGGTGCTGTACCGTCCGGACGGCAGGGTGCTGACGGTGCGCAAGGCCGGCACCACCATGTTCATGTTCCCGGGTGGCAAGCACCAGGACGACGAGACCCCGTTGGACACGGCGATCCGCGAGTTGGCGGAGGAGACGGGCCTGGCCGTGCCCCCAGAGGACCTCGAGCACATCGGTGCCTGGAACACCCCGGCCGCCAACGAGAACGGTCACCAGCTCCACTCGGAGGTCTTCGTCCTCCTGCGTCCGCTGGCCCGCAATGAGGTCCCAGAGGCCAATGCCGAGATCGAGGAACTGGTCTGGATGGACCCGGCAGCCCCGGTTGCCCCGGCCGGGCACGGCATCGCGCCGCTGCTGCGGGCCGTCTTCCCGGAGCTGGCGCGGCGCCGCCCGTTCTGAGCCGATTCTGACCGGTTCAGAGCCCCCCGCGCCAATCAGGCTCCTGCTGTCCCCGTGTCGGCTGGGCCGTGCTGGCCGTGCTCACGCAGGAACCGCTTCTGCATCCTCGCATCCACCAGGAGCAGGACGGCGACCACCGCAAAGCCGGCCAGGAACAGCAGCGCCACCAGGCCTGCGCCCTCGCCGGGGGCGTGCAATGCCCGGCTCTCGTCCTGCCAGGGCCACAGGGTGCGCAGACCGCCGACCATGACACCGCTCAACACGGCCAGGGTGACCGTGTGGCGGTGGTCCAAGAGCCACTTCAGCAGCTTCACCACCAAGACCATGCCCAGCACCATGCCGAGCGCGAAGACGCCCAGATAGGCGAGATCGAGCTCGTCCACGGCGCGCAGGGTCGGCTCATAGAGTCCGAAGGTCAGCAGCAGGAATGAGCCGGAGAGTCCCGGCAGCACGAGGGCGGACACCGCCACCATGGCGGCCGGGACCAGCACGAACGGGTTGGCCTCCACGGACGCCGGCGGCAGGGAGACGAGCAGGAACGTGGCCACGGCGGCCCCGAGGCCCGCGACAACGTGGATTGCGCGCAACCGGACTCCAGCGGGATCGCGGCCGGACGCCACGGCCTTGAACCGTTCCGTGGTCAGCCCCTGGAGCATCATCCGCACCGGCACGGCCACGGACGCCAGGACCATGCCGAAGAACAGGGCACGCATCTGCACCGGGTGGTTCTCCATGGCATCCGCCATGGGGCCGGCCACCGTGAACACGGCGATCAGCATGCCGAGGGCCACCGGAAGGACGACCTTCCAGTGCACCAGAGCCAGATGCTCCCGCATCCCGGCGGCGCGGTCCGGGCCGGTGATGAGCCGGCGGATCGCGGAGATCACGTGCGCCGCGGAGTCGATGATCTGGTGGTAGATGCCCACCACCAGCGCGACAGTGCCGCCGGAGACACCAGGAACGGTCTCCACGGTTCCGATCAGTGCTCCGCGGACGAGGTTGCCCAGCAACGACGTCGGTCGCTCGGCCGGAATGGAGGGTCCGGCTGCCGGGGTGGTCACGGATCCCGCGGCTGACGTGGATGCTTCAGAGGATTCCGATGCGGAGGTGCGTGCGGTTGCAGGCACGGGATCGGACGCGGGGGTGTGTTCGGAACTGGACATGAGGTGGTGGGACTCCGTGGGTCGCTGCGGGTCGCGGACGGCGGTATGGGCGAAGTCCTGAGTGTACCGATCCTGGTACTGGTCGGATTCTCCAACAGGTGGGACCATGTCACCCATGACTGACGCGCCGCCGCCCTCGCCCACAGATGCGCCATCCGCGCCGCCCACCGGCGCGGAGGCTGACGGTGGGAGCAAGGCCGTCCTGCACTGGTACCTGAAAAGCGCCCGCCGTAACCTGCGCTGGAAGCTCGAGGGGCTCACGGAGCGTCAGCTCCGCACCCCCATGACCCCCACCGGCACAAACCTCCTGGGAGTCCTCAAGCACGTCTGCTCGGTGGAGGTCGAGTACTTCACCGACTGCTTCGGCCTGCCCTCCGGGATCGAGATGCCATGGTTCGATGATGACTGCGAGCCCAACGCGGACATGTATGCCACCGCCGAGGAATCGGTGGAGTGGGTCTTCGCGCTCGCGGACCGCTGCGCCGCAGCGTCTGACGCGGCGATTGACCGGCTGGACCTGGCCGCCGTCGGGACCGTGCCGTGGTGGACGAACGGAACGGTGACGCTCGGCCGGCTGCTGGTGCACATGGTGGCCGAGTACCAGCGGCACCTGGGGCACGTGGACATCCTGCGGGAACTGCTCGACGGTGCCGCGGGACTGGCCCCTGGCAACTCCAACCTCCCCGGCGAGGTTGACGGTGCTCCGGAGGTCTGGTGGGCCGGTTACCACGAGCGGCTGCGGCAGATCGCGGCGGACGCGCCGGACACGCTGCCGAAAACGCCCACCACGTGAGTTCGCTACCCGGCCGGTAGCTCTGAGATCTGGAACGTGGCCCCGGCCGGATCGGCCACAGTGGCCAGGCGTCCGAAAGGCGTGTCCATCGGGCCGTCCAGCACACTTCCACCCTGCGCGCGGACCACGTCTGCGGCGGCATCGGTGTTCTCGACGATGAAGTACGGGCGCCAGTAGGAGTCGGTGCCCTCGGGGAACCAGTCGCGGGGGGCATCGCACAGCCCGGCCGTTGCGGTCTCCCCCGGGTGGTTGTTGGCGTAGCGTCCACCCTCACCACCCTCCTCGGCCTCCCCCGGCTGCTCGCTCGGAACGGCGCCGGCATCCGCACCGGCCTCTTCGCCATTCTCCCCGAGTAGCGTCGGCTCCCATCCCCAGACCGTCCGGTAGTACTCGGCATCGGCGTCATAGTCGAAGCTCATGACCTCGAACCAGGCCGGGGCGCCGACGGCGCCGTCCAGGACGAAACCCTCGAAGCCGTCCGCCTGCCAGATGCCCATGCCCTCTCCGCCAGGGGTGATCACCACGCCCATCGAACCGAGTCCGGGCATCGGCATGGCGGGGACGATCACGCTGCCGCCGGCCGCGGCGGTGTCCGTCAGGGATTTCTCGATGTCGTCGCTCTTGAGGTAGACGGTCCACGCGGCGGGCTGGTCGGCGTCTGACTCCATCTGGGACATGGCCCCGCCCACGGGCGCACCGTTGCGGGTGATCATGTGGTAGTTGGCGAAGTCAGGGCCCATGTCCTCGAACTCCCAGCCGAACAGGGACTGATAGAAGCCCTGGACGTCGCCGAGGTCTGGGACGCCGAGGTCCACCCAGACGGGGGAACCGGCGGTGATGGCGGTCGACTCGGGATAGCGGGGGGTACCGGAGGTGGGGACGGCGTTCTCGGTCATGGCGGTCTCCTGGTGTGGCGCAGGGTGGTGGGGTCGATTGAATGCGGCTGGGTGGTGCGGCCGGCTGGTCGGGCGCGATGCGGACGGTTCAGGCGAGGGAGCGGTAGTGGGGCATCATCGACGGGAGCGCGCTGAGCATCGGGAACTGCCAGGGGGCCGCGACCTTCAGGCTGAGTTCCACGGTGGCTGAGGCTGTGAGGGGCTGGGGATGGACGCCGACGGCGGGTCGAGGGTTGGCCAGGTGCTCCACCGGTTCGGCGGTGGCCGGCACGGCCGTGGCCAGCAGCCACGGTGCGGAGGAGACCAGGGGCAACCGGAACGAGCCTTCGCCGAGGCGGAGGACTCCGGTCACCGGCAGCCCGGCCGGGGACGGAGCCGGGTAGAAGCCGATCCAGACCAAGGACTCCAGTCCCGGGCCGCCGCGTAGGTGAGGCGGCAGGCGGACGGTGCCGTGGACAGTCCCGAGCTGACCGGTGGTGGGATTCGGCATCCCTGCGGTCAGGTCGGCCTCCGTGATACCGGGCGGGAGCACGGCGAACGGGGAAAGCGTGGTGGTGGTGAGGGTGTCCGCGAGGCGGCGCAACTCCGAAGGGGCCACGCCGACCGCGTCACGGAAACGACGGGTGAAGGTACCGGGGGAGGAGAATCCCACCTCGTGGCAGATGTCCACCACCGAATGGTCCTCGGTCAGGAGTAGTTCCTTGGCCCGGTGGAACCGGACTCCGGCGAGGAAGCGGTTGGGGGTGACATGCAACCGCTCGGCGAACATCCGGGTGAAGTGGAACTGGCTGTAGCCAGCGGCATCGGCCATGTCCGCTACGGTGATGGGCTCGGTGGCATGGTCAGCTATGAACCGGGCAGCCCGCTGCGCGGCGGCCTCGTGCTCTCCACGCTGGTCTTTCACGGACCTAGTGTGGTGGCGGGCCACAGTTGATGTCATCATGTCACGTGCTCCAAATCCGGCCTGACCCGAGTGGCCGTTCAGCCGGAGGGCATCTCCGAGGACATCCAGAGGATCTCCCACTGGTGGCCGTCCGGGTCCGTGAAGGTGCGCCCGTACATCAGACCGGCATCCACCATCTCCTGCGCGGGGTTCGGATCACTGGGCGGAACCTCGGTGGCCCCGGCGGCCAGGGCTGCCTCCACGAAGGGGTCCACGTTCTCCTGGGCCACCGCGTCCAGGGCGATGATCGCGCTGTTGGCGGCCTGGGTGTCCGCCACCGGCTTGCCGTTGAGGAAGGTGGCGTAGAAGTCCCGGGTCAGCAGCATCACGGTGACATGGGGGCTGAAGGAGAGCGCGAGTGCGTTCTCATCGGAGTAGTCCTCTGAGATGCGCACTCCCACCGCGGTCCAGAACGACCTCGCGACCGCTACGTCCTGGATGGGCAGGTTGACGTAGATGTTCGAGCCGATTCCCGTGCTGGTCTGGTTCATGGAATCGACCCTAGGACCGTGTGGTCCCAGGGCCGACTCCAATCCTGCGCAGCCAGCCCTGGTCAGGCCAGGGCGAGTCCCTGCACCGGGGCCAACTTGGCCGCCCGCTGCGAGGGGGCCACCGAGGCGAGCAGCCCGGCCAGCACGGACACCCCCACGATCACGGCCAACTCCCACCAGGGAACCACCGGCCAGACGATCGACTGACCGATCCCGGCCGCCATCGGCCCGAAGACCGTGTGGGCGCCCAGGCCGCCGTAGACGGTGCCCAAGGCGCAGCCGATCAGTGCGGCCACTCCCGAGATCAGCACGGCCTCCAGGGCCAGCATGCCGCGGAGTCCGCGCCGGGTCAGGCCAAGGGCCCGCATCAGCGAGTTCTCCCGTGAGCGTTCGATGGCAGACAGGGACAGGGTGTTGGCCACACCGATCAGAGCGATCAGCACCGAGACGGCGAGCAGGGCCGTGACCACCATGAGCATGCCGTCGATCACCACGGAGAACATCAGTCGCATGCTGAGATCCCCGGAGATCTTGTCCTGGGACACCCCGGCCGCCTGCGCGATGCCGGTGTTCAGTTCCTGCAGGCCGTCCATGGTGACGGTGTCCGAGGCATTGAGCCAGAGCTGCGGTGCCGTGGCGGCCACGGCGGCAGCAGCAGCATTGCCCGCCCCTGCGCCGTCCTCGGATCCTTGCCCGGCACTGCCGTCGGCGTCCTCCGCCAGTCCGATCGACCTGGCATCCTCGAGGGTGATCACAGGCCGCACGGTGGATGAGGCACTCTGGATGACCTCGAGCTCGAGGGAACCGCTGGTGCCGGTGACGGTCACGGTGTCCGATTCGACGGTGTTGGGCATCAGGATGGTCCCGGATTCGCCGAGCCGATCGGCGCCCGTGCCCTGCGGCAGGCCGGAGACGACGGACCGCAGTTCCGTGGGGTCGGCGGCGTAGACGGGAATACCGCCCTCGGAGCCGTCGCCCGAGGCCACGAAGTCGGGTGCTGCAAGCTCGGTCACACCGGCCGGTAGGAGCAGGGCCGCGGCGTCGATACCATCCACCTGTGCCACGTCGTCCCGGGCCGTCTGGGCCTCTGCGGCGTTCAGGCCTGCGACGCCGGCCGCGTCGGATCCGGAGGCAGCGGAACCGTCACCGGACTGTGCGGCGGCGTCCAGTGCGGATTCATTGCCGTTGCCGGGCATGAGTTCCACCTGCAGGTCCACGGGGAACTCCGCGGCGAAGATCGTGTCCATCTGCTGCTGGGCGGTGCGCCCGCCCGTGAGCATCATGGCCACCAGGGTGGTGCCGATCAGCAGGGCCGCGGCCGTGGAGGCGGTCCGGCCTGGATTGCGGGTCGCGTTGAGGCGGGCCATCCGGCCGGGCACTCCGGCCGGGCGGGCCGCCAGCCCGGCGACGGAGACGACCGCTGGCACGAACAGCACGGCGAGCATGAGCACGCCCACGAAGGACAGGGCTCCTCCGGCCACGGCGATCGCCAGGTTGGCCTCTACAGCGCCCCAGACCAGTCCGGCCACGCCAGCCGCCAGGAACAGGGTGCCGAAGACCAGACGCAGCGTACCGGCCCGGTTGCCGACGGCGGCGTCCTCGCGGGGGCGCATGGCTTCCAGCGGGGAGACGCGCGTGGCCGCCAGGGCGGCGGACATCGAGGCGATGATCGTCATGACCATGCCCACGGCCACACAGGCGATCAGATCGCGGGGGTTGGCCTCGAAGGTCAGGAAGCCGAAGCCCTCGTTGGTGGAGCCCCAGAGGACGAGGGCGGCCACGATGCCGCTGGCCAGGGCCGAACCGATGATCGCGCCGAGGATGCCGATGACGCCGGCCTCGACCAGCACGGAGCCGCGCACCTGCCGGCGGGAGGCGCCCAGGGCCCGCTGCAGGGCCAGGTCGCGGGACCGCTGGGCCACGAGCACAGAGAAGGTGTTGGAGATGACCAGCGCGGTGACGAGCAGGGCGATCACGGCGAAGGCGCCGAGCACCCAGACGAAGACGTTGGAACCGGCCATCTGGGCGACCTGCTCCTGGGCCTGCACGTCCGGGGTGGCAACGGTGACGGCCATCCCCTCGGCCTCGGCGAACTCCTGCAGGGCGACCTGGACGGTGGCCAGATCGGCCCCGTCCTCCAGGCTGACCAGGATGTACTCGGCGTAGTCCTGACCGAGGATCTCCTCCACATCGAACGCCTCCTCGCCGTCGGCACCGGCGTCCGAGGTCATCGCCTGGACGGAGTCGAGCTTCAGTGCCTCGGCCAGGGCGTCATCCATCTTCAGCTGGATCGCGCCGATCGCAGCAGGATTTTGGGAGACCTCGGTCAGCCCGGACACGGTGACCTTGCGGCCGGCCGCGTCGGCGGACATGCCGGACATCAAGAAGGTGGATGAGCCGACGTCGAGCCCGAAGTTCTCAGCGGTGCGCTCATCCACGGTGACCTCCGTGGTGGAGCCGGTGGCAGGGTACTCGCCGGCCGTGAGACCTTCGGCCACCAGAGAGGTGTCCTCGGGGACGGTGGAGGCCATGGCGAAGTCGGAGTCGGGGCTCCAGGTCCCCCCACCCTCCGCGTCGGAGGGTCGCTGGACCCCCACCGAGTTGGTCACGTGCGCGTAGGCGTCCTTCACGCCGTCGATGTCCTGCAGGGGGCCGGGCTCGGAGGAGGTGCCGGCCACCTCGGCCATGGAGGTCATGGCACCGTACCGGTCGGCGGAACCGGAGGACGGGCCGACCACCAGGTCGGCCTGTGAATAGGTGGCCCCGATGGAGTTGCGCAGGCTGGCCGTGGAAGACGAGCCCACGAGCAGGGCGGAGGCCAGGAAGGTCACGCCGATGGTGATGGCCAGCAGCACTGAGATGTAGCGGCGCGGCTGGTCCCTCAGTTGGGACAGGGCGAGCTTTAGCATGGCTCAGGCCACCCCCAGCTTCGCCAGGGAGGCCAGCACGTTGTCCGGGGTGGGGTCGGTGATCTCGCCGGCGAGCTGTCCGTCGGCGAGCAGGACCACGCGGTCGGCGTAGGCGGCGGCGGCCGGATCGTGGGTGACCATGATGATGGTCTGCCCCATCTCCCGGGAGGAGCGCCGCAACAGGGAGAGCACCTCGGCGCCGGTGGCGGAGTCCAGGTTGCCGGTCGGCTCGTCGCCGAACACCACGTCCGGGCGGGTCAGCAGGGCCCGGGCCACGGCCACGCGCTGCTGCTGTCCGCCGGAGAGTTGGTGGGGCTTGTGCTTGAGCCGATCCGTCAGCCCGAGGACCCCCACGACGTCGGCCATCCAGGCCCGGTCCACCGGCTTGCCGGCCAGGTCCAGGGGCAGCACGATGTTCTGCTCGGCCGTCAGGGTGGGGACCAGGTTGAAAGCCTGGAAGACGAAGCCGATGCGGTCGCGGCGCAGGCGGGTCAGCTCGGTGTCGTTCAGACCGGTGATCTCCTGGCTGCCGAGGACGATGGAGCCGGAGTTCGCAGTGTCCAGGCCGGCGAGGCAGTGCATGAGAGTGGACTTGCCGGAGCCGGAGGGGCCCATGATGGCGGTGAAGCGTCCCTCGGCGAAGTCCACGTCCACGCCGGCGAGGGCGTGGACCACGGCCTCGCCTTTGCCGTAGGTCTTCACGAGGCCGCGGGCCGAGATGGCGGTCGAGGGCGTGCCGGGGGAAGAGGGAGTGGTGGAGGCGATGACGTCCGTACTGGTATCCATGACACCCACTCAACCGGTTTCACCGCCGCAATGAATCCACCGACGGGCCCGTTCCGTGGCCGATCAGGGTCATCCTCAGGGATGACTCGGGGTCCTCCCGGACTCAGGGGTAGCATTCGACGGTGCGGGGGCCGAGACCGGAGCCCGTGAACAGGGATGTCCAGCAGAAAGTGGAGGCCGTCAGTGGATGTGGTCATGGCGGCTCTGCCGATCGTGCTGACCCTTGGACTACTCCCGACGAAACTACCCTCCTGGGTGGCGCCCGGTGCCGGCTTGAGCGCCGCCTTGGTGATCGCCGTAGCCTGGTTCTCCACGCCGTGGGCTGACCTGGGGGAGGCCTTCGGCGGTGGCGCCGGGACGGTCGTGGAGGTGCTGGCCATCATCGGCGGTGGCATCCTGCTGTCCCGGGTCATGGACCGCACCGGCGGCCAGCAGCGGATCGCGATCTGGCTCTCCGCCGGCGGCGGACCCACCGTATCCACGGCGCTGCTGATGGTGACGGGCGTGGTCCCGTTCCTGGAGTCGGTGACGGGCTTCGGAGTGTCCGTGATCATCGGATTGCCGCTGCTGCTCGCGTTGGGCTTCACGCCCCTGCGGGCCGCGTTGCTCTCCCTGCTCGGCCTGACCGTGGCCCCGTGGGGCTCCATGGCGCCGGGCACCCTGCTCGGCGCCGAGATCGCCGGTGTCCCGCTGATGGACCTGGGCCTGACCTCCGGAGCATTCAATATCGTGGCCTTCGTGGGCGGGGGCACCCTGGCCGCCATCGTGGCGGGCCGCGGCTCCCACGAGGCGGGGGCCCACCCGGGTGAGCTGACGTGGAAGGCCTACGCCGTCTGGGCCGGCACCGGATTCACCGCCGGGCTCGTCCAGGGTTCGGTCATCGTGGTGGCCAACCTGATGCTCGGCACGGCGGTGGCCGGCGCCGTCGGCTCCCTCGTCATGGCGGGACTGTGGGCCGTGATCATCAGCCGGGGCAAACTCCAGCCCACTCCCTGGCGGTATCTGGCCCCGTACCTGATCCTGCTCCTCGGGACGATCGCCGGACAGGTCATCGAGCGGACCCTCCTGCCCAATGGCATCGGGGCCGTGTTGGGCTCCCCCGCCCTGTGGTCCATCAGCGGTGCCGTCGCGGGCGTGTGGATCCTGGGCATGGAACGGCACCACCGCTGGCTGCTGCCGCGCGAGACCGGGCGGATGTGGCTGGGCACGGCCATCCCGACCGGGCTCTATCTGCTGCTGGGCTACGCCATCTCCGGTGGTGGGCTGGCGGGCAGCCTGGCCGCCGCGTTGACCTCCCTCGGGGGTGGATTCCTGTTCCTGGTGCCGTGGATCGGCGGACTCGGCGGATACATCACTGCCTCCAACACGGGGGCGAACTCCATGTTCGGCGGCACCCAGACCGCCGCCGCGCACGCCCTCGGGGTGGATCCGCTCTGGGTCATGGGCGGGCAGAACGCCGCTGCCGGCCTCGGCTGCCTGACGAGCCCCGCCCGGATCGAGCTGGCCTACCGGTTGGCCCAACCCCACGTTCGCGAGGACACTCCCGGGCGGACGCTCAGCCGGGGCGCCCTGCTGCGGATCACCATGCCGTTCTTCCTGTCCTGCTTGGTGATCTGGGGCTTCGCCTGCCTGCTGCTCCTGCCCGCCGCTGGATGATCCCGGCTACGGCGTGACCAGACCCGCCCGGTAGGCCGTCACCACGGCCTGGACGCGGTCACGCGCACCGAGCTTGGCGAGCACCCGGCCCACGTGCGTCTTCACGGTCGCCTCGGACAGGAAGAGTCCTGCGGCGATCTCCTGGTTGGAGTCACCGCGCGCCATCAACCCGAGCACCTCGCGCTCACGCGGCGTCAGCGAGTCCACGGCGGCTGTCTCCGACTGGCGCCGATCGTCGGCGGCCTGATCACGGCGCAGGGTCGGTGCCATGTGGTCCAGGAGGCGGCGCGTGGTGGAGGGGGCGATGACCGCATCGCCACGGTGCACGGTGCGGATCGCCGCAAGCAGCTCCTCCGGGGGCGCATCCTTCAGCAGGAAGCCGGACGCCCCCGCTTCGATCGCCTCCAGCGCGTATTCGTCCAGGTCGAAAGTGGTCAGCACCACGATGCGCGGGCCCACCGGTTCCCCGGCCGCGGCACCGCCGAGAGAACTCGGGTGGGTGGCGCGGCCGCTCCCCAGGCCGGCGGAAGAGGCGCGACCGCCCGAGGTCCCGCGACTGGCAGCGGCCGGCGCGGCGCCGGCGTCGTGCGCCTGGGGCAGCAGGGCACGCGTCGCCGAGATGCCGTCCATCTGTGGCATCCGGATGTCCATCAGCACCACGTCGGCACTGCGGACGGCCGGGGAGGCCACGGCGTCCCGGCCATTCGATGCCTCGGCCACGACCTCGAGGTCCGGCTGGGAGTTGATGAGCATGGCCAGGCCGGAGCGGACGAGCTGCTGATCGTCCACCAGGGCCACGCGAATGGCTGCAACTTGCTGGGTCTCGGTCACGTGTCCATCATCTCCTGTCCGGCTCGTCGGGCTGTCCACATCCGGAGGACTTGTCACATGGTGGAACCGGTGAGGCGAAGTCCTGTGGATCTGGACGGGTGTGCACAGACGCCATCTCAGACCTCCTGGTACGGGACGGCGGCGCGGACGGAGAAGCCGCCGCCCTGCCGGGGTCCGGTCTGGACGGTGCCACCGAACAGGGCGATGCGTTCGCGCAGTCCGAGGAGGCCTTGCTGGGAGCCCTTGGTGGACTCTGAGGCGGCGGCTCCGCGCCCGTTGTCCGTGACCTCGATCTCGAGGCCGGTGCTGGTCCAGCTCAGCAGCACCGTGGCCCGGGCGTTCGGGCCTCCGTGGCGGACCGTATTGGTCAGGGACTCCTGAACGGCCCGGTAGGCCGCCAGTTCGCCGCCCGTCGGCAGGGCCCGGCGGGCGCTGCCCTCCACCTCGAAGTCCACGTCCAGGCCGGTCAGGCGGATGGTGTCGATCAGGTCCTCGAGGTCCACCAGCCCGGGCTGCGGGTGGAACTCGGTGGCCTCCGGTCCGCGCAGCACACCCAGCAAGCGGCGCATCTCCCCGAGGGCCTTGCGGCCGGTCTCTGAGATGGTGCCCAGGGTGGCGACGGCGACCTGCGGGTCGTGCGCGCCGGCGTACCGGCCGCCGTCCGCCTGGGTGATGACGACCTGCAGCGAGTGGGCGACGATGTCATGCATCTCCCGCGCGATGTGGTTCCGCTCGTCCGCGGCCGCCAGCTCGCGTTCCTGGGCCGCCTCCACCTCGAGCTGCCGGGCCCGGTCCCGCAATTGCTCCATGGCCAGGCGGCGGGTGCGGGCGAGGTCACCGAAGGCCCACGCCGCCAGCACGATCGCCGCGGCTCCCACGGCGAAGGACACGGCGATCACGGCCTGTTGGGTGGGATCGCCATACATCGACGAGTCGTTGGAGATCAGATCCGCACCCGGATCCAGGAAGGACGGCGGGGCGTAGGCGATCTTCACCCCGTTGAGCACGGCCCCGGCCAGCGCTGTGCTGATGCCGGCGAACGAAGCCCACCGGGGCCCGTTCGCGGCGAGGTTGTGCACCATCATTGGCACGATCACGATCGACGGCAGCAGGTCCGGGCCGATCAGTAGCTGCACGAGGCAGAAGAACACCGTGGTGCCGGCCGCCAGCACGGGTCTCCAGCGGCGGATGGCCCACGGGGCGAGTTGGCCGACGGAGGTGGCGAACGCAAACAGCACCCATGGCAGCGCCGAGGCCTCCGGGTTCCCCACCGGGGCGGCGGCGCCGATGGAGATCAGGGAGAAGAAGGACACCAACACACAAGCCACCAACACATCCGTGAGGACGGGATGGTCTCGGAAAAAGGTGTCGATCCGGCGCAGGGGATTCACGGAGTGAGGTCTCCCAGGATCTCCGCGGCCGGAGCCACACGCGTCTGGGCGGCCCCGACGCCGGCCCACAGGCTCACGGCGTCCGCATCACCGGCCGCGGTGGCCGCCGCCCGCAGGGGCTGGGTCAGGAGGTTGACCTCCGGATAGGCGCCGGGGGCATCGGCGTGGTCGCGCATGAACCGGTTCTCCAGGCCCCGCGCCCAGCGCCCGGAGAACGCCCGCGTCAGCGCGGTGCGGGCGGAGCCGTTGTCGTGGGTGAAGCGGGTACCGTCGGCGGCCTGCTCCAGGGTCGCGCGTTGCAGGGCGGAGGTGCCGGCTTCCTCTGCCCGCAGGAACGCGGTGCCGCACTGGGCGGCGGCGGCCCCGGCGGCCAGCACGGCACGCACCCCGTCGGCGTCCATGATCCCGCCGGCGGCGAACAGGGGGACCTCGGGCCCGACGCCGGCCCGTACCTCGGCGAGTAGCTCGGCCAAGGCGGTGGTGCCCGGCGCGGCCTGGGGATCGTGGACGGAGCGGTGACCGCCGGATTCAGGCCCCTGGACGCTGAGCACATCGGCGCCGTGGGCCAGGGCGGCGGTGGCCTCTTCGACGGTGGTCACGGTGACCCCGAGGACGCAGCCGGCGGCGTGCAGGCGGTCGAAGACCTGAGAGGCGGGCAGGCCGAAGGTGAATGTGACCAGGGGCCAGGCGCCGGCCGCGGCTGCCTCGAGCTTGGCGTCCCAGCCGTCCATCCCGTCCGGGTCCAGGGGGGTGGCCTGTGAATGGTCGCCGGTCCCGGGCAGGTTCACACCGAGTGCTGCTGCCTCGGTGAGTAGCGCGGAACGGTACGCGGCCACCTCGGCCGCGCGTCGGCGTCGCGCCTCGGAGCCGGGTGTCTTGCGGGAGGTGGGGATGGCGGTGTTGGCCGGCTCGGGGACGAAGAGATTGATTCCGATGGTCCGGTCCGTGGCCTGGCGGGCCGCCTCGACGTCCGCGACGAGCTGGTCCACCGGACGCATGCCGCCGGCCAGGAAGCCCAGGCCGCCGGCAGCCGAGACCGCTGCGGCGAGCTGCCAGGTGGAGGGTCCGCCGGCCATCGGCGCGGCGATCACGGGCGCCGCTGGAGGGGTGAACCGCGGGGTGGTGTGAGTGGACGTAGATCCGCTGAGTGGGCCGCCGGGTGAATCAGTGCTCATGGGTGGATTCTGGCACGGAGCGCGAGTGCCCGCGTGATGCCGGCCGTGGCGAGCCCCGAGACCAGCATCGCGGCCAGGACGAGCTCCTGGCCGGCCTCCGTGAACTGGGTCAGGAAGGCACCCACGGCGATCATGGCGATCAGCATGCCCAACAGGGCCGGGCCGCGACCGGTGGACTCGGGGTGGGTGGGGAGGGTCTCGGCCGCCGGGTCGGTGATGTCCGCGGCGTAGCTGGAGGCCGAGATGACGTGGTGCACGGGCTCGGAGTCGGCCATTCCGTCCGAGGCCGGGATCGTGATGACACGGAGGTCCTCGGCGGGGGTTGCGGTGGTGTTGGAGGCAGCGAAGGTGGCGTCAGTGTGGGTGGCGGTGGAGGGGGCGGCGGACGAGGCGTTGGCATTGGCGGCGGCGGAGGTGGGGGTGAGGGTCGGCGTGCTCATGTCCTCCAGAGTGCCCGCCGGGGCCGGTGCCGCAGAAGACACTGGAGGGTGAACCTGGGGCCCGCGGTGTACAACCAGGGGATGATCCCGCCCGGAACCGGCCCCTACCGTTTTGCGGGCAGGAACTAGTACTAATTGCTGCCCGCAAAACGAAGGGACGGGGGTCGGAGAGTGCGTGGGACGTGGATCAGAGGATGCCCAGCCGGTTGGCGTCCGGGGAGACGCACGCCATGGGGTCCGCGGAGGCGGTCAGGGACGGGTGGCGATTCAGCAGCGGCACGGTCCACTTCTCGCCCGGATGCATGGTCTTGTCCCGCCCCTCCACGTTGAGGTGGATGGGGCGGGCAGAGCCGTCCAGCAACTCCAGGGTGATGCAGTACTGGGTGATGCGCACACTCAACGGCTGGCGGCGGAACCGGATGGTGAACTGCAGGCCCGGCAGTTCCACGGGCAGCAGGGGGTGCAGCCACAGGGTGTCCGCACGGGTCTCCACGCCGGCGTAGCAGCGGATGATCATGTCCACGGTGCCCGCCATGGCCCCCAGGTGGATGCCCTCGCGGGTGGTGCCGCCCTGGGTGTCGGACAGGTCCGCCTCGAGGGCCTCCTGGAAGAGCTCCCAGGAGCTGGAGCGGTCCGTGCGGGCCGCGACCCAACCGTGGACGAGCCGGGACAGGGTGGATCCGTGTGAGGTGCGGGCCAGGTAGTAGTCCACGGTGGCGGCGAAGTCCTCCGAGGTGAAGTGGTATCCCATCCGGTCGAGGATGCCCTGGAGCTCCTCGGAGGAGAACAGATAGGTAAGCATCAGCACGTCCGCCTGCTTGGAGAGCTTGTAGCGATTCGTGGTGTCGTTCTCGGCCTGCAGGATGAGGTCGAGCCTCCCGATGTTGCCGTACTTCGCCCGGTAGGCGTCCCAGTCGAACTCCAGCAGGTCCTCATAGCCGTCGAACTGGCTCATGATGCCGCCGGCCTGGAACGGCACCCGCAGCTTGAGGCTGATGTCCGTCCAACGGTCCAGCTCGTCCTCGAAGACGTCCAGCCATTCGGTCAGTGGGTCGTCCAGTCCATCCAGCCAGCGCACCAGCCGCACGGTCTCGGAGAGCACCCAGGACAGCAGCACGTTGGTGTAGGCGTTGTTCCGCACACCGGATCCAGGAGCGTCCGGGTAGCCGTCGTGGTACTCGTCCGGGCCCATCACGCCGTGCAGCTCGTACCGGCCGCGCTCGGGGTTGTCGTGAGTCATGGACACGAAGAACCGGCAGATCTCCACGAGCATCTCGGCACCGTAGTCCGAGACGAAGGTCTGGTCCTGCGTGGCCTCCACGTAACGCAGCACGGAGTACGCCACGGCCAGGGAGACGTGCCGCTGGTGGTGCGAGTTGTCCGGCATCCACTGCTGTGAGCGTTCGTTCCACAGTTCAGTGGGGGTCTCCTCGCGGCCGTCGGACCCGGACTGCCACGGGAACATGGCGCCCTGGTATCCCTCGGCTTGGGCGTTGGCGCGGGCTTCGCCGAGCCGACGGTAGCGGTACATCAGCAGGCCGCGGGTCAGTTCCGGGCGGCGCAGCGTCAGCATGGGATAGATGAAGATCTCGTCCCAGAAGATGTGCCCTCGGTAGCCCTCGCCGTGCAGTCCACGGGCGCCCAGACCGGCGTCCAGGTCACGGCGCGAGCCGAAGCTGGTCTGCAGCACATGGAAGGTGTGCAGGTTCAGGGCCAGCTGGTGGCGCTGGTTGGCCCCCTTCCGGACCAGGGCCTCGGTCGCGTCGAGCCGGGTGGCCGGAGGGAGCAGGTGGCCGTGCTGCTCCGGGGCCTGGTCCAGCTTCACGGCGAAGCGGGACCAGTTGATGCCCCACATCTCCTCGTGATAAGTCAGCAGCTGGCGGAACGAGCTGGTCCGCTCGATGCGCTTGGCCGCGTTGTGCCAGACCGAGGAGATGGCGTGATCGTGGGTATTGGCCACCGCCGCGATCTTGTCGAACATCACCGGGACGCCCTCGGCGAGCTCAATCTCGATATCGTGTCCGATCACCATGGGACCCAGCTCCACCGGGGTGCGGACCGGCTCGGGTGCATCGGCGGGGGACTGGAAGCGGGTCCGGGCGGCGGTGGCCACGTGCACCCGGGACTGGTTGGTCACCGTCTCCAGCAGGACGGTCTCCCCATCGATCTCCCGGGCCTGGACCGGATCCCAGTGGTCGGAGGCGAGCTCGCGGTCATCGGCCACATTCTGGTTGGACACGCGGCCATCGACCATGGACCTCACCGTGGCCGTGCCGCTCCAGTCCTCGGCCTCCACGGTCAGTTCCATGGCGGCCAGGTGGTGGCCGGCGAAGGACTGGAACTGGCGGGTGCTGACCCGGGTGGTGCGGCCACGCTCATCCCGGAACCGCATGGTGCGGCTCAGCAGGCCCCGGCGCAGGTCCAGCTCCTGGCGGTAGGAGACCATGTTCGGGTTGCCCGGCACCAGCTCCTCGCCGTTGTCCAGGGTGACCAGCACGAAGGTCCAGTCGGGGGCGTTGACCATGTGTTCGGTCTCGACCGTCCTGCCCTGGACCGTGGACGTCAGCCGGTTGAAGACGCCGGCCACGTACGTCCCGGTGTAGTGGGTGGGGCCGGCGGTGGTGCCGGGGACGGAGCCGCGCGTGCCCCAGTAGCCATTGGCCAGGGCACAGAGGGCTTCCCGGGTGCCCTCCTCCGCCGGGTTGAACTCGTCATAGGCCAGCACCCAGTTCGGGTCGAAGGGCCTGGTGGTGCGCTGCTCCAGGTGCAGCGTGGCGATGTCCTCCACCACCACGTCCGCGCCGGCGTTCTTGAGCCGGTCCGGGTCCCGCGCCCGGTCCACGCCGACGACCAGGCCGAAGCCGCCGTCGTGCGCTGCCTGCACTCCGGAGGCCGCGTCCTCGAGGACGATCGCATCCACCGGTTCCACGCCCAGCTGCTGGGCGGCCAGTCGGAACGTTGCCGGGTCAGGTTTGCCGGGCAGGCCTCGTTCCAGGGCGGAGTTGCCGTCCACCACCACGTCGAAGAGCTTGTCCACGTGGCCCGCTTCCAGCACGGCCGCGGAGTTGCGGGAGGAGGTGACGAGGGCGGTGGGCACGGAATCGTGGCGCAACTGCGTCAGCAGGGCGAGGGCCTCCGGGAAGACCGCCACGCCCTCGCGCGCCAGGACCACCTCGAAGAACCCCTGCTTGCGGGCCGCCAGGGCCTGCACGGTCAGTGCGCCGTCGGCGCCGACGTCGGCCCCCGGACCCGACCACTCCGTGAGCTCCGTGAGCGAGTCCGGGGCTTCCGGCACCCTCAGGCCGCGGGAGGCGAAGAAGGCCCGGACACCGTCCTCTCGGGGCCGGCCGTCCACGAACTGCAGATAGTCCGTGACCTGGTCGAAGGGGCGTAGCGCTCGCGGGTCCGCGGTCACCCTGGCCAGGTTGTGGGGCAGGGTCCCGACCGCCGCGATCGAGGCGTCGAAGAGCTCTTTCCACGCCCGGGCGTGCACGCCGGCCGTGTCCGTGACCACCCCGTCCATGTCGAAGATGACCGCCCGGAAGTGGCGGAGGGTGTGGCGGCGGGCGGAGCCCGTCAACTGGACGGGACGAGTCAGTGGATGCATGAAGCCTTCTTGTTCCTCGGGCGGTTGCCTCGGCATGTCGCGGTCAGTCCCCAGCATGGACCCGGCCACAGGTCTTGGGGTCAGCCTAACGAGGGGGACGCGCCGTGGATCAACCCGAGGCCACCCGGGCACGGCGATCGCAGGGGTGGGCGGTCAGCGCCGTTCGAGGAGCATCAGCACCTCGTAGTGCTCGGTCTGCGGGAACATGTCCAGCAGCCGCGCCCGCACCGGGCGGTATCCAGGCAGGTGCTCGAGGTCCCGCGCCAGTGTGGCCGCGTTGCAGCTCGAGTAGAGAACGTGCGGAATCCCGGAGGCCTGGATCCAGCCCGCCAGCTCGGATCCGATCCCGCGCCGAGGCGGATTGACCACGACGGCGTCCGGCAGCTCCGCGGGCATCTCACCGGCACCGGTGCCCACCGGCGGCACCTCCGTGGCCCGGTGGGGTACATGGTCCGGTGTCCGGCCCGTGGGGATCGCGGTGGCATCCCCGACGGCGAAACGGACGCG
Source organism: Citricoccus alkalitolerans (assembly GCF_039528175.1). Classification (NCBI taxonomy): domain Bacteria; kingdom Bacillati; phylum Actinomycetota; class Actinomycetes; order Micrococcales; family Micrococcaceae; genus Citricoccus; species Citricoccus alkalitolerans. The sequence goes on from NZ_BAAALH010000002.1 coordinate 816,353, forward strand.
GTCCTGCACGCCGAGGTCCCGTGCCGTCACCTGGGCGGCGGCGACGGCGTCAGCGGACGTCTCGAGGCCCCACACCGTGCGCTCGGTGCCGGCCGGGAGCGGACCGGTCCGGCCATCGCCGTGCGAGCGGACCTCGGCGAGCTGGAAGCCGAAGCCGCCCACGCCGCAGTACAGGTCCCAGACGCTGGCGGCATCCGTGGTGTCCAGCCACTCGGAGGCGAGGGCGTAGAGCGTGGCCGCCAGGGCCGTATTGGTCTGGAAGAAGCCCTGCGGCCGCAGGTTCAGGGGGATGCCGTTGAGGAGCATCGGCAGCGTCGGCGCGCCGGCCAGGTGAATCTCCTCCGGGCCCTCGAGCAGGGCGCGGTGCTCCGGAAGCAGGTTCGCGGTGACGACCTCGGTGGCCGGCAGGGCCGCCAGCAGGGCGGGTACGGCCGCGCGGAGGGCCGGCAGCTGGTCCCGGGAGCGCAGCACGAACCGGATCATGAGCCGGCCCGAGGGGGAGAGGGTCAGGATGACGTGCTTGAGCTCACCGGTGCGCGAGCCGACGTCGTACGGGGTGAGCCCGGCAGCGGTGATGACCTCCGCCACCACGGGGAAGGCCGCCCCGAGCGGCGGCTCGTAGAGGCCGCAGTCGCGCAGGTCCACGCCGGTGCCGTCATGGTGCTTGGGGTGCTGGCGGGGATCGAGGATGCCCAGCCGGGGATGCTCCGCTGAGCCGGTGACGACCATCTTGGCCTTGTTGCGGAAGCCGGATTCACGCGAGGGGACGGGGTTCAGCCACAGCTCCGATCCATCCGGCTCCCGGGTGCCGGCCACCGGATCCAGGAGGCGGCGGACGCCGGCCTGTTTCCGGTTCAATTGCTCCGCGTACGGCACGCCCATCAGGGGGCAGGAACGGCACGTGCCGGCGTCGAAATGGGGGCATTGCATGGTGTCTCCAGGTTAGTGGCTGAAAAAAGTTCTGCCGATCCACCATCCGGACCCATCCGCCGGGCGGGTGGCTCCGAATACTCCATGACAGCCCGCCCGGAAGACCGGGGGGAGGCACCCGTGGGACAGCACGTTCCACACACTTCAAGGAGTAGTCATCATGAAGACCACGATGCGCAACACCATGCTGGGACTGTTCGCTGTGACGGCCCTCGGACTGACCGCCTGTGGCGGCGCCGCAGACGAGCCGGCCTCCTCCTCGGCGGCCGCCTCGTCCGAATCCTCCATGTCCTCCTCGCCCTCCATGGACGAGTCCATGGAGTCCGGCTCTGGATCTGCCAGCGCCTCGGAGTCCATGATGGACCCGGCCGCCAACCTCGTCGGCCCGGGCTGCGCCGCGTATGCCGAGGAGGTCCCTGACGGTGCCGGCTCGGTGGAGGGCATGGCCATGGACCCCGTGGCCGTGGCCGCCTCGAACAACCCCATGCTGACGACCCTCACCTCGGCGGTGTCCGGCGAGCTGAACCCGGACGTCAACCTGGTGGACACCCTGAACGGTGACGAGTTCACCGTGTTCGCCCCGGTGGACGACGCGTTCGCCGCCATCCCCGAGGCAGACCTGAACGCCGTGGTGGAGGATGCCGACATGCTCTCCACGGTGCTCACCTACCATGTGGTTCCCGGCCAGATCTCCCCGGACGAGATCGCCGGCACCCACACCACTGTGCAGGGCGATGACCTCGAGGTCGCCGGCAGCGGTGACGAGCTGACCGTCAACGACGCCAACGTCATCTGCGGTGGCGTCCAGACCGCCAACGCGACCGTCTACCTGGTCGATTCCGTGCTGATGCCGGCCATGGACTGATCCTCCACTGGCTCGACCACCGACGGCGCGGAGGTGGCCGGTCCAGTACCGAAAGCGGTACAGGGCCGGCCACTTCCTGCATCCGCCACCTTTGACCTTCGAAACTGTCAATATCCGCCACCGGGTGCATCCGCCGCCCGAGGCCGGCGCCGTCTGGCGCCACCGACGAGAGAAGAACGATGGCCATGACGAGGCACGCTGAACCAGGCTCCGCCCGCGGCTGGCCCTTCGCCGCCTCCGGCGCGCTTGCCGCCGCCCTTCTGCTGGGCATCGCCGAGATCGCCTCGGCGCTGTTCTCCCCGGTGTCCTCACCCCTGGTGGCTGTGGGGGCGGCCTTCATCGACATCACCCCCGCCTGGCTGAAGGACTTCGCGATCGACGTCTTCGGCACCGCGGACAAGTTGGTGCTGATGGTGTCCATGGGCGTGGTGGCCCTGGCCCTGGCCGCGGTTCTGGGTCTTATCGCCCGGCGCCGGCTGGCCCTCGCCTCGGTGCTCTGTGCGGCCATCGCCGTACTCCCGGGCGCCGCCGTCCTGAGCCGGCCGGCCACCGGGTTGCTTGACCTGCTGCCCACCGTTCTCGGTGGTGTGTGTGGCATTGCGGCGCTGAACTGGCTCGTGCGGCTGGCGCACCGACGCACCGTCCTGGCCGGCGCCGGACCCAGCCCGAGGATCGTTGAGGGGGGCGCGGCACCTGACGCCGGGCCGGAAGCGGCGCGGCGGACCTTCCTGATCGGCGCCGGCCTGACGGCGGTGGTGGCCGTGGCGGCCCTGGTCGGTGGCCGCGCCCTCTCCGCCGTCAGCACGGCCGCGGTGGCCACCCGTGACGCCTTACGCCTGCCCGGAGCGCGCCGTACGGCCGCCCAGCTGCCCCAAGGGGTGGGTTCACCGGCCCCCGGGATGCCACCGTTCGTCACCCCGAACGGCGACTTCTACCGCATCGACACGGCCTTGGCCGTGCCCCGGATCGACCCTTCCACCTGGGAGCTGCGGGTCCATGGCTTGGTCGAGGAGGAGTTCACCCTGAGCTTCACCGAATTGCTGGAGCTGGACCTCCAGGAGAGCTGGGTCACCCTGACGTGCGTGTCCAATCCCGTGGGCGGAGACCTGGCCGGCAACGCCAAGTGGCTGGGGTACCCGCTCCAGGACCTGTTGGCCCGGGCGCGGCCGCAGGAGGGTGCGGACATGGTGCTCTCCACCTCGGCCGATGGCTTCAGTGCCTCGACCCCCCTGGAGGTCCTGACCGACGGCCGGGACGCTTTGCTCGCGGTCGGCATGAACGGGGAGCCTCTCCCGCTGGAGCATGGTTTCCCGGTGCGGATGGTGGTGCCGGGACTCTACGGCTACGTCTCAGCCACCAAATGGGTGGTCGACCTGGAGGTCACCCGATTCGAGGACAAGACCGCCTACTGGACGGACCGCGGTTGGTCGGAACGAGGGCCCATCAAGCTGGCCTCGAGGATCGATGTCCCGCGGGGCTTCGAGGCGGTGCCCGCCGGCGGCATGGTCCTGGGCGGCACTGCCTGGTCCCAGACCATCGGCATCGACCGGGTCCAGGTGCAGGTGGATGACGGGGCCTGGCAGGACGCCACCTTGGCGGCCGAGGCCACCGTGGACACCTGGCGGCAGTGGTCCTTGGACTGGGAGGGCGAGCCCGGCAACCACAAGGCCCGGGTCCGCGCCGTGAACCGCGACGGCGAGGTGCAGACCTCGGACCGCGCGGACACCGTGCCGGACGGCGCGAGTGGCTGGCATGAGGTCCAGTTCAGCGTCGAGTAGCCGACCGCCCGGGGTGCAGTCCAGCGGGCGGCCCGGCCGTGAGCGCGGATGCCGGCTCAGTTCTGCGGCTCAGTACTCCGGTTCGGCGCGCAGATCCGGCCGGGCGAAACGCTCGGCCAGGCGGTCCAGGGCCTCTTCGGCAGCTGAGGCCAGCACCGAATCGGGGTCCATGAGCAGGCTCTGCAGGGCGGAGGCGGTCGACTCCCCGCCAACCTCACCGAGGGCCTGTGCCGCGGCGCTGCGCACCCGAGGATCCGGGTCGGACAGCAATGACTCGACGGTCCGGGCCGTGGGTATCAGGCCCTCCACTCCATGGGCCGCGACGACCCGGCAGCAGGTCCGGCGCACCGCCGCGCTCTCGTCCGCCAGGCCAGCCAGCACGGCATCGGCGGCCCGCGGGTGCCAGTGGTACACCAGCACGCGGGCGCCCAGCATCCGGGGCAGATGCGGGTCCAGGGCCAGCTCCGGGTCCAGGCTGCCGGCCTCGCCGCGGATCAGCGCGATGTCCGGATCCCCGGCATCCCCCGGACGAGCACGGCCGCTGAGCAATCGCACGGCCCAGTCGGCGAGCTGGCGGCCACCCACCTGCTCGACGGCGGCCGTCACCATCGCGGCCTCCTCGCCCTCGGCGGGGCCCGGAAGGTTCACATCCCAGTAGTGGTCGGCCATCAGTGCTGTTCCCCTCTCGACATCTCGGCTGTCTCGACTCGTGTTTGAATGCTGGGTTCCGTGCCCCCTGAGGCCCGTGCGCGGCCGGCGTCGTCCCTCTGTTCTTCCAGCAGGTGGTTGGGCAGCCGGTTCCCCGGTGCCCGGCCGCGGATCTCCAGCAAGGTGCGGGCGTGCTGCCACAGCCTCCGGTCCTCGTCATTGACCGGCATCCATGCGGGGACGGGCACGGACGTCCCGGAGCTGTCCCGGGCCACCATGACCGTGATGCAATTCGTGGTCTGGGCCAGCTCTCCGCCCTTCGGATCCCCGGAACGGACCTCGACGGCGATGTGCATGCCCTTGGTCCCCGTGTAGATCAGGCGGGCCTCCACCTCCACGAGATCCCCGATGTGCAGGGGGCGTAGGAAGCGGATGCCACCGGAGAACACCGCCACGGTGTCCCGGCCGCAGTAACGGGAGGAGCAGAGGTAGGCCGCGGAGTCGATCCACTCCATGACGATCCCGCCGTGGACCTTGCCACCCCAGTTCACGTCCGTGGGTTCGGCCAGGAAACGCAAAACCACCTTCTCGGCGGTGCCGGCCTCGGTGTACTGCTGCCCGCGGAGCTCGGCCGAGATCTCGTCCCGGACCGAGACGCGGGACATGGCGTAGTCGCGGGCCAGCTGCTGCTCCAGGGTGCGGGGGACGAACTCCGGCACGGGCGTGGAGTGGCCCTCCGCATCCACGGCCACGAAGATGACCAGGCAGCGGGCACGTTCGTCGAGGCGGCCCGTCCTGGGATCCCCGGAACGCACCATGGTGTTGATGTGCATGGAGGACCGGCCCGTGTAGAGGACCGTGGCCGTGATCTCCACCATCTCGCCGACCTCGACGGGGTATTCGAAGTGGACATTGCCCACGTAGGCGGTCACGCAATAGCTCTCGCTCCAGCCAGTGGCGGCGGCGAAGGCGGCCTTGTCCACCCACTCCAGCACCCGGCCGGCATCCACCGTCCCCGCCTTGCCGCGGTCGGTGGGGGCCGCGAGGAAGCGCAGCGTGATCTCGTGCCGGCGGTCCGCCGGTGGCGTCGGCGGTGAGGGGGCAGCCGGCGCTGGGTGAATCTCCATCCCACCATTGTGACCTGCGGCCCGGGGCTGGGCGTTGGCTGTGGACTTGCCGGAAGTTTCCACTGGGCGAGAATCCAGTGAACGTGGCGTCCGTCACGGGTGCTAGTTTCGGTGGTATGCCCACCCACAGTTCTGTCGCCCTGCAGTTCAGGGCCGAATCCTATGACCACCCTGATGGCTCCGTGGATGCTGGCACGGTCATGACCTGGATTGACAAGACTGCTTACGCCTCTGCCGCCTCCTGGTCCGGGACCAACGTGGTCTCCTCCTATGTGGGCAACATGCACTTCGGCAACCCGGTGCCGGTGGAGACCCGCGTGGTGGTGCAGTCCCGGGTGGTGCACACCGGCCGGACCTCGGTGCACGTGCAGACTCGCGTGGTGCTGCCGGAGATCAAGGGGGCCGACGGCAAGTCCACGGTGTGCACCGAATGCGTCATGGTCTACGTGGCGGTGGATGCGCAGGGCAACTCCATTCCCGTCCGCCCCTGGGAGCCGGACACCCCGGAGGAGCTGGAGCGGGAGCGCCTGGCCAAGCTGCGCGGCACGGTTCGCCGTGAGGTGGAGGAGGCCATGATCGAGGCCCCACCGCCCGCCGGTGAGCTGACCAGCGAATCCGTGATCATGAGGTTCCTGGCCCACACCCGTGAGGTGTACCCCGGCGAGAAGGTCCAGGGCGGCACCGTCATGCGGTGGATCGACGAGGCGGCCAACGTCTGCGCCTCCCGGTGGTCGGGGGTGCCCGTGGTCGCGGTCTTCGCCGGCGGCGTGCGCTTCTACCAGCCCGTGCGCGTGGGCGACCTCGTGGAACTGGAAGCCCGGCTCGTGCACACCGGCCCGCGGTCCATGCACCTGTCCGTCCGCGCCCGCGCCGGTGACCGGCGTGAACGCGAACCGATGCTGATCGCCCACGGGCTGACGGTGATGGTGTCCGCCGGAGCGGACGGCAAGGCACTGCCCGTCAAGCAGTGGACCGCCGTGAGCGAGCAGGACCAGGTCCTGGAGCGGCGCGCCCTCGAGCTCGTAGGCCTGCGGAACAAGGCCGCTCACGAATGGGCCGGTGGCTGACAGGGAGTCCTGCCCCTCGGTCGAGGGCCGTGCGGAGACGGCCGGCCCTTCACAGGTGAAGCGCCACTCGCGGGTGGCGATTCAGGCGACGGGGATCAGCTGTAGAACCCGTCCCGCAGATTGATCCCGTGTTCCACCCAGGCCTTCAGGGCCGCCAGCATTCCGGTCCAGCCCATGCAATTGCCGAATGCGTTGCGCGCGCCGTCCTGGGTGGGATGCCAGGCGGACTCCGTGATCGAGACCAGCGTGCGGGTGTCCCCGTCCAGCGGGGAGAACGTGAACGTCACCGTGGTCATCCCGGACTCATCCACGGCCGACTCGCCGTCCCACCGCAGGACGATCCGTTGCGGCGCGGAGGCCTCGACCACCTCAACCGGGAACGCCCCGGGGAAGTCGGCGAAGTCCCATGTCACCTCGGTGCCGGACTCCAGCCGGCCCTGAGCTCCGCCGGTGGTGAAGTACCGCGAGAGCCGGTCCGGGTCCGCCACTGCCTCATAGGTCTCCACCACTGGCCTGGCGATCCGCCCGGTCACGGTGAAGGACAGCTCGGTGAGATCGGTGGCGGAAGAGCCCGCTGACTCAGTCATGCGGTGAAGATACCGCCTCCGACCGGCGTGGCGATAGGGTCCACCCATGGACGTCTCCCCAGCCGAGTTCGAGGTGGAGGTGCCTGTCACCGCGCCGTACGACGCCCCAGGGATCTTCCGGTTCCTGGCGGTCCGCGCCGTCGCGGGTGTCGAGGCCGCCGACCTGACGCGGCCCGAGGATCTCCGGTACGCCCGCACCCTGACACTGCCGGGCGGACCGGCGTCGGTCCTGGTCGTCGCCACCCGCACGGAGAACCGGAGGTGGGTGCTGCGGGCGAGGCTGCACCTGAGCTCCGCCGCGGACCAGGTCCCGGCGCTCGACGCCATCCGGGCGCTGTTCGATGTGGATACGGATCCAATGGAGGTGGATGGCGCGCTGGCCGCCGACCCGGCCCTGGCTCTCTTCGTGCAGTGCATCCCGGGCATCAGGGTCCCGGGGGCGGTGGACCCCCACGAACTCGTCGTCCGAGCCCTGGTGGGTCAGCAGATCTCGGTCGCCGCCGCCCGCACCCATCTCGGGCGGCTGGCCGGGGCGCTCGGCACCCCCTACGCTGCTCCCGGCCACCGAATCAGCTTTCCGTCCAGTCTCCCTCCCGGCCTCCCGCCGATGCGCCTGTCCGGCGAATGCCCGGATGAAGGGTCGCTCTTGTCCCAACTGCACCGGCACTTCCCGACGGCTGCCCAGATCGCCTCCGGGGTGCCCGAGCCGGTCTCCGGTGAGAGACCTGACCCTGAGCGACCCCTGAGGCTGCCAGGCCAGGCCGTCCGGGCCGTCGTCGGCACCAGCCGTGCGCTGGCCGACGGTGAACTGACCGTGCACGCCGGGGTCGAGCCGGACGTGCTGCGCCGGGAGCTGCTGGCCCGGCCGCGCATCGGACCGTGGACCGCGGCCTACGTGGCAATGCGTGTACTGCGGGAACCGGATGCCTGGCTCGACGGCGATGTGGCGCTGCTGGCCGGAGCGCGGGCCGCGGGGCTGCTGGAGCCGGGCCTCACCGGGGCTGCGGCGCACCGGTCCCTTGCTGTCCGGGCCACTGACTGGTCACCCTGGCGGTCCTATGCCGCCATGCACCTCTGGCAGCCGGCGGGCCGTCGCGCCACCATGGGAGGGGACGGCCGACCACGAAGGAGCGCTCCATGACGGACCTGAACCGCGACGCGATCGACCAGGAGGCCATCGACCGGGACGCCATCGACGCGGGCACGACCGACCACGCCGCCTGGGACGGCCTCGTCTTGTGCGCCACCTGTGGGGTCGAGCAGGCGGGCGCCATCGACGAAGCCCTGCCGTCCGTATGCGCCATCTGCACGGACGACCGGCAGTGGGTTCCGGCTGACGGGCAGCGCTGGACCACGGTCGGTGAGCTCCGCACGTCGGGCGCGAGCACTGAGGTGGCCGAGCTGGAACCGAACCTGTGGACTGTGCGCGTGAGCGGCGGCGTCGGGATCGGCCAGCATGCCAAGATCGTGATCACCGAGGTCGGGAACCTCATGGTGGACGTTCCCGCGTACATCGACCGCGTCGCCGTGGATACCGTGAAGGGTCTGGGCGGGCTGGCGGGGATCATCGCCTCCCATCCGCACATGTACGGCGCCCAGTCCGCCTGGGCCGAGGCCTGTGGAGGGGCGAGCGGCCCGGCGCCCGTCTACATCTCCGAGCCCGACGCCGGCTGGCTGGCCCGGCGGCCGGCGAACACCATCGTGTGGTCCGGCTCCTTGACGCCGCTGCCCGGACTGTCCGGCTCACACGTGACCGCCTCCCAGCCCGGTGGCCACTTCCCCGGCAGCGTGGTGGTGCACTTCACCGGCCAGGACGGGGCGGGAGTGCTGCTGGCCGGGGACACCGTGGGCGTGGCCCGGGACCGGAAGTGGGCCACGTTCATGCGCTCGTTCCCGAACTACCTGCCGCTGTCCGGGGCCGTGGCCCAGCGGATCGCCGGCCACCTGGACCGGTATGACTACGAGCGGCTCTATGACAATTTCTCCGGGGTGATCTCCTCCGATGCCTCCGCGGTGGTGCACCGGTCCGCGGGGCGGCATGCCGACTGGGCGGAGGGCCGGATGGACCACCTGACGTGACCCCCTGATGAGGGCGGTTGACCCTGACGCCACGTGAGGCTGTTCAGTAGGAGCCATGAAGAACGAGAAGCAGTGGACGCGGCCTGGCGCCCATCCGGAGATCGCACTGATGACGGTCGGGGAGACCGCCTCCGCCACGGGCGTCACTGTGCGCACCCTGCACCACTATGACGAGATCGGGCTGGTCTCCCCGGCCGCCCGCTCCTCGGTGGGCTACCGGCTGTACGCCCCTGCCGACCTCGAGCGACTGCAGCAGGTGGTCGCCTACCGGCGGCTGGGACTGGGGCTGGAGGACATCGCCGCAGCGCTCGCAGAGGGGCCCACACCCGACGACGGCACGCACCCGGGTGCGCGGGGCACCCGGCCCGCCGGCCGGCGTCGGGCCCTGGAACGCCAGCGCGAGCTGGTCGAGGAGAAGATCACCGAACTCACGCGGCTGCTGGCCGCGTTGGACACTGCACTGGAGAAGGACATGAAGGACATCGACTTGAACGAAGACGAGATGCGCGAGCTCTTCGGGGACTCCTACACGGAGCACTTCGAGGAATATCAGGCCGAGGCCGAGGACCGTTGGGGTCAGACCGAGGCCTGGAAGGAGTCACAACGCCGGACGGCGGCGTACACGCAGGAGGACTGGGCCAGGATCAGCGCTGAGACCGAGGAGAACAACCAGCTGATCCTGGACGCGATGGACGCCGGTCTGCCGGCCGGCTCGGAGCAGGCCATGGCCGCGGCCGAGGCCATCCGCGAGCACATGGACCACTGGTTCTTCCCGATCGACGGGGAGTTCCATCGGAACCTCGGGGACATGTACGTGCAGGATCCTCGGTTCATGAAGACCTATGAGGACCTGCGGCCCGGGTTGGCGCAGTACCTCCGGGACGCCATCCACGCCAATGCGGACCGGACGGCGCGGTAGTCAGCCGCTCACCACCGGGACCTGCAAGAGAGTTCTCCAATTCTGCTCGGTGGTTTCACTGTCAGCAGAGAGACGCCCATCTCCAGCGATCTTCGGGCATGATATCGGTGGACCATTTTCGGCTCCGCGATCCCGCCGTCCACGCCCTGTCGGTCACAGCGGCATCCCCCTGCCCGGAAGCGGTCCCATCATCAACATCCCTCCTGCCTGATCGGCAGGTGGGCGGAACGATCCGGAAGCGAACCCCATGCTGTGGAAACTCGTCCGGCACTACGGCAAGCCGTACTGGCGCCATGTCGTGGCCGTCCTGGTGCTCCAGCTGGCCGCCACCCTGGCCACGCTGTACCTGCCCAGTCTCAACGCTGACATCATCGACAACGGTATCGCCACGGGCGATACCGAATACATCTGGCGTGTGGGCGCCGTCATGCTGGCGGTCGCCCTGGTCCAGGTCATCACCGCCATCGCAGCGGTCTGGTTCGGCGCACGCATGTCCATGTCGATCGGACGGGACATCCGCCAGGCCATCTACACCCGGGTGGACCACTTCTCCGCCGAGGAGATGGGCCGCTTCGGTGCCCCCACCCTGATCACCCGCGGCACGAATGACGTGCAGCAGGTGCAGATGGTCGTCCTGATGGCCCTGAACTTCATGGTCATGGTCCCCATCATGTCCATCGGCGGCATCGTGATGGCCATCCAGGAGGATCCGGGCCTGTCCTGGCTCGTGTGGGTCTCCGTCCCGGTGTTGCTGGTGATCGTGGGCCTGCTGGTTCGGCGGCTGATGCCGCTGTTCGAGCGGATGCAGACGAACATCGACGACGTCAACGGCGTGATGCGCGAGCAGATCATGGGCATCCGTGTGGTCCGGGCCTTCGTGCGGGAGCGCCACGAGACGGCGCGCTTCACGGGCGCCAACGCCACGCTGACCAAGACCTCCGTGAACATCGGTCGGCTGTTCATCCTGATGGGGCCGCTCATCACGATGGTGCTGCACCTGGCCACCGCCGCCGTGCTGTGGTTCGGTGGCCACCGCGTGGACGACGGACTCGTGGAGGTCGGCGCCCTGACCGCGTTCATGCAGTACCTGCTGCAGATCCTCATGGCCGTCATGATGGGCACGTTCATGTTCATGATGTTCCCGCGCGCGATCATCACCGCCCGCCGCATCGGCGAGGTGCTGACCACCACCGGTTCCGTCCAGGAGCCGGAGTACTCCATCGAGCCGCAACGCAAGGACGGCACGGTCGAGTTCCGCAACGTGTCCTTCGCTTACCCGGGAGCCGAGGCGCCCATCGTGGACGGCGTCTCCTTCACCGCCGAGGCCGGCCAGACCACTGCGATCATCGGGTCCACCGGCTCCGGCAAGACCACCCTGATCAACCTCGTCCCCCGGCTCTACGACTCCACCGGCGGCACCGTGCTGATTGACGGTGTGCCCGTGGCGGAGATGTCCAGGGCCTCCCTCACCGAGGCCGTGGGGTTCGTTCCCCAGAAGCCGTTCCTGTTCTCCGGTTCCGTGGCGGACAACCTCCGCTTCGGCAAACCGGAGGCCGCCGAGCCCGAGCTCTGGGCGGCCCTGGACACCGCCCAGGCCACCGAGTTCGTCCGGGACCGGACCACCGGCGAGGGCGAAAGCGCCGCATCCGGCCTGGATTCGGCCATCTCCCAGGGCGGCACCAATGTCTCCGGCGGCCAGCGTCAGCGCCTGTGCATCGCCCGGGCCCTGGTGGCGAAGCCCCGCATCTACCTGTTCGACGACTCCTTCTCCGCCCTGGATGTCACCACGGACGCGCGGCTGCGTTCAGCTCTGACCGGTTACACCGAGGGAGCCACCACGATCATGGTGGCCCAGCGCGTCTCCAGCATCACGGAGGCGGACCAGATCATCGTGCTGGAGGAGGGCCGGGTCGTCGGCCGAGGCACCCACCAGGAACTCCTCGACACCTCGGAGACCTACCGGGAGATCGTGGACTCCCAGATCAGCGCGGAGGAAGTGGCATGAGCACGGGCGAGAGCAGCAACGGCACCCAGTCCAGCCAGCGAACCGGCCGTCCGGAGGATCTCTTCCCGAAGGTCCAGCGTCCCGCGTACCGGTCCACCGCCTTCCGGTCCACCGCCTCAGGTGCCTCGAAGGACGAGGGTGCCGCAGCCGACGTCGTCTCCGAGGAGGAGATCGCCGAGCTGCAGGACAGCGTGGGGACCGGCGAGTGGGGTGAGGGTTCCGCTCCGCGCAAGGCCAAGTCCTTCTGGCCCTCCCTCGGGCGGCTCTTCGGCACCCTGAAGGACCACAAGTTCGGGGTGGTGATGGTGTTCGTCTTCGGCGCCATCTCGACCATCCTGACCGTCTGGGCTCCGGCCATCCTCGGCCAGGCCATGGACGTGATCTTCGACGGCTGGTTGGGCGACGGCATCGACTTCACCACGCTCTCGCGGATGTTGGCGATCGTGCTGGGCATGTACGTGGTGGCGTCCCTGTTCGACTGGCTCCAGGGCTTCGTCCTCAATGAGATCGTGATGCGCGTGGTCTACCGGATCCGCCAGCAGATCGAGGCCAAGGTCAATCGCCTGCCCCTGAGCTACTTCGACACGCGCCAGCGCGGGGACCTGCTGTCCCGGACCACCAATGACGTGGACAACGTGCAGACCGCCATGCAGCAGGCCTTCGCGTCCCTGTTCTACGCGGTCATGACCATCATCGGCATCACCATCATGATGTTCGTGCTGTCCTGGCAGCTGGCGCTCATCGCCCTGGTCGCCTTGCCGATCGCCGGGATCGTGGTGGGCCTCATCGGCTCGAAGTCGCAGAAGCTGTTCACCGCCCAGTGGAAGAACACCGGGCGGCTCAACGGGCACATCGAGGAGTCCTTTACCGGGCACGAGCTGGTGACCGTGTTCGGCCGCCAGGAGTCCATGCGCGAGCGCTTCGACGAGCGCAACGAGGACCTCTACGAGGCTTCCTTCCGGGCTCAGTTCTACTCCGGCATGATCATGCCGATCATGCAGTGGGTGACGTACCTGGGGTACGTGGGCATCGCGGTGGTCGGCGGACTGCGGGTGGCCACCGGGCAGATGTCCCTGGGTCAGGTCACTGCTTTCATTCAGTACTCCCGCGAGTTCAACGCCCCGCTGGGCGAGATGGCCGGTATGGCCAACATGCTCATCTCCGGCGTGGCCTCAGCCGAGCGGATCTTCGAGCTGCTGGACGCCGACGAGCAGGAGGAGGACCTCTCCGACCAGGCCGAGGACGGCACCCTGGACCCGGACGGCAAGCAGCCCGGGCAGCTCGCCCAGCCGGTGCACGGCCGGGTGGAGTTCGATCACGTGCAGTTCTCCTACACCCCGGAGAAGCCGCTCATCACGGACCTGTCCCTGGATGCCCACCCCGGGGAGACCGTCGCCATCGTCGGCCCCACCGGTGCGGGCAAGACCACCCTGGTCAACCTCATCATGCGGTTCTACGAGATCGACGGCGGTCAGATCCGGCTCGACGGCGTGGACATCGCCACCCTGGACCGAGGGGTGCTCCGCGGCCAGATCGGCATGGTGCTGCAGGATGCCGTGCTCTTCGGCGGGACCATCCGGGAGAACATCCGCTACGGTCGGCTCGACGCCACGGATGAGGAAGTGGTGGCCGCGGCGAAGGCCACCTTCGTGGACCGCTTCGTGCACACGCTGCCGGACGGCTATGACACGGTGATCGAGGCGGAGGGGGCCAACATCTCCGCAGGTGAGCGCCAGCTCATCACGATCGCCCGCGCCTTCCTCGCCGATCCCGCGCTGTTGATCCTGGACGAGGCCACCTCCTCCGTGGACACCCGCACCGAGGTGCTCGTCCAGGAGGCCATGGCGGCCCTGCGCTCGGACCGGACGTCCTTCGTGATCGCGCACCGGCTGTCCACCATCCGCGATGCGGACGTGATCCTGGTGATGGAGCACGGGGACATCGTGGAACAGGGCTCGCACGAGCAGCTGCTCGCCGCCGAGGGCGCCTACTACCGGCTGTACATGTCCCAGTTCACCCAGGGTGTGGACCTGGACGCGGAGGAGGCGGCGGTCTCCGTGGGTACCGGTGCCATCCCGCTGGTGGACGCCCAACCCGTGTCGGCCGGAGAATCTCCCGTTCCCGTGGCGACTGGACCGCTTCCCCTCCTCGCTGAGTCGGAGGACGGTGTCAACCCGCCGAAGGGCATCCAGACCTGAGGATGTCAGGTCCGTCATCGAGTCGATTCCTGAGCGAAGAGTGGGGCTAACCTTAAAATTTCCTGTGTGTTAGCGTCGCCCGCAAGCACAGAAGCTGTCACGCACTGATCAGGTGAACCGCACGGTCATCACGATGCCGGCGTCAGGGGGCCGACAATGAATCAGGGTCAAGAACGCACCTTTCTCGGAGCCACGATTCCCCGCCGTTCCCTGTTCACCCTCCCCTTGGCCGTGGGTGGCCTCTCGCTCGCCGGCTGTACGCCGACGAGCGAGCGGGAGATCCCCGACGAGCAAAGCATCCTCGCACCTGACCGGGAGCCCACACCGCCGGGCGACCTCGGCGCTGAGGAGTACACGTTCTTCACGGAGGAGCAGTCACGGACGATCGAAGCGATGGTCGCGCGAATCATCCCAGGGGACGATGCCGACCCGGGTGCCCTCCAGGCTGGCGTGCCCTTCTACATCGACCGCAAACTGGACGCGTTCGAGGCCTTTGCCGAGCCCACGTACCGGCACGGCCCTTTCGCGCAGGGCTACGAGGACGGCGAGGAGCCGCCCGCCGACCCCGAGTCTGTACCGGTGCCCGAGGATCAGCTGTACCGCTATGGCTATCAGGCGGAGCTCGGGCCCCAGGAGCTCTATGGCCTCGGACTCGCCGGGATAGACCGCCTGGCCCAGACCCGATCCGGGTCGATGTTCGCCGATCTCGATGCCAGCCAGCAAGATGAACTCCTCATGGTGCTCGACGGGGTGCGGCAGCGCAGCGAGGGGGGCGGAAGCGGTGCGGACCCCGGGGCCGATGCCGGTGAGGACACGGGGAGCAGCGGACCGTCGGAGGCCCAGATGGACCAGGCGGAGGACCTGTTCGGCGATGCCGACCCGGGCTCGTTCTTCAACACGGTACGCATCGACACGATCGAGGGGATGTTCTCCGATCCCGCGTACGGCGGCAACCGCAATCTGGCGGGCTGGCTGCTGATCGGTTGGCCTGGGGCCCAGCGTTCCTATTCACCGCAGGAGATGATGCACGGTACCGACAAACAACCGACGTCCATGGAGGGCCTCATTCCGATGAACCCGGACCGCGCCGGTGCCGGCCGTGAGGCCCTCGAACAGCCGCGCGACGGCGTGCACAGCCACTGAGCGGTCAGGAGGGCCATGAGAACACACGACCCGGTCGACATCGTGACCATTGGCGGCGGCATGACGGCCTCGATCCTCGCAGCCCGGATCCTCCCCAGCACGAGTCACCGCATGGTGTCCATCGAGCAGGGTCCGGCGCAATGGACGTATCCCGACTTTGCCCATAATCACGACAGTCTTCGGTTCAACAACCGTTACGCCCTGATGCAGGACCTGAACCGCTCCACGTGGACGTGGCGGCCGAACGCCAACGCTCCGTCACTGCCCTACCGGCAGTACGGCAGCTTTCACCCAGGGCAGGGGCTAGGTGGTGCGATGGTGCACTGGACCGCGCTGACCTGGCGATTCCTGCCCGACGACTTCCACGTCCGGAGCGTCAACGAGGAACGGTACGGACGCGACCGCATCCCCGCCGAGATGACGATCCAGGATTGGCCGATCGACTATGGCGACCTGGAGCCCTACTACGACGCCCTGGAGTACGACATGGGGGTCTCCGGAAAAGCGGGCAACTTGGACGGCCGGATCCTTCCCGGAGGCAATCCCTTCGAGGGGCCGCGCAAGCGGCCGTACCCGAACCCGCCGTTGGAGCGGACGGCCTTCGGCGAGCTGTACATGGAGGCCTGCCGAGACCTCGGCCTGCATCCCTTCCCGACGCCGGCCGGCATCCTCTCACGGGGCTGGACCGACCCATATGGAAACGTTCGATCCGCCTGCCTGTACTGCGGATTCTGCACCCGCTATGGCTGCGAGGTCGGTGCGAAAACCAGTCCGTTGACCACCTGGCTTCCTCCGGCGCTGGCCACCGGACGCTATGAGGTGCGCACGGACAGCCGGGTGCTGGGTATCGACACCGCTGACGATGGCCGGGCCACGGGCGTGCGCTACGTGGATTCGCGCGGCCGCGAGCACTTCCAACCGGCCGAGATCGTGGTGTGCTCGGCGTTCACCCTCGAGAACGTGCGAAACCTCTTGCTGGCCCGCAGCAACGCCCATCCGGAGGGCATCGGCAACGATCAGGGAATGGTCGGACGCAATTACACCTACCAGATCAACCAGGCGCCGGTCCGCGGGCTGTGGCGGAACCGGAAGTTCAACCTGTTCACCGGCAACGGATGCACCAATGCCCAGATCCACGACTTCAACAGCGACAACTTCGACCACGGGGATCTCGACTTCATCGGTGGTGCGCGCCTCCAGTCCGAGGGGGGACAGCGCGAGCCGGTCAGTTCGATCGATGGTCTGCTCGAGGGCTTCGCCGACCGGGAATGGGGGGCGGGTTGGAAGGCCATGTTGGCACAGTCTTGGGACAGCGTCGGCGAGCTCAGCTACGAGGGCTGGAGCCCGGCCTACGAGGGCAATTTCCTGGATCTCGACCCCACCTACAAGGACGAGTGGGGACTGCCCATGCTCCGAATCACCTTCGATTTTCGGGACAACGAACGCAATATGCACCGCTTCCTCGCCGACCGCTCCGAAGAGATCGTCCAGGCGATGGGAGCCGACGAGGTTGTCGTGGAACGTGAACTCGGCGATTACCGGATCGACCAGTACCAGAGCACGCACCCTACCGGAGGGGCGATCATGGGCACCGGCCCGGGCGACAGCGTCACCAACAGCTACGGCCAGGTCTGGGACACACCCAACGTCTTCGTGACCGGTGCGGCGCTGTACCCGCAGAATCCCGGTGCCAACCCCACCGGGACCGTGGGGGCCCTCGCGTTCCGCACCGCCGAGGCGATCCGTGACCGGTACTTCGACGCGCCCGGGGAGTTGCTCGTCTAGCGCAGAAGGAAGACGACGGCGGCAGATGGGCCAGATCAGGGGAGGCACGATGAGGCAACACGACTCGGTCGACGCCGTCATGGTCGGCGCCAGACCGCGAAGCCCCCTCCTGACGCTCGTCCCCGTGGCTGTTGCCGCGCTGCTGCTGGCCGGGTGTGCCACCCCCGGGGGCCCCGAGGTCGCCGTGGTGGAGATTACCGAGAACGGCTTCTCGCCGGCCACCCTCATCGTGGCTCCCGGCACCGAGGTGCGGTGGACGAACAGCGAGCCACGAGCGCACACGGTGACCAGTGGCGGAGATCTCCTGCCCGGTCAGCAGCCCGTTCCCGGCGGCGCGGCAGAGTTCGACTCTGGACGCTTGCTGGAGGGCGAGGCGTTCGCCCACGTCTTCGAGGTCCCGGGAGAGCACTACTACGAGTGTGAGTACCACGGAGACGAGGAGCAGATGGTGGGGACGATCCGGGTGGAGCAGCCATGATCGGACGCCGCACGGTTCTCCCCCTGATCGCGGCGGCGACCGGGGCGGTCTTGCTGGGTGGTTGCGCCGCTGCCGAGGAACAGCAGTCCCCGCTCAACCCGGTGGGACGCAGTGCGGAGGCCATCGACGTGCACTGGCAGACCATGCTGTGGACTGGAGCCGCGGTGTGGGTCATCGTCGTCGCCATGATGGTGGCCACGCTGGTGCGCCGCCGTCGGAGGGACAGCGCAGGCGCCGACGACCGCCGAGGTGAAGGTGGGGGCCGGGGCTCCGTCCTCTTCGTGGCCCTGGCCGGCGCGGTGATTCCCGCCGTGATCATCGTCGGAATTACGGTGCAGTCGGTGTGGGTGCTGCAGGAGACGGATCCCGGACAAGAAGTAGACGGCACGACCATCACGGTCACCGGTCACCAGTACTGGTGGGAGGTCGAGTACCCGGAACACGGCGTCGTCACCGCCAACGAGATCCATATCCCGACCGGCGAACGGGTTCGCCTGGAACTCAGCTCGGACGACGTCGTCCACAGCGTCTGGGTCCCCGAACTCAGCGGGAAGACGGACATGGTCCCTGGCCGGGCCACGAACATGTGGCTCGAGACGGACGAGCCGGGGACGTATTGGGGGCAGTGCGCGGAGTACTGCGGCATGCAGCACGCGCTCATGCGCTTCATCGTGGTCGTCCATGAGCCGGCCGAGTTCGAGGGGTGGCTCGAGGCGCAGACGCAGCATGCAGCAGAGCCGCCGACGCCGGATCCGACTGGTGAGCCCGGCATCGACCCCGAGGAGAGACCGGCTGACCAGGACGCTGAACTGGTGGCACGGGGTCGCGAGGTGTTCATGTCCTCCTCCTGCGTGTACTGCCATGCGATCTCCGGGACGGAGGCGCAGGGGCGCGAGGGGCCCGACCTCACCCACCTCGCCAGCCGGGACACGCTGGCGGCCGGAACGCTGCCGAACAATCCCGGCAATCTGGCCGCATGGGTCGTCGACCCCCAGGCGATCAAGCCCGGGAACGAGATGCCCGGAACCGACCTGGATGGTGATGAGCTGCAGGCTCTGCTGGCCTACCTAGAAAGTCTGGAGTAGCTCATGGCTCAGGACATGGTGATCAGCGCTGAAGAGTTCGAGCGCATCTATGACAAGCCGCCCGGTCTCCGGGGCTTCTTCACCAGTGTGCAGCACAAGGTGGTTGGCACCCGGTACATGATCACCGCGTTCGCGTTTTTCCTGATCGGCGGCCTTGAAGCCATGCTGATGCGCACGCAGCTGGCCCAGCCGCAGAACGACTTCCTCAGCGCCGAGAGCTACAACGAGCTCTTCACCATGCACGGCACCACGATGATGTTCCTCTTCGCCATACCCTTCATCGAGGGGTTGGCCACCTATCTGCTTCCGCTGCAGATCGGGGCCCGGGACATGCCGTTTCCGCGGTACAACGTGTTCAATTACTGGTGCTACCTGTTCGGCGGGCTGCTGCTGTACGGCAGTTTCCTGGTCGACCTCGTCCCGGATGCCGGATGGTTCGCGTACGTACCCCTCAGCGGTCCCGAATTCGCCGACAAGTCGATGGACATCTGGCTGTTCGGTCTGACCCTGGCCGAGATCGCCGCCGTCGGCGCGGCCATCGAGATCATCGTCTCCGTGCTCAAGACCCGGGCGCCCGGAATGTCTCTGGACAAGATGCCGATTTTCGCCTGGACCATGCTCTCGGTGGCGGTCCTAATCATCGTGGCCTTCGTGCCGTTGATCGTCGCCTCTCTGCTGCTGGAATTCGACCGGTCAATGGGCACCGCCTTCTTCAACCAGGAGGCCGGCGGAGATCCACTCCTCTGGCAGCATCTGTTCTGGATCTTCGGCCATCCCGAGGTCTATGTGATGTTCCTGCCCGGCGCGGCCATCATGAGTCACGTCATCCCCATCCACGCCCGTCACCGACTGGTCGCCTACCCGTTCGTGGTGGTCGCGGTCATCGTGACGGCCATCATGAGCCTGGGTCTCTGGGTCCACCACATGTATGTGACGGGATTGCCGCCGCTGACGCTGACCTTCTTCACGGCGGCGAGCATGTCGATCTCACTGGCGAGCGGAGTCCAGATCTTCGCCTGGATCTCCACGCTGTGGTCCGGCCGGCCGAAATTCACCGTGCCCATGCTCTTCGCCCTGGGCTTCATCGTCACCTTCGTGGCCGGAGGGATCACCGGGGTCATGGTGGCATCGGCCTCGTTCGATTCCCAGGTCCACGACACGTACTTCGTCGTGGCGCACTTCCACTACGTGATCATCGGCGGCCTGCTCTTCCCGGTCTTCGCTGCCCTGTACCACTGGTGGCCGAAGTTCACTGGTCGCATGGTCAACGATATGGCGGGGTATGCCAGTTTCGCGGCGATCTTCCTGGGCTTCCATCTGACGTTCTTCCCCATGCACCTCACAGGCCTGTGGGGTCTGCCGCGCCGGGTGTACACCTATGACGCGTACATGGGCGTTGATGTGGTGAACCTCCTCTCCACCATCGGGGCGTTCGTGATGGCCGCCGGAGTCCTGACCTTCTCGGTGGCGCTGGTGTACGCGTGGCAGCGTGGCCGCCGCGCGCCGCGGGATCCCTGGGGTGGAGACACCTTGGAATGGGCGACGGAGTCGCCGGCATCCTCCTCGAACTGGCCCTCGATCCCGGTCGTCACGGACCGTCACCCGCTGTGGGCGCCGGAGCAGGACATCACCGAGTCCCAGCGGAGCATGCGGGACGCCTTCGACCACCGGCCGGCCATGGTCCGGGTCTCGCCGCTGACCACGGTGCTCACGGCATCGCCGGACGGGGCGATGCGGTTGGCGTCCCCGACCGTCTGGCCGTTGCTGCCTGCCGGAGGGCTCCTCATCATCGCCCTCGGGTTGTTGCTCGAGATATACCCCATCGCCTTCCTGGGCATCGCGGTCGTTGCCCTCGGCCTACTGGGCTGGGCGCGAACGGTGGAGAGCGACAACGACGAGGCCTCCACCGTTCCGGTGGGAGGACGCTATCCCATCGAGGCCCGAGGGCCCCGGGCGATCGGCTGGTGGGCGGCCTGGTGCCTGGTGGCCGTGCTCGCGGTCGGGATGGCGACCATCGTGTTGAGTGCACTCTTCCTCCAGGTCAACGCAGGTAATTGGCCGCAGGACCCGCTCGGTGTCCCCGTGCCGACCGCGGCCGTGGGACTGTGTGCGATCGTGGGACTGCTGGCGTGCCGCCAGGGGGCGCGCCACGGCATGGCGCAACACGCGCCCGCCGGGTCCCGGCGAACGCATCTGGTGACCGCCGGGATCGCTCTGGTGGCCGGCGTCGTGATTCTGGCGCTCCTCCTGACGATCTGGGCGCAAACTGACAAGGAACCGACCGCTCATGCCTACGACTCCTCCGTGATGCTGCTGTTGTGCACCCAGGCACTGGCGGTGCTGTTCGCGGTGGGAGCCACGGCCGCCGCGGTGTTCTCCAGGGTGCGGCAGGCGCGTGACCTGCGGCCAGCATTGCTGCTGCAGAACGCGGCCATTGTGTGGGTCGCCGTCCTGATCACCTGGGTCCTGAGCTGGGTCGCCACGGACCTGCTTCCGGTGGCGGTGATCTGAGATGCCGACTCCCACCTTCCTGCACCAGCCGGACGAGACGACGCGCGGGACCTGGCAGGCCGTCCTCCCCCTCCTGATTCCGCCGATCGCTTGGCTTGCCTCACTGGGCCTGTCCTGGCTGGTGCAGGACTTCACGTGCACCGCGTCGGTAACAGCGGGGGCACCAGCCCCGGAGCGGGCCCTGTTCGTGGTGCTGCTGGTGATGAACGCCGTGTTGCTGCTGATCACCGTCGTCAGCGGCCTCTTCAGTGCGCGGGCGCTTCGTCATGGACGTCGCGCGGGGGCACCGCTCCTGTCATTCCTGGGACTCAGCGGGTGTGCCCTCGCCATCCTGTTCGGCTTCGGCATCGTGCTGATCATGGCCATGCCCCTCGTCCTGGAGGTCTGCTGATGAAAGCCCGAAAAGTCGCCATGGCCGCGGCTGCAATCGCCACCGCAATGTGTGTGGCCGCCTGTGATGGCGGGCCCGGCGGCGCGGACGGTTCCGGCCCGGTACCGGGAGGAGATCCGGAAGCCGGAAGTGCGGCGATCATCGAGTACGGCTGCGCCTCCTGCCACACCATTCCGGGAGTCGAGAGTATCTCCCGGACCATCGGCCCCGACCTCACTGGATTCGATGACCAGATCTACATCGCCGGCCAATTGCCCAACCGCCCCGAGGAGCTCATCCGATGGCTACAGAACCCGCAAGAGATCGTGCCGGGCACGGCGATGCCGAACATGGGGGTCACCCAGCAAGACGCCCGGGACATCGCCGCCTACCTCTACGACCAATGAGTCCGGGGCAGCAGAAGGTGCTGGCGGCCGGATTGATCGTCTGCGTCCTCACTCTCCCGTTCGCGCTGCTCGTTGTCCCGGCCGATGCCGTCCAGGGTGAGGCGCAGCGGCTGATGTACCTGCACGTGCCCGCCGCCTGGAGTGCCTTCCTCTGCTTCGGAGCCGTCCTCGTGGCCAGCCTCCGGCACCTGTTCGTCCGCAATGAGCGGCCGTGGGCCATGGCCCGAGCCGCGGCCGAGGCCGGCGTCCTCCTGACCGTCCTGACCCTGCTCACCGGCAGTCTCTGGGGCGCCTTGACGTGGGGAACCTGGTGGGCCTGGGACGCGCGCGTCATCACCACCGTCGCTATGGGACTGGTGTACGTGGTCTACCTAGCGGTGAGCGGGCTGGTCCGGACCCGCCGCGGCCGCCAGCTGGGCTCCGTCATCGGCATCGCCGGATTTCTCACCGTCCCGCTCGTCCACTTCTCGGTCCTGTGGTGGCGGACCCTGCACCAGCCGCCGACGATCCTGGCTCCGAGCCTGAGCCCGCCCATCGACGCGCTCATGGCCGTCGCCCTGGCCGCGGCCCTGCTCGGCTTCACCCTTCTGACGGCGTGGGCCGTGGGATATCGCGCTGTGATACTGCGGGAGGCGGCCGCACGGGGCGCTTCCCTGCCCGAGCCGAAGACGTCAGCGCCCGCTCCCGGACGGGAGTTGCTGCGCCGATGACCGATCAGCCCAGGCCCTCATGGATCACCCCGCGGACAGTGCGGCTAGGCGTACTGCTCGCCGCCTGTGCCGGCCTGGCCGGACTCGGCGTGGCGGCTGCTGACGAGGGCATGTCCTATTTCCGGACACCCAGCGAACTGGTGGGAACCACGCGACCGGGGGATTCAGTGCGGCTGGGTGGGATGGTCATGCCGGGGTCAGTGGTCGAGGCCGTCGAGGAATCGACCGTGACACTCACCGATGGGGCCACGGATGTCACGGTCAGTTACCCCGGTCGACTGCCAGACGTCGTGCGTGAGGGGGAGGGCGCGGTCGTTGACGGAACGATGGGCGAGGACGGCGTGGTTGCTGCCGACCACATCGTGCTGCGCCACTCCAATGAGTACCGTGCGCCTGGCGAGGTGACACCATGATGTTGCTGGGTACCGTCCTGTTGGTCCTCGTGCTGGCCGCCTCGCTGACCGGTGCCGTCGTCTGGGCCGCTGCTGCCCGGGCGGTTGCCGCCCCCAGGGGAGGCAGGTCAGAAAACCGCGCGGGACACCGGACCCAGTGGGCGCGGGCCGGGCGGTGGGCTACCGGACTGGCCCTGGCGGCTGCGGTCGCCGCGGTGGTGATCGTCGAGGTCGCCTTGGTATCCCATGACACGCGCTTGAACTTTGTGGCCATGGTGTCCGGGCCGGAATTGCCGGTCTACTACCGCATTACCGCGCTGTGGTCCGCGCTGGAGGGATCGCTGCTGCTCTGGCTGCTCGTGTTGGCCTCCGTCTCCGCGCTGGCGGTCCGTGGCGTCGCCGGCACGTCGGGGCGCACCCGTGGCGTCGTCGGATCGGTCCTGAGTATCGCCACCGCGGCCTTTGCCGTCGTGGCCCTCATGGCCTCCCCGTTTGCAGTGGACGAGAGCGCCGTGTCCGCCCGGCCCAGCCCGCTGCTGCAGGACCACGTGGCCATGGGCGTGCACCCGCCGCTGCTCTACGCCGGCTTCCTCGGCCTGGCCGTTCCCTATGCGCTGGCGCTGGGCGGCTTGGCCACCCGGGAGATGGATGCCGCCTGGGCGGGCCGGTTGCGCCGGTGGACCCTGGCGTCGTGGATCCTGCTCACCGCGGGGATCGCCTTGGGCGCCTGGTGGTCCTATGCCGTCCTTGGCTGGGGTGGCTACTGGGCCTGGGACCCCGTGGAGAACGCCTCCCTGCTGCCCTGGCTGACCGCCACCGCACTGTTGCACGTGGTGGCTCCCCGGTCCCGGCTCGGCCCCTGGCGCCTGTGGGCTGCAGGGCTGGCCGGGGTCAGCTTCGTGCTCGTACTGCTGGCGACCTTCCTGACCCGGTCCGGCTTCGTGGAGAGTATCCACGCCTTCAGCACGTCGCCGCTGGGCCCGGTGCTGCTGGGGATCGTGCTGGCAGCCTTCGTGCCTTGGGCGGTGCTGGTCCACCGGCGCCGCCACGAGCTGGGGAGCACCGTGACGCCGTCGCCCGTGTCCCGGACCGCCGCGCTCCAGGCGAACCGGGTGCTGCTGGTCCTCGTCACCCTCGTGGTGTTGATCGGCACGACGCTCCCGTCGATCCTGCTCGCCCTGACGGGCGAACGGCTGTCGGTGGGCCCGCCCTGGTACCACCGGACGCTGGCGCCGCTCGCATTCATCATCCTCGTCGTGATGGTGCTCGGTCCCTGGCTGCCAGTGCGTGGCGGGACGTGGCGCTCCACGGCGCGCCGCATACGCGTGCCCGCGCTCGCCGGCCTCGCCGCCCTGGGCTCAGTCGCCCTGGTTTTCTCGGAGGTGTGGCTTGCCGTGAGTGCCGCCCTCGCCGTCTTCGCTGTCGTCAGCCTCGCAGTGGTGTCCTTGGACCGACGACGGCGCGACCGCCTGGCCATCGGCGCGTGGGTCGCGCACACAGGCATCGCCGTGGCTGCCGTGGCCGTCCTCGGCGGTGGCCTGGGCACTGTCACCCAGGAGAGCGTCCCGATCGGCGGGACGGTGACAGCTGGACAGACCACGGTCACCGTGATCGGCCTCGACGGCAGGGACGAAGGACGCCGCAGCGTGGCGGCCGCCCAGGTGGCGCTCGGCCAGGGGCAGAACTTCGTCACCGTCGTCGAGCCGGAGCTTCGCTGGTATGAAACGGAGCGCACGATGCTCGCGGGGCCGCAGATTCGCAGCGAGCTGCTGCGCGACGTCTACGTCACCCTCCTGGACGTGGATGAGGCGTCCGGGCTGGTCACCCTTCGCCTGGCGATCAACCCCCTGGTCAGCTGGCTCTGGGCTTCTGCCGGCATCATCATCCTGGGCGCCGTCATCGCCGGGTGGCCGCGCCGCCGCGGTACCGCAGCCGGAAGCCGGCTCACGTCGTCAAACCCCGAGCCGACAGGACAGTGGGCGAGCGCCACATCGTCGGTCCTCTCGATCCCGCCACCGGACCGCCCTGTTACCTCCACACGGTCCAGCGAGGCAGGGGCATGACTCGCCGCAGGCCATCGGTGCGCATCGTGTTGACAGCCGTCATCGGGACGCTCGTCCTGGCCGGCTGTGAGGGCACCGCGGACGACGGCCCCCGGCAGGCTCCACCATTGTCTGGCCCCGACCTCCAAGGGAACCCCCAAGACATCGAGGATCTTGCCGGGGAGGTCGTCGTTGTCAACGCCTGGGCTTCCTGGTGTGGCCCGTGCCGGGACGAGATGCCCGTCCTCGAAGCTGCCCTGGCTACACACGGGGATGATGGCCTGCACGTGCTGGGGATCAACACCCGGGACCAACCCGACGCCGCTCAGGGGCTCGTGGCGGAAACGGGAGTGACCTTCCCCAGCGTGGTCGATACCGAGGGGACCATCGCCGTCGAGTGGGGTGTGAGCGGTATGCCGCAGACCTTCGTGGTGGACCGGGACGGGACCATCGCAGCACACCGGTTCGGCGCGGTCGACCGGGAGTGGATCGACTCCACCATCGCCCCGCTCGTCCACGATGTCTCCGAGGCGGAGGGGGATGGACCATGAGGCGGGCGCTGACGTGGGTGGTGATGGTGGCCGTCGGGATCTTCGCGGCCGTGGGGCTGTGGTCGGCCGCGGTGGACCCTGCCCCGGTGTCGGCCGAGGAGACGGCCCGCGAGGTCTCCCAGTCCCTGCGTTGCCCGACCTGCGCCGGGGAAAGTATCGCCGATTCGTCCGCGATGCTGTCCGATGCAATGCGGCAGACGGTGGATCAGCAGGTCAGGCAGGGCAGATCAGCGGACGAGATCCGGGCCTGGTTCGCCGAGCGCTACGGGGACCAGGTCCTGCTGGCGCCGCCGCGCAGCGGCTACGGCTGGGTGCTATGGGTCGCGCCCCTCGCGCTGGTCGGCGCCGCCGCCGTCGTCGTGCTCCTGGTCGGCGGCACCTCGACGCGCCGTCGGTGGTGGGCCGCACTGCTGGTCCTGGCGGTCACCTCGCTCGCGGGCGTGTGGCTGTTGGTTCCGCAGACGACGCCGGACCCGCAGAGATTGAAGCAGGAGGACCCACCGCAGGTCAATGCCGTCGCAGTGTTGCGGGACGCCGTCGACCATGCCCCCGGGAACGCCGGGTTGCGGATCGCCTTCGCGGGCGCCCTGGAGGAGGTTGGGCAGGATGCCGAGGCTGTCGAGGCGTACGCGGCCGCCACGCGACTGCGGCCCCTGGACTCCGATGTCCGCTACCGGCATGCCTTCGCCCTCGTCCGCAGCGATGATCCGGGGGCAGCACGCGAGGTCCTGGAGGAGTCCCTGCACGTCCGGCAGGACCACGCTCCCAGTCTGTTGCTCCTCGGCGCCCTGGTGCACGGTGAGGATCCCGACCGGGCCTCCGCGCTGCTTCAGCAGTTCGTCCAGTTGGCTCCGGAGCATCCCGCCGTCGACCAGGTCACAGCCTTCCTGGCGGGCCAGCTCGACGAGGTGCCGGCGGAGGCACTGCCGTGACCCCGTTCCCGGCTCGTGGGGAGCGTCGCGGACCGGTGCTGCCCCAGGCGTCGTTGTCGGTGCTGGCCGCGATGCTGGGTTCGGCGCTGGTTCTGGGATCAGTCCTCGTCGGGTGTGGACCGGATGAACCGGTGCCCGCGCCCTCTGCCGCACCGCCCTGGACCGCACCCCCTGCCGCGGACACCGATCAGCTGCGGCTGGGTCTGACTGAGTGGAGCATCGAGACCGGTGGGGCACGGTTGATCCCCGGCGAGGTGCTGGTTGAGGTGACCAACACCGGAGGGGCCAGCCATGATGTCGTCATCCATGGTGAACAGGGTTCTTGGGCATCGCCGGAGCTCGACCCGGGCGAGACGCATGTCATGGCGATCACTGTCTCCGCCGGTGAGGAGCTCGAATTGATCTGCACGCTCGTCGGACACCACGCGCAGGGCATGCACACCACGATCACCGTGGCGGAGTCCCCATGAGCCAGATCGCCCTGCGGCGCAGCCGGCGCCAACTGTCTGCCGGAACGGCGCGGTGGCCGGCCGCCTCACTCCTGGCGGCAGCCCTGCTCATCACTCTCATGGCGGCCGCAACCGCCACCCTCCTCAGCGGTGTTGCGGTGTCCGGGCAACTCGTGGACCCCGGCGCGCTGGTGCGGTGGGGGCTGCCCCTAATCAACGCCCTGGTGCACCTGGCGGCCATGGTGACGCTCGGCGGCCTCACGCTGTGCGCCGTCGTCCTGCAGCCCGGCCAGCCACCATGGCAACGTGCGGCCAAGCTCAGCGCCGTCGCCGCCATCGCCTGGACCCTCGCGCAGGCGGTCCACCTGGTACTCGTCCATGCCTCCATCATGGGATCGGGCATCGGCGGACCCGGCTACCCGGCGTTGGTAGTCCAGTTCATCTCCGGCATCGACCTCGGCGCGACGCTGGCCTGGGCGGTGGTGCTCTCGGCCGTGACCGCAGCCCTGGCTGTGATGAGCACGACGTCGGCCGGTGCCTGCTGGGCGGCCGTCGCCGCCGGCGCGGCACTGGTCCCGCGTGCCGGCCTCGGCCACGCCTCCAGCGCCGGAGACCACGAAGTCACTGTCTCGGCGCTGTGGCTCCACCTGGTGGGAATCAGCCTGTGGGCCGGGGCCCTGGCCGTGCTGGTCTTCGCGATGCTGGGCACGAGGGACTATCTCGGGCCGGTGGTCTCCCGGTTCTCCAGGATCGCCGGCTGGGCGGTGGTGATGGTCGTCCTATCCGGTGCTGCCAGTGCCTGGATCCGACTGGAGAGTCCGTGGCAGCTGCTGACCACGACCTGGGGTCGACTCTTGACGGTGAAGCTCCTGGCCTTCACCGCGCTGGCGGCCGCCGGCTGGTGGCATCGGCGTTCCACGATCCCGCTCGTCGCGGCCACCGGTCGCCCGAACTGGCCCTTTTGGCGGCTGGCTGCCGTAGAGGTGCTCATCATGGCGGCGGTGGTGGGGGTCTCCGTCGCGCTGGGGTCCTCCTCCCCGCCCATACCGCAGGCCAGGATCACGGAGGGCGCGGATCTGGCCGGGTTGCCCGCGCCGTGGTTCGCCGGCCTGGTCACGCAGTGGAGTCTCGATCCGCTCTTCCTCCTCCTGGCGGGTGCCGGGGCGTGGGTTTACCTGTCCTGGGCGATGCGGCTCCGGCGTCGTGGTGACGCCTGGCCGGCGGTCCGCATGGTGTGCTGGCTCCTCGGCATGGCGCTGTTGGTCTGGACGACCAGCGGCGGGGTCGGTGTCTACGGCCGGGTTCTGTTCAGCGCGCACATGATGCAGCACATGATGTTGCTCTCGATGTTGCCGATCTTCATCGTGCTCGGATCGCCCCTCACCCTGGCCCTGAGAGCACTTCCACGTCGACAGGACGGAACGAGCGGACCGCGGGAATTGCTGCTGGCGGTCCTGCACGCCCGGTGGGCGCAGTTCTTCGCCCATCCGGTGGTCGCCGCGCTCCACGTGCCCATCTCGATGGCGGTCTTCTACCTGACCCCACTGTTCGAGCTGGCCATGCGGAGCCATGTGCTCCACGTCTTGATGATGGTGCACTTCTTCCTCGTGGGGTATCTGTTCACCAACATGGTGATCGGCACCGACCCCGGCCCGCAGCGGCCCTTCTTCCCGCTACGGCTGGCATTGCTGCTGCCCTCCATGGTTTTCCACACCTTCTTCGGGCTGTTCTTGCTCAGCAGCACGTCACCCCTGGGCGGAGCCTTCTTCACGGGGATGGACCTGCCGTGGACAGACCCCGTGACGGACCAACAGGTCGGTGGTGCCGTGTCCTGGGCCATGGGCGAGTTGCCGGCCCTGGTCCTGGCCATGATCGTCGCCACGCGATGGACGGCACACGATGAGCGCGCCCAGCGGAAACGAGGACACACCGTGCGCCTCGATAGCATGGGCGCATGACCGATGACCCGCGGCAGGCACCGCAGCACGAGCCACACCGCCCCGCCCACGGTCACGGGTCCTCGCTGCAGGGCCAGCCGACCATTCCGGCGGGCTGGCCGAAGCGGGGCCGGGACTACGGCCGGCCGCAGCAGGGCCAGCTCCAGCCCGCCGGGGCCGGAGCCGCTTCCCATGGTGCCGGCCCGGGTTCCGTCCCGCCGGGGTGGCCGGGCCGCCGCCCGCAGGACCGGATCGTCCTCGACCCGGGCATGCCCACCTGGATGGACCTGGTCACGGTGCTGGCCTATGTCCTCATCTTCATCCTGGGCGCGGCTGTGCTGGTGACGCTCATCCCGGGTTTCCGGGAGCAGTTCACCGAGGCGGACGGCACGCTCAACGAAGGTTCGTTCACGTTCAGCATCAACCTGATCTCCTACTCGGTCCTCACCGTCCTGGCACTGATCGCGTGCTGGAAGCCGTTCATCGCCTCGTTCCGCACGTTCAAGCAGTACGGGTGGCTCAAGATCGGGCTCATCCCGGTGATCTGGTTCGTGTGCATCATGGTCAACGCCCTCGTGGTGATGGCCGCGGGCCAGCCCATCAAGAGTGCCAACCAGTTGGCCATCGAGGAGATGACCACCCAGGTCGCGTTCCTGCCCATGGTGCTGGTGACCGTGTTCATGGCGCCGTTCGTGGAGGAGTACATCTTCCGGCACCTGATGATCGGCAAGCTCTCCCGCTGGATCAACGTCTGGGTCTGCGTGGTGATCTCCATGGTGCTGTTCGCCCTGATCCACTTCCTCAGCACCGGCTTCAACTTCGACCCCGTCCAGGTCATCCCGTACCTGACGCTCGCTGCGGCCATCACGATCGCCTACGTCCTGACCGGCAAGTCGTTGGCATATGCCACGATCCTGCACGTTTTCAACAACCTCGTCTCCATCATCGTGGCGTACACGCTCCTGCCGCTGCTGCCCGAGGGCATGTGACCGCAGCACCCCGGGACGCCCGCCCGATCTCACGGCAGATCCTGGCCCTCGCCGTCCCCGCATTCGGCGCCCTGCTGGCCGAACCGATGTTCCTGCTCGCGGACACGGCGATCATCGGCCACCTGGGTGTGGCCGAGCTGGCCGGCGTCGGGGTCGGCACCACGGTGCTGCACACCGTCACCGGACTGATGGTCTTCCTGGCCTATTCCACCACGCCGGCCGTGTCCCGGTTCCTGGGTGCCGGCAACCTGGGCGCGGCGATGGACCGCGGGCGGGACGGCGTGTGTCTGGCCCTGCTGCTCGGCACCGTCCTGGCGGTGGCCGGCTGGGTTGCCGCTCCATCGCTGGCCGGACTGATCGGTGCCGACGGTGAGGTGCGGGACCACGCGGTGGCCTACCTGCAGTGGTCCATGCCAGGGATCCCGGCGATGCTCGGCGTGCTGGCCGCCACCGGCATCCTGCGGGGGCT
The DNA here is from genome assembly GCF_039528175.1 of Citricoccus alkalitolerans. Taxonomy (NCBI): domain Bacteria; kingdom Bacillati; phylum Actinomycetota; class Actinomycetes; order Micrococcales; family Micrococcaceae; genus Citricoccus; species Citricoccus alkalitolerans. The sequence continues at coordinate 846,806 of NZ_BAAALH010000002.1, forward strand.
GCTGGACACCAAGACCCCGCTGCTCGTGGCCGGGGTGGGCTTCGCCGCGAACATCGGGCTGAACTTCGCGCTGGTCTACGGCGCGGGCCTCGGGGTGGCCGGTTCTGCGATGGGCACCTCGGCCGTGCAGTGGGCCATGTTCGTGGTCTACCTGGCCGTGCTGTACCCGAGGTTCCGCCGCGCCGGGACTCACCTGGCCCCGTCCGGGTCCGGCATGCGCGCCACCGCACAGGTCGGCTCCTGGCTGCTGTTGCGCACGGCCACCCTCCGTGCCGCCATCCTCTTCACGGTGGTGGTGGCCACCGGCCTCGGCACGGCAACGCTCGCCGCACACCAGCTCGTCTTCACGGTCTACTCGACCCTGGCCTTCGCCCTGGACGCCCTTGCCATCGCCGCCCAGGCCCTGATCGGCCGCGAGCTCGGGGCCGGCCGGAAGGAGGAGGCCCGCGCCCTGACCAGCACCATGGTCCGCTGGTCACTATGGTTCGGTGTCATCACTGGACTGCTGCTGGCCGTCCTGGCGTGGGTGCTGCCACCCCTGTTCACCCCGGAGCCCGCGGTCCAGGCCGCCGCGACTGCCGGACTCCTCGTCCTGGCCGTCTCACAGCCGTTGAGCGGTTACGTCTTCGTCCTGGACGGGGTGTTGATCGGAGCCGGCGACGCCCGCTATCTGGCGCTGGCCGGCGTGGTGAACCTGGTGGTGTACCTGCCGGCGCTCGCCGGACTCGGGTGGCTCGCCACCGGTGCCGGAACCGGTCAGGTGCCCGAGGCCGGCGCCCAACTGGCGCTGTTGTGGGCTGGCTTCGCGGGGATCTTCATGGGGGCCCGCGCGCTCACCCTCGGCTTGCGGGCGCGGTCCGATGCGTGGATGCGGACGGGCGGTTGACGGCGCCCACCTAGAATGGTCGGGTGCCTGCAGCAAAAGCCCCCGCCGAAACCGCCGCGATCATGTGGAAGCCGATCATCATACGCGCGCTGATCGCCGCGATCTTCGGCCTGACCACCGTCTTCCTCCAGGACCCCGGCCTGCCCGTGCTGAAGTACGGTCTGGCGGCCTACTTCGTGTTCTCCGGGTCCGGCCTGTGGGAGTACCTGCGCCGGGATCCGGTACCGGAGAAGATGCGCGGACCGCTCTCGATCGCCGCGGCCGTCTTCATGGCCGGTGCCATCGCCCTGCTGTTCGCCGGGACCGAGTTCGTGGCGGGAATCATCGCCGCCGCTGCCCTCATCGGCTCGGGTCTGGCCGAATTCGTGGCGTGGCTGCAGTACCGCAGGGTCTTCGTGCCGGCCCGCGACCAGCTGTACACGGGCGCGGTGGGCGCGCTGTCCGGCGTCGGGCTGTTGCTCTTCCTCCACCTGGACGCGCACGGCCTGCTCGGCATCGTGGGTGGCGGGGCCATCATCATCGCCGTGCTGCTCGCCATCTCCGGCTTCGGCTTCCGGCACGACGCCGGCCCGGCCGCACTGGCTGCCCAGAAGGACGAGGGCCCGCGCGCCCCCCGCGGCTGACCGGTGCTCTTCACGTAGCGGTCTTGCAAGGCGGTCGGCGTGGTTCTCTACAACGCGTAGAATGAAAGGGTGCGTGCCGGTCCGAGGCCCACGCACCACCACACTTTGAGCAGGTCAGGCCCTAGTTCTTCTCTCGAAACGGGCCCGGCCACCCGCAGTACAGGAGATGGTCAGTGAGCACGCCCAGCGCCGGTCAGCAGCCCGAGACGCCACGTCCCGGTGATGCCCGGACGGGCCGCGCCCCGGGACAGGCTGCCGGGACGCCGGCAGAGAAGACGTCAGCCGGAGCGTCGGGGACGGCGGCCGCCCAGCCTGCCGCGCCCGCTCAGCAGAAGGCCGGGTTCCTGGAGTCGATCAAGGGGCCACTGTGGTTCTCCTTCGTCCTGGCCCTGGTGGGCGGGGCGGTGGCCACGATGACCGCCTCCGGAGGCTCGGACAACCCGCTGCGGCTCGACCTCGGGTTGATCGCCTTCGGGATCTTCTTCATCATCTCCCTCGTGGTCGTGGCGATGCTCCAGCTGGCCGCCAAGGACAACCCCAAGCACCTCTCCCAGGGTTCCGGGGTGCACCGTTCCTCCGAGGAGCTGCACCGGCAGTCCGTCGCCCGCCGCAAGGCCGAGGCACAGCGCAAGCGGGATGCAGCCGGCCAGGGCGACCAGTCAGCCGATGGTGACCAGCCCGGCTCGGGTGACCAGCCCGGTGCAGGTAAACCGCAAGGGTCCTGACCGTCAGTAGTGGAAGGTGTCCGAGGGCGCCGGGGCATGATCGTCCTCGTCCTCGCGGATCCACTGCACCCCGAAGGCCTCGGCCAATTCCAGGATCCGGTCCGCGCGGGCCTTGCGCGGCAGGTCGGAGCCGTTGCGGATGACCCCGCCGTCCGCGGCGAAGTCGTCCAGGAACTCGTGGGCCCACGTGATCTCGTCCTGAGACGGGCTCAGACCCTCGTTGACCACGGCGCACTGCTCGGGCAGCAGGCAGATCTTCCCCGTCATGCCGAACTCCGCCGTGGTGGCGGCGGCCTCGGCCAGCTTCACGCCCGTGGTGCCGACGGTCGGGCCATCGATCGGGCCCGGCAGTCCGGTCGCCTTGGCGGCGATGGTGAACTGGCTGCGCGCGTAGGCAAGTGCCAGCGGCGACTCCCCGAATCCGGTGTCACGGCGGAAGTCGCCGATGCCGAAGGCCAACCGGTAGGTGCCCTTCGCCGCGGCGATCGAGTTGATGCGCTGCAGCCCTCGCGCCGTCTCCACCAGTGCGACCACCGGGATGCCCGGCAGCCGGGCCGCGGTCTCATTCACGTGGTCGGTGGACTCCACCATCGCCAGCACGACGCCGGCCAGGCCGCCCTCGGGGACCGGCCCGCCCGAGGCGCGGGGCAGGGTGGCGGCCAGCGCCGCGACATCCTGTTCCCACCACCTGGAGCCGTAGCCGTTGAGGCGCACCCAGGCCGAGTGTCCGCCGGTCAGCCACTCCACCGCATTCTCCCGCGCGGTGCCCTTGTCCTTGGGCGCCACCGCGTCCTCGATGTCCAGCACCACGATGTCCGCCGGGGAGTCCTCGGTCGCCGGGAACTTCTCGGGGTGGGCGGCGTTGACCAGCAACCACGAGCGGGCCAGGACCGGGTCGATCCTCTGGCCGGGAGTGGGCGTGAACTGGTGCGGGATGGCGGGGATCAGGGGCGTGGAGCTCACGGTATCTTCCTCACGTGGACGGCGATCAGGGGCCAGCCCACGGGTCCGGTCGGGGGACCGGCCAGTGGCGGGCAACAACGGTCGACGGGTCAGTCGGGCCTAGACGGCACCGTCCGGGTGAGACGGGAGCAGTGTCCCGGGTGGGGACGTGACGAGCCTACTTCTTCTTCTTGCCCTTCTTGGACTTCTTCTTCCCGGGCTTGTCCTTCCTCTCCGACGCGTCCTCCAAGGAGCCGTCCTTCGAGGACATCCCGTCCGGTTCGGTCTCATCATCAGAGTGGTCACCGTGGGGAGAGTGCTCGCCGTGGTCCGGGAACTCGGCGGCACGGCGGGCACGGTAGGCCTTGACGTGGGCGCGGTTGGCACAGTTGGCCTCGTCGCAGAACTGCTTGGAACGGTTGCGCGTCAGGTCCACGAAGGCATTGGTGCAGTCCTCGCCGGAGCAGGTCCGCAGCCGTGTCAGCTCGCCTGCCAGGGCCACCTCGGCCAATGCCAGGGCCAGAGAGGTGGAGAGGGTCTTCTCCGGGACGTCACTGTCCTGCCCGGCAGTCAGCACCGCGGGGGTGCGGGCCGTGGCCGGTTCGGGTGCGACCACGTGCACGGGCCCCGCTGAGGCCAAAAGATGGTTGATGCCCTCGAGAGCGGCATCGATGTCCAGGGCATGGGCGTCCTGCCAGATGCCCGCGACGGCGGCGCGCAGCTTGCGGACGGAACGCAGGGTGGCGCTGGAAGGATCGTCGTCGAAGTCCCAGCCGGGCAGGGCGGCAGGGAGCTCGGCCGGCTGGTCGAGTCGGTCGGGGAGGAGGCGACCGCCGCGGGGACCGGGGGCCGTGTTGGCAAGCGTCGCGGCCTGGGCCAGGCGACTGGTGGTGGTTGCTGAGAACATGATGCGTTTCGTCCTTTTGAGGCTGTCCGGAATTCGGGGATGAATACTTCGGACGGTGACAGCACTGTACGTCCGCTTGGGGGTGCTGGTCTGCCGGCTGGCCCCGAAACGGGTAGTGGACAGGAACTCACCAGATGGCGTTCAAGGAGGACCGCGTGCTCGGTGCGGACGACATATCGTGCCACAGCGCGGGATGGGGCTCTACAGCTGGGGTACTTTGTACAAAGTTTGACCTGCGCGCCGTCCGAGGACCATCTCGGGCCGCGGAGTCGGCATGTCCGGCACCGCCCACAGTCCAAGGAGTACTGCATGAGCACTGAACAGACCACGGCCACCACGAAGTCGGCCGGACACGTCATCGTCGACACCCTTGAGGCGCACGGCGTCAAGCGGATCTATTCCGTTCCGGGTGAGAGCTACCTCGATGTGCTGGACGGCTTGCACCACTCCTCCATCGAGAACATCATCTGCCGCCACGAGGGCGGTGCCGCGTACATGGCCGAGGCCGACGGCAAGATGAACTCTGTTCCGGGCATCGCCATGGTGACCCGTGGCCCCGGTGCCGCCAACGCGCATGTGGGTCTGCACACTGCGTGGCAGGACTCGACCGCGATGGTCCTGTTCGTGGGCCTGATCCCGTTCGAGCACCGTGGCAAGGAGGCATTCCAGGAGTTCGATCCGCAGATGTGGTTCGAATCCGGTGCCAAACGCGTGATGATCCTGGACCACGCCAGCCGTGCCTCCGAGATCGTGGCCGAGGCCATGTTCGCCTCCACGTCCGGCCGTCCCGGGCCGGTGATCGTGGGCCTGCACGAGGACATCATCAAGGAGCAGGTCAGCTCCGAGCTGCACCCGAACATCCCCGTGGCCACCGGCGGCATGACCGTGGAGGACTGGAAGGCGCTGAACGAGGCCCTGCAGGAGTCCGACAAGCCGTTGTTCATCACCGGTGGCAACGACTGGACCACGGAGGGCGCCGAAGCCCTGACGACCTGGCTCGAGGAGCACAACATCCCCGCCGCGGCCGAATGGCGCACCGAAGGCACCGTGCCGTTCACCTCCCCCTCCTACGTGGGCCCGATCGGTTACGGCCGCCCCAAGCCGACCTATGATCTGCTCGAGGAGACCGATCTCATCGTCTTCGTTGGCACCGTCCCCGGTGACGTGGTCACGGACGGCTTCACCATCCGTCAGAATTGGGACAAGAAGAACTTCCTCGTCACCATCGACCCCTCGCTGCGCGGCCGCTCCGGCCCCGTGTCTCACCAGATCGTGGCCAAGCCGGACGTGTTCGTGAGGGATCTCGTCCGCATGGACCTGGCCGTCAAGGACTCATGGAAGGAATGGACTTCCCGCATGCGCGGTGAGCAGGAGAAGTTCGCCGCCCTGCCGTCTGCCGAGCCATCCGAGGGTCAGGCCCGCATGGACACCCTCATGGCTCACCTGGTGCCGTCGCTGCCCGAGGACGCCATGATCACCCTGGGCGCCGGTGAGCACACCAACTGGGCCCACCGTTACTTCCCGACCAACTCCTACGCCGCCATGGTCTCGGCCCGCAACGGCTCCATGGGCTACTCGGTGCCCTCCGCCGTAGCCGCGTCCCTGAACCACCCGGGCCGCCGCGTGGTGACCATCGCCGGTGACGGCGAATTCCTCATGAACGGTCAGGAGCTGGCCACCGCCGCCCAGTACGGTGCCACCCCGCTGGTGGTCGTGATGGACAACCAGGAGTACGGCACGATCCGCACCCACCAGGAGCGCGACTACCCCAACCGGGTCTCCGGAACGCAGTTGAAGAACCCGGACTTCGCGAAGATGGCCGAGGCCTTCGGTGGCTTCGGCGTGCGCGTGGAACTGGACGCCGACGTTCCGGCCGCAGTCGAGGCCGCCCTCAAGGCGATCGACGAGGAGGGCAGGTTCGCGCTCATCCACCTGATCGTGGACCAGCGGGTCAAGGCCTACTGAGCACCAGGGCCGTCGAGGCCCGCCGGCAGTTGGGGAATCTGACGCTCAAGACCGATGGTCTTTGGCGTCAGATTCCCCAACTGCCGTTAACGGCCGCCGCCATCGGTGCCGTGCTGAGCTCGGACCCACTGGACCCACTGGACCCGGATGGGTACCCGGTGCTGCACGTGGCCATCCATGCCGCCGGTAGTGACGTGGGCCACGGGCGGGAGAACCACAAGATGATGCTGGACCACTACCAGCAGACCAAGAACCTGCTCGTCTCGTACACCGAGAGCAAGCAGGGCTTCTTCTAGGCCGAACCGGTCGCCGCGGGCATGACGAGACCCCGGGTGATCCGGCTGCGTGAGGGGGACGCTGTATGCCGGGGCCCGGGGCCTCTTCCTGTCATCACTCGCACCTTGATGAGGTGCTTCCCACTGTAGGGAGCAGACCTGTTCATGGACTTGGTCGCCGCTGTGAAGGGGCTGGCAATCCGGAGGGGCGCTGGCAGGGGGTAACGGCCGGGGTTAGAGGTACCGGCCGGCCAGGCGGGTGAGGGAGGCGCGGATTCCGTTGGCGTTGTCCTGGGGGCGGCGCGTCAGCTCGAACACGCGGGCCACGGCGGGCCGGGTCCAGGAGTAGTCGAAGGTCTCGGTGACCACGGTGCTGCCGTCGCCCTGGTCCTCGAACTGCCAGCGCCAGCGGTGCCCGCCGGGATGCTGCCATTCCACCAGCTCGTTCTCGTCGGCGGCGGTGACCACGAGCTTCATGGTGTACGGGATGCCCATCATCTTCATGGCCACCGAGAACTGGTTTCCCACGGACACCAGTGAAGGCCCGCTCTTCGTGTATTGCACCGTGGCCGAGCCATCCACCTCGTGATGCCGGTGCGGGTTGGCCAGGATCTGCCACAGTTCTGCGGCGGGGGCCTGGACGCGGATCCGGTAGCTCACCTGCCGCGGCCCGGTCTCCACCGGCTCCGGCCAGCCGGCCTGCGGGGCCGACGTCGGAAGGCCGGTCTCCGTGTTGACGGCGGCTTGGGCGTCAGCCCGGCTGGTGTTCGGCTGCGGGGTGTTCTGTGGCTGGTTGCTCATGTACCCAGTGTAGGAACACCTCCGGGCTGGCGCCGCGGCTACTGTGGAGGCGTCACCCTCGAACACCCGGAGTCCTTGCCATGCCCGACGACGTCCCCGCGCCACCGCTGTTGCCGAACCATCCAGAGGTGGCCCAGAACCTCGCCTTGGGCCACGGCGGGGCGACCCCTGAGCAGCGCCAGTCGGTGTGGCTGACCCTGCGCCGGCCCGGGTGGCTCAAGACCGAGGTGCTCTCCGGGCTCGTGGTGGGGCTGGCGCTCATTCCCGAGGCCATCGCCTTCTCGCTGATCGCCGGGGTGGACCCGGCGGTCGGGTTGTTCGCGGCCGCCATCATGGCCATCTCCATCTCCTTCCTCGGGGGCCGGCCAGCCATGATCTCGGCGGCCACCGCCGCCACGGCGCTGGTCATCGCCCCCGTGGTGGTGAGTCACGGGGTGGAGTACCTCTTCGCCACGGTCATCCTCGCGGGCATCCTGCAGGTGGCGATGGGCCTGCTCGGCGTCGCCAAGCTGATGCGGTTCATCCCGCGCAGCGTGATGACCGGATTCGTCAACGCGCTCGCGATCCTCATGTTCCTGTCCCAGCTGCCGGATCTGATGGATGTCCCCTGGCTGGTCTACGTCCTGGTGGCCCTCGGCCTGGCCCTCATCTTCCTGTTCCCGCTGCTGACCAAGGCGGTGCCGGCGACCCTGGTCTCGATCATGGTGGTGACGGGCCTGGTGATCGTCACCCAGATGGCCGTGCCGACCGTCGGGGACAAAGGTGAGCTGCCACAGGCCCTGCCGGTACTGGTGCTGCCGGAGGTGCCGTTCACCCTGGAGACGCTCCAGGTGATCGCCCCCTATGCGTTCGCCATGGCCGTCGTCGGACTGATGGAGTCCCTCATGACCGCCAAGCTGGTGGACGATGTCACGGACACCGGTTCCTCCAAGACCCGGGAGTCCCTGGGTCAGGGCGGGGCGAACATCATCTCCGGGTTCTTCGGCACCATGGGCGGGTGCGCCATGATCGGCCAGACCATGATCAACACCAAGGCCAATGGGGCACGCACCCGGCTGTCCACGCTGACGGCCGGCGTCATGCTGCTGGTGCTCTCCGTGGTGCTGGGCGAGCTGGTCGGGATGGTCCCGATGGCCGCCCTGGTGGCGGTGATGGTCTATGTCTCCTGGGCCACCTTCGACTGGCACTCGATCCGTCCCTCCACGCTGCGGGCCATGCCGCTGTCCGAGACGCTGGTCATGCTGGTGACCGTGGCCGGTACCGTGGCCACCGGAAACCTCGCGGTGGGTGTGGGTCTCGGCGTGCTCGCCGCCATGGTGCTCTTCGCCCGGAGGGTGGCGCACTTCGTGACCGTCCGGCGGAGCGTCGGCCCAGAAGACCACACGCACGACGGCGGCGGGAGGGTCACGTACACCGTGGACGGTGAGCTGTTCTGGGCCTCCTCGAACGACCTCTACACGCAGTTCGACTACCTCGCGGACCCCGATCGCGTGGTCATCGACCTGACCCGGTCCCACCTGTGGGATGCCTCCACCGTGGCCAGCCTGGAAGCCATCACGGAGAAGTACGCGCGCTACGGCAAGACGGTCGAGGTGGTGGGTCTGAATGAGGCCAGCAGGGCCATGCGCGCCCGCCTCCGGGGCAAGCTTGAACGGGGTGGGTAGGCGATCACCGCCCCGTGGCCGGTCCGAGGTCGGCGACCACCTCCGCCACTGCTCGGTGACGGGCGGTGGCTTGCGAGCCCAGGGCCCGGGCCAGGACGACATCGGTGGCCGGGACCGGGTCTGCGAGGGGGAGGGGCACGACGGCATGCCCGTCGTAGGAGGTGGGCATGGCTGCTACCTGGAACATCACCGCATACCCCAACCCCCGGCCCACCAGGCCACGGGCAGTCTCGAAACCCGGGGTCCTGAAGCCGATCCGCGGTTCCAGCCCGAGGGTGGAGAAGAGTTGCTCGGTGTTGTGCAGGGTGGGTTGGACGTCCAGTGCGATGAGCGGGTCGGCGGCAATGTCGGCCAGGTGGATCCGCCCTCGCCCGGCCAGCCGGTGGCCTGCATGCACCAAGACGCTGGGCCAGTAGGCATGAACGGTCTCAATGTGCAGTTGCGAAGAGACGTCAACCCGGTACATCAGCGCGGTATCAATGCTGCCCTGTAGGAGCCGTCGGTGTAGTTCCGGGGCCGGGGCCTCGACGATCTCGAGTTCCAATCCTGGATACCGCGTTCCACAGGCGTCCATGACGGCGGGGACGTAGAACGGCGCGAGGGTGGGGAAACAACCCAGTGTAAATCGACCTGTCAGGCTGTCGCTGGTGTTCGCTGCCTCCTCGGCCAGCCGTTCTGCGCCGGAGAGTACGCCTTGGGACAGGGCAAGCACGCGGGAGCCGGCCCGGGTGAGGGTGGCGCCGTGTCCGCGGCGGCGGACCAGCAGTTGCAGACCGAGATGCCGCTCGAGGTCATCCAAGGCGAGGGCCAGAGCCGACGCGGTGACGTGGCTACGTTCCGCGGCGGCCGCCATCGAGCCCTCGCTGGCCACGGCATGGAAGTACTCAAGCTGGCGCAGGGTGAATCCAAGGGGCATAACCAATTTCCTCTGGGGTGGCTAGCGTAGAAAACATGCTAGGCATGTGAGGTGGGCCACGTCCACACTGGAGGTAAGCCGTTCCGCGCGGTCCGCATCCATTTGGAGGAACCATGCCCGAAAACCTCGAAGAAGCCATTGCCGCTGCCGGTGGAGCGGTCCCGCTGCTCTGGGAATCGCAGACCCCGCCGTCCGTGGTCCCTCGGTTGGCCCCGGAATTCACCAACTGGCGTGACGAGCAACTGGCCTGGCGGCGCACAGCGGTCATCTATGACCAGTCCCACCACATGGTGGACTTGAACCTCGCGGGCCCGGACGCGCTGAAGCTCATCAGCGACCTCGCCATCAATAGCATGAAGAATTTCCCGGTGGACAAGGCCAAGCAGTTCGTGGCCGTGAACCACCAGGGTCAGATCATCGGTGACAACATCCTGTTTCACCTGGCCGAGGACGAGTACCACGCTGTCGGGATCCCGCCGTCGATCAATTGGATGCAATATCACGCCGAGACCGGCGGGTACGACGTGACGGTCCGGCGTGACGACAGCTCTGCCGTGCGCTCCGGCCCGCCGAGGCTGTACCGCTACCAGGTCCAGGGCCCCGGGGCAATGGACGTCATTCGGGACGCGACCGGCCAGGAGCCGCCGAAGCTGAAGTTCTTCGGCATGACCCGGTTCACCATCGGTGGCAAGGAGGTCAGGGCGCTCCGCCACGGCATGGCGGGTGAGCCCGGCTTCGAGCTGTGGGGCCCGTGGGAGGAGAACGACGCCGTCCATGGCGCCCTGCTGGAGGCGGGCGCGGCCCATGGGTTGGTCCAGGTGGGGGCCCGCGCCTACCACACCAACGCCCTCGAGTCCGGGTGGCTGCCCCGCCCGCTGCCGGCCATCTACACCGACGAGCGGTTGGCCGACTACCGCCGCTGGCTGGATATGAACGCCTATGAGACGATCTCCCCGCTGGGCGGCAGCTTCCGATCGGAGAACATCGAGGACTACTACCTCACGCCGCAGGAGCTGGACTACGGCCGGATCATCGCCTTCGACCACGACTTCATCGGCCGCGAGGCCCTGGAGAAGAGGGCTGCCGCGGGAGCCGGCGGGGACCGTCGCAAGGTGACCCTGGTCTGGAACGGTGACGATGTAGCGAAGGCCTACGGATCCATGTTCCAGGAGGGGCCCGGGGCCAAGTTCATCAACCTGCCCATGGCCCTGTATGACACCTTCCACTACGACCGCGTCGAGGCCGATGGCCGGACCGTCGGGCTGTCCACCTGGACCGGCTACTCGTCCAACGAGCGGGCTATCCTCTCCCTGGCCGTGGTGGACCCCGCCGTGGCCGAGCCGGGCACCGAGGTGACGGTGCGCTGGGGCGAGGACACCCCGTCATCGAAGGCCCAGGTGGAGGATCACGTCCAGGTCTCCATCCGGGCAACGGTCCAGCCGGCACCGCTGACGGAGTATGCCCGCACGGCCTACCGGGACGACGCGACGTCTTGACCCGGCTGCCCCCGTGCCAGAAGCGGCCCGGCCCCGCCACCGTGCCGGGGCCGGACCGCTGGGGCTGTGATCCACATCACTTGTTAAGTACAATCGTCCTGGACGTCAATCACTCGCATCCGTTCACCGTCTGAAGGAGCACCGTCATGCCCGTCCGCCGCACCGAGGGGACCCCCCGCCCTCGTCGAATGCTCGCATCCGTGGCCGGAATCGCCGCCGCCGGACTCTTCCTGACCGCCTGTGCCGGCGGCGAGGCCGGGGGAGGTGGGGACGGCGAGGAATCGGTGAACCTGACCGTGGCCTCCTGGGCCAATCCGGGCAGTGTGGACGAGGCCGTCATGGAGTACTGGACCGGGGAGGTCGAGAACCGCTCGGAGGGTCGCATCACCTTCGACATCTCTTATGCGGCGTCTCTCTGTAGCGCCGACGAGATCCCCGAGTGTGTCCGTGACGGCCGTGCCGACGTCGGGCAGACGATCGCCGACTATGCCCCGCAGCTCTTCCCGCAGACCACCGTGGTGAGCATCCCGTTCCTCACGCAGAACAATCAGGCGTTCACCCAGGCGATCTGGGAGTTAAGCACCGAACACGAAGGTGCGGCGGGCCTCTGGGAGGGCAACGGTCTGAAGATGATCGGCCACAACCCCGCCGGCCGCCTGTTGCTGGGCAGCAAGGAGCCGGTCGAGTCGATGGACGACATCGCCGGCAAGCGGTGGCGCATGGCCGGGCCGTACACGCAGATGGCGATCGAGTCGGCCGGCGGGAGCAACGTCGCCCTGACCGCCCCGGAGACGTATGAAGGCGTCGAGCGCGGCATCGCCGACGCAGCGGGGTTCCCCATGGACGGGTTGATGTCCTTCCAGCTCAAGGACATCCTCCCCAACTGGACCGACCCCGGCCTCGGCCAGTACACGAGCACGGGACTGTGGATGAACCTCGACACGTATGAGGGGCTTCCGGATGACCTCAAGCAGATCGTCGATGAGGTGAACGAGGACTATAACCACGGAGGTGTGGCCACCGTCTTCGAGGAGATCACCCTCGAGCAGTGTGACCCCGTCCTGGAGACGATCGGGCAGATCGAGGAGTGGGACGACGCCGAGTCCGAGCGCTGGCGCGAGGCCTTGGGGACCGCACCCGAGGAGAAGTGGATCGCGGATGCCGAGGCCGCTGGCCTCGAGGACGCCGAGGGCTACCTGGAGATGTACAAGGAGAAGATGGACTCCTTTGAGGGCGAGACCCCGAAGGACCCTTCGCTGGTCTGTTCAGACCGCGCCTGACCACTCCACCCTCCATGCGGGCGTGGACGCCGTCCTTCGGTGCCCCCGTCCGTTCCGGGAAGGAACGCCATGCCGACCACACCCACCGCCAGACGTCCGGGCGTTCTGCGCAGGATCGCCCGGGGCATCGCCGTGCCCCTCGGGGCACTGGCCTCACTGTCGACGATCGCGATCATGATCGCGATCGCCATCGACGTCATCGTCCGCAACACCAGCGGGCAATCGGTCCCCGGATTGCTCGAGATGAGTGAGAGCGCCCTCGTCGCCACGGTCTTCCTCGGCCTGGCCTATGCCGGGGTCACCAACTCCCATGTCGCCGTCGATCTGCTCACCGAGGCGTTGCCCCGGGCGGTGTCCCGCGTCCTCATCGGTGTCGCCTGGATAATCGGAGTCCTCGTCTCAGCCGGGTTCGTGCTGGCGACCTTCGAGCGGGCCGTCGAGAGCACCGTGTCCAATGAACTGCGCCAGGGCCTGGTGGACTGGCCCCTCTGGCCGTCGCGTTGGCTGGTGGTCATCGGTTTTGCGGCCTTCCTGGTGGTCGCCGTCGTCAACGTCGTCCTGATCGTGCGCGGGGAACCTCTGCTCGGCGAGGACCGGGTGGACCCGGACCTCGCCGCCGCCCAGCAGGCGCGGCAGCAGGTTCCCGAGCGGGGACCCGAGCAGGCTTCTGAGGGTGGGCAGTCATGACCACTGGATTCATCGTTCTCCTGGTCCTGGTCCTACTGGTGGCCCTGTTGGCGATCCGGATGCCGGTGTGGCTGGCCCTGGCCACTTCTGGGGGCGTGGGCCTCCTGCTGCTCCGTGACGAGGTCTTCGTCACCCGCACGCTGGCCTCGGTCCCCTTCGAACAGACCTCCACCTTTTCGCTGACGATCATCCCGATGTTCATCCTGATGGGCATCTTTGCGGTCAAGGCGAGGATCGCCGGCCAGGTCTTCGAGATCGCCCGGCGGGTTTTCCTGCGTGTTCCCGGTGGACTCGGGATCTCCACCGTGGCCGCTTGTGCCGGGTTCGCCGCCGTTTCCGGTTCCAGCATCGGCACGGCAGCCACCATGTCGCGGTTGTCCATCGGGGAGATGCGGAAGGCGGGCTACCCGCCGAGCCTGGCCGGCGCCTTGGTAGCGGTGGCGGGGACGCTGGGCGCGATGATCCCGCCGAGCGTGTTCCTCGTGCTCTACGCGATTCTGTCCGGTGAGTCGATCGGCCAGATGCTGGCCGCCGGAATCATCCCCGGCGTCCTCTCCGCCGTGGCCTACATGATCTACATCCTGTTCCGAACCCGGAACTTGGCCTTGGGTGCGGTCGAGACCGGCGGGTTGTCCACCGAGCTGGAGGCCGCGGCGGCCGATCGGAAGAAAGTCCTCTGGGCCGAGCTGCCCTACCGGGGCCTGGTCCGTCTGGCCGTTCTGTTCATCATCATCATGGGCGGAATCTACTCCGGGTTGTTCACCCCCACGGAGTCGGCTGCCATCGGCGCGTTGGCCGCTGCGGTCATGCTTGTCCTCGAGTTCCGCAAGGACGGACTGCGCACGGCGGCCAGGGAGTTCATCGATGCCCTCAAGGAGACGGCGCAGACCACCTCCATGGTGTTCGCCATCATCGTGGGCTCCGGGGTTCTCTCGCTGTTCTTCGTGGTGGCCCGGGTACCTCAGACCTTGGCCGGGTCCCTGACAGGATTGGAGCTGCCCGGGTGGGTCATCCTGGCCGGGTTGTTGGCCTTGCTGATTCCCATGGGAATGGCATTGGAATCCATCTCCATCATGGTCATCACGGTCCCGCTGATCTACCCGGTGGCCATGGACTTCGGATTCGACGGGGTCTGGCTCGGCATCCTCATCGTGAAGCTGATCGAGATCGGCATGGTGACCCCGCCCGTCGGTATCAATGCCTTCGTGGTGGCTGGCACCTCAGGCCTTCGCTCCAGTGAGGTGTTCCGTGGGATCTGGCCGTTCATTCTCATGGAGCTTGTGATGATCGTCGTGCTGTTCGCGGTGCCGGACATCGTCTTGTGGCTGCCGTCCCTGGTCGTGGAATGAGTGCGAGGATAGCGCCCATGAGACCCGACGACCTCGACGCCCGTCTGATCCAGCTACTCACGGACGAACCACAACTGCCCGTTCTGGAATGTGCCCGGCGGCTGGGTGTGGCCCGCGGCACCGTGACCAGCCGGCTGGCCCGCCTCCACGCGAGCGGCGTGGTCTCTGCGATCGTCCCCCAGGTCGATCCTGCGGGATTCGGCTATGACCTGGTGGCCTTCTGCTTCGTGGACATCATCCAGAACGTGGGGCATGGGCCGGTGACGGAGGCGATCCTCTCGGCCATCCCCGAGGTCACCGACCTCTACACGGTCACCGGAGACCATGACCTGCACTTGCGCGTGGTGGCCCGCAACGGCCAGGACCTGCAGGACGTGCTGGACCGGATCTCCCAGCTGGCCGGCGTGGCCCGCACCTCGTCCTCCCTGGCCCTGCGCACCCACATCCAGGGGCGCACGCTGCCTTTGCTGCACGCGGTGGCCGACTCGGCGTCGTGAGGTCGTGCGGGCGGGGCATCGCTGGTCAGGCTGTCCAGTGGATGGCCCAGAGTGACGGTCAGAATGTACAGGGTGTTCAGCTGGAACGGGCTCGATTGCGTAGCGCGAGGTCGGCGGACACACTACTCGGCAAGACCTGACTTCCATCTCGCCGAGGAGATCCACCGTGACAGCTGCACCCGCCCCGACCGCCTCGCGCACCGAGCCCGCCGCACTCACCGCGACGGCTGAGCCTGCCGACCTCGCAGGGACCTTCGGTGACTCCACCAGCTCCGCCGACTCCTCTGGTTCTGCCCTGCGTGCCACCGTCCCCCAGGCCGTGGCCGGCGTGGTGCGGGGGAACGCCGACCTGCTCTTCGGCCTCATGGGCAACGGCAACGCCCACCTGATCAGTGAGCTGACCAGTACGGGGTTCCCGCTTGTCACCGTGCGCCATGAGGCCGGGGCCGTGGCTGCCGCTGATGCCTATCACCGAGCCTCGGGCCGCATCGGGACTGCGACCGTCACCTACGGTGCCGGCTTCACCAATACCCTCACGGCACTGGCCGAGGCGTCACTGGCCCGGATCCCGCTGGTGCTGATCGTGGGCGATGCCCCCACCACGGGGCCCCGCTTCTTCGACATCGACCAGGTAGGGATGGCCGCTGCGGCCGGCGTGGAGACCATCCGCCTGGATGACCGGGATCCGGCTGCGCAGGTGCGGGACGCCTACGCCCGCGCAGCGTCCGAGCGGCGGCCCGTCGTCGTCGCGATCCCGTACGACCTCGTCGAGACTCCGGTGCGCACCTCGGCGGGGAGTGCCGGGGCAGTGGCGGTGGACGACTCGCCGATCGGTGGCTCGCCGGAGGGCGGCGGGCCCACCGAGGCTGAACTGGAGCCGCTGGCCGCCGCCTTGCGCGCGGCGGAGCGGCCACTGCTCGTCGCCGGCCGGGGCGTACTGGACTCCCCGGGCGGGCCGGAGGAGCTGCGGAACCTGGCTGACCGATTGGGTGCCCTGCTGGCGACCTCCGTGATGGCCCGCAACGTGGCCGGACCCGAGGGCGACCTGGGCATTGCCGGTGGCTTCGGCCGCCTGGAGCGGGTGGAGATCATGCGCCAGGCCGATGTGGTGCTGGTGGTCGGTGCCAGCATGAACCCCTTCCAGATGCGCTATGGCACGGTCTTCAGTCCTGAGGCCACCGTGCTGCAGATCGACCTCGATTCGCAGCGCCGTCATCAGTGCACCGAGCACTTCCTGTTGGCCGACGCCGGCCGTGCCCTGCGGTCGCTCGGTGATCGCCTCGGTGTCGACCCGATGGAGAGCGGCGGGGCCGGCGGCGGCTGGCGGGCCCGCCAACCGATTCCGCCTGCTCCGCGCCTGGGTGCGTCACTCGAGACGCAGCAGGTGGGGGCCGGCGTCGCGCCCCGGGGGTTGGCTCCGGATGGCCGGCTGGACCCGCGCGCCATGTCGCTGGCCCTGGAGGAAATCCTCCCCGAGGAGCGGACCTTCGTGCAGGACGGCGGGCACTTCATCGGCTGGGTCCCGCTCATGTGCTGCGTCCCGGACGCTCGCTCGCACCTCTTCGTCGGCACCGCCTTCCAGTCGATCGGCCTCGGGTTCCCCTCCGCCGTCGGTGCCGCGGTGGCCCGGCCGGACCGGACCACCGTGCTGGTGACGGGGGACGGGGGCGGACTCATGGCCCTGGCTGACCTGGAGAGCTTCGTGAAGCAGGCCCGCTCCGGCGTCGTGGTGGTCTTCAACGACGCCGCCTACGGGGCCGAGCTGCATCAGTACGCCGCCCGAGGGCTGGATGATCAGGCCATGCTCATCGATGAGGTCGACTTCGCCGCCGTGGGACGCGCCTTCGGGGCCGAGGGGATCAAAGCACGGAGCCTGCAGGACCTGGATGCCCTGCGTGACTGGGTGGACCGGGGTGCCGAGGGCGTGTTCGTGCTCGACCTGCCGATCTCCCAGGACGTCGTGGCCGAGTACATGGCCGAGTCCATGGCGGGTGCCGTGCCGGCACCGCGCCCGCTGCCCGTCGGCTGACTCCGGCGCGTTGATGGTGCTTTCGCTGGCCGCCTGACCAGGTACTGAGAACGATCTGGCCGGAGGGTCGTCAGGACGACTCATGTCGTCGAAAACAGGGCTGGGGCCGGGACAGGATGTCCCGGCCCCAGCCCTGTATGTCGGCACGCGATGCACGCTCCGGCGGGGCGCCTGCCGCGCCGGGAAAACCTGGGGTGTTCAACGTCACGCTGAATCGTATACGATCAGAGGTGAACGAGACGGGCGCCACAGTGGGCCCGGAGTCCAGAGGGCCGGCGTCACGCCGGTGGAGCACCTGGACTCGGACGCCGACAGGAGCAAGAGACCATGACCGAGACCCCCGCAGTGGACCATCAGGCCGGCCAGGCCCCGGGCCCGGTGGACTTCTCCGACCGGAGCCACCGCCCCGGCAAGATCATCGCCCTGCACCTGAACTACCCCTCCCGCATCGCCCAGCGCGGACGGTCACCGAAGTTCCCGGGCTACTTCCTCAAGGCCGGCTCCTCCGTGGCCCGCAGTGGAGACGCCATCGAGCGCCCCGAGGGCACCGAGCTGCTGGCCTACGAGGGTGAGATTGCGCTGATCCTTGGCGAGACCTGCCGCCGGGTGTCCCCCGAAGAAGGCTGGTCCAAGGTCTCCGGCATCACCGCGGCCAACGACTGGGGTCTCTACGACCTGCGCCATGCGGACAAGGGCTCCAACCTCAAGAACAAGTCCGGAGACGGATACACCCCGCTCGGTCCGAACGTCATCCCGGCTGCCGGCCTGGACCCGGCGGGGCTCCGCGTGCGCACCTGGGTCAACGGCGAGCTGACGCAGGACGACACCACGGAGGGACTCGTGTTCCCCTTCGGCCAGCTGATCGCCGACCTCTCCCAGCTGATGACCCTCGAGACTGGGGACGTCATCCTGACCGGCACCCCGGCCGGCTCCTCCGTGGCCCAGCCCGGGGACGTCGTCGAGGTGGAGGTGGACGCTCCGCAGGCACCCGGTGCCCCCAGCACCGGCCGCCTCGTCACCCCCGTGCGCTCCTCCGGCCAGGCCCTGCCCGACTTCGGTGCCCAGCCGCAGGTGGACGACACCCAGCGTGCGGAGGCCTGGGGCTCTCGCGAGGCCGCCGGGCTGCCAGCCACCGAGAGTGCCGAACCGTCCACCGGGACGGACGAGGCCGGCGTCGAGCCCTACCGCTATGTGCCGAACACGCCCGCCGCGGACCGCACCCTGCTGACCGCCGAGCTGCGGGCCAAGATCGAGGAGACCGCGGTCGCCACCCTCACCGCCCAGCTGCGCAAGCGCGGCATCGACAACGCCACCATCGATGGCGTGCGCCCCACCCACCCGGGCCAGCGCATCCTCGGCTACGCCAAGACTCTGCGCTACGTGCCCAATCGCGAGGACCTGTTCAAGCGTTTCGGCGGCGGGTTCAACGCCCAGAAGCGCGCCATGGACACCGTGGAGCCGGACGACGTGGTCGTCATGGAGGCCCGCGGTGAGACGGGCACCGGCACCCTCGGAGATGTCCTGGCGTTGCGCGCCCAGGTCCGCGGCGCAACGGCGGTGGTGACCGACGGCGGCGTGCGGGACTCCGCGGCCGTCGCCGAGGTCGGCCTGCAGGTCTACGCCAACGGCGCGCACCCGGCCGTGCTCGGCCGACGCCACATCCCCTGGGAGGTGGGCGGCACGATCGCCTGCGGCGGCACCACCGTCCAGCCCGGGGACATCATCATCGGCGACGACGACGGTGTGGTGGTGGTTCCCCCGGCCCTGCTGGAGGAAGTCGTCAATGACGCCTATGAGCAGGAGCAGCAGGACGCCTGGGTGTTTGACCGCGTGGCCGAGGGGCACCCGGTGGACGGACTGTTCCCGCCGAACGCCGAGTGGAAGGCGAAATATGCGGACTACCGGGCGAGCCGTGTGAACCGGGACGAGCGATGACCACGATCACCGCCGACACGGCCGGGCGAGACCCAGGGGACCGGGGGACAGGCGATCAGGACGCCGGGACGGGTTCGTCCAAGGCGGACTTGGCCTACCAGCGGATCCTGTCCGGCATCAACGCCGGCCGTTACGCCCCCGGTGCCCGCCTGGTGCTCGCCCAGCTCGCCGCCGAACTCGAGATGTCCGTGGTCCCCGTGCGGGAGGCCATCCGGCGCCTGCAGTCGGAGTCGGTCGTGGCCTACACGCGCAACGTCGGGGCGACCGTGATCGGGATCGATCCGGAGATCTACCACGACACCATGGAGACCCTGGCGCTGGTCGAGGGATACTCCACGGCACTGTGCGCCCCCCTGATCACCCCCGAGGAGATCGAGAGGGCGCGAGCCATCAACGAGCGGATGCGAGGACTCCTGGCGGACTTCAACGCCGTGGAGTTCACCCGCCTCAACAAGGAATTTCACTCCGTGCTGTTCGAACACCACCAGAACAGCCACATCCTGGACCTCGTCCACCGTGGCTGGGCCCGCCTGGCGGCACTGCGTTCCTCGACCTTCGCCTACGTGCCCCACCGTGCCGACCGCTCGGTGGCCGAACATGACCACCTGCTGGACCTGATCGCCGCCGGCGCCGAGTTCGGAGCGGTGGAGCAGGCCGCCCGTCACCACCGACTCAACACCCTGAACGCCTACCTGGACCACGTCGCCGCCAGCAGCGGCGACGCCGACTCATCATCTGTCTGACGACCGAGAGGACCATCATGACTGCCCAGAGCAATGACTTCGTTCCCGCGAACCTGCCTTCATCGATCCAGCACTACATCGGTGGCCAGCACGTCGACTCCATCGATGGGGACACCTTCGACGTGCTGAACCCGGTCACCAACCAGCCCTACCTGCAGGCCGCCTCCGGCAAGGTCGCGGACATCGATGCCGCCGTGGCCGCCGCCAAGGACGCCTTCGAGAACGGCCCGTGGCCGACCATGCTTCCGCGCGAGCGCTCCCGGGTGCTGCACAAGATCGCGGACATCGTGGAGACCCGCGGCCAGGAGCTGGCTGAGATGGAGTGCTACGACACCGGATTGCCGATCTCCCAAGCCCTGGGCCAGGCCCGCCGTGCCGCCGAGAACTTCCGCTTCTTCGCGGACCTGATCGTGGCGCAGCACGATGACGCGTTCAAGGTCCCCGGCCGCCAGGCGAACTACGTCAACCGCAAGCCGATCGGCGTGGCCGGGCTCATCACCCCGTGGAACACCCCGTTCATGCTCGAGTCCTGGAAGCTCGGCCCGGCCATCGCTACCGGCAACACCGTGGTGCTCAAGCCGGCGGAGTTCACCCCGCTCTCCGCCTCCCTCTGGCCGGGCATCTTCGAGGAGGCCGGGCTGCCGGCCGGTGTGTTCAACATGGTCCACGGCTACGGCGAGGAGGGCTTCGCCGGGGACTCCCTGGTGAAGCACCCGGACGTGCCGCTGATCTCCTTCACCGGCGAGTCCCGCACCGGACAGATCATCTTCGGCAACGCCGCCCCGTACCTCAAGGGCCTGTCGATGGAGCTGGGCGGCAAGTCCCCCGCCGTGGTCTTCGAGGACGCGGACCTGGACGCGGCGATCGACGCCACCGTCTTCGGGGTCTTCTCCCTCAACGGCGAACGCTGCACCGCGGGCTCCCGCATCCTGGTCCAGCGCGGCATCTACGACGAGTTCGTGGAGCGCTACTCGGCCCAGGCGAAGCGCGTGAAGGTCGGCTTGCCACATGAGGAGTCCACCGAGGTCGGTGCCCTGGTCCACCCGGAGCACTTCGAGAAGGTCATGTCCTACGTGGAGATCGGCAAGTCCGAGGCCCGCCTGACCGCCGGCGGCGGCCGCCCGGAGGAGTTCCCCGAGGGCAATTTCATCCAGCCGACCGTGTTCGCGGACGTCTCCCCGGAGGCCCGCATCTTCCAGGAGGAGATCTTCGGCCCGGTGGTGGCCATCACCCCGTTCGACACGGACGAGGAGGCTCTCGAGCTGGCCAACAACACCAAGTACGGCCTGGCCGCATACATCTGGACGAACGACCTGAAGCGCTCCCACAACTTTGCCCAGAACGTTGAGGCGGGCATGGTGTGGCTGAACTCCAACAACGTCCGCGACCTGCGCACCCCCTTCGGCGGCGTGAAGGCCTCCGGCCTGGGGCACGAGGGCGGTTACCGCTCGATCGACTTCTACACCGACCAGCAGGCCGTTCACATCAACCTCGGTGAGGTCCACAACCCGGTCTTCGGCCGGCAGGAGCAGGCCGCCGAGGAGCTCCAGGCGTGACCGGCCGCGGCCTCTCCACACCGCATCGGCTGACTGCACCGTCTTCGCCGTCTTCCCCGTTGTCCCCCACAGAGTAAGGACCATCATGACCCACCTTGACGACCGGACGATGACGTCCTCCGGCTTCTATGTCTCTCAGGAAGCCCCCATCGTGTCCGACAACCCCGTCCCGACCCCGCAGGCCCCGGCCCCGGACATCCTGCGCTGCGCCTACATGGAGCTGGTGGTCACGGACCTGCAGCGCTCCCGCGAGTTCTACGTGGACGTGCTCGGCCTGACCGTCACCGAAGAGGACGAGAACACGATCTACCTGCGGTCGCTGGAGGAGTTCATCCACCACAACCTGGTCCTGCGCAAGGGCCCGGTGGCCGCCGTCGCCGTCTTCTCCTACCGTGTGCGCAGCCCGGAGGACCTGGACAAGGCCGTGGCCTTCTACGAGGAGCTCGGCTGCCGTGTGGAGCGCCGCAAGGAGGGATTCACGAAGGGCATCGGTGACTCGGTGCGCGTGGAGGACCCGATGGGCTTCCCCTACGAGTTCTTCCACGAGGTGGAGCACGTCGAGCGTCTGGCCTGGCGCTATGACCTGTACACCCCGGGTGCGCTGGTCCGGCTGGACCACTTCAATCAGGTCACCCCCGACGTTCCGAGGGCCACGAAGTTCATGCAGGACCTGGGCTTCCGCGTCACCGAGGACATCCAGGACGACGAGGGCACCGTGTATGCCGCCTGGATGCGCCGCAAGTCGACCGTGCATGACACGGCCATGACCGGCGGAGACGGCCCCCGCATGCATCACGTCGCCTTCGCCACCCACGAAAAGCACAACATCCTGGCGATCTGCGACAAGATGGGCGCCCTGCGCATCTCGGACCGGATCGAGCGCGGTCCCGGCCGGCACGGCGTGTCCAATGCGTTCTACCTGTACATCCTGGACCCGGACGGCCACCGGATCGAGATCTACACCCAGGACTACTACACCGGCGACCCGGACAACCCGGTCGTCACGTGGGACGTGCATGACAATCAGCGCCGCGACTTCTGGGGCAACCCGGTCGTCCCCTCCTGGTACACCGAGGCCTCCCTCGTGCTGGACCTGGACGGCAACCCGAAGAAGGTCACGGCCCGGGAGGACAAGTCCGAGATGGACGTGACCATCGGCGCCGACGGCTTCTCCTACACCCGTCCCGGCGACGAGGACGGCACCTACCAGGGTGAGGCCGCCAAGGGATTCAAACTCGGACACCAGCTGTAGAGGCAAGGGACGCACGGACATGCTTGACCACTCAACACACACGGCGATCGCCGATGAGCTGCACCGGGCCGGTGAGGACCGGATGCCGGTTCCGCTGCTCACGGCGCGGTACCCGAACATGGGGATCGAGGACTCCTACGCGATCCAGGGGATCTGGGCCCAGCGGCAGATCGATGCCGGCCGGAAGAAGGTCGGTCACAAGATCGGCCTGACCTCCAAGGCCATGCAGGATGCCACCGGGATCGATGAACCGGACTACGGGGTGATCTTCGACGACATGGTGATGGAGTCCGGCCACGTGTTCGAGTGGGCGCGCTACACGCATCCGAGGGTGGAGATGGAGCTCGCCTTCGTGCTGAAGGAGACCCTGGCCGGGCCCGGGGTCACGCTGTTCGACGTCCTGCGTGCCACGGAGTACGTGGTCCCGGCACTGGAGGTGCTGGACTCCCGGATCGAGATGGCGGGGCGCACGATCACGGACACCATCAGTGACAACGCCGCCATGGGCGCCATGGTGTTCGGGGGCCGCCCGGTGGCACCGGATGCCGTGGACCTGCGCTGGGTGGCGGGGATGCTGTCCCGCAACCAGGAGATCATCGAGACGGGCGTGGCCGCCGGGGTGCTCAATCATCCGGCCAACGGGGTGCACTGGCTGGCGAACCGGATCGCCGGGCACGGGGACGTGCTGGAGGCCGGGGAGATCATCCTGGCCGGTTCCTTCACCCGTCCCATGTGGGTGTACGCCGGGGACACCGTCTACGCCGACTACGGAAGCCTGGGGACCGTGACATGCCAATTCGCCTAGATCCACAGCCCAGCCTCAAGGACCTGTTCAGCGTGCAGGCGCGCGCCGACCGGGACGGCCGGGCCCCGGCCGGGATGTTCGTCAACTCGGCGGACCCCTCCGTCACCGAGATCTGCGCCTCCGCCGGCCTGGACTTCCTTCTGATCGATGGCGAGCACGCCCCACTGGGCCTGGAGACCATCCAGTCCCAGCTGCGGGCCATGGCCGGATACCCGACCATTCCCGTGGTCCGGGTGCCCGCCCTGGACCCGGTGCTGGTCAAGCAGTACCTGGACCTGGGTGCACAGTCCCTCGTCATCCCGATGGTGGACAGCGCCGAGGACGCCGAGCGGGCCGTCCGCGCGATGCACTACCCGCCGCGAGGGATGCGCGGGGTCGGGTCCGCCCTGGCGCGCTCGGCACGCTGGAACCGGGTGCCGGACTACCTGGCCCGCGCCGGGGACCTGGTGACCCTGGTGGTGCAGATCGAGTCCGCGGCCGCCGTCGCCGCCGCCGGGGAAATCGCGGCCGTGGACGGTGTGGACGGGATCTTCATCGGCCCCTCCGACCTGGCCGCCTCCATGGGACTGCTCGGGCAACAGAACCACCCGGACGTCGTCGCCGCGGTGAAGACCGTGATCGGGCAGGCCCGGGAGGCCGGCACGTTCGTCGGCGTCAACGCCTTCGCCCCGGAGCAGGCCCCGGAGCAGGCCCGGGAGTACCTGGATGCCGGCGCCGATTTCGTCAACGTCGGGGCCGACGTCGCCCTGTTGGCCCGCGCCACCGAGGCCCTCGCCGACACCTGGTGTGCCACCGGCACCACCGAAGAACGCTAGAACATCTGTCAGAGGAGACCACATGCTGTTTCACCACAACGGGTACGTGTCCGGGGACCCGCGGGTCCAGCCCGCCGCCGGCGTGGGCGTGGACCGTTCCCCCGAGCTGCCCGAGACCATGGACGTCCTGGTGGTCGGCGCAGGACCGGCTGGCATGACCGCCACCGCCCAGCTGGCCAGCTTCCCCGAGGTCATGACCTGCCTTGTCGACCGCCGCCCGCAGCGGCTGGAGATTGGCCAGGCCGACGGTATCCAGGCCCGAAGCGTGGAGACGTTCCAGGCTTTCGGGTTCGCCGAGGAGATCGTCGCCGAGGCGTACCACCTGACCGAGATGAACTTCTGGAAGCCGGACCCGCAGGAGAGCGGCCACATCATCAGGACCGCACGGGCCGTGGACGATCCGGCCGGTGTCAGTGAGTTCCCGCACCTGATCGTCAACCAGGCCCGCGTGCTGGACTACTTCGCCCGCTTCGCCCGCCACGCGCCGTCCCGCACCGAGCCCTACTGGGGCTGGGAGTTCGTGTCACTCGAGGTGGGCGAGGGCGAGTACCCGGTGACCGTGACGTTGAAGCGCACCGGTGAGACGCCCGGCGGCGGCGTGAGCCCGGGTGAGACCCGGACAGTTCGCACCAAGTACGTGATCGGCGGGGACGGCGCGCACTCGAAGGTCCGCCGGGACATTGGCGCCCAGCACGTCGGCGCCGTGTCCTACCATGCCTGGGGCGTCATGGACGTCATCGCGGAGACCGACTTCCCGGATATCCGCACCAAGTGCGCCATCCAGTCTGAGCATGGCTCGATCCTGCACATCCCGCGCGAGGGGGGCTTCCTGTTCCGGATGTACGTGGACCTCGGCGAGGTGGACCAGAACGATGCCGGCGCCGTGCGGAAGACCCCGATCGAGTCGATCATCGCCCAAGCGAACCAGATCGTCTCGCCCTACACCGTGGACGTGAAGGACGTGGCGTGGTGGAGCGTGTACGAGGTGGGCCACCGCGTGACCGACCGGTTCGACGACGTCCTGGCCGAGGACGTCGGGCAGCGCCACCCCCACGTGTTCATTGCCGGCGACGCCTGCCACACGCACTCGGCGAAGGCTGGCCAGGGAATGAACGTGTCCATTCAGGACGCATTCAACCTCGGCTGGAAGCTGGGCCACGTGCTGACCGGACTCAGCCCGGAGTCGCTGCTATCCACCTACTCGGCCGAGCGGCAGCCGGTGGCCCAGAAGCTCATCGACTTCGACCGCGAGTGGTCTGCGATGATGGCCGCCAAGCCGGAGGAGCTGGAGAGTGCCACCGCGCTGGAGGACTTCTACCAGAAGACCGCGGAGTTCCCGGCGGGCTTCATGACGGAGTACCCGGCCGGGTTGCTCGTGGCCGAGGCGTCCCACCAGGCGCTGGCCAGCGGATTCCCCCTCGGCAAGCGCTTCAAGGCGCACCCTGCCAAGCGCGTCTCCGACACCACTCCGCACCGCTTCGGCCACCAGCACACGGCAGACGGGCGCTGGCGGATCTACGCCTTCGCCGATGCCGCCGTGTCCTCGGCCCAGGACTCGCCACTGCGGGCCTGGGCCGAATGGCTGGACTCCGAGGACTCCCCGGTCCGCCGCTTCACCCCCGCTGGCCGGGACCTGGACGCGCTGTTCGACGTCCATGTGGTCTACCAGCAGCCCCACGAGGAGGTGGAGCTGATGGAAACGCCCTCGATCTTCCGCCCGCAGGTCGGTCGGTTCCAGATCTCCAACCTCAACAAGGTCTGGGGCGTGGACCCGGAGGACGACTTCTTCGAGGCGCGTGGACTGAGCCGCGACGGCGTGATCGTGGTGGTCCGTCCGGACCAGTACGTCTCCGCCGTGCTCCCGCTGAGCGCCACGGACGAGCTCACGGACTTCTTCGAGCCGATCTTCACCACGTGATGCCGGGATGATCCTTTAGCCACGCACATCTTCTCAGCAACACCCAACGAGGT
Organism: Citricoccus alkalitolerans; assembly: GCF_039528175.1. Lineage (NCBI taxonomy): Bacteria > Bacillati > Actinomycetota > Actinomycetes > Micrococcales > Micrococcaceae > Citricoccus > Citricoccus alkalitolerans. The sequence goes on from NZ_BAAALH010000002.1 coordinate 872,925, forward strand.
ACCCATGACTGAAACCCGACACTCTGACCGGGCCAACCAACGCCGCGTCGCAGCCGCCACCCTGGTCGGCACCACCGTAGAATGGTATGACTTCTTCATCTACGCCACCATGGCCGGCCTGGTCTTCTCCCAGCTGTTCTTCGAGCCGGCGGGGGAGTCGATCGGCCTGCTGCTGTCCTTCGCTTCCGTGGGCATCTCCTTCCTGTTCCGCCCCCTCGGCGCTTTCCTCGCAGGGCACTACGGGGACAAGCTGGGCCGCCGTGTCATCCTGGTCGTCACGTTGATCATGATGGGCGGCGCCACCACCCTGATCGGCCTGTTGCCGACGTACGCGTCTGCCGGGGTCATCGCCCCGATCCTGCTGATCCTGCTCCGCGTGCTCCAGGGGGTCTCCGCCGGTGGCGAGTGGGGTGGAGCGGCGCTGATGGCCGTGGAACACGCCCCAGCCAAGCGCCGCGGTCTGGCCGGCTCCATGCCCCAGCTGGGTGTGCCCCTGGGACTGTTGCTGGCCACCGGGGTGACCGCCCTGATGACCGGTGTGATCTCCCCCGGGGACCAGTTCATCGAATGGGGCTGGCGCATCCCCTTCATCGCCTCCGTGGTGCTGATCGCGGTCGGCTACTTCGTGCGGTTGGCCGTGGACGAGTCTCCGGTGTTCAGGGAGATGGCGGAGAAGAAGGAGCAGACGAGTGTCCCGATCGTCGAACTGTTCCGCAAGTACTGGCACCTGGTGCTCCTGGCCTCGCTGATCTTCGTAGGCAACAACGCGGTGGGCTATATGTCGACGGGCGGGTTCATCCCCTCCTACGCGACCTCTGACGACATCGGGCTGGACAACACCGACGTGCTGATCGCCATGACGTTCGCCGCCTCGGTGTGGTTGCTCTCCACTCTCGGGGCTGGGATCCTCTCGGACTACATCGGGAGGAAGCGGACCTATCAGATCGGCTATGTCTGGCTGATCCTGGCGGTCTGGCCGCTGTTCCTGCTCATCGATTCCGGCAGCCTGGCCAACCTCTACCTGGGCCTGGGGATCGTCTGCATCGGCACCGGGCTGACCTATGGACCCCAGGCCGCCCTCTACTCGGAGCTGTTCCCCGCCTCCATCCGGTTCTCCGGGGTGTCCATCTCCTATGCGATCGGCGCCATCCTGGGCGGGGCATTCGCGCCCATGATCGCCCAGGCGCTCCTGGACGCCACCGGCTCCTCCGGGGCCATCGCCGTCTACCTCATCGGGATGTGCGTGGTGGCGCTGATCGCCGTGTCCCTGGTCCGGGACCGCTCCGGGATCGATCTCTCCATCCACAACCAGGCCGAACAGGAGGTCGGTTGCACGGTGTTCGACCAGCGCCCGGTGCCCGAGCCGGCCGCCGTCCCAGAAAGGACCTCCGTCTAGGCTGAGCTCGACTGGGCCGTTCAACCCGAGCAGGGGCTCTCATGATCCCGGAGTGCCGGACCGAGGCCGCCGGCTCGTCAGTGCGGCTCTCGGAGACGTCGGACATGCCCGTCCCTCCCTTCGTCGAGGTGGCGGTCTCCGTGCTCGCATTGGTGTTCTTCATCGCGGCCGTCTTGTTGTCCGGGGAGTTCTCGGACAATGGGCGACTGTTCCCCCTGGCCGTCGGGGCGGTGGGTATCCTGCTGGCCCTGATCAGTCTCGGACGCGATGTCGTGCGGGTACGGGACCACGGTGGCCTCGGTCGGTTCGACGATGCCTGGAAGAACCGGCTCAGGATCGTCGGCTGGTCCATCGCGTGGATTCTGGCCTACATCTGGCTGGTCTTCATCTTGGGCATGCTGGCGGGATCAGGCGTCTTCGCCGCCGTCTTCCTGCTGGTCGTGGCGAGGATGAGGGTCATTCCCACGGTGGTGTACACAGTCTGCATCGTGGGTGCGATGTACCTGCTGGCCGAGTTCGCCCAGCTGGTGCCGCCCGCAGGGTACCTGTTCTAGCAAGGGACCCGGTCAGCGCCCGAACCGCGTCAACCGCAGGGAGTTGGCCACCACCAGGACGGAGCTGGCCGCCATGGCCGCGCCGGCCAGCATCGGGTTGAGCAGGCCGAGGGCGGCCACCGGGATGCCGAGGGTGTTGTAGGCGAAGGCCCAGAACAGGTTCGACTTGATGATGCCCAGCGTCTTGCGGCTGAGCTGCATGGACTGGACCACCTGGCCCAGCGACGAACCCATCACGGTGATGTCGGCGGCCTCGCGGGCCACGTCCGTGCCGGAACCCATGGCGATCCCGAGGTCAGCCTGCGCCAGGGCCGGGGCGTCGTTGACGCCGTCGCCCACCATGGCCACCACGCGGCCGGCCTCCTGGAGAGCGGTCACCTTGGCCACCTTGTCCTCAGGGTGTACCCCGGCGAACACGTCCTCCGCGGAGATCCCGACGGCGGCCGCCACCTGGGCGGCGACCTCCGCATTGTCTCCGGTCAGCAGGATGGGGCGCAGTCCGAGTCGCTTGAACTCAGTGATCGCCGGAGCCGACGATTCCTTGATGGTGTCCTGCAGGGAGATGATCCCGGCGACCCGACCGTCCACGGAGACCCAGATCGCGGTGGCGCCCGCGGCCTCGGTGTCGGCGAGCTGCTGCTCCTCAAGGGGCGTCAAGGCGCCGGAGTCCAACTGGGTTGCGATGTAGCTGGACCGCCCCGCGGCCACCGTGTGGACCCGAGTGCCGCGCTCCCCTGAGTCCTCCTGCGCATCCCCGTGTGGTGGCACCTTTGGGGCTGATGTGGTCCCCATGGCCCCCAACGGTGCCACCACACGATGGGGAGCGTGAGCGGTGTGCTGGACCGTGCCCAGGACGCCGCCGCCGGCGGCTGAGGTGAATTCGTCCACTCCGGGGAGGGTGGTGCCGGCGGAGGCGGCAGCACCGCGGGCCGCTGAGGTGATCGCGGCGGCGATCGGGTGCTCGGAGTGCGACTCGACGGCCCCGGCCAGGCGCAGGACCTGATCGGCATCGTGGCCGTTGAGGGGCGTGATGGAGGTGACGGCGAGGTCGCCGGCTGTCACGGTGCCGGTCTTGTCCAGCACGATCGTGTCCACGGTGCGCGTGTCCTCCAGGACCTCGGGGCCGCGGATGAGGATGCCCAGCTGTGAGGCCCGGCCGGTGCCGGCCAGCAGGCCGATGGGAGTGGCCAGGCCCAGCGCGCAGGGGCAGGCGATGACCAGGACAGCGACGGCGGCGCGGAAGGCCGCGTGCAGGTCACCTGAGAGGAGAAGCCAGAGGGCGAAGGTGATCACTGCGATCACGAGCACGATCGGCACGAAGACCGCGGAGATGCGATCCGCCAGCCGGGCGATCGGGGCCTTGCCCGTCTGGGCGTCGGAGACGAGCCGGCCCATCTGGGCGAGCGTGGTGTCCGTGCCGGTGCGGGTGGCACGGACCAGTAACCGTCCGGAGGTGTTGACGGTTGCGCCGGTGACGGTGTCCTCCGGGCCGACCTCCTCGGGGACTGACTCTCCGGTGATCAGCGAGGTGTCCACGGCGGAATGGCCGGAGACCACGAAGCCGTCCGTGGCGACCTTCTCACCCGGACGGACCACGAACTCGTCACCGGGCACCAGTTGGGCAGCCGGAACGGTGACCTCCACTCCGTCACGCAGCACCGTGGCGGTCTTGGCACCGAGGTCCAGCAACGACTTCAGGGCATGGCCGGCCCGCTTCTTGGCGCGTGCCTCCAGCCAGCGGCCGAGGAGCAGGAACGTCGTGACCACGCCAGCTGTCTCGAAGTACAGCTGGTGATCGGCCATGGAGGCCATGCCTCCGCCGCTCATGGCGGCACCCGCATGGGCGGTCATGACCGGCTCCAGCAGGAGTTCGGCCGTGGAGAAGCCCCAGGCGGCGAGCACGCCGATCGAGACGAGGGTGTCCATGGTGGACGCGCCATGGCGGGCGGCCTTGAAGGCGGCGGTGTGGAATGGCCAGGCGGCCCAGAAGGTCACCGGTGTGGCCAGCGCGAGGGCCACCCATCCCCAGTGCGGAAACTGCAGGGCCGGGAACATGGAGATCAGGAAGAGCGGGATGGTGAGGACCGCGGCCCCGATGAGCCGAGGCTTGACCACGTCACCCGAGGGGCCGTGGTTCAGGTAGTCCTCGTGTCCGGCGTGATCGTGGTTGGTGCCGTGCTCTCCGTCGCTCGGCACCTCTCCGTGGATGGTCGTAGGGTGACCAGGCCTCGTGACGGCAGGGGTGGTGGTGTGGTCATGTGGTGCGCGGCGGATCGAGGCGGAGTAACCGGCCCGGTCCACGGCGGCGATGACCTCCTCGTCCGAGACGGAGGCCGGGACCGTGACGGCGGCGGCCTCGAGGGGCAGATTGACCGTGGCGGTGACGCCCTCGAGCTTGCCGAGCTTGCGTTCCACCCTTCCGACGCACGATGCGCACGTCATGCCGGCGATGTCCAGATCCACCTGGCGAGTACCGCTGTCCTCGGTTGCTGCGCTCTTCACTGTTCCGCTCATCGCAAGCTCTCCTGTCCCTCTCGTCTTCCCTGCGGGCTGTCGCCCGGCTGACACTCCGGCCGAATCAAACCGGATCAGGCCAGGTCGAGACCGGGGGTGGCCACGGCGTAGCCGGCCTCTTCGACGGCGGCCTTCAAGTCCTCGGGGGCCGGGGGGCGTCCCTCGGAGGCGACGGTGGCAACGGAGGTTCCTCCAGCCACGAGGGTGACGTCGACGCCGGTGACGCCCGGCAGTTCCTGGAGTTCCTCGGTGACGCTCGCCACGCAGTGGTTGCAGGTCATGCCGTTGATCTTGATGTCTGTGGTGGTGGTCATGGTCGTCCTCCGTGGGGTGGTGATCTGGTGTGGGGCGGGCGGCGGCGAGCCGGTCAGCGCATGAGCCGGGCGATGGCGGCGGCGGCCTCGGCGACCTTGGCCTGCACGGCCTCGTCATTGCCGGTGTCCCGGGACTCGCGGGCGGCGTCGGCCACGCAGTGACCCATGTGGTCCTCGAGCAGGCCCAGGCTCACGGCGTGCAGGGCCTTGGTGGCGGCGGCCACCTGGGTCAGGATGTCGATGCAGTACTTGTCCTCGTCCACCATCTTGGAGATGCCGCGGACCTGCCCCTCGATGCGGCGCAGCCGCTTGAGGTAGGCGTCCTTGCTGGGGCTGTAACCGTGGTGCGCCTCGCCTGCGGTGTCCGTCCTTGCGGTCGAAGCAAGCTGTGGGTCCAGGCCGGATCGGCCGTGAGGGTCCGTGATGTCAGTGCTCATGACTCGAACATATACCCCACCAGGGTATCAAGTCAACTACCCCTAGGGGGTATGCGGCACCGGCTGTTCCGAGGTGGGTCAGGAGTGCAGGTGCCCTTCCTGGTCCCGGTGGCCGGGTGGCTCCAGTTGGAACGTGCTGTGGTCCAGGGGCAAGGCGAAGTGCTCGGCCACGCAGTCCTGCAGTGACCTCAGGATCTCCATGGTGTGCCCATCCCCGAAGCAGCCGTGCTCCACCACCACGTGGGCCGTGAGTACGGCCGTCCCGGTGTCGATCCGGGAGACGTGCAGATCGTGGACCTCGCGCACGTGGGGTTGCCCGAGCAGATGGGTCCGGATCTCCGTGAGTTCCAGCTCCCGTGGAACGGACTCGAGCAGGACGCTGCCGGCCTCCCGCAGGATCACGAACGCGCGCGGAAGGATGAGTGCGGCGATGGCCATCCCGGCCAGGGCGTCCGCACGGGTCCAGCCGGTGGTCGCGATGACCACGGCGCTGATGATGACGGCGACCGAGCCGAGGGCATCATTGACGACCTCCAGGAAGGCGGCCCTCAGGTTCAGTGACCCGTCCCGCCCGCCCGCCAGGACGGCCAGTGCTGCCAGGTTGCCGGCGAGGCCGATGATGCCGAAGGCCAGCAGTCCGTCGGCGTCGACGTCGGCGGGCTCTGCGAGGCGCCGGAGGCCCTCGGCGAGCGCGTAGATACCGACGGCGAGCAGCACCGTCGCCTGGGCGCCGGCGGCCAGCACCTCGGTGCGGAGCAGCCCCCAGGTCCGGCGGTCGTTGGGCGGGCGCAGCATCAGGTTGGCCGCGATGAGCGCGACCAGGAGGCCTCCGGCGTCGGTGAGCATGTGGCCTGCGTCCACGAGCAGGGCCAGGCTCCCGGTCAGCCAGGCGCCGATCACCTCGGCGATGAGGATGCTGGCGGTGATGCCGAAGGCGATCGCGAGTCGGCTCCGCGAGGATCCGGCACCGTGCTGGTGGCCGGGCCCGTGCGTCGAGTCAGTCATGCCGTGATGATAGGCCGCGGGTCTCCGGACTGCACCGCAGGCCAGTGCGGAGCCGGTGCCAGCGCGTGATGCGGCGTGCCCACGAGTCTGGGTGGGAGTGTCAGGCGCTCATCTGCAGGGGTGGATGGCCGCGGCGATCGGTCCCCGTCCCAGTGTCGGCGCCAGCTTGGGGCCCGGACTCGGCCATGGTGGGGGTCTCGGCACCGACCTCGCGTATCAGATCCAGCACCCGCGCCTCGAGGTCGTCTCGCATGGCCCGGATGTCCTCGAGGGACCGTCCCACGAAGTTGGGGATGTCCCACTCGCGGTAGTCCTTGCCCGGCAGCTGCTCCACCTGGTCGCCGCAGGACAGGGTGACCACGTGCTGGGCGGCGGTGTGGACATCCCCGGAGAGCGGCTTGGGGTAAGCCCGGTCCAGGGGGATGCCGATCTCAGCCATGACGGCCACGGCGTCCTCATAGAGGTGGCCCACCGGTGCCAGACCGGCGGAGCGGGCCGTGACCCGCCCCTCCGAGTGCTTGAGCATCAGGGAGGCGGCCATCTGGGACCGGCCGGCGTTGGCGTCATCAATGAACAGCACGCGGGGCAAGGGTGATTCGATGATCCCCTGGGCGATCCCGAGGGCGCGCAGCTGGCTCTCCGCGAAGTGGCCGGCCAGTAGGGGCAGGAAGGTCTTCACGGCGGCCCGGCGGTCCATCTCCCGGTAGGTCTCCTCCAGGATCCGGTCGATCGTGGCGCGATCAGCCACCTGGGCATACCGCTCGTGCAGGTGGGCCGCCGTCCGCTCCAGGACGTGGCGGTCCAACCCGGGGGCCGCCTCGGCCGCAGCAAGTCCACGGTCGTCCGAAGCTGTGTCCAAGGAATTCTGGTGCGTGGTCATGGCTGCTCCTGGGTGGGAGAAGGGGGTCAGGCGGCTGCTGTCATCCCGTCAAGGGTCTCGGCCTCGGGAGTGCCGGCCGCGGCGGTGCGGTCGGCGATCTCGCGCAGACGCGTCTCGGCTCGGTTCAGGGCGAGGGTGGGCAGGTAGGTCTTCAGGCGGGCCGTGCGGTTCAGCTCGCGATAGGCGGCGTGGACGGTGCGGCGGATGAGGCCGTCGTCCAGGACCTGGGCGAACTTCGCCTGCAGGGCATCAACCCCACGGGACAGCACGCGGGCATGGACGATCTGATTGGCCCCGGTGGGCAGTGCGCCGTTCATGCCATTGCCGGTGGCGGGGGCCATCGCATGGCGGCCGGCCGTTCGGGCAGAGCGGGTTGTGGCCTCGGTGGCCAGGTTCTCGGTCATGACATGGGTGGTCATGGGCACCTCCTTCTGTGGTCCCGCCGACCCTTCGTCGGTGGGGCCGTCTCCTTCGCTAGGTGAACAAAAGGTAAACGGAGTATGAATCAGCATAGTCCAGTCGGCATCGAAAAGGTAGAAGGTCCTTCCGTGCGTCCGTCCACGACGCGTCGGGCATTGGGCCCGGGTGAGCATCGCGTGCCACCATCATCAACGTGACGGACTTCAGCGCAACCCCAGCAACCGCCACCGGTCGACCGTCGGTGACCAGGGTCCCGGAGGGCCATCCCCGCCCGCTCGGAAGGCTCCTGTCGGTTCGCCGGCTCACCAGCCCGGTGGCCCGCGAGTCCCTGGCCATCTGGGTGGCCATCGCCGCCGGAGCCGCGGGAGCCGGCGTCGGGCTGCTGGTGTTCCTCGGGCGCCGTGCGCCGCTGTCCGGCGACTGGTCGGTGGGTACCGCGGCGGCCATCCTGACCGCCGTGGCCGCCGGGCTCGCCTGCCTGGTGGGGCTGGCTCGTTCCACCCGCACCACGCACCAGTGGATGACGCAGCGGCACTGGGGCTGGATGGTGGCGGACGCCGTCGGGCTGGTGGTGGTCCACGGGGCAATCGCGGTCATGGCCTGCCTGGCCTTGTTTCGCCTGTTCCAGGAGGCCTTCACCGGCCTGACCGTAGACGGCATCGCCTCTACGGTGTTGCTGACCCTTACCGGCACCGTGGCCGGCTATCTCGGGTTCAACTCCTCGGCGCGGATCTCCACCCGGTCCCTGTCCACCCTGCTGGCGCTGTTCATGGCCTCCGGGATGATCGTCTCCATGCTGCTGGCGGAGAACCCGTTCTGGTGGCACGCCTTCTTCTCCGAACTCGGCACCGGGCAGGCCGGGATCCTCTCTTTCTGGACGTTCAACACCACCCTCACGGTCTCCGGGCTGGTGCTGACCACCCTGTCCTCCTTCATCACCCAGGACCTGTTCACCTGGGCCCGGGCCCGGGTCCGGCTGGGCATCCGCAAGGCGAGGATCGGCGTGCTGCGCTGGTCCCTGTTCGTCATCGGCCTGTGCATGGTGGGCGCCGGGGTGGTCCCGATCAACTTCTCCGACCCGGTCCACTCCACATTCATCCGCCTACTCGGCGTGGTGTTCATCGTGCTGTTGGCCAGCATCCAACTCTGGCTCCCCGGTTTCCCGGCCGCCGTCTATGTGGGCACGTACCTCATGCTCGGCCTGGGCATCATCGCCACCCTGCTGTGGTTCCCGCTGCGGTACTACAACCTGACCGGTTTCGAACTCGCCATGGGTGGGGTGATCTACGCCTGGCTCGTGGTCTTCATCCGGAACCTCGATGCCGTGCTCACCGAGGCCGGTATGGGCGACCGGGCCCGGGATGCGGCCGTCCAGGAGGCCGTGGATGCTGTGGACGCGGCTCAGGAGACTGACGAGGTTGCTCGGCCAAGGCCCCAACGGCCCGCCACCGTTGCCGTCTCGGTCTCCACCGCATCCTTCACGACGCCGGCCCGGCAGCCGGGCGACCGGCCCGCCTACCGTGGGTGGACGGTTGGGCCAGGTGGGCCGGGCGGCCCCGGGGGACGGCGGTGACCGCCGCCGGCGACCGGCATGGTCGGAGCCGGTCCGGCGGACACCGCGCCACTCCGACCACCACGGAGGACCTGGCCCGGGAAGCCGTGGTGCTGGCCGGCGCGGGGGCGGCGATCCTGCTGCAGGTATCCCACCCGTCTGTGGGCGCTGGAGTCGCGAGGCACTCAGAGTTCGCGGCCGATCCCCTGAAACGTCTGCGCCACACCCTGCAGTTCGTCTATGCCGCCGTGCTCCCGGAGGCAGGGGCAGCGAGAGAGCGGGTCGCCGGCTGGGTGGGCGCTGCGCACGGACCGGTCCGCGGCACGGATGCCGCTGGACGTTCATACTCCGCCGCCGATCCGCAGGCCCAGCTCTGGGTCACGGCCACCCTCTACTGGGTGGCTGAGCAGGCGCGGTGGCGGATCTGGGGCGAATGGCCGGACACGCCCACCGAACGGCCCGCAGACCCTGCAGGCCCAGGAGGCGAGGCCGACGCGGTCTATCGCGACTACGCCGTCCTGGGGACTCTGCTGGGCATGCCCGCCGATCTCTGGCCCGAGGACCGGGCGGCCTTCGCACGGTACTGGGACGCCGCCGTCGGGAACCTGGAGGTGACGGATGACGCCCGGGAGATCTGCCGAGACCTGTTCGCCGCTGAGGCGGCGCCGTGGTGGCTCCGGCGGTTGATGCCGTTGGTGCGGTTCGTCTCGGCCGGCATGCTGCCCGTGCGGATCCGTCACGAGCTCGGCCTCGAATGGGATGGGGCCGACTCCCGGCGGGAGGATGCACTGTGGGGCCTGCTCCGGGCGGTGTACCCGAGGCTTCCCCTGCGCTGGCGTCAACTGCCCGCACGGTTGGTGGTGCGAACCCTGGGCTGACCCGACGCTGGCACAATGCTGGGATGACCACTCCACCGGCATCCGGGTCGTCGAGCCGTCCCTCGGCGGTCTCGTGGATCTACTTGGCGCTCTGCGTGGTCTTCGTGTCCCTCAACCTGCGGACCCTGTTCTCGAGCTTCTCGGCCATCCTCCCGGAGGTTGTCGCCGCCACCGGCCTGCCGGCCTGGGGCGCCACCCTGCTGACGACCGTTCCGGCCACCCTGCTCGGGGTCTTCGCGCCGCTCGCACCGGCCCTTGCCCGCCGCTTCGGAACATGGCAGGTCCTGGCCGGTGCGCTGGTGCTACTGACGCTCGGCCTGGTACTGCGCTCGCTCCCCGTTCCCGACGCCGTTGCGATGCTCGCCCTCCTGGCCGGCACCGTGGTCTCCGGAGCGGCGATCGCCCTGGCCAACGTGGTGCTCCCCAGCATCGTCAAACAGGATTTCGCCGCGCATCAGGGCCTGATGAGCGGGCTGTACACCACCGCGATCTGTGGTTCCGCGGCCTTCGGCGCCGGGTTGACGTTCCCCTTCTACGAGGCGGCGGGGGACTGGAACCTGGCCCTGGGCATCTGGGCTGTGCCCGTGGCGGTGGCCGCGGCACTGCTCATCCCCGTGATCCTGCGGCACCGCTCCTCCGCCCAGATCTCCACCTCGACCACGGGGCGCAGCCCGTTGACCTCACCGGTGGCGTGGCACATCACCGCCATGATGGTCTGCCAGGCCATGACCTCCTTCACCTGCTTCGCCTGGCTCGCTCCGATCCTGCGGGAACGGGGGATCGATGGCGGCCTGGCCGGCGGGATCGTGGCCTTCTCCATTGTCCTGCAGATGGCCGGATCGCTCCTGGGTCCGGTCTGGGCGACGCGGTTGCGCTCGCAGTCGTGGCTGAACGTGGCCGCCGCCGTGCTCACGGGCGGCGGATTCATCCTGGCCATCCACGGCCCGTTGCCCGGGATCTGGTGGTGGACCGGCATCCTCGGTGTGGGGCAGGGCGCCCTGACCGCGTTGGCCCTGACCATGATCACGCTGCGCAGCACCACGCCCCACATGGCGATCCGGGTCTCCGGCATGATGCAGGGCCTGGGCTATGGCCTGGGCTCGGCCGGAACCTTCATCACCGGCCAGATCTTCGCCACCACGGGATCCTTCGGGCCGGCGGCCTGGCTGTTCGCCGCCTCCGGACTCGGCGCCGCGGCCTCCGGCTGGCTCGCGGGCCGGGATCGGACGATCGCGGACTGAGCGGGACGCCTCGCTGCCCGATTCACTGGGGTTGGGCCGGGGCTGACCAGCGGACTGGGTGGCCGGCTGACCGGCCGGCTGGGCGTGGGCCCGCGTTGCGCAGGCTGCCCGGCGGGTCATGGTCGTTATCCTTCTTGATGACTCACAGGCCAATCCGCCTGTGGTGCCTGGGCAGGGGTTGGCCTGCGGAATTCCCGGACTCGTGTTGACGCGGGCACCGGGCGAAGGGAAACCACACCACGTGACCGTTCTTCTGAGTATCGTGCCGCGCGGCAAGGTGGCCAAGGCCGGCCTCCAGGCCGTCTGCGCCGCGGCCGTCGAGTCCTATACGCCCTTCCTGGGCCCCCGCTACGGGCAGGAGCCCGTGATCCACCGGTCCCTGTCCTCCGGTGCGATGCTGATCGAGTGGCCGGCATCAGCGGCGCGCCACACCCGCCGCATAGGCACTCGGTGGGCCTCGGCGACGTTCCCCGGCGTCGGAGACGAGCTGCTGCGTTCGTCCGGGCTCTTCGGCCGTCCGATGGAGATGCGCACGCCCGTGGGGGGCTCCTACATGGCACTCGCCGGAAACCGGCAGGAGATCTTCGCCTGGAACACGGTTCCGGCCCTCGAGGCCGTGCACTACGGCGAGAACGCCGATTACCTGTACGTCTCCAACCGCCCCCTCGCCATCGCCCTCGCCATGGCCGGCGGCGACGTCGACGCGGTCGAGACCAGTGACGACTACCTGGCCGAGGCCCTCAACTTCGGCTTCTCGATGTCCGGCCAGACCCCGTTCGCGGGCGTGACGACCATCCCCACGCGGAGTGCGGTGAAGATCTCCGGGGGACGGCTGGAGGTGGTGGACGGGCCCGCTCGGCCCCCGGCCGCAATCGCCCCGACCGAGGACCCGTTCAGCCCGGGTGTGGCCGAACTTGAGGCGGCGCTGAACAGTTCCACCGACCGTCTCCTGGCCGCCTTGCCCGAGAAGACCATCCAGCTACGTCTGAGCGGCGGCAAGGACAGCCGCCTGCTGCTGGGGCTCCTGCGGAACCGGGGCGTGAAGGACCTCCATGCGGTCACCCAAGGTAGCGAGTCCAGCGAAGAGGTGATGGTGGCCGCGCAGTTGGCCGAGATGACCGGCATCCAGCACTCCGTGGTCCGGCCGGCCATGAGTGTTCCCAGTAGCGTCATCGACTCCTTCACGCAGTCCCTCCGGGATGGCCAGGGATATTTCCTGTCCGAGGCCCTCGGCGCCCCCTATGCCTTCGCGGACCCCTTCGTGGTCGGGGAGGGCTATGCCTCCGGGCAATGGCCCACGTTCAAGGGTCTCTATCAGCGCAAGAAGAGCATCGTGCAGGAGGACCTGGACCACGAGTGGGCGGCGCACAATGCCCAGATCCTGACCCCGGAACTCAACGAGAAGACGGCGAAGGCGTTGCTGGACTGGGCGGAGTCCATGCCGGGCAGCACCCCGGCCGAGATCCTCTACGCCTACGGCAGGGACATCCGCGCCAGCCGGTACATGCAGGCCAGCACCGTGGTGGTGGACGCGTACTCCCAGGTGTTCTTCCCCTTCGCGGACTCCGAGGTCACCGCCGTCTCGGATGCCCTGGTTCCCTACCTGCGGTTCTCCCACATCGCCATGTTCCTGGTGATGCGCAAGGTGTGGAATGAGTCGCTGGCCGTCCCCTTCGCCCGCGGCGGCCGGTTCCGCTTCGAGCGGGACGGACCCTCCGAGAAGCTCAGCGGTCCGGACTTCGCCCAGCGCACGGCCGCCCCCGAACCCCGGCCGGTCACCGTGCTGGGCGCTGATCGGATGGCGGAGGTCCCGGACCGGGCGCTCGTCGAGGAGCCCCTGACGGCCAGTTCCCGCTACCTGCTGGAGTGCGCCGCCTGGCCGCGACTGGAACAGATCCTGAGCCCCGGCTTCGTGGCCCTGATCCGCAGGCTGGCCGCCATGGAGACAGAACACGAGGCGCTGATGACCCTGCGGACGGCGAAGGGCCGAGTCCATACCCGGGTCAACCTGGCACGCGCGATCCTGGCCGACCGTTGGCTGTCCCGGGAGTGGCTGCGTCCCTAGGATCGCCTCATCAGTCTCCTGTCCACCGATGGGACACTCATGGGAGAATGGCGGGGATGGCTGAGACTTCTCGTCCCCGCGGAGGGGACCACGGTACGGACCGCACTGACCGGACCCCGGCACGCCGGAAGGCGCCCCAGGCCCGGCACGCGGCTGGCCCCGCCGCCGATCCCTCGGACGCCCACCTGGAGCACGCACGGGATGGCAAGCTCAAGCTGAACCGCCCGAAGCGCGGCCTGATCGACGAGACCGAGGCCCAGCAGATCGCCGAGGACCGTGCCCGGCTGCAGCAGCAGGGGATCGGCGGGCCGCTGGACGGGCGGATGCTCTCCAATCCGGCCGCCACGGACGGGGACCGTCCTCAGGTCCGGCCTCAGGCCGAGGGCTGGAAGCAGCAGACCACCGAGGACGGCCGGCCGCTGCTGCAGTTCAAGCAACCCCGCGTGGCGCAGCCCAAGACCCACCTGGCGGATCTGACCCTCGCCGAGCGCCAGGCCAAGGTGGCGGAACTCGGATTGCCGGCGTTCCGCGCCAAGCAGCTCTCCACTCACTACTTCACCCACTTCACCTCCGATCCGGACCGGATGACGGACCTGCCGAAGGATGCCCGGGAGAAGCTCGTGGCGGAGATGATGCCACCGTTGCTGACGGAGGTCCGGCGCCTCACCACGGACAACGGGGACACCATCAAGTTCCTCTGGCGCCTGTTCGACGGAGCCCTCGTGGAATCGGTGCTCATGCGCTATCCGGGCCGGGTGACCCTGTGCGTGTCCAGCCAGGCCGGTTGCGGCATGAACTGCCCCTTCTGTGCCACGGGCCAGAACGGCCTGACCCGCAACATGTCCACGGCCGAGATCGTGGAGCAGGTGGTCCGCGCCAATGAGGTCATCGCCGAGGGAGCCCTGGGCGGGCTGCGCAAGGACGGCGGCCACAATGCCGAGCGCGTCACCAACATCGTGTTCATGGGCATGGGCGAGCCGCTGGCCAACTACAAGCGGGTCATCGCCTCGGTGCGCCGCATGGTGGATCCTGCTCCCGAGGGGCTTGGCATGTCCGCCCGCCACATCACCGTCTCCACGGTGGGTCTGGTGCCGGCCATCAACAGGCTGGCCGAGGAGGGCATCCCGGTCACCTTCGCCCTGTCCCTGCACGCCCCGGACGACGAGCTGCGGGACGAGCTCATCCCTGTCAACTCGCGGTGGAAGGCGGACGAGGCGATCGATGCGGCGTACAACTATTTCGTCAAGACCGGCCGGCGAGTGTCCATCGAGTACGCGCTGATCAAGGACATGAACGACCACGCCTGGCGCGCTGACCTGCTGGGCAAGAAGCTCAACGCCCGCGGCCGCGGCTGGGTGCACGTGAACCCGATCCCGCTGAACCCGACGCCGGGCTCGATCTGGACCTCGTCTGAACCGGACGTCACCGACGAGTTCATCAACCGCCTCGAGGCTGCCGGCATCCCCACCACCCTGCGGGACACCCGGGGCAAGGAGATCGACGGCGCCTGCGGGCAACTGGCAGCCGAGGGGGACGAGGAGCCGGACGGGGCCGTGACCGAGGCCGGTGGGCACACCGGCGCAGGGACCTCCGGCACGATCGACATCCGCGGATAGCGCCTCTGTAGGGCCTCAGGGGTCGCGCGGATCGGGCGGGGCTGCCGCGCCGCACCTTCTGGGCACAGCGCGGCAGCCTGCGCTGCTACCCGGCCGGCGACTGCCCCACCGCGATGGCTGACGAGCGGGAGATGACCACGGCGCCGGCGGTCAGCCCGATGACGGCGAGTACCGCGGCGATCACGAACGGGTCTCCGGCATGCAAGGCTGGGGCGAACCCGAGGCCTACGTAGATCGCCACGCCGGCTGCTCCGCCGAGCTGGTCTGCTGCTCGCTGGACGCCGGACGCGATCCCGGCGTCCTGGTCAGTGGTCCCGCTGACCGCGATGTACTGCAAACCCACGAGTCCGAAGCCCATGCCCGCTGCGATCAGCAGCATCGCCGGGAGGAGCCATGCCGCCCCGCCGCCCAGAACTGCTGCGAGCGCGATCACGGCCATGGCACCGGCAGCAGCCGCGAGCCCGACCAGCACGCACGCTCGTGCGCCCCAGCGTCCCAGCAACCGGGGCACAAGCACTGATGCCGCGATCAGCGCCACGGCCAGGGGCAACATCGTGAGGCCCGCCCCCAGCGGCCCGATACCGAGCCTGTCCTGCAGGTAGAACGTGAACAACAGGAACGACGTCGACAGCGCCCCGCTGAGCAGCATCGTCGTCAGGTTCGCCCGCAGCCGAGGGCGGTCCGCGAAGAACGTCATCGGAACCAGCGGGTTCCGCGACCTCGACTCGACCCGCACGAACCCGAGAGCCGCCATCACCGCGCCCATCAACGCAGCGACGCTCACCCACGGAGCTGTCCCAGGTTCCCCCGCCTCGACCGCGGCGTAGACGAACAGCAGCGGGCACGCCGTCAGCAGGAAGGAACCCGGAAGGTCCAGACGGACTCGCGCACGGGGCGCGGACCGGTCTGCCGGGACCAGGAGGAGCGCGGCCACGATCACGACCAGGATGAATGGCACCGAGATCAGGAAGATCCAGCGCCAGCCCAGATGAGCGGTGATGATTCCCGACAGGGCGAACCCGAGGACCAGGCCGCAGCTGGCCACGGCGGCCCACACGCTCAGGGCGCGTGACCGAAGCGGTCCCTCGGGGAACAGCAGCACGATGGTCGCCATCGCCGCAGGCAGCGCGACGGCCTCACCGGCTCCCTGGAGTAGGCGCGCGGCGACCAGGACAGGGAATGTGGGGGCCAGGCCGGCCAGCAGCGATGCCACGCCGAACAACGCCGTGCCGACCACCAGGGTGCGTCGGCGACCCAGCAGGTCACCGAGCCGGCCGCCGAGCATCAGCAGCCCGCCGCCGGTGACGGTGTAGCCGACCACGACCCAGGTCAGTGAGTGACCCTGGACGCCGAAGTCCGCGCCGATCGAGGGCAGGGCGATGTTGACCACGGTCACGTCGACCGCGATGAAGAACTGCAGCATGGACATCGCGCACAGTACGAGCCATGCGCGCGCAGGGGCGGGACCGAGCCCGCGGGTAGAAGGGGACATGCCTGAAAGCATCGATTGCTCCGTCGCTCTGGAGATTGACGAGCAGCACCAAGGGCCGCTCCGGATAGATCACGAAGCGACTGGACGTTCCAGGTGAGGTGTTGCTGTGAGCCGGACGTCCCGCCGCTAGCGGGACGTCCTGGTCGCTGCCGCGCAAGCGGCCGAGCATGAAGCGGCTGACATGCTGCACATGTTAGCAGCCGGAGCCTGTGCCCCTCTGCTGTGGGCCCTAAGCGCGGATCAGCCGCGCCAGATGCTGAACAGCCAACTGGTAGCCGTGCACCCCGGCTCCGGCGATGACCGCGTTGGCCACCTTGGAGACATAGGAGTGGTGCCGGAACTCCTCGCGCTGATGGATGTTGGTGACGTGCACCTCTACCAGCGGCAGACCGGCGGCCAGCAGCGCATCCATGATGGCGATGGACGTGGTGGTGTAGCCGGCGGGGTTCAGGATGATCCCGCTCGCCTCCACCCGGGCCTCCTGGATCCAATCCACGAGCGTGCCCTCGTGGTTGGACTGGCGGAAGTCCACGGTCAGGTCCTGCTCGGCGGCGGTCTCCTGACAGAGGACGTGCACGTCGGCCAGAGTGGTGGTGCCGTACTTGTCCGGCTCTCGTTGGCCCAACAGATTCAGGTTGGGGCCGTTCAGCACGAAGAGGGGCTTGGTCATGGTCACGACCCTAGCGCTTCGAGCCGTGGTGCAGGCCGGCCTGGATCTCCGCGTCGGACACCGGGTTGCCGAGCTCGCGCAACGGCGTCTTGTAGGTCTCACGGGTGGTCAGGGCCACGAGGGTCGCCAGGACGGTGGCTCCGGTGACGAGCCAGGCGGCCGGGCCCCAGTTCTCATAGTTGTTCCCCACCAGGGCGGTGGCGATCATCGGGGTGAAGCCGGAGACCAAGATGCCCACCTGGAGGCCCACGGCCACGCCGGAGTAACGCACCTTGACGTTGAACAGCTCGGAGAACCAGGCCGGGTAGACGGCGTTGGACATGGCGTAGGTGACGCCCAGGATGATCGTGGAGGTGACGAAGATCAGCGCGATGTTCGCGGTGGCGATCGCGTTGAAGTACACCCAGATCATCACGGCGGTGGTGGCGGTGCCGGCGATGAAGGTCGGTTTGCGGCCGATCCGGTCCGAGAGGTACGCGGCCGCCGGGGTGGTGAAGATGGCCACGATGTTGCCGACGATGGTCACCCACAGCATGGTGGAGGAGTCGATGCCCACAGACGTGGCGTAGGAGAGGCCGAAGGCCTGCATCAGGGTGTTGGTCACGACCTGCAGGGACAGGATGGAGATCTGCACGAACTGCACCGGGTGGGTCTTGAGCATGACCAGGAAGGGGGCCTTCTCCTGCTCGCCGGCGTCCTTGGTCTCCTGGAAGTCCTCGGGTTCGGCGAGCTGCCGGCGCACGAACCAGGCGACGGCGAGCACGAGGATGGACGCCAGGAACGGCAGGCGCCATCCCCAGCTGAGGCGGTCGGCCTCGTCCATGGCGGTGATCGGCAGGAAGGCCAGGGAGGCCAGGACGATGCCGGCGGCGATGCCGGAGATGGAGAACGACGGGAAGAACCCGCGCAGGCCGACGGGGGCCTCCTCGGTGCTCAATGCGGACGCGCCGGCGATCTCGGCACCGGCGGATAGGCCCTGGGCCAACCGCAGCACCACCAGCAGGATCGGGGCCCAGAGGCCGATCTGCTGGTAGGTGGGCAGCACACCGATGAGGAAAGTCGCCACGCCCATCAGCAGCAACGTGGCCAGCAGGATCGACTTGCGGCCGATCCGGTCGCCGAGGTGACCGAAGACGATGGCTCCGAACGGGCGGGCCACGTAGGCCACGCCCAGGGTGCCGAAGGACGCCACCATGGTCAGGGCGTCGCTGCCGGTGTCCGGGAAGAAGATGTGGGGGAAGACCAGAGAGGCCGCCGTGGCGTACACGAAGAAGTCGTAGTACTCGAGGGCGCCGCCGAGGAAGGCGGACCAGCCGGCCCGCTTGGCGCGGGCCATCCGGTATTCCTGCTGTTCCGGTGTCAGGGTCTCCAGGGCGCCGCTGGTGTCCTGCTGAAGGGTGGTGCTCATGTGTTCTCCCAGGGGGGACGTGGTCGTGGCCAGCCTCGGTTCCGGGGCCGCCTCCGCGAGTCCTGCTCGGGGCGGTCGAACCATCGGAACGAGGAGGTGGCCGATGACACTCGTTGCTGTGAACGCGGTCACGGTGCTTCAGAGAAGCCTTCCCCTCCCGCCCTGGCCCTGCCAAAACACAGCCCATTGAATGGGCTAGGCTTGTCGCTGTACTCAGGCGTCGACGTGGTGCCGATGTGTTCCCCTTGTTGACGAGAGGACGTGACGGTGGCGAACTCGAGGTCCGGTGAATCCGTTGTGTCCAGGGTGGCGCGCCTGCTGCAATGCTTCGACGCCGATCACGGTGAGCTCTCTGCTGCCGAGCTGGCCGAGCGGGCCGGGCTGTCCACGTCGACCACCCATCGGCTGGCCTCGGCCATGGCGGAGGACGGCCTGCTCTTCCGCACGGGCCGCGGCCGCTTCCGGATCGGCCTGGCCCTGTGGGAGGCGGGCCAGCGTGGCACTCGGTTCCAGGCCTTCTCCCAGGTGGCCCTGCCGTTCATGGAGGCCATCCACGTCACGCTGAAGCAGAACGTCAGTCTCTCCATCCTGGATGAGTCGACGGCGGAGATCGTCTACCTGGAGCGGCTCACCCACCGCGGGGCCCAGGAGGACCTGACCAAGGTGGCCCTGCGCCAACCGGCCCTTTCCGTCTCAGCCGGACTGGCCATGCTGGCCTTCTCGCCGGCGCCGGTGCAGGAGCGGATCCTGTCCATGCCCTGGGACCCCAGCGCGCTGCAGTCGGGAGTCACCGAGGGGCATATGAGGCGCCGGCTGGCCCAGGCCAGGGTGGACGGGTATGTCCATCTGCCCGGGGTGTTGGTGGGGTCGCTGGCTGGCCTCGCGGCGCCGATCCTGGACGCGCACCGGAAGGTGCTGGGCGCGCTCGCCATCGTGCAGACCATGGCGGACGTCAACCTCAAGGTGCAGGTGCCCGTGCTGCTCTCTGCCACTCGAGGGCTCTCGGGGATGGTCGGGAATCTGCCGCGCGACTGAGGCGGTCGAGGGGGCCGGGTTGGGGGTGCCGGTTCGGAGTTGAGGGTGAGCCCCGGGCATGAGTCGCGAACCCTGTGACACGCTTCACCGCATATCCTGTTCAATGGGACGCGTGGTGGCCTGCGAGGTGTGAAGCGGGTTACATGAGGGGTGACGCGGGGCGCCTGCGTTCCAACCCGCACCATCACGCACCCTTCAGAAAGTGGGTCACCCCCGATGCCAGCTGCCAACGGACGCCTGATCGGCCTGGCACCCCTGTCACTGCTCTCGGTGTCACCACCCGACCTCGTGCAGCACGCGGCCGAGGCAGGTTTCGATTTCGTGGGCGTCCGCGTACGTCCGGTGACTGCGGCCGAGAGGCCCTACGACATGCAGCCGGGATCCTCACTGCTGGCCGAGACGCTGACGCGGATGGCCGAGACGGGAGTGGGGGTCAAGGACATCGAATTCCTCCTGCTGGACGGCTCGGACCAGCGGGACGCCTGGATGCGGATGTTCGAGGCCGGTCAGGCACTCGGTGCCGAGTCGTTGACCGTGGCGTGCGGAGATCCGGACCTCTCGCGGGCCAGGGACACCCTGGCACAGATGGCCGAGGACGGGCGCGCCTTCGGGATCAGCCCCGCGCTGGAGCCCATCAGCTACCAGACGGTCGCCTCGATACCGATGGCGGACGAGTTCGCCGTGCACGCCGGGTGCGACATCCTGGTGGACACCTTGCATGTGGGCCGGTTCGAGGGAACCGCGGAGGAACTCTCCGCAGCCGCCTGCCGAGCACCGCTCGTGCAGCTCTGTGACGCCCCGGCCGAGCGGCCTGCCGACCGCGAGGGGCTTGTGGAGGAGTCCCGGTCTGCTCGTCTGGTCCCCGGCGAGGGCGGCCTGGAGCTGGCCGGAGTCCTGGCTGCACTGGAACTCGGGCTGGCGCAGACACCGCGGGCCGGCACCCAGCTGCCCGTCTCGCTGGAGGTCCCGAACGACGCCGCCGTCGCGCGCCTGGGAGCACAGGATTGGGCAGATCACCTGAAGTCGGCCGCCCTCGTGCTCCTCGGCGAGCGTGCGATGCGCTGATTTCCCCGCCGGCCGTCGTCCCGCATGGCCCGCGGCCGTCGACACCGACCGCCAGAAATCCGCAGCAAGAGAAGTGAGAACACTCCCATGCCCCAGACCGCAACCCCCTACCTCCTGTCCGAGGAAGAGGCCCTCACGCTGGACATCCCGGTGGAGGACATCGAGGTCCTGGTCGCCGGTTCCGGCGCCGGGGGGATGGCCGCGGCCGTGACGGCGGCGTATCACGGACTGTCGGTGATGGTCGCTGAGAAGGCACCCGTCTGTGGCGGCGCCACGAGCTGGTCCGGCGGATGGGCCTGGACTCCCGGGACCGCCTTGGCCCGCGCTGAGGGCGTGGACGAGGACCGCGAGCAGTTCCGCGACTACCTGCGGGCCGTGCTCGGCGATCGGTACACCGAGGCTGCCGGGGAGAAGATCGACGCCTTCCTCGAGGCGGTGCCCCACATGGTCGGGTTCTTCCACACCAAGACCTTCATGCGCTTCGTCACCGGTGCCAAGATCAACGACATCTACGGCCACCTGCCCGGCGCGGGCACCGGCAACCGCTCGGTGGGCCCGGCCCCCGTGCACGCCAAGGAGTTCGGACCGGCTCTGCTGAAGAAGATGCGCCGCCAGTACTACCCCACCTCCTTCTTCGGCATGGGCATCATGGCCGGCCAGGACCTCTCCACCTTCCTCAAGGCCTCCAAGCTCAAGCCAGAGGGCTGGATCCACTCGGTCAAGCGCGTGGTCCCGCACGTGCTGGACATGGTCACCCGGGGCCGGTCCATGCACCTGGTCAACGGCACGGCGCTGACCGGCCGCCTGATGAAGTCCGCCGACGATCTCGGGGTGGACATCCGGGTCAACGCCCCGGTCCAGGGCCTCGTCCGGTCTGCGGAAGGCCGCATCACCGGGGCCATCATTGGCTCTCCCGACGGCGGCCGGTACGTCCGCGCGCAGCGCGGCGTGGTCCTGGCGACCGGAGGATTTCCCCAGGACGTGGGCCGGCGTCGGGAGGTATTCCCCCGGACTCCGACGGGCAACGAGCACTGGACCCTGGCCCCCGAGGAGACCACCGGGGACGGACTGGACCTGGCGCTGGCCGCCGGCGGTGTGTTCGACGCGGACATGAAGGCACCAGCCGCATGGTGCCCCGTCTCCCTGGTGCCCTACCCGGGCAACCGGCACGGAGTGTTCCCGCACATCATGGACCGAGCCAAACCCGGATCCATCGGCGTGCTCCGGGACGGCCGGCGCTTCGTCAACGAGGCCAATGGCTACTACGACTATGTGGACGGGATGCTCGCGGCCACGCGGCAAGGCGACCCGGTGGAATCCTGGCAGATCGCCGACTCCACCGCCATCCGGCGTTACTCGCTGGGCTTCGCCAAGCCGATCCCGATGCCGCTGACCCCGTACCTGAAGACCGGCTACCTCGTGAAGGGGGACACGATCCAGGAGCTGGCCGAGAAGTGCGGGATCGATCCGGAGGGACTGGCCCGGACGGTGGCCGACTTCAACGCGGATGCCCGGCGCGGCAAGGACCCTGAGTTCTCCCGCGGCGCCACCGCGTTCAACCGCTACGGCGGTGACCCCGAGGTGGGCCCCAACCCGTCCCTGGCCCCGCTCGAGAAAGGGCCGTTCTATGCCGTCCACGTGCTCCCCGGCTCCTTCGGCACCTTCGCCGGGATCGCCGCGGACACCAAGGCACGGGTGGTGGACGCTGACGGTGCGCCCATCGAGGGCCTGTACACGGCGGGCAACGACCACGCCTCGATCATGCGCGGCTTCTACCCCGCCGGCGGCATCAACCTCGGCCCCGCCCTGACCTTCGGCTACCTGGCCGGCCGTCACCTGGCCGGTGCCACGGTCTACGAGGACGACGGGACGCAGGCCCCGGCCTGACAGGGCTACCGTTAAGGGCGGCCACCGGGAACGAACACCAAGAAGGAGTACGCATGAGCACCGTCGGGGAATCGTATCTGGTCGGATTGATCGGGGACGGGATCACGACGTCGCTGAGCCCGCCCATGCATGAGAAGGAGGGGCGCGAACACGGGCTCCTCTACCTCTACCGTCCGGTGGACGTGGCGGCGCTGGGCTTCGAGGGCCAGGCGGCGCATGACGAGGCGCCGCGGCTGATGGAGTACGGCCGGCGGCTGGGCTTCAACGCGTTCAACATCACCCACCCGTTCAAGCAGACCATCATGGAGCACCTGGACGAGGTGGACGAGGACGCCCGCAATCTCGGCGCGGTGAACACCGTGGTGTTCCGGAGCGGCCGCTCCGTGGGCCACAACACCGACTACTCCGGCTACATCACCGGGCTGAAGAACACCCTGACGGATCCTGACCTGGGGTCCGTGGTCCAGCTCGGCGCCGGCGGGGCCGGCTCGGCCGTGGCCTACGCACTCCTGCGCGCCGGGGCGAGCCAGCTCACCCTGATCGACCTCGACCTCGAGCGGGCCACCACCCGCGCCGCCGACCTGCAGGAGCAGTTCCCGGACCAGCGGGTGACGGCCCGCCCGCATGCCGACCTGCAGGACGCCCTGGCCTCTGCCACCGGCTTCGCCCACTGCACGCCCGTGGGGATGCACACCCACCCCGGCATCCCGGTGGACGCGGCGTGGCTGCGCCCCGAGCTGTGGGTCTCGGATGTGGTGTACCTGCCGGTGGAGACCGAACTGGTGGTGGCGGCCCGTGCGGCCGGCTGCCAGGTGGTGGACGGCGGGACGATGGCCGTGGGCCAGGCCCTGGACGCCTTCGGCCTGATGACCGGGCTCAGTGCCGATCCCGAACGGGTGCGTGCCCACTTCCTCGAGCTCGTCGCCGCGAAGCAGGGCTGAGAACCGACGTAGGGTTAATGGCATGAGCCAGAGTGCCCCCGCCGTCAACGCCGCCAACGCCGTGAACGCAGAGCCCATCCGCATGTCCCGCACGTCAATCGCCACCGTCTGTCTGGCGGGAACGTTCGAGGAGAAGATGCGCGCCGCCGCGGAGGCCGGGTTCGACGGGATCGAGGTGTTCGAGCCGGACCTGGTGGCCTCACCGCTGTCCCCGGAGCAGGTCCGGGACCTCGCCGCGGAACTCGGGCTGACCCTGGACCTCTACCAGCCGTTCCGGGACCTGGAGGGGGTGGAGGAGAGCGTCTTCCAGGACAACCTGCGCCGGCTCGAGGGCAAGTTCCAGCTCATGCAGCGATTGGGCGTGGATCTGATCCTGCTGTGCTCCAACGTCGGCACCGCCACGAGCTGGGAGGACGAGGTCGCGGTGGGCCAGCTCCGCCGCGCGGCTGATCTCGCCGCCCGCTACCAGATCCGTATCGCCTACGAGGCGTTGGCCTGGGGCCGGTTCGTGAACACCTACGAGCACGCCTGGTCCCTGGTGGAACAGGCCGGCAGGCCCAACCTCGGCGTCTGCCTGGACTCGTTCCACATCCTCTCCCGCCGCGGGGACGTCAGCGGCTTCCGGGCGATCCCGGGGGAGAAGATTTTCTTCGTGCAGATGGCGGATGCTCCGATCATGCTCATGGACGTGCTGTCCTGGTCCCGCCACCACCGCAACTTCCCGGGCGAGGGCGGTTTCGACCTGGTCACCTTCATGCGGGAGCTCTACGCGACCGGCTACGCGGGGCCGATCTCCCTGGAGGTCTTCTCGGACGTGTACCGCCAGACGGAGTCCGTCCGCACGGCCCGGGAAGCAATGCGCTCCCTGCAGTGGCTCGACGACGCCCAGGCGGGGGAGCTGCCCGCCCACCCCACCGGCTGGGACTTCGCCGAGGTCCGTGCCGCGGAACCCGCGGACCTGGCCGAGGTGCTGACGCAGTTGGGCTTCGCGGACCACGGACGCCACCGCACCAAGGACGTCCACCTCTTCTCGGCCGGCAATGCCCGCGTGGTCACCAATGACCGCACCGAGGCGCCGCTGGAACACGCCGGCGGCTCCGTCATCGCCTCGATCGGCCTGCAGGTTCCGGATCCCCGGACCACCGCGGATCACGCCCGTGCCCTGCACTACCCCAAGGCCTGGCGGGCCAACCGGGCGGACGAGATGGTGCTGCGCGGGGTGCAGGCCCCGGACGGCACCGAGGTCTTCCTCGCGCCAACGTCGGCCGCCGCACCCCAGTGGGTGGCCGAATACGGTCGGAACGACGGCGGCCGGTTCGCCGGCGCCGAAGCGCCCCGTGACGCTGGGGCCGGGACAGAACCGGCCGGCGTCGTGGCC
Organism: Citricoccus alkalitolerans; assembly: GCF_039528175.1. NCBI lineage: Bacteria > Bacillati > Actinomycetota > Actinomycetes > Micrococcales > Micrococcaceae > Citricoccus > Citricoccus alkalitolerans. The sequence goes on from NZ_BAAALH010000002.1 coordinate 897,673, forward strand.
GGGGACGGGTTGATCCTCGGGATCGACCACGTCAACCTGGCCCAGCCCTGGCAGTGGTTCGAGGAGGGCGTACTGTTCTACCGCTCGTTGTTCGGGCTCGAGGCCCAGGTCAGCAATGACGTCCCCTCCCCGCAGGGCCTGGTGCGCTCCGAGGTGATGCGCACTCCGGACGGTGCCGTCCGGGTGCCGCTGAACCTCATCCCGCACGGCCTGGACCCGGGACGGTCCTCCACCACGCGCACGGTCACCGGCCAGGTCGACCACGACGAACTCCGGCTGAAGGCCGCCTACCCGCAGCACGTGGCGTTCCTCGCCTCGGACGCCGTCGAGGTGGCTCGCCGCGCCCGTGCCCGGGGACTGCGTATGTTGCCCGTCCCGTCGAACTACTACGAGGACCTGGCCGCGCGGTTCGCCCTGGACGAGGAATTCCTCACCGAGCTGCGGGAGAACGACGTGATGTACGACCGGGACGAGGGCGGGGAGTTCCTGCACTTCTACACCCGCACCGTGGGCACCGTGTTCTTCGAGGTGGTCGAGCGCCGGGACGGCTACGAGGGTTACGGCGCCGGGTCTGCACCCGTACGGCTGGCCGCCCAGTACGACCTGGACCGCCAGTAACCCGTCCCCGCCCCGTTGTCGACCGCCGGATGGACGGACCGACGGGTCAGTGGACCGGAGTGCTCTCCGGTGCCGGGGCCGGGGAGTGGGCCACGGCGTCCGGTTCCTCATCGGCCGGGACGGACTTCACGAAGAAGGACCCGGCGAAGGCCACGAGCGCGATGACCGCGCCCCAGACCATAGCGTTGTGGATGCCGGTCATGGTGGCCTCGACCACCTCGGCACCCTCGGCGGTGCCGCTGAGGGTGAACGTGGTCATAACGGTGATGAACACGGCGGTGCCAGCGGCACCGGCCACCTGCTGCAGGGTGGACAGGATGGCCGAGCCGTGCGAGTACAGCCGACGCGGTAGAGAGCCGAGGGCTGCCGTCATCAGCGGCGAGAACATGAAGGACAGGCCCGCGTTGAGCATCATGTGCCAGGCGATGACGGTCCCCTGGCCGCTGTCCGCGGTCAGGGTGGTCATCCCCCACAGGGCGGTGGCGACGATGGCAGTCCCGGGGATCACCAGCGGGCGAGCTCCGATGCGGTCGAACAACCGACCGACGAAGAGCCCCATCACGCCCATGAGCAGGCCGCCGGGAAGGAGGGTCAGCCCGGTGTGCATGGCATCGAGGCCCAGCACCGTCTGCAGGTAGATCGGCAACGTGATCAGGGTGCCGAACATGCCCATCATGCCGATGCACATCATCAGCAGGGCGATCGTGAACGTGGAGGTGCCGAAGGCCCGGACGTCCAGGAGTGCGTGGTCACGCAGGCCGAGCTGGCGCCAGGTGAACGCCGCCAGGGAGAGGGCACCCACGGTGAGCGGGATCCAGGGGGAGATCAGCGCGCTGCCCTCGGCGGCAGAGCCGATGCTGCTCAGGCCGAAGACCAACCCGGCGAAACCGAGCGCGGCCAGCACCACGGAGAGCACGTCCAGCGGCAGACGCCGGGTCTCCGTGACGTTGCGGATCATCGTGGCGCCCAGGACGAGCGCGATCGCGGCGATCGGGAGCATGATCCAGAACATCCAGCGCCAGTTGAGCGCATCCAGGATGATGCCGCCCAGGGTGGGGCCGATGGCCGGGGCCACGGCGATGACGATGGTGATGACGCCCATGGTCCGGCCACGGCGGTTCGAGGGGACCACGTTCAGTACGGTGGTCATCAGCAGCGGCATCATGATGGCCGTGCCGATCGCCTGGACCACGCGGCCCAGGACCAGTGCGAAGAAGGTCGGCGCGACGGCGGCGAGCAAGGTGCCGAGCAGGAAGCTGGACATCGCGATGATGAACACGGTGCGCAGGGGCAGGCGAGTCAGCAGGTAGCCGGTGATGGGAATGACCACCGCCATGGTCAGCATGAACGCCGTGGTGATCCACTGGGCCGTGGAGGCTCCGATGGCGAACTCGGTCATCAGGTTCGGCAGCGCCACGGACATGACGGTCTCATTGAGGATCACGACGAAGGCCGCGACGACGAGCAGCGAGATGACTCGGCTGGCTCCCGGGGGAAGGCTGGAAGCCGCGGTCGGCGATGCAGCGCCGGCGGGGGTGGTCTGGGGTTTCTCGGTAGCCGGCATGGTCTACGGCGTTCCTCTCTTCACAAAGCCATGAGGAGCCGGTGGGCTCCTCATGGCGACAACGTCGGGGCCTCTGGGCCCTTGACAGGCAACCACCTCCAGTCTGCCGTTATTCCCGTGCGAGCGCCCCATCCGATCCTGCTTCGTGCGGCGAGGAGTTGGTCACGCTCTCGTGGACGTAGTGCCTGGTGCTACCGTCTGTCGCATGACGCTTCCCGGAGACTGGATCGAGCACCGTCGCGAGGACGGTGAGCCAGTCGGGTGGATCGTTCCGGACGGCGACGGGTTCCTTCCCCGGGACATCCTGGGCTTCCCGGTGGGGGCGGCTCCGGTCGACTGGTTGGAGGCGGAGGAGGCCCTTGAGGCGCGGGGCCTGGCCTACCTCGCGGACCGTCACCGATTGAGGTTGGCCGACGGGACCGAGCGTCCCGTGCGCATCAGCCAGGCCAGCCCCGACGGGATCGTGGTGGTCGCCGACGAGTTCGGGGCCGCCTCCGCCGTAGGTGCCCAGGCCGAGGTGTTCCACCTGCCGTTTCCCGCGCCGGAGGAGCTGCGCCTCAGCGTGGGCTGATGTCTTGTGTGAAGCGACGTGACGCCGGACACAACACAGGAGCGTCGATGTCCGTTAACGTGGGCGGGTAACCATCCAGAGCGACCGAGAGACCTGGCTCGTCGACGCCGCAGCAACCCGTGGCAATTCCCCAGACGGGTGCTACCGCCAGGACCGATGGAGATCCCACGGCTCAAGCGGTTCCCTGAACGATGCCACCCGAATGGCCGGCTCGCTTGGTCCCGCCATGGGAATCCTTCGGTGAGACCGAAAGGACCACCGAATGACCGCAGCGCCCCGCACCATCGCCGCCGCCCGGCCCGGCGCGAACCTCAGCGACGGCCTCCCCACGGACTACGCCGGCCTCAAGAGGCACTTCCAGCCACTGTTCGATGACATCGCGGCGGGGTCCCTGGCCCGGGAGCTGAACCGCGAGCTGCCCTTCGACGCCGTCCGGAGCCTCGACGAGGCAGGTTTCGGGACCCTGCGGGTCCCGGTGGTCCATGGCGGTCCGGAGGTCAGCCTCCAGGACTTCTTTCACCTGCTGATCGACCTGGCTGAGGCCGACTCCAACGTGGCCCACATCTACCGCTCCCACTACGGCTTCCTCGAGGCCCTGCGCTTCCAGCCGCGGGAGATCCAGGACGCCTGGTATCCGCTGGTCCTGGCCGGCGCCACGGTGGGCAACGCCTCAACGGAGAAGGGCGGCAATGCGCTGGGGGGTCTGAACACCACGCTGACCCGGACTTCCGACGGCATGGAGCTCAACGGGCAGAAGTTCTACGCCACCGCCTCCATCTTCTCCGACTACACCCGCGTCTCGGCTGCCCGGGCCGACGCTGACGGCGCCCAGCTCGACGGCCGGCAGTTCGCCGTGGTGGCCACCGATGCCGTGGGAGTTTCCCTGGAGGACGACTGGGATGGATTCGGTCAGAAACTCACGGGCACCGGCACGGCGACCTTCACCAAGGTCACGGTGCCCGCCCACGGGGTGCTCGATCGGGTCCCCGGATCCGCCGAGGCCGTCCACGAGGCCGCCTTCTTCCAGCTCGTGCTGCTGGCGGTCCTGGCCGGGATCGCCCGCGCCTCCCGCCGGGATGCCGTGGCGACCATCGCCTCCCGCAAGCGCACCTTCAACACCGGTTCCGGCCTGCCGTTCCGTGAGGATCCGCTGATCCAGGAGGCCGCCGGCCGTATCGCCGGGAAGGCCTTCACCGCCGAGGCCACGGTGCTCCACGCCGCCCGCGCGCTGGATGCCGGCATCGCCGCCGCCGAGGCCGTCGGAGCCGACCGTCCGGACTTCACCGGTGACGTGCCGGCCGAGCTCTACGGTTCCGAGCTGGCCATCGAACACGCCACCATCACGGTGCCGGAACTGGGCATCGGAGCCGCCCAGGACCTGTTCCTCACGGTGGGTGCCTCCGCCACCTCCACGAAGAAGGCCTTGGACCGCCACTGGCGCAACGCCCAGACCGTGGCCACGCATAACCCCATCGCCTTCCGGGCCCGGTCGCTGGGGGACTACTGGATCAACGGGACACTGCCCGAGGGGCTCAACGCGATCGGCGATGCGAAGGGCGGCCAGGTCTGATGGGCGCCAAGGACATCGTCTCCGGCAAGAAGCGCGTCCTGGCCTCCGCCTTCGCTGGCACCACCATCGAGTGGTACGACTTCTACCTCTACGGCACGGCCGCGGCGCTGATCTTCAACGTCCAGTTCTTCCCGATGGCCACCGAACTCGGCGGCATCGTCGCCTCCTTCGCTACCCTCGCCGTCGGGGTGATCGCCCGGCCGCTGGGAGGGATCATCGCCGGCCACCTGGGTGACCGGATTGGCCGCAAAGCGCTGCTGGTCGCGTCCCTGGTGCTGATGGGGGTGGCCTCCACCCTGATCGGGCTGATGCCCACCTTCGAGGTCATCGGTTGGTGGGCCGTCGTCGGGCTGGTCATCCTGCGGATCCTCCAGGGCCTGTCCGCCGGGGCCGAATGGGGCGGGTCCGCGCTGCTGAGCGTGGAGCACGCGCCGGCACGGCACCGCGGATTCTTCGGATCCTTCACCCAGATCGGCTCCTCCGCCGGCATGCTGCTGGCCACCGGCGCGTTCTTCATCATGCAGAACATCATGAGCGCCGAGCAGTTCGCCGCCTTCGGCTGGCGCATCCCGTTCCTGCTCTCCGCCCTACTGGTGGCCGTCGGCCTGTGGATCCGGCTCGGCGTGGCTGATGCCCCGGAATTCCTGGAGCACCAGGCCTCGGGCAACGTGGCCAAGGCCCCCCTGAAGGAGCTGCTGGTGCACCATCGGCGTCCTCTGCTGGTCACCATCGGCCTGCGGCTGGCTCAGAACGCCATCTACTACCTGATCACCGTGTACATGCTGACCTACCTGAGGGACGTGCGGGGGGACAGCTCCTCGGGCGTGACCGCGGTGATGGTGGCCTCGGCCATCGGCCTGCTCTCCACGCCGTTCTGGGGCTGGCTGTCCGACCGGATCGGCCGCCGGCTCCTGTCCGCGGCCGCCTATGCCGCCATCGGGGTCTTCGGCTGGGTCCTCTTCGCCTTCCTCGACGCGGGCCCTCTCGCCTTCCTGCCCCTCGTGGTGATCCTGGGCATCAACCTCATCCATGACGCGATCTACGGGCCGCAGGCGGCGTGGTTCGCCGAGCAGTTCCCCGTCCACGTCCGGTATTCGGGCGTGAGCCTGGGCTACCAGGTCGGCACCGTCCTGGGTGGCGGGCTGATGCCGATGATCGCCGCCCTGCTGTTCGCCGCTGGCGGGGAGGCCCCGTGGTTGATCGCCGGCTACCTGACGGTGCTGTCCGTCATCTCGGTTGCCGCCGCGCTCGCGGCGAAGGATCCGGCCAGCCAGCAACGCGGCACGGAGCTCACAGACCTGCACGCCGTCCCGGTGGTGGGCGATCCCGCACTGTCCCCCGAGCTCCATGCCACAGCCGGCACTACAGCCGGCACCGCGACTGACCCTGAACGTCCCGCCGAGAGAACGTCTGAAAGGACGACTGTATGACCCGCCCCCTCCTCCTGAACGCCTTCGACATGATGGTCCCGGTGCACCAGTCCCCGGGCCTGTGGAGGCACCCGGAGTCCGGGGTCTCCGGGTTCGACACCCTCGAATACTGGACCGGGCTGGCCCGCACCCTGGAGCGGGGCGGATTCGCCTCCCTCTTCCTGGCGGACATCCCCGGTGTGTATGACGTGTACCGGGACTCCACCGATGCCACGCTGCGCGGCGGCGTGCAGGTTCCCCTGCTGGACCCGCTCGTGGTGGTGCCCGCCATGGCCGCCGTGACCGAGCGCCTCGGCTTCGGAATCACTGCCTCCGTCACCTACGAGGCGCCCTACCTGCTGGCCCGCACCTTCGCCACGCTGGACCACCTGACCCGCGGCCGCATCGCCTGGAACGTGGTGACCTCCTACCAGGACTCCGCGGCCCGGAATCTGGGCATGGACCAGCAGATCCCGCATGACGAGCGCTACGACCGCGCGGACGAGTACCTGGAGGTGATGTACAAGCTCTTCGAGGGTTCCTTCGAGGAGGGGGCTGTGGTGGCCGACCGGGAACGCGGCATCTTCGTGGACCCGGAGAAGGTCCACCCCGTGGGCCACCGTGGCACGTTCTTCTCCGTGCCGGACCAGGCCCTGACCCATCCCGGCCCTCAGGGCACCCCGTTCCTGTTCCAGGCGGGGGCCTCGAAGCGCGGCCAGGACTTCGCCCTGGACCACGCCGAGGCCATCTTCCTGATCGGCAACACCACCTCCCTCGTCCGCCAGTGGGTGGACGGCATCCGCGCCGGGCTGGCCGAGCGTGGGCGCCCCCGGGACGCCATCCGGATCTTCACCATGGCCACCGTGGTGGTCGCGGACACGGACGAGGAGGCCCAGGCCCGGCTTGAGGGCTACCGGGAGTTCGTGGACATCGACGGCGCCCTGGCCCTGTTCGGCGGTTGGACCGGGGTGGACCTGGACGGCTCGGATCCGGACGCCCCGCTGGAGTTCATCAAGACCGAGGCGAACCAGTCGGCGCTCGCAGCCTTCACCAAGCTGTCCCCGGACCGGACCTGGACCGTGCGGGACCTCGCCGAGTTCATCGCCATCGGCGGCCGCGGACCGGTGATCGCCGGTTCTCCGCAGACCGTGGTGGACGAGCTGATCCGCTGGCAGGAGGCCACGGACGTGGACGGCTTCAACATCTCGGCGGCCGTGCGTCCGGCGGACCTCGAGCGGTTCTCAGATCTGGTGTCCCCTGAGCTGCGGCGGCGCGGACTGCTGCCGGACGAGCCGGCCGAGGGGGCCGGCGTCGGGACCCTCCGTGAGGTGATCCTGGGTGCCGGCCCGCGCCTGGCGGACGACCATCGCGGTGCCGCCTTCCGGCGCTGATGAACGCCCGGATTCCGCCCGCCGGGTAACCGCAGGGGGTGCCGGCGTGACATGACGTACGGTCGAACTGAATGCGTCATCGACTCCGAAAGAGGACTCCATGTCTACGTCTCCCTCCGTGCGCGGTGGTGCCCGTCCTCCGCGCCAGCCCAAGCCGCCGGTCCTGCTCGAGGTGGTCGCCACCGAGCGGATCAGCGCGCACCTGGTGCGCCTGACGCTGGGCGGGCCGGGGTTCGCGGACTACCAGGACAAGGACGCCACGGACAAGTACATCAAGCTGATGTTCGCGGACCCGGCGCTGGGCCTGACGATGCCCTATGACATGGAGAAACTCCGTGACACCCTGTCCCCGGAGAAGATGCCCGTGCGCCGCACCTACACGGTGCGGTCCGTGGACCACGACGCCGGCACCCTCACCGTCGACTTCGTCGTACACGGGGAGGCGGGCCTCGCCGGCCCCTGGGCGGCCAACGCCCGGATCGGCGACCCCGTCACCTTCGGCGGTCCCGGCGGGATGTACCTCCCCGACCCGGCTGCCGACTGGCACCTGCTGGCCGGGGACGAGTCAGCCGTTCCCGCCATCTCCTCCGCGCTGGAGGCCATGCCCTCGGACGCGGTCGGCCTCGCGATCATCGAGGTCACCGGGCCGGGGGACGAGGTCGCCCTGACCGCCCCGGCGGGCGTCGAGGTCACCTGGCTGCACCGCGGCGGCATCTTCACGCCGGAGTCCACCAAGCTGGCGCACGCGGTTATCGAGGCACCGTGGCGCGAGGGTGACGTGCAGGTCTTCGCCCACGGCGAGCGGGAGATGGTGAAGGACCTGCGCCGCTACCTCTCTGACGTCCGCGGGGTGGACCGCAGGCGGATGTCCCTGTCCGCCTACTGGGCCTACGGCCGCGCCGAGGAGGCCTTCCAGGCGGAGAAGAGCGAGCCGATCGGGCAGATCTTCACTGACGCATAACGGCTCTCGTCCGTCCGACGCGCGGCGGGACTCGCGAGGTCCGGCACGCGGAGGTTGTTAGACGCGCCTATCGGCTCCTCGGCGCAGACCCTAGGCTGAACGTGAGGCACGATGACGTGCCACGGGAAGGACCCATGGGGAGCACAGAAGAGCATGTCCCGGCGGCAGGGAGCGGCCAGCCGGCGGGCGGGAGTCCCGAGCCGGGAGCCGCCGAGGTCTACGAGCGGTACCTGGCGGCCCGGGAACGCTATGCCGTGGCCAAGTACGACTACAAGGCGGCGCAGTACGCCCTGAAGGCGGCCCGGTTGCGCGAGCAGGTGGCGGCCGGAGGCACCGTGGGCAAGCGCGGGAAGCGGGACAAGTACGGCAAGTACGACCACCACCACCGCCGGCGCCATCGGCATGCCGGGAACCCCGAGCACAGCGACTACGGCCAGCGCGGCCAGTACGGCCACGCGGATGGCGAGAGCGAGGAGGGCGTGGCGGGCCAGGGGGCACTGGGACCGGTCGAGACCCGTGATTCGTCGGACCGCCGCAAGGGCAAACAGGTGGTCCTGGACGTGGTCTCCACCGAGCGGCTCGGGGAGCACTTCCAGCGGCTGACCCTCGGAGGGCCGGGATTCGCCGCTTTCCGGGACAACCACTTCACGGACAAGTACGTCAAGATCCTCTTCGTGGACCCGGTGCTGGGGCTGACGCCGCCCTACGACGTGCAGGCGCTGCGCAAGTCACTGCCGAAGCATCAGCGCCCGGTCCGCCGCACCTACACGGTGCACTCGGTGGATGCCGAGGCTGAGACCCTGGTGATCGACTTCGTACTGCACGGGGACTCTGGGGTGGCCGGACCGTGGGCGGCGGCAGCGCAGGTGGGGGATCAGGTGGCCTTCGCCGGGCCCGGCGGCAAGTACGCCCCGGACCCGACCGCCGACGCGCACCTGATGGTGGGAGACGAATCGGCCCTGCCCGCGATCTCCGCCGCGCTCGCAGCAATGCCAGAGGACGCCACGGGGCAGGTCTTCATCGAGGTGGGCGGCCCCGCCGACGAGTGGGAACTGACCGTGCCCCCGGGTGTGGAGGTAACGTGGCTGCACCGTGGCGGCGAGTACCGGCTCGGGCGCTCGCAGCTGGCGGCCACCGTGGAGGGAATCGGCCGGACCGAATGGCCCACCGGCCGGGTGCACGCCTTCGTCCACGGGGAGAAGTCCATGGTCAAACGCCTCCGCCGGCACCTGACCGAGGAACGCGGCGTGGACCGCAACATGCTGTCCCTGTCCTCATACTGGACCTACGGCAAGGCCGACGACTAAGCCGCCCGGCCTCGTTGAGTCTGGAGCGATTCACACATTATGCGGCTGATTGCGTGAATCCCTGCAGACTCAACCGTTCAGCGGCGGGCAGCCATGACATTGGCGATCTGCCCGACGCAGGGCTCGTTCTGCAGGGACGTGGTGTCCCCCAGGGCGGTGCCCTCGTAGAGCTGGGTCAACAGGCGCCGCATGATCTTGCCCGAGCGCGTCTTGGGCACGTCCGGCACGAAGACCACGTCCCGCGGCTTGGCCACCGGGCCGATCACGGTGCCCACATGCTGGCGCAGTTCCTCGGCAGGGGAGGGCGGGGCCTCGCCACTGGAGGTCCCGACGCCGGCCGCAGCAGTCCCAGCGGCCGCGGCGGACCCGCGTCCCTCGGCATATCCGGCGCGGGCCACCACGAAGGCGACGGCGGCGTGCCCGGTCTTGGCGTCCGGCACGGGGCAGACGCCGGCCTCCACCACACCGGGGTGCGAGACCAGTGCCGACTCGATCTCGATGGTGGACAGGCGGTGGCCGGAGATGTTGATGACGTCATCGATGCGGCCCAGGATCCAGATGTCCCCGTCCTCGTCGTACTTCGCGCCGTCCCCGGCCAGAAACCAACCCTGCTCGGCGTAGTCCTTCCAGTATGAGGAGTAGTAGCGTCGCGGATTGCCCCAGACGGTGCGGGCCATCGAGGGGCCGGTGCGGGTGATCACGGCCTTGCCCTGCAGGCCGGCGGCCACGGGCGCACCGGAGTCGTCCACCACGGCCACGTCCACGCCCGGCAGGGGACGGGAGCCACAGCCGGGCTTGAACCGCTCGTCGTCCTGCCGCGGGGAGACGATGGTCGCCCCGGTCTCGGATTGCCACCAGGTGTCCACCATGGGCACGCCCACGGAACCGTCGCGCGGGACCTGCGTGCCGGCGTCGGCGGTTTCGGCCTGTGCCTCTCGGTCCAACTCGGACAGCCGGTCCCGGCCGATCTGCGTGCGCGCCCAGGTCCAGGCCTCCGGGTTCACGGCCTCGCCGACGGTGCCGACCAGACGGATGCTGCTCAGGTCATAGTCTGCGGGGATGCCCTCGGGGAACCAGCCCATGAGGGAGCGGACCAGGGTGGGCGCGGTGTAGTAGCTGGTGACTCCGTAGCGCTCGATGACCTCGAAATGGCGGCCCGGGTGCGGGGCGTTCGGCACCCCCTCATAGATGACCTGCGTGACGCCGTTGGAGAGCGGCCCGTAGATTTCGTAGGTGTGGGCGGTCACCCAGGCCAGGTCCGCCGTGCACCAGTGGACGTCCTGCTCCCGCGCGGTGGGATCCGGGTTGGAGAACAGGTAGTCGTAGGACCAGGAGGTCTGCACCAGGTATCCGCCGGAGGTGTGCACCAGACCCTTGGGCTGGCCGGTGGTGCCGGAGGTGTACATGATGAACAGCGGGGTCTCGGCGTCGAAGGACGAGGGGGTGTGGGTCTGGGGCTGGCGGTCCACGATCTCGTGCCACCAGACGTCCCGGCCCTCGACCCAGTTCAGCGTGCCCTCACTGGTGTCCGTGTGTCCGGTGCGGTTGAGCACCAGCACGTGCTCGATGTTGTTCTCGCCGGAGACGGCCTCGTCCGCGTTGGCCTTGACCGGGACGGCCTTCCCGCGGCGGAACTGGCCCTCGGAGGTCACCAGGAGCTTGGCGCCGGTGTCCTCGACGCGGAACTTCAGGGCCTCGGCGGAGAAGCCACCGAACACGAGCGAGTGCACGGCGCCGATCCGCGCGCAGGCCAGGGTGATGACGATGGTCTCCACCAGTACGGGCAGGTAGACAACCACGCGGTCTCCCTTCCCGATGCCCAGTTCGATCAGCGCGTTCGCGGCCTGGCTGACCTCCTTCTGCAACTGCGCGTAGGTCACGGCGCGGCGGTCGCCGGGCTCCCCCTCGAAGTACAGGGCCACTTTGTTCCCGCGGCCGGCGTCCACGTGACGGTCCACGCAGTTCACCGCCACGTTGAGGGTGCCACCCTCGAACCAGCGGATCTCCGGACCGCGCTCGGCCTCTGGTTCCGGGTCCGTCCACGAGTGGGTGGTATGCCACTCGGTGTCCCAGTCGAGGCGGCGTGCGGCCTGATCCCAGAAGGCCAGGCGGTCACCCTCGTCCACCGGTTGGCCGTCGCCGAGGCCGCCGTGGAGCAGATCCGAGGGGCGGCCGGGGTGGACGGTGGTGTCGGCGGAGTTCAGGACTCCGCCCGGCAAAGGGCCCGGCAACGGGCTCGGCCGCGGAACGGGGAGGGCGCCGGTTTCGGTGGTGGTGTTGGGGGCAACAGACAAGACAGAACCTTCTTTCCATCGAATCTGGCGGTAGCACCTGGTGGCCGAGACCGCGCCCGGGAAGGGGCCGGCGTCGACCACGGGTTGCTGCGGCGTCACAGAGCCAGATCTCTCGGCCGCTCGGGATGGTCGATTCCACTGTACGTCCGGGCCCCGGGGCCGGACCAAACCGGTGAAGCCGTGCTACGGCAGCGGGATTAGTCTGGACGGGCAGCGGTGACGGCATGCCACCGGAACGGGGAGGGCCCATGGAAGAATTCGCGCTGCTGGCCGTGGCCGGCGTCCTGATCATCGTCCTCGTGTCACTCTTCGCCCCGAAGCTGGGCGTGGCCGCGCCCATCCTGCTGGTGATCGTGGGCATCGGCTGCAGCCTGATCCCCGGTGCGCCCAGGATCCTGCTGGAGCCGGAGTGGATCCTCATGATCGCGCTGCCGCCAATCCTCTACTCGGCTGCGGTCAACGTCCCCATCACGGATTTCCGCCGGGACCTCGAGACGATCAGCGCCCTGTCCGTCCTGCTCGTGATCGCCTCCGCCTTCGCCACCGGATGGCTGATCTGGTGGGTGCTGCCGGACATCGGCTTCGCCGCCGCGGTGGCACTGGGGGCCGTGATCAGCCCGCCGGACGCCGTGGCCGCGACCTCCATCGGCAAGAAGCTGGGGCTGCCGCCGCGGTTGGTGATGATCCTGGAGGGGGAGGGGCTGGTCAACGACGCCACGGCCCTCGTCATGCTCCGCACCGCCATTGCGGCCACCGCCGGCAGCATCACGTTCTGGGGCGCCATCGGCGACTTCGTCTACGCGGTCATCGCGAGCGTGGCGGTCGGGATGCTGATCGGGGCCCTCACGGTGGGGGCCCGGTCCCGGATCCGTCAGCAGCCGGTGCTCACCACCGCGATCTCCCTGACCGTGCCGTTCCTGGCGTACATGCCGGCGGAGAACCTGCACGCCTCGGGCGTCATCGCCGTGGTGGCGGCCGGGCTGGTCACCGGGCATCAGGCGCCCAAACGCTTCAGCGCCGTGGACCGCATCACCGACCGCACCAATTGGCGGACCATCCAGTTGCTGCTGGAGAACGGCGTGTTCCTGCTCATGGGCTTTGAGATCACCTCGATCGTCGCTGATGCTGAGTCCTCCGGCCGGGGGTTGTGGATGGCCGTCGCCCTCGCGGCCGCCTGCACCGTGATCCTCTTCGGGGTCCGCATCCTGTTCGTCGTCCCGCTGATCGCCCGTCTCCGGGCCCGCCAGCGGAGGATCCCCGAGGTCGCCGAGCATCTCGACGCCGCCCTGGAGGCCGTCGCCGAGGACGATCAGGAGGCCAACCCGCGGCGCGCGGCACGGCTGCATCGGTGGCGTGCCGACGCGCAGTTCCAGGCCACCCACAGCCTCGGCTGGCGTGGTGGCGCCGTGCTGGCCTGGTCCGGGATGCGCGGAGCCGTGACCCTGGCGGCGGCTCAGTCGCTTCCCTCGGACATCCCCTACCGGACCGAACTGATCCTGATCGCCTTCACCGTCGCCATCATCACCCTGGTGGCCCAGGGTGGCACGCTGCCCCTGCTGATCCGCGTCCTCGGCATCAAGGGCACCAGCGAGGAGGCCGAGGGCCGTGAGGTCACCCGTCTGGCCGAGGAGATCGTCGCCGCCCGCCGGGCCTTCCTGGACAACCAGGCGCTGCTGCGGGAGAACGGCAGACCCTTCGCGCCAGAAGTGTTGGAACGGACCCGGAGCCGGGGCCTGGCCGTCACGGAGGCGCTGGCCGCCATGGTCAATGACGATGATCCCGACGGCCAGGCCCAGCAGCACCGCGAACTGCGCCGCCAACTCGTGGACGTGGAACAGTCCGTCCTGCTCGACGCGCGGGCCGGCGGCACCTACTCCTCGCACACCCTCCGGCGGGCGCAGCATTTCATCGACGAGGAGTCCACCCGGATGGCCTAGCCGCGCAGCGTTCCGGGCCGGACCATGGACGCCGGCAGAGGCCGCGATCGGCTCACGGGCGGTGGGACACTGGGGCGCGGCCCAGCTCCTCGACGGTCAGTAGCCGAACGCCCTCGGGACTGCGGGCGGCCTCCAGCACGGGGCCGACGGGATACCGCTCCGGATCGGTCCCGGCCATGAACTCCTCCAGGGCCGCGGCCAGCCCCGCCTCCGGCAGCAGCCGTTGCCCGCGGACGAGGCGCTCCGGCGGGGCGAGGGCCAGCAGGAGCATGCCGTAGACGGCGTCCTGCGTCCCGTCGACCGGCGGCTGGAAGTAGGGCACGTCCAGGATCAGCCCACCGAGCCGGGCGTAGAAGCGCAACCGCGCGGCCGGGTCCCCGTGCACGGGGTGGGCCTGATGATGGGCGGGATGCTCCACCTCCGCGAGCACCACGGAGACCCCAGGGTCCGCGGTGATGCCGGCCAGCAACCCGGACAGCAGCGTCGTGCCCACGCCCCGCCCCCGCTGATCGGCGCGAATGGCGACGTAGCTCAGCAGCACGGCCGGGGAGCCGGTGAAGGTCGCGGTGATGGCCACGGCCACGGGATTCGACGCCTCGCCGACCACGCGCATCGTGGCCGAGCCCCGGGCCACGTCCTCGAGCAACTCCTCCACCGAGACCAGTTCTCGGGGCGGGAAGTTCGGCACCAGCAGGCGCTCATGCACCCGTGCCACCGCGGCGGGGTCCGTGACGATGTCGGTGAGCGTGTCGGTGACCGGGGCGCCAACGGGCTCAGGCGGGATGAGATCGTTCACGGGGTCCTCCTGGCGTGCGGTGGTGATGACCACGGTAGGCGAGGATTCCGCCGGTCAGGAAGCCGGCTCAGAAGAGGACACGGCCGTGATGATGGGATCCTCAGGCGATCACCACTTTGCGGGCAGTAATTGGTGGTGTCCTGCACACACCACCGATTACTGCCCGCAAAGTCAGATCTCGGGTCAGGACCAGCGGCGGATGGCCCGCTGCTCCACGAGGCCGAGGATCGCGTCCGTGATCTTGCCGATGACTGCCAGGAGGATGATCGCCAGGATCAGCCGGTCGGTGCGGCCGTTGTTCTGAGAGTCGCTGAGCAGCCACCCCAGACCCATGGAGGAGGCGATGAGCTCCGCGGCCACCAGGAACAGCCACGCCTGGGCGAGGGCCAGCCGCAGGCCGGAGAACACGGACGGCACCACGGCGGGCAGCTGCACGGTCCGCAGGAGGCGCAGGCCGTGGTAACCGAACGCGCGGCCGGCCTCCACGAGGTGCGGATCCACGTGCTTGAGCGCCGCATACACGTTGGTGAAGATGGGGAAGAAGGCACCGATTGCCACCAGGGTGACCTTGGAGTCCTCCCCGATGCCCATCCACAGGATCAGCAGCGGCACCCACGCCAGTGACGGCACCGCGCGGATGGCACCGACCAGCGGCGCGAGCGCGGCGTCGGCCCACGTGGACAGGCCCAGGAGGGAGCCGATGAGCAGGCCGAGGACCCCGCCGATGGCGAAGCCGAGCAGAACGCGTTGTACCGAGATGGCGATGTGATGCCACAGGGATCCGTCGGCGGCCAGGTCGATCCCCGCGCTGATCACCGAGGCCGGTGAGGGCAGCTGGACCGGGGAGAACAGCCCTGCGGTGGTCGCGGCCCACCAGGCGATGACGAGCGCCACCGGCAGCAGCAGCCCGACGACGGCCCGGCCGGCCGAAGTGCCCAGGATCCCGCGGGCGCCTCGGCCGGTGGCGGGACCACCGCCGTCCCGTGGCCCGGGGCCGGAACCCGGGCTGGCCGGCGTCGTGCCCTGGTTGCGGCGCCCTGTCACGTCATCATCCCGAGGTGATGCCGGGGTTAAGTGTTCGGGCGAGACGAGGGAGCTCACTGGGTGGCCTCTTCGGCGAACGAGGGCTCGAGGAGCTCGGCCAGGGCCTTGTCGACGTTCTCCTGGCTGGCCACGTCACCGGTCTCCACGAGGATCGGGCCGACGACCTCGAGGACGTCGAGCTGCGCCTGGCCGGGCACCGGGTCCACGTCCAGGTTGGAGCGCTCCTCGATGACAGTAATGGCCACGTCTTCCTCCAGACCTGCCACCTCGGCGAGGATGGAAGCAGTCTCCTCCGGATTCGCCAAGGCCCACTCGCGAGCCTGCTCGTAGACGTCCACCACGGTCTGGGCCAGCTCGGGGGACTCCGCCAGGAAAGACTCGGTGGCGTTGAGGAAGCCATAGGTGTTGAAGTCGACGTTGCGGTAGAACAGTTCGGCGCCCTCGGCCTCGGCGCCGGCCATAATGGGGTCCAGCCCGGACCATGCGTCCACGGACCCGTTGTTCAGGGCCGCGTTGCCGTCCGCATGCTGAAGGTTCTGCACCGTGACATCAGCCTCGTCCACGCCGGCTTCGCCGAGGGCCTGAATGAGGAAGAAGTACGGGTCAGTGCCCTTGGTGGCCGCCACGTTCTTGCCGACCAGGTCCGTGACCTCCGTGATGTCTGAATCGGCGGTGGTGACCAGGGCGGACCACTCCGGCTGGGAGTACAGGCTGATGGTCTTGATCGGGGTGCCGTTGGCGCGGTTGAGCAGGGCGGCGGAGCCGGCCGTGGAGCCCACGTCGATGGCCTCGGCCCGCAGCGCCTCGTTGGCCTTGTTCGAACCGGCGGACTGGATCCAATTCACGGTGACGCCCTCGTCTGCGAGTTCATCCTCAAGCCAGCCCTTCTCCTTGATGACCAGGGAGAGGGGGTTGTACGTGGCGTAGTCGATGTTCAGCTCGCCGCCACCCACGCCACCGTCGGCCCCGGCTTCGGCGGCCTCTCCACCGGATCCCTCGCCGGCGACGCAACCGGTGAGCGTGAAGGCCGTGATGGCGAAGGTGGTGAGGGAAAGGGTGAGGCGTGAGCGCATGGTGGGGCCTTTCGAGGGGGTGCGGTGCGTCCCGGGCCGGGAGGGATGAGGCGCCGGGCGATCGGGTGGATACGGAGGGGAACCGGTCAGTGGCGGTGGGCGTCCACGCCGAGGCCGCCGAGCAGCTCGGTCCGGAGGTGGGCCAGTTCGGCCGAGCCGCGGTCCCGGGGCCGTTCACCGGGGACGGTGACCACGGTGCGGGTGGTCGCGCCGGGGGCGGAACCCGGAGCGGGGTCCTGGCCGAGCAGCAGGATCCGGTCGGCCAGCTGGAGCGCCTCGTCCACGTCATGAGTGACGAGCAGGACGGTCGTGGCGGTCTTGGCATGGACGTCCAGGAGTAGGTCCTGCATCCTCAGCCGCGTCAGAGCGTCGAGCGCGCCGAACGGCTCGTCCAGCAGGAGAACGCCGGGCTGCCGGGCCAGGGCGCGGGCCAGCGAGGTCCGCTGGGCCATGCCGCCGGAGACTTCGCGGGGCCGGAGGTCGGCGTGCTCGGCCAGACCCACCAGATCCAGCAAGTGGTCGACGTTCTCGCGGCCCTCGGCCCGTCCGATGCCGGGCGGCAGCCCCAAGGACACGTTCTGGTGGAGGGTGCGCCAGGGCATGAGGCGCGGTTCCTGGAACCCGACTGCGGTGCGGGGGTCATAGGGGCGGACGGCGGACCCACCGACGAGGATCTGCCCGGTGCTGCCGCTGTCCAGGCCGCCCACGGCACGCAGCAGCGTCGACTTGCCGCAGCCGGAGGCCCCGAGGATGGCCAGGACCTCGCCTGGCTGCACGGTGAGGTTGATGTCCCGCAACACGGTGCGTGCGCCGTCGATGGCGGGAAAGGACCGGCCGACGTCGCGGAACTCCACCGCAAGGCTGGTGGTCGGGGCCGGCGGCGCGGTGAGGACGCTGGAACCGGGCAGGGACTCGGCAAGGGCAGTCACGGTGAATCACGCTCCATCGGTTCTGGCATGAGCACCTTCCCGGGTCATACGGGAGGTTGCTGCGGCGTCACTGAGCCAGATCTCTCGGCCGCTCTGGATGGTTGATTCATCTAGTGAAGCAGAGCACGGGGTATCCGTGTCAACCGCTGAAGATGCTGTACACCCGGTCCCACAGGGGGCAGTGAACCGGGCAACGGCATGTTTTCCGGGCCAGTCATTCCCCCTCGCGCACCTACACGCCGCGTCATGTGACGTCACATTCAGGGACTTTTGCCGTCGAATCCGGGCCCGCGGCCAGCCAACGGCACGACAGGTCGATATATGACGCTGGATTAGTTCGTATCCCAAGCCATCTGGTCGCCTGTGAGAGACCCATCCAGAGCGGCCGAGAGATCTGGCTCGACGACGCCGCAGCAACCCCCTGTCGAAGCGGGTGCTACCGCCAGGACCGATGGAAGGACGTGCATTCTGATGCTTGAACGTGTCCCGCGCCGCATCCGGCTCAATGCCTTTGACATGAACTGCGTGGGCCACCAGTCCCCGGGGCTGTGGCGCCACCCGGAGGACCGCTCCAGTGACTACAACTCGATCGGCTACTGGACGCATCTGGCCCAGGTCGCCGAACGAGGTCGCTTCGACGGACTGTTCATCGCCGACGTGCTTGGCACCTATGACGTGTACGGCGGCTCTAACGAGGCCACTCTCACCGCCGGTACCCAGGTGCCGGTCAACGACCCCATGCTGCTCGTCAGCGCCATGGCCGCGGTGACCGAACACCTCGGTTTCGGCATTACCGCAGGAACTGCCTACGAGCATCCCTATCCCTTCGCGCGCCGGCTGGCCACTTTGGACCATCTCACGGGCGGGCGGGTCGGTTGGAACGTCGTCACCGGCTACCTGCCTTCGGCTGCTCGCAACATGGGCAGCCAGGACCAGCTGGCCCATGACGAGCGCTACGACCACGCAGACGAATACCTCGAGGTTGTCTACAAGCTGCTGGAGGGTTCCTGGGACGAGGACGCCGTGGTCCGGGACCGGGACGGTTGCGTCTACACGGACCCGGCCAAGGTGCACGAGATCGGCCACCAGGGAACCTACTTCTCGGTGCCGGGCATCGCTCTGACCGAGCCAAGCCCCCAGCGCACCCCGGTGGTCTACCAAGCCGGCACATCGCCGCGCGGCCTGGCCTTCGCCGGGCAAAACGCCGAATGCGCCTTCGTCTCCGCCCCCAGCCGGGACAAGCTGGCCCAGGCCGTGAGCAGGATCCGTGCTGCTGCCGTGGAGGCCGGCCGTGACGCGAAGGACATCAGGATCTTCAACCTTGCCACCGTCATCACCGGTCCGGACGAGGTGGCGGCCCGTGCCAAGCACGCCGACTACCTCCGTTACGTGGACCATCGTGGTGCCCTCGCGCTGTTGTCCGGTTGGATGGGCATCGACTTCTCGCAGTACGACCTGGACGATGTGATCGGTCAGGACGTGCAGACCAACGCAGTGCAGTCTGCCGTGGAGACCTTCCGCTCGGGCGGTGGCCACGCCTCCGCGGACGGGGAGCCCTGGAGCATCCGGCGACTTGCCGAATGGGTCGGCATCGGGGGCTTCGGGCCGGTGTTCATTGGCTCCGGTGCGCAGGTCGCTGACCAGCTGCAGGATTGGGCCGCGGAGACGGACGTTGACGGCTTCAATCTCGCCTACGCGGTCTCCCCGGGAAGCTTCGAGGACGTCGTGGAGCACGTGGTCCCCGAGCTCCAGGCCCGCGGTGCCTATCCTTCCGAGTACGAGTCCGGCACCCTGCGACACAAGCTGTTCGGCCGCGGGGATCGGCTGGCGGAGAACCACCGAGGCGCCGGCTTCCGGCTGGCATCGGCCGGTACCCGGGACGGGGGCGCGCTGTGATCGAGATCCGCGATCTGCACCAGGCCTACACCGGACGTGGGGGGTCCGTCGAGGTGCTCAAAGGCATCGACCTGACCGTGCCGGAAGGCTCCATCACCGCCGTGGTCGGGCCCTCCGGGGCTGGCAAGACGACCCTCTCGCACTGCATCTCCCTGTTGGAAAAGCCCACCCAGGGCGAGATTCTGGTGGATGGCAGCGACCTGTCCCGGCTCCGGGGCCGCCAGCTGCGCTCCGCCCGCCGTGCCATCGGCACAATCTTCCAGCACTCCGCCCTGCTGCGCCGCATCACCGTGGCCGAGAACGTCGCCCTCCCGCTGCGCAACCTCGGGGTGGTCCACCACGAGATGCAGGACCGTGTGGCCGAGATGCTTGACCGCGTCGGATTGCTGCACAAGGCCGACTCCTACCCCGGTCAGCTCTCCGGCGGCCAGAAGCAACGAGTAGGCATCGCCCGGGCCTTGGCCCTGCGGCCGCGGATCCTGCTCTCGGACGAGTCCACCTCCGGCCTGGACCCGGACACCACGGCACAGATCCTGTCCCTGCTGGCCGACCTGCGCACCGACCTAGGCTTGTCCATCATCCTCATCACCCATGAAATGGACGTGGTCCGGAACGTCGCCGACCAGGTGGCCTCCCTGTCCCACGGCCGGCTCGCGGAGTATGGCTCTCTGCCGTCCCTCGTCGCGGACCAGGACTCCACCGTCGGCGGGCAACTATTGCCGATCGCCGCGTTGCCGCTTCCGGCTGGCTTCGATACCTTCCTGGACCTCGCCTATCAGGACGGGGACGTGGACCCCGAATGGTTCACCCGAGTGGCGGTTGATCACCAGATCCGCCTGGCCCTGCTCGGTGGAACCATCGAGGCGCGCGGCGCGACCGCACTGGGCCGCGCCGTCGTCGGGGTCCGCGGCGAGCAGGCCCAGCGCGCCATCGGCGC
The DNA here is from genome assembly GCF_039528175.1 of Citricoccus alkalitolerans. Classification (NCBI taxonomy): domain Bacteria; kingdom Bacillati; phylum Actinomycetota; class Actinomycetes; order Micrococcales; family Micrococcaceae; genus Citricoccus; species Citricoccus alkalitolerans. The sequence goes on from NZ_BAAALH010000002.1 coordinate 917,970, forward strand.
CCTGAACGGGCTCGGGCTCAGTGCCCGACTGAGGAGCGACGTCGACCGGTCCGGTCCCACCGGGACCGCCATCTCGGCTGCCAGTCCAGACCCCACCGGACCGCCGCCGTCGGGCGCCACTCCGATCCCGGCCGGCGCGACGGCGGGGGCGACGGCATGAGTGCGACCGCGGATACCTCCCAGCCCCTGCTCTCCGATACCCCGCTGTCCGAGCTGCCTGCCCTGTTGCTGCCGGCCTACGGGGAGACCTGGGCCATGGTCGGCATCGTCATGATGCTAGTCGTCCTGATCGGGGGTGCCACCGGCGTGCTGCTGTACAACACGAGCCCGCGCGGGCTATTCCCCCAGGACCGGGCCTACGGGCTGCTCAGCTGGGCGGTCAACATGGGTCGGTCTCTGCCGTTCCTCGTGCTGATGGCGGCCATCATCCCGCTGACCCGGTGGATTACCGGCACCACCCTGGGCATCGCCGCGGCCGTCGTGCCCATGACGATCGCCGGCATCCCGTTCTTCGCCCGGTTGGTCCAGAACACCCTGAACGACCTGCCGCGGGAGAACATGGCCGTCGGTCTCGTGACGGGGTCATCCCCAGCACAGATCATCCGTCAGACGCAACTGCGCGAGGCCCTGCCCGGTCTGGCCTCCGCCATCACCCTGAACACTATCTCGATGATCGAATACTCGGCCATCGCCGGGACCATCGGCGCGGGCGGTATCGGCTTCCTGGCCGTGACCTACGGTTACCAGCGCTTCGACATGACCGTCATGCTCGGCACGATCGTCCTGCTCATCATCACCGTCCAGCTCGTCCAGTTCGTCGGCGACCGGATCGCCCGTTCACTGACCCGGCCCTGAGTGGCCCCGCACCCTGTTGAAGGACCTCATATGAACTCCGAGAAGAAGACTCCGGCGACCACCGGGAAGAAGGTGACGGCTGGACACGATCACGGCTTCACCCTGCGAAAGTCATTCACCGTGCTGCCCTGGTCGCTGGCGGCCATCGCTACCGTCGCTGCCCTGGTCCTGGGTCTCGTGGTGATTCAGCAATCCAACAGGCCGGCTGTGGCCGCCGGTGAAGAGGCCGAAATCACGAGGCCGCTGACAGTGCACTATGAACCGGCCATGGCCGGAGAAGAGAGCTTGGTGGAGTTCGTGGCTGAGGAGATCGCGCCCGACTACGGCGTCGAGATCGAGGCCGTGGGCATCGCGGATGGAGTCCAGGCCAATCGGTCCGTGGCCGAGGGCCAGATTGACGCCACGATCTTCGAGCACCAGTGGTACATGAAGCAGGTGGCGGAGGGTAACGACCTCGATCTGTCCACCACGGTGGAGATCTACCAGTGGGCCTTCGGCCTGTACTCCACCCGATACGACAGCGTGGAGGACTTGCCGGACGGCGCCACCGTGGCCGTGCCCACAGACCTGGCCAACCAGGGCCAGGCGCTATGGCTGTTGGAGCGCGAGGGCTTCATCGGGCTGGACCCGGACATTGAACCGCGCACCGCCCAGCTCAAAGACGTGGTGGAGAACCCGCGCCGTCTCGACTTCACCGAGATCGACCTGTTGTCCATGGCCCGGACTCTGGACTCGGTAGACGCCGCCCTCGGCTACACCAACCTCTTTGACGCCGGCAAGATCGGCCGGGACAAGGGCATCCTGTTCCCGGACCCGCCCCGGACCTACGCCGCCTGGCTGATCGTGGGGACCGAGTTCAAGGACACCCCGGAAACCCGCAAGCTCGTCGAGGTCTTTTCCGATCCCCGGTTCGAGGAGTACCTGGAGACGACGGACAACCCGCTGGTCGCCGGCGTCTTGACCCCCGTCTCTGAACAATAGGCAACGCCCACCTCGCAGCATGACCCCGTGGGGTCAGGAGTAACCACGGTTCTCTGACCTCACCGCATACCTCGCATTGGACCCGGGCCGTCGCCGAGTGGTCTGATGGAGGGGACCACCATCCAGAGCGGCTGAGAGATCTGGCTCGTCGACGCCGCAGCAACCCGCCCGTCAGGGGCCAGGGTGCTACCGCCAGGACCGATGGAGCTTTCACATGACGTCCGTGTCGTCCCGCTACACCGCACTGTCCGACCGTTTCGCCCCCGCCTTCGCGGAAGTGGCGCAGGGGGAGGTGCCCCGGGAGGCCGGCCGCCACCTGCCCTTCGCGGCCTTCGAACAGCTCCGGGAGCAAGGCTTGGGCGCCCTCAGCGTCCCGGAGACTGCCGGCGGAGCGGGGGCGAGCCAGGAGGACGCCTTCCGGCTGCTGATGGACCTCGCCGCGGTGGACGCCAATACCGCCCACCTGCTGCGCAGCCACCTCAGCTTCGTCCAGCATGTGCTGGTCCAGCCCGACCGCACCGTCCGTGATCGCTGGCTGCGGCGTGTGGTCGAGGGGGAGGTGGCCGGCAGCGCCCTGTCCGAGGGACGCGACGCACCGCTCGGCGGGCTCGGAACCACCGTGACCCAGGACGAGGCGGGGCAGTTGCTGATCAGCGGCAACAAGTTCTACACCACCGGCAGCATCTTCTCCACGTGGGCCCTGGCCACCGTCCGGCTGGACCCCAGCGTCTCCCGTGCCCTCCGACGCAAGGTCCTGTCCCGCGGCACCGGATCTCGGCGCGCCGCATCCCAGGGTCCAACATCCCTGGGCACGACGCCGGCCGCGGCCTTGGGCGGTCGGGGCGGCTCCCAGCGGGCCGACGTCGCGCTGGCCGTGGTGCGGGTGCGGCAACCGAGGATCACCGTGAAGGACGACTGGGACGGCTTCGGACAGCGTCTCACCGGGACGGGGACCATGGTGTTCCGCGGTGCCGGTGTGGAGGAGCTGCTGACGCTGCCGTCCGCCGACGGTCCGGTCCCGCTGCACCACGAGTCCACCCTGATGGCGTTGCTGGCGGGCATCGGACGGGCCGCGCTGCGTGACGGCGTGGAACAGACCCGGCGGCGGAGACGCTCGCCGAACACCGGGGGCGGGCTGACCCCGCGTGAGGACGACCAGCTGCTGGGAATCATCGGCGAGCTCTCCGCCCAGCAGGCGACCGCTGAGGAGCTCGTGCGCGCCGCCGGACGGGACCTGGATGCGGCACTGGAGCTCGCCGCCGGGCCGGAGCAGCCGGTCGGGGAATCGGGGAGTGCGCCGGGCGGGCGGGTGGCCGGCGTCGGGATGGACGACGGCGGAACCGCGGCCGAGGCGATGCACCGCGCCGCCCTGACGGCGCACCGGGCACACGTGATGGTGCCGAAGCTGGTGCTGGACACGTGCACGCGGATCTTCGACACGCTCGGGGCCTCCGCCACCAGTACGGACCTGCAGCTGGACCGGCACTGGCGTAATGCCCGAACCATCGCCAGTCACGATCCGGCTGTGTTCATGGCTCGGATGGTGGGCGATTGGGAGGTCAACGGCACCCAGACGGTGCCCTATCTCCAGACCGGCGTCGCCGAAGAGGTCTTTAGCCCGACCCATCCGTAGGAGCGTCGGCTCCGAACACCAGACAGCACCCTGCAGTAGAGCAGGCCACCCGACCGACGCCCCACCGGACCCCTCCGGACCGACACCCCAGGAGCCCCGCGGATGAGAACACCACCCATGTTGAACGACGCCCCTGACAGGTAGGCCAATCCTGGCCCCGCGCCCGGATAGGGTGGAGCCATGACGAGCACCGCAGGCACCGGCCCCGGCCGCAGTGCTGCGCGCGAGCGGGACGCCCACCTGGTGGGCTTGCTCCAACGCAGTGCCACCGGAGACCAGGAGGCCTTCGCCGCCTTCTACGATGCCGTGGCTCCCTCAGCCTATGGGCTGGCACAGAAGATCGTGCGTGACGCCGACCTCGCGGCCGACGTGACACAGGAGGCCCTCGTGGATGTGTGGCGCTCTGCAGAGCGCTTCGACCCGGCCCGCGGATCAGTGGTCGGCTGGGTCTGCTCGATCACGCACCGTCGGGCCGTCGACCTCATCCGGTCCACCCAGTCCGGTCGGGACCGGGAGGAACGGGCCGGGGTGGCCGGGTTCGAACGGGACCGGGACGACGTTGCGGAGGCCGTGGAATCAGCGGAGGACCGGGACCGCGTGACGGAATGCCTCGGCACGCTGACTGGTCTGGAGTACGAGGCCGTGACGCAGGCCTACTACGGCGGACTGACCTACCGGCAGGTCGCTGAACGACTCGGGGCCAAACTGGCCACCGTGAAATCCCGGATGCGCAGTGCGCTCCAACGACTACAGGACTGTTTGGGGGTGGGAGCATGACGAACGGAAACGAGAACAAGAACGGGAACGTGATCGACGCCGAGTTGCTCGCCGCCTGGGCCCTGGATGCCGTGGACGAGGGCGAGCGCCGCGCCATCGAGCAGCGGCTCCGCTCAGACCCCGAGCTCCGCGCCCGGGCCGATGCCCTCAACAGCACCGTCGCCCGCCTGGCGGTGAGCACACCGGCTGAGCCTCCCGCCGATCTGCGGGACCGTGTCCTCTCGGCCGTGGCAGGGCCCGAGCAGGGCGCCCGGTCCGCTGCGGACGGCGACGCCTCGCCCCTGGCGGCCCACGGAGCAGCCGGCTCCAGTGCTGGCGCCGAGCGAGCCGGCATCTCTGATCTGGACAGTCACCGTGCCCGACGCCGGCCGGCCGCGCGCCGCTGGTGGGTGGGGGCGGTCTCGGCCGCCGCGGCTGCCGCCGTCGCCGTGGCCGTGGTGGTGAGCCAGCCGTGGGCTCCCACGGGTGGAGTGACCGAGGGCGATCAGCTCACGGCGATCGAGCAGATCCTGCAGGTGGACGGGGCCGAGCGGCTGGAATCCCCGGTGACCGGCGGAGGCGAGATCGAAGTGGCCCGGGCCCCGTCCGGTGAGACCGTGCTGGCCGCGCGGGGACTGCCGGAACCGGCGGAGGGCCGCGACTATCAGATGTGGACGATCCAGGGTGAGACGGCTCCCCAGCCGGCTGGCCTGTTGGAGGTCCAGGACGGCCTCGCCCTCGTGCGGATGCAGGACGTGCCGGCGGATGCCGCGCTCGCCGTCACGGTGGAACCGGCCGGAGGGTCCGAGGCACCGACCACGGATCCGATCGTGGTCCTCGCCTCGAGCTGACAGAAGGCCGCCATCCCGGTGTGAGGGCAGAGATGGGTACTCATCTCTGCCTCACAGCGGAAGGGCTGGGTGACTCCGCGTGAACCTCGGTTGGGGTCGCGCCCGGAGGTGTGGTGCAATCGATGGGTACCCATCCAGAGCGGCCGAGAGATCTGGCTCGATGACGCCGCAGCAACCACCGGGCAACCGGACAGGTGCTACCGCCAGGACCGATGGAAGGAGCATCACCGTGTCTGTCCCCAGCAACGAGAACGTCCATGGAACGAGCCATCTCCCCGAGGGCGTGCCCACCACCGCCGCCGGCAAGCGTGAGATCCTCTTCAACGCCTTCGACATGAACTGTGTGGCCCACCAGTCACCCGGCCTGTGGCGCCACCCCGAAGACCGCGCCCGCGACTACAACACCCTGGGCTACTGGACGGGATTGGCCCAGACCCTGGAACAGGGCCTGTTCGATGGCCTCTTCATCGCCGACGTGCTCGGGCCCTATGACGTCTACAACTCCTCCGACGAGGCCACCCTCAAGGCCGGCACGCAGGTGCCGGTCAACGACCCGATGCTCGTGGTCCCGCCGATGGCCGCTGTCACCAAGAATCTGACCTTCGGGGTCACCGCCGGCACCGCCTACGAGCACCCCTACCCGTTCGCCCGCCGCCTGGCCACCCTAGACCACCTGACCGAGGGCCGCGTGGGCTGGAACGTGGTGACCGGCTACCTGCCCTCCGCCGCCATCAACATGGGCCAGGAAGACCAGATGGAGCACGACGAGCGGTACAACCACGCGGACGAATACCTCGACGTGGTCTACAAGCTCCTCGAAGGCTCCTGGGAGGACGACGCGGTCGTCAACGACAAGGAGTCCGGGGTCTTCATCGACCCGTCCAAGGTCCACCGGATCGAGCACGAGGGCACCTACTTCAAGACCCCCGGCATCGCCTTCACCGAGCCCAGCCCGCAGCGCACCCCGGTGATCTACCAGGCCGGCGCCTCCACGCGCGGTCGAGCCTTCGCCGGAAAGCACGCCGAGGCCGTGTTCATCAACTCACCCACCGACGAGATGATCAAGGGCACTGCCGCCAAGATCCGCCAGGGGGCGGTCGAGGCCGGCCGCGATCCCTACGACATCCGCATCATGTCCATGCAGACCATCGTCACGGGCGCCACCGACGAGGAGGCGCGCGCCAAGTACGAGGAACTGACGCAGTACATCGACGTGGAGGGCGGACTGGTCCTGATGTCCGGCTGGATGGGTATCAACCTGGCCGAGTTCGAGCTCGACGAGCCGATCGGGGACGTCAAGTCCAACGCCATTCAGTCCACCGTGGAGACCTTCCAGAAGGCCTCGGGTGACGCCGGGTCCGTGTGGACCGTGCGCAGACTGGCCGAATGGGTCGGCGTGGGCGGCTTCGGCCCCGTCATCGTCGGCTCCGGTGCGACCGTGGCCCGGGAACTGGCGCGCATCCAGGACGAGACCGATGTGGACGGTTTCAACCTCGCCTACCACATCACCCCCGGCACCTTCGAGGATGTCGTCGAGTACGTGGTCCCCGAACTGCAGCAACTCGGCCGCTACAAGACCGAGTACGCCGAGGGCACCATGCGCCACAAGCTCTTCGGGCGCGGAGACCACCTGCCGCAGAACCACTACGGCTCGTCCTTCGCCCTGCGGAACCGCGCCGCTGTCTGAGAGGTGCGGGGGCCGGCGTCGGGCCGACGGTCAGCCCCGCCCCGGCCCGTTGAGCCTGGAGGGATTCACGCCCTGGGTGTCCCCTGGAGTGAATCCCTCCAGACTCAACCGTGAGGGCACGTGAGACCGTGGCGGCAACCGGGTATGCAGGAACCCCGGCCCCCTGAAGCGGGGGCCGGGGTTCCGGTGCGTGGTGGGACGGTGCCGGATCAGTAGCGGTCCGGTCCGCCGCCCTCGGTCTCGAGGGACTGCGACGGATCGGAGAGCACGTCGCCGGAGGCGTCCTTGACGTTGGTGTCCCCGCTCGAGGCATTCGCATCGGAACCGGTGGCCGGGGTGCTGGAGTCCTTGGTGACGGATGTGTCACCGGAGGCGTGCTTGCCGGCGGACCTGTCCGCGGCGGAGGAGGCCTTGTCAGCCAGGTTCTGAGCCGCGGAGGAACCCTTGTCAGCCATGGTGTGGGCGGCGCTGTTGGCCTTCTCGGACAGCCCGGGTGCCTTGTCCTTCAGGGCATCCGTGGCCTTGTCCGCCAGGCCGGCGGCCTTGTCCGCCATCGCGGGTGCCTGGTCCTTCACGGCGGTGGTGGCCTTCTGGGTCGCCTTCTGCACCTGGTCCTGAGTCTTCGGGTCATTCCAGAAGCTCTGCGCGTTCTTGGCGAACTTGTCGAGGTTCTTGCGTCCTTCGCGGCTGCCCAGGAGATATCCGAGGGCCGCGCCGATGCCGAGGGTGATCAATCGTTTCATGTCGTCTCCTTTGTGGCGTCTGCCCGTGGCGGGGTGACCGCTCGGGTATGCCCCGAGTCTTCACCGCGGGCGGAGTCAGGTCAATCGGTGCACAGCCTGGCGCCGGGGGATTCACAGCTTTTCCTCAGGCATGGCGTCGAGCCCGGTGCGGAGCGGCGCTGCTGTCCGGACGCCGTGGCACACTGTCCCCAGCGAAGGAGGGGACATGATGATTCTCAGCTCCGAACAGGTGGCACGGATGCGGTTGATCTCCCAGGGGCTGGTCGAGCCGCTGGCCACTGCCGTCGAGGCGGCGCGATGGCTGACGTGCACCCAGGGCCAGGACTACCCGGGTTCCACTGTGTCCCTGGCCCTGCGCAGTGTGGGCCGGTCCACCGCGGCGGTCCGCGAGGCCTATGACGCGGGGCGCATCGTCCGGTCCTGGCCGATGCGTGGCACCCTGTTCGCCGTGGCGGCCGAGGACCTCGGCTGGATTCTGGACCTCACCGCGGCCCAGACATTGAAGGCGAGCGAACGGCGCCGCCAGGAGCTCGGTCTGGACACGGGCGTACTCGAACGGGCCGAGGCGGTAGCACTCCAGACCCTGTCCGGTCCGGGACTGACCCGCTCCGGACTGCTGGAACGATTCACCCAGGAGGGACTGCCTGTGAACGAGGGGCGCGGATACCACCTGATCTTCTTCCTCGCCCTGCGCGGGGTGCTGTGTTTCGGCCCCACCGAGGGGCGGGAACAACGCATCGTGCTGGCCACGGAGTGGATCGGCTCCGCAGTACGGGCGCCGGGGGCCACGCCAGAGCGGCTGCCCGGTCCAGGGCGAGACCGGGAGGACGGGGTTCGCGACCTGCTGCTGCGCTACCTGCGCTCCCACGGCCCGGCCACCGTGGAGGACTTCTGCTGGTGGTCCAAGATCGGCAAGACTCAGGCTCGGGCGGCACTGGAAGACCTCCAACCGGACCTGCTCTCCGCCGACGTGGACGGACGGAAGCACTGGATGCTCCCGGACCTGCCGGACCGTCAGGCAGAGAGGGCCCGGGCCACCGCCGCACCGATTCTGCTGCCCGGATTCGACGAGATCGTCCTCGGCTACCAGGATCGGTCCGCGGTGTTGACCAGGGATGAGGAGGCACGCGTGGTCCCCGGGCGCAACGGGGTGTTCAAGGGCACGGTGCTGCACCGCGGCCACGCCGTCGGGACCTGGAAGAGGTCCACCCGGCGTGGCCAGCCGGTCGAGGTCACCGCGTTCGGAGAATTGCCCGGCCCGGTGGCCAGGGCGGTGCCCCGTCTCAGCGCCGCCCTGCCGACCTGACACCGCGGGCCCCGGCCGGA
>NZ_BAAALH010000002.1:926834-954841 GCF_039528175.1 Citricoccus alkalitolerans
CGTCGGGAAACGGGGCGTCAGCCCCGCGGGGTGGCGACCTCTGCCACGGCCGCGGCCACTCGGAGGGAAACTTCCGGGTCGAAGACCGAGGGGATGATGAAGCTCGGGTTCAACTCCTCGTCCGTGATGGTCCCGGCGATTGCCTCGGCGGCGACCACCAGCATCTCATCGGTGATGTCCGATGCCCCGGCGTCCAGCAGCCCGCGGAAGAAGCCGGGGAAGGCCAGCACGTTGTTGATCTGATTCGGGAAGTCCGAGCGGCCGGTGGCCACGATCGCGGCGTGCTTCGACGCGATGACCGGGTGCACCTCCGGGTCCGGGTTGGACATGGCGAACACGATCGAGTTCTCGTTCATGGCGGCCACGTCGGCCTCGTCCAGCAGGTCCGGGGCGGAGACGCCGATGAAGACGTCGCGCCCGACCACAGCTTCCTTGAGGGAGCCGGAGAAGCCCTCCTCATTGGTGTTGTCCGCGAGCCACTGGCGGTTGGCATCGGCATGCTGGGAGCCGCGCTCGATGATCCCGGCCCGGCCGGCGGCCACGATGTGGCGGGCCCCAGAGGCCTTCAGGAGCTTGATGATGGCGGTACCGGCCGCGCCGACACCGGCCACGGCGATTGAGACATCCTCGATCTTCTTGCCGGTGAGCTTCAGGGCGTTGGTGAGGGCCGCCTGGACCACGATGGCGGTGCCGTGCTGGTCGTCGTGGAAGACGGGGATGTCCAGCTCATCCCGCAGGCGGGCCTCGATCTCGAAGCAGCGCGGGGCGGAGATGTCCTCGAGGTTGATGCCGCCGTAGGCCGGGGCGATGGCCTTGACGATGCTGATGATCTCCTCGGTGTCCTTGGTGTCCAGGGCAACCGGCCAGGCGTCCACTCCGGCGAACTGCTTGAACAGGGCCGCCTTGCCCTCCATGACGGGCATGGCCGCCTCGGGGCCGATGTCCCCGAGGCCGAGCACGGCGGTCCCGTCCGTCACCACGGCCACCGTGTTCTTCTTGACGGTGTACAGGCGGGCCAGGTCCTTGTCCTCGGCGATCGCCTTGCAGACACGGGCCACCCCGGGGGTGTAGGCGCGGGAGAGATCATCCCGGGTGCGCAGCGGCACGCGCAGGGTGGTCTCGATCTTGCCGCCCTCGTGCAGCTGGAAGGTCTGGTCCGTGACCTCATGGACGGTGATGCCCTCGAGGGCGTCCACGGCCTCGCGGACGCGTTCGGCATGGGCCGCGTCCACCGTGTCACAGCCGACGGCCACGGTCATGAACCGGTGGTGCGACTCGAGCACATCCAGGCCGGTCACGGCGGCACCGGTGCCGGCCACGGCCGCAGCGATGTCGGAGGTCGCGGTGAAGGACACGGGGGTCTCGACGCGCAGGGAAATGGAATAGCCGGGGCTGGGTGCTGCCATGGGGACGCTCCTTGGAATCGGGATCCGAACGGTTGCTGGACGGGTCGCCATCATCGCCGCCGCAACGGCACGGCTGGCAAGCTACCGAGTGTAGCGGCGGAGGAGTTCTACCCCGCAGTATGCGGCGTAATGTTCGCCCTCGTCAGTCGGTTCGTGACGTCACCGTGAGGTGGCCGAGAAGGCGGTGGCTGATGCGGCGGTCGCCAGCGCGGTGTGGCGTCGACGGTGGAACTGGTGAATCCCCTCGAGCAGCACGCACGCGACCGCACCGATCGTCACGGCGGCGAGGGTCAGGTCCACTGGCGGGATCTCGAACTGGTGGAATTCCCTGGAAGCGGGGATCAGCAGCACGAGCAGCAGCAGGGCGTACATCGCGGCCACGAGGGTCAGTTTCCACTTCGTCAGCGGCCGGGAGATGAGGTTCAGCACCCACAGGCCCATGAGCGTCAGGGTGATCACGGAGGCGGTCTGCACCTGTTGCAGGGACACCTCTCCCATGGCGTCGGCCGGTCCCGTCGCCTCGCCCGAGAAGCCGGCGAACCAGCGTGCGTACCCGTTGACGGCCAGCAGCCCGGCGAGAATGACGAGGCCGGAGGGGATCGCGAACCGCAAGGCACGTCCGAGGAACCCGGGGACGTAGCGGCGCTGGTTCGGCACCAGGGTCAGGAAAAAGGTCGGCAGGCCGATCATGAGGAAGTCGACGGTGGAGGCCTGGCGTGGCAGCAGCGGGTACTGCCACGCCAGCAGCGAGAAGACCACCCCGAACAGCACGGCGTAGGCCGTCTTCGTCAGGTACATGTGCGCCAGCTGCTCCATGTTGGCGATGACCTGCCGGCCCTCCGCCAGCACCGAGGGCAGACGGGAGAACCTGCTGTCCAGCAGCACCATGCGGGAGACCGCCTTGGTGGCCGGGGCCCCGTTGCCCATTGCGATTCCCAGGTCCGCCGTCTTCAGGGCCAGGGCATCGTTGATGCCGTCTCCGGTCATGGCCACCACGTGGCCGTCCTGCTGCAGGGCGCTGACCATACCCTTCTTCTGTTCGGGGGAGACTCGGCCGAAGACGGAGTGCCCTTGGAGCACCGCCCGGCGCTCCTCCGGATCGGAGGGCAGATTCCGGGCGTCATAACCGTCCCCTTCGACGTCCATGCCGACCTCGCGGGCCACTGCTGCGACGGTCCGGGGATGGTCGCCGGAGATGACCTTCAGCTCGACGTCCTGCTCGCGGAAGTACTCGAGGGTCTCACGGGCGTCGTCGCGCACCTTCTCGCGGAAGGTCAGCAGGGCCACGGCCTCCAGTGCGGGCGGCAGACGCCGGCCGGCGTCGAACCAGGCTCCGACGCCGGCCGGTTCCGTGGAGCGGCACAGCACCATGGTGCGCAGCCCGCGGCTGGTGGTCTCATCGCACAGCGCCTCGATGTGATCGCTACGGTCCGCAGTGAGACTGCCGCCGGATGCCGGGAGCAGGACCTCCGGGGCACCCAGGACCCAGGCCCCGTGCACCGCGTCGCCGGACGGGACATCCCCGCCGGCGCCGGTGCCGGCGTCGTGCAGGGGTGCGGGGCCGAAGGCCACGGCGGACCAGCGACGTTCCGAGGCGAAGGCCACCTGGTCCGTGGGTGCCACGGTGGGCCGCTCGGGGTAGGCCTCCGCGAGGGCCAGGGCAGTGGGGTTGGCATTCGCATCGGCGCCGAACCAGCCCAGCACCAGTGCCCCGGCAGAACGGAGATCAGCCGCGCCGGCCGGGCCGGGGTGGCCATCCAGCGTGGCGGAGGTGAGGTCCATGGAGCCGTCGAAGACGATCCGCCCCTCGGTGAGGGTGCCGGTCTTGTCCAGGCACACCGTATCCACCCGGGCCAGGATCTCGACCGCCGGTTGCTCCTGGATGAGCACCTCCTGCCGGGCGAGCTTGAGTGCGGCCACGGCGAAGGAGATGGTGGTCATCAGGGCCAGGCCCTGCGGGATCATCGAGGTGATCGCGGCGACGGAGGCCACCACGGCCGGTTCGATCGCATCCTGCTCCAGGGCACGCTCCCAGCCGCCCACGGCTTGGACCTGGCCGTTGACGATCAGCGCGGCGATGGGCACCAGCGCGATCGTCAGCCAGGTGGCCACCGTGTCCAGCGCGCCACGGAGCTCAGAGGGAATCTTGGAGAACCGGCGGGCCTCGGTGGCCAGACGCGAGGCGTGGGAGTCCGGTCCGACGGCCGTGACCCGGATCAGGCCCGTCCCGGAGAGGACCGCGGAACCGGAGAGGACGGCATCGTCGGGGCGTTTGCCGACCGCGTCGGCCTCCCCGGTCAGTAGGGACTCGTCGATGTCCAGTCCGTCGGAGGACAGCACCACCCCGTCGGCGGGGACCTGGTCGCCGCGGCGCAGCACCACCGCGTCGTCCAACACGATCTCCTCGAGCCGCACGGGGTGCTCGGTGCCGTCGCGGAGCACGTGAGCGGCATCCTGGTGGAGCAGGGCGATGGCATCGAGTTTGCGCTTGGCCGAGTACTCCTGGATCACGCCGATGACCACATTGGCCACGGCGGCCAGGCAGAATACGAGGTCGAACCAGCGGCCCAGCACGATGATGGCCACTGCACAGGTGGCAATGGCGAGGTTGAACAACGTCAGGATGTGGACGCGCAGGATGGTCCAGATGGACCGGGAGGTGTCCCGCGGCTGACGGTTGACGAGCCCCTTCTCCTCGCGGTCGGCGACGTCGGCCGGGGCCAGGCCGCGCATGGCGAGGACGGTGTCCTGGGGGCGGGGGAGCGGGGAGTGGCCCCGGCGGTGCAGATGCAGGTGGCGCTGGTGGTCCGGATGCTCCGGATCATCCGGTAGGCCCGCTCCGTGGCTCACCGGGTCGGTGGTGGTGTCCACCATGCTCATCATTCTCCCCTTGGCAACGCAGGGCAACGGACGGCGATATCCGCGTCAGGCCCTGCCGATGTGATCCGGTGCGATTCCCCCGAACCCGTTCAACCTACTGCCCCGCCCCAGGCCGAACATCCCACCTGGGGACTATTCCGGGCCCGCTCCGGGTCCATCTCAGGGGTGGCTCCGGGTGGCCACTGCGCGAGTGGCCTCCGAGGCCACCTTCCTCCCTGACAGATCAGGTTCTCCCGATGTTCACCCGGCTGTCCGACCGGTTCACGGTCTTGGTGTGCGGCGTTCACGAAGGAAGCGGCTGGTGTTCAACAGCCCTCCCTATCGTCTGAGGGTCATCTCATCGCCGCCGTCTCACCGGCGGTATCGCTCAACAGAAGAATGGATCATGACCGCCAAGCGCTTGCCTCTTGCCGTCCTCGCCCTGTCCGTCGGCCTCACCTCCACCGGTACGCTCATGCCCGTCGCCTCTGCGGCGCCCATCGCGCCCGCCGCAGCTGTCACCAGTGATGTTGCCGCCGACCTGGAGGCGGACCTGCTGGATGTGACCTTCGAGGATGGCACCCCCGCGGATGCCGCCCAGGGCCGAGAGGCCGTGGTCACGGGCGACCCCGAGATCGGCGTTGACGGTTCCCTGGCCCGCTTCACCGGGGGCTTCGACGGGGACGACGCCTATTCCTACGCGCTGACCGAGGCGGACTACGGCCAGCTGACCGACGGCTTCACCGTGGAGTGCAACTTCAGGCGGGACGCGGCCACCACCGGCGAGGACACTCTGTGCGGCAACAAGGAGGCCGGTGGCTTCGCCATGGTGGTCAAGGAGGACCGGGCCGCCTTCATGATCCACGCCGAGGGGGGCTACACCTTCGCCTGGGCGGACATCGACGCTGACACCTGGTACCACGCCGCCGGCGTGTACGACGGCAAGACCATCAAGCTCTACCTGGACGGCGAGCTGGCCGCTGAGGCCGAGGCCGGTGGGCCCATGACCGTCCCCGCGAATGAGAACGCCCACGCGGTGGTTCTAGGCGCGGACAGCGGCAACGGTGCTCCCGGTCAGTTCGCCACCGCCTCTATCGACGCGGCCCGGCTGTACAGCTCGCCGGCCTCGGCAGAGCAGGTCGCCGCGCTGAACGCCGAGTTCGCCGTGGAGGTCGAGGCGCCCGAGGCAGACGTCTTCAACGTGGACTTCGCCGACGGCACCCCGGCCGACACGGCCCAGGACCTGCCCGTCACCACGCACGGCGCCCCGGTGATCGGTCCCGACCCGGCCCTCGGCCGCAACACGGCTGCCTTCGACGGCGACGACGCCCTGCTGTACCCGTTCGGCGACCAGTACGCCACGCTCGGCGACTCCATGACCGTGGAGTGCGTGTTCCGCTATGACGGCCCGCTGCCGACCTCCGGGGAGACGAACCTCTGCGCCAACAAGGAGGCCGGCGGGTTCTCCATGACCATGTACGCCAACAAGCTGACCTTCGCGGTCAACACCGGCAGCTACCACAACGCTGGCATCGAGATCGAGCCGAACGAGTGGTACCACGCCGTGGGCGTCTTCGACGGAGGCACGAAGACCGTCAAGCTCTACGTCAACGGTGAGCTCGTGGCCGAGAACCCCACCGCCAACGCTGAGATCAAGTGGCCGCCGAACGCCTCCGCGCACAACATGGTGATCGGCGCCGATGCCTCCAACGGGGGCAGCCAGTTCCACGCCAACGCGACGATCGCCGCCGCTCGAGTCTTCGGTGACTCCCTGGACGCCCAGCAGATCGCGGCCCTGAACATCGAGGCCTTCGGCGGACTGCGTGACCAGGTCGCCGAGCTGGCCGGGACCACCCCGGCGGCCGGATCCAAGCTGACCCGCGCGACCGAGTTCGGCGTCGAGTGGGCGAGCCCTGGCCTCGTGGCTGCCGGAACCACCTACGCGATCGACGGACAGCCGGTCCAGCCGGGCGACGTCGTCGGCTCCGGCATGGCAGCCGGCGAACACACCATCGAGATCGAGGGAAAGACCGTGTTCGGCCTGCCGATCTCCGAATCGGTCACGTTCACCTCGGGTTCCATACCGGTCGGCGGCGGCACCGAGACCGGCCAGGGCAACGGCAAGGTCTCGTTGTCCGCCCGCGCGGTGAACCCCGACGGCGGTGACGTCACCACCACCTTCTACGGCGGCCGCGCGGACGTTGCCCAGGGTGGCTTCCAGGGTCTCGTGGACGGGACCCCGACCACGCTCGAGTTCGACTACACGGAGGACGTGGACCTCGAGGGTGCCGGTGACAGCCTGAGCGCCACCGCCGGGCAGATGCCGTTCCAGCGCTTCGACGTCGGAGTCGGCGAAGCCACAGAGGGCCAGTCGGTGCGCTGGGCGGGAACCGTGGATCCGAGCCGCCAGGTCAACCTGCTGGTGTGGAACACGGAGAGCGAGTCCTGGGACGAACTGGCCTCCGGACGCGGGCTCGACGAGAGCGAACTCGTGCTGTCCGGTGCACTGGGCGCCGAGCACCTGGACGAGGCAGGTCAGGCCGCGGTCCTGGTCCTCGGCGAGGATCCCTTCGCCGACGACCTGGAGAACGAGGTCGCCGACTCCTTCGAGGATCCGGCCGACTACGATTTCTCGCTCGCGCACTTCACGGACACCCAGTACCTCGCCGAGGGTGCTGCAGAGGACGCCTACTCCGAGGAGCAGCAGGCGGTCTGGGCCGACGCCTACACCTCCGTGGCCGAGTGGATCGTCGCCAACGCCGAGGAGAAGAAGATCGACTACGTCGCCCACACCGGCGACATCATGGAGAACTGGCACTCCGGCAGCCCGCGGGCCGACGAGGAGGAATACCGCGAGATCGCCGTCGAGGAGTTCGAGTTCGTCTCCCAGGCGCAGAAGATCCTGGACGACGCCGAGATTGTCAACGGTGTCACGCCGGGCAACCATGACAACCGCTCCGGGACGGACAACGGCCGAGACAGCCTGTACAACCAGTACTTCGGTCCGGAGCGCTATGAAGCCCTGGAACAGACGCAGGGGTGGAAGGACGCCGAGGCCTCCTACACGCCGTGGAAGGAGGGGGACAATGACAACCACTACGACCTGTTCTCCGCCGGTGGCCTGGACTTCGTCGCTGTCTATCTGGGCTACGACGTCACCGATGAGGAGATCGCCTGGGCCAGCGAGGTCCTGGACCAGTACTCGGACCGCAACGCCATGATCATGACCCATGCCCAGCGCAAGCCCAGTACCAATCCGGACGGCCGTGGCGCGACCTTCTCCCACGACGGGGCCAAGATCGACGAGGGCCTGCTCCAGAAGCACAGCAACATCTTCCTCGCGCTCTCCGGGCATGAGCACGGCGTGGACATCGAGGTGCGCAAGGACGTCGGCACCGAGGGCAACAACGTGGTCGAGCTGCTGGCCGACTACCAGTTCTACAAGGTCTCGGCCGAGGAACTGGGCCTCACCGGTGTTGACGGCCGCTCGGCCACGGACATGCTCCAGTTCGGCTCCAGCTTCTTCCGGTTGCTGCAGATCGACGTGGACAACGCGGAGATGGCCGTGGACACCTACTCGCCGCTGCTGGACAACTTCGGGGCGACCGAGTATGACGACCGCAACCGCTACAACGGCACGGAGGACGACACCCGGCTGCCGATCCAGCTGGAGACCCGCAAGACCTCCTTCGCCACCAACCAGGTCATGGTCACGACGCCGACCGATGAGAAGATCGGCGAGGCCACGGCCAAGTCCGGTTGGCAGGCGACGATCGAGTGGGCCGGGCTGACCGAGGGCGAGACCTACGCCTGGTACGCCATCAGCCGCGATGCCGAGACCGGCGAGGACCTGACCGCGGGCGAGACCGAGCAGATGGGCGTCTTCACCGCCGTGGCCGCGGGCACGGACACCGTTGCCCCGGAACTGACCGTTCCGGGGGCAGTCACCCTCACGGTGGGTGACGAGTTCGATCCTCTGGCCGGGGTGTCGGCGACCGACAACACCGATGGAGATGTGACCGCTTCGGTGCAGGTCATCGGCTCGGTGGACACCTCCACCGCCGGGGCATACACGCTGACCTACGTGGCTGAGGATGCCAATGGCAACCAGGCGATCGCCTCCCGGGCCGTCGTGGTGAAAGAGGCTGATCAGCCGGAGCAGCCGGAACCGGTGGAGGACTTCACGGACAACCCTGAGGGTTCGCAGTTCTACGCGCCGGTCCGGTGGATGCAGGAGCAGGGCATCACGACCGGGTACACGGACGGGACCTACCGCAAGGGCAAGGACATCTCCCGTGGCGAATCGGTGGCCTTCATCCACCGGTACATCGATCCGGAGGCGACCGACGGGGGAGAGGACTTCACCGATATCACGGAGTCGCACGTGTTCTTCGATGAGATCGTCTGGGCTGTCAACGCCGGCGTGACGACGGGGTACGCGGACGGCACGTTCCTCCCGTACGACAGCGTGACCCGTGGTGAGTTCGCCTCCTTCCTGTTCCGCGCGGTGGAGCCGGAAGCGGGAGAGTGGGACGAGTCCTTCTCGGATGTGGCGGAATCTCACCCGCACCGTGAGGCGATCTCGTGGCTGGCCTCGACCGGGGTCTCGACCGGGTACAAGGACGGCACGTTCAAGCCGAATGACACGATCAGCCGTGGCGAGGTCGCCGCACTGATGCAGCGCTACGCGACCGAGGTCGCGGACCAGAACTGACGCTTTGCGGGCAAGAACAAGTACTTATTCTTGCCCGCAAAGCGCGAGGGGGCGGTGACGGCCGACGGTGCCGTGGATCCCAGGGGCGGGTCGCGGGGCTTGGGGCAGCATGCAGGACTGCGTACCGTGGGTCCATGGCACACACCGACGATCCGGCGACCATCCGCAGGCTGTTGACGAATCACGGCGCCCGATGGGCCGTCGTCGGTCTCACGCCGAATCCGCGGCGCGCTGCCGTCGGAGTGGCGAAATTCCTGCGGGACGAGCAGGGCATGGAGATCATCCCCGTCAACCTCGGTGCCCAGGAGGTTCATGGTGAACGCGGCTACCGGGCGCTGGCTGACATCCCCGGCACGGTCGACGTGGTCGACTGCTTCGTGAACTCGCAGAAGGTCGGGGCGATCGTGGACCAGGCCATCGAGATCGGGGCGAAGGCGGTCTGGCTCCAGCTCGGGGTGATCGATGAGGCGGCGGCCCAGCGTGCGGCGGACGCCGGACTGGACGTGGTCATGGACACCTGCCCGGTGATCGAGGTCCGGAAGGATCCGTCGCTGAGGAGCTGAGGAGCTGAGGAGCTGAGTCCTGACGCCGTCCGCCGGGCTGGATAGGCTGGGCCCATGATCTTCATTGTGGTCAAGTACCAAGTCAAGCCCGAATACACCGACACCTTCCTGGACTCGGTCGCCGAGTTCACGGCGGCCACCCGCGCCGAAGAGGGCAACCTCTGGTTCGAGTGGTCCCGCAGCGTGGAGGACCCGAACGAGTTCGTCCTGGTTGAGGCCTTCAAGGATGGGGCCGGAGAAGCCCATGTGACCTCCGAGCACTTCGCCGCAGGACTGGAGTCCATGCGCCCGCTCCTGGCCGCCACGCCCCAGATCGTCAGCCGCCAGATCGAGGGCGAGGGCTGGGACGAGATGGGCGAACTGCAGGTCGGCTGATCACGAGGCGCCCACACTCTGCGGGCGCGGAACTCTGGAGTTCTCTGCCCGCAGAACGATGGCTGGCGATGGCCGGAGGCGCGCCGGTACCGGTCAGGCCTCGGTCAGGCATTCGCCGCTCTCGGGGCACCGATGCCCGGCTCGATCTGGTGCGGTCCCGCCGCCGACGGGCGGATGTCGAACTCGAACATCGCCGTGGGCAGGTACACGGTCGAGCAGGAGTTCGGGATGTCGACCACGCCGGACAGTCGTCCTTCGATCGGCGCAGCACCGAGGAGCAGATAGGCCTGCTCCGGTGAGTAGCCGAACTTGGTGAGGTAGTCGATCGCGTGCAGGCACGCTCTCTGGTAGGACAGGTGGGAATCCAGATAGCGTTGCTCGCCGTCCAAGGTCACTGAGGTGCCGGAGAAGGCGATCCATTCGCTGAACCGTGGTTCCACGCGGCCGGGCATGAAGATGGCGTTCTCGTGGACGCCGTAGGTGTCCATCCCGCCCTTGATGAGATCCACGTGCAGGTCAATGAAGCCGCCCATCTCGATGGCCCCGCAAAACGTGATCTCCCCATCGCCCTGGGAGAAATGCAGGTCACCGAGGGACAGATTCGCGCCGTCCACGAACACTGGGTAGAACACGCGGCTGCCCTTGGAGAGGTTCTTGATGTCCTGGTTACCACCGTTCTCCCGTGGAGGGGCGGTGCGGGCTGCCTCAGAGCCCACCCGTTCCCATGAGCCCTGATCCACGCCGCCGAGGACAGCATGACCGGCCTCCGGAGGCAGCGCCAGGGGCGGGATCCGCTGTGGGTCGGTGGCAATGAGGTCGCCCTCTCGCTTGTTCCATCTCGCCAGGAGTTCCTGAGATGGCGCCGTGCCCATCAACCCCGGATGGATGAGGCCCTCGAAGGAGACCTCGGGGACATGGCGCGAGGTCGCGACCTGTCCCGTGAAGTCCCAGATCGCCTTGTAGGCGTCCGGAAACTGATCGGTCAGGAACCCACCCCCGTTGTTCTTGGAGAAGATGCCGGTATACCCCCACCCCTGCCCGGCCAGGGGGCCGGAATCCTCCTGCGGGATGGGGCCGACGTCGAGGATGTCCACGATGAGCAGGTCGCCCGGTTGCGCGCCTTCAACAGCGAAGGGTCCGGACAGTTTGTGGACCGTGAGCAAGGGGGCGTTGAGGATGTCCTCAGCCGAGTCGTCGTTGACTATCGCACCGTCGAACCATTCGCGGCAGTCCACCCGGAAGCTGTCCCCGGGTTTGAGGGTGGCGACCGGCGGGATCTCGGGGTGCCACCGATTGTGGCCGAGTTGCTGCTGGTCCTCGAAACTCTTGCTGGAATCCAAGGGGAAGAGGTTCTGTGGCATGGTGATGCATCCTTCTGTGAGGTCTTCAGGGGGAACTGCCCCCGTCCATGGGGGTGCGTTGTGGCGAGATCAGGGCCGCGGCAGTTTGAGGTGCTGGGGGTTGCCGGTGTACGTCGGCTCCTTTCGGGGACGGGCGGGCGAGGGAGCCGCAGGCAGAGAGTTGACCACTTCGGGCGATTCGGCGCTGCGCCGAGTGTCTTCGATCAGGCGGTAGGCGGCGGATCCGGAGTGGGACAGTCGCACGCCCGAGATACGGCGTGATGCCACCTCGCCGCATCTCGGGCAGTCCAGGCTGTCCGGTACGGACGCCATGCTGAAACTGGCCTCGGTGGCGGTGCCCTCGGGGCAGCGGAATTCATACAGCGGCACGGCCAGGCCTCCGTGGGGTGGGTTCGGGTCGGTGCGGATCGGTAGTCGCGGTGTCGTGCTGCCGGCCCAAGAGCCCTGAGACGACCAAGGCGAGCAGGCCACCGATGGCCATGACCCAGGTCCAGAAGGCGTCGGATCGGTACTCGCCGGTCAACAGGAACAGGGCCGGAATGGTGCCCGTCAGATGGGCGACGATCACCGTGAACCAGCCCGTCATCCGTGTCAGGGAGTCCTTGCGGAGTCCCAACAGGAGGAAGAACATGAACCACAGCACGGCCCAGATGAGCCAGATGGCGCCGAAGACCGGGTCATTGACGGTGGTGAAATTCAGGTACCCCATCACGATGGCGACGACGGCGACGAACAGGGAGAACCAGCCGAGGCCCTCACCGTCCAGGTTGAAGGTCTGATTCAACGCGACATAGAGGTACGTGAAACCGAACAGATAGAGGCCGGAGGCACCAAGCACCACGGCGGTGTCCCCATTGGACTGGAGAATCATCAGAGTGGGGAAGACAACCTGCATGACACCGACGAAGTAGTTCATCGGGGCAGCGGCCTTCCCGGAGATCCTGCCCAGGAGCATCAGGCCGTTGATGAACAGCACTGCGCCGACGTACAGGAGACCGACACTGCCCATGGCAACTCCTTGAGACGTGTCCCGGCGCCCACCGCGAGTTGGGCTGGGGATAGCCGGGTCAATGCAAGATTGGAAGTGGTGACGGCTAAGGTATCCCGCCTGAGTTGGGCCAACAAGAGCTCATGACCGCCGGCCGGTGCTACCCCGAGGTGGGGCCCTCTGCAACACTGGGCCCCATGCCCATTCAGCACATTGCCGAAGCCGCCGACTGGGAGCGGGCACTGGACGCCGGCCTCTATGACCGGTCGACCCGTGGTGCCTCCATCGAGAAGGTCGGCTTCCTTCACGCGAGTGCCGGTCCGCGTCAGGTTGCCCTGGTCCTGGACGCTGTCTATGCCGATGTCTCTGAGCCGCTGGTCCTGCTGACCATGAACGAGGAGACCCTGCACGGGGCTGGTCTGCGGGTGGTTCTCGAGCCCGGCGTACCCGCGGACCCCAACGGGGAGTGGTTCCCCCACGTGTATGGCGGGCCGATCCCGGTGGGTGCGGTGGCCGGCGTCGAGCAGATCGATTGGCCCCGGCCGCGGGCCGAGCCGGACCGCGTGGTCACGGCAAGCACCGAGGGTGCGCCTGCGGGCGTGTCCGCGAGCGAGCGCGCCGGGGTGGACTCCGAGGTGGACTCCGCCGCGAACTCCCTCATCGAGGCACACCTGTCCCGGGCCATCGACCTGGCCGCGTCCAACGCCGCCACGAACGGGGGCCCCTTCGGCGCGCTCGTGGTGTCTGCGGACGGCCAGGTCTTCCAGGGGACCAACCGGGTGACCGCCACCCATGACCCGACGGCCCATGCAGAGATGGAGGCCATCCGGGCAGCCGGGCTCGGGTTGGGGACCTTCGACCTGAGCGGGGCCGTGCTGTACGCGAGCTGCGAGCCGTGTCCCATGTGCCTGGGTGCTGCCCTGTGGTCACGCATCACCCGGGTAGTGTTCACAGCCGACCGTCATGACGCTGCGGCTGCCGGCTTCGATGACGCCGCGTTCTACGAGTACTTCGAGTCCCCGTCCCCGGGCCGCAGGGAGGCCATGCCCGTGGTCCACCACCCCACGGACCGCGCTGCCGCGCCCTTCGAGTCGTGGCGGGCCAACGAGTCCCGCATCGCCTACTGATCCACCCGGAATACCGCGCGCACCCGTATGCACCCGAACGCCGCTCTGAGCTAGTCAGTTGGGGAAATTGGTGGCCAAAAGCGGACCGGGATCCCACCACATCCCCCAACTGACGGCCGGCCGGCAGCCGGGCCACGAGGGTAGGGGTTGCCACTGGCTCCGCAGACCCCCAACTGCCAGGTCGCCAGCACCACAGGGAAAGCCCGACGTCGGCACCCAGGGTGGGCGCCGACGTCGGGCTGGTGTTCTGGCAGGTCAGGTCAGCCGAAGTACTTCGGCAGGGTGCCGGCCCAGGCGGCGCGCAGTTCCTCGATCGGCAGGGCGAACTGGTCCTGCACCTCGAGGGAGCCGGAGGCAACGTCCACCACGCCGATGCGGGCCACGGGGAAGCGGCGGGCCGTGGTCATGTCCTTGAACCGGACCTCTTCGGTGCGGGGCACCGCGACAACACACCGAGCCTGCGACTCCGAGAACAGCGCGGTGAAGGCGTCCACGCCGTCGCGGCGCTGGATCTCGTCGAGGGAGACCCGCGCGCCGACGCCGAAGCGCAGCACCATCTCGGACAGCGCGGCGGCGAGCCCACCCTCGGAGAGGTCGTGGGCAGCGTCGATCATGCCGTCCCGCGAGGCGTTGATGAGCAGGTCGCCGAGCAGCTTCTCCGCGGCCAGGTCCACCTGCGGCGGCGTGCCGCCCAGGTGTCCGCGCAGGTTCGCGAACTCGGAGCCGTCGAGCTCGTCCCGGGTCACGCCCATGAGATAGACGGCCTGGCCGTCCGCCTCCGCGTGGAAGCCGGACGGGGTGCGGCGGCCCACATCGTCGAACTTGCCGAGCGTGGCGACCACGGGGGTCGGGTGGATCGGGTTGGCGCCCGTCTGGTTGTACAGGGAGACGTTGCCGCCGGTCACGGGGATGCCGAGCTCGAGGCAGGCGTCCGAGAGTCCTCGGATGCCCTCCGCGAGCTGCCACATGACCTCCGGGTCCTCGGGGGAGCCGTAGTTCAGGCAGTCGGAGACGGCCATCGGGATGGCGCCGGAGGTGGCGACGTTCCGGTAGGACTCCGCCAAAGCGAGCTGCGCGCCGGCGTAGGGATCCAGGAAGGCGTAGCGGCCGTTGGCATCGGTGGCCACGGCCACGCCCAACCCGGTCTCCTCGTCCACGCGGATCACACCGGCGTCATCCGGGGCCGCCAGGGCGGTGTTGCCGCCCACGTAGCGGTCATACTGGCTGGTGATCCAGGACTTGTCACACATGTTCGGACTGGCCATCAGCTCCAGGACCGAGGCGCGGAGTGCCTCGCCTGACGCCGGCAGGTCGGCTCCCGCTGCTGAGTCGCGGAAGCGGTCGGCCTCCAGGGCGTCCTGTCCGGCCGGGCGGTGGTACGGGCGGTCGTAGACGGGGCCGTCATGGGCCACCGTCTTCGGGTCCACGTCCACGATGGTCTCGCCATCCCACGTGATGATGAGGCGGTTGGTGTCCGTGACCTCGCCGAGCCAGGAGTACTCGACTCCCCACGTGGCCATGACGGCCTCGAAGGCCTCCACGTTCTCCGGGTTCACCACGGCCATCATGCGTTCCTGGGACTCGGACATGAGGATCTCGCCCGGGGTGAGGGTGGGGTCCCGGAGCAGCACATCGGTCAGCTCGACCTGCATGCCACCCTCGCCGTTGGAGGCGAGCTCGGAGGTGGCGCAGGAGATCCCGGCGGCACCGAGGTCCTGGATGCCCTCCACCAGGGAGGACTTGAACAGTTCGAGGCAGCACTCGATGAGCACCTTCTCGGCGAACGGGTCACCCACCTGCACCGCGGGACGCTTGGAGGGCTTGGTGTCGTCGAAGGACTCGGAGGCCAGCACGGAGGCTCCGCCGATCCCGTCCCCACCGGTGCGGGCGCCGAACAGGACGATCTTGTTGCCCACGCCGGAGGCGTTGGCCAGGCGCAGATCCTCGTGGCGGAGCACGCCCACCGCGAGGGCGTTGACGAGCGGGTTGCCCTGGTAGATCGGGTCGAACACGGTCTCGCCGCCGATGTTCGGCAGGCCCAGGGAGTTGCCGTAACCGCCGATCCCGGCGACCACGCCGTGCACCACGCGCTGCGAGTCCTCATGGTCGATGGCCCCGAAGCGCAGCGGGTCCATGACGGCCACCGGGCGGGCGCCCATGGAGATGATGTCCCGGACGATGCCCCCGATGCCGGTGGCCGCGCCCTGGTAGGGCTCCACGAAGGACGGGGAGTTGTGGGACTCGATCTTGAAGGTCACGGCCCAGCCGTCACCCAGGTTGGTCACGCCGGCGTTCTCGCCGATGCCGACCATCAGGTCCTTCTTCATGTCCTCGGTGAGCTTGTCCCCGAACTGGCGCAGGTGCACCTTGGTGGACTTGTAGGAGCAGTGCTCGGACCACATGACGGAGTACATGGCCAGCTCGGCGGCGGTGGGCCGGCGGCCGAGGATCTTCACGACCTCGTCGAACTCGTTCTGCTTCAGCCCGAGCTCGGCCCAGGGCAGCTCGGTGTCCGGGGTGGTGGCGGCATGCTCCACCGTGTCGATGTTGAACTGCCGGGCGTCTGCCGACGAGGTGTTCTGGGTACCAGTGGTCACTGGGCGCCTCCTGCGATCGATGCCACCACGGACGTGAAGATGCCGAGCCCGTCCGTGCCCAGGCGCATGCCTGCGGCGGAGTCCGGGCCGAAGCCGGGCTCCACGGCGTGCTCCGGGTGCGGCATGAGGCCCACCACATTGCCGGCGGCGTTGGTGATGCCGGCGATGTCCCGGCGGGAGCCGTTGGGATTGCCACCGACGTAGCGGAAGGCCACCAGGCCCTCGCCCTCGAGGCGGTCCAGGGTCTTCTCGTCGGCCACGTACTGGCCGTCCTGGTTCTTCAGCGGCACGGTGATCTCCTCACCTGCGGTGAACTCCCGGGTCCAGGCGGTCGCGTTGTTCTCCACGCGCAGCACCTGGTCCTGGCAGAGGAACTTCAGGTTCTCGTTCTTGATCATCGAGCCCGGCAGCAGGTGGGACTCGGTGAGGATCTGGAAGCCGTTGCAGATGCCGAGGACGGGCAGGCCCGCAGCCGAACCCTTCCGGGTGCCTGAGCCGGCGTCGTTCCCTGCTCCGCCGGCGGCGGAGATGATGGCGTCCATCAGGGGCGCGAAGCGGGCGATGGCCCCTGCGCGCAGGTAGTCGCCGTAAGAGAAGCCGCCGGGGATGATCACGGCGTCAAGGGAGGAGAGGGCCGCGGCACCCTCGGGTTCGGCGTGCCACAGGGACACGGCCTCGCCACCGGCCAGGCGTACGGCGCGGGCGGCATCCCGGTCATCCAGGGTGCCGGGGAAGGTCACCACGCCGATGCGCGCACCGGTGAGGAGGGGCCCGGCCGTGGAGTAGTCACCGATGAGCGGCAGCTCGGTGTTCTGCGCGGTCATCAGGCGCTCTGGCTCTCGTTCTGGGCCGACTCGGTCAGCACGGCGACGTTGACCACGTCCTCGATGACCGGGTTGGACAACAGCTCTTCGGCGGCCTTGCGGGCCTGCGCCAGGACGTCTTGGGTGACCTCGCCGTCCACGGTCAGTTCGAAGCGGCGGCCTTGGCGGACTGACGCGAATCCGGTGAAACCGAGGCGGGGCAGAGCCCCGGCGATGGCCTTGCCCTGCGGGTCAAGGATCTCGGGCTTGGGCATGACGTCGACGACGATGGTGGGCATGGAGGACTCCCGGTGGTATGCGTGAGGGCTTGACCCAGTCTAGCCGTGACCGGCCGGCCCGATCGGCCTACGCTGAAACGATGAACACGTCCGAGAACCCGCCTGCGGGAGACGCCCCCGGCCAAGCCCTGGCAGCGCGCCGGTGCCCCTGTGGCGGAGGTGATGTCTACGGTGCCTGTTGCGGTCGCCTGCACGGGAGGTTCGCGGCGGACGGCACCCTGGCCGCGCCCACCGCCGAGGCCCTGATGCGCTCGCGGTACTCGGCATTCGCCCTCGCGGCCACGGGAGACCTGGTGCAGGCGGAGGAGTACCTGTTGGCGACGTGGGCGCCCGAGACGCGGCCGGCGCAGCTGGCCCTGGACGGGCCCGCGGACGAATCGGGCGACGACGTCCACTGGCTGCGCCTGGACGTCGAGTCCATGTCCGGCGGCGGCCCCTTCGACGACGCCGGCACGGTCACCTTCACCGCCCACTTCCGGACTCCGGCAGGCCGGCACACCCAGCACGAGACCTCGCGTTTCGTGCGCCGCCAGGGCATCTGGCTCTACCGAGACGGCGAGGTCAGGTGACGCGCTTTGCGGGCAATAGTGATGAGTTCGCTCCGGCGCGAACCCATCACTATTGCCCGCACAGCGGAGAGGGTCAGTTGTAGATGCCGATGACCCCGAAGAGGACGCCCGAGGCCAGCATGACCAGGGAGACGACGCAGGCGCGCCACAGCACCTTCCTGTGGTGGTCGCCCAGATCCACCTTGGCCATGGAGACCAGGAGCAGGATCGCCGGAACAAGGGGGGACTGCATGTGCACGGGCTGGCCGGTGACGGAGGCCCGGGCCATGTCCACTGCGGGGATGCCGTAGTGGGCGCCGGTCTCGGCCAGCACGGGCAGGATGCCGAAGTAGAAGGCGTCGTTGCTCATGAAGAACGTGGCCGGGATGGAGATGATGCCGGTGAGCACCGCGAGGATCGGGCCCATCGAGTCCGGGATCACGTCCACCAGCCACTGGGACATCGCCTCCACCATGCCGGTGCCGGTCAGCACGCCGGTCAGCACGGCGGCCGCGAACACCATGGAGACGACAGCGACGATGGACGAGGAGTGATTGCCGAGGACCTCGGCCTGCTTCTTGACGTTCGGGAAGTTCACCAGCAGGGCGATCGCGGTGCCGATCATGAACAGGTAGGCCAGCGGCAGGATGTCCGCCACGAGCAGCACCATGATGACCGCGGTCAGCACGAGGTTGAACACGAACAGTTTCGGCCGCAGGGTGTCCCGGTTCGGGTCCAGCGCGGTATCGGACATGTCCGGACCCGCAGGGGTAACGGCATCCTCGGTGCGCTCCATCAGCGCGACGCCGGCTCCCCCACCGGACGTGCCCCCGGTCCCGGAGGGCACGGGCGCGCCCGAGCGGCGCCCGCGGCGGCCGGCACCGCCTGCAGGCTCGCCGGCGCCGCCGGTGGAGGTGACCTGGCCGCCGGAGGTGACCTGGCCGCGGGAGGCGGCCGAGGCGGCGTCGAACCTCTGCTCGGGATGGCCCCAACGGGCCGGGTCCTCACGGCGCAGGCGGCGGCGCTCGGCCAGGCCCAGGAACCACGCGAAGGTGAAGACCACCGCGAGGCCCACGATCATCGAGGGGATCATCGGGACGAAGATGTCCGCGGCGTCCACGTTCAGGGCGGCGGCGGCGCGCACGGTCGGGCCGCCCCACGGGACGATGTTCAGGGTGCCGTTGGTCAGGCCGGCCACACAGGTCAGCACCACGGGGCTCAGGCCCAGGCGGTGGTAGACGGGCAGCAAGGCCGCGGTGACCACGATGAAGGTGGTGGACCCGTCCCCGTCGAGTGAGATGACGGCGGTCAGCAGGGCGATGCCCATGACCACCTTGGCCGGGTCATGGCCGACCACCCGGACGATCCAGTTGACCAGCTTGTCGAAGAGGCCGACGTCGATCATGATGCCGAAATAGGCGATGGCGAACATCAGCAGCGCGGCGGTGGGGGCCATCTGGCCGACGGCCTCGAGGATCATGTCCCCCAGGCCGAGCCCGGCGCCGGTGAACAGGCCGAAGATCGTGGGGACGAGGATCAGTGCCAACAAGGGCGTCATCCGCTTCGTCATGATGAGGGCCATGAAGGTGGCCACCATCGCGAAGCCCAGCGGGACGAGCATGGGTTCTCCTGGTTCGAGAGGTGTGCCGGCTTTCACCGGGGCGTGTGACGGAGGCCACGAGGGTCCGCAGATTGCAGTCACCCTACGGTGACCCGGACCACGGAAAGCGGTTGTGCTCGCAAGTGGGCGAAGAACCCGTTCGGCGCATTGTGTGCGTTGTGCTCACCGCGGTCCGTCGCGACTGCCGGGAGCCGCCTGACCCTAGACTGTCGGGCATGGATGAGCAGCGGCCCATTCGGGGAACCTTCTCCGCGCGCATGACGGGCCTGGTGCTCGCCGCAGTTGCCGGCACCCTGGTGATCTGCCTGATGGCCATCGTGTGGCTGACGGCCCATCGGATCCACGACCAGGCCGAACAGGAGGCTCTCGGCATCGCCCGGTCCGTCGCATCGATCCCAGACGTCCGTGAACTGGTCGCTGCCCAGGCGGAACTCGAGACCCTGGACCCGGTCCAGCTCGCCGATGGCCCCCTGCAAACCACTCTCGAAGGGGTGCGTGAACGAACCGGAGCCCTGTTCGTCATCGCCACCGAGGACCGCGGGCTGCGGCTGGTCCACCCCAACCCGGACCTCATCGGCCAGCGGGTCAGCACCGATCCGGTGGCCTTGCGCGGGGTGGAGGACACCTCGACCGAACGCGGCACCCTGGGTGAATCGGTGCGGGCCAAGGTGCCGGTCTGGTCCGCCGACGGGGAGCGCGTGGTGGGGGAGATCAGCGTGGGAGTCGGAGTGTCCGCCGTCTCCGCGGACATGCGTCAGGCCGCGGTGTCCGTGGCCGTCGTGGGGGTGGTGGGCCTCATCCTCGCCCTGCTGGCAGCCGTGTACCTCAAGCGTCGGCTTCGACGCTTGACCCTGGGGCTGGAACCGGACGAGATCGCCGCCTCCGCGCGAGATCAGGCGGCCGTGCTCTACGGGGTGCAGGACGGCGTGATCGGCGTCAGCCCGGAGGGGATCATCACGGTCCGCAACAAGGCGGCCCGCATGCTGTTGGGCCTGCCGCACCGGGCCGAGCCGGGCGATGTGGTGGGCCGCCGCTATGACGAGTCCGGCCTGCCGGGCGCGCTGACGGAGGCTGTGGCCGGAGTCCTGCAGTCCGGGGCGTCGGTCACCGGCCTGCGGCTGGCCGTGGGTGAATCCTCGATGATCGCCTCCGTGGTGCCGGTCCACCGGGACGGCGTGGACCTGGGCGGGGTGGTCATGCTGAAGGACACCACGGCGGTGGAGGCCCTCGGCAGTCGGTTGGACGCCGTGGAGACCATGGCCTCGGCACTGCGCGCTCAGCGGCACGAGTTCGCCAACCGGCTCCACGCCCTCTCCGGGCTCCTGGCGGCCGGCCAGCTGGAGGCGGCGCAGGAGTTCCTGCAGCAGGTCATCGAGTCCGGACCCGTGAAGGACCCGGTCCCCGGGATCGATACCGTGCAGGACACGTTCCTGCGGGCCTTCGTGGGCGCCAAGGGCGTGCAGGCCCACGAGCTCGGCGTGGAACTGCGGGTGGGGCCGGAGACGTCCTTCTGGCAGACCGTGGTGGACCCCCAGGATGCGACGGCGGTACTCGGCAACCTGGTGGACAACGCCGTGCGCGCGGCCCTGGAAGGGCACGGTCCGGAGGGTCACGGTCCGGAGGGTCACGACGCCGGCCTGGCCGGCCCGGCAGGCACCGTCGACACGGCCGGTCGAGCGCCCGCCGTACCGTGGGTCGAGGTCGACCTGCTGGGGGAGGGGGACACCCTGCATCTGGCGGTGGCCGATTCCGGGAGCGGCGTGCCGACAGGCCTGGACGTCTTCGCCCCGGGCGCCACCACCCGGGAGGATGGGGAACACGAGGCGCACGGCCATGGAGTCGGGCTGACCCTGGCACGGCGGCTGGCACGCCAGCGGGGTGGGGACGTGTGGCTGGCCGATCCTGGGGGCCTGGACGAGGCGGTCACGGGTCCCTCAGGAGCCGTGTTCTGCGCGCGCATCCCCGCGGTTCTGAGCACATCGATGGAGGGTGAGAGATGACCGAGAGCTCCACGGACCTGATGGTCCTCGTGGTGGACGACGACTTCCGGGTGGCGTCCATGCACGCCGCCTACGTGGATGCGGTGCCCGGTTTCACGGCGCTGCCGCCCGTGAACGACGCCCGTGTGGTGGCCCGCACCGTGGCGGAGGCCCGGCCGGACCTGGTGCTGCTGGACCTCTACCTGCCCCACGTGTCCGGGCTGGACCTGCTGTGCGTGTTGGACGTGGACGCCTTCGTGCTCAGCGCCTCCGGGGAGGGGGAGTCGGTGCGGACGGCCCTGCGGCGCGGGGCCTTGGCCTACCTGGTGAAGCCCTTCACCGAGAGGGCCCTCGCGGGCCGTCTGCGGGCCTATGCGCGGTACCGCCGGTTGCTGGCGGGTGGCACCCATGATCAAGTGGCGATCGACCGCGCCCGCCGGGTGCTGCTGGTGGAGTCCGAGCAGGCTCCGGCCTCGGCCTCGGCGACCACCGAGCAGTCCGTACTGGAGGCCGTCACCGCGGCCACGGCGGATCTCACTGTGATGGAGGTCGCCGAGGCCGTCGGGATCTCGCGGGCCACCGCCCAGCGGTATCTCTCCCATCTGGCCCAGACGGGGCAGATCAGCCTCGGGCTGCGCTACGGGGCCCGTGGGCGGCCGGAACATCGCTACGGCCCCTTGACGCTCTGAACTGACAGCGAGGGGTGAAGGTGGAGGGGCGGAGATGAGCCGGGGAGTCGTCAGCCGCCGGCGTTGAGTTGATACATCACCATCAGCGCGGTGAGTCCCGCCGCGAGAAGGAGCCCCGGGATGGCCAGGAGGATCTGGGTGCGCTTGTTCATCACCATGACGGCCAGGAACTCCCGCAGGTAGGCGCTCGGCACGTAATAGCCGGCGGTCTCACCGCCCACCACGTCAGCGTCCACGCCGATCCGCCGGGAGAGCAGGGCTGCCCTCGGTGCGTGGTACTCGTTCGTGGCCACCAGCAGGTGTCCACGCCTGGTGCCCTCCGGTAGCGCGCCGTCGGCGATCTCCCTCGAGAGGCGCAGGTTCTCCTCCGTGGTGCGTGAGCGCTCCTCCGGCAGGATCAGCTCCGGCGGCACGCCGAGGTCCACCAGGTAGTCGGCCATGGCGGCCGCCTCCGGGCGGGGCTCGTCCGGACCCTGGCCACCAGAGGGGATGAGGGGCACTTCACGAACGGGTGCTGTCCTGGATGTTCCGGGAGCCGTCCCGGAGGCCGGGCTGGTCGAGGGCGGCGCTGAACTGGTCGACGGCGGCCATGCCAGCTGGGCCTGCCACGCCTGCCGTCCGCGGTCCAAGCGGGCGGCGAGCAGCGGAGGCACCTTCCCCTTGATGAGTCCGGAGCCCAGCACCACCACGGCGTCCGCCCCCGGGCGCGGCTCCCGCCGGGCGTACAGGACGGTGAACACCAGGAAGGTCACAAAGGACAGGCCGACCTGGGCGGAGATGAAGAATGCCAACGCCGCGGCGCCGATCGCCACCGGGTGCAGCGTCGCGACCAGGAGGAAGGCCGCCACGGGCAGTGCCAGCAGTGCGAGCCCGGCCACCATGGAGAGCAGGTTGCCGAGGCTCCGGCCCTCTCGCCGTACCATCTGGACCCCGTTGCGGATGAGGAACCCGGCCAGGACGAGCACGGAGAACGGCAGCGCTAGGAGCACCAGGCCGATCAGCGCCTGCACCTCGGGGGCGAAGTACCCGATGATCTCCACCACGGCGCCCCACGCGAACCAGGCTCCCACCAACAGCACGACGGCGGTGCGCAGCCGGCGTGGTTCGGTCCGCCACATCTTCCGGTACAGCAGCCAGCATCCGAGCGCGAGCAGGGCGCCGATCACGGCGTGCTCACCTCTGCGGCCAGGGTGCTCAGGGTGTCCAATTCCGCCAGCAGACGTCCGCGCAGCACATTGGCCTCCGCGGCGAAGCCGCGCTGCAGGCGCACATACTCGGCTCGGCCCTCGGTGGTCTCGATCCGGATCGGCTCCAGCCCCCAGTCCGCCAACTCGTAGGGGGAGGCCCGCATGTCCATGGTCCGGATGCGCCAGGCCAGTTCGAAGCAGCCCGCCACCAGGTCCGAGCTGACCGCCGGCAACAGCTTGTAGGCCCATTTGTAGACGTCCATGTTGGCGTGCAGACACCCGGGCTGCTCCAGGTCCACCTGCGTCTGGCGCGTGGGCTGCAGTTCGTTCAACCCCACCGCCTCGGGGGCGTAGAAGCGGAAGGCGTCGAAATGCGAGCAGGCGATCCGGTTGTCCTCGACCACCCGGTTCGTGCCGTCCGCGCCCAGTCGTAGCGGCACGGTGGAGTGACGGATCCCGTGGACCTCGGACCGGTAGGCCATGGCCCATTCATGCAGGCCGAAGCAGGCCAGCCGTGCCGGCCGCTGCGCCGTCAGTCCGAGGATGCGACCGGCGAACCCGATCATCGCGGCCCGGCGTTCGGCGAACGCGGGCACATCCACGGTCCAGCCGCCGTCGGGAAGGCCCGGGCGGGGCTCCACCCACCGGTAGAACTTCCCGCCGCCACCAGAGCCGGGCCCGCCCGCGGGCGCCGCGTGGCCGTCGTCGTGAGGCGGGGACGGCGCGGCCAGCACGACGCCGGCCCCCGGGTGCCAGCGCCCGAGGGCACCTGGGGTGAGCGAATAGTAAGAGAACAGGAAGTCGTGGACCGGGTGACTCGCGCCGCGGGAATGCAGGTCGTTGAGCGGAGCGGTGAAGGCCGCGATGCGCTGGCGGTGGGCCTCGGCGGTGGCCTGCCACCGGTCCGCGGCAAGCACCTGGAGCCCGCCCATAGTTGACGGGCCGGTGGAGCGGGTGCGGAGAGAAGTGGGCACCCCACCAGCGTACGGTTCCCAGCGGATCCTCGCAGGTGGGCGGCGAACGGCGGAGGGAGAGCGGGCATCCGCGTGTAAAAGGTCTGTTTCAGGCCTTCCGTTGACCGTTCCGGTCGGGTAAGTTGCCGTCATCCCACCTCTGTGGTTCGCATCACTCGCACCGCTCTCACCGGAGCTTCCGCATCGACTCGTGCCCGTCTCGGTCGAGCACCGTGGCAGCCTCTTGCTGCGACCATGGAGATCACTCGCCGGGCACACCCGTGCCCGGCTCGCACCTTGGTGAGGAAAGGCGAGGTTCATGTCCAGGAACCCCAAATCAGCTCGGCGGCGCCGGGCGCTGACCGCCACATTGGCGGGGATCGGCCTGCTGGCCGCGCCGCTCGCGGCCCTGCCGGCCGTCGCGGCCCCGTCCGGCGGCGGCTCGGATCCCTCGATCGACCGGGCGCTGCAGGCTGGCGCGGAGTACAAGGACGGCCGCTACTTCGTGATCCTCAAGGAGGATCCGGTGGCCACCTATCAGGGCGGTACGGACGGCTTCCCGGCCACCGCCGCCACGGACGGCACGTTGGACACGGACTCCGCCGCCGTCCGGAAGTACGATCGGCATCTCACCGCGGGCCAGCTCGAGGTCGCCTCTTCGGCGTCACTGTCCGTGGACAAGCACTTCACCACGGCCCTCAACGCCTTCGTCTCCGAACTCACCGCCGAACAGGCACGCGAGCTGTCCAAGGACGATCGCGTCCTGGGCGTCTCCGAGGTGGAGGAGTACGCCCCGGACTACTCGTCCACCGAGTTCCTCGGATTGCCCGGGGCCCAGGGGGCCTGGAACAACCAGTACGGTGGGCTGGACGCCGCCGGCAAGGGCGTCGTGGTCGGCGTGATCGACACCGGCTATTTCCCCGAGCAGGAGATGCTCGCCGGGGAACCGGTCCCGGCGCTCTCCGGTGAACCCCAGGTCGGTGAACCGTACTTGGACTCCGCCGGCCGTATCGCCATGCTCAAGGCGGACGGCACCACCTTCCGCGGCGACTGTGAGGCCGGGGAGGACTTCTCCGGCGAGGAATGCAACTCCAAGGTGCTCTCCGCCCGGTACTATTCCGAGGACTTCGAGGCCTTCGTCCCCCAGGCGGAACGGGATCCCCGGGAGCGGCTGTCCCCCCTCGACATCTCCTCGCACGGCACCCACACCGCCACCACGGCGGCGGGCAACAACGGCGTAGACCAGATCTTCAACGGCGGCGTCTCCTACGGAGAGGGCTCCGGCGTGGCGCCCCAGGCCGCCGTCTCCGTCTACAAGATCTGCTGGGAGGACACGGACCCGGACACGGGCGGATGCTATGGCACCGCCTCCGTGGCGGCCATCGAGCAGGCCATCATCGACGGCGTCGATGTGTTGAACTACTCGATCTCCGGTTCCAACAACTCCGTGGTGGACCCCGTCTCGCTGGCCTTCAAGGCGGCCGCTGAGGCCGGGATCTTCGTTTCGGCCTCCGCCGGCAACTCCGGCCCGGCGGCTCAGACCGCGAACCACTCCGCACCGTGGCTGACCTCCGTGGCGGCCTCCACGTTCTCCAACGAGCTGACCGGCACGGTCGAGTTCCCGGGCGGTGAGAAGTTCCGTGGCGTGACCGTGACGCAGGAAGGGGTCGGCCCGGCGGACATCGTGCTCTCCAGCGAGGTGGGTCTGGCAGGCCAGGACGCCGATGACGTCCGCCTGTGCGTCCCGGGATCCCTGGACGCGGCCACCGCCGCCGGGAAGATCGTGGTCTGTGACCGAGGCGTGGTGGACCGCGCGGCCAAGTCGGTCGCCGTCGCTGAGGCCGATGGCGTGGGCATGGTCCTGGTGAACATCGGTGGCGGCTCCGAGGATGCCGACCTGCATGCGGTGCCCACCGTGCACACCTCGGACGAGTCCATCAAGGATCTCGTCGCCTCCACCGACCATCAGGCGAGCATCGTGCCAGGGGACACCACAGATCTGGAACCGGTTCCGGTGCCCCAGATCGCAGGGTTCTCCTCACGCGGACCCTCCACGGCCGTGGACTCCGAGCTGCTCAAGCCGGACATCGCCGCCCCGGGTGTCAACGTGCTGGCCGGTGTCTCCCCGCTGGACCCGGCATACAACGGGGACTCCTACGGGCTGATGTCCGGTACCTCCATGGCCGCCCCCAACCTGGCCGGCATGGCTGCGCTCATGAGCGCGGCGAAGCCGGACTGGTCGCCGATGGCCATCAAGTCGGCCATGATGACTACCGCCGGGGACGTCCTGGAGGCCGATGGTTCCGCCAGCGCGGACAACTTCGCCACCGGCGCCGGCTCTGCCGACCCGGCCGCAATGGTCGAGCCGGGGCTGGTCTATGAGGCTGACGCCCGCCAGTGGGACGCTCTCATCCTGGGCGAGACCGCCGGCAGGGACATCAACGTGGCGTCGATCGCCGTGAACGACCTGCTGGGTTCGGCCACCGTGACCCGCACTGTCATGGCCACCGAGACCGGGACCTGGGGTGCCAGTGGCTCTGTGCCCGGCTACGAGGTGACAGCTGAACCGTCCACCCTGTCCTTGGAGGCCGGTGAGTCCGAGGACGTGAAGATCACCCTGACCCGTACGGACGCTGCGGCGGACGCATGGGCGCACGGCTCATTCACCTGGACCCGTCCCGGCGCTGCCGCCGTCACCTCTCCGGTGACGGTGCGGTCAGTGGACGTGCTGGCCGAGGACGCCATCACCGGTGAAGGTACGTCCGGTGCTGCCGAGACCGAGCTCGAATCGGGCATCACCGGCACCCTCGAGCCAGAGATCGAGGGCCTGGGCCTGGCCGAGGTCGAGGAGTTCTCCAAGATCCCTGGAGCGCTGGTCGGTGACGACGATGCCTCGAACCATGTCACGGAGACCGTGGTCCCGGAAGGCACCACCTCGGTGACGTGGTCGCTCAACGCGGGTGACGAGCAGTCCGATTGGGACCTGTTCGTCATCACTCCGGAGGGCGAAGTCATCCAGGAGGCCACCGCCTCCGGTTCCGAGGAACTGGTCCTGACGGACCCGACTCCCGGTGAGTACTACGCGGTCTCTAACCTGTACTCCTCACCGGGCGGTGCCTCCGTCTCCGCCACCATGGAGACCGTGGTTCTCGAAGGCGATTCCGGGAACCTGACCATCACGCCGGACCCGCTGGCCGTGGAGAACCAGGAGGCCGCACCGGCCACCGTCGAGTGGCAGGGCCTGACCCCGGGCAACTGGAAGGGCGTCATCGAGTGGGCGCCCGGAACCCGGTCCATGGTGACCGTGACCGTGGGTGAGGGTCCGACCGATCCCGGTACCTGTGAGGCCGAGGACTTCACGGACAACGCCCCCGGCAGCCAGTACTACGAGCATGTGCGCTGGATGCAGTGTGACGGGATCACCACGGGTTACGAGAACAACACGTACCAGAAGCACCGGGACATCGGCCGTGGCGAGTCCGTGGCGTTCCTCTACCGCTACATGGATTCACCCGAGGTGACGGATCCGGCCGAGTTCCCGGACGTCCCGGAGTCCAGCACGTTCTTCGAGGCGATCTCCTGGGCCAATGCCGAAGAGATCACCACCGGTTACGAGGACGGCACGTTCCGCCAGTTCGATGAGGTGACGCGTGGCGAGTTCGCCTCCTTCGTGTTCCGCACCGTCGGGCCGGATCCCGGCACCGTGGAGGGCGAGGGTTTCCCGGACGTTCCGGAGTCCAGCGCGCACCACAAAGCGATCGTCTGGATGGCGGAGCAGAACATCTCCACCGGCTATGAGGACGGCAACTACCGTCCGGGCCACCAGATCACCCGCGGTGAGGTGGCAGCCCTGCTGTCCCGCGCTCATGAGGTGACCGGCGGTGAGTAGCTGACCGCTTCACGCTGCTCCACCGGGCAGTGCAGGATCGGTGTGGTTG